>NZ_LYBV02000027.1 GCF_001660705.2 Saccharicrinis aurantiacus
GATAATACATCAATAATGGTAAAGCCTTGCAGATACTCTGTGAGGCTTTTTTTTGTGCCTTAAAATTGACTTTTAAATCTTTATTATATCACTGCTTGAATAGTTCTTGTGTGAGGGATTGAAGTGACATCCTTTGTGAGCCCATTATGGCGAAGCAAAGATATAACGCAAAGCCCGACCCGCAGGGGCACACCCAAAATAGAATTTTATTAGTTAGGAATGGTTACATTTTAGGTGATTACGTTATGCCAATATTGAAAATTGTAATTAGTGATTAAACAATTTGGTAGTTTCTGCCTTTATATATTTGATTGTTTTTTTATATCTTAAAACAGCAAAATAATCTTATAAAATCTATATGTATGAGTGTATTGGTATCAAATAAATCAAAAGTAATAGTACAGGGATTTACAGGCAGTGAAGGTTCTTTTCATGCTTCTCAGATGATAGAATATGGAACTAATGTTGTTGGTGGTGTAACGCCTGGAAAAGGCGGATCAACCCACCTAGATAGACCTGTTTATAATACAGTAAAGGAAGCTGTAGGTGCTCAGGGGGCTGATGTTTCAGTCATTTTTGTTCCACCTGCATTTGCAGCGGATGCTATTATGGAGGCTGCTGATGCTGGTATAAAAGTAGCTATTGCAATTACCGAAGGTATACCTACCAACGATATGGTAAAAGCTAAAGATTACATTAAGGATAAGGATATTACTTTGATTGGACCTAACTGTCCTGGGGTAATTACAGCAGATGAATGTAAGGTGGGTATTATGCCTGGTTTTATATTTAAGAAAGGGAGAATAGGAATTGTATCAAAATCTGGTACGTTAACATATGAGGCAGCCGATCAGGTTGTTAAAGTTGGTTTAGGAATTTCTACAGCTATTGGTATAGGTGGTGATCCGGTAATTGGAACCAATACAAGGGAGGCCGTTGAATTGTTCATGAATGATGATGAGACAGATGCTATTGTCATGATTGGTGAGATTGGTGGCACGATGGAAGCTGATGCAGCACGCTGGATTAAAGAAAATGGTACCAAACCTGTTGTTGGCTTTATCGCTGGTCAAACGGCTCCAAAAGGGCGTAGAATGGGACATGCTGGTGCTATTGTTGGCGGAGCAGAAGATACTGCTGCAGCTAAAATGGAAGTAATGCGTGAGTGTGGTATCCATGTGGTTGACTCACCTGCTGATTTAGGTGAAACAATGAAAAGAGCATTAGAAACCGTATCAAGTTTATAATATTTATTTAGTAATTGGGTTAAAAAGGTGTTTCATACTAGATGGAACACCTTTTTTATGTTTTAAAAGCTTACCACGCAAATGGTGATTATTTTTCACATACCCATACTTTTCTAGCAAAACTTCCTTTTCCGGGTTTACCAACGTTACATTGATCGATTATCTTAAATTTGGTTTCGGCTATAAAGTCAGTGATGTCAGAAGTGGATACAATAACGAGTCGATCTGATATTTCAGCTGATGATTTAATTATATGTAAAACCTCTTCATCAGTAGCCTTGCTGTATAAATTGTAAGGTAAATCGAGAATAGCAGCATCGTATCTTTTTTCAAGATCTTTTATGTCTGACCGGAATACTTCGGTTGTATAATTGAAGTGCGCCAGGTTTATGCGAGCATCTCTGGTGGCTTTCCAATTAATATCGCAGCCTTCAATATGGTATCCCGAGAAGCAGGCTTCAAGCATAATTGTGCCAACACCACAGCATGCGTCAATTAAGCTTGTATTTTTATTGTTTTCGGCAGCAATACTTACCAATGCTTTTGCTATGCTTACATTTATTGAGTTACTGAATGAGCGTGGTTTTTTGTTGTGTTTATGCCACGCAAAATCATCTTTGTTAATAATGCCAAAATACCAAATCCCTTTGTACGTGCATAAACCATAGGTTATCTTCGGTTTATAGTAATCAGGATCACCTTCGATACTGAATCCAATATCCTTTAGCTTTTTTAATCTATCAGAATATTCTGTTGTATCTCCATCCAGAACAATATATTCTACTTTAAAGTCATCAACATGTATGTTCTGTTTTTTGACAAGAGTAACGAGCGTTGAATAATCATCTGATGATGTTATTATATCAAAACGCTTTTTTATATAGGCACTTTCTGATGGCTCTGCTTTAATATCAGAGAAAAGTTGTCGGTTTTCCTCTTCTTTTTTAAAGATGTATTTTGATTCGAGCTTGCATAATTCAGCTTCAGTGTTATCGTAACTAAAGGTGTATATATATTGCTTTATTGACATATTGTATTTTGTTTATTTATAAGATTTTGATGCTTATCTAGTTAACTATAATTGTGTTATTAGTTACAATATATCTTTCAAAGTCATATCAAATATTAGCGTAGTATAGGGTTTGATATCTTTACCAGAACCATTTTTACCATAGGCAGCAGCAGAGGGAATAAAAATAGTAGCTTCTTCGCCCTGTTGTAGGGCTTGGGCTCCGATACTAAAACCTGCTATCATATCTTTTTGCCCAATACTAAATACCATATTTCCTGAGTCGATTTTTCGGCCATTTGGTAAATAGCCTTGGTAGCTTACCTTCACAGTTTGTCCGTTAGGAAGTTTTGTTCCATAATTATTAGACTCTTTATAAATACGAACGCCCATTTCTAACTCTTCACTTTCTTCAAATGCTTCGAGTTTATCTTGAGCAAAATGTTTGAGGGCTTTCATCTTAGCTTTTAAAGCAGTTTGCATGGCAACCATGGTTTGTTCGGCTTCCTCGTTGGTAGATATTTTTCGTGTTTTTGACATGCGTAATAAGTTGTAAGCATTAAGTTAATTGCATCTCGTTTATCGTATCTTATAAACGTGTCACTTTAATGTTTTTGATGACTTTTTTATCATTTAAAGCCTAAAATTCAGGATGCTATTTAGTAATGGTTTTCTTTTCTTCAATTATGGTTTTGTAATGCTTAAAACCCATTTTTTTATAGGTTGGTAATGCATTTGGATGATCGAGGTCGCAAGTGTTTAATTCTACATAATTGGGCGTTAAATCCCAAGCCAAATCAATGGCCTTTTGCAGAAAGTAATTGCCATAGCCTTTGCCTACAAAAGCAGGGCTCAATCCAAAATATAATATTTCAACGGCTTTGTTGCTTCTAACTAATTCGCAATAACCAGCTAGAGTCTCCTTTATGTAAAAGCCATGAATAAAGGTATCTTCACTATTAATTTTAGCAGCAAGTTCTGCATCATCCATTAAAACTCTATCTAACCAATTTAAACTACCGCCCACACTATTGTATAGTTTTAAATAATTACTGGTAGAAATGGGCTTTTTTAATTGTTGAATGTTGGTATCCTCTTTTGATAAAGCATTTTCCCATACAGGGCGCTGCTCCATTTTAAGGTAATAGATATTTGACTTTACTGTGCTATATTGCTGCATTCTGTATTGTTTTATTCAATGGCAAAAGTAGCAATTATCTTATGAAATAGAGGTTAAATAGGTTTTGTATTAATGTCAGATATTGAGCTTTTAGTTTGTTTATTATTGGCTCTTTCATTTATTAGTGTGCTTATCAAGCCAAAGCTTGAAAGGCCAAGAACTACAAAGAAACTATAATATAAGCCAACCATTTCTGCAATTACTCCTAACAAAACAGGACCTACTAAGTATCCGACATAACCAGCTCCGGCAATAAAAGCGATGTTTTCGCTTCTGCGATTCTCATCGTAATTTGAAACAATACGATATACCTCTGGTACCACAACTGAAAATCCTATACCGGTAAAAGCAAAGCCTAGAATACTAAGAACGGTATTGGCACTTAGCACTAATAAAAAACCTACTATGCTAATTGAGAAAGCCATTATTAGAACTTTGAATGAACCGTACTTTACCGATAGATTATCACCTATTAAGCGAACTAATGTCATTGATAATGAAAATGCTGCATAGCCAAGTCCAACTATGTTTTCGTTTGAATGAGTTACATCCCTCAAAAAAAGTCCGCTCCAATCTGCAATAGCACCTTCACTCACCATAGATGCTACTCCTATTAAAGAAAGTAATAAAATAGGTTTTTCGATGGCGATGTGTCTCTTCTTTTTAGTGGGATTATTTGCGTCTTTCTTTTTATCACGCAAGTGCGAAAAATCTTTTCTAAACCACATTTGTATTCCTATTACCAAAGCGGCCATCATACTAATATGAACAAGGGGTTGACCTATATTTGCCATAAGTATAGTTCCGCCACCAGCAGAAATTAAGCCTCCTACGCTCCAAAAGCCGTGGCATGTTGACATTATTGAAACGTTATTCTGGCGTTCAACAACTCCAATTAACGAATTGGATGCTACTTGTAATGATCCAGATACGGCGCCATATATTATAAAAGCTGCTCCTAAAAGATAAAGGTTGGGAGCAATAAAAAATAAGATACTGGATAGCGCTACAAATAGGATGCTGTAAAATGATATTTCACCCTCGCCATATTTACGTATTAAGGGTTTACCTAAGTTTACACCTATTAGAGACCCAACGGCTCCTAAGGCCAATACCGCACCTAATTGTCCTTCTGACATATTTAATTTGCTGGTTATATAGGGAATGTATATAATCCATGTGCCAAAAATTAGGGATATAGACAGTAATAACTGTGCTGAGGGCAGTAGTAATTTAAAATTCTTCACGGTATGCAATATTCTTATAAATGTAATTTTCAGTATTCTATGTGATCCTAAAACCTTGCAAATTTAGAATTGTGTAAATAGTTATTATTGTCTTATAATATCAAATACTTGGTCTATATTTGCATTAATCTAATGATTTAGTCTCCATTGAATGTATTTTTCATAGAGTACTCAACACATCATTCTACAAAAATGAAGCCTATTTACGAGCAAATTAGTCCTAATATTGATAGTAGTTTTAAGTTGCAAGCTGGTGATCCTTGTTGTGAGCCGTTATGGCATATTCATCCGGAATACGAATTGGTTTATGTGCGCAATGGCGAAGCTGAAATACAAGTAGGCGCATCTATATATAAATATACCGATGGTTTACTTTTGTTGGTGGGTTCTAATGTGCCGCATTCTAATATGGGGAATAACTTACATACCAATAATCATGAGGTTGTGGTGCAAATAAAGCCTGAAACTATTGATTATACATTAAGCCAATTGCCTGAGTTTGCTTCTATTATTAAAATGATGAAGCGTTCGGTGCATGGTATGGTATTTACTCAGTTGTTGGATAAGGATATTCCTGATTTAATTGAAGGATTAGAAAAGGAGGATACACTCAATAGGTTGTTACAACTATTCTCAATATTAGGTCGATTAGCCTCGGAGAAAAACTATAAGCTGTTAAACACTAGTACTACTGTTGGCGAAACCAAGAGTAATGATTACTTGCGTATGTCGGCAGTATATAACTTTATTAATGAGCAATACCACCGCAATATTTCAATTACAGAATTGGCCAAATTAACGCAACTTACTGAAACTAGCTTTTGCCGTTTCTTTAAAAAGGTAAGCGGCCAATCATTTACTAAGTTTTTGAATGAGTATAGAGTAAATAGGGCTTGTAATTACTTAGCAAATCATAAATCAACCATAAGCGAGGCTATGGAAATATCGGGCTTTAATGATCCGGCACATTTTACACGTACCTTTAAATCAGTATCGGGTTACACACCTAGGGCATATCAAAAGAAAATGCAGAAATGGGAGTGAGTAATGATTTTAATGAGGTTGTTTATTGTTATAGCAGAATGTGAATTGTTGCAATCCTATTTTAAACCACTGTAGTACGTATGCTTTAATTACTAAAACAAAAATGCCTCGCTAAAATTAGTAAGGCATTTTTGTTTGTCCATTCTTTATGACTAATAATTGTCTCTAATGTGAATGCGCTCGTATTCAATGATCTGTTCAGGATTGATTTTATTACCTTCGGTAAATAAAAAAGGTGCTAAAACAAGTTTATCTTTCGTGATAGATCTTATTTGTATTTTATCAATCATATTAAAATTCTCCTTTTCGTTATCGAGGGTCTCCTTATCATAGGCCAGTAACAAAATTTTATTACCATTAACCATAGAATAATTTTTCCAAAACATTTCAGCATCATAAGATTGATGGTCCCACCATCCTTTTTGACTTAAAAGTTTACCATCTGGTTTTATATGTACTATACGGCTTTCATCTGATTTCCCATTAACCTTTACTTGTTTCCACGATCCATATAAAAGGGCATTTATTTCGGCATATGTATTTGGATGCTCTACCAACTTAAAACTTGGGCTTGGAGAGAAACCATTAGGAAATTCAAAATCGCTTACGGATAGTTCTTTGGTTGTATTTTTTACCATTTCATTCTCTTCAAGAATCTTAATTCTTTGTTGTGCTCTTTGTGCAGGCATAGCACTAAAACCCTGAAAGTGTGTTAAGAACTCATCGCATAAAGCACCTACCTTTTTGTAGTTACCCATTAGCATAGCTGCATAAAAGTTGTTAATTAGAACTGGTTGAGCCACCTTTTTATTAATTCTACTCTTTTTATCTTCGTAATTGGCTTCTTCCAATATCTTATCATTCATCTCAATTGCTTTACTAAAAAACGAATTGGCTGTTACGTAGTCTTTAATCTGATGCGCTTTAATACCTTTTTCAAGTGTTTGGTAGGCAGCTTTTACATCGTCAATATTATCGCCTTTTTTTACCTCAAATACTACTAAGCGTAGCACCCTGTTGGTTGAATGGAAGAGGTGACTGAAGTGTTCACTAATTTCTTTGTTTACATCGCCCGACATAGAGCTTAGGTATTGCGGAGAATACTTTTCAGGCTCTAAGTAAAAGAAATGATTAAACACACGGTAATACACTAAAGTGTCTTGCTTTTTATCTCTAACCTCAAATTCAACAACTGATGAAACCGCAATTTTATTGATGTTTTCAGCTGTGGCTACGTGGTTTACCCATTTAGTGTTGTGTTTATAGGTTTTATTTGGGCTTACTTTTAAGTAATAATCATAATTGCTTTCGTGACTTTTACCATATAAACGTATATCCATGTGGCTGTTCGAATACCATGAGGCAGTACTATCTATCATATGAACATAAGGAAATTGCTCATAAGTAGTTTTGAATCGTACTTTTTTAAACGATTGTGCGCTTAGGTTGATGCCAGTACAAAGTATCAGACAAAAGTAGAATGTTTTTTTCATAAAGTTTAATTATAGTTTAGATGCCTTAGGGAGGATGTTATATACATATCCCGTTATTTCATTATAGCCTGTATACTAATCACTTAGCAATGAGGTTACGTTTTGTCTTTTTTATGATAAGTTTACTTCGTATCTAAATTGAATTTGCTTCGAAATAAAAAGCGCAACATTTTCATTTAGGATAGTGCTTATAATGAATGGTTTTATAAAATAGAAGTATTTTATTTTATGTTAATAATCATTAGATTTGATAGGATATTTGAATGTTGAATAATTGTATCCGAATATTGTATGGGTGCTGATTGCTACTGTCAATTATGAAAATAATAAGATTAAATAAAGTACCATTTGAAGAATAAATATCTTATGGCATGCGTATTAATGGTCAGCTAGTTGGGTTTATAATTCATGCTATTGATATAAGGTTTGGCCTAAAATTAAATTTTAAGAAGTAAATGAACGAACCAACAACTATATATTTCAACAACAGAAAAGAGTGGAGGCAATGGCTTGAGCTAAACTTTGAAACAAAAGATGAGATTTGGTTAGAGTATCCTTTAAAGAAATCGAATAAGAAACGAATACTGTATAATGATGCCGTTGAAGAAGCGCTTTGTTTTGGTTGGATTGATAGTACGCTTAAGTCCTTAAACGAAAATACATCTATACAAAGGTTTTGTAAGCGAAGAAAGAATTCTACTTTTTCACAACCCAATATTGAACGATTAAAATGGCTTTTCAATAATGATTTAGTTCATCATTCAATTAAGGGCGAAGTTCTAATAATAGTTCAGCAAAAATTCACTTTTCCCGATGATATAATAGAAAAGTTGAAAAAGGATAAAGTTGTTTGGGATAATTATCAAAACTTCACAGAGCCTTATAAACGAATTAGAGTTGCGTATATTCAAAGTGCCCGAAAAAGAGAAGGTGAGTTTGAAAAGCGTTTAAGTAATTTTATTAGCAAAACAAAAGAGAACAAAATAATTAAAGGTTTTGGTGGTATTGATAAATACTACTAGATACCATAATCGAAAAGAAACAGTGCCTTTTATATAACAAAGGCACTGTTATCACCCATAATTTAATCTAAAATTAACAGAAATGAAGGAACTTAAAATTAACTCAGAAGGAATTAATCATTCAGCAATTAACCTTGGTAGTCTTGATGAATTAAAGGACTATTCTTATATGCACCCAAAGCGAAAGCAAGAAGTAAAAGGAAAAGTTTTTATTGGAGAAATATTAAAATCAAGCAGTGCCGAAATTTCATTTACCGTATTTCCGCCCCACACAGAAATGCCTTTTTTTCATCAACATAAAAACAATGAAGAAATTTATGTTGTTATAAAAGGATCGGGACAATTTCAAATAGACGATTCTTTGTTTGATATCTCTGAAGGCTCGGTAATAAGAGTATCTCCTGAAGGAAAAAGAACATACCGTAATAACTCAGATAGTCCCTTAACATTTTTGTGTATTCAGAATAAAATGGGTTCGCTAGATCAATTTAATGTAGAGGATGGTTGCTTAGCAGAATGTGAAAATCTTTGGGAGAAAGAATAATAACTTTACAACAAAACAGCAGTCAATGTTAATGACATTTTGGCTAAGAGTAATATTTTAGAATCAAACGGCTTATACTTATATGACAGGTATAGGTGGTTTAAAGAAACAACTTTCAGAAAAAATGCGAACGAGAATAACTACTATAGTTGTTCTCGTTTTTATTTATAATAAGCTTATTGTGCAATGTTTTAACTAACTTGAAACAACTTCTAAATATTAACCAGCAATAATATTAAAACTATGAAAGTGAACAAGTCACGTAAATGGCATTTTATTAACCAAGGGTTTATAATTATAATGGTAGCATATTTATTAATATGCTGTGAGAATAAACCCACCGCTAAATCTATTGAGGGCGTATGGGAGTTAACTAACTTTTATCGGATTAAAGAAGCAGATACTATTCTAAACATTAGTGATAAGGTTCAACATAAAATATATCTCGATGGACATGTAATTTGGAATGTGAGCTCAGGACCCGATTCTACAGAATGGCATGGCTACGGAACTTATACCTTTGAAAATGATACCTTAACTGAAATATTGACTTCAACATCAATACCTATGCGTAGTGATAATAACATGTATTTGCTTCGGGTAGAGCTCAATGGTAACAATTTTAAACAGATAGTTGAATTTGAGTATTACGATACCCTATATCAGCATATAGAGTTATATAAAAAATTGAATTAATTTAAGCCCCAATAGTCCAAACTATATGGCAATTAATCTTGGTAGTAGTACCATTCTAACTCAATAGTAATAATAAAAAGCTCCTATAGATTGGTTGAATCATTTGAATAAAAGGAGATGTAATTCATATTTCCGACCCAGTTTTGGTGTGCTTATAGTATATTTGCACCTAATTTTACAATAACTATCAACTGTTATCTGGTTAAATACAATCTAACTTACCAATACTATGAAGTACATAAACCTCCTATCTATACTAGTAATTACCATTTCGTGTACAGCAAATAAAGGAAATAATAAAGCTATAGATGCCCTTAATTCTGTAACTAGTAATACCGATGAAGTAATATCAAAACAAAAAAATACCACCGAGTTAAATGGTATTTATGAATATGTTTATCCTTACAATTCCGATGATTTAATTGAAAATCATTACATCGCCTTTAAAACCTTAGGAAAAGAAATAGAGGGTTGGTATTACGGTACTTCTGATGAATTTGATGAGGCCAGGGAAGGGTATCTACCTGGGTATTTTGTTTCAAGTATCAAACAATTAGAAACAACAACAGATTCTATATTCTTCACAATAGAAACGGGCTATAACAAGTGCTATGATCAGTCAATACCAATCGGTTTTGTTGATGCCAAGCAAATAAGTGCACACAATCAAGCTTGGGATGGATCTGATGATATAGAGGTAGTTGAGTACGCAGGGAAACTTACAGAACAAGCTATTACAATTACTATAAACGGAGACACAAGAGTGTATACAAAAAGGAAAAATGATTTTAAATTGGGTATAGATAATCTAACAGACTAGTTAAGGCATGATATAATGTTTAATTAGTAAGCGGCGTACTACAATTTATGATTTTGTGTCTACCGCTTCTTGTTTTTTGCTCCGTAAGTTTCTGTTGATTAGCTAAAGACTCTTTTGTCCAATCTATAAATACATCGCTATTTTCAAATACACCGGTAGGAATATTTTAAGCTGTAGGTAATTTATAAGAGTACAATCTCCACCTTAAGTATTTTGTTATCAGGTTTTATTGCCAATATTTAATGTAGGCAGTCATGCTCATTATACCCTATTAAGTGGTGGTTTAATGGGCTATCCTATTTTTATAAGTCTTGCTTATAATTCTACGAGATGCTAATGCATTATAATGAGATTGATATTTGATCGATTTTTTGACAAAATTAGCATGCCATAATATTTTTACTTACTCAAGCTATCTGTCCATTTGTACAATAAATCATTCCTTTCACGCATAACTATTTTTAAGAACCTAGTATAAATCTACCTTGTGGTATATTCTAATTAAGAACCTTATACCATATGAAATGCTAACAAAAAATTTAACTCCTACAGGTCAAATTTATGACGATTACACATTAATACAAGAAAAAAATACAGACAATCTTCAGCCTAACAAACAAGATCCTTTTAATCCGTATATTTTTAAAGAAACTACAAATCTAATAAGTGATCTTTTAGAGAAACATTTATTACAAACTGACACGCGCGGTTTAAAGCTTACTGACCCATCTGTTCTCACTGAAAGGGCCAAAGAAATGATGGTTGCTGAATCAAATTATCCGGCGTCTTTAGATGAAAATAGACTATTATCTATTCTTAAGCTTTATTTAGAAACTGGCATTCCAGTGCAATCGAAAGGATATATGGGTCGCCAATTCTCGAGTCCTATACCATTATCCGGAATAACTGATTTTGTAAGTTCTATAATTAATCAACCTTCATCTTTTTATGAGGCAGCTCAGCTTCCCAATGTTGTTGAAAAAATAATAGCCAATAAGTTTTTTAAACTCTTTGGATGGAATAATAATTCTCCAGAAATGATAACCACGTCAGGCGGATCATTAGCTAATATGACGGCTATTTTAGCTGCGCGAAATAATGCCTATCCTGATGTGTGGAAAGAAGGATATAATAAGAAATCAGAACTACTAAAGCCAGCAATTGCCGTTAGCGAAACTGCACATTATAGCATAACGCGTGCAGCTGGAATTTTAGGAATAGGTGAAAATCAGATTATAAAACTTGAGACAAATGATAAATATCAAATTGATATAACTAAGGCTATAATTACTCTAAACCAAGCTAAAGCTAAGGGCTTAAATGTTTTTTGTTTGGTAGCCTCAGCCGGAAGTACCTCTGTTGGTGCAATAGATAACCTAGATGAGTTAGGTGCGATTGCAAAAAAAAGAGACATATGGTTTCATATTGATGGCGCACATGGAGGAGCTATAATTTTATCTGATAAGCTTAAAGATAAACTTAAAGGAATTGACCAGGCTGATTCAATTGTTATTGATGCACACAAAACCTTATTTGTACCGGGCACTTGTACCTTACTTTTCTATAAGAATAAGTTAAAAGCCAAGCAAGCCTTTCAGCAACAAGCCAGTTATGTGTTTGAAAAAGACGAAGACATTTATACCGCCTATGATAGCGCTGACAAAAATTTTGAATGTACCAAGCGACCTATGATTATGAATTTATGGGTGCCATGGGCAGTGTACGGTAAATCTGTTTTTTCTAGAAAACTAGAATACCTATTTAAACTTACTCAGTTAGCATACAATACTATAAATATCTCAAATGATTTTGTTGCCCACCATCAACCCGAAACAAATATATTTTGCTTTAGCTACAAGCCTAAAAATATAATTGACATAGATACTTACGATTTTCAGTTAGCCATAAGAGATGTGATTAAGCAAGATGGTAGGTTCTTTATATCAAAAGTGATGTTAGAGAATAAAACAGTTTTAAGAGTTGTTTTTATGAATCATAACCTAAAAATAAGCGACTTCGAAAAACTACTTGATGCGATTAGGCTAATAGGTCAAAAATTACTTGAAAGTAAAAAACACTACAATTAATCTATAATATACAACTGCAGAAATGACACAAAAAAAATGGACAGCCAGCGCTATTGAAGGTTTGGTTACTAAACTAATACCTGATAATGAATTCGAACCCAAATCGATAACTGATGTAGTGAATCTTCCAACATTCAGAAGTAAGATGATGGCATGTGAAACACATTGTAATTTACCATACAATAAAATTCCTATAGAAATTCAGGATGCGCTGGTATTACGCCGACTACAGCAAGTAACAAATATAATAAAACTAAATGCTGTGTGGTTGCAAAAGCTAAAGGAGGCTGGGGTAAAAGAAACACCTAAATCTTTTAATGAATGGCAAAATATGCCTTTATCAGATAAAGAAACTCAGAAGACTTTGTTCATGGGGGATAGACCTGGTTTAGTGGTTCCTTTAGAGTATGGAGGATTTGAGATTGTAGCAAGTGGAGGAACAAGTTCAGGAACTCCTGTAGAAACAGTGTATTCATTGCAAGAACTTGATGATACTTATAAAATTGCAGGAGATTTTATAGGAAAACACATGCTCAATAATTACCTCGATAACGATGAACCAAAGTGGGTTGCCACCACCTTAGCAGATTATCAGATGTGGAGCAGTGGTACAATGGTTGGTGGTGTATTACAGAAAATACCAAATGTTAACTACATAGCTGCAGGTCCTCTTAGTTCAACAGTTTATCAGCATATGATGTCGTATAAAGGCTCAAAAGCCATTATGGCAATTTCACAAGGCATTGCAATGTTAAGTAAGTTAGGTGATAATATGTGTGAGGAATCACGTAAAAGCCTAAAAGTAGCCATGTATGGTAGTGGTGTTTTAACCAATTGCCAACAACAAGAATTAAAAGAAATGTATCCCAACGTTTCTATATTAAGCTATTTTGCGGCAACGCAAGCCGAAACCATAGGTCTTCAACTCGATGCTAATTCACCTACACTGTCATCGGTCCCAGGCTTACATTTTATTGAAATAGTAGATGAGGATGGTAAGTGGGTGAAAGAAGGAGAAGAGGGAGAGCTAGTTATTACACGTTTGCATGCTAACGAAGCACCATTGCTGCGTTTTAAGCTTGGTGATAGGATGATTCGAAAACCTATTTTGAAAAGTAAAAACTTGGTAACTACACAATTTGAATTTGCGGGCAGAAGTGGTGATGTTATCCATTTAAACGACACGCAGTATTCAGCAAAATTGGCCTTTGAGGAGATTGCCAAAAATATGAAAGAGAATTTTAATCTAGATTTAAAAGATATTGCTAAAGAAGTGCAGTTTCTGAACTACAGAAAAGACTGTAAACTATCACTATTGGTTATTAGCGAAGATTCTGATAAGTATAATAAGGCTTTAGCCAAGGCATTAGGAGATAACACACTAAAAGATACGTTCATTAACTCCTTAATTAATTCTCTACCCATATTTAATAAAACAGAGGCTAATCCGGCAAGTATTGAAAAAACTAAATACGATTTCGAAATCTTATTTGTTTCTGAAGATTCCGAATTAAAGTTTACCACATCAGTTGGCAAAGTGCCTCTTATACGAGATATTTTTTAAATATAAAACTCTGAATTATGAATACAACAAATATAAATATAGCTATTGATGTAATTGCAGCTCTATCAGATAAAACCCTAAGGGGAAACATATTTGTTATGGATGATGGTTTATTAAATAGCCGAAATAAAGGAACGGATCATTTAGTAACCGTTTGTTCTGCTGGGCAACTTATTAAATGGAGTATTTATGCAATCGATTTGCAAACACCTGTTTCTATAAAAAGTATATCATTTTCTCAAACAGAGAAAGATAATAATGAGGATATCCCCAATAACCACTATACAAATTTAGATTTAAACGAGTGGTCGGGGTATGTACCTAATTATCTATTGCCTAATAAACAATATAAATACAAGCTTGAGTTACAGATGGGTGAAGGCCAGTATAGTATACTATCGATAGATTCTCTTTGTCTTGAACTAATATAAATCAACTTAATTCTGAAATAATGCAAGAAATAACAGTAATAGTAATGATTGATACTCAAGCTGCGTTAGAAAATAACTTGCTTGAAGATCATATTTATCTAATAGATAATTTAAGAACTGAAGGTTCTATCGGTGAAGGAACAAAAGATTTAACGTCTAAAGTGAATGGTGCCTATTGGTCTGACGGTTCTCAGGCTGGCGAATATTTATTTAATTGGCTGCCTTATCCCATAGCTTCTATATCGCCAATTCTACCAAAAACATATAAAAAAGATAGAGCTAAAGCGCATGACGTAACTAATCTTGAACGTCTGCAAAATATCGCTCAGTCCACAAAAGAAAATGCGACAAAAGATTTTTCTGAATTGACATCAAAAATAGGTAGAAACCTTAAAATAAAAAATGAATTGGGTGAGATTAGTACCGCTAGTACAAAACTAATGGGCCTTAACGGGGATATATTGCCAAATAATTATAGCGACCCTGCTAATATGATTACACATCTAACCCCTCAAATTACAAACATAACTGGCGAAGCTGTTGATAAAGGAATAATATACCCAGCACAGTATGGTACTCCTGTTCCAATAAAAGATGGGTGGTATTGGAGTGCATCAACTGCCTCAAAATTTGTAGGTACATATAAATACACAATGCACATTACGTTATTTAAACCATCGGTATCAAAAGGTGAAATAATTTGGACACCAAAGTATTTTACTCACGATGCACAAATAGAAATTGTAAATGCACCCATGGTAAATGGATTTACAAAAGCAGGTGTTACTTTTCTACCGATTATATAAACCTAATATTTAAAGACATGAAAACAATAACAATAGTATCTGTTGTAGATGTGGTTGGTGCTTTAACAACCGATTCATTAGAAAATAATATTTATTTACTCGATAATAATAAAAATGGAGGATCCAGTGAACTGGCTACCGAAACTCTAAAAACTAAAGTAAATAAGGGAGACACTTTATTATGGACCATTATGCCAATGGAGCCTGAATCGTATTCTGCCATTGCTAATATTGAAATAGATAAAGCAGTCTGTGAACCAAAGCAATTAACTTACGAAGGATCTGATGTAACTTATTGGTCTGCTACTATTAAAAAAGATTTTATTGAGGCACCCTATTCCATACATTTTAAATTGGGCAATAAAGAACATGTTGTAAAACCTAATAAAAATAGTAGACCTGCTTTAATTGGTAATAAATAGCCAAATAGATACAATTATAAAATACCTATAATGGAAAAAGATAAAAATAACTCAGTTAAATTTAACTCGGTACAGCTAAATATAGTCACTTTTGTAGATGTACCTAAGGCAGATGTATACAATAGTTTAAGTGATGCTGTTTATATGTGCGACAATAATATAGAAAGTGAAAATCAAGGTACCAATGGCTTGCAAACATTGTGTAAAACTGGCCAAACGCTAAACTGGATTATTTACGCCATGGATAGCAAAAAAAAGCCAGACGGAACGTGGCCTCCATCAGCACGAATAACAAATATTGTTTTTACTAATGCTGATGGAACAGACGTAGCTGATTTTAAAGTGTGTAACGAGCTAAAACTCATAGGTCCACCAGACGAAATGCGATCGCCCTATACTCCTGTATACTATTATTGGGCAGCAACTGTGGCACCTATGCTCCCAGAAGGGATATATAAATACCGCTTAATTGTAGAGGTAGATACTCAAGACAAAACGTTTGCTTCAGGAAAGAAGAATTTAAATTTAAATACACCTTCATTAAAGGTATTGGCAGTTTAATTCAAGAAGTAATAACTCAAGTGTTCTTGTAATAGACTATTTTATTCTTAATAGTTCGATATTATCATTGTATTGACATCAATACATTTTAGGCTTAATTAGGGGATTTTTTTATAGCAAAATAAAAATCCCCTACTGCAATAAGCGGTAGGGGACGAACAAAAACTTCAATATAATATTAGTCTCCTAAAAGACAACGCAAATACTTAAGATAAAATCATACTCTTAATATCTTCCTCAACAGTAGTAATACCGCCAATACCGAAATTCTCGATAAGAATATTAGCCACATTAGGAGATAAGAAAGCAGGTAATGTAGGACCTAAGTTGATGTTCTTAACACCTAAACTTAATAAAGCTAATAATACAATAACCGCTTTTTGCTCGTACCAAGCAATGTTATAAACAATAGGTAAATCATTAATATCATCTAAACCAAATACCTCTTGTAACTTAAGAGCAGTCACAGCAAGTGAGTATGAGTCATTACATTGTCCGGCATCCAATACTCTTGGTATCCCACCAATATCGCCCAAAGGCAATTTGTTGTAACGGTATTTAGCACAACCCGCAGTTAAAATAACTGTATCATCAGGTAATTCGTTAGCAAAATCAGTGTAGTAGTTACGGTTGTTCATACGACCATCGCAACCTGCCATAACCACAAACTTTTTAATAGCACCACCTTTAACGGCGTCCACAACTTTGTCGGCCAATTGTAAAACTTGGTTGTGTGCAAAACCACCAATTATTTCACCAGTTTCAATTTCAATAGGAGCAGCACATTTTTTAGCATGCTCAATTATCGCACTAAAGTCTTTTTGCTTACCCTCTGTTCTGTCGGCAATATGCGTACAGCCATCAAAACCACTCGCACCTGTAGTATAAACTCTGTTTTTGTAACTATCTGCCGGAGGAACAATACAGTTTGTAGTAAATAAAATAGGACCATTAAAAGTCTCAAATTCTTCTTTTTGTTTCCACCATGCATTACCATAGTTACCCACAAAATGCTCGTACTTTTTAAACGCAGGATAGTAGTTAGCAGGTAACATTTCGCTGTGTGTATAAACATCAACACCAGTTCCATCAGTTTGCTTTAACAGCTCCTCCATATCTTTCAAGTCGTGACCCGAAATTAATATAGCCGGATTATTACGCACACCAATATTTACCGAAGTAATCTCTGGGTTACCATAGCTTTCAGTATTCGCTTTATCTAATAAAGCCATTACATCAACACCATTTTTACCACACTCTAAAACCAAACCAACCAACTCGTCGGCAGTAATTTCTTTATTTGTAGTTGCTACCAATGCTTTTTGCATAAATTCAGCAACATCGTTATTCTCGTAACCCAAGTTAAAAGCATGCTCAGCATAAGCAGCCATACCTTTAACACCATAAGTTAATAATTCCTTTAACGAACGGATATCTTCGTTCTCAATACTTAAAATACCAATTGCCGGAGCCACTTTTAAGAAATCCTCCATCGAATCTCCCTTATAGCTAATGCTATGATCTGTGTTTGTTACTTCAATACCTTTATCAGCAAGTTCAGCCTTAAGAGCATCGCGCAAAGCAATACCATCTTTAATTTTTGCTACAATTTTATTGGCATCAAAGTTGGCATTTGTAATAGTTATAAATAAAGCATCTACCATAAATTTGTAGGCAGCTTTACTGGCCATATCATTCTCAGCAGCCAACTGATTTACGTTAGCAATACCTTTCGAAACAAAAAGTAAAACATCCTGCAATGCGGCAACTTCATCCGTTTTTCCGCAAACTCCTTTAATTGTACAGCCTTCACCTTTCGCTGCTTCCTGGCATTGATAACAAAACATACTCATGACTAGATATTTAAATTGTTTATAATGGTTCTGATAATAAAAAATCTTCTATAATTATTTTGGGCTTCCCCTGCGGGTCGGGCTATGCGCTATATCTTTGCTTCGCCAAAATGGGCTCACAAAGGATGCCGCTTCTATCCCTAAGCCAAGCGTCATTTAAGTTTATAATTAGTAGCAAGTGGCTTCCCAACAACACTATGCGCTCTCCATGAGCCACTTTAGCTACTAATTAAAACCTAACCTAACCCTAAACTATTTTTTAAATTGTAAATGATAAGAAGCAATCTGTAATTGCGTTTATAACTTATCATTTATATTGCTACTTAAACCCAATCTTCACTCAATACTTCACCCTGAATAGACACAACTGCTCTCTTCAAAGGCACTTTTCTGCTCGCTAGCTGTACAGCTTGTTGTGCAATAGCCATTAAACCACCGCAACACGGAACTTCCATAATAACTACTGTTAACGAGTTGATCTTAGAATCGTTAATCAGAGTAATTAATTTATTTAAATAGGTCTCTTGTCCGTTATCTAACTTAGGACAAGCAATACCCAATACCTTATTTTTAAGGAAAGTAGAATGAAAATTACCCATGGCAAATGGTGCACAATCAGCTGCTAAAACCATATCAGCTCCCTGAAAGAAACTAGCTCCTGGGTTAATTAAATGCATTTGTACAGGCCACTGTTGTAATTCAGAACCACCTTGTTGTGGGGCAACTGACGTTGGCATAGTAAAAGCAGGACGTTTAATCTCTTGCGATTGTGATCCTGGGCATCCGCCACCGCATCCACCTTCTTGAGGTTTATCTTCGGCGTGTATTGCATTTTTTAATTCACTCATTGTAAAATCTAATTCAGCTTCATGACTACTTAAGTAAGCCATCGCTTCTTTTATAAAATCGTATTCGTTATGATCTTTTAAATGGCGCAGGTGAGCAACAACTGTATTAAAGCCTTTCTCAAGCATCAATTTAATTACCGTTGTTTCGTTATACGGATCTGCTTCTCTTCGCTCAATTTCCATAGCACCCATTGGGCAATGTCCAAGACAGGCACCTAAGCCATCACACATTAAATCAGAAATTAAACGTGCTTTACCATCAATAATTTGTAATGCACCTTCGTGGCAACCCGGAACGCATTCTCCACATCCATTACATAACTCTTCGTCTATTTTGATAATATCTCTTTCCATTGCTAATGCTTTTTGTTTTTGTTCAATGCAAATATGCGGCTTAAACTTTCCCTAGCTTGTAACGAATGTTACAAAACCAGTATTTATCATTAAATTTAAGCAATTAAATACTTAGATTCATGATAAATAACTACCCTATAGTAATGCAGAGTCCTCTTTTTAAGGGGGTTGGAATGGATGATCTTAATAACGTTTTTTCTTCAATACATTATAGAATAAAAAAATACGATGCAGATCAGATAATCGCTTTTGAAGGGGATGAGGTGAAATGCTTATATATATTATTGAAAGGAAGTGTTAAAGGCGAGATGATGGACCCAAGTGGGAAAACCATTAAAATTGAAGATATTCTGCCTCCAAAACCTTTGGCTATTGCCTTTGTATTTGGTAGTGCTAATAAATTTCCCGTAAATATTGTAAGCAACGAACCATCAGAGCTTTTAGTTATTGAAAAGGCCGACGCACTTAAATTATTTAGTAATAATGAGCAAATCCTTCAGAACTTCTTAAATGTGATATCCAGTCGTTCGCAGTTTTTAACTCAGAAAATAAAAATGCTGTCCTTTCAGACCATCAAAGGGAAGCTTGCCAATTTCTTTTTACAAGAGACGAAAGGTGAGGCTATTGATTTTGTGCTTAATAAATCACAAAATGCCTTGGCTGAGTTATTCGGAGTTGCTCGTCCTTCAATTGGTAGGGCATTTAAAGAGATGAATGATGATGGTTTTATACATATTAAAGGAAAATCAGTTCGTATTATTGATATTAAAGGATTGCGTTCTTATTTAAGTACCTAGTTTTATGTGATTCAAAAATTTGGCATAGTTTTTTCATATAGCCCAATAGTTAATTTAAAAATTGGAGGACTAAATATGAAGAAGTTATTATTTGCATTACCACTATTGTTGGGCTTACTGTCGTTAAATTCATGTAAAGATGATGATGATGGATATTCTTTAGGTGATTATTGGTTAACAACGGGTACGTTTATGGATTCGGGAAGTTATTACTATATAATAACAGATGGTGGAGATACATTATGGCCATCCGCATCTAATATTCCACCAAATAAGCACGAAGAAGGTGATAGAGTATTTGTTAACTACACTATTTTAGCTGATGGTTCAGAAGATAGTGGCTATGATTATATGGTTAAAATTAATGGCACCTCAGAAATTTTAACTAAGCCAGTTTTCAATTTTACAGAAGAAACTACAGAAGAAACAAAAGATTCTATTGGTCACGACCCTATCACAATAGTTGATACGTGGTTTACTGATAAATATTTAAATGTAGAGTTTCAGTATGGTGGAGGATTTGGTATTCATTATATCAACCTTGTTAAAGACACTGAGAATCTAGAAACATCTGAAGGTCAAATTATATTGGAGTTAACTCATAACAAAAATGGTGACCCGAATAACTACTTACAATGGAGTGTAGCTTCTTTTGATTTAACAGAGCTTCAGGAGCCAGGTCAGGAATCGGTAGATATATTTGTTCGCAGTATGGGTAAAGAAGGTGAGTATACCTATAATAAGGTATTAACTTATGAATATTCTCCGAGCATAGAACACCTGCCAAGTGTAAAAACTTTCGACGAATCGAACCAAATTGAGCAAGATTTGCTTCAGTAATAAGACATATTTCATTTAAGTCCGATTTTTTTTAATCGGACTTAAAGTTTATAACAATTTGATTAGGATGTAGATATCCGCAGAAAGGTTGTGGTTGCTGAAAAAAGTAAGATATTTTTATGTTTGAGGCTTGGATTTTTAAAACAAAATTATCTATATTTGCACCGCATTTGAGAGGAACGCCACTCAAATAAACAAAAGGTTTTGTAGCATAATTGGATAGTGCACCTCGTTACGGCCGAGGAGGTTGGGGGTTCGAATCCCTCCAAAATCACATAAACATCTAGTGAGATGTTATTATAAAATTGAAATAATGGTTTTGTAGCATAATTGGATAGTGCACCTCGTTACGGCCGAGGAGGTTGGGGGTTCGAATCCCTCCAAAATCACGAAATATATTTCATTTGTAAAGCCAGTAGATCCTTTGATCTATTGGCTTTTTTGGTTTCTTAATTACAATAATTCACAAAAATTTACATTTATTTACATTTGTATTAGAATTTTTATATTTTTGTCACGGGATAATTCTGTAACAATTAAAAATTTGTACTATGTCTTTATTAATTGGGGAAGTGATTTTGATAATTGGAGTGTATTTGGTTCGTAGAGAAAGAATTAAATTAGAGGAGAGATTAAGTTCTGCTCATGGTACAGAAGAAAGCTAGTTTAAAAGGAAGCTTTTGTTGACTTTTAAAGGGGGTTGATTAATATATAGTATTAATCAACCCCTTTTAAGTTTTATTAAATTGATTTATTCGAAGATTGACGAGGTATAAATTCAACATCTACAGTTTGATTGGTCTCTACTGGTTTATTGTCAATCGAATTTAGGAGTGCTATAGCAGCTGTACGTCCTAGTTTAAATGAGTTCTGCTCTACAGAACTTAACTTAGGGCTTATAAGTTTGGTAAATGGTTCGTTAGCAAATCCTATAATTCCAAACTCAGAGGGGATATCAACCTTCATCTTATTTAGTGCTTCAAGTGCCCCTAATGCCGCAAAATCACTCGAACAGAATAATGCATCAATCTCG
The DNA here is from genome assembly GCF_001660705.2 of Saccharicrinis aurantiacus. GTDB lineage: Bacteria > Bacteroidota > Bacteroidia > Bacteroidales > Marinilabiliaceae > Saccharicrinis > Saccharicrinis aurantiacus. Next base: position 21,899 of record NZ_LYBV02000027.1, read on the forward strand.
TTATCGTTAAAAAATCGAATTAGTTCTGATGAACCTGTTTCTTGTGTAATGGTATCAAACTTAATTAACTTGTCGTTAATGTTCATATTGTAGGTATTCATTGCCTTTATATATCCGTTATACCTCTCAGAATACGCCATTATTTTAGGATTCCCACCAAAGTGGCCAATGTTTTTATAACCTTGTTTTATGAGGTATTCAGTAGCTAGATAAGCACCTTCAAAATTATTATTGATTACAATTGGAGACTCTATATTTAGATTAACCCTATCAAATTGCACAAGAGGTGTACCTGATGCAATAATACTATTGAGGTGCTCGTAATTGTTAGTTTCAACGGATAATGAAATTAATATGCCCCCAACCTGATTTTGTAGTAAAGTTTGAACCGCTTTTTGCTCTTTGTACTCATTTTCGTTAGACTGGCAAATTACAAGGTTGTATCCCGCAGGGTTTAAAATATCTTCAACACCACTAATTACATTACTAAAAAAGTATCGGTTAATCCGAGGAACTATCATGCCTATTGTATCAACCTTTCCTTTGCGTAAAGCTGATGCAATTGCATTGGGGCGGTAGCCCATTTCAACAGCTGTTTTTTTAACTAAATTACGGGTTTTTAAACTTACCCTAGTGTTGCCAGCTAAAGCCCTGCTAACTGTAGATGGAGTACAATCTAGTTTTTTTGCAATATCCTTTATGGTAATTCTATTAGTGCTCATTGTAGATTTTTTGTTCTTATAGATATGCTTAGTATATGAGGGTTTTGGGTTTTATTTTACTTTTATATCAATAGTTCCGAGTTCATCGTAAACAGCTTTGTATGTACCTATCTCTAGGGGAAGAATATTTCCTAGTGCACCTGTAATAATTATATCTCCTTTCTTAATAGAATATCCATTATCTATTGAAGTGTTAATTGTGGTTGCCAAGGTTAGCCATTGATCATCCATGGCATCTGTTGCTTTTCCTGTGTTAATCAATGTTTCATTATGGTATAGTTTTACCTCGCAATTATTAATGTCAATATTTTTAGGAGGTATTGCATCTCCAATTACATAATGAGAACTGAAACCATTGTTTGCAATAGTCTCTAGAATATTAGCATCTGCCTTTGTTATGTTAGGAATCTCTAAAACTGGTAATATTGCTTTTACAAATTTGGATACCTCAACTACCTCAATTTTATTTTGGATATCTTTATTGATAATATAACCAATCTCCGTTTCAATTTTTGAAGCATTAAAATTTTCAAGTAAAAGTGTATCGTTATTATTCACCAGTCCTTCAGCATATAATACACCAGTAATAGGCTTTAATAAACCTAATTTCTTCTGAGTACTGTAACTTGATACAGCTGCTTTGTATCCTGATATACTTTTGTGTTTTAGTTCTTTCGTCAAAAAAAGTTTTTGTTGATTGTAGGCTTCAGTTAATGATTTACTCGATATTTGTTTATCCATAAAATTAGATGTTTTTATTTAAACAAAAGTAGTATCTTAATTCTTATATAATACTAATATGTAAAACTTTAAGATATATTTTATGAAATAAAATATACTAATAATTTTTACATTCGCCTTTATCGCATTTTCGTGTACGAAAAATGTGATTGAACAGATTGATTCTGGTGTAAATGAATTAAGAGGAACTACAGAAGGCTGTCAGTCTTCTTATGAATGTCATTTTTTTCAGATTGCAGAATCAGCCACAGAGGATGATTTAGAAAACCTGATAATAGATGAAGGTGTCGATTTCGTTAATATTTTACGCTAAAGGCGGCGATAGAATTGATATTAATAATGTTGAGCCTATTAGTGTAGCAGAGTTATTTGAAAATGAAGGTATCTCTGTTTCCGAGTTGAATTTCGATTATGTAGAATGGGTTGAAATTGATGGAAAACTGAAAAATGTAGCTTTTCAGGTAAAGACCAATACAATCGTAGATTAATAGCAGAATACATTCTTTTGAATTATTAAATTGGCATAGTACCTTTGTGATAACAATGGTTTTAAGATAGAATTATAAAAGTGAAAATAACTTTTTTAGGAACAGGAACTTCTCAGGGGGTTCCTGTTATTGCATGTAATTGTAATACTTGTTTATCAAACGATTCAAAAGATAAGCGATTAAGGGCATCAGTGCTCATCTCGATAGGAAATAAGAATATACTTATAGATTCGGGGCCTGATTTCAGGTACCAAATGTTGCGCGCAAAAGTACAATCTTTAGATGCGATTTTATTTACTCACGAACATAAAGATCATACAGGAGGATTAGATGATGTAAGGGCATATAATTGGGTTACCAAGCAATCAATGGATGTATATGCAGAGTCTAGAGTTTTAGAAGCTTTAAAAGTGGAGTATGCGTATTGTTTCGCACCTAATCCATATCCGGGAATTCCTAAAATCAATTTAAATACTATTACAGAAAATCCTTTTAATCTTTTAGATATTGAAGTTATACCAATCAGAGGCATGCACCTAAAGCTCCCTGTATTGGGTTATAGAATTGGTGATTTTGCTTATTTAACCGATTTTAATTTTATATCGGAAGAGGAGAAAAAGAAGCTTACAGATCTGCAAGTATTGGTTGTAAACGGAGTTCGTAAAGAAAAACACATATCACATTATTCTTTACCAGAAGCTATAGCGCTTATTGAGGAAATAAAACCACATAAAGGATACATTACGCATATATCTCATTATTTAGGATTACATGCTATTGAGAATAGGGAATTGCCTCATAACATTAGTCTTACATATGATATGCAAGAATTGGAAATATAAATCTGTTTTTGTGTTTTGAATTGTTAATTTAGCGGCCCCTAATTTATACGATTCTAACTTTTTTTTTACATTTGTTATCCAGCATTTTTAGCAGACATTCTTATATGCACCATTTTGATGTAATTCTTGTATTTGTTGTAATTGTATTTATCCTAATATCGCTTTACAAAGAGTTGATGGGAGCTGCATTTACCTTTTTTATTGCAGTTGTAGTTCTTGGTATTTTTGGTGTTTTAACGCCAAGTGAGATTTTAGCAGGTTTTGCAAATGAGCAAATTGCAGTGATATTAATGTTACTTTTACTAGGTGATGCGATTCGGCAAATCTCGGTTATTGAGATATTTTTCAATAAAATTTTTCCCCGATCAAGTGGTCAGAAGGCATTTTTAGCTAGGATAATGCTATGGATTGGCGGTTTCTCAGCCTTTTTGAATAATACCCCATTGGTTGCAGTAATGATGCCATATGTGCATACATGGAGTAAGCGTAATAATGTATCTCCATCTAAAATACTAATGCCTCTTTCGTATGCAGCAATATTAGGGGGCTGTGTAACCTTAATTGGTACATCAACAAACCTTATTGTAAATGGTATGGTGGTAGATCAAACCATTTTTCCGGATATGGAACCATTACATATGTTTGATTTCTTTTGGGTTGGTTTTCCAATGTTGATTATTGGTTTCTTGTATTTATTCTTCTTTTCAGATAAACTATTGCCTAATCGTGTGCCCATTATTGATGATGTAACAGTCTCAGATCGTAAATATCTAGTGGAAGCTTTGATTAGAAGTAAATCTAAATTAGTAGGAAAAACAATCACTGAATCTGGTTTAGGTAGTGAAAAAGGACTTTTTCTGGCCGAAGTGGTTCGTGATAATTATACATTTCAGGTAATTGATAAGGATTTCATTCTAAAGTCTGGCGATATTCTTCGTTTTGCTGGGGAATCAGAGGATATTGTTAATTTACTTTCTGATGGAAGTGGTTTAACATTGCCTAATGTAGGTATGATGACCAAATTAAAGCGGGCTGATGTTATTGAAGTTGTAATTTCGCATAACTCTACTTTGATTAGTAAAACAGTGCAAGAGGTTAATTTTAGAGGACGATTAGATTCTTCATTGTTGGCCATTCACCGAAATGGAGAACGTATTAGTGGTAAGTTAGAAGATATTAAACTAAAGGCAGGTGATGTGCTTTTATTATTGGCTGGCGATAACTTTACTGAGGTATCTAAGGGTAATATGGACTTTTATTTGATATCGAAAGTTAAGGAGGTTAGAAAGCCTGAACTTTATAAAATATGGACGCTTTTTGGTGGTACGCTCTTGGCTATCTTTTTATCCGCACTAAATATTATCCCATTATTTATGGGCTTAATTGTAGTTCTAATATTAATCAATTTGCTTAATGTTGTTAATGCCAAGGATCTACCTAAAAGTTTAGATTACAACTTGGCTGTAATTATAGCGCTCTCGTTGGCGTTAGGGACAGCCATGATTAAAACAGGCGTAGCAGATATGATTGCTGATTTCTTGATAAGTATATTCTTCCCTCATGGAAACTTGGCGGTGCTTTTCGGTATTTATGCCGTTACAAGTGTGTTGGCGGCTTATATTACCAACAAGGCAGCGGTCGCAATTGTATTTCCAATATCTTTAACCGCGGCTTATAATTTAGGATTAAATCCATTGCCTTTTGCTTTAGTAGTATCCTTTGCGGCAGCGGCGAATTTCATTACGCCAATTGGCTATCAAACCAACCTGATGGTATACGGACCAGGCGGTTACTCGTTTAAAGACTTCTTCCGTTTAGGTTGGCCATTAACTATCATTTACATGATTGTTACTGTGCTGATTTTAAACTATATGTATTTATAGGATTTATTCAATTCATACTAATCGTATTAAATTATCAATCGATTTAATTTTCCCGTTTATCTAAATGCTATCTTTGTGCAACATATAGATTTTAATGTTGTTATTCTTGTTCACAGGTAGTATAAACACATGGTTGTAGCATCGAAGGAAATTCAAATAAAGGGAGCTAAGGTTCATAATTTAAAGGGAGTTGATATAAACATACCACGAAATAAATTTGTAGTAATTACAGGTGTTTCGGGTAGTGGAAAGTCTTCTCTTGCATTTGATACTCTATATGCTGAGGGGCAGCGTAGGTATGTAGAAAGTTTAAGTTCTTATGCCCGCCAGTTTTTAGGGCGAATAGACAAGCCTGAAGTGGATTTTATTAAAGGAATTCCACCAGCTATTGCCATTGAGCAAAAAGTAAACACTCGCAATCCTCGTTCAACAGTCGGTACTTCAACCGAGATATATGACTATATAAAATTGCTGTTTGCCAGGATAGGTAAAACCATTTCTCCCGTTTCAGGCAAAGAAGTAAAACGTCATTACGTTAGTGATGTGGTGAATAAAATTACTGAGTTTGAAGAAAAGACCCGTCTTTTAATTGTTGCACAAATTCTTAACCCTGAAGGGAGATCGTGTACAGAACATCTAGAGGTGCTTATGAAACAAGGCTTTGTAAGGATAGAAAAAGAGGGTGAATTTCATAAAATTGAAGATGTATTAAAGGATAAAGCATCGGAAATATCCTGTTCCGATTATAATTTGGTGATTGATAGAGCCACTGCATCCAAAGATGAGGATAATTTATCGCGACTAGCAGATTCTATTCAAACTGCTTTTTTTGAGGGTAAAGGCGAATGTATTTTAAAAGTATTTACAGAGAGTGGTATCGAAGAATTTGTATTTTCTAATAAATTTGAGTTAGATGGTATTGAGTTTGAAGAACCTTCGGAGCACATGTTCACTTTTAATAATCCTGTGGGCGCTTGTCCAAAATGTGAAGGATTTGGTAATGTTATAGGTATAGATGATGATTTGGTAATCCCCAATAAAACCTTATCTGTATTTGAAGATGCCGTGGCATGTTGGAAGGGTGAAAAGATGGGAGAGTATAAGCGCATGTTAATTGAAAGTGCTTATAAATTCGATTTTCCGGTGCACAAACCCTATTATGAATTAAGCGAGAAGGAACAACGCTTATTATGGAAGGGAAACCAACACTTTCATGGTATTGATACCTTCTTTAAGCATGTTGAAGAACAACAATATAAAATACAATACCGTGTAATGTTATCCCGCTATCGCGGAAAAACAAAATGTCCGGAGTGTAACGGAACTCGCCTTAAAAAAGAGTCTTCGTGGGTTAAAGTTGCTGGTAAAAGTGTTTCAGAATTGGTGCAGATGCCCATAAATGAACTTGCTGAATTGTTCAAAACACTAAAATTAGATACGCATCAACAAAAAGTTGGACATCGTTTATTACATGAAATAAATACGCGACTAACCTTTTTGTTTGAAGTAGGTTTGGGGTATCTAACCCTAAATAGGTTATCATCAAGTTTATCTGGAGGAGAAAGCCAGCGTATTAATTTAGCAACTTCCTTAGGAAGCACTTTGGTGGGCTCGTTATATATATTAGATGAGCCTAGTATTGGCTTGCACTCGAAGGATACAACGCTGTTGATTTCGGTTTTGCAAAAATTAAAACGAATGGGTAATACCGTAATTGTGGTTGAACACGATGAGGATATTATGCGTGCTGCTGACGAAATAATTGATATTGGTCCTGGTGCCGGTCGTTTAGGCGGAGAATTAATTTATCAAGGCAAGCTAGATGAAAGTACCGATGCCAACTCAAGTTTAACTTGCGAGTATTTATCAGGCACCAGAAAAATTCCTGTGCCTACATCGCGCCGCCAATGGAACAACTACCTCGAAGTAATAGGGGCGAGAGAAAATAATTTAAAGAATATTTCGTGCAAAATACCGCTTAATGTAATGAATGTGATTACGGGGGTCAGCGGTTCTGGTAAATCTACATTGATTAAGTCGATATTGTATCCTGCCATTAAAAAACGGATCGGTGGTTATGCTGATAAAACAGGAAGCTTTGATTTATTAAAAGGTAATGTGGATCAAATAACAGAGGTGGAGTTTGTAGATCAAAACCCCATTGGCAAGTCTTCTCGCTCGAACCCGGCCACCTATTTAAAAGCCTACGATGAGATACGCAAGTTGATGTCGGATCAGCAAGCATCAAAAATAAATAATTTTAAGGCCTCTCACTTTTCGTTTAATATTGATGGCGGACGATGTGAGGAATGCCTTGGAGAAGGAACCATTAAAGTAGAGATGCAGTTTATGGCTGATATCATACTTACTTGCGAGAGTTGTAATGGTCATCGATTTAAGAGTACTGTTTTAGAGGTTAAATATCGCGAGAAGAATATTCACGATATATTGGAGATGACAATTGACCAAGCCATTGAATTTTTTGAAGAAGACAAGACACCTACACCCAAACGTATTGTAAGTAAATTAAAACCTCTATCAGATGTGGGCTTGGGTTACATTAAAATGGGACAATCGTCGAGTACGCTTTCCGGAGGGGAGAGTCAGCGGGTAAAATTAGCTTCCTTTTTAGCAAAAGAAAAGAGTGATCCTACCTTATTTATTTTTGATGAGCCTACAACAGGACTTCATTTTCATGATATCAATAAATTATTGGATGCCTTTAATGCACTCATCGCTAAAGGGCATTCGCTTGTAATAATTGAGCATAATATGGAGGTGATTAAGTCGGCTGACTGGATTATTGATCTTGGCCCTGAAGGTGGAGATAAAGGAGGGCATATAATTTACGAGGGTATTCCTGAAGATCTTATCAAAGTAAAAGAATCTTATACTGGGCAGTATTTGAGCCCTTTGTTATAATGAATTGTTATACTTAATTTATCTACATACCTCATGATTTTTCATGGGGTATTTTTTTTAGTGCTTGATACTTACACTAGTGATTTTTATTTGCAAAAAAATAGAGTTATCTATTTGTATTTAAAGCAGAATAAATACAATTTTGTACGCTGTTAGAAGATGAGACGGGATAATAAGAGATATCACAATTTTGTAATTTATGTATTACTTGTATTAATCATTAATATGAGTGTTAATATACATGATAGTATGTTGGGTACTTCATCATCTTCTGATTCTTCAAATGAAATAGAAACTTTAGTTGAGTTATTAATGGTTAGTTATGATTCAACATGGGTTTTGCCCGATACCCCTGATGGGGCCGATGAAGATCATATTACTACAAGTAGTTTAAAAACGGCATTGTTTAGTTGTAAATTGTCATCATTGATGGGTTACTTTCCACGGTATGAATTTTTATACTTCCCCGAAGTGAATACCAATTACAATAGGTATTTAGAAAGTCCTATTCCTCCTCCACCAATAGTTTAATTGTAATTTACTAAGAAAACTGCTCCATATTAAATATGGGGTATTTGTATTGTTGTGTTCGTATTTTATTTACAGAAGTATGAAGCACCTTTGTATCAATATTTCTAATTATTTACAATTTATATACTATCATTAAAATGATAAAACACTTTTATATACTACTAAGCATATCCTTATTGCTACTTATAAATACAGGATTAAAGGCACAAGAACAAGCTGATACTATTCAATCAGAAAAAAAAGGAGCCATATCAGAATTAAAATATATTAAACAAGCTGGGTTTGCGAATGCTTCTTCTAAAATATTTACTGCCGACAGACGTTTTACGGTGAGTGGGTTTGGAGAACTGAACTACGTAAACTATGAAAGCGATATCCCTAATAAAGGGAATAAGGAAATGGAACAATTCTATACCAACTTAATGCGTTTCGGAACCTATTTTGGTTATCGAATTACCGATAAGATTGTTTTCATGAGTGAAATTCAGGTTGAATATTTGCAAGATGGTTTTTTTCAACGCGAAGGCCATTTTGAATATAACTTAGAAGCTTCGTTTGATTTCTTACTTCATCCTATGTTTAACGTTAGGGTAGGTAATTACCCTCTAAGTTTGGGTTGGGTAAACGTAAATGAAGAGCCTATTGGTTTTTATTCGGTTAACAGACCCGAAGTGGAGCGTACTATTATTCCAACACAATGGCTTGAGCAGGGTTTTTTAATTTATGGTTCGCCATTTGCTGATGCCGAGTTTCAATTTGGAGTTACCAAAGGTTTAGATGCGCAAAACTTTACCTCAGGTACTTGGATTAGAGATGGCCGATATACTTCATGGACTGAAATTCCTCCTACGGTAGCTTACAATGGTAAATTAGGATATGGGCACGAAGATAGAAGCCTATTATCTATTGCGGGTTATTATGGCGATGCATCGAGAGGTTATGCTTTTGATAATGGCGATAAGCTAAATACCAATTTAGGTTTAATGACTATTGTTGGAGCTCACAACATTGGTAATTTTACCCTGTTTGGTTTATATGCACATGGCTGGCTTTCAGGTACCGATCAGTTATTTGATATTAATAATGAAGTTTTGGGTTCTCAAACTCAAGGATATTATATTGAAGGTAGATATGATATTATGCCACACATTGTAAAAGGAAAAGAGTGGAAGTTACCTCTTTTTGTACGTTACGAACGTATGAATACCCATTATAAAATTGATGATGCTGTGCAAGATAAATGGGATACTTATGGTTCACATACTGCTAATGCCGATTTAAAAGATCTTGAAATTATTACAGTAGGATTAAATTTTAGACCAAAGAAAAATTGGACGTACAAAGCCAATTATCAATTTAGAGCCAATAAATATGCAGGTTCTCCCAACGAACCTAATCAATTTGAATTAGGGTTAGGTTTTATCTTCTAACAAAATAAGCCGTCAGAATATTTTATTTTGACGGCTTATTTTATTTTAAATACCCTTATAAAGAATAATATTGCTGTAGCTAAATATATTCTTCCCCTTATAAACTATAATAAACCATGTGCTAAGTATATTTTTACTCTTCTTAATAAGTATGAACAACTTGCTAAGAGTATTTATACTTATGTAATTCAGGTTTACTCACTTATTAAATGTATTTTACCACTTGCCTAGTAGTTTTACCCACCTACACATAAAAGTTTTGTGTGTTTTAACAAGATTAGTATATCAGCTAAGAGTGTTTTTATTTCGACTAACTACTATTATATAATACCTAAGTAGTTTATTGCTTTTGCGAAAGGGCATAACAATCCCGTAAAGGGATATTTTTAGCCTTTAGAAGAGGATATTTGTTGATGTAATAGAAATTTGGTATTCAGAATATATAGATGCGCTTATGAACTAGTCTATCTTTTTAAAAGTAAGTAATTCATTGCTTTCTGCATCAAAAAGAGTGAGTTCCATACCATCTAGTTTATAGGCTTTAACTATGCTCATGGCTTGGTTAAAAGAATCAGCTATCTCAATATCACCGCACATCTTTTTAGTACCCATCATGGCACCAAATTCAATTTCAGTTTGGTTTAATTTAATTAGTTGTCCACCATATTGGTTGCAACCATCAGTTCCTAGTATTCGATGTTTTGCAATATGAATTTCTAAAATAGGTACGCTATTAGGTCTTTTAAGCTCTTGAGGATTAATTGGTGCTCCTTTAATTGAAGTAAGTAACCATATATCGTTTAATCGTAATGTTTGGTCCTGCTTTTTTTCTTCCATTTTTAACAATGTGTACTTAATTGATGAGGCATCGGCTGGTACGTTTGAAGGATCTAGTTGTTCTTCTTTTACCTTTAGTTTATAAATATAACCAGGCTGATATTCAAAGCCTTCTATTTTACTATAAAAGTTTTGCCATGAATCTTCTTGAATTCTATCACCCTTTTGTATTAACATGCAATGCATGGGTGCAACGCCTGTACATTCCGTTTTATAACTATTAACCCAGTACGTAACTGCGTTTTTATTTTTTAAACTACCACAAGAAGAAAGTATGAATACGAGTGCGATGATTAATATATTTTTCATAATAATTTGCTTAAATGTTATTCAGTAAAGGTAGTAAGATAAAGTAAGTTTATTAAGGATTGAGTCTTGAACTTGATAGTTTATTGCTCGCAGGTTTCAATATGGATTGGCGAATTTGAGAGCATAGATTTTTAGCTGTTTTTACCTCCTCATGATTTAAACTATCTGCTTTACTCATGATTAATTGAAGAAGAACAACATTCTGTTTTTTATTTAAGATGGTATTTATAGCCGGACTCATTACTCCGTTATTGGCAACATCGTACCAACGGTATAAGGCATTTATAAATTCGGCTCTATTTTTTTTACTTAATGTGCGTTGCAATTCTTTGTAGTAAAAAGGTTCGCTTACCAAATACTCGCTCTTAATTTCCTTTTGTATCTTGTATAGTTTCGTGCCGTATTTAATGCCATACCATAATATTAGTAGGCTTAATACCGAAATAATAAGTATTCTTTTCCAGTCAGTAACATTGTCTTCAGTTGTGGCTTCAATATTGGTATTCGGAGACATTGCCATTAAAGAATCCTTGAGGCTTTCCATCATTGCCAAATCTGGATTTGCCTTTATATTTACAACCCTTTCTGGTATCGAACGTTTGTAAGTTCTTTTATTGATGGGATTAATCCAGGTAATTTCTGTTTCGGGTATGCTTACTTCACCTTCTTTTTCAAAAAGGTAGGAGAATTCTTCTATTCTAATTCCATTTACATCAGCATTAGTTCTTTTATCTTGGAGTTTAGCTTCGGCAGGATATATACTGGTGTTATTGGGTTCATCAATGGCTAAAGGGGCAATGAGTGAGGGTAGGGTACCAAATGCTTTCGTGGTAATGGTTCGTTTCACCACATCGCCAACTTTAAGATTATCGAGCGGTTTATTCCAGTTGTCCTGTATGGTGATGTTTTTAGCCACCATCCACGTTCCATCTTCAGTATTGTTAACCTTAATATTCTGTACTTTTGTTTTAATAGTAACTGGTATTCCTTTGTAATCGCCTTCGGGAGGAATTGAAGCCACAATGTTTAATGAGGGTATTTCTAATGGGCCACTTTTATAAGGGAAAACTAAGTAATAGAACGATAAGGTTGCGTATTTTTTATTATTGATGTAGTCAATACCACTTTGCGTTCGTGTAAAGGGAATGATAAAAGCGTTTTCAATTCTAAGGTTCTGAAATTCTAATGGCTTAGCAAACCAAGTAGAAGAATGTACATGTATGGTAACCTTGTAGGCTTGTCTGACTAACCCTTCACGGGGAGTTACTTGTATTCGCGCAAAGGCATCGGTTTTTTGCCCTACACATACAATTGTATTGATGGTTAGAAAGACAAGGAGTACTGATATGTATTGAAATAACTTTACCATTGTTCTTCTAGTTCGTTTTGGTTGTTGTAATATTTCTTTTGCTGATACTTAAATCGACGGCGTAAAAATTCAGAAGGATCTTCAGAGATCTTTCGGAGCAATACATTTTGTGGGGTATTTTCATTTCCTGCTTCAAAATCTTCAGGCACTTCTTCTAGTTCTTCTGCTTTTCGTTCGCCAGTTTCAACTTGATCAGTAACTCTATCGCCATCTTCAGGAAGTTCCTCTACTTCAGTATCCGAGGTGAGTTCTTCATCTTCAGATGCTGCTTTTCGTTCATTGAGTTCACCTTTTTGATCTTCATCCTTTTCAGGTAACTGAATGGGAATACCGTTCGTTCTTAATGAATCTACCAAAATGATTAACTCCTTGGTTTGTGCAAGTGTTTCCTTAAACTGTTCATTATTAGGTTCAAGTTTTGTAGCTAAAACAATGGCTTCTTTAGCCTTATCATATTCGCCCATTTGAGAATAAGCTAAACTTAAATTATATAAGCTATTGGCACTTGAATCTGCTTCAAAAGCTTGAGCTGCGGCATCGAAATTTCCAGCTTTATAATAGGCTACTCCCTTGTGTAGGTTAGATTCAAAAGTATTGGCTGCATCGGTATATAAAGTGTCGTTGTATAATTTCTGACCTTGATAGTCATCCGTATACCATAAATTTTTCCATTGTGGTGTGTTACACGAACTCAATAATATAATGAAGGGAAGCCAACAAAATTGTAACATCCATCCTTTACGAAACCAAAAAGGAAACAGTAAACTTAAAACTATCACAAGAGCGTATCCCATATCTTGCCATTGTTCTTCGCTTTCTTCATTATCCTGCTGAAAAGTTAAAGTTTGCCGTATGTTTTTGGCTATAATTTCCATGTCAGAATTATCCAAGGTTAGTGTGTTAATGTTGATTTTTGCATGTTTTTGTAATTCAAAAACAACCTTGGTATCTAACTTAGATATTACAACTTCGCCATTCTTATTTTTAATAGGCTGCTTCCACTTGTTTTTGGGTATTTCGGCTCCTTGAGTGGTAGCCATTGCCAATATTTCAATTCGGTGGATGCTATTATCTACAAAGTCCTTTAGTTTATCAATATCTTCCGTTTTTATATTGTCGGTTACCAGTAATAATGTACTTGGGGCTTCTATTTTATTAAGTGTAGAGTCGGCCAAATGCAACATTTGGCTTAGGTTAGATCCCCTAACTGGCATTATTCCTGGAGATAGCGATTGTAAGTGATGGGTGATTAAGTTATAATCGTTACAAAATGGAACAACAGTATGCGCAGTTCCTGCGTAAACATATAGGCCCGTTTTAGCAATAGGATTGGCATCCAGAAGATCTTGGATTTTAAATTTAGCTCTTTCTAATCGATTGGGCTGTATATCTTCTGCCATCATGGATAGTGAAGCATCAAAAGCAATTAATAAAACAGCTTCACTTTTAGCTCCGGCAACCTCTATTTTTTTCCAAGTAGGTCCGGCCATAGCTAATATACACAAGCTCATTATTGTGATGAAAGCAACAAGTGGAAATACCACTCCTGATCGTTTTTCTTTGGTAAACATGAATGGGCGTAAAGCAGGAGCAATAACTTTTTTCCATTTATTATCTTCACGAGCATTCCATATAATTAATGCTGCAATAATTACCATTGGTATAAATGCCCAAAGCCACTCTTCTCTTAGAAAGTGAAACTGATCTATGTTAAAGGAGTTGATATCTTTTATATACTCTATCATATTTGTTTGGTCAGTAAATTTACAATTCCCCTAATGAAAGCAAGTAAAAACGATAATAGTATGCAGATAGCCAGAGGGTACTGAAATAGCAGTGTTATTGGAGCATTTTCTTCTTCCTCATATTCCACAGGTTCTAATTCGTTTAGCGTTTTGTAGGCATCTTGCATTTGAGCTTCATCTTCAGCTAAAAAGTATTTTCCGCCAGCAATATTTGCTATTTCTTTTAAGGTCTGTTCATCTAATCCGGCATTGTTCCCGCTAGCCTCACCAATACCAATAGTATATATTTTGATGCTATCTTGTTTGGCCATATTAGCGGCATCTGTTGGAAATAAACCACGTCCGTCATCTTGACCATCGGTAAGTAGCAATAACACCTTTTGATCTAAACTATCTCCTTCGAATATTTTCATCGAATAGCCAATGGCCTTTCCTATAGCCGTCATTTGGCCTGCCATACCAACATCAGTTTCTTCTAACATGAATTTAACTACCTCGTGGTCGGTGGTTAGTGGGGCTTGCAGATAGGCATTCGAACCAAAAAAAACTAGGGCTAATCGGTCACTTTCTCGTTGTTCTATAAACTCACTTAACACCTGTTTTACACCTTCCCATCTGGTAACTCTTTCTCCATCAATAAACCAATCTTTATTAGCCATACTGAAGGAAATATCGGCAGCTATAACAAAGTTTCGTGCTGTTTTTACCTTTTGTTTTGGTTCGCCAATAATTTGCGGACTAGCTAAAGCCGTTAGCAAGGAGATCCAGATCAAACTGAGCATGACCCATTGTAGAATATTTCGCTTCGAAATCCACGCTTTTGTGCTAGCCTTATTCCCACTAATTTCATTGGCGCTATGAAATTTTGAGTAACGTAAAGCTTCTTTTCTCATTTTAAGAGGAGGTACTAACCAATAAACCAATAGTGGTAGTGGCAGTAAAAAGAAAACCCATATGTATCCAAATTCGAACATCTTATGCTTTGTGTTTTTTTACCCAGTTAGTAGAAAAGGCTATAAAGGCCTTTGTTAGTTCGCTATTAGCATTGTGGTTTGAGCTATAAATCGCTTCTGCGAATTGTTGATATTGTTTCTCATTACTCATACTATTGTTTGTTTTAGTATTCAGGAATGAGAACCACTCTATGCCATATAAGCTGGCTACTTCGGTTCTTTCATATAGACTTAAACATAATGATTTTAATAGGGTGTTGATTGCTTGCAAAGTGTTAATGTTATCTTCTTGCACAGTTTTATTTATGCTTTTAATCGCTTCTCTGCGATAGGCATTCTTTCGGTACCTAAAAAAATATTTCAATGCTATTGAGATGCTAATAACTACTAGGGTTATAGCCACAATTTGCCAACCTAAAGTATTAAAACTATACGAGATAGTTTCAGGTTCAATGATTTTGCCAATGGATGAATTATATGTAGAAATATCTTTTATCATCTGTTCTTTTGCAATTTATTTTTAAATAGGTTTTTAAGTTGAAGATTGATTGGTTCAACAGTGTTGAGCTGCATAAAAGGAATTCCATAACGAGAAATTTCTTTTTGAAAATTCTGATTGTATTCGTTTTGTTGCCTTTTAAAATTTGCAGTTTGTTTTTGGTTGTTCTCTTTCCAAAGAAATTGCAAGTTTCCATCCGATAATACCAATTTATCACTTCCTAAATCTGATTCCATCGGATCACTTATTGGGCATAATATTACATCGTTATGTTGTGATATATGAATGATTTGTTTTTTTGTTTTTGCTGATGTATTGATAAAATCACTTATTATTATCACCAAAAAGTCGTGAGTAGCAATGCTTATTGTTTTGTTTAATACCTTTTCAAATACTTCAGTTTTATCTTCTATGTTATTATTTTCGTTTAGCAATTCTTTATTAAACGAAACCATTGTATTGAAATATTGGAGTATGTTTTTGCGATTCCTTTTGGGTGCATGCGTAACAGTCTGCTTATGGTTAAAGGTAATTCCACCAACTCTATCGCTATTTTTTAATACCTTAAAAGCAGATATTGCAGCTAATTGACTCGCGATATACGATTTTGTATAGACCTTTGAACCAAAAAACATGCTAGGAGTGAGGTCTGTAATTATAAGTACTGGCTTTTCCTTTTCTTCGGTAAAAACTTTTGTATACGTAGTTCGTGTGC
The DNA here is from genome assembly GCF_001660705.2 of Saccharicrinis aurantiacus. Taxonomy (GTDB): domain Bacteria; phylum Bacteroidota; class Bacteroidia; order Bacteroidales; family Marinilabiliaceae; genus Saccharicrinis; species Saccharicrinis aurantiacus. The sequence goes on from NZ_LYBV02000027.1 coordinate 37,885, forward strand.
GCGCCGTAACACGCCAATCAATATTTCTAATATCATCTCCTGCTACATATTTTCGAGCCTCCTCAAAATCTAATCCTCTACCTCTAAGTTTAGAGGCATGTTTACCAGCCAGCACACTATGTACCGGTTGCTTGGGAAGCAAAGAAAAACCTGTTGAGGCAACCAAATATTCTAGTTGTAACAAATCATTCAGTGTTGGGATGATATTATTGGTATTTGATTTCAAATCGATATGTAATTAAAGGATGAATATTTTTATTTACTCAGTTTATACCTTAATCGTACAAGGCTTTTGCCAGTATAATTTCAGGATATGCTGCTAGGCAACTGCTACTACTTTTAATATTTCATCAATTACTTTGTCGGTTGATATACCTTCTGCTCCTGCTTCATAGCTCAATATTAATCTATGTCGCAATACATCATGGAGTATGGCTCTTACATCATCTGGTGTTACATAGTTTCTATCGTTCATCCAGGCCATAACTCTTGCACATGTATCAATAGCAATAGTACCTCTAGGACTTGCACCAAAGTCAATCCAATTCTTCAATTCTTCATTGTATTTTTCAGGGTATCTTGTAGCTGCTATTAAATCAACAATATATCTTTCAATATTCTCTGAAACTTCTATGTTTTGGATTTCGGCTCTTGCATCAAATATAATTTGAGGATTCAAAGTGGCCTTTTGATGTGTTGTATTATCGTTTTTAATTTCGTTGCGCACCAATTGTAGTATTTTCGTTTCGGAGTCGGTACTTGGGTAATCAATTAGTACCTTCATTACAAAACGATCCATTTGTGCCTCTGGGAGTGGGTACGTACCCTCTTGCTCAACTGGATTTTGGGTGGCTAAAACCATAAAAAGAGGATCCATTTTATGGGTTTTACCAGCAACTGAAACCTGTCTTTCTTCCATGGCTTCTAAAAGTGCAGCTTGTACTTTAGCGGGAGCTCTATTGATCTCATCAGCCAGTACTAGGTTGCTAAATATCGGCCCTTTCTGAAATATAAATTTTTCTTCCAATTCAGGTTGATATACTTCCGATCCTGTAATATCAGAGGGTAGTAAATCGGGTGTAAATTGAATTCTACTTAAATCAGCCTCCAGTTCCTTGGCTAATGATTTTACAGCTCGTGTTTTCGCCAAGCCTGGTAATCCCTCCAGTAATACATTCCCATTAGCAAGTAATGCAATTAATATTCTATCAACCAAAACTTCCTGACCAATGATAGATTGGTTCATTCGGTTTCTTAATTCTTGGATATCTGATAATACACTCATCTTTTACAGTATCTATTTAGAAAAAATTTCTTTAAAATCATTTTTCATACTAACTATACGCCAACCTTTTTCTTTAGCATCAGCTATGGCTTTTTCAGTGCCATGCATGTATGCATATTCTCTATCTGCATCATCATGATTTACTAAAATTGCCATTGAAGGACCTTGACCTGATAAGGTGTATTCCATCATTTCGTAGTCACCGTCGCTATTACCCGCGGCAAAGATAGGTTTGCGGCCTATGTGTAATTCTATGTTGGTGGGTTTAATATGTTTATCGTTTGCCGATTTTATTTCGTTAGTGCGTATGATATAGGGATCAGAAGTATTATTGACATATTCCATTCCCACATTACTTCCAATTACATTCTCCATAGGAATATTGTAGATTTCTTCGGATACGGTACGTGCAAAGGTAATTTCTCCACCTGTTACAATAAATACTTTAAATTCATTCTCTTGAAGGTATTTTACCAATTCTACCATAGGAGAATAGATCATTTCTTTAAAAGGTCGGTTAAATTTTGGATGATTTTTGTTGCTTAAAAAGTCGTAAGCATTCTGTTTGTACTCGGTTTCAATTTGACCTTGATGGGCACCGAATAACTTTTGGATAAGATCAATAGAGGAGTATTCTTTAAATGGTGATAGATCGTTATTGGCAAGTTTTGAAAAGAATTCATCATTTTCCCATTCGGGTTTCTCACTATAATGTGTTTTGATATAATCTAATTCAAATTCAAGTGGGATGTATAATGGTTTTTCATTCCACAGAGTTCCATCATTATCAAAAACAGCTATGCGTTCTTTGGGAGGTACGTAGTTGGTATTATTAACATTGGTAACCTTGTTAACAAATTCAACAATCTCTTTTTTTATTGGTGTGTCATTCCATTTAGACAGGCTGTTTTGAAGTGTTTTAGGTGTGGATGTATTGCATGAAAAAACGATTGAGCTTATTATTGTGATGATAACCAGATTTTTGTGCATTGTTTTTATTTTTAGCATGTGTTAAGTGGGTAAAAGTGACTGCAAAAATGCAGCCACTTTTTGTTTTGTTAAAAAGAATTATTGAGCTCCAGGGTGTGATGTAAGTGATTTGACAACCTGATCAACTCCTAATGAAGAACCTCTTACCGGTGGATATTCTTTAAATGTAGCTAAGAAGTTGCCAACTACATCCTGTGCAGGTACGAAAAGCCACATATTATCTGCAAACCATCTAATGTACATCGCTGATTCAAAAGATTGTTCGTATGGATCTGCTCGTAAATTAATAGCAATAGGCCACGATGGAGTTTTGCGGTATGCTTCGTTAATGGCACCTTCCATTATTGTAAAGTGTAGTTTCCAATCATTATATCTGACTGCATTTAAGTTTCCTCCTGCATCAAAATAAAAGATCTCTTTACGCGGATTTTCTTCAACTTCACCACTCCAGAGTGGTTTTAAGTTATAACCATCTAAATGAACATTAAAGTTTTTGTCGTCAGCCTTATAACCTTTTAATAGTTTTGATTTAATATCCGGAACTCCTGCTGCTGCAAGAATTGTAGGTAACATATCTTCATGTGAATGTATGTCGTTTGAAATTGTACCAGGTTCTATTACACCATTCCATTTAATACAACAAGGTACTCTAAAGCCCCCTTCCCATGTGGTTCCTTTTTCGCCAGCAAAGGGAGTTGTTCCTCCATCAGGCCATGTGAATTTTTCAGCACCATTATCAGTAGAATACATAATCATGGTGTTGTCATAGATACCTAATTCCTCAAGCTTAGCTAAAACACGACCAATTTGTTTGTCATGCTCAACCATTCCATCAGGATATAAACCAATACCAGTTACCCCTATACTTTCTTCTTTTAGATGTGTCCAAACATGCATACGGGTGGCGCTAAGCCATACAAAGAAAGGCTGACCTTGTTTATGTGCTTTTTCAATAAATGCGATAGCCGCATCCGTAAATTCATCATCGGCAGTTTCCATTCTTTTACGGGTCATAGGGCCAGTATCTTCTACCTTGCCATCAGAATAAGAATGCAACACACCACGTGGGCCATATTTTTTATGGAATTCAGGATCTTTTGGATAATAATATGTTTCAGGTTCTTCCTCTGCATTTAAGTGATAAAGGTTACCGTAAAACTCATCGAATCCATGATTTGTTGGTAAATGCTCATCTCTATCTCCAAGATGGTTTTTACCAAACTGACCAGAAGTATAACCTTGGGGTTTAAGTAACTCAGCTATTGTAGCTTGGTTTTCTTGAATACCTTGCTTTGAGCCTGGCATACCAATAGTTAATAAACCTGTACGGAATGGGTGTTGCCCTAGGATAAACGCAGCACGACCAGCTGTACAGGATTGTTGTGCATACCAATCGGTAAACATAGCACCTTCGTTAGCAATTCTATCAATGTTTGGCGTTTTATACCCCATTATGCCATGATTGTATTTGCTAATGTTAGCCCAACCAATATCATCACCCCAAATAACTAGTATGTTGGGCTTTTTCTTATTCTTTTGTGCTTCTACCGAACCGGTAAACAGAAATGTAACTGCGAGTATTGTCGCAGTTACTAAAGTTATTTTTGAGTTAATCTTCATAATTAAAAAAGTTAGATTTTATTTAGAGCCACTATTTTCTTGTAGTTTATCCATTACTTTATCAAGGCTAAAGCTGGCAGCTTCCATTCTAGGAGGATAAGCTTCGAATGTGCCTAAGAATTGACCTACAACTTTTTGTGCAGGAACAAGTAAAAATACATGATCCAGTAACCAATCGTAATAGGTGTTAGAGGTAATGGTAGCCTCTTCAAAAGGATCACGTCTTAAATTAAAAATTAATGGTACACGTAAAGGTGTAAACGGATTAGCCCAGACAGCTAATGTTCCCTCAGTGCGTTGTTCCATAAAAATAAATTTCCAATCATCGTAGCGAAGTGCTGTTAAATCACCATCATCTGAGAAATAGAAAATTTCTCTGCGGGGTCCCTCTTTTACTTCTCCTGTTAAATGTGGTAAGAAATTATATCCATCAAGGTGTACTTTAAAATTTTTGTTGCCTGCACTTTTACCTTTTAATAATTCATCTTTTATATTATCATTTCCTGCAACTGCAAGTAGGGTAGGGAACCAGTCCATGGTGCTCATTATTTCGTTAGAAATGCTACCTGCTTTAATATGGCCTGGCCAACGAACCATTGACGGGGTTCTCCAGCCGCCTTCCCAGTTGGTGTTTTTTTCACCTCTGAAAGGACTAACAGCAGCATCGGGCCATGAGTTTTTATGCGGGCCATTATCAGTTCCATATTGAACAATGGTGTTATCGGCTATGCCAAGTTCGTCGAGTAAATCAAGTAACTCACCTACGTGCATATCATGCTCTACCATGCCATCACCATATTCATTCTGACCTGATATACCTCTGTGTTCTTCTTTTACATGAGTTCTAAAGTGCATTCTAGTGCCATTCCACCAAACAAAAAATGGCTCGCCACTTTTTACAGTTTTTTTGATAAATTCCTTAGCTGCCGCAACAGTTTCATCGTCGATGGTTTCCATTCTTTTTTTTGTAAGAGGGCCTGTATCTTCAATTTTACCATCGGCAGTTGAATGTATTACTCCTCGAGGTCCAAAGTTTTTTCTGAAATCAGGATATTTCTTTGGGTCAGGATAATCGGGTAACTCAGGTTCTTCTTCTGCATTTAAGTGATATAAATTTCCTAAAAACTCATCGAAACCATGATTTGTAGGTAAATGCTCATCTTTGTCGCCTAAGTGGTTTTTACCAAATTGACCGGTGCTATAACCTTCCTCTTTAAGCATTTCTGCAATTGTAGGATCCTTTTCGTTGATTCCTTCTTTAGCTCCTGGTAGGCCAACTTTACTCAAACCTGTACGGAAAACACTCTGACCTAAAATAAATGAAGAACGACCTGCAGTACAACTCTGTTCTGAATAGTAATCTGTGAAAATCATACCTTCGTTAGCAATTCTATCAATATTAGGTGTTTGGTAACCTACCATACCTTTTGTGTATGCCGAGATGTTAGCGATACCAATGTCATCACCCCAAATAATAAGAATATTTGGTTTCTTGTTTTTCTTCTGTGCTTCGGTATGCGATGGCAGAAATATTACCGATACAGCCAAAAGAAACGCGGATGCAATCCATCTTTGAGCGAAATTCCTTGTTTTCATTTTGATTATAGTTTAAGTGAGAGAATTATGAGCATTAATAACAATCTGGAATTTCAGATTATTTGCTTATCAATTTATAAATAAAAAGTATAAGATGATAGTGTAAATTACTTATTACTAATTAATACCTCAATTCGTAAACATAATAAATGAAGTATTGTTCAGGATTTATGATTAATTGTGTTTTAAATTAATGTGACCTTCTACAATTTTTTGTGGAAAATAAACGCATAAAAAAACCAGTGAAGTAATACTCCACTGGTTTAATTTATCATGTGTTGTTATCTTTTTATGAGATAAACTCAGTTCTAATTTCAGACACTTTATTAATTAATTGTTTAAAGGTCTCTTCTGAAATATAGGTTTCAGAATCAGCCTTTATGGTTGTTGTTCTTCTACTGGCATCTGTTTCTGCAATTACATTAGAGGTATTTACAATTTTTATTTGCTCAAAAATACCCTGTAATTCAAGCATTTTATTTTTCAGATATGTTAAATCCTCGTTCTCTTCATGCGACTCAATTAAGTTTATCACTGTTATTAAAGAAAGCTTTTGATATACAATTCTATCCAATAAACGTTTGTTGTTTTGCATAGAGCCATTGGTTAATGAAGTTGCTAAGTATAAGCCTTCAATCCATCCACCGACTAAAATTTCGGTAGAAATTATTGGTCTATCATTCTCTTTTAAGTATGAGTGAGAGTTCATGAATGATTCGGATACAATATCAATAATTGCATCTCTATTATTCATGTTCTCTTCAATGTTTTTTAGCGTATTTTCATCAATGATATCTAAAATATTTAAACCATCTGCCAGCTTTTTAGTTGCAGCCATATACTGAATAGAGCTTTGTGTTTGATCAAATAAACTTGTATAGCTCAAATCTGCACCATAAATACCTAGGTTTACAGCCATCTTTAAATTAGTGCTGTATTTGCTAGCATTTTTTGTTGGATTTAGAATATCTGCATCAAAACGAGCACCTGATTTCTTTATAAGCATTGCTGTTTCAAGAGGAGAAGGTAGGGAGTAAAAAATAAGTTTTGATTTATTAAAATTATCCATTAATTGGGCATCTATCTTTGATGCTGATTCAATTAATTTTTCTTCTGCTCCTTTTGTTTTTGTTCCACTCGATTGACATGAACTCATCAAGCCTGCTACAACAACAAAACCAAGAGATACAATAAATAGGTGCTTTATTCGCATTTTCATATTAGATAGTTTAAGCATCTTTATAAGATCGTATGTGATATCCATAGTATAACAAATGAAGTATACGCACCGATTCTATTTTGGATTCATTTAGTTGTATTTTTATTTAGAATTATTTTATTCCATTGATGAAAAATACTTTATGAACTGTGCACGTTCATAAACTGCAGGGTTAGGTATGTTTTTATAACTAAGTAGCCCCTTAAATTCATCAACTGTTTTGTAGCCTTTTTCATCCATCCAAAATGATAATTCATTAAGCATTTCAGAAATAACTTTGGCGCCGTTATTATAAATGGCCGAACATACTTGCACGGTTTGGGCACCAGCTAAAATTTGTTTGATGACAGACTCACCATTATGGTTTCCTGTAGAAGCTGATATGTCAATTTGGTCAACCTTATCTGATACAATAGCTACCCAACGCAATGATTTTCTTATGTCAGCGGGTGAGCTAAATACAGAAGCTGAAGTTATTGATAATTTATTGATGTCAATATCTGGTTGGTAAAAGCGATTGAATAAAACTACTCCATTGATACCAATTATACTTAATTTATTGATGACGCTTACCAAGTTGATGAAGTTATCGCCAAGTTTAAATACGATAGGAATAGATACCGCTTTTCGGATATTTTCAGCAATGGTATAATATAGTCCTTCAATAATTGAGGCTTCAACGTTTTTATCAGTGTTAACCACGTGCACATTAAGTTCTATTGCATCAGCACCAGCGGTTTCTACCTTTTTAGCGAAGTCAATCCATTCGTCAGATGAGAAGCAATTGATACTTGCAATAATTGGAATATCAAATTTTGCTTTAGCATCGCTAATTAACTTAAGATAATCACCAACTGAATTTTCTTTTGTATAACCCGCAATTAAATCGTGAGCTTCTGGGTAATCAACATCACCAGAGTTAGAGATTTGTTTATTGATATCGTGGTTAATTTGCTCTTCAAATAAAGATTTTAAAACAACTGCTCCTGCTCCTGCATTCACAACTTTTTCAATCTGATCAATGCCTTTGGTTAAACCAGAACTGCTTACAATAATAGGGTTTTTAAGCTTTAAGCCGAGGTATGTTGTATTTAAATTTGACATGGAATATTTTTGAGATGTTAACTAATTGAACAAATATAATTGTTTTTCAAAACTAATAACCTGACTTGCAGATAAAATATTAAAGAGGTAAAATTCTTTTTATAACTAGAAGTATTTTTTATGTAAAACACTCGATTATGTTGAGGATGTATTATAATTGTGCCCTTCTAATTTGCTAATTATCTGGCTCCGAATATTGAACTGCCTACTCTTATCATTGTGCTACCGCATTCAATTGCAAGTTGGTAATCGCCAGACATGCCCATTGATATTTCTTTAAAATGCTCGTTATTACTAAAATACGTCTGCTTAAAGTTATTGAAAGTATCTCTTAAAGAGCAGAATTCCTTTCTTACTTGTAGTTCGTCTTTTGTATTGGTTGCCATTCCCATCAAGCCACATATCTTTATATTGCTTAGTTCATTGATGTTGCCGCTTTCTAATAATTCAGTGATCTCATTCACTGAGAAACCGAACTTTGTATCTTCTTCGGCAATATGTACTTGAAGCAAGCAGTTAATGGTTCTATTGTTTTTTAAAGCTTCCTTATTGATAGCTTTAAGTAATTTATAAGAATCGACTCCATGAATTAAAGATACAAAGGGAGCAAGGTATTTTATTTTATTGGATTGTAGGTGCCCAATAAAATGCCATTCTATTTCTTTTGGCAACACTTCGTATTTGGCAACTAAATCCTGTACTTTATTTTCTCCAAATATGATTTGACCAGCGTTAAAGGCTTCAATAATATCACTATTGGGTTTTGTTTTACTCACGGCAACAAGTGTGGTGGCAGAGGGGAGGGTATTTTGTATTTTTTCTATATTATTTGCTATCGACATTTTATGAATCTTTGTTTCTACAAAATTACAATATTCCATAAAAAAAGAGAGAACAACAGTCCTCTCTTTTTTATTAAATGCATTTTCTACTTTAATTAGTCCAATTTATGAATTACTAAGCCCGAACGTAATTTAGGTTCAAACCAGGTTGTTTTCGGAGGCATAATATTACCAGTATCTGCAATGTCAATTAATTGTTGCATGGATACAGGATACATGGCAAAGGCCACTTCCATTTCTCCAGAATCAACTCTTTTTGCTAATTCACCAAGACCTCTAATTCCTCCAACAAAATCTATTCGTTTATCCGTTCTTAGATCTTTAATGCCTAAAAGCTCATCTAAAACAAGGTTTGAAAGTATGGTAACATCTAGTACGCCTATTGGATCACTGTTGTTAAAAGTACCTTCTTTTGCAGATAACTTGTACCATTCTCCTTTAATATACATAGAGAATTCATGTAGTTTCGATGGTTTTACTATCTCTGAAGTGGCCTCACTAAGCTCAAATTTATCAGCAAGTTTATTTATGAATTCTTCTTTTGAGAGTCCGTTTAAATCTTTTACAACTCTATTGTAATCGATTATTTTTAACTGCGTATCTGGGAAATGCACGGCTAAAAAGAAATTATACTCCTCATCACCTTTATGGTTTGGGTTCTGTTTCTTTTTTTCATTTCCAACAAGTGCTGCAGCAGCTGTTCTATGGTGTCCGTCTGCAACGTAGGTAGCAGGTACCTTTGTAGCAAATAGGGTTTCTATTTTATTGTTAGTTGCCTGATCGTTTATCACCCAAAAGTGATGACCAAAGCCATCTTCAGCCACGAAATCGTATTCTGGTTTTTGTGAGTTTACAATCTCAGCTACTAGCTCATCAATTTCGGCTACAGCCGGATATGTGAAAAATACCGGTTCAATATTGGCATCGTTAATTCTTACATGAATCATGCGATCTTCCTCTTTCTCTTTACGAGTAAGTTCGTGCTTTTTAATGATGCCATTCATATAATCATAAACAGCAGCGGCACCAACAATACCATATTGCGTTCTGCCATTCATGGTTTGCGCATAGATGTAGAATTTGGCTTCTGTATCTTGAACCAACCATCCTTTTTGTTGGAAGGCTTTGAAATTAGCAATAGATTTATCGTAAACTGCTTTAGAGTGGATATCTGTTTCGTCAGAGCAATCAATCTCGCTTCGCGTAATATGTAATAAGGAAACCTCTTTTTCTTCGGCCATTTTTTTAGCCTCATTACGGTTCATTACATCGTATGGTAAACAAGCCAAATCTTGTGCTATATTTTGTGGTGGACGTAATCCTTTAAATGGTTTAACTATTGCCATAATAAATAGATTTTAGTTTTTTAGTTGATTACCACAATATATTAAGAGTTGAGTTATGTTGTTGCTGATAATTATCAGATGAAATTGTGAAAAAACGATGACTTTAAGCATAAAAAAAGGCTGTTGATAATTCAACAGCCTTAAATATTATAAAGTAATTTTATTACTTGTTTACTTTAAAAGTTGTGTCTCCATTATTGATGAAATTCACAATTTGGTTAGCAGCAGCTACACCTGCATTGATGTTTGCCTCTGAAGTTTGAGCACCCATTTTCTTTGGAGTAAAGAAGAATCTTCCGCCAAATGGAGCGTAATCATTTTTGTTATCAGGAGCAATATCAGAGATGTAAGAGAAGTCTTCTCTTTCCATCATTAATTTAATCATATCAGCTTCGTGAATTACTTCTTTACGAGCAGTGTTAACTAAAACAGCATTGGCTGGCATCGTTTTTAATAAATCGTAGTTGATAGATTCTTTTGTTTTTTCAGTTGCAGGAATATGTAATGATACATATTGACAAGTAGAATAAAGCTCTTCCATTGAAGCAAGAGGAGTAACCCCATCAGCCTTAATTACAGCATCGTCAACAAACGGATCGAAAGCAAAAACTTCCATTCCCATTCCTTGAGCAATTTTTGCCACGTAAAGACCTACATTTCCATAGGCGTGGATACCAATTTTCTTTCCTCTTAACTCAGTTCCTGCAGTACCATTGTATGCGTTACGAGCCATAGCAATCATCATTCCGAAAGCAAGTTCAGCAACAGCATTTGAGTTTTGTCCTGGTGTATTCATGGCAACCACGTTTTTAGCAGTACAAGCCGCTAAATCAAGGTTATCATATCCAGCACCTGCGCGTACTACAATTTTAAGGTTTGAAGCAGCATCAACCACTTCTTGCGTAACTTTGTCAGAACGAACAATTAAAGCATCTGCATCTTTAACAGCTTCTAATAATTCTGCTTTGTCAGTATATTTCTCTAGTAAAGCAAATTCAAAACCTGCTTTGTCAACTATCTCTTTAATTCCTTCTACAGCAACCTTTGCAAATGGTTTTTCTGTAGCTACTAATACTTTAGCCATTTTCTTTTTGATTTAATCAGGTAAGAAATGAAGATGGCTGTTATAAACCATCTTCAATTAATAAATTCTAGTGCTTAGATGCAAATTCTTTCATTGCGGCAACTAATACTTCAACACTTTCTTTAGGTAAAGCATTGTAAGTAGATGCACGGAAGCCACCAACAGAACGGTGACCTTTAATACCAACACATCCTTTAGCTGTTGCCAACTCCATAAAGTCTTTTTCAAGCTCTACGTACTCATCGTTCATCACAAAACAGATATTCATTAAAGAGCGATCTTCTTCAGCTTCAACAGTAGCTTTAAAGAATTTGCTGCTATCTATCTCATCGTATAATAATGCTGCTTTTTCAACATTTTTCTTGTTCATAGCTGCAATACCACCTTGGTCTTTTAACCACTGTAGTGTTTGTTGCGCTGCAAATACAGGAAGAACAGGAGGTGTGTTGAACATAGACTCTTTACCAATGTGAGTTCTATAATCTAACATTGTTGGAATTTGACGATCAACTTTACCTAAAGCATCTTCTTTTACAATGGCAAAAGCAACACCAGAAGGAGCTAAGTTCTTTTGAGCACCACCATAAATAATGTCGTATTTTGAAATATCAATCTGACGAGAGAAAATATCAGAAGACATATCCGCAACTATTGGCACATTTACATCTAAGTCAGTTTTAATTTCTGTACCATAGATAGTATTGTTAGTTGTAATGTGTAAATAATCAGCATCAGAAGGAACTTCAAATCCCTTAGGGATATAATTGTAGTTTTTATCTTTTGAAGATGCAACCTCAACAACTTCACCAAACAACTTCGCTTCTTTTTGAGCTTTTGCTGCCCATGCTCCAGTGTTTAAGTAAGCCGCTTTTTTATTCATTAGGTTATAAGGAACCATGCAGAATTGAGTACTTGCTCCACCACCAACAAAAACCACTTGGTAACCAGCCGGAACATCAAGCAATTCTTTTACAAGCGCAATTGCGTTATCCATTACAGCTACAAATTCTTTAGAACGGTGGGATACTTCCATTACAGATAATCCTGTTCCTGCAAAATTTAAAACTGCATCCGCAGTATTTTTAATAGTGTATTCCGGTAAAATAGAAGGACCGGCGTAAAAATTGTGCTTTTTCATGTTTCTAATTTTTATTTGTTGGTCACAGGCCTAAGCTTTCATTTGCAAAGGCGGGGAACTGTTACATTATATTTAAATGAGCAGTAAAGAACAGTGCATATTATCAAAGTATCCTTAAAGCATATTTAATTTTACATTAAATTTTACACCTATTTAATAGGTGCTTTTAATTTTAAGTGTGCAAAAGTAAAAAATTAATGAACTAAAATCTAGTAAACAAAGCGAAAACATTATTGCACTCTGTTAGTTAATTAGGCTTTTTAGTATCAGTTTATTAATAATTACATTCAATTACTTGCTACTAAAAAATTGCAAGTCAGAACTATGTGATAAAAGTCATAATTATTCAAGGACATAATTAATTAAAGAAAAAAAACTTTAATTTTTTTAACCAGACCATCATTTCCTTGTTTTGAACTCTAAATAAAAGGTAGTTTACAGATTTCGGCTTTCAGTTTTCTCTTTCTAACAGCAATATAAATCTCAGAATGCTCTTTGGTATATTCAGTAGAAATATAACCTAATCCAATGCCTTGTTGTAGTACTGGTGATTGTGTTCCTGAAGTAACAATTCCTATTTTATTACCATCTGCATCCACAATCTCATAGTCTTTTCGTGGTATTCCTCTATCGATCATTTTAAAAGCCTTTAATCGCTTGGTAATACCGCTTTGTTTCTGATTGCTTAAAAACTCTTTATCAATAAAGTCCTTCTCATCAGTAAACTTAGTAATCCATCCTAATCCAGCTTCAAGTGGTGATGTAGTATCGTCGATATCATTACCGTAAAGGCAGTATCCCATTTCTAAACGGAGGGTATCTCTTGCCCCTAATCCAATTGGTTGTATTCCGAATTCTTCGCCTACCTCAAATAAAGCCTCCCAAATTTTAGATGCATCCTTATTATACATGTATAATTCAAAACCGCCTGCACCTGTATAGCCTGTGTTAGAAATTATTACTTCATCAACACCCGCAAATGTGCCAACTTCAAAATTGTAAAACGGAATATTAGATAAATCGGTATCCGTAAGTTTTTGTAATAATTCAGTAGCATTTGGTCCTTGTATGGCTAGTTGAGAAATATCATCGGAAGCATTTTGTAATTCGGCATTCATTGTATTTTGAAGCACGCACCAATTCCAATCTTTCTCAATATTAGAGGCGTTAACTACCAATAGGTACTTTTCATCGCTGTATTTATATACTATTAAATCATCAACAATTCCGCCTTTTCCGTTGGGGAAACACGAGTATTGTGCTTTGCCAATGGTAAGTGTAGCAGCATTATTAGAGGTAACTTTTTGAATAAATGCAAGTGCATTAGGTCCTTTAACCCAAAATTCGCCCATGTGAGATACATCAAATACTCCAACAGAATTACGAACTTGCATGTGTTCGGTATTAATTCCAGAATATTCAATTGGCATATCATATCCTGCAAAAGGAACCATTTTAGCCTTTAGTGCAGTGTGGTATTTGTGAAAAGCCGTTGTTTTCATTAGTTTTTTGTTTTTTTGGATTAAATAATGTGTTCTTAACATACAAATTTAGAGATTGTTTTTTCTAACAAATATGACTTAAGTTGGTATGAATGTTAAGTATCCAATTCTATAGTGGTTTTGTAAAGAATGTTAATTAGTTGTAAATTTTGTTTTTTGGGTGCAAAATACCTATTTTGAGCGAATCGTTTTTGAATAAAACGGTTAATTTTACGCACTTATATATTAAGCCTATTAAGAGATGGAATATAATCTGATAAATCTTTCTTACTTAGAAGAGGTTGCAGATGGCGACACAGAATTGATTAAAGAATTGATAAATATATTTATAGACCAACTACCAGAATTTATCAATGGTTTTGATGAGGCAGTGCAAGAAAACGATTGGTTAAAAATTGCTGCAATTGCTCATAAAGCCAAGTCTTCTGTTGTTTCAATGGGCTTAAATGAGTTAGGAAATGTTGATTTAAAAAATTTAGAATTACTGGCGAAGCAAAGTAGGGTTAACCAACTGAATGAGGTTGGGATAAATACAAATTCTGAAAAGACCGAGTTTGAAGCTTTAAGCAAAGGTTTAAGTGAATATCCAGAGAAACGGATGGAGTGGATTAAAGAGAATTCGAATATAGGAACCATTAAGGAACTTGTGAATAAGTTTGGGAAAGTAATAGAAGAGGTTACTGTTGAACTGAATCAGGTTTTATGTAAAAGCTAATAATAAAATGATGATAGAAACTAGCGAAAAAGAAGGGGTTATTGTTGCCCAAGTGAAGGATTCTGACAGGATTAATGCAGTTGTTGCTGACCAAATTAAAGCTGAGTTAACTGAAAAGGTTTCAGTTGAAGGTTCTGCAATTGTTTTAAATTTGTCCAACATTAGGTTCATTGATAGTACAGGTATTGGTGTACTAATTTCAGCGTTGAAAACAGCTCGACAAAATAATAGTACTTTTAGTTTATCTGAGATTCAAGAAGATGTATTGAACTTGTTAAAGCTAATGAAGCTAGATAAAGTTTTTGATATAATATAAGGTGGCAATTCACCTTATAAAAGCACAAGGGTTCAGTTATATGTTATAGCTGCACCCTTTTTATTATTTGCCAATAGCTCTATTTAATTTGCCAGATACTAATCCTTCGGTATCAATTTTTGCGTTGGTAAACCCGTAAGTTTTAAGTTGAGCATTAACGGCAGTTTCATTTTCGATAAGCTTACTAACCTCTTTGTTAGGTACTTCAATGCTCGCAGTTCCTTTATTGTAACGTACTCGCACATCTTTAAAACCAAGCGAGTTAATATAGTCTTCGGCTTGCTCAATCATATTAAGTTTAGGAATGGTAATGGCTTCACCATACGGAAAGCGGCTGCTTAAACAAGGGCTTGCCGGCTTATCCCATACAAATAAATTAAAATGTTTACTCAGTAGCCTGATGTCTTCTTTTGTAATTTCACAATCAGCGAAGGGACTTAATATTTGGTTTTCGTTGGCAGCATTAATGCCCGGGCGATAATCGCCTAAATCGGTAAAATTATTACCATTGGCAATTTCAAAGCCTATATAACTTTCCTTTACCAGGTGATGGATGGCTTCGTATAAATTGGTTTTACAGAAGTAACACCTGTCAACCGGATTTGCGGCGTAATTAGGATCGTTAATTTCGCCGGCATTAATTTCTTCTAATTTTATATCATAACTGTCCGCAAATTTTCGGGCATCTATTAAGTCTTTTTGCTTTAAGCTCTCCGAATTGCTAATTACTGCAATGGCATTTTCAGCACCCAAATAATACTGCCCTAAATAGGCCGCTAAACACGAATCTACACCTCCAGAAAGGGCAATTAGTAGTTTAGGGTGTGCTTTATACCAAGTTTCAAGTTTAGTGAGTAATTTATTTATTTGTGTATTCATTGTAGTTGCATTATCAAATGAAATGCCAAAATACGGAATAATTTGGATGGTAACATTTTTTATTCGACTTCGATTATTTATTTTGTTTCTTTGGAAGTACATTTTGCTCTTGCGAAAGTAAATATCGTCCTGATGAATAAGGTTATTCCCTTCTGTAAGTGTGTTTCGTTCTTAAATAAAAAAAAGCCCGAAGGAGAATTTCCCTCGGGCTTAATAATATAATGTTTTGAATAGAATGTGTAATTATTAAAGAGAAGTATGTAGCGGTATTTGCTACTAACTAAGTATTAACAACTACTAGCTTTTACAGCTATTAAGCATTCTGCTTTTTAATTAAATTAAGTGCGCTACCATTTTTAAACCACTCAATTTGCTGAGCATTGTAAGTGTGGTTGGCAACAATTACATCTTTGCTTCCATCAGCATGAACTACCTCAAGGTTTAATGGCTTACCAGGTGCAAAGTCTGCTAAATCAGTAAAGTTGAAAGTATCATCCTCTTGAATTAAATCGTAATCGGCTTCTGTAGCAAATGTAAGACCTAACATACCTTGTTTTTTAAGGTTTGTTTCGTGAATACGTGCAAAGCTTTTTACCAATACAGCTCTAACCCCTAAATGACGAGGCTCCATGGCAGCATGCTCACGAGAAGAACCTTCACCGTAGTTATGGTCGCCCACAACAATGGTTGGGATACCCGCTTCTTTATACTGGCGCTGTGTAGCAGGTACTTCGTTATACTCGCCTGTAATTTGCGATTTTACTTTGTTGGTTTCGCCATTAAACTTGTTAACTGCACCAATAAGCATGTTGTTTGAAATATTATCAAGGTGACCACGGTATTTTAACCAAGGACCAGCCATTGAAATATGATCAGTAGTACATTTACCTTCAGCTTTAATTAAAAGCTTGGCACCTGTAATATTTGATCCATCCCACTCGGTAAAAGGAGATAATAATTGTAAACGATCGCTCTGGTCAGATACAATTACTTTAACACCTGAGCCATCGGCCGAAGGAGCTTGGTAACCTGCATCTTCAACAGCAAAACCATTTACTGGTAATTCGTTTCCTGTAGGAACATCTAATTTAACTTGCTCACCTTTATCATTGGTTAATGTATCGGTAATTGGGTTAAAACCTAAATCTCCGGCAATAGCCAAAGCAGTTACTAACTCAGGAGAACCCACAAAAGCAAATGTATTTGGATTACCATCGGCACGTTTAGCGAAGTTACGGTTAAACGAGTGTACAATGGTATTTTTTTCTTGTTTCTCAGCACCCATACGCGCCCACATACCAATACATGGTCCGCATGCGTTAGCAAATACCACACCGTCAATTTTCTTGAAAGTATCCACTAAACCATCACGATCGATAGTATAACGTACCAACTCAGAACCTGGCGTAATAGAGAATTCAGCAGCAGCTTTTAAGCCTTTGTCAACAGCATCAGAAGCAACAGATGCCGCTTTAGAGATATCTTCGTACGATGAGTTGGTACAAGAACCAATTAAACCTACCTCAACTTTTAAAGGCCATCCGTTTTTCTCAGCTTCAGCTTTCATTTGGCTAATAGGCGTAGCTTTATCCGGAGTAAATGGTCCGTTTAAGTGTGGTTCAAGCTCATCAAGGTTAATTTCAATTACCTGATCAAAATATTTTTCAGGAGAAGCATAAACTTCAGCATCAGCTTTAAGTACGTCGGCAGCATTGTTGGCAGCATCAGCTACATCATCACGATTAGTGGCACGTAAATAACGTTCCATTGAGCTATCGTAGGCAAACGTAGAGGTAGTTGCACCAATTTCAGCACCCATATTACAAATAGTACCTTTACCAGTACATGAAAGAGACTCGGCACCGTCGCCAAAATACTCAACAATACATCCAGTACCACCTTTAACCGTTAGGATACCTGCTACCTTAAGAATAATATCTTTAGGGGCAGCCCATCCGCTTAATTTACCAGTAAGTTTAACCCCAATTAGTTTTGGGAATTTAAGCTCCCAAGGCATACCTGCCATTACATCAACCGCATCGGCACCACCAACACCAATGGCAACCATACCCAAACCCCCTGCATTAACAGTGTGTGAATCGGTTCCAATCATCATTCCACCCGGGAATGCATAATTTTCTAATACCACTTGATGAATAATACCAGCACCTGGTTTCCAAAAGCCAATACCATAACGGTCGGTTACCGAACTTAAAAAGTCGTAAACCTCTTTGTTGGTATCCTTGGCATTTTTTAAATCAACAGTAGCTTCTGTTTTGGCTTGGATAAGGTGATCGGCATGAACAGTTGAAGGAACCGCAACTTTGTCTTTACCAGCTTGCATAAACTGTAATAGAGCCATTTGTGCTGTTGCATCTTGCATAGCAACACGATCAGGATTAAAGTTTACATATGATTCGCCTCTTTTGTAGGCCTCTGTAGTATCTTCAGCAAGGTGAGCGTAAAGAATTTTTTCGGTAAGTGTTAGGGGTTTACCAAGAAGGGTGCGGGCTTTATTCACCTTTTCTCCCATTTCTTTGTAAACCTTCTCAATCATTTCAATGTCAAATGCCATATCAATTTCTTATTAAGTATTATGTACTTTGTTTAAAGCTGTGCTTATTTATACGCACTATAATGTTACACTCGAGCAAAATTAAGAAAAAATAGAAAATAAGTGCGATATGTCATATTTATATATTACACTTAATAACTAATTATTTTTGCACACCGTTATAACCACTTTGTAAACAAAATGTTTAAAGCTTTAATAAGGTAATTGATTATTTGTGGCGAAGTTGTTTTGAAGCGGGAATAATTAGCTTTTTGCTTTTTTCCAAACTATAATAAACGGCTCATTTGATTGAACACTAAGCTTAATTAATTCTTTGTGGTCTACAGAATTCTTTGATTGTTTTAAATGATTGCCCACATATTCTAAATCAGCATGGCCTGAGATGATCTTTGTAGTTAAATCAGGGATTAATCCGTAACCGGTAATAATTTTACCACCCTCAACATATAAAACACCCAATATATCACCATTATCTACGTATTCCATCCTATAGAAAAAAGCATCATCACCTTTTTCAAGTTTGATAGACTCAATAATGTTTTGATTACGTTCCTGCAGACGATCTAGTTCCTGAGCAGAGATGCTCTCTGCAGACGGGGTTTCTAATTTAATAACTGCATTCATATTGATAATGTTTTATGTTCTTAATTCAATCTTCTATTCTGCATATTGGCCAACTAATCTTGTAACATATTCATATTTATTACCTAGTTGCGTGTCGTTTAAATGTAGTTAAGTTCACAAAGTGTTATAAACTAATAATCAAGTAACGTGCCAATATTTCAATTTTATCCGATTTCATTATAAGTGTGTTACGATGAACTGAAATTAATGTTACGATTTGAATTATACAGTTATGATGTTTTATCGTATGTTCGTGTAAATAGATGGGTAATTAATGTAAGCTAGAGTAGGTATTTTTTTACCATTGAATTAAAAATAATATTAAATATTTAAATACTTGTTAATGTCCACTTATATAGAGTATTATGTGTCTGTTGTTGTGTTTTAATGATAGAATTTATTAAAAGGAGTGTAACCTAAAGTAAAGTTTTTATGTACAAAAGGGAAATGGCGTTCGTGTAATAAAAACAACACTTTGTCAAATCTAAAACTTCTTTTATCAAACCTCACACAAGGGTGTGAGTGAAGTAATGCAGGGTTTGTTTGTATTATGTAAGTTAAAATCACAGCTAATTTATAACCTAAATATACCGTACAATGAAGTGTTCATATTTTTTTGCGCTTTTAATATTATTAAGTTTTAATATCAGTATTTATTCTCAAAATGATAAGGAATTTTGGTTTGTAGCACCTGATATTACGGATCAGCATGGAGATGAGCCTTTATATATAAGAGTTACGGCTTTCGATGAAGACGCAGAAGTGACAATTTCAATGCCTGCTAATAATGGATTTAAAGCTGAGACTTTCACAGTGAAAAAGAATTCGCAATATAGGCACAAGCTTGATGAGGATGAGGTTGAGAATTTCCCTGTAAATAGTATAAATAATAAAGGTATATTTATTGAATCTACAGAAAATGTATCGGTTTATTACGAAGTTGCAAATCAAGGTAACCCAGATAAGTTTACCTTAAAAGGGGAGAACGCCTTGGGAAAAGAGTTTTTTGTCGTATCTCAAGATGATTATCAAAATTGGACAGGCTATAATGGAGATGCTAATGAAAAAGCAGATATAGTTGCTACGGAAGATAACACCGTTGTAACAATTATACCAAAAGTTAATATTACCGGGCATACGGCCGATGTACCTTATACTATAAACCTAAATAAGGGACAAACTTATTGTATAGAGTATAGAGATATTGGTCATAACGCCTCTTTAGCAGGTACATACATTAATGCAGATAAAGATATAGCAGTAACTATTTCTGACGATTCTGTAAATGAATCAAGTCATCCACATGATCTTATTGGAGATCAAATGATTCCGACATCAGTTATTGGCTATGAATATATCGCTGTTAAAACTAGTGATCAGACTAATGCAACTCAAAAGGTTTATGTACTTGCAACTGAAGATAACACTCATATTTTTATTGATGGGGACAATTCTAAAGTAGCTAGTTTAAATAAAGGTGAGTTGAAGAGTTTTCATATTACCAATCATGCTATTCATATTAGAGGAACCAAACCTATATATGCCTATCAGTTATGTGGTTTAGTTAACGTTAATGGTAATGGAACAGCTAATGAACTTGGCTCAGCGTTGTTACCAACCATAGAATGTACGGGTTCTTCTTTTGTATCCTTTACAAGGATATTTGCCCGGTTATTTTGGGTTCAAATTTTAGCAAAGGAAAAAGATTTGAATTATTTTGTGATGCGTGATGAGAATAATAATGTTGTAGATGATATTAATAATTTAAGTTGGCATAAAGTTGCAGGTACTGATTCTGGAAGTAGCGACGATACATGGTACTCGGCAATCATAGATTTAAATATTACAACTGGAGTTCCTTATACTATTCAAAATACCAATGGATTGTTTCATTTAAGTGTACTTGATGAAAACGATCCTAGTAGCGGGCCTGGGAGTGTTAGTTATGGTTACTTCTCGTCATATGGTAGAATGAAACTTCAAGGGCCAACGCAGGAGTGTGTTGGTAATGCTATTGAGTTAAGTTCTAGCGTAGCAATGGATTCTTATAATTGGTTTTCAACCTTATCAAATGGAACTATTATCTCAACAGATCCCTCAATTAAAGTTACTGAATCAGGTAGATATTGGTTAACAGCAGAAACAAAATTAGGAGGTTGTGAAATTACGGATAGTATAGATGTGGATTTTATGCTACCAGAAGTTGACCTTGGTGATGATGTAGAAGTTTGCCCAGGAGAAACAGTATCACTTACAACGCAAGCTGGCTATCAAAATTATAATTGGAGCAATAATGCCTCAGGTAATAGTACCACAGTAACTACCTCCATTGGTTCATCGGAAACCATTAGAGTTGAGGTTACTGATGAGTTGGGGTGTGTGAATTCGGATGATGTTTTAGTTGAAGCTTTGCCGTTACCTCTTATAACGCTTGATAAAACAGTAGTGTGTGCAGGACAGGTAGTTACAAATACTAGTTCAGCTGAAAAATACGAATGGGAACTTGAAGGGAGAATCTTAAATGCAGATTTAACTCAAAATTTCATTATTCCTGAAAGATCAGGTGATTACACCATAAGGGTTTGGAATGCTGAAGGCTGTATGGCTTCACAGGTGTTTACAATTACTGTAAATTCGCTTCCTGTTATTACATCATTAGATCAAATTTTATGTGATGGGGAAGAGGGTACTTTCACTGCTCCTTCAGGTACAGGATATACCTATTTATGGCATGATGGATCTACAGCTAGTAATTTTGTACTAAGCTCTCCAGGTAATGTTTCTTTAACAGTAACAAATAATTTAGGTTGTGAGGCTTCAGATGAAGGTAGTTTATCCTGGTACGCTCCAAGTTCTATTGATTTAGGTGAAGATAGAGAAGAGTGTGCAGGGGTATCGTTAGAAATAGAAGAGCCTAACTTATATTCAAATTACCAATGGTCGTTTATTAAAGAGGGTACAACAAATGAGGTGATATTACCAACTCCAAGTCCTGAACATATTTACGAGATAGTAAATTCAGGTAGCGATAATAACGGAAACTATATTGTAAATGCTTTAGATAATAATGGATGTCCTGTGTCGGATGGCGTTAATGTTGAATTTACTGATACACCTGCTCCAACAATTACACCCGATAGAAATTTGTGTCAAGGTAATACGGTTGAATTGGTAGCTTCAGGTGGATATGATTCATATGTTTGGTATAAAGATGGTGTAGATATGAATGTATCGAGCAACCAAAATAAGGTTACCTCAACAGGAGCTGGAAGTTATGTTGTTGAAGCTACTTTTGCGGGTTGTTCTAAGCGAACAGAAGTTGATGTGATTGAGTATGCTAACCCATCAGTTATTTTAGTAAACGATTTCAATATTTGTGATGGAACCTCGGTAAATATTGAAGTGTCTAATTTTACGGATGGAGATGCAGTGTTCGATTATTTGGTTTGGAGTAATGGAGTAAGAGAAAATGATTGGAATACGGCTTTAATGCGTGTTGATGTAGCTGGTGATTTTTCTGTAACAGCCTACGATGAAAATGGCTGTTCTGATACCGACCAAGTTAGAACTTCAATGGTATCTCCTGTTATTGTTGATTTAGGAAATGATATACCAAGCTGTTTAGGAACATCGGTTACGCTAACTAACCCTGTTTCGCCTGTAAATAGTTATAAGTGGTTTAAGGTTGAGGCTACAGGAGATATTGAAGTGGCTGATAATTCTGATTATATCACCAATATTGCGGGTACTTATCTTTTAAAGGTTGAGGATATAAATGGTTGCGAAGCCCAGGATGATATTGTGCTAAGTAGCTTGCCATTGCCAGCCCTTAATTTAGGTGATGATGTTGATATATGTGCTGATTCTTATACCATTTCTGTAGATGATATATATAATATTTATGAGTGGAATAATGACCCACTATTAAATACGCACCAATTAGAGGTTATAACATCCGGAACCAATATTTTAAAGGTTACTGATTTAAACGGTTGTGTGGCGAGTGATGATGTAGATATTACCTTAAAGCAATTGCCAGTTGTTGCTTTAGATTATACACAGGCATGTGCAGGTGAAGATATGTATTTAGGTGTAAGTGGGAGTTCTTCTAATACATATTCTTGGTCTACGGGAGAGGCTACTAGCTCAATAAAAGTAACTCCTGGAACATATTGGCTCGATGCGATAAATATTGAAGGATGTACAACACGTGTTGAAGAAAGTGTTAATTGGTTCCCTGTTCCAAAAGTATCCTTAGGGCCTGATGTTATCGTTTGTCCAATGCTTTCATTAGAGGCGTTAGATGCAGGTAGTGGTTATGCTTCATATTTGTGGCATACGGGTGATCGTACTCAAATGATTTACCCTACCATATTGGATACAGTTAATATGGTTACTGTGAGTGATGCAAATGGTTGTAGTGGGTTTGCAACCAAATCAGTAAAACATGAAGCATATGAAGGTCCAAAGTTGATATCGGATACAACTGTTTGTGAGTTTGAGATTATTCAGCTTGATGCAGGGCCAGATTTTATTAGTTATAAATGGAACGATGGTGATGAATCGCAACTGAAAACGATTGAAGAAGCAGGGCAATATATAGTCGAAGTATCGGATGCGTGTTATATACATACTGATACTGCCAATATTGTACATTATGAGTCGCCTGTAATTGCAAGGCTTGATACGAGCATCTATGCTCAAGTTGTAGTCTTCGCTGAGGGTGGAAGAATACCTTACACCTATACTTTAAATGATGATTTTCCTCAAAATGAGAATGTCTTTAAATCATTAGATAATGGAGATTATACCGTATATGTAATTGATAGAAATGGATGTACTGCTGAAAATGCTTTTAGTCTCAATAATGTATTCGATATTGAGGTTCCATCATTTTTCACACCAAATAATGATGGTATAAACGATCGTTGGGAAATTGATGGAATTGATCGCTTCCCCGATAGTATCATTAAAATTTATGATCGTTTTGGTAAGCTCCTTATTAAATATAAAGCTTCTGCTCCAGGTTGGGATGGAAGATATTTAGGGCAGCCAGTAAAGACTGATGATTACTGGTATGTAGTAGAATTAGTAGAGGTGAAAAAAGCATTAAAAGGCCATTTTACTTTAAAACGATAATTATTAACCAACCATAAAAATAATACAACCACTAACTAAATGAAAAGGCACTATAAAGTCATATTATTTTTTTGTATCATGTCGATGTCAATGTCGGCACAGAAATATTATATCACAAATTTGTATGTGTATGATATGTTTTTAATGAACCCAGCTAGTGCAGGGGGTGATAAAACGTGCTATAACATTGGTGCTTTTTATCAGAATCAATGGTTAGGTATGGATAATTCACCTACCACTCAAATCATAAACTTTCAAGGTCCAATAACAGGTAAGTTAGGTTTTGGTAGTTATGTCTATAATGATAGAAATGGTAATATGGGGGAGCTTGGTTTGCATCAGGCTTTCTCTTACGAAGTGCTGCTTTCTAAAACACGGCGTCATATATCTTCTCTTTCCTTTGGTTTGGGATTTACGGCAGAACAAACTAAAATTGATGAGTCAGGGTTTGGATTGCCCGGGGCAAATGACCCTGCCATTTCAGGAGGCATTAATAGTGGGTGGGGATTTAATTTTAATTCAGGCTTAATTTATAAGTTTGATGATTATCAATTAGGAGTTTCTGTGACTAATATGTTGGAGCAAAATAACCCCTTATTTATGAGCCCCGAGGAACCTGAGCAGCCAATTGATTTTCATATTTACGCAAGTTCGATGTATAAAATTGTGGATAGAGATATTTATCTCGAACCAATTGTTATGTATCGACAAAATACACTTTTGGATAAACGACTAGATTTAACGCTTAAAGGTACTTTCCCAACACCTGATCCAGATTATACTTTATGGAGTTTGGTTTCATATAGGCATAATGTCGACTATCAGATAGGGAAAAGTATTGGTTTAGGTGCAACAGCCGGTATTAACTATAAAAAGATTGGTTTTGGTTTTGAGTATCAGTTAGGTTTAACGGGTGCTCAGCTTGATTATGGTAGTGCTTATCAATTGTTACTTCGTTATAGTTTTTGCACATCACGAGAAAATGGAGCTATCCCTTGTTCAATTGCGCGACAAAATAAGAAGTCGCGATATAAAGGTTTAAGTTGGTAGTATTGCTATATTGCGTTAGTAAAGTATGAATATCGATAGAGAATTAAATTTTAGCTTTAATCGAAAAGGAAGAAATCATATAGTTTTGGTTATCTTCCTTTTGTTGCATCTGTATATCAACGACGTTAGTGCTAGTAATTTGCCCATAGTAAACAATACGGTTATTGCCAATAGTGATATTGCCATTCTGATTCAGGGCGAGGAAATAAAAATTAATGTTTTAAATAATGATTTTGGTTTAGAGGATGGTGTAGCTAGTTTGGTAATTAGTGTTGAGTCTCAATATGCAGAAACTACAGTCACTGAGAATAATGAAATTCTGTATAAACCCGATCCGTCATTTAATGGTAAAGATGAGTTTACGTATAAGGTTTGTAACGTAAACGGAGGTTGTGATGAGGCCAAAGTAAGTGTTGAGGTATCTTATTTTAATTATATTCCCACAGCAAATAATGATACGGTTGTAGCTTTTGCAGGTGAAGATATTAATATAGATGTTTTGAATAATGATGAGGGTATATTCGATGCTCCACTTGATTTAATAATTATTACCGATTTCAATGAAGGGTATGCTTCAGTAAATAGTGACCTAAGTATTAATGCTATTTTCGATACTGGTTTTACGGGTGTAGATTCACTTCAGTATCAGGTTTGTGATGTGGATAATGATTGCGATGATGCATGGGTTTTTATTCAGATTGAAACTCCTGAAGGATATGAGGTTTTTATCCCGCAAGGTATTTCGCCCAATGGAGATGGTCTTAATGATGTGTTTTATGTGCCTGATTTTAAGGATAAGAATCTCGAGATTCAAATCATCACAAGTATTGGAGAGGTTGTTTTTAAGGATTTAAACTATCAAAATAACTGGGATGGCATTGCAAATACAGGCAAATATAAAGGGCAATTATTGAAGCAAGGGACTTATTATTACACTATAAAAGTGCTCGATTCTAAGGATGTATATAGTGGTTACGTTTATTTAAACTGGTAGGGGAGATGCGCATTAAGGTATCAAATATAACCATGTATATTACCTTGTTTGCAATTTGCATTGCAGGTAAGTTAAATGCTCAATTTGAGGTGTCGTCTTCTCAATTCATGAATACTCAGTTTTTTCTCAATCCGGGGTACACAGGCGTGCAAAAAGCGCTTAATATTAATGGTGCAGCTCGCCAACAATGGATTGGAATGGAAGGAGCGCCTAAGAAATATCAAATTGGTTTCGATTCTCCTTTAAATAATTCTCTTGCCGGTATTGGAATGGGGGTGCAAATTGAGCAGTATGGGCCTTATAAAATGAATCTTATTCATGCTAATTATGCCAGATTAATAAAACTATCCTCAAAAGGCTTTCTTTCGTTAGGGTTTACTGGCTCAGTGACTAACTACTCATTGGGCTTGCGCGATTTAGATTTAAATGACCCAAATGACCCCATGTTTGGAACGGATATCAGTAATAGTTTTACGCCTAATATTGGAGTAGGTGCTTTTTACTTTACCCAAAATTTCTACTTTGGCATTTCAATGCCAAAAATTTTAAACGAGAAACCATTTATTCAAGAAGATGGTGAAGACAATCCTTTGATGCGATATTCATACATCAGTACTGGTTATTTACGGGCAATAAATAAGAATGTTGCCATTAAGCCTACATTTCTGTTACAAATGAAAAACTCTAAGTTTAGCTATATCTCTGCGGGAGGACAAGTTATTTTTAATAATCTATTGTATTTAGGTGTGTTGTATCAAACTCAAAAATGGGTTTCTGCACTTGTTAATGCTCAAATATCAAATGCAATAAGTATTGGTTATTCTTTTGATTATGGTTTGGAGCAAGAATATTATAATAATTATTCCCACGAGATAACTTTTCGCTATAGTATTACAAATCTTTATAAGAGAAATAGAAAAAGAGATTTTACTACAAATAAGAAAAAGCGCGCCCTGCCTAGGGAAGAAAGTATGAAAAATCTGCGTGATTTTTAAGGTTTAAAACAAGGTTGAAAGTATTTTATAATTTTTAACTAAATTTGATTATTGCGGTTTTGTATTTTTAATTATGTTGAATAAGTCTGTGGTTTTATTGAATATATAAATCGGATGTTTATATTTGGGTGTTAAAATCTTTAATATAGATATGATCAAAGGATTGAATTTGCGTAACCTACTTATTTTAATTGTTATAACTCTATATGTTAGTTTAGTTCTTAATTTTCTAAGTAAGCCTAAAAATATGTGCGCTGGTGAGCTGGCTGTAAAATATGTAGAAATTACTGATACAGATTCAATAAAACACATTGTTGGTTCTGAAGTTTATCCAGTTATTTATAAAAATATACCAAACCTTTCGGAGTTGGATAAAGATGAAAAGAAAAGGATATTTCTTGATATCATGATTCCATCAATTTTAATGGCGGAAGAAAAAATCAAGCTTAAACAGGATAGTGTTATTCAAATCAAGCAAAAGGCTATTGAGGGAGATTTAAATCATCAAGATTCAATTTTTTTAAAACGGGTTACCAAAGAGTATCGTACAGATAGTTTGCAATACATTGTTGAATCGCTTCATTCGCACCCTTTATCTATAACTCTTGCCCAGGCTGCTATTGAGAGTGGTTGGGGAACTTCCCGTTTTTGTCAAGAGGCGAATAATGTTTTTGGTATTTGGTCGTACAATACAAGCGAAAAACGAGTGAGGGCAAATAATGCTAGAGGAGGAAAGGCAATTTATCTCAGAAAGTACGATTCTGTTTTTGAGTCGGTTTATAATTATCTCGAAACCATTTCTCGGGTTCACTCCTATAATAAGTTTCGAAAAGCGCGATCAAAAAGTGATAA
The DNA here is from genome assembly GCF_001660705.2 of Saccharicrinis aurantiacus. Taxonomy (GTDB): domain Bacteria; phylum Bacteroidota; class Bacteroidia; order Bacteroidales; family Marinilabiliaceae; genus Saccharicrinis; species Saccharicrinis aurantiacus. Next base: position 65,750 of record NZ_LYBV02000027.1, read on the forward strand.
CCCTTATCAATTAATATGGCACTTAAGTAATTATTCCGAAAGACGTTATGAATATGTAAAGTCTCTGCGAGATATAATTGAACACAATCAGTTGAATAGGTATGATTCTGTGGAGTTAATGCCTTTTAAATCTGATGGCATATTTATTGATTAGTATAGCATTGAATGCATTAGAACAGTTGTAAGTATTAGTATATAATACGTACTTTAGTGAAGTAAATTATAAGTAATGAAGACGAAGTTAATTATAGGAAGTTTATTAATATTAATTCTATGTGCGGTTATCTTTGATTGGCAATATGGTTTAGAAATTGCGAATAGAATTGAGGCGAATATTGAGAATAATCCCTTAATTAAGAAGAATTTTTCCGAAGTATCTTATTCTCGGATTAAAGTCTCTCCAATTTTATCGAAAGTTACATTCATAGCTTTTAAAGCCAAAACTGATTATTTAATAGAGTGTGATGAATTGGTGATTAAGATGGCCTATGATGAGGCGCAAGAACTTGCTCAAACTAATAGATTGGAAAAGTTGACTAAGTTGTCTTTATCTGCTTATAATCTAAATGTGCTTAAAAACAAAGAGTGGTATAAAGCAAGTAGTTTTTTATTAACATTTAATGGTGATGTAAATCCAAATGATTTGTCAAATGCCTTAAGTTCGTCCCAGGATATTAACTTGGATGTTGAGAATATTAAAACTAGCGGAGAGATATTTGGAGATCTTAAGTGGAATGAGGAGATTGATGAAATAAATAAGTTTAGCGCATTATTATCAAATAACGCAGAAGCTAAAATGGCTACGTTAAAGAAAATGGATATTGTTTCTACGCTTATCAATGCAGACTTAAAAGCAAAGTATCATTACAATAATGACCTGAAGCCTGAAAAAGTCCAGTTTGTAAGCGATATTGCAAGTGTTGGTAATACCATCAGTTTTGGTGATATAAAGGATATGGGTTTGTATTCAATAGATGGTTTAGTTCAACGCGCTACAGGAGAAGTTGTTTTTGATGCTTTCGGAAAAGTAGATGATAAAAGAACAAGTTGTAAAACGTATATGGCCTTAAATAATGCAATCCTGGATTTCAATAAAGAAACAAGACGAATGTATACCAATCAATTGTCCTTGATAGGTGTTAGCCTTGATGATTTGCGTATCAATAAACTTGATTTTAATGGAGAGTTAAGAGGTGGAGATTTATACTTATCAGATACTAGACTATACTCCCCTTTGTTAAAAGCTAAGATACAATCTCAAATTAAGTTTGATTTTATTAAGCCACACGAATCTTTAATAAAGAGTTCTGCTGTGAATGTTAATATTATAGATCCTAATTTAAAAGGAAGTTTTGAAGGGATTGAGCGATTGTTCGGTTTTCAGATTCCTCGTTCTGGTGATGAATTAGTCCTTGAGCTTAAAGGTTCGCTTAAAAAACCACTAGTAAAAGGAGTGCATTATAGATAGTTAATTTGTGAAGCCAACCATTAAAGGAAAAGTAAATTAATATCCCTGATATATCTGCAATTTGTTTATCCCAAGGTTTGAGAAGCTAAGTTACTCCAAGTAATATTTCGTCAAGGCTGCATAATTAGGAGTGCGTTTCGCACTCACGTTTGTAAAACTATATTTCTCTATTGTAGGGAATAAAAGAGCATAAAAAAAGGGAGTCAATTTGACTCCCTTCTTATATTATTGTGACTGTAAATTACTTTACAGAATCCATGTACTGAATTAATTCACATACTTTAGCTGAATAACCCATTTCGTTATCGTACCAAGATACAACTTTTACGAAGTTATCAGATAAAGAGATACCTGCTTTAGCATCAAAGATAGAAGTACGAGTATCACCGATAAAATCGTTAGATACAACCATATCCTCAGTATAACCAAGAACACCAGCTAATTCACCTTCTGAAGCTTCTTTCATAGCAGCACAGATAGCCTCGTAAGAAGCACCTTTCTCTAAACGTGCAGTTAAATCAACAACAGATACATCTGGAGTTGGAACACGGAAAGCCATACCAGTTAATTTACCGTTAAGCTCAGGAATTACTTTACCTACAGCTTTAGCAGCACCAGTAGAAGAAGGAATGATGTTTTGACCAGCGCCACGTCCACCTCTCCAATCCTTAGCAGAAGGACCGTCAACAGTTTTTTGTGTTGCAGTAGTAGCGTGAACAGTTGTCATTAAACCTTCAACGATACCAAACTTGTCATTTAATACTTTAGCTACAGGAGCTAAACAGTTAGTAGTACAAGAAGCGTTAGAAACAAAGTTCATATCGTTAGTGTACTTAGTGTTGTTTACACCCATAACGAACATTGGAGTATCGTCTTTAGAAGGAGCAGACATTACAACTTTTTTAGCACCAGCGTCAATATGACCTTGAGCAGACTCTTTAGTTAAGAATAAACCAGTAGACTCAACAACATACTCAGCTTCTACGCCACCCCAGTTGATGTCAGCAGGATTTCTTTCAGCAGTAACACGAATCTCAGATCCGTTAACAACTAACTTACCATCTTTTACTTCAACAGTACCATCAAAGATACCATGAGTAGAATCATACTTTAACATGTAAGCCATGTAGTCAACGTCGATAAGGTCGTTGATAGCTACAACTTCAATAGTTCCTTTGGCAACAGCCTGACGAAATACGAAACGACCGATACGGCCAAATCCGTTAATACCAATTTTGATTTTTGACATTTTAATATGTTTTTTTAGAATTATAATTACAATTCCTTTAAAAATGAGCCACAAAAATATAAAATCAATTATTAATCTTCAAAGAAAAGCATATTGTTTTTCAACAATGTTTATTAAAAAATGTAAAAAGTGCTCGTAATATGTTTTTTAGCATACTTTAGGTCCAAAAAAAAAGGGGTACGACATTATCGTACCCCTTTTTCTAAATTTTTCTAGGTTAAGCTTTCTCCATGTTTGTCTCAACCTTAGCTTTGCTATAAGCAGGACAATCTTGTGTTGTTTTACAAGAAGTAAAACCTAATGCCAATATAAAAACAACTGCGACACCTACAATAAATGTTTTTTTCATAATAATATTATATCTAATTAATGACTCCTTAATTTCATAACTATTCAATCTTAACGAAAGTATATCGTAATGGGTTACAAATTTATTTTTTTTTATTATTAACGGCATATTTTATTTGACGAAAATCATAAGCAATTCAAATATTTACTTTAAACTCGATAATTATATTCATTAAAAGACCTTTTGGGGTTTATTTTCTAGCCAAATGAGACCCGTAATTTGTTATCGAAAGTTACCTTTGAATAAATTAGCGATTTATATTTTCTCGCAAAAGTGTTCAGTCAAGATTTAATGTAATAATGCATATTTATAGATTCGTATTGTTATTGTCATTCCTAGTTGGGAGCACCTTGCTATTTTCCCAAGAGGTAAAAGAAGAACCGCACTTTGTTAATTCAAAAGTTGTGAATGGCGATACCGTACCGCATATTAACATAGTTGAAGTTAAGGTATCGCCACCTAAAAAGTTTAAGAGTAAACGAAAGTATAGAAGGTATACCAAATTAGTGCGTGATATAAAAAAAACGTTACCCTATGCGCGTAGAGCAAACGAACAAATTATATTAATAGCTCAAACTGTTGATACTATTGTTGGAGAGAAGGAGCAAAAAGCATACTTAAAAAAAGCAGAGAAAGAACTTTTTGAGGAGTTTGAAGCTCCTTTGCGCAAATTAACTTTTTCACAGGGGCGTATGTTAATAAAGTTAATAGATCGGGAAACCGGATCGAATAGTTATAGTTTAATTAAGGAATTAAAGGGCGGATTTTCGGCGATGATGTGGCAATCAGTGGCACGAATCTTTGGTTCTAACTTGAAATCAGAATTTGAAGAGGAGGGAGAAGATGCTATGATAGAGTATATCATATATCAAATTGATTTAGGCTTACTATAGAAAAAAGATTTAAAAGACTGAATGATATTACCTAATATTAAAATAAGAGTATTCATAATACTCGCATATGTTTTCTGCCTGTCATTATTGCAAGCGCAAAGTGATGCAGAACTTAAGAAAATACGTTTTAAGGGTAATATTAGTGTCTCTAATTCACAATTACAGGATGCGATCTCACTTAAAAAGAGCAAACGATCTGATAAATCTTTTTTTTCTAACTCAGTCTATAAACAAGATGTTACTAAAGTCATTGAGCTATATCAACGATTTGGTTTTTTAAATGCTGAAGTGGCTGATGCAGAATTAAAGTATTCGCGTAAAGGTAAGGTGAGTGTTACATTTAATGTTGAAGAGAATGACCAAATTAGGGTTGGAGATGTACAATTCAGAATTAATGGTTCTCAGTCCTTAGATGAATTCTTTGCTACTTATAAATCTAGGAAGTTAATTAAAACACTAAGTGCTCGCAAAGGAAAGGTGTTTCGGGATGCTGCGGTTTATGAAGATGATGTTCTCATATCTCAAAGTTTTGAGAATATAGGCTATGCTTATGTAAAAGTAGAGCCAATAATAGATGTAGATGTTGAAAATAAATTAGCTTCCATTATTTGGGAGATCGATACTAGAGATTTATGTTTTTTTGGGGACATTACTTTTATTGGACAAACAAAGGTAAGGCAAAAGATATTGGATAAGCAGGTAGTATTTGATAAAGGTGACATTTATAACCCAAGAAAGATAGAACTCACACAGCATAATTTATATAACATTGGTGTTTATAGAATTGCCAGTACAAAAACAGTTCGGTCTGAGGAGCAGCGAGATTCCATTGCTACTTTAGTTAATTTGAGAGAGGCTCCTCGTTTAACCAGTAAATGGGGAGCTGGGTATGGAAAAGAAACCAATGTTAGAGTATTTGGGCAATTTACTTATTTGCATTTTTTAGGAGGTGCGCGCCGTGCTGAACTAAATATGAATCATTCTGCCATTGAACCCTATGATTTTAAGTTGAATTTAATTCAGCCCTCTTTTTATAGTCCAAAATCTCAACTTATTTTATCGCCTTATATCTCAAAAGAAAATGAGCAGGGATATTCTCTTGAAAAGAAGGGAGCTAGTATTACGATTTTGCAAAAAATAAGCAAGCGCTCCAATATGTCATTAGGTTATTTAAATGAGAAAGTGGATTTAGATACTACCAGTGTTGGTGATATTCCAGATGCGAGTGAATTACAATCGGCATATAATAAGGCCGGGTTTACTTTTGGATTTACCTATACAAATACACAACCTATTTTTGATCCAATTGGAGGTATATATTTGGCAGCAAATGTTAAAACAAATGATTTTTTTAAGAAAGGACCCTATAGTTTTAACAAATTTCTAGGTGAGTTTCATAAATATCATTTATTAAAATACGGTTGGGTATTGGCGTTAAAATTGAAAGCGGGTACAATATTAACCAACTCAAGTACAGAGTTTATCCCCATTGAAGAACGTTATTTTGGAGGAGGATCACAATCCATCAGAGGATATAATCGGCAAGACATTGGTCCTCAAGATGCCAATGGTCAACCCATCGGAGGTAACACCATTTTTGAGATGTCAATCGAAAACAGAATATTGCTTCTGCCAAGGTATGGGGTGGGAATGGTTTTATTTATGGATTTAGGAAATGTTTGGGAACAAAGTAGTTACTTTGATGCTAAGGATTTGTTGTACTCAGCAGGAATTGGACTTAGGTACAGCACACCCATAGGACCCATTGGCATTGATTTAGCAAAACCAATTATAAAGGATACAGGTAAGCCCTGGCAATTCTATTTTAGTATCGGTCATAGTTTTTAAGTACAATAAACGAGGTGAAGAAAGTTGTAAAATATATAATATGGTTTCTAGTTGCATCATTAATGCTTCTACTGCTATTGTTGTTGCTTCTTCAAAGTACTCCTATCCGAAAAAAAGCCGCTAGTTTGGCCATGGAGGAGCTAAATAAAAGCCTTCAAGGTACTTTCTCGATAGCAGGTGTTAGGGGTAACTTGTTTAACACAATCATCATTGATTCTATAATAATATCAGATTCTACCACCACAGTTTTAACTGTGGATAAAATAGAGATGAATTACGATTTGTTAGCATTATTAGACAAGCAAATAGTAGTTGAGAATTTAATATTACAAAATCCGACTGCTAATATTCATCAGGCTAGCAAAAAATGGAATATTGTATCGGTTTTTAAACCGAATACTGTAAAAGAGAAAAAAGAGAGCCAACCTTTTCCATTTTCTATATACGGGAAAAGTATACGTGTAAATGGTTTGAGTAGTGATTTTATTACAAAATCGAAAGTAATCCCAGAGCACCTGGATCAATTAAATCTTGATGCTGCTTTTTCGATGATTAACGGTGCAATGTTTTTATCACTAAAACATCTCGATGTACAAACCCAGAAGCCCATTTATAAAATCGATGATTTAAGGTTTAATGCAGTGTATGATTCTTTGGGTTTTAGTGTTGATTCCTTATTGCTCAATACTCCAAAAAACCATATTGCCATCGGAGGTAATTATCTTAATTTGTATAAGCATACAGTTTCACTTCAGTCCGATAGTATCAATGTTTCTGAATTCGAAATGTTTATTCCTCAATTGTATTTTAAAACCTTACCTAAGGTTGATATTAATATTCGCACTGAAGAATCTAAACTTTATTTGGAGTCAACCTTACGGCAGTTGTCTGAAGAAATAAATATTGAGGCTGTCTTTAATTTGGATGAATCAACACATAGTTTTATTCATAATTCGCCTTATGATTTAAAGTTAAAATGTAAAAATATTCATCCTTCAAATTGGGGAATAAAGCAAAATTTGCCTATTGAGTTCAATGGAGATATTCAGTTAAAAGGATCCGGATTCAAGTTTAAAGAGACTCCTATTAAATATCAATTTAACTTAAATGCAATAAATGCATATGGTTACGATGTTCAGCAGTTAAATGCTAAAGGTGTTTTGGAATACCCTAATGTAAATTCAGAAATTACAATTGTTGACCCTAAAATTAAAGCAGCTGCGAATATAGTTTTAACTGATTTTATAAAAAAGCAAGAGTATTCCTTAATGGTGGATGCTGATTATTTCAATGGAAATGCATTTAATAAGAAACAACTTGATGAGTTAGGCGGAGCAATTTCAATAGATGCAAACGGTTCTGGCTTTAATACAAACAGAGTGAATGCATCTGTAAATTTAAAATCCGACTCCTTGTATATAAAAGGAGTGACATTTAATAGCTTAATAAGTGATTTTAAAATAAATGATGGAGCTATAAAGGTGGATACTTTTTCTATGGGTAGAGGAGATGCACTAATTAATTCCTCTGGATATTATTCTTTCAAGAATAGAAATATTGAAGGAACCTATGCTCTTGAACTTGATAGTTTAAACATGTTGTATGCTTTAATTAATGATAGTAGTATTAACTCAAGTTTAATGGCTGAGGGTACGGTTACTGGGGCTACAGATTCATTGTTATTGAGTTGTAAATATCTTTTTAAGGATGTAGTTAGGAGTACCGTTAAACTCGATACTTTGGTGGGAGAAGCATCATTAATCATTGCAGATTCTTTAGTGGCAAATTCCAAATTCCAAACTTCCGGATTATTATTAGGGTCTACGCACGTAGATAGTTTAAAGGCAAGCGTTGCGTATACAAAAAATGAAATAGAGGCTCATTTAAAAGCTATTAAAACAGATACTCTTACAATCGATGTAGATTCAAAGATTTTGCTAAGTGACAGCATAACAATTCAGGTTCCGTATGCTTTTATTGAAACTCCTTTTTTCGATATTCAGAGTAGGTATCAATCCATGGCGTTTGTTATCGATTCAAGTAATATAAAATGTGTAGATGTAGCCTTTGTTGGAACAGAAAATGAAAAAGATTATGAATTAAATATATTAGGAAACTTCAATCCTAAGGGATATTCTGACTTAAATTTAAGTGTTGATAATTTTAGACTAAACATCCTAAACCAAATAATTAAGGAACGAGATTTTCAGGGACTAGTTTCTTATAATGCAAACCTAATAGGTGAGGGACGTAATCCTAGTTTTACTTCGTCTTTAAAAATCGATGAGGCGCAATACGATTGGATCAACCCCAATGTTGTTAATTTAGATTTCAATATTCTGAATCAACAAGCAAAAGCCGATTTATTATTGCTTGATAAAGCAAACGATACCCTTGCTGTAGATTTTAGTTTTCCGGTTTCTTTAAATTTTAAAGATTCTGAAATAGGCGTAAAAGATACTTTCGATATTAGTGGAAATGTGCATTCATCAAGGGTTAATTTGAGCGAATATACCAATCATAATAATAAAGGTATTGTTTTAGATGGTGATGCTGTACTTAATTTTACAGTTGGAGGAACCAATGTGAAACCACTATATTCTGGATATTTATCCTTAATTGATGGTTTGTTTAATATGGAAAAATATGGGATTAGTTATCACGATATTAATGCATCAATAAATGCTAATAACAGCCAGTTCGGAGTAGATTCATTAATAATGAAATCGGGTAATGGTTATTTAAGAGTTAATGGAACTACAGAAATAAATGATTCAATATTATCCGGAAAATATGGTAATCTCGATTTTAATTTGGAAGCTAAAAATTTTCATGTTTCAAATATAAAGGCTCACGATATTGTTATAGATGCGAATGCGCAATTAAAGTCAATAAACGATAGTGTTACGTACACGGGTAAAATTGATGTGTTACGCTCCAGTTTTTTCTTGCCCGATTTAGCTAGTTCGCAAAACTCAAAAGAGCAGGAAAAGCCTTTGTTAGTTCAAGCACTTAGAGCTCAAAGTGGCGATAGTCTATTTGTTGATGAACAAGGCCTTCGTTCTGATACTGTCAGTTTCTCTAATAGCGATTTTGTTGTACAAGAGCTGTTTGGTAGTTTAAAGATTATCATCCCTAAAAACACGTGGGTTAAGAGTGATGTACTTAAACTAGAAATTAATGGGGATATTGATGTGGTTAAAACGGGTCGTTTTTTCGAACTGTTTGGCTATATACAAGTCTCAAGAGGTTCATATTATCTATATGGTAGGCGATTTAATTTAGAGGGTGGAGAAATTAACTTTACCGGTGGAGAAACCTTTGAGCCAAGCTTGAATTTGAAAGCTGAATATGTTTTTAGAGGTGCTGATAAGGATGTGCAAACACTAACCTTAAATATATTAGGCACAGTAGTAGAACCCGAATTAAGTTTTTTAATTGACGGAAGAAGTATTACGGAGAGTGATGCAATTTCTTATATAATATACAATCGCTCTTCTGATGAAATAGGATACGATAATCAAAAAGGATTGGCCTCAGCAGTTTCCTCCGGAATTATGACAAAAATGGTATCTTCGCAATTGAGTAAAACTTTGGGTAATCAGCTAAATTTAGATATGATTGAGCTCAATACCGAAGATAATTTTCAGAGTATGGATTTTGTGGTAGGTAAATACATTACTAAAGATCTATTTATGAAGTATCAACGAGGTTTTGGTGAAAATAATAATAATGAAATTACACCGGAATCTGTTACTTTAGAGTATGAGGTAATTGATAATTTGTACTTTCAGGTGCAAAGCGGAAGCTCAAAAACTTCGGGAATTGATGTAACCCTTAAGTTTGAAAAAGAAAACAATTGGGATAATACATCTAAATCTCGAAAAGAGAAACGTAAAGAAAAGCGAAATCTAAAAAAGTAAAATCGCATGGAAATTCAGGAAATAAAAAAGTTAAATCAAGAAATCAATAATGCCTTGTGCAAAAAGCAAATAAAAGATGCTTTGGCAATGATTGGTAATTTAGCCAAGCAATTTCAAAGTGGTAGTATTATTGATGATCATTATAATATACAATTTACCTATAAAAGTTTGCTCTCCTATGCTGTTGAGGGAGTAAACGATCCTGAGCAACAAAAAATGTATGATAAAATTATTGGTGATACATTTAATTTATCCGACCGTTTGTTTTCGTTTATCTACAAGCAAAAATCGAGTGATTATTTATATCAGTTAAGACGGCAATCTGACAATGCTAATTCAGTTGAGAATGTAATAAGTAATTTTTATGATGCTTTAGAACGTGATGCATTAGCTGGTCAGATTGGTCAGCAGTCGAATACTGCCGATGAAAGCATTAAACACATTTTCAACAAATTATTTTCTGTTCATGATATTAGTTTATCCGAACATAAGGCTATTGTAGGTATATTATTAGATGAAGATGTAAACTATACATACCGAGCGCTTTTTGTTTCAGCCATCACTGTGGGACTTTTGCAAGAGTTTACGTTAGAAAAGTTGTTGGTTTTATTTGAAGTTTGTTCCAGTAAAACTCAAGAAGTGCGACAGCGATCTTTGGTTGGTTTAATTTTGAGTTTATATAAATATGATGATCGCTTAAAGTATTATCCAACCATAACAAAACGTATCGACTTATTAGTTGATGATGAAAAAAACATCAAGGCTATTTCGTCTCTACTTATTAATTTAATTAGAACTAGAGAAACAGAAAAAATCATAACCAAGTTGAACGAAGAAATTTTGCCAGAAGTGGTAAAAATGCATCCTAATCTTCGTAATAAGTTGGATATTGATGATATGATTGGTGAAAAATTTATTGAAGGAGAAAATCCTGATTGGGAAGATTTCTTTAAAGATTCACCAGAATTAAAAAGTAAGCTTGAGGAAATTACCGAGTGGCAAATGGAAGGTGCCGATGTGTTTTTAAGTACATTTAAAACACTTAAACATTTTCCATTTTTTAATGATGTACATAATTGGTTAATCCCTTTCGATGTGAAAAATCCTGCTTTAGCTCCAAATTATGGAGACGATCAGTTTATTTTTGGTAGTAAATCGGTGCAAGAGAGTTTAACAAAATCAGGATTCTTATGTAATTCTGATAAATATTCATTATTCCTAAGCGTTCCTTTTATGCCATCGTTTCAAAAAGATATGATGGCTAAAATGTTTGAGCAACAGCTCGAGCAAATAGAAGATATTGAAAAAGATGATTCCTTAGTTAAACCAGATAAAAAGGAAGCCAATATAAATAACCGTTATATACAAGACCTTTATCGTTTGTATAAATTATATCCGCATCGCAATCAATTTGAAGATGTTTTTGCATGGAAGATGGCTTTTCACAAAAAGCAGTTCTTTTCTATTCTATTTAAAGATCAATCCTATCTCCGTCAAATTGGAGAGTTCTATTTCAAAAAGCAGTATTATCTCGAGGCTTCTGAGGTTTTTGCAATTCTATTAGCTGATAATAGTAGTCATGTTGAGTTAATTCAAAAATCGGCATATAGTTTACAGCAAGTTGGTAAATACACTGAAGCTCTGGACTTATACCTCAGAGCAGATATTTTAAAGCCCGATCAGCTGTGGACCATTAAGAAAATTGCCTTGATGTATAAATCTATAGGGAAACCTCAGGAATCCTTAAATTATTATCTGCAAGCAGAAAAAATAAAACCTGAGGATTTACACACTCAGGCTCTTATAGGTCATTGTCATCTTGATCTTAAAAACTATAAAGATGCACTGAAGTATTATTTCAAGGTGGAATACTTAGATTCAACTAACACTAAGGTATGGAGTCCAATTGCTTGGTGTTCGTTTGTGTCCGGAAATTTTGAACAAGCAGAAAAGTATTATCAGAAATTATTGATTAGCTCCTCAAATAATCAAGATTTAATTAATATTGGGCATGTTTATCTTTGTTTAAAAGATAGAAAACAAGCGTTAGTGTATTACAAGAAGGCCATTAATTTAATGAATAATAGTGAAGAATTCTTCAATACATTTTACGAAGATAAAGAACAACTTATTCTGAATGGTGTAGATGAATTAGACTTGCCAATAATAATAGATCAATTAAAGTATAGCATAGAAGAGTAATGGCGAAAAAGAAAGTTAGCACAGAATTATATAGCTACGGAGTATATTCGAGATGGGATAGAGGTACTAAGGAATTACCTAAATTATTGGATATAACAGATCAAATACCATTGGAGCTTGATGTGGAATTTGGTTACGTGATAATTATTAAAGGAGCTAAAGGGAAGAGAGTAAAGTATAGAATTGATCATCCTCCATTTAAGGATGATCAAGGAAAGGTAGAACCTTCTTTTACTGGAGAATATTTTATTAATTCAAACGACTATGAGTTCTTTTTGGGAGATACCATATGGGCTCCCATCGAAGACAAACAAGGTGAATGGTGCTTAACTACATGGTTGGATGGTAAAATTATAGCTAAAAAATCTTTATTTATAAAAAGTCTTTATAAATAAAGGTTTAAGCTAAAACTACAGAAATTAAAAAGAAGGTAAATCCTAAAAGTGCTATAACTAATAATACTTCAATAACAAGAAACCAAAATATCTTTCTTTTTAATTTAATAGTTGTATCCTCCGTCTTCCTAAACATATCTCCCAAATTTTTTAAACTATAACTCATCATCTTTTATTATAATATTATCTCAAATTATTGATGTGTTTTTATAATGCATCCATTGCTTAAACACCTGCAAATTGAAAATAATTAATCGTTAATTAATGTTATTTAGCGAGAAGAAAACTGCTTTTCGCCCTTGCTATATTTTTAAAACTATTAAAAAAGCTACTGTTACACAAGTTAAAAAACGCTAATTGTACATATTCCCCCTATATTTAGTACAGATACACCACCTAATTGGACTTACAGGAAATCATGTGAACTTAAAAAGAATAAAAGTGAACTATCAAACACATTTCACCACCCTAAAACGACTTTTTTAACCCTATAATAATAGCATTCATAAGCGGGTGTAATTAACAAATGATAACGAATACCACAATTAGGCATTAATAAATATAACGTTATTTTATAAACGTTCTATCATTAGATGTTGTCGAGTGTGATCGAATTTTTATATAAGATTTTATCCAATAAGGTAGGACTAATCACTCATTAGAAACCAAGGCTATGATAAAATTACAATTAGAGATATAATTACCAGTATGTACTGTATTAAAAGAATTGTAGTTGGAAATTCGAGTTTAATTTTGAGTTTGTTCATGATGGGTGTTTGTTAAAGGGTTTATTATAAAGATAGTTAATATACATGGTACCTCATTCGCTAAATGAAACTAATTAGTGGAGTGCCCTTTTTTTTATATAAACTAGTCTGTTTTGTAAATAAAGCATATAAGTTTTTACTATTGAAAGAAAATTATGTTTGTAAGTTACTACCATAATCGTTACTTTCACATTTCATAATTAGTATACCAAGGCTACATATCTGAATAAAAATGTTGAGAACCATTATTGTTGATGACGAAAATAGTGCTCGTCAGAGTATTAAAAAAATACTAGAAATGTATTTGAACGATGTAGTAGAGGTAGTCGGTATGACCGATAATCTTGATTCTGCAGTTTCGTTAATAAAAAAAGAATCACCAGGACTTGTATTTATGGATATATCGATGCCTCAACAATCGGGCTTAGATGTATTTAATTATTTTGATGTCATAAATTTTGATGTGGTATTTATTACCGCACATAATCAGTATGCTGTAGATGCCGTTGGTTTAGGAGCTTCTGGTTATATTCTAAAACCGATTAAGCCAAAAGATTTAGTAGATACAGTTCTTAAAATAAACATGAAGCGTAAAACCAAACCAAATGAGCCAAAAAATGGCGATTTGGATTATGGTTATAGTAAGTTGATGGTAAATCATCAGAAGGGTGTTCACATTGTTGCTTATAATGAAATACGAGCTATTGAAGCAGACGGCAATTATTGTAAAATATATAAGGCTGATGGTGAGCCATTGTACGTGTCAAAAACAATAGGTAGTGTTGAGGAAAAATTACCAGAGTCACATTTTTTTAGGGTGCATAGATCGTGCTTGATAAATATTAATTACGTATCTGAAATTGATAAGGAAAAAAATATAATTCGCTTGGGAGAATTAGAAATGCCCTTAGCAGCTATTAATTTTAAACCACTAATTGAGCATATTTCTAAAATAGCTAACAGTTTTATTTAATTTTTGATAAATCTCTTATTTCGAATTCAACTACTTTACTGAAGTCTATTTTATTTGATTCAAATTCTTCATCATAAATGAATAAGTAACCGTTAACCAGCTCGCTAGGTTTTTCTTTTTTGCCTTTATACTTCTTGAAATATGTCTTTATCTTTTTAACCTCACTTTCGTGGATGGCAACAACGCACTCTAAGGCAGTGTTCTCAAACAATATATGTTCGTTTTTTATGCTTCTTAATATACCCATATTATAGTTTTATTTTCTCTAAATCGTCTTCGTAATCTAATTTGATATCTTCATGCAGAGTATCCATTGCTTTATAAATATTACTTACTTGGCGCTCATATAAATTCTTGAGTACTTTGCTATTTTTAAAAGGAACATTACAGTTTTTCATTACATAACAAAAGTGAATCAGTAATTCAATTTGAGTTGTTTTTTTACCTGAATATTTAATATGCTTAGTGACAATTCTAAGCACCTTGCGAATGGTCTTTTTTGCAAAGTATAAGGTGTTTTTATTTATACCTTTAAAACCATCTTCAATTTCTAGTTTAATCTCATTAATGTAATTTTCTTCGTCAGAGGCTTCGTATAGCAGGTAGTGTAATAACTCTTTATTTTCTTTTTTATACTTAGCTAAGCGTATACAATGCTCAACTAACACTTCTTTCGGAAGATCTTTGAGTTCTTTTTTTATTGTACTTATGCTATTTGTTTTAATGGGCATTTAACTTACCAATTAAGTTATCTAAATTAAATATCGTTCAAATATACATTAAGAAAGTGGTACAAATTAATTATTATCGATTATTCAAGTTGAAATTCTATAATGCCCAAATGCACTTGGGCATCATATTTCATGAAGTATACATTTATGAATGTTTTGTATTTTCTTTTATTTGAGCATCAATATTAGCAATGGTAATCATGTTAACAATTTCTCTCACCGAACTGCCTAATTGAAGAATCTGAACGGGTTTGTTTAAACCCAATACAATAGGGCCAATAGCCTCAGCAGTTTTCATTACTTGTAATAATTTATACGCAATGTTTGCTGCCGCAAGGTTAGGGAATACTAACACGTTGGGTTCGTTATTTACCAAGTCTGAAAACGGATAATTCTTTTCAAGCTCTGTTTGATTAAAGGCAAAGTTGGCTTGTATTTCACCGTCAGAAATTATTTCAGGATAGCGTTGTTTCATAATTGTGGCTGCTTCTCGAACCATTTTAGGTTCTTCACCATCTGTAGAACCAAAATTTGAATATGATAGAAAGGCCACTTTGGGTTCAATATCCATCATATTGCGCACTGTTGTTGCCGCCTGGTAGGCTATAGTTACCAATTCTTCGGCAGATGGTTTGGCAAGCATTGTGGTATCAGTAAAAAATAGAGGCCCATTTTTGGTGAGCATTAGATACATACTAGATGCTTTTACTTTCTTTTTAGTGCCAATAATTTGCAACGCAGGCTTAATGGTATTACTATATTTTCGGCTGATACCAGATATTAGCGCATCAGCATCGCCTTGATCAACCATCATGGCTCCAAAGTAATTTCTTTTAATCATTAAATTATGAGCTTCGTATTTATTGTAGCCCTTTCGCTTTCTTTTGTCAAAGAATAGATCGCCATATGCCGCAACAGTTTTGCTATTTGCACTTGAGGTTGGATCTATAATTGGGATATCGTGTAATTCGAGGTTGTGCTTTTTAATGAGTGCCTTTATTTGTTTAATATTTCCTAGTAGAATAGGCTTGGCAATACCTTCATCTAATGCAATTTGAGCAGCTTTAAGTACCCTGTAATCATCAGCTTCAGCTAATACCACCCTTTTAGGATTTTGTTTTGCCTTATTGGTTAAGCGTCTAATTATTTGCTTATCATTTCCTAGGCGTTGCGTTAACTCTGTTTTGTATTGCTCCCAATCTATAATTTCAAGTTGCGCAACACCACTTTCAATGGCCGCTTTTGCAACAGCAGGAGCCACTTCAGTAAGTAGTCTTGGATCAAGTGGTTTTGGAATAATATAATTGGTACCAAAGCTCATTGTCTCTTGATTGTAAGCTTTTATGACCATATCAGGAACTGGCTGTTGTGCAAGGTCAGCAATGGCTTTTACGGCAGCCAACTTCATGACTTCATTTATTTCGGTAGCTCTAACATCAAGTGCACCTCTAAATATAAACGGAAACCCAAGTACATTATTTACCTGGTTGGGATGATCAGACCTGCCTGTAGCCATTAAAACATCATTACGAGTTTTCATGGCAGTTTCGTATTCAATCTCAGGATCAGGATTTGCGAGAGCAAAAACAATTGGCTTAGGAGCCATGGATTTTAGCATATTTGCGCTTAGAACATTGCCTTGCGACAGCCCCAAAAATACATCGGCATCAACAATGGCATCTTCTAGTGTGTTGAAGTCTAGATTAGTTGCAAATTCGTTTTTTAGTTTGCTTAGGTTTTTTCGATCTGACCTTATAACTCCTTTTGAGTCGCATACAATAATATTGTCTTTGTTTAGGCCCAGTTCTATAAATATTTTAATGCACGACAGCGCTGAAGCACCAGCCCCAGAAACTACCAGTTTAACTTTGTTTCTATCTTTTTTCACTACTTTGAGGGCGTTAATCAACCCTGCCCCAGATATAATTGCCGTCCCATGCTGGTCGTCATGCATAATTGGGATGTTTAGTTCTTTCTTTAATCTGCTTTCAATTTCAAAACAATCAGGCGCTTTAATGTCTTCTAGATTAATTCCTCCAAAGGTGGGTTCAAGAGCCTTTACAACGGTTATAAACTCCTCGATATTTGAGGTGTTTAATTCTAAATCAAAAACATCGATACCAGCAAATATCTTGAATAATAAGCCTTTGCCTTCCATAACGGGTTTAGATGCTTCGGGGCCAATATTACCAAGCCCAAGCACCGCAGTACCATCAGAAATAACCGCAACTAAATTTCCTTTTGCAGTGTACTTATATACCTCTTCTGTATTATCAGCAATTACTCTGCATGGTTCTGCCACTCCAGGGGAATAGGCCAATGCTAAATCGCGTTGTGTTTTGGTGGCTTTGGTAGGAATAACTTCAATTTTTCCAGGCGTTCCTTTGGTATGATAATCTAAAGCATCTTGCTTTCTGATTTTAGAATTTGACATAAATGTAGATTTTAGTTCGTTGAGAAAACAATCAGAAGTACGTATTAGTTCGATGGGAAATTTACTAGATGTAATTTTATACAAATTGATAGGAAGATGACTTTGTAAACCTATTTTTCTACAATTAGAGTGTGTAATTGGTCTATATTTTACGTAATGTATTTTGGTGTAAGTTTCTGTTTATTAATATATATGTACTAATATTATTTATATATTTTGCTATATTAAGGCTATAGTGGCAATTTTGACAGACTGTATAGTCAATTGGGTTTGGATAATTCCTTACAAGGTATTATTTGATTTACGACAGTGAATAAAACGATTAAATAATTAGTTAAATATGATGCATAGAATAAGATTTTGTTGGATGTGTTTAATGCTTTTTGCGAGCATTTTAATAGGGGGATGTCAGTCGCCAGCTGATAAATTGATTACTCAAAATAGCGATAATGTTATTATTGATAGTCCCAAAGGGCAGATCGTTTTAACTCCCTTATCCGATTATTCTATTGAGGCGAAATATGAGGTTGAAGGATATTCTAATGCGCCTTCTTATGCTTTAACAAATGATATAACTCCGGTTGAAGCTTCTTTTTCGAGTAAAGAAAATTACTGGGAATACGCTACAAATTACATGTCGGTACGGATTGATAAGGAAACCTTTGCCTTATCTTATTTTGCTGATGATAAGCTTATTTTGTCAGAGGAGGAGGGATTACTTTATACCGACTCTATTAAAGGTTTCAGAATGAATCTATCGCCAGATGAGAAGTTAATGGGCGGTGGTGAGCGTGTTCTTGGAATGGATAGGAGAGGGAAACGATTGCATTTATACAATAGAGCTAGCTATGGTTATGAAACGCACGCTGATTTAATGTACTATTCAATGCCGATAGTTATCTCATCTAATAAGTATATGTTATTGTTTGACAATGCAGCAGATGGATATTTAGATTTAGGAGCAACGGAAGAGAATATCCTCCAGTTTGAAGCTGTTGGTGGTCGTTTGGCTTATGTTGTGGTTGCATCCGATTCTTGGAAAGATTTAACAAATAAGTATACTGAAGTTACAGGTCATCAGCCTATGCCGCCGCGTTGGGCATTGGGTAATATTACTTCGCGCATGGGGTATCGCTCTCAAAAGCAAGTTGAGAAAGTAGTAGATACTTATCGAAAAGAAGACTTTCCTTTAGATGCCCTGGTTTTAGATTTGTATTGGTTTGGACCCGATTTACAAGGGCATATGGGAAATCTAGAATGGGATAAAAAGGCCTTCCCTGAACCAGAGCAAATGATGCAGAATATTAAGGAGAAAGGCGTTAAAACGGTTTTAATTACAGAGCCTTTTATTTTAAAAGAGAGTGGTAAATATAAAGAAACCGCAGAGCAGAACTTACTGGGTACAGATATCAATGGTGAACCTTATATTTTCGATTTCTTTTTCGGAACAACTGCATTAATTGACATATTTAAGCCAGAAGCACAAAAATGGTTTTGGGGTATTTATAAAAAGCATACAGCAAGTGGTGTAGAAGGATGGTGGGGAGATCTGGGTGAGCCTGAGGTTCACCCAGATGATTTGCAACATGTTAATGGTTCTGCCAATACCGTTCATAATGCTTATGGTCACGAGTGGGCTAAAACCGTTTATGATGGATATGCGCAAGATTTCCCGAATAAGCGTCCTGTAATATTGATGCGTGCTGGTTTTGCAGGTTCACAACGTTATGGTATGATACCGTGGACCGGTGATGTGAACCGTACTTGGGGAGGTTTAAAACCGCAGGTAGAAATTTCGTTACAGATGGGAATGCAAGGTATGGCATATATGCACTCCGACTTAGGAGGTTTTGCAGGTAATTATAAAGACTCTGAATTGTATACGCGTTGGTTACAGTATGGAGTATTTCAGCCAGTTTATAGAACGCATGCCCAAGAAGATGTGCCACCAGAGCCCATATATTGGGATGAAAAAACGAAGGATATCACGCGCAGGTACATTAAACTACGTTATGCTTTAACACCGTATTTATATACAATGGCCTATAAAAATAGTACTGAAGGTACTCCTTTAATGCAGCCTTTATTTTATGTAGATGATAATCCTGAGTTATTAAACGAAAAGGATACTTATTTGTGGGGAGATAACTTTGTGGTTTCTCCGGTTACCGATAAGGGAGCAAGCGAATGGACATTACCACTACCATCAAATGCCAATTGGTATAATTTCTTCACAGGCGAAAAGTTTGTTGGTGGGCAAGAAGTAACTATTCCTGTAGATATACATAATATTCCTGTTTTTGTTAAAGGGGGATCTTTTATTCCAATGGCTCCTGTTGTAAATAGTATGGATGATTATAGTACTCAGAAATTAAATCTACATTACTATTTCGATGAGGATATCGCCTCGTCAGAAGATTTTATGTACGAGGATGATGGAGAATCCAACCATAGTTGGGAAAACAATCAATTTGAGAAGTTATTCTTCAGCTCTAAGTTTAATCATCAAAACGGATTGATAATAAAAATCCATCCAAAAGGATTCGATTATAAAAACAAACCCGAAAGCAGAGATATTCAATTAATAATACACCACCATCGTACCCAACCGAATTATGTGAAGGTTGATGGTGAGGAGGTTGATTTTGATTGGAATGAGATATCAAAAGAAATTAAAGTGGCCTTAACAGTGTCAAATAGTAAACTTAGTGTTGAAATAAAATAGTTCTATCCATTATATAATAGTATTATGAAAAAGTTAATATATAGTTTAGTTACAGTGCTTGTATTTGCAACTGTAGCTTGTACTACAGGAAGTAAATCGGAGCCTGTTAAAGAAGAAGGCCCTAAAAAGGCAGTAGTTTACCAAGTGTTTACACGCTTGTTTGGTAACCAAAATACCACCAACAAACCTTGGGGTACCATTGAAGAAAATGGGATAGGTAAATTCAACGACTTTACGGATAAAGCACTTCAGGAAATTAAAGACCTAGGGGTTACACACCTTTGGTATACTGGCGTGCCGCATCATGCCACCATTACGGATTATACCAAGTACGGCATCTCAAACGACGATCCGGATGTGGTCAAGGGTAGGGCAGGTTCACCATACGCGGTTAAAGATTACTATCAAGTAGATCCGGATATGGCTGTTGATCCAGCTAAGCGCATGGAAGAGTTTAAAGCCTTAATTGACCGTACGCATAAACACGGAATGAAGGTGATTATCGATATTGTTCCCAATCATGTGGCCCGTAAATACGAGGGAAAGAATAACCCAGAGGGAGTTATAGATTTTGGTGCCGACGATGATTCTTCGGTAGAATATGCAAAGAATAATAATTTCTATTACGTACCGGGTGCATCTTTTAAAGTGCCTGAAGCATTGGATGGATACAAACCTTTAGGTGGAGAAAAACATCCTTTATCGGATGCGAAGTTTGATGAAAATCCTGCAAAATGGACTGGTAATGGTTCGCGTTTAGCACAGCCACATCATTACGATTGGTACGAAACCGTAAAGATTAATTATGGCGTTCAACCTGATGGAACTTATGATTTTGCAGAATTACCAGAGGGATATGATAAAAAGAACCATGCAGAACATATGGCATTTTGGCAAGATAAAGATGTGCCAGACTCATGGAAGAAATTTACAGATATTGCTTTATTTTGGATAGAAATGGGTGTTGATGGTTTCCGTTACGATATGGCTGAAATGGTTCCTGTTGAATTTTGGAGTTACATTAACTCATCTATTAAGGTTAAAAACCCGGATGCCTTTTTAATGGCAGAGGTATACCAACCGCATCTTTACAGAGACTATATACTAAAGGGTAAAATGGATTACCTATATGATAAAGTAGATTTATATGATACCCTAAAGCACATTATGCAAGGGCATGGTTCAACAGATAACATTGCACCAATACAAAAATCGTATACTGATATTGAGCATAACTTATTGCACTTTTTAGAGAATCATGATGAGCAGCGTATTGCAGCCCCAGAATTTGCAGGAGATGCTAAAAAAGGAATGCCTGCCATGGTAGTTTCGGCAACTTTGAGTACGTCGCCTACTATGATTTATTTCGGACAGGAAGTTGGGGAGCCAGCAGCTGAAGATGCTGGTTTTGGAACCCATTCTCGAACCACCATATTTGATTATTTTGGCGTGCCAAATCACCAAAAGTGGATGAATAATGGCCAATTTGATGGCGGACAACTTAATGCTGAAGAGAAGGAATTGCGCGACTTTTACAAGCGCTTACTAAACTTCACTATTAATAGCGATGCCCTAATGGGTGAATATGCCGATATACATGCCTACAACCGCGAGAATACAAAAAAATATACCAATAAAGTACATTCTTTTGTTCGTTGGAAGGGAGCAGAGAAACTCATTGTAGTTTCTAATTTTAGCGATGCGGATGTATTTACTTTCGATTTGCAGTTGCCTAAATCTATACAAGTAAAAATGGGTTTAAAAGAGGGGAATCATAAAATTGTAGATCAGTTATACGGCACCGAAGCTATGACATTAGAAATTAATGATGGCATTGCTAAAGTACCCGTTCAAATAGAACCACTACAATCCTATATATTTAAGATTGAGTAAGGTAAAATATTCCATACAATACATATTGAATCCGATGTTTTCATAACATCGGATTTTTTATGCATTTATGTGCTATGTTTGTACGAACAATACCCAATATTGGGCGTTTATTCAACTTAAACGAACAAACACACATATTTGAACATGGCAGGAATTGGTCCTTTATTTTATATTATAGTTGCACTCATATTAATTGGCTTACTAGTAGTTTTACAACCCATTATATCCAACCGAAAGAATAACAAATCAAATAACAAGCCCAAAGGCACTCCCATAAAAGACACCTTAATTTTGTATGGTACGCAATCGGGTAACTCGCAATTGGTTGCCACCGAACTTCAGGCAGCTATGGAAAAAAGCGGATATGCGCTTGAGTGTCACAGCATGCTCAATACAAGTACAGAAAGCATCGAAGGCATCAAGCATTTGTATATTATAATTAGCACCTATGGCGAAGGCGAAATGCCGCCTCAGGCCGAAGACTTCTACAATAGTTTAAAGCAAAAACAAGCCGGTAGTTTATCCGCATTAAAATATAGCATTTGTGCTTTGGGCGACAGTAGTTACGATTATTATTGCGAATCGGGCTTGCAGTTCGATAAAGTTCTATCCCACTTGGGGGCAAAAGCAATCAGCACCATTCAAAAGTGCGACGAGGATTTTTCAGAAAGCGCACAGCAGTGGATCAACACCAGTAAAAAGCAGCTGTTAAAACAAGTGGGCAGTAGCCATCTCTCTAACAATTCCGAAGTATCTGTATTGAGTAATAATAAGGCCGAATATACCGCTACCCTTATTGAGCGATCGGTTTTAGCCAACGATTCTGATGAAAATACCATCATCCACCTTAGCTTAAAAGCAAACGGCAATTCGTTTCAATATAAAGCAGGAGATACCATTGAGGTACAGCCTAAAAATCCAGCAAGCATAGTTTCAGCCATCGCTACACAGTTAAAGCTTAAAGATGCTAAGGAGCTTCAGGATAAAGAACTCACCAATGTGAGTAAAAATACCTTAGTTGCCTATAGTGTTTTGGGCAAAAACCAACAGCTAAAAGCTTTGTTATCAAAGCCCGAAAAGTTGAAGGCATACTTGCATAAGGCCAATGTGCTCGATTTAATTAACGATTATAAAATCAACGCACCTCTTACAAAAATATTGGGTGTGCTACCATCCCTGCGCAAACGGGTTTATTCCATTGCCAGTAGTCCTTTGGTATCGCCACAGCAAATCGATTTGTGTATAAAAACCATTCGCTATCCCTTTAATAATGCTGCTCACGAAGGGGCTGGTTCAATCTATTTAAACGAAACCACAGCCTTGCAATCAACGCTCAGTTTTACCTTAAAATCGAACCCTAACTTTACACTTACCAAAAGCGATGCACCTATTATAATGATTGCCACCGGAACAGGTATTGCTCCGTTCCGCTCCTTTATACAAGAACTTTCTCAGCGCAATGCCACACGCAGCACTTGGCTCATATGGGGACAAAAGTTTAAGGCCAATTACGCAATGTATCACCACGAGTTTGAACAAATAAAAACCGAGGGTTATAATTTGCAATTCACGCCCTGTTTTTCAAAAGACGAGAGCGAGTATGGTTATGTACAAGAAGCCTTAAAACACCAAAAACAGCATTTGTTGCAATTATTACAACAAGGTGCTATGGTTTATTTGTGTGGATCTCAGGCTATGGCCGCAGGCGTTAGGGATACCTTTAATCAGCTATTAAAAGGCAGTGCAACCCCATCAATTTCTGTTTTAATGAAGTCAGAAAGATGGTTCGAAGATATCTATTAAACCCACATTCGGTATCCATTCAGTTATCAGGTACAAGCGCCAAGTGCCTCTTGTATCTATCTGAACTTTTGTTTTAACCCGCAGTATGCATTAGAACTTTGTTATCAATATTGAAATAGGTTTTATAATGCATATTCCGAGTTAAAAGACTAAAAGGTGTTTTATTTTTGCTACACTGATTTTTGTTGGCTTTTTGCTGCTTGTAAATAATTAGTTTTGCCCACACATCATATAAGTTATTGATGTTTAACTAACGTATACTAGCACATTATGGAAAATACCAACACACAATACACTACTTATTTAAATATATTAAAAGAAGAGTTGGTTCCCGCCATGGGATGTACCGAACCCATTGCCATTGCCTATGCAGCAGCCATGGCGCGTAAAGTTTTAGGTGCTTTGCCTGAGCGCATCGAGGTTGAGGTAAGTAGTAATATTATTAAAAACGTAAAAAGTGTTGTTGTACCCAATACGGGCAATTTAAAAGGTATCGAAGCCGCTGCCGTAGCTGGTGTAATTGCCGGAGATTCAGATAAAGTGCTTGAGGTAATTTCAAAAGTTTGCGAAAAAGGAAAAAAGGACATTGCCGCATATTTACAAAACAAAGAAGTAAAAGTAATTAACTCGCAAAGCGGATTAATATTCGATATCATTGTAACCGTTTTCTCTAATACCGATGAGGCAAGCGTACAAATATCGCACTTCCATACCAACATTGTTAAGGTAACTAAAAACGGAAAAACCCTGGTTGAAAACTTAGGTTGTAACGATACCCCACAGCCCGATAAAACCGACCGCTCGCAAATGACCGTGAAGGGCATTTTCGATTTTGCCCAGGAGCTCAATGTATCCGATGTAAAAGAAATGCTCACCACACAAATCACCTACAATACCGCCATTGCCAACGAAGGTATTAAAGGAAAATGGGGCGCTAACGTAGGCTCGGTATTGTTAAACACCTGGGGTAACGATGTTAAAGTACGCGCCAAAGCCATGGCTGCAGCAGGTTCCGATGCACGTATGAGTGGTTGCGAACTTCCTGTGGTAATTGTTTCAGGCAGCGGAAATCAGGGACTAGCCACCTCTTTACCCGTTATTGAGTATGCCCGCGATTTAAAAGTAGACAACGACAAACTCATGCGCGCCTTAGTATTGGCCAATTTGGTTACCATCCACCAAAAAACAGGCATCGGCCGTTTATCCGCCTATTGCGGAGCCATTTCAGCCGGTATCGGTGCAGGAGCCGGCATTGCCTACCTATTAAGCGGCGAGTACAAAGTAATTAGCCACACCATAGTAAACGCCTTGGCCATAGTTTCAGGTATAGTGTGCGACGGCGCCAAACCATCATGCGCAGGCAAAATAGCCTCGGGCGTTGAAGCCGGAATACTCGGATACCATATGTATAAAGACGGACAACAATTCCTTGCCGGCGATGGTATTGTAGAAAAAGGCGTTGAAAACACCATTAAAAACGTAAGTCGCCTGGGTAGCATCGGCATGCGCGAAACCGATAAAGAAATCATTAAAATGATGCTAGGCGAGTAGTTTAAAAATGTAAAGTTATAAATGGTTTTACAACTTGCTTGTATTACAGCGTTTATAACTTATCATTTACCACTTATAACTTTCTATGGCGCTCATTCCCGCTATCCGTTATAGCCTTTATAGCTTGCTTTAAGTGTAGCTAAGCAATTCGTGTGCTCCTCTGGTCGCATCCGTTTGCTAAGCTACACTAAAACCAATCCACAAAGGGCTGCCACTTCTATCGTGGCGCAGGTTAGCATAAACCATAAGGCATGCAGATTTTTCTGTCAATCCATATTCACTTTCACAAGAGTAAAATATATTTCCAGAAGGAAATAACCTTGTTCTTAAGAAAATTAACCACCTTCTTAATAGTAAAATACACTTCCATATAAAAATAACTTTGTTCTTAAGAAGGATAACCACTCTCATACGGGTATAATATACTTACAGAAGGGAATAATCTTATTCATAAGAACGATATTATTGCACAAGATAAGTTGTGTTGTAGAATAAGGGACAAGAGTTTATTAGAATAGGCGGAGTTTTAAATTAAAACAGGGAGCAAGCTTATTTTTCATAGGTTTAGCTCCTTGTTTTTGTGTAAAGCCCTAATTTATTCTTAATCCAAATGTATTTTATGCCAATTAACATAAAATATTTTTTTACATTCACATCAAATTATGTATTCTCATTGATGCGTATATCACAAAATAAAGTGCGTATGCAGCATATGGGTTAGCTATATGTAGGGAGTGAGGATATCAGAGAGTTCCTAAACATTACAAACAAAATTTAAGTACACTTAAACCCAATTATGTACCAAATCAAATTAGTAGTTGATAGCTACGAACGCTGGCTTACAGGTCTGCATTATGAGTATTTCTGCCCCATTGAAGTAGATAAAGCATATTACAGAAAGTTCTTACAAAAGAATTTTCCATATGAAATGGGAGATGCCTACAACTTACATCCTTACGCAAATAAACTGCCATTGGTAAAATGGAGTCAATTGGACGAAAGATTACAACAAGATTGTATGCGCCAAGCGCAATCTGATTTCTACCAAACTACTCCAAAATTTAACGACCTATGCTTAGGTGAATTTGGCGAGAGTGATACTAAAAAGGTAGGCTATTACAATACCCTTGCTATGGCAAGGCATAAGGCAGGTCTCGATTATGGAATTGTTCCCAATTACACTCACAACTACGATAAATACCTTAGCCCTGTTCAGAACATTACTGCCCGCACTACTTACAACAAAATTGGCGGACTGTTTAGTTTAGAGCTTAATAGTTCCGAAAATGATGATTATTTATACGAGTGGCTATTAACAAGCCAAATGCGCCAAGGCAAATTGGTGTTTTACGATGGCGATGGCGACCAAGCCTTTAAAATTGAGTTTTGGGATTGCTTTTGTATAGGTGTGCAAGAAAACATGAGTGCCGAGGGTAACACTGCCATGAAAATGAATGTTCGTCTATCGCCTGCCATCACTCGTAACCGCAGTGCAGAACACCAAAAGGTGTGGAAAGTTACCGATATAACACCAACAAATAGAGCCTTCGGACCTAGTTCTGTAAGCGAAGAACCTGACGAGGAAAAGCAGAAAGATAAATTATTAGTTAAAAAAGTCGAAGGTCCGTTTTTTGAGAATGGGCAAGTTGCCGAAGAAATGATTGAGGGTAATACCTATATCTATAAAGCAACAGAATATACACAAGCAGAAGGAGACAAGCTAGCACTTACCCAATGGGCCGAACAGCTTAGCGATGATGGGCAAATAACAAATATTAGAGGTGCTAAATCATATTTAGATAATGATGGTGTGATTTGTTTTAAATATAAAGCCAAGAAAGCGGAGAAAATAAGGATTTATGCTTACGTAGAAAGTGCTGCTGAAAGGGTTAGTGTGCTAACTAATACAATAGTTAAAGAAACTATCATAATCGTTGGAACAGAACAACATTCAGCTAATTCTGCAAATAAACTAATGTTTCCAGCACAAGCTGTTAGGGAGGTTAGGGAAAACTTAAGTGAATACCCTTATCTAAAAATACTTATTTTTAAAGATGGGTACACCAAAAATCAATTAGAAGCTTTTTCTAAGGTAATACTTTCTTATAACGAAAAAGCAAAAGTTCTACAAATTAATAGTATAGAAGAGCTAATTAATTTCATTAATGGAGGTTCAATAAAAATGAACAAGGAGAGTAAATATCGAGATTCTAAAAAAATATCTGATATTAAGATTTTTGCACATGGTTATGTAAGAGATAAAACTAATGAAGGTGTAATTGCTTTTGGACTTGATGGAAAAAATGCTAGTAAACAAGAATTAGACTATAAAACTTTTAGTGAAATAAAGGAGAATGTTTTTCTAAAAAATAATCAATCCCATTTATACTCTTATGCTTGTAGAACAGGCATCGGTGTTTCCTCTGAAATTGTAACGAACCCATTAAAATCAAATAGTTTAGCTCAAAAAATATCAAATCACAGTCAAATTATAGTTCACGCATATATGAAAAGATCTTTGTACGAAGACACTTGGGGTACTCAAAATCATAGAGACACATATATTTCAGATAATGATAAAGGAGAATCGTTTTTTGAAAACCTAAAGACGGACATAAAAGATGTATTTGCTGATGACCCAAAAGATATGAATTTGTTTACTACATATATATCAACAGAGAAGAAAATTGATGGAGCTATTTGGAATTCAAAAGGCGCATATTTACCAGTAAAAGCTGGAGACTTTCCTAAAGGAATTTCCAGTAATTATGAAACTTATAAACCTCAATAAAAATGCGTAAAAGAAAAATTAAAAGTGCATTAACAATTAGTTTACTGTGTGCCATATTTGGCGCATTACAAATGTATTGGTTCCTTCCTGATGGATTATCTTGCATTGATGCTAAAAGCGGTGTTGTAGAGGCAATTTTTAAATTTATGGGAATTCAATTTTTAGTTGTCTTTTTTATTCAATTAATATTAAAATCAAGTTTTAAGCTTTATGTCATTGCGGTATCTTTATGTTTTTTTTGGTTTTTTATTAATAAAAATGAGTTTACTTACAGATATGCATGCTGGTCAACATTTTCTAGTTCGGATATATTATATTATTCGTTTAAAAATTCTATTGCACCTATAATCACTTGCTTAACAGTTTTAATACTGAGTATTTACTTTTATAAATCAAAAAGTAAATACTAACATTAAATTTACTAGTAATATAAATGAGGGAAAAATAGAGCGTAATGATAAAAGAGAAAATTGATAATCTACCTGAATTTAAAAGCCTATGAGAATGCTTTGCATACGTCAGTTGTTGAAGTATCTATTTTACCTTGGGGACAAATAAGAATATCTAATAAAAATGAAAAAGAACCCTTTTTGTGGCAGTACGAGGTTGATATTACTGTTTGCGATGAGGTGAAGAGCAGAATTATATAAAGAATTAACTGAATGGCTTATTAGCTAAATACATAGTATGCGTAATTGAAGCATTCAATTACTTCTGCATAGCTTTATTCCTCAACTTTTCTTTAACAACGCAGCCAACTTCGCCCTCTCGGTAACAACCGTTACATGAAACGCATCGGGGCTTATATTCCTTATCTTTTTTCCATTTATTTACTAGGTCGGGTTCAAAAAGCAAAGGCCTCGCAATTGAAAAATATTTAATATTGCTTTCATCCAAAATGCTTTGTAAACGATTAAAGTTTCTGTTTCCGCCCATTAATATAATAGGAATAGAAACGGCATTTGCTATTTGTTTGGTGGGCTCTAAAAAATAAGATTGCAACTCGGGTTTATGAATTTTTGTACGTGCCGGCCCAATACCTTTCCCCGAAGTTTCATTCACACCACTGATCTCTAACATATCGGCACCAGCCTGTTCAAACATTTTAGCTACTTCAATGGCTTCAGTAACAACCAGGCCTTCGCCTTCATCCATATAATCATCATGATTCATTTTTACCATAATGGTAAAGTCGTTGCCAACAACCTTACGGATACTGGAAATAACTTCAACAGTAATACGTGCTCTGTTTTCAATGCTTCCCCCATACTCATCTACTCGTCTGTTACAAAATGGAGTTAGAAACTGGCTTAACAAATACCCATGTGCACTGTGCAATTCAACGGCATCGTAGCCCGCTTTTTTAGCGCGTACCGATGCGTTGGTAAAGCTATCTATTACATGCTGAATATCCTGCTTGCTCATTTCTTTGGGCGTAATTCCGGTAACTCGATTTTTAACAGCAGAGGGGCCAAATAACTCGGTATTCTGAAAATCAGGATGATTGGTTTGTGAACCACCATAGGCCAGTTGAATTGCAATAGGCGTTCCATTAGAGTGCACCTTTTCTACCAATTTGCGGTGTTCATCAATAAAGGTATCATCATAAATTCCCATCATGCCAGGGTTTGGTCTGTCATTTGGGTCAACCATTGAGTAACCTGTAATGATTAATCCAACGCCTCCTTTAGATAACTCTTCATACACCTGATAAAGCTTAGGGGTAATGTGCCCATCTTTATCTGCCATATTCATCCATAATGCCGAACGAATTAAACGATTATTTAAACCTACATTTCTAACCTTCGATGCTTCTAAAATCTTCATAACAACAATCCCTTAAGTTTCTGACGCAAAATTATTGCAACATTTAGTTCTATACAAATAATACAAATCATATATTTGTATTATAATTATAATAGATATGGTGAATTTAGAATGGTACCGTACTTTTAAAGCGGTGTACAACACACAAACAATGACAGCAGCAGCCGAGGCCTTATTCATTTCTCAACCAGGGGTAAGTCTGCATTTAAGTTCCTTAGAAAGTTATGTAGGGTCAAGGCTTTTTGATAGGGTGGCAAAAAAAATGATTCCTACAGAGCAAGGAAAGGTTTTATATAACGCCATTAGCGAGCCATTATCTAAATTAGAAGAGGTAGAAAAGCGCTTTCAGAAAAGTACAGAATTGGAGGTTCCTACAATTAACATTGGGATGTGTTTTGAAACATTTCAGCACATACTCGAAAGGCATCTTCATACCTTAGATTTTAATATAATTAGTAGTTTCTCGGGATATCAGAACTTATTAAGAGACTTAGAGAAGGGCCTTATAGATATTGTTATTACGCCAACAAAAATTGATATTAAAGGTGTAAAGTATGTACCCATTGGCATTGAAACCATTGTGTTGATAGGAGGTAGGGATATTGATAAAGCTGCTTTTACATCTGAAATTACAAAAAGTAGTAATGCCGAGATACTTGCGCTTTTGAAACAAAACAAGTGGTATGGCACATCGAGCGATAATGAGCATTTTAAACGTTTTTGGTTGACCAACTTTAAGGCGTTGCCTGATTTTAGAGCAAATTATATAGTTCCTAATTTTAAGTCGATCATTAATAGTTTAAGTTATGGCAGTGGATTAGCTATTGTGCCAGACTTCCTCTGTAGAACCGAAATTGAAAAAGGCAAGCTGCAATTGTTGTGGAAGGGAGCTACTCCCATCACAAATACATTGTATCTTGCCTACCGTAACAAGTCTATATTTGAAGCGCAAGTAAAAGAGATTCTGAACATATTTCAGTCAGATATGAATAAGAACATTCAGGCCAATGGCGATTAGAAATTACACTAGTATATATAATACACTGGGCGTGCCAGTGGAAATGAAAAACCCCAATGTCCTAAATAGATATTGGGGCCTTCTGTTTTGTTATTGGTAATTATTTTGTTTTCAGAACTAAGTTTTGCTGATTTACTTTAACATTCCATCCGTCGGTTTGAAAAGTTAGCTTTGTAATATCACTCAACTCAGAACGTGATGTATTCTGTAAGCTCCCACTTAAGGTTCGTGATTCGCCAGGCAAAAGGTTGATGTAGTTATCATCTAAATAAAAACGAAGTCCCATAGGTAAATCAATAATTAGTGATTCTAAGCCCATAATAACGTTATCAGTGTTGTTGGTGTAGTTTATGGTAAAGGCTTTTTCTTCGCCTTGCATTAAACTTTCGGGCACATTATTGAGCTGAGCCGTAATGTTGTTTTTAGTCCATTTACGATATTCGCCAAAATAGCCTCCTGTAACACTTACGCGTTCGTTATTTTCTAGAGCACCAATCATACACGTATATTCGTTGTGCGAAACTAGTTCGTTGTTTTTGTTATACATGTTTAATACCACCAAAAAGTTATGCTCTTTATTTGCAGTTGGAATAGTCCAATCGAGCTTTCCGATAGTTGCAACCGAATGCGCATCAACAGCTCCATTAAAACTCTTTTTATATACTTTTTCGGCTTTCTGACCTAAGTAAATGGCAACATCTACCTTAAGGTTTTTGTGTTCTTCTAAGGCATCGTTAATAACACTGATGTCTATATCATAGGCTTCTCCCGGAAGTACAATCTGATTTTGTTGCGATGCGGTAACCAATAAGGGTGATGCTGCTCTTTTAAAGGCGTAATAATGGTTTTTGCAGGTTCCATATGAGTTAATCATCGACCACGATGTGGCTGGCCAAACATCGTTCAGCGCCCAAAATAAACAACCCGAAACTTTATATCGTGCCAAGCGTGTATTTTCCATTTGGGCCTGCCATCCAATAATGTTGTGCATCATTTCAGTATGAATCACCTCTTCCACGGTCTGCGGAATGCCATATACATCGTTTTGCCATTCAGGATAACTTGCCACAGATGAGTTGTGAACAGAAAGCCAGTACTGGTTTTCCTTAAGCGGGAATAGCTGATCCTTATCTAAAAACTTAAGCATATCAGATAGGGGAGGCCACGATTGCTGATACCCTGCCTCGCTACAAAAACGAGCATAACTTTGCGAACGTTCCTGATTATTTACAATACCCATTCCGCCATGCACATTTCCGCCATGCGGCGATGCTTTATGGAATTCTCGGGTGCCATCGTGTTCTTTAATTAATCGGTCTAACTCATTAATTTGCTCTACTCTATCTTTTCTATTGGCATCAAATTCGTTACCTCCGCAATACAATACTAAACTTGGGTGATTGCGCGTTCTGATAATGTTGGTGCGCACAGCCTCCCATGAGGCTGTTTGATCTTGCGAGGGCGCATAACTACCTACCCAGAAATCTTGCCACACCAACAGACCCAGGCTGTCGCAAATCTCATAAAAGGTATCTGTTTCATATAAACCTTCGCCCCAAACACGTAGCATATTAACGTTTGCTTCAGCAGCTGCACGTAGGGTATATTCGTAAATTTCGGGCGACAAATCAAACATGGCATCCATTGGTATTGTGTTCATACCTTGTACAAATACTTTTTGCCCGTTCACTACAAAAGTCCAATCGTACTCGCCATCTTCCAAGTCAGGATCTATAGCATGGTCAAATTGAAGCACTTTTTCTTTAGTCCATTCAGGATCTTCATTTCTAATTTTCTCAATAGTTCTGATGCCAAATTGGTTTATGCTATTGTCAATTACCAAACCTGCTTCGTCACTAATTTGAGTTTTAATTTGATATAAGTTCTGATCGCCATAATGAATAGGCCACCATAATTTTGCTTCATTTATATTGATTTCTTGGCTTTCAGAGAAGTCACTATTGGCCAGGACTGAAGCATTAAAACGACCGGTTTTGACAATGGCTTCAGTAGCTTTTTCAATAATCTGATATTGTACAAACAAGTTTGTTTTGCGCGTTCCTTTATTTGAGAAGTTAAAATCCACTTCGAGCTTTGCTGTATTACTCGAAATGCTTTTTGTTTTAACAAATATATTTTCAATTTTGGCATCTTCCTTTGCAACTAACTTAATGGGCTGCAAAATACCAATAGGCACAATATGAGGACCCCAATCCCAACCAAATACACATTTCGATATTAGGTATTCGCCTGCTTGTGGATTAGATGGTGTAACCCAAGGACGCTCATGTAAGTCGCCATCAACCCCAGTTGTCCAGTCAAAGAATTTATTGTTTTTAATTTCTTTATTTGAATTTTCAGGAGCGCGTAATCTTAAAATGATGTCGTTCAAAGTACCTGCTTCAATGCATTTACTCACATCAATTTTCATTTCTTGATAGTT
This sequence comes from Saccharicrinis aurantiacus, assembly GCF_001660705.2. Classification (GTDB taxonomy): domain Bacteria; phylum Bacteroidota; class Bacteroidia; order Bacteroidales; family Marinilabiliaceae; genus Saccharicrinis; species Saccharicrinis aurantiacus. The sequence continues at coordinate 99,033 of NZ_LYBV02000027.1, forward strand.
ACCAACCGTAACGCCACACCAAGTCCCATTAACCCAAACATCGGCTTTGTAGTTGATCATATTACAATCGAGTGTAATGTTTTTGCCTTGCCAATCATTGGGTACTTCAATTTGCTTTACAAAGTACCACTCTCTATCCTCAACCCAGCGTAGGTCTTTTACATTATCTCCAACGTAAGGATCTTTAGTCAAGCCAAGTTCAACCAAATTGTGTTGTACACTTCCGGGTACTTTTACTGTTATGGCTTCCTGTGTTAATGAATCTACTTCGGGAGGTGGAAAGGCCATAAAAATACCCCAAGCAGGACTCCAAGTACCCATTCCAAACTCAAAACTTTTCATGGTCCAATCGCCATCAAGCGATATCTCATTGTTTAGTTGTTTAAATTCAACGGGTTCTTTATCAATATTGCAACTTACCATCAATATAATGGCAATTAATAAGCTTATCTGTTTCATTTGTTTATGCTATTTTACTTCTGTTAATTCTAAAACTACACTCGGATTATCTTCGTCAACAGGTATGTTTAGGCCTACTTTCATTAAAAAGTCGCCACTATAGGTCTGTTCATTTTTAATTTGTGATAATGTGTTTGGGAATAGGTTTATTTCATTAACTCGGTATTGCTTGTTGGCATCTAAACCGTTTAGTTTTATAGGCTCTGTTTTGGTATGATAGAGAACGCGTGTATTTACCAAGTAAGAGAACATGATAATGCGGTCTTTTTCCTTAGAAGTGTATAACAAAGAGGCCACATCATAATCGTAAGGGTTTTGCAAACGGTATTGATCACCATGCCAAATGATTTCCTTGAAACTATTGTAATTTTTAACGGCTTCTGTGCAAAAGGTAAGTTCATCTTTACTGAGTTCGCTTGCTACTATGTCGAAACCTAGCTTTCCCATACTTGCCACATCAACCTTGTATTTTAAGCTTTGGTTACCCCAATTGGTTACATGGTTGTCTGTTACAATGGAAGGATAGAAGTATGAGTAATTCCATTGTTGAAATACCCTTTCTAGTGGATCGGTATTATCGCTCACCCAAAACTCAGTGAAATATTGCAAAAAGTTATAGTCCGCTCTTCCGCCACCACCAGCGCAAAGCATCATTGGCACCTTTGGGTATTTGGCTCGTAGGCGTTCTAATACTTTGTAAAGGCCCTTTGTGTAATCAATATACAAGTGCGACTGTGGTGTGTTTTCTTTGGCTAAATAAGCAGAATGTGCATTGTGGATGATAGAGTTACAATCCCATTTAATGAAAGCCAATTCTGGATTGTCGGTAAATAATCGATCTACCACACCATAAACAAAATCTTGAACTTCCGGATTGGTTAAATCCAAAACCAGCTGATCGCGTTGGTATATCTCCGGACGTTGGCTTTGTTTAATAACCCAGTCTGGATGATTTTCATACAATTCACTTTCTGGGTTTACCATTTCAGGTTCAATCCAAATACCGAACTTAATGTCTTTTTTGTGGGCTTCTTTAATTAAATAACCAATGCCGTGTGGCAATTTCTTTTTGTTTTCAGTCCAGTCGCCAAGCCCGGCATCATCATTGTTTCGTGGGTATTTATTACCGAACCAGCCATCATCTAATAAAAATAAATCTACACCTATTTCTTGTGCATCTTTAAAAAGCTTGGTGATTTTCTTTTCGTTAAAATCAAAGTAAGTGGCTTCCCAATTATTAAGTAAGGTGAGGCGCTCTCCTTGTCCATCCAGAACTCTGTGTTCGCGAGCCCAATTGTGCATGTTTCTGCTTGCTTCACCAGTTCCGTTGTTGGATAGGGCATAAATTAATGCAGGGGTTTCAAATACCTCCTTAGGTTTTAAATAATACTCAGAGGCATGTGGGTTAATGCCTGCAATTAAGCGTAGGTTATCGTATGAATCTACCTCAAAGTCAATTTTAAAATTGCCGCTCCATGCCAATTGAGCAAGCATTACTTTACCTGTATTTTCTTTCGCTTCATGCCCGAATGATACAATGAAACTTTGGCTTTGTAGCATCACATTTCTTGAGCCCATTTTAGAGTCAAGTGTTTTTATTCCCCGCGTTAATCGCTGACTATTGGCCTGCATTTCCATTGCCCATTGGTTATGAAAACTTTTTAGGTATGGATCTTTATCTGTAAAATATAAATTAGCTGATGCATATTTTTGCATTCTTAAAATACCATCCTCGTTATGAGATATTTCTGTCCATTGTTCAATTAAGTTTTCAGCCTCAAAAACCTTGTAGAATAATTTTACTTCAATAGGATAAACTGGGTCTTTTAAAACAATGGTGTATTGTTTGGCACCGTTTGTTAGTGGATCAATGGTGTGACTGTCGTATTTTAGCTCTAAGGAATTATTACCGTCGCTATGAATCACCTTCAAGGCAGGTTCAGATAAGTTCCATGTTCCTGATGGGGTATATGCTGAGTTGCAGATGCCAATATTTTCATCTGTAAAATTAAACATATCTGAAACGTATTTCAATTCATCATTATTGGCTAATCTGTCACCAAAGTAAGATAAGATTAACCTATTTTCATTATCAGTTTGAAGTAAAAGACTAAAATCTTTTGTGTGGATAGGGATGATGGTTGCATTGGTTGTAATGTTGCTGAAAACAAGAACTATAACTAGGAGTAATTGCTTTAGTTTACAAGCGGAATTTTTATTAGTGTTCATAATAGTATTATACTTTTGATTTAATTGTACAATGTGTGTTGCATCAGAATCAAAAATAATACCTATTGTAATGTTAACTCGGCTATAAGCTAGCGAATGATTGTAATCTAAAGTGCAAAGCTTATGCTTTCATGAATTTTTATAAACAACATATGAAATAATGAATTTTGTTAAATCAAATTCTGTGATGAAGCGTTAAAAGGAATGTTGCTTGCCTTCTTACTTTGAGAGATTAAAATCGATCTTTTCAAATTCAGTTCCATTTACAATAACCGCCACTTGATGCAAGCCTAAATGGAATTTACGTGTGGTAATTAATTTAAAAGGTTGTTTTCTGTTTATCATGGTTTCTGAATTCGGGGCATAAACCTTTTCGCTAATCTTATATACTTTTTTTGAGAGTGTGCCATTCGCCTTTTGATAATACACCGCATACTCCAAACGTATTTTTGATTTCGCATTGCTCTTGTTCACCAATTGAAATTGAAACTCTAAATACCCACCAATCTTCACTTCTGGAGTAACAACTTTGAAGTTATTAAATGCTATATGCTCAATACTACCAAATCCAAATAGTGTCATCACTTCAGGGAGGCCTTGCTTTAAAAGCGTGCGACAAGCGTGTTTAATTAAAGCGTCGGTTTCTTTTGTTTTTCCCAGCCAGGCTTTCGCTATTTTAATTATTAATTCAGGATTGTCCTTTGAAATATCGTTTAGGTTGTTAGCCACGCTTAAACGAACAAAGTCAGTATCATCGGTTCTTAAATTCTCTAAAATAGGAAGAATGGGCGAGGGGTCTTTTTTTAAGGTAGGGAGTGCCATGGCCCATGGTAAACGTGGTCGGCACCCTTCAGTAGCCAAACGCCTAACAAAGGGGTTTTCGTTCTTCGACCATTGTAACATTTGCTTAAGCATTCTATCCTGATCATTAATAATGAAAGGCCTAACTGCAAATTCGCAACTAATAAAAGTGGTTATCTTTTCAAAAGCTTTCATTGATAAGTCAAAATCATTGATGCCATATATCTCGATAAAATCAGGAAGAAAAATATAAGCCAAACGATGTGCTTCATTCTGATCAAGTAGGGGAATGATATCGGTAAGCAAATTGGCGTTTGCTTTAAAGTTATTAGGCAATTGCTTTCCAAGTGTTAATGTAGTATGACGCATGCGCTGTTTTAATTCCATATTTTCCCACTCTTTTGTGAAAACATCCTTTATGAAAGCATTGCTATTGAAGGTTGGAGATAGTTTTTTTACTGCATTGGTAAAGTCGTTAAATAAATCTTTTGTGTAGATGTTTTTAAAAAGCTCAGCCATAATTTGAGATTAAATTGTAAGATATATCACATAGGATACTTGTGGAATTTAGTTTAAAGTTACAGCAAAAAAGAGGGAATATCCTAATGAATATTCCCTTTGTATTATTATAATGAGCTTTTAATTTTTATTCAATAAACTCTAAATAGTTTTTGCATTGGTATTTATAAGTCCATTTCGTATCCTTATATAAGTTATCGGGTTTGCTCTCAACTAACTTATTAATTTGGCTGACTAAATCACCCTCGCAATTATAGAAAAGACCATTATCTCTAAAGTCGTTAAATTGCTTAAAAAAAGAATCCATTATTAGGGGCTTATTAAAGCCAAAGGCCAAGTTAAACGAACCTGATATTTTATCTTGATACGTTTTAGAAGTTGAATGGTCGGTATGAATGAGTGGTAAAACAAAATCACTCATTTTCATGTATGTATCAAAAGTATTTGGGTTGATGTATTTATCCCAAAAGATGCAATTGTTATTTGCATCGTATTTCTCAAATTCTTTTCTAATATCCTGACCATGGTCATTCTTAAAAATACTTTGCCCAAGAAAGATAAGTTTGATGTTTTTATTTAACGTACCATTTTTAAATGAATGAAGTAGCGTATTATAATCTCTTCGGTTTTGTTGCATTTTACCAGGTATCGCAATCCAAATTTCCTCACTTGCTTTTTTAATATTTAAAAGTCTAGAGTCTTGAAAAAATATGGGGTAGTATGAGTTTGTTTTTACATTTGGTTTAACAAAGCTATCGATGCCATTTAATAAATAGTCATTTAAAAATAGGTAACCATTCACCTTTCTATTGTTCTTTCTTAGCAACTCATTTCTATCATGCACAATGCCAAAATACTTCCGTTTGCTTGAAGCTATATTTAATAATCGTTTGGCACTTGGGTGGTGTATTGAATTAAAAACACATCGGCTGATGTTATGCTTTCGTAAAAATTGAACGATTTTGATATAGCCAATTCCCCACTGATTACTTCCTAAAAAAAGTACATCATCTATTTTGTCCCAATAGTTGATTCTATCTTTAAGTCTGTAATTGCAAATTAAAAAAACCTTGTTTTTTTTCGATGTTTTTAAAAAATCAACTTGTGAGTGCAAGCATTCATCATGAAAGCCATTAAACTCTATTAATGCGGTGTTCATTTTCTTTAGGAAGTATTATTTTGTTTTGATACCGTTTGTACGCGCAATTATTAAAAAGGTTTGTATTGTTTAGGGTTTACTCTTGTAATAATGTTTGAGATAATTTTAAACTGTGTTTCATCTATAAAAGACTGAATGAGATATAAAGTTTAAAAGTGTTTTTGAAATTTTGGGAAAACCCAGATAGAAAAGAGAAATATTTAAACGACTAATTTCTGAAACCCTTAATTTTACTAGTCCCCGAGTAGGTTTGCCCCCTGCAATGGGACTTTTTTTATGTGCACGAGCAAAATATCGCATTGCACGAGTAAAATAATGCACATAAATAGCAGTTTTACCCACTACAAGAGTGCGAGTCACCCATAAAATACCATCCTTTTTTGATTATTTGACCATACTGATGCTCTGAATTAGCAAAAAGAGGCTATGCATCAGCAAAAAACTGCTCTTAAAGACTAGTTAAAACTGCTTTTAGAGTACTGTTTACCAAAAATACTACTCCCCCTCTCACTATCTGACTTAGTTGATGTTCTTGAAGATGGTGATATAATATTTCAAACTTTATTATATAGACCTCAATAAATAAGCAATACGATAAACCTAAAACGAAGGCAACTCCTTTTGTAAGAGCTGCCCTTGTTTAATTTTTAGTTATTAATCAAATAGACCAGATGTGGCAATTTGTCTTAAATATTTCTGAATACGATGTGTTGGTTCTGTTGAGAAAAATGCAATTACTAAATCTTTATCAGGTGAAACATACAGTCCTTGACTATTTAAACCTGATTTAAAGAAGTCACCATCTTCGAAAATAGCATCCCATTGGCGTGCAGCAGTTCTTACGGTTTTATCTCCAAGGCGATCCATAAAACGCTCACCCGAACCAGCTTCGCCACCAAGATAAAAATCTTTATCTCTAGGAGAATTCATAATTCTATCTAACATATCAGGTGATACTATTCTTTCGGTTGATATTTTACTCCAACTAGGTGTATAAAGCATACCAATACGCGCTAAATCTCTAAGGTTAGATGAGGCTGGACCATGAACGATAGCGATGCCATCAGGCGATAAGTGCATTTGTAGTGGACCTTCAACACCCATTTTTGACCAAACGCGTTCATCAAAGAAATCGGACCAACTTTTACCACTAACCGCTTCAACCAAGAATACTAGTGATTGTGTAGCAACAGAAGAGTATGCATAATGCTTTCCTGACTCAGCAACAGGTTTAGCATCAAGCATCACATCAAGCATGTACTCTACTTTTCCTTTTGTTTCTTCGCCTAATTCGGCTCTAAACATACGAGAAGTAACCGACTTTGGATTGGCGAATTGTGAAGCATTATCTAATGCATCTAAACCTGTTGACATATCTAATGCATCAATAATTTTAATGTTTTCCCATGCAGAACCTTTAAAGTCTGGAACATATTTACCTAAAGTTTCGTTTTGGTCAATTAAACCATCTTCTATAAGTAAATCAACAGCTAAAGAAGATAATACTTTAGTTACAGATGCCCAGAAGTGAGTGTCAAGGTCATCCATACCAGGGTATGATTCATAAGCTACTTCTCCTTTATGTAGTACCACAAAACCTTGTGCAAAACTTTGAGGATGCACCAAGTAATCGTTAAGTGAAAGAGTACCTAAGTTTGTTTCTGCTTCAATTTTACCAATCTCAGGTAATTTAGACTCGGTTAATTCCATTATAGGCTGACGTCTTAGCATAATTGCCGTTTTATTGGTTTGCGAAGCGTGCGCATGATACCAAAGGGCTGCTGGTTTAGCTGTTGTTAAGTCAGTTACCTTAAAGTTACGGATGAAATCTAAAGTTTCATCGGCAGACCAACCATCAAGTGCTTTTTGCACTGGGTCTGGTTGTTGAGCATTCATGTTTATAGATAACACAAGCATCGTTATCATTGTAAATAGTACTTTCAAGTTTATACGTTTCATATCTATGTAAATTTGTGACTCTTTGTAATCTGATAAATAGGATGTACAAGTCAGTTAATATGTAAATTAAAAATATTCTGTAAGGTTCAAGTATAGTGCTCCGGTTCCGTTATGGTTCCATCCGTAATCTATACCTAGGTTAGTTCGTGTTTGTTTTTGAATTTGAATACGTAAGCCTACACCTGCTGCTCCAGCCCAGTTATCAAAGAGGCCTACATTGGCATCGCGAGCAGAAGCTGATGTTGCATTTGCAAATATAACTCCGCCAAATAGGTCTGGGTTATTTGCTAATATAGGAAGTCTGAATCTATATTCGGCTTCGGCATAAAACATATCATCACCTCTCCAACGACCTTGTGCATAACCACGCCCCGAGCGTCCCATTTGATCCCAAGCTGTTGATGGTAATAGCATATAGGGTAAATTTCCGTGGGTAGTAACATTAGCATAGGTCCAAACGGCAATTACATTACGGGCTACGCTGTTACTTACGCTAAAATAATCTCGGTATTCCATCCATAATGTAGATGAACCTACATCGCTACCTAGAAAATCAGCATTGTATTTATAAGATATATTTGCAAAACGCCCAGTATAAGGGTTAGCCATATTATCACGAGTATCATAAATTGCACTTGCTGATACACCTACTAGGTCGTATCCTGTGGGATCAAAACCGTGCTTAAAACTATAGGTATAGTGGTTTGTATATACATTATTTTCAATATCTAACATTTGATCATCGATGTTAGAAAAACGATCGAAATGAATTCCTCCACCAACATATAAAGAGGGTTTTATTTGTTTTAGAGCAGTTTGATGTGCCCTTATAAAATTAAACTCCATTTGTTCTCCATCGTACAAATCAGCTTCATCAAATGTTTATTAAAATCGAATATCCCACTAGGGTTTGGAATATCTGTTATACCTACCGTATAGTTATAATAGTATTCTAAATGAATATTATATCGTGGCTTATGATATCCTATAATAAAATCGGTTTCCTGATAGTATCCATCAATGCCAGATCCTCCGTACACACCGATTAACCAATTATTCCAAGTTACATTTCCTGTCATAGAAAAAGCTGGGGCAGGAGAAGGTAGTAATCCTCTAAAAACATTCTTAGTTTTAAAGGTAAGCGACATGTCCCAATCAACTTTTTTTTGAGTTACATTGTTATTTGCATCAGAAACAATAGTTGTATTGTTTTGAGATTTTGAAATGTTTGGCCATAATAACAAGCAAACTAATATGGTAATGATCTTATTCATATTCAATAATTCAATAGGTAACTATTTCTTACCATGCAAAACTATTATGAAAATAATCTTATACTTATCCCAGAATGTTCATTAAAAAGCCCAGAATGTTCATATTTATCTTACGTCAATTTTTTTCTTACATTTTATCTCTTACTTTTAAATAATTAAGTAAGCTTTATAAATACTATATGATGAATAGCTTTAAGGTTTTAGAAGGTAAGTCGGTAAATTATTTTAAGGCTTTGAAAGAGTTATTAGGAGGGGAGTACACCGATACGGAGTATTTTCTCGATAAGGGCAAAATTAAAATAGATGCACGAGCCTTTTGTATAGATCCTAATTTTGAGGTTTTGGTTGTTGATGCCGTGGTAGATAGATTGATAATTCAAGAGAGGATGGCCGATGATAACCCAGAACAATTATATTTTTCACTTGCATTAGAGGGCAAATACATACAGCACTTTAATAATGAAAAAACATACCTAGAAGCAAATACTCCTAATGGAATATTTTTGTATAATGGATTATTTCCAATGAAAACAGAACATCCCGAGGGTGTACCCTATAGTGTTGTAAGGTTTAGAACCACAAAATCTTTTATTTATAAATTAATGCCAGAGGCTAAGGGTATTATAGAATTATTGTTTGGTAGCAATCAGCCCATTACTTACCATACTGAAATACCTAAGGAGTTGGAATCCTTAACCAAAGATATTTTTTACTATAAAGAACAAGAGTTTGGAAAAAACTCGATGGTTTGGGCAAGATCTCTTGAGCTATTTACTCTTTTAATACAATCAGTTAGTAAGCTAAATAAAGGAGAAAAACTTCATGGCTTGCATATAGACGATTACGAACGTTTAATAAAAATAAAACACCAATTAATATCTGATATAGAAGGAAAAATTTTAGTTGAAGATATTGCCAGTATCTATGGAATTAGCATATCGAAATTAAACCGAGACTTTAGGGCGATGTTTAATACTACTGTTTATCAGTTTTATGCACAGTTAAAAATGGATGAAGCGTTTAGGAGGCTAAAAACAGGTAAATTTTCGGTTACAGAAGTGAGTTTTGATTTAGGCTATAATAATATTTCTAAATTTTCGCAGATGTTTAAAAAAGTAAAAGGAGTTAACCCTAGTGATGTAATACCTGTTTAATTCGATAATAGGTATACAAGCTTATATTGCTACTCCAAATAACAATATAGCTCCGCTATTTGATCATTCTTAAGCAGTTGGGTGATTAGCCTTTGCGGAAAGGATAATTGCTCAAATACTTCCTCTGCTTGTGCATCTTGCTTGACAATGGCCCTTTTAAATTATTGTACTGAATATAAATGCGAATATTAAGCGGTTCAGCACTACTTTTCATATAACGTTTATAAACGTTATGAATGGTGCTATTCACATCAAGTGGTTCGCTGAATGGGATCACTTCTTTGGATAGGTATTTGATCTTTCTGTTTGCTGTAAGCGTATAATCACTAAGTAAGAAACTGTTTCCATTAACCAGGAGACTTAAGCTGCCAGATTCATAAGCGTCGAGATGTTGATACTTTTGTACAAGGCGCACAAAATGCCTTGATAGATAAATGAAAGCGTTTTTCGTGCGATAAGCTCACGATCATACCCCTGCATAATGGAGTTCCTGTACGTATTAATGCTTTTAGAAACCGTTGAATAGCTTTCTAAATATTCATTGCTACGCATTTTTAATACACAATGCTTGTTATCTGTTAAAGAGGATTGCTTCGTATAGTAGTAGAGGGGTAAAAAGTAAGTCTAAACCATACGCTTCCAAATCGGTTTCAAGGTTAAAACCAAACACTCCAGATGTCTTGATTATTCGAGCAAATGACACAAGCTTAGCTTCAGATAGCAAGATATAGTACCTTGAAAATCTACACTACCCATATACACACCTCTAAATAAATACCTCAGGCCTATTAATAAACCACTAGTGCTAGCCAATATTCTGTCTAGCACCAGTGATTTAAAATCTAATCAATCATCGATCAATAGATTCTATTTTTCCTGTAAAGGCCTGTAGTTGTTGAAATGTAGGGAAACCCTCGCTATCTCCTCTCACAAGCGTAGCCATAGCGCCAACACCATTGGCATAATCGCCCGCTTCCTCTATGGTATGTCCTTTTAATCGGCTACTTAAATATCCCGCAGCAAAGCCGTCGCCGGCACCTACGGTATCTTCAAGTTTTTCAACGGTGTAGCCAGCAATAAATTCAGCTACCTTGCCATCAGATACCATGCAACCCTTTTTGCCAAGTTTAAGCGCTATTTCGCCAATACCCATGGCATGGAAGCTTTTAAATATTTCTTCAGTATCTGTTGTGCCAAGTAGTATTTCCGATTCGTCAATGCCTGGGAAAAGTATATCTACATGTTGGCAAATCTCAAGTATGGTTTCCTTGGCTTCCTCAAGCGACCATAGTTTTAAACGAATATTTGGGTCAAAAGAAACCTTAACACCCGCTTCTTTGGCAATTCTGATGGCTTCAAATGTGGCCTCTTTGGCCGATTTACTAATGGCTGGGGTAATGCCGGTTATATGCAGAATTTTGGCACTCTGTATATATGCCTTATCTATATCAGAAGGCTTTAGGAAACTAGCTGCTGAGTTTTTTCTATAGTAGTATACATTGGGGTTCACATGTTCAAATAGCTCCTTAAATAAAAGTCCGGTTTGGTGTTCCTTATCCACTCTAAGTTGCGAAACATCCACACCCTCGCCTCTAATCATGAACTCAAGGTATCTGCCAAATTCATCATCGCCAACCTTTGAAAACCAACCCACCTTATGACCTAGTCGGGCCAAGGCCACCGCAACATTAGACTCGGCACCAGCAATTGATTTTGTAAAATTATGTATGTGTCGCAAAGGTCCTTTGTCACCAGGACTAAATAGAACCATTGACTCTCCGAATGTTATAACTTCAAAATTCTTATTCATAATTAAGTTACCTTTTATAAGATACCCAATGGGGTACCTTGTATTAGTTTATAGTTTTATTAAAATTATTTGAGGTTTCAACTTGCTGGATCTTATATAAGGGTGCTTGTTTATTTAACTGCATTAAGTTGGCAGTGAAACAGAGTCATTAGCATTTCAAATGCTGCTAGAAGTGATTACAGAAATACCTAAAATGAGATTCAGCTTTAAGGTTTTCCATAATACTTGTTCATCCAGTAAGTTAAGGTTATCGGAAGCTTGCTTTTCCAACCTTAAGGGAATAATAAGGATATTCCGTTTGTTATAAGTAACACTATTAATGGTGGATAATAGCCTTTTTAAAACAGGTTACAAGATAAGTAATTACGGATTATTTACACCAATAATCTGGCGAAATGATTAAATGGATATTTCAACTAATAAAAACGTGCTTCACTCTATAATTTTAGAATGACTGATATCATTTAAATCAAAAAAGGCCCTATAAAGGGCCTTTGAGATATTATAACATGAAATAATACTATTTTTTACGCATATAAACATGCACTGGTACACCGTTAAAATCGTATAGTTTACGTAGCTTGTTTTCAAGAAAACGCTTATACGGATCGCGTACATACTGCGGTAAGTTGCAGAAAAATGCAAACGAAGGTGTATTGGTTGGCAACTGCATAATGTATTTAATTTTTATATACTTACCTTTTGTTGATGGCGGTGGGTTAGCGCTAACAACATCTTGCATGGCTTCGTTAAGTTTTGCAGTAGGTATTTTGCGCGTTTTATTGCTGTAAACGGCCTCTGCCATTTCAATAACCTTATGTATACGTTGCTTGGTAATAACCGATGTAAATACAATTGGGAAATCAGTAAAAGGAGCAAACTTTTCTTTAATAGCTTCTTCAAACTTCTTAGTAGTCATGGTATCTTTTTCAACCAAATCCCACTTGTTAATTACTACAACTAAACCTTTGTTATTTTTTTGTATCAGTTGAAATATCTTCTGATCCTGACTTTCAACACCGCGTGTGGCATCAATCATTAGAATACATACGTCAGAGTTTTCAATGGCACGTATGGCACGCATTACCGAGTAGAATTCTAAATCCTCGCTCACCTTTGATTTTTTACGAACTCCTGCTGTATCTACTAAATAAAAGTCATGACCAAATTTATTGTAACGTGTATAAATCGAATCACGAGTAGTTCCTGATATCGGTGTTACAATGTTTCTTTCCTCGCCAATAAAAGCATTTACAATAGATGATTTTCCTGCATTAGGACGTCCTACAACAGCAAAACGAGGAATATCTAAAGTTTCAATACTCTCTTTACTTGGGAAAACCTCAATAAGGCGATCGAGTAACTCACCAGAACCCGAACCATTAATTGAAGAAATAGGGAACATTTCGTCTAATCCTAAAGCATAAAAGTAACTAGCCTCAGCAAGTCTATCATGGTTATCCACTTTGTTGGCCACCATAATTACTTTTTTATTACTTCTGCGTAATAGGTCAGCAACCATCTCATCGTAGTCAGTAATACCCGTAACTACATCAAGCATAAATAATATAACATCAGCTTCTTCAATGGCAATTAATACCTGCTTTCTAATTTCCTCTTCAAAAAAGTCGTCAGAACCCATTGCATATCCTCCTGTATCAATAACAGAGAATTCAACGCCATTCCAAATACTTTTACCATAGATGCGGTCACGTGTAACACCACTTTCTTCGTTTACAATTGCAGTACGCGATTCAGTTAATCGATTAAATAAAGTCGATTTTCCCACGTTTGGTCTTCCTACTATAGCTGCTATATTTCCCATTATATGTTGGTTTCCTTAATTCAAATTTAAACTGGCCTAAAAGGCAAAGTTTTGCAAAAATGCGTGCAAAGATAATTAATTAGTTGATATTTTTATAGTTAGTTAGTTTTTAGCCGTTGTCAGTAATGATTCATACAAACTCTTCATAATTAATTTTATACAAAAGCAATTAACCATTCTGTCTAATGTCTAAACTCTAACAATCTATAATCTAAATCAAGCTATTTCTGATCGTAACCAAAATTACGAAGATTACGGTCGTTCTCTCTCCAATCTTTACTTACCTTAACGTAAAGTTGTAAAAATACTTTTTGCTCAATAAATTTCTCTATATCCTTACGAGCCTCTGTTCCTACCTTTTTAAGAGCCGAACCTTTATGGCCAATAATAATACCTTTTTGCGATTCGCGTGCAACGTGAATTACGGCACGAATATCAACACGCTTGGCCGTTTCTTTATATTCCTCAACTTCAACCTCAACAGAGTAAGGAATTTCTTTTTGGTAATACAAAAGAATTTTTTCGCGGATGAACTCAGAAACAAAGAAACGCGTTGGTTTATCCGTTAACTGATCTTTATCGTAATATGGGTCAGCTTCTGGTAAAAGTTCTTTAATGCGTTTATCAAGATTATCCGTGTTGAAACCACGCAATGCACTCATCGGAAAAATTTCAGCATTAGGCAATTCTTTCGACCATTGCTCAACCAAATTATCCAATTCTTGCGGATCTGATTTGTCAATTTTATTGATGATTAATAAAACTGGTGCGTCTGTTTTCTTTACGCTATTTAAAAAGTCACTGTTTTTATCAATTTTCTCAACTACATCAGTCATGTACACAATTACATCGGCATCCTGCAAAGCAGTACGCGAAAATTTTAACATCGACTCTTGTAGCTTGTAATTTGGTTTTAGTACACCGGGAGTATCTGAATAGATAATTTGATAGTTTTCTTCGTTAACAATACCCAGTATCCTGTGTCGCGTGGTTTGTGCTTTAGATGTAATAATTGACAAACGTTCGCCAACTAACTTGTTGGTTAAAGTAGACTTACCTACGTTTGGATTTCCTACAATGTTTACAAAACCTGCTTTATGCTTCATATATTTTTACTTTCTAGATGATCAGGACAATTTATTTTGCTGTCCTCTTATGCAATTTTGCTGCAAAGATACAAAACTGTACTTAGTATTATCACTATAAAACAGTATATACCTAAAAGCTTATATTTATTTAACGCTTAATTGTTTTGCCCCTTTGTAGTTAGTGCACTTAAAAAGATGAAATTTACGCTGAGGTTTTCCATATCTATCTCTAATTACAATGGGTTCCAATTCTTCACACGTATCGAAATACGCTTGTATACTTTCAGGTATTGATCCTTTTTTATCGAGGTTCTTAATTCTTTTATCTGAATCAATAAAAATGGCATCATTTCCTATCAAATGGCTTAAGTCGTTATCAACAACCATATAATGCAAAGCATTCCCGCCAATTATGTTTTGAGCATATACCTTTTCATCTAAATAGTAATTCATAACGGCTGTTGTTTTATAATCATCAGCTGAAAATAGAAAAGCCTTAGGGTTTGCCTCTTGTACCTTATGGATGGCAGCAGCGCTTTCTTCCCAACCAAACCAAGTATCATCACTTTTAATAGGCACATAAAAGAAAATCATTTGCGATAACAACAATACGTGTAATACCATTGAAATGATAAGTGTGGGTTTTAGGTATTTTGTTTTAATATAAATACCGGTTAAAATAATTCCGGCAATATAAGCTGGCATTAACCAGTTTAATTTTACCCAATATATTAGAGATATTCCGTAAAAGAATAACATAATAGGTAAGGAGAAACAGATTAAAAATAGAACCCGCTCATTAGGCAGTTTCCAGGTTTTAAAAAGCTTGGCAATGTGTTTATACATTACCACCATCATACCCACAAATAAAATAGGTAGCAGCAACATAATTTGCGTTCCTATATTACCGCCAAAGTAGTGCGGCTGTATTTTAAATTTCATGATGGAATCTGTTCTTTCCGATCCCTGAAATTTAAACGACATCCAGTCGTGTTCAATATTCCAAATGAATACAGGAGATACGGTAGCTGCAAATACAATTAATAGTAATAAAAACTGATACGAGAATAAGTACTTACGATATTTGTTGGATAGTAATAAAAACAGCACCAAACAGGCCAATAAAAATAAGGCAGTGTATTTACTATCAAAAGACATTCCGATGAATAAGCCTGATAAAATCCAATGCAACACTTTTCCTTCAAAAATGGCTTTATATAAGCCAATTAAAGAAAGTGTCCAGAAGAATATCAGTGGAACATCTGGCGTAGTATTCATTGATAAAACCGTAAGCAGAATGGAGCTTCCGTATAATATAGCACTATGCTTAGCGCGAGTTTCGCTTACGAATAACTTGCCGAGGTAATAGAAACTTAAAAAAGAACCCAAAGAAAGTAAAAAGTTACTCAGCTTAATGGCCACAACACTCGACCCTAATATTGAGGTAAATACCTTTAAGAAATAAGCTACCATTGGAGGATGGTCAAAATAAGATAAAGCAATATTCTGACTGTAAAAATAGTAATAAGCATCCTGAGGCATCATACCCATACTTAAGCTAACCGCTAGCCTAATGATATAAACACTTATAAATCCGATACAAAGTTTATTAAAAGTTGACATATGTTGTTTGTTGTGTTTTTATATTTTTTAATTCCAGTTACCTGCTTCTTTGCCTGTTATGCTATCAATCTTTAATTGTAGCACATTCATTTTATTAACGGCGCGCTCAATATAAGCGTTTTCCATTTTACCATGCTGTTGCATGATGATATCTAAAGCATTTATTTTCTGATCAAAGTCTTCAATTATTGTGATGGTTCCATAACCAATAACAGATCTGTATTTTGTGGTCCAATCGCACGAAACATCGCCTTTAACTATTTCATAATCCTGCTCAATTTCAAAACAAACCTTATTGTTTTGTCTAATCATTTCAAGCTTTTTCCCCTCTACGGCGCAGTGAAAGAAAATATCTGTTCCATCAAAACCATAATTCATTGGCACGAGGTAAGGATATTCGTCACCCTTAAAAGCCACTCTGCATATAAGTGCATTTTTAATTATAGAATCAATGATGGACCGATCCTTTATTTCTCTTTCTTTTTTTCTCATGCCATTGAATTTGCCGCAAATATAATACTATATCTATAAAATGACATTTTGAAAATAAGGAGCTTTGTGGTGCTAATGCAATTGATACATTTAAAACCTAACATAGACGGAAAGGCCTTAAACCTCAATCGGAGTAAACTCATACCAAATTCATATTAAACTCATACTAAACTCATATTAAATTCGATTTTTATTGAATTTAGTATGAATTGGATATGACTTAAAAATCAGTTTAAGCCCAAGTTGATCCGAGTAAGCCTTAAACTAGGTATTATTTAAAGAGCCTTAATATTTAAAAGGAGATAAAAAAAGAGATACATTTGGGTAATAAAATAACACTAAGACGATGAAAAACGTATTATTGCTACTAGCCGGAGGATTTGAAGTATTTGAAGCTAGTGTATTTATTGATGTTATGGGATGGAACCTTGTGGATGGAGATGGTACCACCAAGTTGGTTTCTTGTGGTTTTAATAGGGAAGTTAAAAGTTCTTTTAGCCATAAATTTGTTGTAGATCATTTGATTGATGAAATAAACGTAGACGATTTTGATGCCTTGGCTATTCCGGGTGGCTTTGAGGAGTTTGGCTTTTACAACGAGGCCTATGATGAAAAGTTCTTAAACCTGATTCGTGAATTCAACAAGCAGGATAAAATTATTGCTACAATATGCACCGGCGGCATGGCCATTGGTAAAAGTGGTATTTTAAAGGGTAAAAGAGGAACAACCTATACATCGCGACACTCACAACTAAAAGCATTAGGCGTAAATGTAGTGAATGAAGCAATTGTAGTTGAGGGTAAGGTGATTACTTCATGGAATCCCTCAACGGCTGTTGATGTAGCCTCAATACTTTTGGAGATGCTCACCTCTAAAGAAAATGCAAATTACATTAGGGAAATAATGGGGTTTGAAACTAATTAAATAATAATATTTATTTTGCGGGCTCAAACACAAAGCACAATGTCAAAAATAAAATCTTACATCACTTCATTTCGATTGCGAACCTTACCCTTGGCCTTATCATCCATATTAATGGCCAATTTTATTGCCGCTTATAACAACGTATACCAATGGAAAGTGGGATTATGGGCTGTGATAACAACCATATTATTGCAAATTTTATCCAATGTGGCCAATGATTATGGCGATGCCGTTTCTGGCGCCGATAACGAAGAGCGTGTTGGTCCGGATCGTATGGTTGCCAAAGGAAATATCTCTTTTAACGAGATGAAGGTTACTGTAATTGTATTTTCAGTATTGTCTTTTGTTTCGGGAGTTTACCTTATTTCTTTGGGTAATTTTGAGGCCATGAGCATTAAGGCGTGGGGCTTATTTGCCTTAGGTTTAGGTGCAATTGCTGCGGCTATTAAGTATACCGTAGGCAAAAATCCATATGGGTATCGCGGCATGGGCGATGTTTTTGTATTTATATTTTTCGGTTTAGCCGGCGTTTTAGGTACTTACTTTTTACATACCGGAGGAATTAATATTTGGCTGTTATTGCCAGCTTCAGCAGTAGGCTTTTTAAGTGCCGGAGTTTTAAATTTAAATAATTTAAGAGATATAGTTTCTGATGGCAATTCTGGTAAAAATACTCTGATTGTAAAAAATGGTAGTAATTGGGGTAAGAAGTATCATGCCTTTTTATTAATTGCCTCATTGGTTTGCATGATTATTTATGGCTTTGCTCAATTTGAGAGTTTATGGCAATGGCTATTCTTATTACCATACGTATTGGTTTTTAAAAGCCTTGGCCTTGTAGTAAAAAACCAAGAACCTGCGCTGCTCGACCCGCACCTTAAAAAGTTAGCCATTGCTACATTTTTAATGGTAATTATGTCGGGAGTAGGATTGTTGTTTTAGCTTACGTTGCGATAAAAATTAGAAGAGATGAACTTTAATACCGATCGATTAAAACTCACTGAGATTATTTGGGATGATCTTGAAGATATTCATGCTTTGCAGTCAGTATTTGAGGTTGATGAGTTTAATACTGTTGGTATTCCCAAAGATATTGAAGAAACTAGGAATAATATTAAACCTTTTGTTGAGGCCAAAGGATCAAACAAGCAGTCTAAATATACTTGGAGTATTAGAATTGCCAATACAGACGAATTTATTGGCTTGGCAGGAATTAGCTTATCCAATGATAAATTCAGAATAGGGCAGATATTTTATAAACTTCATCCAAAGTTTTGGGGTAAAGGATATGCAACAGAGGTTTCAAAGAAAATAATAGACCTTGGCTTTACACACTTTAATCTTCACCGAATTGAAGCCGGGTTTGCCACTGAAAATATCAGATCTAAGCGTGTTTTAGAAAAGTGCGGTATGATAAAAGAGGGTGTGTATCGTAAGATATTACCAATTAGGGGAAATTGGGTTGATAGCTGTATTTATGCTATTACCGAGGAAGATATTAAGTAGTATAATTTCAGATTACCACTATGTTACAAGCAAATATAAAAAAGCATACATTTCATTTTAATACACCAGGTGGCACTTCGCGTGGTGTTTTACATACTAAAGATAGTTGGTATTTGAGTATATGGAATAATGATAATTCTGCCATCGTTGGAGTCGGCGAGTGTTCAATACTGCCAAAACTAAGTATTGATGACAAACCAAACATTGAAGATAAACTCAACGAAGTGGCTGCTCAAATTAATGATTATGCCAGTAATTACCATCAAAGTTTATTGGAGTGGCCTGCTATACGTTTTGCTCTTGAAATGGCTTTGCTCGATTTGAAAAACGGTGGGAAAAGATTAATATACGCATCGCCGTTCGCCTTGCAACAAAAGCCAATTGCCATAAATGGTTTAATATGGATGGGCGATATTGGATATATGAAATCGCAATTAAGCGAGAAGCTCAAGCAAGGTTTTTCATGTATTAAGATAAAAGTTGGTGCAATTAACTTTGATGATGAGGTTAATCTTATAAAAGAAATTCGTAAATCATTTTCGCCCAATCAAATTGAAATAAGAGTAGATGCCAATGGCGCTTTCTCTCCCGAAGATGCAATACGTAAACTTCAAATATTGAGTGAGCTTGATTTACATTCTATTGAGCAACCCATAAAAGCAGGGCAGTGGACTAATATGGCGAAACTCTGTGCCAATACTCCCTTGCCAATTGCTTTAGATGAGGAGTTAATTGGAGTAAATACTGTTGAAGAAAAAAGACAAGTATTAGAAACCATAAAACCACAATATATTATTTTAAAGCCGTCGTTAGTAGGAGGTTTTAGAGCTTCTGAAGAATGGGTGACTTTAGCCGAAGAATTCAGTGTTAATTGGTGGGCTACTTCAGCTTTAGAGGGCAATATTGGTTTAAATGCCATTGCACAATGGACCGCGAGTAAGAATACCAATATGCCACAAGGCCTCGGAACAGGACAAGTTTTTTCTAATAATATTGATTCGCCATTGCAGGTGGAGGATGGTGCTTTAATCTATAATCAATCACTAAAATGGGGCAATTTATAAATACATATCATACCCTAACTTTGGAAGGAATCACACGAAGTGGTGAGATTTTAAGAGATTATTGTAGTGCTCAATTAAGTGATAAGGGTATCGCGGATTGGGAAATAGCGATATATCAATTTTGTTTAGATTGGCTCTCATCTGATGATACTATTGTTGCCCAAACATCAGGCTCAACCGGAACGCCCAAAGAAATTCAAATACAAAAGAAACATATGGTGGCTTCGGCAGAAAAAACCATCGCATACTTTAATTTGGAGCCAGGAGATACAGCCTCGTTGCCCTTATCAGCAAATTATATAGCCGGTAAAATGATGTTGGTGCGAGCCTTTGTGGGGCGCTTAAATATTATTGGTATGGCACCTTGCTCTAACCCGATTGCCGAATTAAAGCAGCATGTGAATTTTGCTCCTTTGGTACCTATGCAAGTTATCAATGCTTTACAAACAGTCAAGGGAGAGTGGCCTGTTGATACCATTATTATTGGTGGAGGTGCTATTTCTGATATCTATAAAGAACAATTACGGCTTAAACAAACAGCATTTTATGAAACCTATGGAATGACGGAAACGGTTTCGCACATCGCATTAAAAAATATCAGCGAAAGCAGTTTTTTAGCCCTAAAGGGGGTTTCGTTTTCAAGCGATGAACGAGAGTGTTTGTGTATTGATGCACCTGATGTAGTTTCTGAGAAGATTGTTACCAATGATATAGTCCAATTGAATTCACAAACTTCTTTTTCATTTATAGGTAGGTACGACAATGTTATAAATACGGGCGGTATTAAACTGGTGCCCGAAAAGCTAGAAGCTAAAATTGTGGCTCATTTAAAAACACCGTTTGTAATATCTAGTCTGCCAAATGATTTATTGGGGGAGGAGTTGGTATTGGTTTATACGGATCCTACTTTAACAAAAGCTAAACTATCTGATATTTTCAGAAATACTAAACTAACTAAATACGAGATGCCTCGAAAGGCAATACTCCTTTCTCAACTTCCTCTTACAGAAACTGAAAAGGTTAAAAGAGCCTGCTTAAAAGGCTTAATCGCTAAGGCGGATGCCCAATGTATCATGAAAAAAATCATATTTAAACCTTGATATTTTATTTTTCTTTGGGAATTCATTTTTCTTAAAATGAAGATATATTCTCTAAAAAATACAATATGAAGAAGTTATTGCTTTCGGCAGCTCTTCTTTCAGCATTTACATTTTCATCTGTAAAAGCACAGGAAGAAGAAAAAGAAGGTTACAAGTTTGAAACCGTTTATGATATTGAAACAACTTGCGTAAAGAACCAATATAAGTCAGGAACCTGTTGGAGTTTTTCAGGTTTGTCTTTTTTAGAATCTGAAATGATTAAAGCCGGAAAAGAAGCGGCTGATTTATCAGAAATGTTTGTTGTTCGCAATTGTTATTCAGATAAAGCTACTAAATATGTTCGTTTACATGGTTCACTAAACTTTGGTGCAGGTGGTTCATTCGAAGATGTAATTTATACTTTACGCAATTATGGCTTAGTTCCTGAGGAGGCTTACGCTGGTTTAGAATATGGCGAAGAAAAGCACGTACATGGTGAATTAGATCAATTGCTTTTGGCTTATGTTGATGGAGTAATTAAAAATAAAAACAAAAAATTATCTCCGGCTTGGCATAAAGGTTTTAATGGGATATTAGATGCATACCTAGGCGAGTACCCTGAAACATTTGAATACGAAGGAAAAGAATATACTCCTGAATCATTTACAAGTGAGCGCACAGGCTTAAATGCCGATGATTATATCATGATATCTTCATTTTCGCATCATCCATATAACGAAAAATTTATTTTCGAAGTACCTGATAACTGGGTTTGGGGCGAAGTTTACAATGTTGAGTTGGATGACATGACTAGCATTATGCACAATGCACTTGAAAATGGTTATACTTTTGGATGGGCTTCAGATGTCAGCGAAAAAGGATTTTCGTTTAAAAATGGTGTTGCCATAGTTCCTGAAAATGACTTAGAGTCTATGGACGGATCAGAACGTTCTCGTTGGGAAAGCATGAGTAAAGCAGATCGCGAAAAAGCGATGTATAGTTTTGATGCTCCTGTTAAAGAAAAAGTAATTACTCCTGAATTGCGTCAAGAACAATTTGATAATTATTTATCTACTGATGATCATGGAATGCACGTAACAGGTATGTCGAAAGATCAGAATGGTACTATTTATTATAAGGTGAAAAATTCATGGGATACGAATAATGTTTACGATGGATACTTATATGCATCAGAAGCATTTGTTCAACTTAAAACCATGAACATCTTAATTAATAAAAAAGCTTTACCAAAGGATATTAAAAAGAAATTAGGCATAAAATAAAGGCCTTAAAGGTAACGATATCACTTTTTTACCCAATCAATTGATGTCGATATTGACTCCGACCTTATTATTAAGGTCGGAGTTTTTGTTTTTATAGCTGCCATAAATACTATATTTGCTGTAACTAAAATATTACCATTATGAGTTTGAGAGATTTTAAAACACGCTTAAAAATAAAGACTGAAGCCGAGGATGTTTATGCAGCATTAACCAATCCTTTTACCATTGAATTATGGTCGGGTTACAAAGCGCAAATGAGTACTGAGGTAAATTCTGAATTCTCCTTATGGGATGGTGATATTGTTGGCATGAACCTGGATTTTGAGACCAATAAAATGGTTCAGCAGCAATGGTATTTTGGTGATCAAGAAGAGCCTTCAATTGTAACCATAAAAATATTTGACGATAAGAAAGGGGTACAAATTGAGTTAAACCATACCAATATCCCAGCAGACGAGTATGATGATATTTGCGAAGGATGGACAGAATATTACCTAGGGGCTATTAAAGAGTTTTTTGAACAAGACTAACTTAGCACAACAGGTTTCAATTTATAACTACCCATAATGTCAGATTCCTATAATACCATAGAACACCCTTCCGAAGGCTTATATAAAGAAAAGGGAAGTAAGTTTATTGCCTATGCCTACCCGGTTTATACAGAAGAGCAGATAAAGGAACGTGTTGCTGAGTTAAAAGATAAATATTATGATGCGCGCCATCATTGTTTTGCTTGGCAATTGGGTGTGGATGGCAAGCGCTTCAGGGCCAATGATGATGGCGAACCTTCGGGTAGTGCAGGTAAGCCTATTCATGGACAAATTAAATCGCACGAGTTAACTAATATATTAGTGGTGGTGGTTCGATATTTTGGAGGCACTAAATTGGGTGTTCCTGGTTTGATACGTGCCTATAAAGAAGCTACAATTGATGCCATTAACAACGGAACTATCATTGAAAAAACCGTAAACGATGTATATCAAATTAATTTTGATTACTTGGTGATGAATGATATCATGCGCATCGTGAAAGAAGAAAAACTAAACCTTACCAAGCAAGATTTTAATCTTACTTGTACTGTAGTGTTTAGTCTTCGTCAGTCTGAAGTAGCTCACGTAATTGGGCGCATTGAGAAAGTTGAAAGTGTGCGTTGTGAGTTTCTGCGTGTGGAATAATTTTAACTTACCACTTCTTTCTCGGGGCTTTTAATTTTAATGCCTTTTACCGATTCGCTGATTTTTCCTAGTTTAACACGACTTTCGCCCATCGGTTTTTGCTTGCTTTTCTTCTTCTTTTTTTTCTTCTTCTTTTTTATGATTTGATTTCCCTGAACGGTAAAGAAGTTAAGCATTTCTTGCATTTCAATCGACTCCTTAAATAGGATGTCCGATTCTGCCGAAATCTCTTCCGCCATAGCAGCAATACGTTGCGTGTGATTGTTAAATTCACTTACTGCGCTGGTTATTTGAATAGTTTCACTTTCTTGTTCCATTGCCGAATCTGCAATGTCTTGGATGGAAGTAACAGATTGCTGTGAGTCAGAATAAATTCGTTTTATACTCGACTCTACAATATTTGAGTGTTCCTTTCCTTTGCTCGATATAGAAGTGATCTCGCTAGATACTTGCTGTGCCTTAGCAGCTAAATCTCTAATGCCATTGGCAACAACACCAAATCCTTTACCTACATTTCCTGCTTTAGCAGCTTCTATGGATGCGTTAAGAGCCAATATGTTGGTTTGCATAGCAATACCTTTTATATCACTCGATTTACCCATAAGTTGATCCATTACCTCTATTGCAGCCTGTGTTTCTTTTAATTCAAGCTTTAGTTTTTCGGCAGATTCAGTCCCTCTCTTTGCCATATTCTGGGCATTTCCTGAGCTTAACGATATTAGTGATGACATTTCTTCCATGGCCGCCGATAGTTCTTCTGATGAAGAGGCCTGTGAATTAGAGTGCTTGGTTAGGTTAGCCGCTTTGTTACTAAAGCGTTGACTCATCTTATTAATAGTATTCGATAGCCCGCTAAGTTTAATAACCATTTGCTTAATCTTCTCATTACTATTATGAATGTATTTTGCTAGTTCTCCAATTTCATCTTTTTGGTTAAACTCAAATGAACTGTTTAGTTTTCCCTTAGCCTGAAGTTGTGCATATTCCATCAGCTGATAAATAGGGCGGGTAAAAGAGTTAGTTAGTATCCGCGACAATAGCAAGCCAATAATGATAACGATGGCCACTCCCCATATTAATATTCTTTGGGATGAACGAGCAAATAGATTGTTTTTCTCAGATGCCTTGTGTACCGATTCAAATAAGTTCTCATTTAGTTTTTGAGTTAATGCTATCCCTGTAGCCATAACTTCATTTGAACTTAATCGGTGATTATCTTCCCACTTTTTATATAATATTGATAAGGCCTCTTTGTAATTATTACTTGAGGCTTGCATGGTATTTAAAGTTTCAATATCATATAACTTAGTGGTTATAGGTCTAATGTATTCGATGTTCTGATGTATTGTTTCAAAATAATCATCTGTATTTTTTATTAATTCAGGTTTGTGGTTTAATTCAGCTTTCCACAACAGATTATTTAGCTCATCAATATTGTCCATTACACCATTCATTAACCTAATTTTATCAACACGCCTCTTAATAATATGTTTATCAGAACCTTTATCAATATCCTTTTTGAGTTTTTTATATTGCAGTTCAAGGTAAATGGCGCATTGTTGTCGAAGCTTATTGTAGGCAGTATCCATTATGGAATGGGCATCTGATACATCTTTAAAAGAATTCTTAGTTTGCATTACAATTTCTGAAAAAGACTCTAACTCAGACTGTAATTCAGTAATTTTTGTTTTAAACGATTTGTCGTTTTGGAGTAGAGTGGCTAATTCTCCTAATTCTTTTTTTGAGTTATTTAAATAAAAAATTCCATCAGATAAATAATCATTGTCTTTGCTGTATCCATAACTTCTAAGGTTAAAGATGGCACTTTGCCAATTTCGCTCCATTTCACTAGCTTTTTTTATAGATGGAACTTGTGTGCTTGATAGCGAGGTAGCTGATTTAATAATCCTACGCTGTTCCAGTATAGCTATTGAACCAAATAAAATAAAAACACCAAGAAAAGTAGCGAAACTGTAATTTAGCTTGTGAGCAATTTTTAAATTGTTCCAATTCATCATATAATATAGTTAACAAAGACAAGTGTGTATAGGCCATATCGCCAGCGCTCAAAAGTAAACTAGGCGCACGCTTGATTTATTATGTTAGTGTTAAGTGATTGTTATTTTATTAACTAAAGTATATGCTTTGTGTAACTATAGTAAAGTTATCCTGTACTGAAGTATGGTTAATTGTACGAAGAGTAAAAAAAAGTAAGTATAACTGCATTTGTGTAAAGTTGGTTTGTTCTGGGTCTTTATTTTCATAATACCAACAGTATTTCAATGTCATGTTGGTATAAGCCTATAAATTAATTAGGGTGCTTATTATGAATTATGGATTTTAATTGATTAAATTTGGCTTTGAAACCTAGAAATAATTAAAAACTAAAATATCATGTTAAAAAAGGCTGTAGAAGAAATTCTAGTAAGACAAATTGAGCGCGAAGCTTATTCATCTAATTTATATTTATCAATGGCATCATGGGCTGAAACAAACGGTTTTGGTGGTGTTTCTGAATGGATGTATGCTCAGGCAGAAGAAGAAAAAGTTCATATGCTTAAGTTTATGAAATATGTAAATGAGCGTGGTGGAGTAGCGGTTATTCCTGCAGTGGCTCAGCCTCCTGCTGATTTTAAAGGTGTTCAAGATATTTTTGAACTAACACTTGAGCACGAAGAGTTTGTATCGGAAAGCATTAATGAGATTGTTGGTGTTTGTTTAGATGAGAAAGATTTTACTACACATAACTGGATTCAATGGTTCGTAACAGAGCAGATTGAAGAAGAGGCTACGGTAAGAAGTATTATCGATAAATTAAAATTATTAGACGGACATAACTTATATATGTTTGATAGTGATGTGTCAAAAATGAGAGGTGTTATACCAGCAAGTCAGCAATAAAAACTGCTAGTATTACCAGTAGATATAATTGAGTCTGTTGCATTATGCAACGGACTTTTTTATTTAAAGACTTTATTTGTTTACTTTTGATAATACTATTATATAATAACTGATAAGTATATAAATGATAAAACTGAGTAACCCTTTTTTACTTAAAAAGGATAATTATGACTGTTTTGGATGTTCTCCAAAAAATGCTCATGGATTACGTATGGAGTTTTGGGATGATGGTGATTCTATAATCTCGTTTTGGAAACCAAGCAAACACTTAGAAGGATATTTAAATGTGGTTCATGGGGGAATTCAAGCCACTATGCACGATGAAATAGCAAGTTGGGTAGTTTATACAAAATGTAAAGTTTCAGGTGTTACCTCAAATCTAGAGGTGAAGTATAAGCAACCTTTACTTATTGATGACAGAGAAATAGTGATAAAAGGTGAAATATTAGATTACAATAGAAGGTTCGCCACCATTAAAACAAGTATTTCAAATGCTGATGAGGTAGTTTGTTCCACCGCAATTGTAAAGTACTTTTTATTTAGCGAGGCTGATTCTGTTGAGAAATATCAATACCCAGGGTTTGAAGCTTTTTATTCTAATGATTAATGGAAATGAAGAGTAGTAAAAAAATAAGAGGTATTATGCCCTCAGGACTAGTTCCATCTTTCCTTTTTTTATTAAAATGGTTAACAATATCCGGTATTATTGGCTTGTTAGCGGGTTCGGCATCAGCCATTTTTTTAATAGCATTAAATTGGGCTACGCAAACTCGCGAAAGTAATTTATGGATTATTGCCTTGTTGCCACTTGGCGGTTTATTAATCGGTTTTGTTTATCATTATTTTGGGAAGAGCGTTGTTAAAGGAAATAATCAAATCCTAGAAGAATTCCATAGTCCTAAAGATATCATTCCTTTAAAAATGGCACCTCTTGTTTTATTGAGTACTGTTGTAACTCATTTGTTTGGTGGTTCAGCAGGTCGAGAGGGTACAGCTATTCAAATGGGAGGCGCTATTGCAGATCAGTTTACTAAACTCTTTAAACTAAAAAAGGAGGATAGAAAGATAATACTCGTTATGGGAGTAAGTGCTGGTTTTGCTTCCATTTTTGGAACACCTTTGGCAGGAGCTGTATTTGCGCTTGAAGTCTTTATAATTGGAAGAATGCGGTATGAATACATACTGCCTAGTTTTTTAGTGGCAATTTTTGCTAATGAGGCAGCTCATTTATGGCCAATAACACACACGCATTACCATGTGCCTGTTGTACCGGAGTTATGGGCTCCCGAATTATTATGGGCAGTTTTAGCAGGTATTTGCTTTGGTTTAGCAGGTATGCTTTTTTCTAATGCAACTCATTTTTGGGGAGCAGTTTTTAAGAAAACGATTAAATTTCCGCCATTACGACCTTTTGTGGGCGGTATTGTAATTGCAATAGCTGTTTGGGCGTTAGGAACTACCCGATGGATTGGTTTAGGGGTTCCTGTGATAGAAGAGTCGTTCGGTGTGCAATTAGGCTTTAACGATTTTGCCCTTAAGATTCTATTTACATCTTTTACCTTAGGAGCTGGTTTTAAAGGTGGCGAAGTTACACCCTTGTTTTTTACTGGCGCCACTCTAGGGAGTGCTTTAGCTTTATTTATTCCTCTTCCAATTGCATTATTAGCGGGGATGGGTTTTGTTGCTGTATTTGCAGGAGCTACAAATACGCCTATCGCATGTACATTAATGGGTATAGAATTATTCGGAGCTGAAGCTGGTGTGTTCATTGGAATTGCCTGTGTAACTGCCTATTTATTTTCAGGACATTCAGGTATTTATGGTGAGCAAATAATAGGTAGTCCGAAACACCTCACATTTGGTTCTCATAAGGGGAAGAAACTAGGCGAAATAAAAGATTAAATAACTTTCAAATAAAATTATTATATGAAAAATATAGCTTTATCATTATTACTGGTTTGTCTATTTGGATGCAGTTCGGCCGAAGATCATACGGTTAGTCTGTTCGTAGGTACAGCAGGTAAAAGTGCCACTAGTGGAATATCGGTATGTAAGTTTGATACCTTAAGTGGTGCACTTTCTGAAGCACGTGTAGTGGCTCATATTCCAAATTGTAATTATTTGCACATATCTAATGATGGTAATTATTTATTTTCAGTAGCTCAAGATTCTGATAATAGATTTATGATTCATTCCTACCAAATTTTGGAGAATGATAGTCTGCAATTTATATCATCGGTTAATTCCTTAGGTAATGATCCTTGTTTTGTGGAGTATATAGATGAAAAGAATTTATTGATATCAGCGAATTATTCATCGGGCAGTATAGCATACTTTAAGGTAAGTGATCAAGGTGTTATAAATAAAGGAAAGAGTATTTCTCATACAGGAAGTGGCCCCAATAAGGGAAGACAGAAGAGTCCGCATGCCCATAGTATTAGATATGATTATAATAATGGCTTTTTTTATGCCGCAGATTTAGGTGCAGATAAAGTAATGGTTTATGCATTGGAAGGCGATGACTTGGTGATTAGAGATTCAATTATGTGTAATCCCGGCGATGGCCCCAGACATCTAGATTTTCACCCGGATAATTCGATGATGGCTGTAGTGAATGAACTTTCAATGTCAGTAACAACTTATGCACTAAATGAAGAAGGAATTTTCAAAGAAGAACTACAAACATTAACATTGGTTCCTGCTAGTTTTGAAGAACCTGCAAAGGCAGCAGATATTCATTTCTCGCAAGATGGGAAATATCTATATGCCTCAAATAGAGGTTTTGATGCAATTGGTATTTTTAAGGTTAATGCAGATTCTAAATTGGATTTCTTAGAGTTTCAAACAGAAGGGGTTAGTTGGCCTCGTAACTTTAATGTAACTCTTAAAAATTGGTTGTTATTAGCCAATAGAGACGACAATCAGCTTAGAGTATTTGCACTTGAAAATAATGGATTGTTAAAAGCAAGCGGAAGTGTTGCGGATTCTGATTTACCTATTTGTATTAAAGTTAAAAAGTAATGGAAAGTAATAGTTTTCTTGATATACTATTTATGTTATTTGGGCTCCTGATGTTTGGAGCGGCTCTCTTTAATTGGGAGTATTTTTTTAAACAAAGAAAGGCGCAAATGTTAGTGAAATTTGCGGGGATAGTAGGGGCTCGACTAATTTATGCGCTCTTGGGTTTGTTTTTTACTCTATTTGGAGCAAACTCTTACTTTGGTTTGGAATGGTTTTAGAGTCAGGACCGCAAAAAAAATGAATATGAGATACTATTTTTTTGCGGTCCTGTTATTTCAATTTTGTGAAAGTAAAATTGTATTATTTTTCCAACCAATCGTTTCTTAGTTTCTCATCAGAGAATATTTTTACCATAAATTCTTCAATGGTATATTCTTCAACTGTTTTTTCTTTTGCTTTAATAAAACCAACAAAGCCTTCGTTCATATATCTTCCGGCTCTTAGAATAAAATCGAATAACTTCGGAAAATCTGATTTATCCTTCGGATTATCATATTTCATTTTACATGAGCTTTCATCTGAAGATAGATAAACCCTGCACGACATCGGTCTTACTGGATATATTGAACATGCCCCTTCAATTAAAAATGGACAAGCGTGCGAGATGTCTTGCTTTTTCTCTTCTTCTAATCCTTTTGTTTTTTTTAATCGCTGCTTTGCATTTGTTAATAATCTAGCTCTTTGGCTTTCATCAAATGCTTGATGCATATATTCATGTATCAATAAAGCTTCATTAGTAGTAAGGTATACCGGCTGATAACAACACCATTTACAACCTTTTTTACATGCAATCGGAGTTTTTTGTTCAATGGCTCTTTGTGCAAATGATTGAGTGAGCTGACTTACAGCTTGATAATTGGCTTGCATCCCCATAAAAAGAGGGGTTAGTGTTTTAAAATCGGTGATGTTGTTAATAGCCAAATTATATCCATCCTTATAAAAGGTAAGGTTTATTTCTTTGTCTTTAGCTGATAATTCTTTGCTCATACTTTACAAATTCAGTAATTGAAAATTCAATTTACATAGTTCGCAAAAGTACATTTTTACTTTATCATACCCAATCATTTAAATACAATTCACTTTATGGCATGCTATTGTTATTGTTTAAAATAGTTTTATTTTTGAATATTAATTCAAGCCCTAAAAGTTTACCTAGTCATAATGAACATAACTCTATGAGATACCATTCTTTTCTGAATAAAGAAGATGCCGTTTGGGGCGAACAACAGGTTGTTCGTTTTAGATGGATATTAATAATTGCAATACTTGTTCTTATAGGGTATATATTTTATGAAGGAAATACAGAAAGGGCTATATATTCGCTACTATTATCAATGTGTTACATCGGCTATAATTCAGCCATTAGTTATTTAATTAAAAAGCATAGCCAAACTACTTGGGTTGGTTATGTTTCCTCATTTATTGATGTAACTATTTTGAGTGCTCATATTTTTAATTACTCTTATTTCTTTACGCCTATAGCTGTTTCAACCGCAGCAAGTCTATTTTTATATGGGGTGTTAATTATGTTGTCTGTTTTAAGGTATGATGGAAAGCTTGTTATATTTACCACTATTTATGTAGTAATCTGCTATAATGTTGTTTACTTCCTTCGTTATCCTCATATCGATCCTCAACTTATTGATCAAATTGCTTCGGGTGGCCCTGAGGGAGTAATGTATAGAAGTGTATATTTTATTTTGATGGGTTACTTTATTTTTAGTATTCCAAAGATGATAAATCGTCTCGTGGAGCGTCAAAATAAGGTAAATAATGAGAGGCGGGATATCGAAATACAATTGGCTCTTGAAACTCAAAGAAGAGAATTGGCAACTAATAAGCTAAAAGTTGAGCAGCAATTTAATAATCAGTTAAATAAACAAAAGTTAATTATTGAGCAACAGAATAGTTCTTTAGAAAAAGCGATTGCAACCAGGGATAAATTGTTTTCAATTATAGGTCATGATTTAAGGTCTCCTTTTTGCTTGCAAGCTTCTTTATCAGAGTATTTAATATATGATTTTCATAGTTTAGATCAAGAAGTATTGCTAGATAGTATTTATGCAATTAACAAAACTTCGAATGACGGTTTGGGCTTATTGTCTAATTTAATTGATTGGAGCAAAAGTCAAAGTAATTTATTAGAATCTAAACCAACTCAGGTTAATGTGAAAAAAGCAGTAGATCATGTTGTGTATCTGCAATCAGAAACTGCAAGGTCAAAAAATATAGAGGTTAAAAATATGGTTGGACCAGAGTTTTGTGTAAAAACAGATGAACAAATGTTTGTAACAGTAATTCGTAACCTCTTATCAAATGCAATAAAATTTACACTTAACGATGGTCAAGTATCTTTTAATTGCTTTTATGAAGATGAAAACTGTATTGTTCAGGTTACGGACAATGGTATAGGAATGTCTTCTGCGCAGATTGATAAAGTATTTAATGATTCAAACTACAGCTCAACATTAGGAACAAATCTAGAGCAGGGTACTGGTATTGGTTTGGGATTGTGTAAAGATATGATTGAAAGTAATAAGGGAACTATATCTGCAATAAGCGAGATAGGGCAGGGGACTACGATTCAGCTGAAACTACCAAAGCTAAAATGCTAAATTAGTATTGAAAAGCACACCAGTTTTGACTTTCCTTCGTAGGCTTTTTTTCATGTATTAAGCTATCTAAGAATTTACCAAACATCAATTGATCCCTCTCAGCCAAAGCTGTGTTGTATTCCTTTATGGCATTTGATAATTGAGAAAAAATAATCTTTGTATCAATGTCTTTAAAGTCATTGATTGATAGGTGACTAATTGTAGAATAGTTGTAATACTTTTCTGTTAGCTTATTTAATTGAGATAGTAAAGTATCTCTTTTATTGATGATAAGTTGTAATTTTCTAGCCCATTTTTCCATAACAATATTTTTTTAATTCCTATTCAATTTACAATAAGAAATTCCTTAAGTAAAGGGTATTGACAATTTTTTTTACAAAAAAACACTTGCAACTCTTAATTTAATGAAAATATCAGCTAATTAGCAGTCATTATATTCTTCAATTTTTTTGACGTTCACCATAACTTAACTTGTAGCTTTATCTGGAGTATCAAGAATTTTCATTTTTACATACTGGTATCTGTTTTGCCTGGGAGGCACAAGTATTGTAACTTTGTAAATGCCGATATATGCAGGCTTATTAGCTACACCTAAAGTATAAGCTACAAAGCCAACATAGAATAAACCCATCGTTTTACGTTGAGCAAATTTTTTTGTGTAATTTGGTTTTTAATAGGATTACTCAAATATTGAAATATTATTCAGCCTCCGATTTATATTCCTTAGTTAGGTGCTAAATTACTGCGCGGGGTCTTATATAGTTTTATGTATAGCCCACATTCTCCTCGGAGACCATATATAGTTCTATTTATCGCCCTAATTTTTACCGGACGCCAATATATAGTATTGTTTATTCACTAAATTATTGCTAGCAGTCATATATAAAACTGTTTATTGACCAAATCCTTTCCGGATGGGCATATATAGTTTTATGTAGTGCTCCACTTCTTGTCGCTTGCAAAATATAGTTTTGTGTAAACCTCAATAGAAAATTAGCCTTAACATATAATTGTGTTACTTGTTTGTTAAATGCATATGGTGGCTAAAATCGATAGTGTTGATGCGGTTTCCATTATTGAGATCGTTCCATAAGCATTAGTAGCTAATTTGAGATTTATATAAATCGTATTGTGGTATATCGATACGTGTATTATCATTCTCAAAATAATAGGGCTGTCTGAAATCCCGAGCAGGTGCTGATACAAATGGCATATCCGAAAATGCGGCACTACCTAAAAAGTAAATGCCTGAAACCGCCCAACCAATTATAGCAGACTGAAAATTTATGTATTATCCGATGTAGGCAGAGCCATACGCCGAACTTTTTACATTGTTTAAGCGCTACGCTGAGCGTGGGGCTTTCTTATTCTTATCATCTTTTTTTCTTATAATTCTAAATATTAAAATCAAGGACATAATTACTAGCAAAAGTACAAGATAGTTCCTTGTCAATTCAAAAGCTTTGCCTTGACTTGTAGAACTTAAATCTACCCATTCTAAATTATCAATACCTATATATTCATCTTGATTAACAATTTCAACTGCTAGACTTTTTGTTACTACTGCTTTATCGTCAATAAACTTGGCATAATATTGCCTATTATCAGCACTTTCTATCAATACTGCAAGCTCTTCTATATCATATCCATAACCTAATATTGTATTTACTTCAACAGTATCATATCCTTTATACTTAAATCCTTGCCCTATTATCTCAAAACCACTATTATCAATAAAACAAAAGCCTCCCTCAAATTCAGGAATAGACTTTGGCCTTACTTGCAAGGTGTTTAAATCACAGAAATTAAAACTACTCTTACCATAATAAAACAGCTTTCCGTCTAAATAGAATAATGCTATAACTATAGCTAAAATACTTATGAACAAATATCTATTAATTTTCATAGACTAATGGCAAATCAACCGTTTTGTGTTGTGCGTAGTAATTTTCCCCTGTAAGTTTATTTGTTAACTCAATAGATACGATTTGCTTAGCGCCATCACTATTAATTTTAATATTATATTATTCAGCTATGCAGAGTTTGGGGTTGTGATAACTCTTTGGTCATCAGCTTGACAATTGCATCTATTTAATAAATTCTACTATGCAATACTTACTCAGTTCCTTAAAAAATACATCTCGCAAATCTGACCGAATAAAAAGGAATGAAAACTTCTTAACTTGGCCACATTTATCTTTTATTATAATATAGTTATCATCTCTCTCAGCTATTTTCCTATGAAGTTGAATTCTTTCAACCTCTGCTAGGTTATACTTAACTATTTTTCTTAGAAGAATGTATTTAATAATTATATTATTATGTTCGTAATAAATAATTTTACTTTTAATTAAAAATATGCACCCACTTAATAAAAGCAAAACTAAACTAAATAGAAGTGTAGATAACATAATGCCCCCCATTATCACTGGCAATAAACATAATATAGTAACAGCGATTAACTGAAAAGTAAAAATCTTTCTTGAAAAATTTAGAACCATCCTATTCATCATATATAAAATCATTATAGATAGTAATTCCATCTGAAACTGTTGCAGGAAGCGAATACACCAGTTGGTATCCCTTTATAAAGATCACTTGCTATGAAAGTTGCATCCCTTAATGCCTTAAAACATGGATTATTATACCCTGGAATACTAGAATCTAATCCAGATAAATTGATTGTAGTATTAGCTAAATTAAGAAATCCTATAGCTCTAATTGTCCCTTGAGCCTCAAGAGATGCTCCAAGTGTAGTCAATCCACCAATAACTGCTATAGGCACTTGAACATCTGGTGATGACCATTCCCAATTTGTATATCCAGTATTCCCTCCATCTCTATTACCCCATAACGGATCATCTTGATATGCTGGAGCAATTTGTACCCCAAACATAATCCATGGTTTATATGGACCAAAAGAAAAAAGTTTTTTATTAGAGAACCAAGAAAGAATATCACTTCCTCCTTGGGCATTTCCACCTCCACCATTTCCAAAATAATCAGGCGAAACAGCTGTGTTATCACGTTTTGCCGCATAATTAGTTTCGGGGTGAAATGATTTTGAAGCCTCTATAAAGGCTTTATTATCTTTTAGTTTAGGGCGTTCACCATAACTTAACTGAACAGCTTCATCCGAAGTATCAATAAATTGCATTTTTACATATTGGTATCTATCTTGCCCGTGAGGTACAAACCGTGGAGCTTCGCACGTACCCATATGGGCTGGCTTAATTGCTACATCTAATGTATAAGCATAGCCCGCACCTTTTACAAAGCCAACATAGAATAAAAAAGTATTTCTTATTTCAGTTTTTTAATTATTCCAATTATTAAAGTTCACCTTATATTGCTCTTGTTTCTCTTTAAGTTCAATTCGTGTATTTCTGAAACTAGTTACTAATGTAATTGAAATGGTTATGGAAATTACAAAATAGAAGAATAACCAAAAATAATGCGATTTTTTTTTTGTTGACATATATTTGATGTATTCATCATGCCTTTTATCTCTTGGAATAATAAAATATATTATATTAAAAATGAATATAACTATTCCAATAACAATTTCACCAGGAAACGAAGATTGGTAGTGGTCAAATATATAATAGTATATAGTATACCATATACTTATCATAGATGTAAATCCAATCGCACTATATAAACCAAATGCGAATATCCCAATTTGATCATCTTTACTGAATTTTTCATAGATACTTAAGAGTAGAAAAAATCCTTTTTTATATAAGTTCATCATTAATAATTATATGGATTATATACTCTTGTATTATCAATACGGGCTAATTGATTATAATCGGACATGGGATCTAATATAAAATCAGGTGTTGGATGATGTTCTACACGAGTGTTATCATTCTCAAAATAATAGGGCTGTCTGAAATTCCGAGCAGGTGATGATATAAATGGCATATCCGAAAATGCGGCTTTGTTGTTTTATTTACAGGGCAGAGACCTTATGCACAGCGACGTAGCCAGAGGCATACGCCGAACGGCTTACATTGTTTAATTCCTACGATGAGCGAGGAGAGGATAATATTCACAAAAATTACTTACCTCCCAGCTCCCATATAAGTAACACCATTAAAAAAACAACCACTACTCCTATCAAAATATCTCTAAATTCACCCGTACTAGAATTTATAGGGTCATTATTAGAAGAATCACCACCCCTCCATACTGTTAAAAATGACATCTTTCCTTTTTTTCTTACGTAAAACAGGAGATTCAAAAAAATCCATCGCGTCAAAACTCCAAAAAACCTAAATAATATAGAACCGTAAAACATACCTTCATTTATTTAATCAAATCCGTAAAACATCAAAGTACCTGGCGCTATTACATTCCACGCACCATTAAATGAATTCGATTGTCGCACAACATAATTATATGAACGAATTTGCGCTCCTCCATTTTTTACAGAATTAAGCCCTGTACCTTTGAATGCTTTATTAAATGCACCCGCATTTAGAACATTCTTAGAAATACCTAATGTCTTAGTTGCACTTGAGAAAGGTATTATATTTGATATTGTATTAATCCCTGAATTTAACGCTTCGCTCCCCACAACCAATGCTCCGTCAAGATGCACAGCTGAATTACGCCCAATAGTTAAACTTTGTAATGTTACAACCATATCATCAACAACACCATAAGCTGCTTTACCTACAATGGTCTGACCTACTGAAGATTCAGCAAATATCTCAAATCAATTAGGCTCATACTGTCGTATCTCACCCTGTTCTGATGGAGTCCAACCCCCTCCCGAACTGGCAACCTCATTTCCACCTCCACCATTACCAAAATAATCAGGCGAAACAGCTGTGTTATCACGTTTTGTCGCATAATTAGTTTCGGGTTGAAATGATTCTGAAGCTTCTTTAAAGGCTTTGTTATCTTTTAGTTTAGGGCGTTGACCATAACTTAACTGAACAGCTTCATCCGAATTATCAATAAATTGCATTTTTACATATTGGTATCTATCTTGCCCGGGAGGTACAAACTGTGGAGCTTCGCACGTACCCATATGGACTGGCTTAATGGCTACATCTAATGTATAAGCATAGCCCGCACCTTTTACAAAGCCAACATAGAATAAAAAAGTATTTCTTATTTCAGTTTTTAATGATTCCAATTATTAAAGTTCACCTTATATTGCTCTTTAAGTTCCATTTTTGTATTTCTTACACCAGTTGCCAATGTCGAGACTGTGGATATAGTGATAACAAAATATAACAACAACCAAAAATAATGCGATCGCTTTTTACTTGACAGATATTTAAAGTATTCATCATTTCTTTTATCTCCTGGAATAATAAAGTATAATAAATTAAAAATAAACGTAACTATTCCAATAACAATCTCACCAGGAAAACCTGGCTGGTAATAACCAAATATATAATAATAACAAGTGTACCATATACTCATAATATTAAGTATTGCTAATACTGTGTATAACCCAAATGCAAATATCCCAATTTGATCATCTTTACTGAATTTTTCATATATACTTAAGAGTAGAAAAAAACCTTTTTTATATAAGTTCATCATTAATAATTATATGGATTATATACTCTTGTATTATCAATACGTGCTGATTGATTATAATCGGACATGGGATCTAATATAAAATCAGGTGTTGGATGATGTTCTACACGAGTGTTATCATTCTCAAAATAATAGGGCTGTCTGAAATCCCAAGCAGGTGATGGTACAAATGGCATATCCGAAAATGCGGCACTTCCTAAAAAGTAAATGCCAGAAACTGCCCAATCAATTATAACAGGCTGAAAATTTATATATTATCCGATGTAGGCAGTGCCATACGCCGAACGATTTACATTGTTTAGATGGTTTGCTGAGCGGGGGCTACCATTCAAATATCTTCTATGTCGCCCCAGTATATAAAATTAAACCCTTCATTATTGAATTTTTTCTGCTCATCAGCAGTCATTAACATTATGACATAGTTCTCATGGGTAATAGTAGATAATATTTCTAAGTTATCCCTAATAAAGGATAGGTCTTCTAAATAATAGTTTTTCCAATCAGCATAGTTCTTTGATTTAACAAAAGCGATAACTTTTTCAGATAGTTTATATTTTATACAATAACCGCTAGGGTAAATCTTTTCTTTTCTTTTCTGTATTTCAATAAAAGAGTCTGATAAATCCGAAATTTCTTTCACATTTGAATAATCTTTTTTTAAGATATTAAACTCAATACTATCGCAATTTGAAACAGCAATATTGACTAATTTTTGCCATCTATCGTTATGTTCTTGACAGAATGTACTATCTCCGTAATAACATAATTTTGTATTCATAGCTATTTTTTTATGGTATAAATATTAATCCATATGAACGCCAATAGATTGGATTTGTAATAATATGAATCTTGTTAAAATTAATATGCCAAGGAGACATCGAGAAAGATACCATCCCCTTAGGCGGACTCATTGAATGAGCATGTGCTTGAACTCTTAACTCCCACCTAGATGAATAAACGCCATTAGTAATTCCTTTAAAGGTTGATAGTTCACCAGCTGTGATAGCCCATGATACAGTATTGCCAAATGCCATTACTCTTTCATCACTTATGGTTGGTGTTCCATTCAGGTGAGTAACTTCACTTCGTGGTCCAGAAACTAAAGACTGCCCCAATACCCAAACTCCATCAATAAGATCATACCCCATTTTTGAGAAGAAGTTAGTATTCTCACTCCAACGATCCATCAAACTTGGTTCATACTGCCTAATTTCGCCCTGTACAGAAGGAGTCCACCCCCCTTGTGATTTGGCAACCTCATTTCCACCCCCTCCATTTCCAAAATAATCAGGCGAAACAGCTGTGTTATCACGTTTTGTCGCATAATTAGTTTCGGGTTGAAATGATTCTGAAGCTTCAATAAAGGCTTTGTTACCTTTTAGTTTAGGGCGTTCACCATAACTTAACTGAACAGCTTCATCCGAATTATCAATAAACTGCATTTTTACATATTGGTATCTATCTTGCCCGGGAGGTACAAACCGTGGAGCTTCGGACGTACCCATATGGGCTGGTTTAATGGCTACATCTAAAGTATAAGCATAGCCCGCACCTTTTACAAAGCCAACATAGAATAAACCCACTGCTTTACGTTGAGCAAAT
The DNA here is from genome assembly GCF_001660705.2 of Saccharicrinis aurantiacus. Taxonomy (GTDB): domain Bacteria; phylum Bacteroidota; class Bacteroidia; order Bacteroidales; family Marinilabiliaceae; genus Saccharicrinis; species Saccharicrinis aurantiacus. Next base: position 138,158 of record NZ_LYBV02000027.1, read on the forward strand.
TCCTCAGAGCTTATATAGATTTTTTTATAGTTATTCATTGCTTATGTTTTTAATTATCACCCACTTATAACAATAATAAAAGTATAATTACCTATTTGCAATTATGAGATATGAATCCCTATAAACTAATCAACCCAATGGTTATCAAAGCTAATACCGTTTAAGGTAATTTCTTCTGGTGCTATTGTAAAAACACTACTTAAACCACCACCTGTAGAATCAACGCTTCTGTTGAATCCTACGCAATAAGCATTCGCAAAACTTATTTTTAACGGTGCACTACCTGATTCTATTTTAAAAATAACTTCGCCCTCTTTCATCATCGATTTCATGGCCCAATCGTATATATTACTTGGCACTACTTGTGTTATCGATGCATTGATTTGACCACCACGTACTTTATTCTGCGGTTCCCCTTTAGGATCTATACTTTGTCCGAAACTAATATTAAACTGGCTCAATTCAAACTCCTGCCCATCAATAATTAGCCAGGCCGTTGTGTTACTATCTACTTGTTCTAAATTTATCATAACAAAATGGGTTTAAAGGTTTTTCCAGTTATTTTCAATATTTGTTTCGCCAACAATAATTTTACGAGCACTTAATCGCATTGAAGTGGTAGTATAACTTTTACCTCCTTGCACATAATCAATACTCATATCTACACAAGCTGCATCTTCAAACATTATTTTTTCTAATGGCTCGTCGTTAGCGTTACAAACCACTATGGCTCCGCTTTGTAGGTTGCTCGATTTTAACATCCACTCAAGCATGTTATCCTTTGGTATATTAGGAAATACTATTGATATAGAACCTCCTGTAACTTCGGTTTGGGCTTTTCCGTTAGAGTCAACCCCTTGTCCGAAACCAAACTCACACTTTGCAAGCTCATAACTATCGCGGTAAAGGCCATTGATACTCGAATCGTCTAATGCGCCAATACGTAAAAAACATTTGTGTCCAAACATAGTATAATAAATTAAGGATTAGTTATTAATATATCTTTATTCTCTGCTTCGCTCTCGGTACCTGCTGCTTCAATGGCAGGTGGCAATTCATTAATATGCCAACTTAATTCGTTGTTGGCATCAAGTGCCACATATAAGGTGTCGTTTTTAGTAATTTTATTACTAATTAAAAACTTAGAAATAGGTCGGCGTAGGTAATTACGTATAATACCATTTACTTGCCTAGCTCCGTATTTTGGCGTAAAACCTTTATGCGCTAACATGCGTTTGGCTGCTTCACTTACTTCAATGTTAATGCCTTTACTCTCAAGCACGTTAACAATGCTTTTAAATTGTATATCGAATATTTTAAGTAAAATATCTTCGCTAATAGGGGAGAAGGGAACAATTTCTGATAAACGAGCCAAATACTCCGGACGGAAATACTCGCCCATAACATCCATTATTTGTGTGGTACTAGGGTTTTTACCAGCTTCTTTTTGCTCAATTAACCATTGGCTACCCACATTTGATGTAAACAGAATAATAGCATTTGAAAAATCGCCTTCTTTACCTAAGCGATCGTGCAGTTTACCCTCATCCATTATTTGTAAAAAGATATCGTAAACCGAGGCATGTGCCTTTTCTATCTCATCAAAAAGAACTACGGCATAAGGTTGTTGGCGTATTTTATTTACCAACATACCACCTTCTTCGTAACCAACATACCCCGGAGGAGCTCCGTAAAGTAAGGCTGCAGAATGTTCCTCTTTAAACTCCGACATATCAAAACGAATCATCGCTTTTTCGTCGTTAAATAATATTTCGGCCAAGGCCTTAGCTAATTCAGTTTTACCCGTACCTGTTGGGCCTAGTAAAAAGAATGAACCAATGGGCTGGCCTGGTTTATTCATACCACTGCGCGATTCTAAAATAGCATCAACCAATGATTTTAAAGCGTCATCTTGTCCCACAACTCTGCGGCGCAATAACTCTTCCATATTCAATAGGCGTTCTTTTTCGCCCGACTGAATTTTTCCGATAGGAATACCCGTTTTGTTAGAAATAATTGCAGCTACCTCGTGCGCAGCAACTTCTTCAATTTTATCCTTAACAAAGTTACCTATCACTTCAACCGACTCGGTTAAATAATTATACCAATCAGTAAAGGATTCTATTTCATTGGTATCTTTCTCTTGTGTAAGTACGCCCAATAATACTGGGCTTAATTTATTTTGCATAGATAGGTGCACCATTTTAAGTGCTTCGGCCCTTTGTTCTTCAGGCGTAGCATGGTCTCCTTCTATTTCAGCAATTTGTTTGGTTAAATCAAGTACGTCAGATTTGGCTGTTTCGTTTACCATTTTAACAGCCGACATGGTTCTATCGAGCAGGTCGATAGCAGAATCGGGGAGTCTACGATCTTTCACATAGCGCTTAGCCATATGTACACAGCTACTAATGGCCTCGTTGGTAACGGCAAGCTTATGATAGTTGGTGTAATGTTTTAATACCGAGTTTACCATTTTAATGGCATCGGTAGAATTAGGTTCGTCAATTTGTAAAACTTCAAACCTACGACTAAAGGCGTGGTCGGGTTCAATTAATTTACGGTATTCATCAACAGTGGTTACCCCAATAACGGTAAGGTTACCTTTAGATAGTTCGGGTTTTAATATTCCGGCTGCACCAGAGTTGCCTTGTTTTGGGTCGAGCAAGGTTTGAATTTCATCGATAAATAAAATAGCTCTATCTACCTGATTAATTTCTTTTATTAAACCCTTAAGTCTATCTTCTATTTCGCCTTTGTAGGTAGCGCCTGCAATAAGTGCTCCTGTATCGAGCTCGTATATTATTGAAGCCTCAAGGTAAGATGGCACATTGTTATGTGCAATATTGTAAGCTAAACCATCTACTAAAGCGGTTTTACCAACTCCCGAATCACCGGTTATTAGTACATTTGGCTTACGATGACGGCCTAATATTTCCATCATCATGCGCGTTTCTTTATCGCGACTTACGGTAGCATGTATTTTTAAATCTAAAGCAAGGGCCGTTTTATCGATGCAATATTTAGCAATAGAAACCATTGGTTTAGGACCGCCCGAGGATTCCTCGTTCATAACATTAGCAATGGCTTCGTTTGTTTGCGTGCCTTGCATAAACAAATCGAACACTTCGTTTTCGCGTATTGGAAACGATTTTAATTGATCTGCATCAAACCCTACTCCTGGCTTAGATATTGCTGTTAAAACACAAATAGGATTTATCTCTAACAAACCCCATTTTAACCTCACATTATCCGACTCTTCAAAAATATCGGCTATTTCTGGTGTAGGCACAATTTCGGCACTGGATGCATTTTTAGGCACCTCGTCAATGCGCACTTCGGCCCATTCTTCTAAATAGCTAATGTCTTTTTCAAGACTCTCAATAAAACCCTGTAAGCCAATTTCGGGATGCAGTATTGCTTTTAAGAGATGGGCAGGAGTATAACAGCTATTGCCATACTCCCGGGCAATCCCTTGCGCAATGCGCACCGATGTTTTGACCGACTCATTTAAATTTAAAAAATCCATCTACTCGGTATTTATAATCGTTACGATTAATGTTCGTTATCCTTGTTCTACATCTGAGCTCCACTCAGTACCATCATCACCTTTAATACCATCAAGTTTAATTACAAAACTTTTAGCTGGGAAATAAGGTGTTAAATGAAGGTCTAAAAAGATTCTATCTTTTTGTTTAGGATCGCGCTCAAAACGAAGAATTTTAAATTTCTCGATTAAACGATCAGGACCCTGAACACCATCTAAAAACTTAACAATTTGTGAACGTAAATCGCGTTCTGCTTTTGAGTTCCAGTTTTCGAATGAACGACGGTTTAAGAAATCGAAAAGCACTTTTGTAATATAATCGAATACTCTAACTACCGAGTATGTTTGTAAACCTAAGTTATCGCCATTAAATAAAGTTTTAGCAGAGAATGCCATTACTTTACCATACTCGTTTACCATTGGGATAAGTCCCATTTTTTCGAGCTGCGAAATTTCACTTTTCTTTAATTGGAAAGCAACACCATCAACCTCGTTAATACTACCATATTTTTTACCGGCAGTAACTTGCGACATTAAAGTACGGTATACTTTACCTGCTAAAGCTGCTGAAGGAGAAACATGAAGATCTTCCTCTTCGCCTAACTCGGCATATTTACCACGACCAACTAACCAGTTACACGACATAGTAGTGTTGGCTTTAAAAGTATCGCCACTAGCTAAATTTGATGAAAAGAACATTTCAACAACATCATCTGGTTTTTCAAGATCGGCAAAATCAGTAAATAACATTACTTTGTTATCGTAAGCTATTTTCGACCATTTTTCAACAACCTTATTAGATCCAAGGTATCCAGGTAACGAAAGAATAGAGTAATTCATTCTAAGATCTAACTTATCGTAGTTTTGCTTTAACTCAGCAGCTACAAAATCAATAAATCTTGAATTATCTAAATCGGTTACTTGCTCTGGTGTAGCATTAACAATAGTAATATTTGTTAATTTATCCGATTCGGTGTTTTTATAAAAAAGCATTACACCACGGTACGAACGCTCTAACTCTTTTACTGTATTTACCGCTATCAATTGACTCTCGGCCAATTTTTTAGAAACAGAGGCTGCTTTGGCCTTACTTTTATCTAACATTTCGGTAATGCTATCCGAAGATGTAAGTAAATCAACCCATAGGTCGATAGTGTTTTTTAAAGCTTTGCGTTCTCCTACTTTTTGTTCATCAGTAAGAAATATCTTTTTACGCGCTTTACGCTCCGGATTAAGGTTTTGAATTCCTTCTACTGAAGACTCTAAGAAGTTAAATCCTCCAAATTTAGCTAATTTACCAATTGAGTCTGCTAATACTTTAGCGCTTGATTCTTGATTTGAGACAGCTGACTGTTGCTCTGTTTGCATTACCTCTTCGGCTACTGCTGTATTTTCTGACATGATTTTTAAATTTAAGTACGGTTAAAAGAAATTAGTCTTCTAGTTCGTTACGAAGTTGTAAAAGCGCCTGAACAAAAGCTTCTTTTGTTTCTGGATCTTCAAGAGCTCTTTGTAATACTTTATTTGATCGTAATTGCTTTGTAAGTAATTCGTAAAAATTATTTTCCTGACTAAGACCATTCATAAATGCACTTTTATCAGTCATATTTTTTACGCTGAAATCGCCAACATTAGAAAATTTCATATTTTCTTTAACTGGTTGACCTGCTTCGTTTTCGAATTCGATGTCGATATTTGGCATAAAATGCGCAAAAACATCTTCTATTGTACTTAATTTTTCAACAGCTTCAGGGTTATCAGGATCTTCAGCAGTAAGTTTTTCAATAAGTAATGTTCTGTTTTCAGGGATTTGAGCTATTGCTTCTCCACCTTCAATTTTTACTTCATTCCCACCAATTTCATAATCTAGGATTGCCATAATAATATGTTTTTATAATTATTTTAAATGAAATCGGGATACCAACCCGTTATTTACAATTGGTATCCCTTTTTTAAACTAGTTTGGCCAGTTTTGCTCATATTGAGCACCACCGATTTTAAGAACTTGTGCAGAAACTACAAAAGTTGTTGACATCGGACGAGCACCAACTACATCGATTGACTCCTCAAAAGAAACTATATAACCATTCTCCCAAGTAAGCTCTTTCATTTTAGCTTCTTCATCACCTTTTTTAAAGATAACGCTACCAGCACTTGGTTTGAATTGGTTAACCATTTGCTCAAGGATTGAAGTGTCTTCTGTAGACTCTACACGAACACGAACTTTACCACCATAGATATTTGAAGCAGGTCTTCCTTTTGCATCAACATCTCTTTCTAATTTGTAATCACAATCTAGCACGTCAAACTCTTTACCTGCTAAATTTAGGGTTGCTCTAAAAGCCATAATCTAAAATTTTAGTTAAAAAAAAATATTGTGTGTTTGGTTACAGTACACACTTTAACTGCTTTATTTTTATCTATTTATTGAAACCACTCAGAATCTACCCAGTAGTATGTTTCACCACTTGATGTGATACTGATTGATTCATTTATCTCAATATCTAAGGTTGCCTTCTGTTCTTTATAGAACTCGAGTAATGCCTCAAAGTCTTTATCACTAAGTAATCGCTTTCGCGAAAAGAATTTTCTTCTTGTTATTGATTTTACAGATACCGATTGTAACTGATTAGAATAACTAGGAGCGTGAAAAATTAATTCGTGTAATTCAGCAAGAGATAATCTATTTGGTTTTTTACTAGCTTTTGTTTTGCAAAAAGGACAATTGTATAAGCCCTCTAATAAGTTCATTTTAAAAGCTTTTCTTACTTTCCGGGTAGACCTGTATTTAGTTTTAATCACTTCTGCAGTATCATTCAAGGCGGTAACAAAGTCATCCTTATACTCGCCAGGACAATCGCAATAAGCTTTGCCTTTGCTTTTAGTTCTATTAGCTTTGCCTAAAAATTTAGTATCTACATTAAGGTCTGCGATGCCGTCATATATACTTCTGAGGTTATCTACCTCTATCTCCGATAACAGTAATTTGTACTTATAAACCGAATCTGCACAAAGTGTATCGCTGTAAGATTTATACCAATACGGATATGTATTTTGAAAACTCTCTTTAAAATTTCTTTCTATTTTATATTTCTCACTAAGTGAAAAATTATTTATAAATCGTTTTTCATATTTATCTTTTGAATTACCTACAGTAATAAAAGCCTTATCTATACTTTCAATTAATCCAATATTATCAGCTTTTACTTCGGTTAAAATACTATCCATAAAGGATGTAATCTGATCAAGAAGAATAGTCTGTCCTTTCTCGGGAAAGCATATACCCCCTTGAGTCATACTTCTTTTAGGAAAATCGAGATGATAGGTGTTTTTACTTGATGAAACAAAATCATTCGTTTTTGTAATTTGATCAGAATAAACTATTAATTCTCTTTTATTCTTTGAAAGTAATTCAGACGAATGATTGATTAAATCAGTAAACTGTGTTACAAAATTATTGTACTCGTTTTCTTTACCAGAGTATATTTGGTAGGCAATAAATCTACAATTATACTTACTCGCTTTGGCCGCAATAGCAGAATCATTCCATGTATTTGGTCTTCCTGTTTCTCCGAATGTTACTATTAAATTGGTTGCAGGCTTTTCCTGGGCAATTAAATTCAAGCAGGTTTCCAAGCCTTCCCAAGATCTCTCTGATGGAACTGGGTTTAAATTATTCTTCTTTGTTAGATTAACAAAATTTGCAATTACCTCGTTAAAATTCGACGAAAAGGGAACCTCAGTCGTGCAAAGTTTATCAGACTCATAATTGGTAACTACCGAAGCAAATTGATATGAAAAGGTTTTGTCAGCAAACAAGGGATTCATATTCTGAAATGAATTTATGAGCGCTGGTAACTGCTCAATAGTTCGTTTATTGGGTTCAATTAGAAATACAACGTTAATGCGTTTCAACTCAGTTTCTATAATTGCTTTCTCATTGTAGCTGATGATGTTTCCGTTTACATTGAAGATGCAATTATCACTTCTATCAATAATTGGAAATAAAGATCCAGTTTTAAAAACAGCACTATCCTTTCTGCTTATAATAGGCTTGTATATAATGCTACTTGTATGGATATCTGTTTTGCTAGCTTTAGCATTGTCATCTAAAAAAAGTTGTTGTCCAACACCTTGAATTAAATCAGAGCTAACCCATCCTAATACGTTTTCCTGAATATTATCAGGTAGAATATAAGGCGTTCTTGAAATAAGAACCTTACTTTTATCTGTTGCCCGTTTTAGTATGTAAATAATATCATTAGGCTTAGTAAAGTTTGATACATTATATAAACCGGGGCTCATATATGATTTTACTGAATCATTTTTAAAAAATAGCTCAGCATTTTTTACCACATGAGGATTTGAAATACTTAATATAGATTTGTTCTTTAAGCCAGTTCTTAAATCGGTAATACTTTGATTATCGAGTAATAACTTTGATTTGTGAATCCACCCATAATACTCAACCTGCTTTCTATTAGTTAATCTGCCATTATCTATTACTCCGGGGTCATACTTTATTACACTTAGGTATTCACGCTTTTTTCCTATCACAAGTAATGGTTCCAGATATTCTAAATCCTTAAGTTTTAACTTGCCACCTGCGCTAACCGTGGTGTAGTTTTTATCTCTATCGGAATATACAACCCATTCCTTTTTATTAAGAATAGATTTTGGAGCTTTAAGCCCATCCACACAATAGTTATATGTATATGATACTGGTACCTTTTTAATACGTGTGAACATATTAATTGGCCCACAAGCAGTAATTAGGCATCCTAATATACATACTATATAAATCTTCATATTCTTCATATAAGGGTTAGGGTTAGGGTTAGGGTTAAAAAATTACCTCTTAGCTAAATCGTATTGAATAATTGTTAATTGACTAATACACGAAGTATTCACTTCATCTAAATCAACAATTACATTTTCTATAATTGTTTTATTCGACTTTCCTATAATTTTTAAGCCTTGACAATAGGAATAAAAGTCGTTGAATTTATTATTATTCGTAACCACAATGGTATTGGCATTGCCACATAAATATCGTTTTAAAACTTTATTATAGTGTGTGTTAAATGACCTGCCATTAACTATAGCTTGCAAGTTTGTTTTTATATCCTCACCAATTACCGAAAGGGCATCAGTAGAGTCATTCTCTTGATATTGTGCTACAATTTCAATTTGATGTCTGATTGGGTATTTAGTAGTCTCTGTGCTAAGTAATACACTATATAGGCCTGGTTGCTTAAAGGCATATAGCGTCTTTTTTTCACGAGCATCAACTCTGCCAGATTCACCAAATTCCCATCGCCATTTTTCTGCATTACCATCACCCTTAAAAACAATTAATTCATTTTGTAAAGCAACAATAGGTGCGATGATGTTTATTAAAGGGCTTTCGTTTTTGCCATCTTCCTTACTTTTTACTTCGATTTTGAAATATTTTTCAGCCTTCTGATTGACTGTAAGTCTAATTTGATATTTACCTTCTTCGGTGAAACTATATTTACCCTTTTGCATGTGATAGGTATCTCCATTACCGAATTCCCATAACCACTCCTCAGCACCTCTCGTGCTATCAGAAAAAGATATTGTTTCATAAGGAGCTACAACAACATTAGAAACTTTTGCTAAAATTAATTGATCTTTTGAGCAAGATCTCACTAAATAAGAAAAGACAAAAATCGAAATTATTGTAATCACCAATACGATTACCATTCTAATATTCAGAAACCTATGCATTTTACCTATTTTTAAATTTAGACCTAATACTTTCTGTCTTTTTGTCAATACCTATTTCACATTCTTCCAAATTTGATTTAAATGTGCTTATATTCTGTTTCTTACTCCACAGTTCTTTTTTATCAATTAACCAATTGTCATATAGGTTTGCTATTTGAGCGAATAGTTTGAGTCTTTTATCCCAACTATTTTGAGTGTATACATTCCTTAAGTCATTGATTAGAAATTTAATATCACTTTCCTCGTAACTTGCCTGAAGGCTTGGGTCAAACCTTTCAATTCGGGCATATATTGAGTCACAAGAAAGACCATTTCTTAGCTGGGTATCTTGATAACTCTTAATTCTTTTCATCTTTTTAATAGTGATCACTTTTTTATTAAAAACATCTAGATCTTTATTCTGATTCACTAAAAAATATGTGCACGAACCCATAACTATTACAAATAGTACAAACACATAGATAAGTGCGATTATACGTTCATAACGATTTATATATTTTGAAACAGTAACTTTTGATTTCATCTGGATTAGCTTGTTCGAATATTTATATTAGAGATTACTATAGTTAATAGGATGCTTACTCGTTTAGTATACCTCCAATGGATAGTTTTCTGGCCAATTGTTTATTGTCTTCAATACAACGTATTAAATCACTTTTCACTAAATCTTCTTCAATAATTAGCTGCCTAATAGAATCATCAACATTTAAAAAAACATTAATCTGATTTCCAATTTTCCTAAATAAATAGGAATCTTCTTTAGGTAGTTTATCTAGTGAATTTAAATAGTTCATTTTCTTATTACTAATCATATTAAGTAGTAATACATCATTTATTTTCTCGCTAGTATTTAGCATCTGCATATAGTTATACAATGTATCCATGCGGCCTACTAATTCAATTTGATAAGCGTTAATCTTATCATACTCCCTAGTTTTACTACCGATTAACTCTAACTCTGCAGTAGCAGTGTTTATAAAACAAAAGATAGATAATACACCAAGAAATGCAGTGCTAATTACACTTATGGCAAAGAATAAGTAGGCTTTTCGTATTTGAGAAATGTTTTGAGCTTTCATAATAATTTATTTCAAAATAGTATTGATACCAAGAAAAGATACTGCTACTCCCTCTGCTTTGCCTAATTTGAAAACTGCAGTTGTTTTATTAAGATTAAACTTGGTTGTAACCTTGCAGTTTGCTGGGAATAATATTTCTTCTAAACATTTTAGCATTTTTCCATCTTCACCTTCGTGGGTAAAGCTTTCGTAATCAGAAACTGACATAGGACCGATTTCAATAGTAATGTCTGAATTTCTATCTTCCAAATCACCTCTGGTGAAAAAATTCTCTCCTAACTTAATACGTCCTAAAGGTGATTCAACTTTTGATTTTATATGGTGTACGTTATAGTTTGTATTTACTTTAACTGGCATCTCAAATATCAATGCCATCGCCTCTGCAATCTTCTGATGTGAAGTTCTGATTGATGGTACCAGCGGTACAACTTCAAGAAATATAGCAGCTCTTCGTTTATTAACATTCTTTATTACAGGCCAGTAACTTGTGAAAATGTTAATAAATTCGTTTGCATTATTTTTCTTGTCAAAACTCGATTCTTTAAACTGAGTAAGGACTTTACTACGATCAATTTCCTCTTCGAAAGGTTGGAAAAATCGTCTTGAATAAAATTCTTCTTCTCGTTGTTTTCTAATTGACTCTAATACTTCTTCTTGACTTTTGTCTTTAAGACTACCTTCTGTGCTGTGAAATAACCCTTCGGGCATAGTATCGTAAATACTACTTCGATTTGTGGATATTTCTATATGTTTATAGAGATTAGAATCGTCACCAAACATAATATTATCAATATCCTTGGATACATTACGTTTCGATGCACCATTGCGCTTAATTAAAACACTCTCGATGCTTGTACCTTTACTTAATAGTCTGGCTGCAACTGTTTCTGCCTTATAATCTGTATCAACAGCATTAGCAGTAATATGGTTAGGTTGGTCTAGTGTAATCATTATCAATTTATTAATCTAGGATACTCCATTTGCTTTTTTGTGTAGAATCTGATTGCGATATACTTTCAGATACAATTATATTCTCTTTGTGTTGTCCAATATGATCTAGCTGACTAAGTTTAACTAACAAATCTGACAGAATTGTCATAAAACTATCGATCTGGAACATTGTTGATCTAATTTTATCATGCTCATATAGAATCTCTAATGTATTGGCTAGGGTTTCTTCAAAAGATCCTGGAGTAATATCACTCCACTCATAAAAATATTTTAGCAACTCTTCTTTCTCTTTATTTTGAATAAAGCTTAAGCTACCATAGGTAACATGCGCTAAAGTTGAAAAATATTGTATAATATCAATTGGAGGCAGATATCTTCCTTTATTTCTAAACTCGAAATATATAACCGAGATGTATCTTAATAAATCTTCACATACAGCTCTTATATTTTCGGCTAATTCAGTTTGGCTTTGTCTGTTTATTACCTTGGATATGATTGTTTTAGATGATTTCTCTATGCTACTTAATTTTTGTCCAAGATGGTTGTAGTACTCCATCAAATCTGGGTGACTAGCCATACTTGTGCATGGAGGAATGTAATTACCATCAACCTCGTATCTATCCGAACTTTTTCTTATACGACCAATTGTAAGATGATGCGATCCGAACTCTGAAGTATTTAATTCTCCAGAAGGCATTACTTGCAAATCATATTTTGCACCTGCATTAGGGTGTCGAGGAGGTGTTTCTTCTACATCTAAATCACCTGAAGGACACCTATCAAACGGGTTTACTATAAGAATAATATCCCATTGCTTTGTTTCTCGATGCCTAGCACTTAAGGATTGTGAATCAGGAGAATAATCTTTAATAAGGTAACTCTCATCATCTGGATTAAAATTCACTCTGATGCCAGAAGAAGTGATAGCATTACAATGTAAGAGCTTAATTTCTATATGCCCTGTTACATGCTCACTAATTCTAATACCATTCGCATTATCCTTATCGCCAACCGTTGGCAACAATCCGTAATTGCTATTGGTTAATCGTAAACTGGCATAATCACGAGATGTATCTATAAAGAAATTCTCTGATTGTATAAAATGCTCTGCTGAGACATTCATACTCTCCTGCCAATTAACAAGCTGTTTTTTAGGTGCTCTAATCATCTTAAAATTCTATTGTTCAATGTTCTCAAATACTCGTTTGGCCACTATAGTGTATCTTTCATGAACTTTGTTCATTTCGAATGATTTATTATAGTCAATGTAGTTTCTTGGTAAAAACACGGAAGGCTTGGTGTAAAAAATCCATCCTGAATCGCTAGTTTTATTATTAACATCAATTGCAGCCAATGGCGATTTTATATTATAATCTGATAATAGTCGCTTAAACCACACCCCAAACTCCATTTCACTTGGAGCTTTAGCATTTATTACAATTGGCTCTTCATCAGACTCTTGTTTAAATATTTCTACCTTTACAAGTTTTAACTGATCGTAGTTGATGGTGTCATTATTTGATTGATCAGGACTTTTATCAAAACACCACACATTATAAATCTCTACTGGAATATTTAAAAATAATTCAACTGATTTACAATACAATAAAGGGATAGCAAATACTATAAGTACAGTAGATGCCCATAAACCGTATGCTAATTCATTACTATAGTTAAAAATGTAAACAAATAGTACTGCCCCTATTGCCATTGTGAATACATAAATACTTAACTCAATAAAAAAGCTTGGGGGTTCTTTTAGTACCCACGATATTATTTTTTGATTGTAGTATCCTAATACCAAATATAGGCAAGCTATTCCAAAGTATCCGAAAGGCATAAAGTCATAATCTAATAGACCTACAAACCCAGGAATAGCCAATAATAGTATTGATATTGTTAAGTAAGCAAAGAGTCTTTTATTACTGGCCATATTATTTTTCTTAGTAATTAAGAAACCTAAGCCAATAAGAATTATCCCTAGTAACGGGTATATGATATATGTAAGAATCATCAAAGTTTAGTTATAATTTGGTGGTACAAACATACTTCATTTTTTATAAAAACAAATATTCACTTTAAAAAAAATGTTAAAACTATATTATCAAAGTATAAATTTCATGTTAAATACATATTTGAATACTGTAATTAAATGGCTGTAGTACAGTGTTTTTGGAGGCATACGTGTGGATTTCGCTACTATTGTAAATGTTACATTTTTAACATTCTTTAAATTAATAGTGTTAAATAGTTAAGCAGTGTTAATTTTTTGTTTTAATCAATTATTTTTTCTGTATGTAGTTCTAAAGGAAAATCTCGCAAAGCCTGATTGTATATGGCTTTGCTTAAATTATTAACTTGTGGATAACCCTATAATGTAATTTAGCTGGATATAATAGTGCTTCATAAATTTGCATCTATTTAAAATAATAGATTATATTTACAGCCCAAATTCCTACTATTATGACCAATTTAACAACCTACCTTAAGTTGCATAAACTTGAGAAAAACAATGAGAACGGTGGTTTTAGAGATGTTTATGAGCTTAGCTACTGTAGCTACGAGTTGTTTAAACATACCAACCAAAAAGGAGAAGCAAGCAGTGTATTAAATGCTGGTAACATAAAAATTGCACTACCCATACTTCCGCAAGACCCTTTAATGAAATGGCTTTTCAATTCTAATGAAATTGAGAATGGAGAGATATCATCCTACAACCTGAATAGTGAAGTAATAGAGAAAATTTCGTTTAATCAGGCACGTATTGTTGGTTTTAGATTTCATTATGAATCGATGGGATTACAAAATGCGACATGTGTTTTAACTATTAATGCACAGCAAATTACATTGGGCGATAATGAATATAAAAACTACTGGAACTGATGGGATTTTTTGATAGACTACTATCTGGTAAAGTGTTTTCGGATGCACGACCAGCGAGCTTAGTGGCAGAATTAGAAATAAGCAATCATAAGTATATTTTAAATGATTTAGATTGGGAGTTTACGCAAGAGGTAGATGATAAGAATAGGCCATGCAGCGCATTATACGGTGGAAAAATAAGCTTATCGATTAGTGAACCTGTAGATCAAACTATTTTTAACTGGATTATAAATAGTGGAACCAAACATTCGGGTCAGATTAAGTTTTATCATCACAATAATAATTTTGAAGAGGGTGCTCAACTAGAGATTAAATTTATTGATGCTATTTGTGTAAACTTTCATAAACAAGTTATAGAACAAGGTAAAGAAACCATTACCACTTTGGTACTTTCATCGAGAGTATTAAAAATTGGGAGTGAGGAATTTCAGCAAAAATGGTCGGGTTATTAGCGATTGTAACTTAAGCGAAAGCTCTTGTTTTATATTTACTTATGCCCTTGTGGGATTATAATAACACTGTTTAAATGATGCATAAATGAAAGGCAATTTATTAACAGATTGGTTTACGGCCATGAAACTTGATTTATGGGATAGGGGATATGTTGATTCTGTAGGTTACGTTAAGAAGAGTAATTCAATTTTAGTTCAGAAACCTAAGGTGTCTGAGCTAAATGATTTGAGTTGGAACGAATATGGTATTGCTGTATCGAGCCATGTTTTTTTAACACAAACCAAACATTTAAGCAAATTTAGCCATACTAAACAACAAGAGTATGCCTTAACATTTGCGATACGTGATGTATTCTCGGGAGAATGGAGCAGTTGCGAGTATTTATTAAGATGTTACAATAACGAACCATGGATACAAAATGTGTATGGTATGGCTCATAAAGAGGCAGAGAAGAAAAATACTTATCAAATGACGAAAAGTAAGCCTTACGAATTACGAAATAGAGCTAGTTTTTCGGTACGCGGAAGAGAGTTACCACAACCTAGAAGATTTAAAAGTTAACGAGCATGGAAAAAAGCAATTACAAACTCCCTTTACAACTTTCAGCCTTTCAGAATGACGAAGATGGTCAGTTAGAGCGTTGTACCATACTTGAATCTATAGATCAGAACCTAGATTTATTATTAACTACCTGTCCAGGCGAACATGTTTTTAACAAAAAGTTTGGCTCAAGAATATGGGAGATGGATTTCGAAAGAGTATTTTCTCAATCAAAGTGGGAAGAGAAATTTAGTGGTTTTGTACTAGAATCGGTCAGAGAAAACGAAAAACGCCTATCAGATGTTACTGTACAAGTTAAAATTAGAGAAGTAGTAAAAGAGGATTTGTCGAGCAACTCGGTTGCCATTAGAAAACGAGTGGATATACACATATTTGGCTTGCTTACTGAGGTAAATCAAAAATGTGGGTTTACCTATGCTATGTATTTAGGTCCTCTATCTAAAAATTAGCATTTTTTCGTTTCAGATAGTAAGTAAATTAAGAGAAGATTATTTACCAAACCAATTGGTATTAAATACAATACTAAACAATAGCACAGTAATAGCCAACATAAACCAAAAATGGAATTACAAACAACATTTACTAAGGAAAGCATTAAAAACAGAATGTTTAAACGTGCGGCAGCATTGTGGGACATTCGAAATATCGATCATCTTGACCCCATTGTAAAGCTTATGATTGAAGCGCTATCGAGCGAAATTTTTCAATTGAGCCGAGAAGTAAACGATGTTGAAAATAGGGTGCTCGAAAAGGTAGCCCGAGCACTTACACCCAGTTCTTCTTTATCGGTGCAACCTGCACATGCCATAATGCATGCCAATGCCGTACACAATAGCTGCGATATTCTACAAAACTACGAGTTTCATTATAAGAACGCGCACTTTATGAAACGGCACAAACTAAAGCGCCTTTCATTTACTCCAATATATTCTACCCGCGTATTTAATGGCGATGTTGCCTATTTGGCAGGTAGCGAAGGAATATCAAGTGTTGATATTAAACTGGGCAAGGAACTTGAGTTTGCCGCTACTAAAAAAGATCCGATCACCAATAAATCGTTGTGGATTGGATTAGATTTAGCACCAGAGGTAATTAGTTTAGAAAATATTTCGTTCTATTTCGACTTTCCGTATATGGACGAATGCGAAGAATACTTTAGGCTATTACCCCATGTGAAATGGGAAATAGAAGGTTTTCCGCTTCAAACTGAAACGGGTATGTATATATTGAACGATGAAGACGAAAATTTAGCTTCAAAGTTTATAAAAGCCTACAATACAAATAATCAGATTAGTAGCGATATTTTAACCAACTACAATCATCGATTCATTCATATAACCGAGCGAACCAGGTTAAAACCTAATTTTAGAACTTTGTTTCCTGACGAAATTAAACACCTGTTTACCGAGGAAACGCTAGCAGAGTTAACAAAACCATTGGTTTGGGTAAAACTTACCTTTCCATCAGCATTTACCAGCGAGGCATTACAGGGTTTAAACGTGCAAATAAATGCCTTTCCTATTGCCAATAAGTTTATTAATACTAGTGAGCGAAAAGTTGATGAAATATCAGGCGTAATTCCTTTAATTAAAGAGAGTAATGAATATTTCCTGGATATTGATAATGTAAGTGATGTGAATGGTAACCAATACCATGAGCAAAAGTATAGCATGGAACATGCCGATACTGAGAACCATATATATACGCTTCGAAGAGGTGGAATTGAACGTTTCAATACTGCAAATGCACGCGAATTTCTCGATCATTTAGTGGATTTACTACGTGATGAAAGTATGGCTTTTTCAAATGTAGAGAAGGATACCCTTGGTGAAAATGCCAATGATTTATTACGACAACTAAATCAGCTTGAGAGCAAAATTAGTCTGCGAGGAAGTACGGCAGAATCCACTTCGTATATTGTGCTTAACGATAAGTTGTATGAGTCCACAGCATTTTTTATTAAATACTGGTTATCTAATGGTATAATAGGTAATGGCATTAAAGCGTCGGAGGTATTAGGTTTTACTGATATTACCGATGTTAACCGTACATCAACTGTAATGTTAACCACCTCGCGCGGTGGGAAAGAGGCACCCGATGCTAAAACCTTAATGGAAATGTACAAATTTGCCCTTACCTCGCATGGTGCCATATATTCTAAGCAAGATGTTAAATCGTTTTGCGCTATTTACTGTGGTAATAATATATCTAACATCGAAGTTAAATCGGGTTATGGTATTGGTCGCGAACCTAAACAAGGTATTATTAGAACCATTGATGTGCACCTAACACCATCAGCAGAAACATCGCCACAAAAGCTAAACAATATGAAGGAGGGACTTTTGGCTGCCCTTTACGAAAAATCGCCACAAGAGTTTAATTATCAATTAATCGTTAAATAATTCTAACACCTAATATTATGTCTTTACCGCAATTAAATGTAGTTGAAACCGAAGTTAAAGTAGCCGAAGAGCTTGTTGATTTTGTAGGCTTAAACCTTGAGCAAAGCATGAATGGGCATCATGTTTTTGAAATTAAGGTAAACTATAAGCCTAACAAGCCCAATGTTTGGTCAACCACTCCTGAAACGCTTTTTGAGCAACTAGGCCAAACAGTAACTATTAAATTTACCCACACCGAGAGTGGCGAAACATCAGAATTTAATGGATTAATAACCAACGTTAAGGTTGGGGGTAGCAATGGCGACCAAGGTTTTGTTATACTACAAGGTGGTAGCCCAACTTTACTATTAGATATGGATCCTTCAATGGCTTCGTTTATGGATTACACGTTAAGTAATATTATTAGCGAAACTCTAGAAAATACGGGTGTAGGCATTGAGATAGTTGATAATGCAACATTTACCACTATTATGCCCTACGTATCGCGCTACAAAGAAAGTAGTTATGCCTTTATGGCTCGTTTGGCAACTGCTTGCGGCGATTGGTTTTATTACGATGGAAAAAAACTAATATTAGGTAACCCGGGTATTGAAAATGATACAAAGGTTTCCTTTGATATGGAGCTAAGCGATATTGTAATATCAGCTAAAGTAAATAGCCTAAATACTGAAATATACGATTACGATAGTGCCGAGAGTGATTACAAAGAAGATGCTCCGGTTGAAAATATTGATGGTATTAACAGTTATATGCGTGTGGCATTGGATAAAAGTTCTCCTTTTTTCCCGAACCCTGCCAAATTACCAACCAACAGGTTTATGGTTGACGAAAACGATATTGTGGCACAAATGCGTGCTTTATATAGTCGTAAATACTCACAAATGTCAACCATATCGGCTAAAAGTAATACCTGTGCCATTCGTATTGGCGAGTTAGTTACCACTCGTTTACCCGAAAGTTTACAACAGGATGTTGGTCCGGATTTAGGTCGTTACAGAGTAACAAAAATTACACATGTTATTGATGATAATGGTTTATATAGCAACCTTTTTGAGGGAGTAGCTGGTATGACTGAGGCTATTTTGAATGATACAATAGCCCAACCTACTGCTTACCCCGAGGTGGCAACCATAGTTGAAAACGAAGATCCGAATACATTGGGGCGTGTAAAAGTGCGTTTTTTATGGATGAGCGACGACCAAACAAGTAATTGGATACGCGTACAAACGCCTAACCTTGGGGCTGCCGAGAATAACGAAAGCATGCATGGCTTTCATTTTATACCTGCTATCGACGACCAAGTTATGGTTGCCTTTGAACATGGCGACCCATCAAAACCCTATGTAACGGGTAGCTTGTTCCATCGCGATAACGCTGCGGGTGCTTTACCCGATAATGTAAAAAGCAAAATTGTGAGCGCAAGCGGACATACCATTGAATTAGATGATACCGAGGGCGAAGAAAAAATAAATATTTACGATACCGATGGTAGTATTATCACCTTTAATACTGCCGAACAGTCTTTATACATTAGTGCTACTGAAAATATTGAGATATCGGCAAAGAACATTAACATTAGTGCCGAAGAAAACATTGTTATTGGCGCACAAGGTAATGTTGATATTGCTGCCGAGGGCGATTTAAACAACCAAGCTCAGGGTAATGTGACCATACAATCGAGTGGCGATACCACCGTAAATAGTAGTGGTGCTGTTACCGTAGCGGCTACAACCGATGCGGCACTTAACGGACAAAATGTTGCTGTTGAGGGGCAAATGAATGCCGATCTTACTGGTGGTGTACAAACAACAGTATCGGGTACCATGACAGCACTACAAGGTGCATCGGGTAAGGTAGAGGTAATGTAAAACGTTTTTTTTTAATCTTAAAACCATATTACAATGTCAGTAAAGTACAAAGTTATTGAAAAAGGTCAACCTGGAGTTGTAGGCGGAGGAATCAAAAAATTTTACGCCAACACCACTTCAAGCGGAGAGTTAACTCTTGATAAATTAACTAAGCGTATAGAAAAAAATAGCACCGTTGGCGGAGCTGATATTAGAGCTGTACTATATGCCATGGTTGAAATGATGCAAGAATCGTTAGAAGATGGACAAATTGTTCGCTTAGGCGATTTAGGAAGCTTACGTGTAAATGTAAAAAGCAAAGGCGAAGAGAACGAAAGTGATGTTACGGCCTCTTCAATTACTGGTGCAAAAGCTGTTTTTACACCAAGCACAAAGCTAAAAGATATGCTTAAAACATTAAAGTACGAAAAGGTAAGCTTATAGGTAGAAAAAACGTAACGTGGTTTTAACAAAAACCACGTTACGTTTTTATAAAAACCACGTGTGGTTTTTAAAAAAGGACACGTGGTTTTTTGAGCACTATATAATGTATTAGCAATAAACTATTTAAATTATGCCAGGAAAACCAATTGCCACGCTCACCAGTATGCACGTATGCCCAATGGTAACAGGCTACATACCACACGTAGGCGGCCCCATTGTAGGCCCCGGAGCACCAAACGTATTAATAAACGGAAAACCCGCTGCCCTTATGGGCGATATGTGTGTATGCACCGGCCCACCCGATACCATTGCTCAAGGCGAACCAACTGTATTGATTAATGGCACACCCGTGGCTACTTTGGGTAGCATGACAGCCCATGGTGGTTCAGTAGTTATGGGCGAACCAACCGTTATGGTAGGCTCGGCAACACCTGGGGCAAAGGCAACCATGCCACTAAAAAAAATTCCGTTTCCTGAAATTAGATTTTACGATAAAGCAGGAGCTGCTGCTCGCGGTAAATCATCCGATTTAAAAGAAGCCGAAGCCAATCAGGAGCAAATACGCCAGGATGCGGTCGAACAGAAGCCAATGATTGTTTCAAATTTAAGGTGGCAAAAGGAAGAAAATATAATCGAAAATTCCTTAGTGAATGATGAGGTAACTTTGTGTGCTGATGCTTCAGGTATAGATGAAGAAAGATATATTGCTTTTAAAATATATGAAAAGGATGAGGATAATGGAGATAATTTAATAGGGTCTCAAAGTGGAAAAGTACAAGATGGAAAAATAGAGATATCATGGGCTGTTAAGTGTTTCGAAGATGGAGAAGATAGTCAGAGCGTTGAAGAGATGCAGCAGAAAGCATATACTTTGCCAGAAATTGTATTTAAATATGACAATAGTGATGGAGAAACGGTTGAAAGTGGTATCCTTACCGTAGAGGATAGTTTAGTAATAAAAGCCGTTGATAAAGAAACTGGAGAGGTGTTATCGAATTATGATTATATGATTCTTTTACCTAATGGAGAGATGTTGGAAGGGCAATTGGATGAAGAAGGGTATGTTAAACTAGATAAAATAAGACCTTCTGAAAACTATCCGATTGTAATATCTAAAGAGAGTAATATTGTAACTATAGCAAGAGAATAACCATGGAATTTAATACTTATAAATACACTATAAAAGAAGAGGAAGACTATGTTAGCCTTGCAAAGGAAGTGTTATTGCATAATGATGCTTACGAATATGTAGAGGAAGATGAGTCCTATCTTTTGAAAGAGATTGAAATTGGCTTAAAAACAAGCTTAAAAAATAAAACATTAAAGGTAGGTGAAACAATCATACTAATTGATAGTGTCGAGTATTATTTAAAAGTTACCCAAACAATAACTGTTGGTAATTGGAATGGGTATAATCTTACAGTTACAGATTCGAGAGAAAAGGAGGAAGAACCAAATGTAAACTACATTAATAAATTGAGTAGACATTTATTTTTTGAAATAAGAGAATATAAAGATTATAAAAACTATTACTGGAAAGAGTTTGAACCTGGTTATGAGTTGCAACACGGTGAAATAGGGAAAAGAGGGTTTGTTGATGGAGATAAAACGCAATATACAAAAGTGGAGAATGGCTATGTATACCTTTTTGATAAAGATGATAAATTAGTTTTTACATTTGTTATTAAGTCAGGTAAGTATCAAGAAGTAAAAGTAACTCAAAGAGATTGCTCTCATGAAAACACAGTGAGCCCAGAGCGTCCTTGTGGTATGATATATAGGCACTATGATGAAAATGGAAACGAAAAAGAACAGTATAAGTTTGTTTTCTCAGAAGAGATGCTCTCGAAAGCTCGAATTTTTGGCGATTCTGGCAGTAAAATAGGTAAGTTAATCCCATCGGATTATTGCAGATATGCCCCTTATTCTAATATATCAATAAGTAGTTTAAATAATGATACACGAGCCGGCGCTATAATATTATCTGACCTTCGTAATAGTAACAAAAGCGTAACGATAAGTAACTATAATTTGTCATCTGTACCTTTTACAGGATACAATATAGGTGTAGCATTTTATTATGCAAATCCATTAAAAGAACTTGAACGCAGGACAAAAATATTTCAAAAGAGGTTTGAGGAAAAGGAACGCTGGGAAAATACAGAAAGTAGGGTTCAGCAGCTTTTTATATATACTACTATAAAAACCATGATTCAAAAGGATAGTAGTTTAAAACGCTTCGCTTCTATGGAGCGAATGGATATTTGGAATAATGCCTATCGAGACGAATCAATTTTGTACAGTCATAAAGTATATTACGGAGCGGAAAATTTAGTTGATTGGTTGAAATCGAAAGAGTTTAATCAATGCATGTTAAATTATTTATCATCTGACAATAAAAAGAGTCAGAATTATGCTTTAGAGACATATGCTGATGCACTTAAGTATTTGTTTCAAACCAGGCAAGGAAATGATTATGCTGAGGCAGAGTTGAAGAATCCAGAGAGTATTTTAAACCATCTGTATAATATTGATGGCACAAAAGGAGTAAGTACAAGTAATGGAGAAGTGCCTTTAGCTGGTATTATACTCAAAGAAAACTGGTTAAATCAGGATGTTATTTCCGAAGGCCAAGCCTCAGTGCGTAAAAGTGAACAGGCAATTCTTGGTGTAATTAGTTCTACCTCTCCGGTCCTTATGAAATTTTTAAAGGCTAAAGGCTTTTTTAAAACAATGGGACGTATTGTAGATTATATGCATAATACCAAAGGTGTACTAAGTACTACAATAATAAAACCATTAGAAAACATTGCGAGTACGGTCGAAGTAATGGATACAGTTTCTTTAAATAAGGCATTTAGTTCGAAAATGAATGGTGTTAAACTGGGGCAGTTTATTGCGTTTATGGAGGCGGTTAATATTGTTGTTACCGTAAAAGCTTTGGTGTCTGATGAGGAAAATAAAGCCAAAAATATGGCATGCCTTATTGGTGCTGTTATGGATTTTTCGTCTGAGGTACTTTCTAATGGAGCCTCGCGCAACTTAATGTTTAAGGTTATTCATAAAAATAGCTGGGCAAGTAGTGCTGTAATTTCAGGCAAGGTAGTACCCGGACTTCAGGTAATTTCTGGCGCTATTGATTGCTTTGTGGGTATGGACTCGGCTTTTGATGCCATGAAGCACGGTGAAACAGGTGTAGCTACAGGTTTTGCTCTTTATGGTGCTGGTGGTGCCATTACCGCTTTTGGTGCTGGATTAATTATATCAGGCGGAGCAACAGCAACAGTTTCTTTAGGTTCTTTATCTATACCTGCTGCTGCATTAGTGGTAGGTGGTGTGGTGGTTGAAGCTGTAGGTTTAGGTATAGTTTGGTTTTGGGATAATAAAGCAATTAAAGATTGGATTGAAGAGAGTATCTTTGGGGATGAAACTAGCTTAGTGAAAGATTATGATTTATTTAAAAAACTAAAATCTAATAATGAAATAGTAAGCTTGTTAAATAATGATAATCCAAACGAAATAACTGAAGATTATAAAATCAAAATCACTTCCAAACAAATTGATGCGATTAATAAAATTATGTGTGAGTTTTTTGTAGAAGCTAAATTTAGTGATACTACCTTAGGTACAAAAGTTATTATTGAAATTGAGCCGGGTATAATTACTGATTATGCTATTGTTAAATTTAAAAACATAAAGGCTTATGGTTTTGCGCGTGGTGCTGAGAGTCATGCTATTTATAGTAATCCATATAGTACAATCACATCTGGTAATTCGAAAGAAGATCAGGCCCAAAAGCAATTTTATAAAGGTGAATTAGATTATCCAGATACGCTTGTTCATCTTGAAAAAATACATGAAAATCCGCTATACGTTGAAAAAGATGCTAATGATGTAATTAAAAAAATTAAACATGAATTTATCTTTGACAAAGATGTTGATAAAATAACCGGAGAGGTGGAGTTGGATTTTAATAACTCAACACTTCAAAAACTATCTAAACCAATTAAAGAAATAGCAGCCTCATGGGAATAGAACTTACAAAAAGCAATAAAGTACCTGACTATTCAGGTTTTATGAGAAAGGTACTGTTGATGGCTCCCTTTCTTCAATTACTATTGTGGCTTAATTCATTAGAGGCTTTTATATTCTGGGGATTAAACGATAGTGCTTACGATTTTTTTATTTTGTTAGCATTCAGTTTTGGAGTATACTTTTTGGTAAGAATATTTTTTTTAATTGCTAAAAAATGGCAAAAGTGGATGATGTACTTTTTTTTTGCTTTAATTGGCTTGCAAACAGGTGTTGGATTGATATATAAATATTATCAACCAAATCAAGAAGAATATTCTAATGAAGAACTTTTTAAAATTAAAAAATTCTTAGTTAATGAAGAAGAATTACCTGCCAATATGGAAATTCTTGATTGGAATGATTCTATAGCAATTATTGGTAAGAAGGTGAAGCAAGGTGCATGGGGCTATGGATATAATTTTAATGAATTAATTGTTGATAAAGATTTGTTGATAAAGGGAGGAAAAACATATTATTATAATAAGTACTCCCCTCCTAGGGATTTTAATCAATATAAATTACTTGTTGAACCTGATTTAGCTGAGGAAGGAAGTTTGACTTATTATTGGTGCTGGCAGTATCCAATGCATTTAATATATATATATATAAAAGATGTAAATTGCAAGGGGTTTGAAAATAGAGATATTGAACCATGCTATAAGTGTTTTAGTAAAGTGTTTGTACGAGGTTTAGATCGTTTTAAACCAATACTACGAGAAATCATTGAAGGTAGATTAGATGATCGTTATCGTAACTTTTATAAGTTCTTTCAAAAGTTGGCTAATCCTACCTATGTACGTAGCAATTTAGCAAATGATCCTTATTTTTTAATTTATCAAGGTAAATACCAAGAAGCACGAGAGGGCTTAAAAGATTTGCCTCCTGCGCGTAGAGAATTTTGTGAAAAGAAATTGGAGGCATTAGGGTATTAGGAAGTCAGAAGTTATAAAGAAAGATAGGGCTTCAGTCTTCTAACTTTATATATTTAAAAGGTTACGATATAACAAATAATGGGAATGGATATTTCAGATAATAAGAGCACCGGTTTTACACGTAAGGTAATTTTATTTGCTCCATTTATACAGTTTTTATTAAGCATAATATTGATAGAGCAAACCAGTATTGTGTACTTCAAAAACTGGCAAGTAATTTTAGCAATAACAATCTCTTTAATAGCATTTGTTTTATTAACCAGGCTATTTTTAAAAGTAGCAAGTAGATTCGCAAAAATTGGTTTGTTAGTCTATATCCCATGTGTATTAATATACCACTTTAATGACAGCACTATTGTAAAAGAAACAATTGCAAAATTATTTGAGGATAAGGGACGTTTCGAACTGTTTATAAAAGAAGGGTGTTGTCCATTAAATCATGAGTTTATAATTGAACAAGAAAAGATGATTTCCTCCACATATGGAGTAGACAGTCTTTTTATTTATGGCATTGAGGCTCTTTCAGTGAAGGTATTGACTTTTAAAATGCACACAGAAATGTGTGAAATTCGAGGTGTAAATCCTAATGATGTTTTACACTACCTAGATTCTACCATTACATCAATACCCAATAAGGATATAATAAGTATTATAAACACGGCTCATTATAAAGGTATTTCTATTCGTCCCTTAGTTTCAGAAATAAAACAGAATTTTGAAAAATATAAACCACATCTTTTTAAGTCTTCAAAAAGAAGTAATGACATTGATGAGTATACTGTTATGTTTGAAATTTATTGCACCCATAAGGAGAAAACTAAATTAATGGAGGAATTACTGTTCCACTATGATTCATTAAAAAAGGAAAATAAGATTTATGATTTTACGGTCAGAATAGAGCGCTAGCTTGTAATATACAGTGTATTGTATTTCCTACGATTCTCTTACAAAGCACTATACAAAAAATCGTAATGTGATTAATGGTTGTTTTAGTGTTATATAGTAGTTGGGTTATGAGTATTGGTAATGTATCAAAAGTGTTGTTTTTTCTTTTAGAGTCGTTTAATATGTTGAAAATCAAAGTTGGTTTATGGTAATTGAATGTCAATAAAACCTAAGCGATACCATAAAACAATTACTGTTATGCTCTAAAAACGCCTAATATGGAATTATCTAGCCCCTCATGTATCAAAAGTGTTGGTGGAATGAAAATATGCAATTATTGTAGTGGTACTTTGATAAAACATGGTTACTCAACTAATCGCAAATCCCGCTCCCCTTTTTTCCAAGTACTTTTGATACACCAGAAGCAACTCCAGAGCAATAAGCAGAAAGAAAAAGAATAGGTAGATGGTAAACAAATGATAATGTACTAGACTTTAAAAAAATATAAATAAAAAGGAATGGGCTGCTATAGTAAATGAAAGCCCAAGCCATACAAATAGCCATAGTGTAACAATTGATATAAAAAACCTAGATGTAAAAGAACTAAAAACATGAAACAACTAATCCTTGCCTTAATAATACATATTGCAGTTGGAATATCATTTATTTATAACCCCGATTATTTGGTTTTAGCCTATGTTGTGGGTGTTGTAGCA
Organism: Saccharicrinis aurantiacus; assembly: GCF_001660705.2. Taxonomy (GTDB): domain Bacteria; phylum Bacteroidota; class Bacteroidia; order Bacteroidales; family Marinilabiliaceae; genus Saccharicrinis; species Saccharicrinis aurantiacus. The sequence goes on from NZ_LYBV02000027.1 coordinate 164,680, forward strand.
TTATTCAATATACTCGGGATACTAACCATTGCAATAGGGAATACAGTTATTGGAGCACGCATATTTTTTATATCGTCGCTTATACTTGTACCCATAGGTTTAATTGGCGCACTTGGCGCTCGCAAAATATTAGAAGAAGAACGAAAGAAAGCATTTTATGATTAGGAACCCGAAGTATTAACCTAATAGAAAACTAAAAGACGGTTACAGCGTAACAACACCTCTATTTAGAGCCTCGCCTTCTGTTACTGGCGTGTTTATAGGCAAAGCAGCACATTTTAATAAAGATGTAAACAAGCTTAAGGTTAACCTAAGACCCAATAGTGCATTTTTAGCGGAGTTTCAAAATGCAGATGTAGAGGTGCTGGGTGTAGCTGATGTAGATGGTTCGTTTTTAAAACAAGCACGCACCATTGTACTTGACCATATACTAACTGTAGTATAATATACCCGATAGCCTACCATCGGGCACTCCGATATCTACTCATCGGACATCTCGATAGCTATTCATCGGGCACTCCGATGGTAGGCCATCGTACCTCTTGATAAAGTAACATGGGTATGTACGATATCCTATAATTTTATATTTATAAAAAAAATTAGATTACCCATATGCCAGGAAAACCAATTGCCACGCTTACCAGTATGCACCTTTGCCCCGTGGCAAAGCCTTTGATCCATACCGCCAAGCCGATTACGAGCAGGGGGTTTCAGAGCCCTTGCACCCTAGCCATAACAGATGAGTATACAGTGAATTAACCATAACTTTGTTCCAAGGAAGAAAGTTGAATATTGAAACCATTGGGTGCTAGCAAGAGTATGAATGGTAACTACTTATTATAATTATTGAATACAAATACTATTTATGAATTATATAAATAGGCTTAACTAAACTTCTGCTATGGCAGATACTAAATTTAATTTTATGAAACAATGGTGTTATGACAACCCCGAAATCTACAATTTTGATGAGATAGATTATATGTATTATGATCTTTTCCAGAGTGCTAATAAGGAACCTAGCACTGTAGGCAATAGTATTATGTTGCTACAGGTACAAAATACTGCAGCTAAGCCCACACCTTATCTTTTAGCTGGAAATAATATGCAAGAAAAGAAAATTTGCATACAGCAAGCTGAGAAACTAGAACTAAGCAATAAATATGAAGTTGAAATAACTCTAAAAAATCGTGGTATCATACCCGATTCTCTACAATTAAACGCATTATGGCAAGACGAGGAAGATTGGTGCGAAATTGTTGATAGTACTCAATACTATAGAAATACTGGAGGTAATAAAATTCGTTTTACATTCAAACACTTGTCTTCAAGCTTCAATGGCTTCTTTATTTTAATGGATCCTGGTTATAAAATGACCGAATTTATTCCTGAGTTTGAGCCTGATTATTCCATTAAAGAAATGGATGATGAGGCATTGCAGAAGAAAATAGATGAAGTTAAAGAATATTTTACCTCAAAGGAGGAAGAGGAAGCTAGTGTACAAAATACAGAAGAGGGTGCATTGATTATAAGCAACAATAACATTAATAAAAGTATACCAAAGGAGAACGTAGATGAGAACAAAAGTGAAGGGCTTAATTCTCTGAGCATAGGAATTTATGCCTTTTTAATACTGTTCGCTTTGTTTCAATGGTTTGGCCCTGGTTTAATCAAATCGTGCAAACGCGAAAGAGAGGTGGATCTAATCACATTAGGAAGTTCGTGCAGTGAGGCAAATAAGCCAATAGAGAATTATAATAATCACATCGATAAATTAAAACCTTAAAACTCATTTATCAATCTTAGGTTTGTTTCTGGTACAATATAAAAATGGGAATATAGGCACTCCTATTGAAGGATAATGCGCTAGTTCATTCCCGTCAGGTTCAAACGTATACCAATATCATCCTATTGCTTTTTTAGGCTATTCATATGCATTAAATTTAAAAGGTTTTGTATACCTAAAACTTACCCTATCTTTGTAGCTTAATACAAGAGTAATTATGAAGTTTGAAGATTATCATATAGCAGAAGAAATAAAAATTAGTTTATCTAAAATGGGTTTTAAAAGACCCACAGATATCCAATATAAATCGATTCCTCCAGTATTGAAGGGTGAAGATGTTTTGGCTATTGCACAAACTGGAACCGGGAAAACCGCTGCTTTTGCCATTCCTGTAATTCATAATATACAAGTTCGTAAAATTAAAGGTCGTGCTGAGGGTATTAAGTGTTTAATAATGGTGCCCACTCGTGAGCTTGCGGTTCAAATTAATAAAGTATTTGAAGAGCTAGGTAAGCATACAAATGTGAAGTCTTACGCTGTGTTTGGCGGAGTGGAAGAGGAACCTCAGATCGCAAAGTTAGAGAAAGGAATTGATGTTTTAATAGCCACACCAGGTCGTATGTTCGATTTGGCCAGTAGAGGTTTTATTAACCTCGATCGTGTTGAGACTCTAATATTAGATGAGGCAGATAGAATGCTTGATATGGGCTTTATCAACGATATTAGAGGTTTGGTTACTAAACTTCCTAACAAAAGACAAACACTTTTCTATTCGGCAACTATAAACGAGGTAATAAAAAAGATAGCCTATTCTTTAGTGAAAAATGCCATACGTATTCAAATTTCACCTAAAGATCCCGTTGCAAAAAATATTGACCATTCAGTTATCCATATTAATATGGATGATAAAAGGTTTTTCTTAGAGCGTTTAATTAAGGAAAACGAAGAAAGCAAAGTACTTGTATTTGTGCGAACAAAGGTAAGGGCAGAGCGTGTTGTAAAAGCCATGGAAAGAGTAGGTGTTGTAGCAGATTCAATACATGGCGATAAGGAGCAAAGCCAACGTAAAAAGGTGCTTGATTTATTTAGTAAAGGTGAAGTTAAAGTGTTAATTGCAACTGACGTTAGTGCCAGGGGAATTGATATTCCTGGTGTTGAGTATGTTGTGAATTATGATTTGCCTGATTTATCAGAAAACTACGTACACCGAGTAGGTAGAACCGGTAGGGGTAAAGCTAAGGGTAGAGCTGTAAGTTTTTGCAGTGAGCAGGAAAAGGAGATTTTAGCAGAGATAGAAAGCTTCTTGGGTAAAGATATTAAGCGTATTGCCATTGATAACGAAGAATATGATCACACCATTGATTTTTCAGCCGAAGCTCATGCCGATTGGAAATCGTTAATGATTGAACATGACGAAAATGAAAAGCAGCAAAAACTGAAAAAGAAAAAGAAGAAATATTAATAGTTAAGGCCGAGTTAATCGGCCTTTTTTATTTCTATTATATAAGTTTTCCAAGATTCTTCTTTTTGAATAGCTAAATTATCTTCCATCTTTATAAAGTTAATTGGGTCTAAAATAACGGTAATCTTACTGCCTTCATATTTTGCTTTTGGTAGGTGAGTTTTTATTACCATACTTTCTAAAACATCATCAGGAGTATTACCTTGTCTTACTACTTGAGTATTGCTATTTTCAATTACTTGGTCGTTTTCTTTTAATTCGTACCCAACGTTAATTACATCTTCCTCCGACTTTAATAGAACTTTAACTGCGAAATACAGCGTGTCATTCTCATAATACGGTTTTGTTCCAAATAGTACTACTCCAGTTCTTATAATGGGTTCGTCTATAATGCCTTCTTGTTTACTACAAGATATTGATATATAAATAGTAAGTAAGGCTGTAAAAAGTATTCTAATAGTTTTCATAATAGTGGTTTATTGTTCTATTTAATTTATTAAAGCAAGGTGTACTTGGTATTAAACCACCATCAATTCTGCGTTAAATCGCAATCAAAAATCTAATTGCAAAAATTGAATGTTAAAAAATTTGGAGATATGAAAATTTACTATAAATTTGCAAGCAGAACAGTACAGAACAGATTGATAAAATATGCAACTATTAGGATTTGATATTGGAAGTTCATCGGTCAAGGTATCGGTGTTAGATGTAGCAAGTGGTAACACGGTTTCATCAGCTCAATACCCTGAGCAGGAAATGGAAATTAAGGCTGTGAAACCTGGCTGGGCAGAGCAAGAGCCTGAGTTGTGGTTTAACAACTTAAAAGAAGCATGCAAAAAGGCTGTTTCGCATCCTGATGTTAAAAAAGAAACCATTAAAGCAATTGGTATCTCGTATCAAATGCATGGTTTGGTTTTAGTTGATAAAAATAAAGCTGTTATCAGGCCATCAATTATTTGGTGCGATAGTAGAGCTGCTGAAATTGGAAATAAAGCTTTTAAAGATTTAGGACCAAGTTGGTGTTTGCAAAATCTGTTAAATTCACCAGGTAATTTTACGGCTTCAAAATTAAAGTGGGTTAAAGATAATGAACCTGAGTTATACGCTCAGATTGATAAAATTATGTTACCTGGAGATTATATCGCACTTCGCTTAACAGGTGATGCGGTTACAACAGCTTCTGGTTTATCAGAAGGTGTGTTTTGGGAATTTCCTAAAAATGCAATTTCAGATAAGTTGATGGACTATTATGGTTTTGATGAATCATTCATTCCTAAAACAATGACATCCTTCTCAGACCAAGGAACACTGTTGGATAATATGGCTGAAGAGTTTGGTTTACCTAAAGGTGTAAAAGTTAGTTATAGAGCTGGTGATCAGCCAAACAATGCTTTTTCACTTAATGTACTAAATCCTGGTGAAGTTGCTGCAACTGGCGGTACCTCAGGTGTTGTGTATGGGGTAACAGATCAAAATGTATACGATGATGATTCGCGAGTAAACGCATTTGCGCATGTTAATCATCAAATGCCATCAAATAGTTTAGGTGTTTTACTTTGCATTAATGGAACGGGCATTTTAAATTCTTGGATGAATAAAAATGTCGGTAAAGGTGAAATTAGTTATCCCGAGATGAATGATTTGGCAGCTAAAGTTCCTGTTGGTGCCGAAGGTCTTACTATTCTTCCCTTTGGTAATGGTGCTGAGCGTATTCTTAAAAATGTAGATTACGGTGCACAAGTAAATCATCTTAATTTTAATATTCATACTCCGGCTCATATGTACAGAGCGGCTCAAGAGGGTATTGCATTTTCGTTCAAGTACGGAATGGATATTATGAATGAAATGGGTATTAAAACCGATTTAATTCGTGCAGGTAAGGCTAACATGTTCTTAAGTCCTATTTTTCAGTCAACCCTAGCAAATGTTTCAGGTGCTACTATTGAGCTTTATAATACCGATGGTGCTGCTGGTGCTGCCAGAGGCGCGGGTGTTGGAATTGGAATATACAAATCTTTTGAGGAAGCCTTTAGTGGATTAAAGAAATTAGAAGAAATTAAGCCCGATGAATCAGTAGTGGAAGCTACTAAAGAAGCTTACGAAAAGTGGAAACAAGCATTAAATAAATTATAACAAAATAATATACTATCTAAAATCAATAAAGTCATGGACGTATTAATTGGAAATAAAGAGTATTTCAAAGGAATTGATAAAATTAAATTCGAAGGACCAGAATCAAAGAATCCTTTAGCATTTAAGTGGTATGATGAGAATCGCATAGTTGCTGGTAAAACAATGAAAGAGCACCTACGTTTTGCGATTGCTTATTGGCATACATTCTGTGGTGATGGTGGCGATCCTTTTGGACCAGGAACTCAAGTCTTCGAATGGGATAAAGCTTCAAATCCAATGGATGCTGCAAAGCAAAAAATGGATGCAGCTTTTGAGTTTATCACAAAAATGGGTGTACCTCATTATTGTTTCCACGATACTGACCTTGTTGGTGGCGGATCTGTTTTAGAGATTGAAAAAAGATTATCTCAAATTGTTGATGTAGCTAAAGAAAAACAAGCAGCTTCAGGTGTTAAATTACTTTGGGGTACTGCCAATGTATTTTCTGATCCTCGTTATATGAACGGTGCAGCAACTAATCCTGATTTTAATGTTGTAGCTAATGCAGGTGTTCAAATTAAGAATGCTATCGATGCAACTATCGAGTTAGGTGGTACTGGATATGTATTCTGGGGAGGACGTGAAGGTTACATGAGTCTTCATAATACAAACATGAAACAAGAGTTAGATAACCTTGGACAAATGTTAGGTATGGCACGCGATTATGCTCGTAAGCAAGGTTTTAAAGGTACTTTCTTTATTGAGCCTAAGCCAATGGAGCCAACTAAACATCAGTACGATCAAGATGCTCATACGGTTATCGGATTCTTAAGAAACTATGGTTTAGATAAAGACTTTAAATTAAATATTGAAGTAAATCACGCTACTTTAGCTCAACACACAATGGAGCACGAATTAAGAGTAGCTGCTGATAACAATATGTTAGGGTCAATTGATGCTAATAAAGGAGATTATCAAAACGGATGGGATACAGATGAATTCCCAACAAACATTACTGAGTCTACAGCTGCAATGCTTGAGGTATTACAAGGTGGTGGTTTAGTTGATGGAGGTATCAACTTTGATGCTAAAGTTCGTCGTAACTCTACAGATCAAGAAGATGCATTTATCGCACACATTGGTGGTATGGATGTATTTGCAAGAGCGTTAGTGATTGCTGATAAAATACTTTCTGAGTCTGATTACTTAAAAATGAGAACAGCACGTTACTCTTCATTCGATGCTGGTAACGGAGCAGCTTTTGCTGATGGTAAATTAACTTTAGAAGATTTATACAAAATAGGTAAAGAAGTTGGTGAGCCGAAAATGTTAAGCGGCAAGCAAGAACTTTACGAGCAAATGTTAAACTGGTATATGTAGATTTTATACTAAATGAAGCCGAAACGATTTGATCACCGTTTCGGCTTATTTTTTATCTACACCAAATCACTTTTTATTACAATCTACATATGGAAAAAGGAAAAAATTCAATGTACATCATCTTGATAACCATCGTGGCAACACTAGGAGGGTTACTTTTTGGGTACGATACAGCTGTTATTTCAGGAACAACTTCTTCTTTGGGAGATTTCTTTGTTGAACCGCTTGGTTTAGAAGAAACGGCAGCAAACTCCCTTAAGGGATTTATTATTTCGAGTGCTTTAATTGGATGTATTATTGGGGGTATATTAGGAGGATTACTAAGTTCTAAATACGGTCGAAAAAATACACTAATTGTAGCAGCCATTTTATTTTTTATTTCAGCCTTAGGATCTGCATTTCCCGAAATTGGAATACGTTCATTTGGCGAAGCTGACCATACCTTTGTATGGCATTTTATAGTTTACAGAATTATTGGTGGAGTAGGAGTGGGTTTAGCCTCTATGATCTCTCCAATGTATATTTCAGAAATTGCTCCGGCTGACAAACGAGGAACTTTAGTTTCATTCAACCAGTTTGCTATTATTTTCGGTATGCTTGTGGTTTACTTTGTTAACTATGGTATTGCAAGCTCTGGTGATGATAATTGGTTAAATGAAATTGGTTGGAGGTATATGTTTGCCTCAGAGATGATTCCTGCAACCTTATTTTTAGTTTGTTTATTTTTTGTTCCAGAAACGCCTCGCTTTATGGCACTGCGTGGACAAGATGAAAGCGCACTTAAGGTATTAGGTAAAATTAACGGAACAGAAAAGGCTAAAGCTATTTTAGCTGATATTAAAAATACGGTTGAAAGTCACTCAGGAAATATATTATCATACGGAATAGGCATCATCGTAATCGGAATATTATTATCTGCATTTCAACAATTTGTTGGTATTAATGTGGTACTGTATTACGCACCAGAGATTTTCAAGAAAATGGGATCTGGTACCGATGCAGCATTAATGCAAACCATCATTGTAGGTATTATCAATCTTACTTTTACAGTAGTTGCTATACTTACTGTTGATAGATTCGGGCGTAAGCCTTTGATGATTATTGGTGCTGTAGGTATGGCACTTTCAATGGGTATTTTAGGAACCTTATTTTATTCGCAGAATGTAGGAATGCCTGCACTAATTTGCATGTTGGCATATACAGCTTCATTTGCTGTAAGTTGGGGTCCTGTCTGTTGGGTGTTATTGGCTGAAATTTTCCCTAATAAAATTAGAAGTAAAGCCTTAGCGCTTGCGGTAGCATGTCAGTGGGTGTCTAACTGGTTAGTTTCATGGACATTCCCAATGATGAATGATAGTACCTGGTTAACTGATAAGTTCAATAATGGTTTCGCATTCTGGATTTATGGAGTAATGGGAGTGTTAGCTGCCGTATTTGTTTGGAAATGGGTGCCAGAAACCAAAGGTAAAACATTAGAAGAGATGGAAGATCTCTGGACAAAATAGTTAGAACAATAGTTCTATAAAAAGAAAAGTTGCTTTTTACCCCTAAAAGGTAATTCAATGTGAATGCACATTGGGTTACCTTTTTTTTATGTTTAAATCTGATTAAGGAATTCTTACAATATCACCATATTTTTTTTACATTTGAAAATGGTTCTATATAATTTAAGTATATAGGCCAATACCAAAAAACTATTTTAAAAGTAAAAGCATGAAAAAAGTATCAGTTGGAGTTGATATTGGCGGAACAAATACTGCCATCGGTATAGTTGATGAAAGCGGAAAAGTTTTAGCTAAGGATTCAATCCCTACTCCGGATAAAGGAAGCGCAAAAGAATATGTTGCCAAGCTTGCTAAGGCGATTCACATACAAATTAACCATGTTAAGGGGGTTAATGATCAGATTGAGATTTTAGGTATTGGAGTTGGAGCACCCAATGCAAATTACTACCGAGGAACCATAGAACATGCACCAAATCTTGTTTTTAAGGGTATAATACCATTTGTAGATCTACTAAAAGAGGAGTTTCCTGAATTAGAAAATATCGTATTGACTAATGATGCTAATGCAGCTACTATTGGTGAAATGGTATACGGTGGTGCAAAGGGAATGAAAAACTTTGTGATGTATACCTTAGGTACAGGTGTCGGAAGTGGATTAGTTGTAAACGGTGAGTTGGTTTATGGTGCAGATGGTTTTGCAGGTGAGTGTGGTCATGCTGCATTAATTCCTAATGGACGAGTTTGCGGATGTGGAGCAAAGGGTCATTTAGAGGCCTATACTTCAGCTCCGGGTATGAAACGAACTGCTTTTGAGTTATTAGCACATTATAATGCAACAGATAGTTTATTGGCTGATAAAAGTTTTAAAGAGTTAAATTCAAAGATGATTTATGATGCAGCTAAAGCTGGAGATAAAGTTGCCTCTGAAGTATTTGAACAAACAGGGGCTTATTTAGGGCAAGCTATTGCAGATACAGTTCACCATACAAGTCCTGAAGCTGTATTCTTATTTGGAGGTCCAACAGCAGCAGGAGATTTAATTTTTAATCCAATTATAGAAAACCTTGAAAAGCATTTACTTCCGATATTTAAAGGAAAAGTAAAAGTGCTTAAATCGAGTTTAGATAGTGGTGATGCTGCTATTGTTGGAGCAAGTGCATTGGTTTACGGAGAATTAAATAAATAAAATTTACTATTTAGATATCTTAAGAAAAGGGCTTTATGCCCTTTTTTTTATTTGGTTTTTAATAACTCCTGTAGCTTAAGCATTTCGTCTCTAAATTGTGCTGCACTTATAAAATCAAGTTCTTTTGAAGCCTTTTGCATTGAGGTCTTAGATTTCTTAATGGCTTTTTCTAATGCTTCTTTCGACATGTATTCAACAACAGGATCGGCAGCTATATCTATACCTTCAGGTTCAACATATGCTTTGGCATTGGTTCCTTTACCCAATACATTAGTTTCTTTTTTTCTGATTTGTGTAGGTGTAATGCCATGTTTCTCGTTATATTTCAATTGTTTTTCACGGCGATGGTTGGTTGCATCAATGGTCTTTTGCATCGATTTAGTAATCACATCAGCGTACATAATGGCTAAACCATTAACATTACGGGCTGCTCGTCCAATAGTTTGGGTTAAACTCCGCTCAGATCTTAAGAATCCTTCTTTATCAGCATCAAGTATAGCCACTAAAGACACCTCAGGTAAATCTAACCCCTCTCTAAGTAGGTTAACCCCAACAAGAACATCAAATATTCCTTTTCTGAGGTTTTCCATAATTTCAACCCTATCTAAAGTATCCACATCAGAATGTATATAAGCACATTTTATATCTAGTTTATCGAGGTAAGAAGATAGTTCTTCAGCCATTCTTTTTGTTAGGGTGGTAACTAATATGCGTTCGTTTAATTCTATACGTTTTCTGATTTCTTCTAATAAATTATCGATTTGATTAATGCTTGGTCGTACATCAATTACAGGATCCAGGAGTCCTGTTGGTCTAATTACCTGTTCAACAATTACACCTTCACTTTTTTCTATTTCGTAATCGGCAGGTGTGGCACTTACATAAATAGCAGAATTAACAATTTCTTCAAACTCTTCAAATTTTAGAGGTCGGTTATCCATTGCAGCAGGAAGTCTAAAACCATGTTCAACTAAGGTTTCTTTGCGGGACTTATCGCCACCGTACATGGCTCTAATTTGCGGTATAGTTACATGGCTTTCATCTACTACAAGAAGGAAGTCATCAGGGAAATAATCCATTAAACAGAAAGGGCGAGTGCCAGGTTCTCGTCCATCAAAAAAGCGTGAGTAATTTTCAATTCCAGGACAATAGCCTAATTCTCGAATCATTTCTAAATCATAGTTGACACGTTCATCAAGTCTCTTGGCTTCAAGTTGTTTACCAATGTCCTTCATATGAGTAATGTGCTCCATTAATTCATCTTGTATGGCACGAATGGCTAATTGGGTTCTTTCTTTTGTTGTAACAAATAGGTTAGCAGGATATATACTAATGTTTTCTCGTTGAGAGATGGTAGTTCCATTAAGAGGATCAAATATAGAGATATCTTCTATTTCATCGCCCCAAAAGCTTATGCGATAAGCATCATCTGCATAAGCTGGATAAATCTCAACAGTATCTCCCTTTACTCTAAAGTTCCCTCTATTAAATTCTACTTCATTGCGTGAGTATAAACTATCTACTAATAATCTCAATAGTTTGTTTCTACCAATGTCTTCAGCTACTTTTATTTCAATAACATTAGCATGGAAGTCCTCTGGGTTACCTATACCGTAAAGGCACGAAACAGATGATACAACAATAACATCTCTTCTTCCAGATAATAGGGTAGATGATGCACTTAACCTAAGCTTTTCAATTTCTTCGTTTATGGATAAATCTTTTTCAATATAGGTGTCAGTTACCGGGAGGTAAGCTTCAGGCTGATAGTAATCATAATAGGAAACAAAATATTCTACTGCATTATCAGGGAAGAAGTGTTTGAATTCTCCATATAGTTGAGCAGCTAATGTTTTGTTATGGCATAAAATAAGGGTCGGTTTTTCTACTGTTTCAATTACGTTTGCAGTTGTAAAAGTTTTACCAGATCCAGTTACACCTAGGAGTGTTTGGTGTTTAGCATCTTTTTCGATTCCCTCAACTAGCTGTTTTATTGCTTCAGGTTGATCGCCAGTGGGCTTGAAATCTGATATTATTTTAAAATCCATAAGAGACTATTTTTCTAGAAAGCAAAGTTACATAACTTTCTGAATTGGTCTACTGTATAAATAAAAAGAGCTCCTAATTGGAGCTCTTTGTTTATGTTGTTATCTCTTATATCGTTTTGATTTACGTTTTGATGGACGTTTGTACTTTTTTGAACTTGATTTGTACAAGCTTTTTGTTCTTAAGTAGGCTTTCCTATTATATTTAGGTGAGTTTCGCCATTGGCTGTCATCAAATAAGTAGGTTACACCTACTGTTCCAATGTAGAAAAAATCATTACCTGCAGTAGTATGTACGATTCCTTCTCCGTCTGTCCAATCAGCATGAGCATCTAACTCATCGGTAAATGCATATGTACCATTCCACTCCGCATTAATGCTAATTCTTGAATTGACAAAAACAGCGCAGCCAAAACCTCCTGTTATTGTTGGGGCAAACCCCCAAGAGCCATTTCTTTCAAAGTTATCATCATATCCGTCTCCATTAGTATCAATGGGGTCATATCCAATGCCTCTCCATGCTATGTAATTATTGCTATGGGCAGCATTACCGAAAAACTCACGTGCTTTCCATTGAATAAGACCAACTTGACCAATTATATATGGATTAAATCTACGTTGTTTGAATAAACCGTATGCCAAATCCAGTGGTCTGAATGTCGCTCCAATATTGTATTGTGCAAATTCATTAACAAAATAGGCATAAACGTCACCAGAACTCATTAGTTGGGATCCTTGCATAGACCCCAATGAAAGATCAAAACGTGCATTTAAATACGTATTTAATTCTTTTTCTGCGTTTACTCCAAATGTATATCTTGTTCTTTCTGTGGATACAAGATCGCCATAGAACATGTTGAACCCTACTTTTGGCTGAATCTTAAATCCTTCAAGAAACTGATGTTTCTTATTATACTGTGCATTTAAAGAAGTGCTTAGTAGTATAATAAGACACGTTATAATAGTTTTTCCTAAGTGTTGCTGCATTTAACTAATAAGTTTAATAGATATGGTTATTACGAAAGAATTCGTAAAAGGTTATGAAAAAAACGTAAAGCTAATTGGTTTTTATGTTAAGCCTGTAATTCTATTAACATTATTCTATTTTTATTATTCAACCACATTGGTGTTTTAACTGATTTATCAAAAATAATTACCGACAAAAATATAATTATTATATTATTGAGATCTGAATAATGTGTTTTTTTTACATCTTTTTGTTAAAGGTGTTGTTTCTTGTGTTAAATGGGTATAATACTGCTATGTATTTAATAATTTCATTAAGTTTTCCACGTTAAGCTTGTTGTTTATGTCTCGTCCAATAGCAGTGTAGCAAGTTTTAAGTTCACTATCGAATAACTCTATAACTTTGTCGCGAACTAATTTCATAGTGCTATTGATTAATTTATTCTCTTCGCTAAAAATTTGATGTGCAATGGCAAAATTTGAAGGAAGCCAACGCTGCGGAAACATGCCCTCGAATTTTCCTCCCTTTTTAAAGTAGGATAATTCATTGTTTATATTTTGGATGGCTTCTTGAGGACTTAAATTCTTTGCTTTAACTAGGTCTACATTAGGTACTATTATTGCAGTTGTGAACGCATTCTGATTATTATAGAGCATTATCTGATGTATGAAACTGCAATTGTCAATTATGGTTTCTTCAATTCCTTCGGGGCTATATTTTTCGCCATCAGCACTAATTAATAGACTTTTATATCGTCCTCTTACATATAAAAAATCTGTATCATCTAGGTAACCAAGATCACCAGTGTATAACCAATTGTCTTTTATTGTTTCATTTGTAGCTTGTTGATTTTTCCAATACCCTTGCATTACGTTTTCACCCTTAACGACGATTTCTCCTAAAGATAAATTAGGCAATTTATTACCATTTTCATCACATATTTTTACCTCAAGATTATGAAGTATTTTACCAGATGATCCTAGTCTGTGAAAATTTGGGGTATTAGCAGATATAATAGGAGAAGCCTCGCTTAAGCCATACCCTTGATACATGGGTATTCCGATTGCATAAAAGAATTGCTGCAAATCATAATCAAGCAAAGCGCCGCCACCAATAAAGAATTGTAAGTTTCCGCCAAATCCTATTTTTACTTTCTTAAATAATATCTGGTTAAATATTGCTAATAAGGGTTTTGCAATTATTGATAGACCTTTTCCTTTATCTTCTCCATTCCCATTGTGCCAGTAAGATAATTTCAGTGCAAATTTAAATAAACTATTAATAGTGTTCCCTTTGGCGGCAATACCTTTTTCAATATTGCTTTTAAAGTTTTTGGCAAGCGCAGGAACGCTCATTAAGATGTGTGGTTGTATCTCTTTTATATTATTACTGAAATTTTTGAGTGTTTCGATCGGTGTTTTTCCTATTTGTACAGAGGCAATACTGGCTCCTTTCATCATAAACGAATACAAAGATGCAGTGTGTGCAAAAGCATGATCCCAAGGAAGTACAACTAATGTTCGGAAGTGTTCTGGTATGTCGATATAGCTAAATGCTTGTTCTACATTTGCTGTGTAATTTCTATGAGAAAGCATTATGCCTTTGGGCTGAGCAGTTGTTCCAGAGGTATAGGTTATTGTAGCTATATCATCAGGTTTAACTTCATTAGATAGATGCTCATATGCCAAAGGGGATTTATTTAACTCAATTTCGCCCTTATTGATAATGTCATTAATATCAATTTCACCTTCCTCAAGTTGCAAGGTAGGGTTAAAGACGATGATATATTCTAGTAAAGGTAATTTACTTTTTAACGTTCGGATTTTAGTAAGCTGATTTTCTGATACCAACATGTATTTACTCTCAGAATGGTCTATTCTAAATAGTAAATCATTGTCTGCTTCTAGTTTTGTTGATAAGGGAACGGTGATTGCCCTATTGCTAAGAACAGCAAGTTCGCTTAATAACCACAGATTGCGTCCTTCAGATTGCAGGGCTACTTTATCTTCCTTTTTAAGTCCTATTTTCTGTAAGCCTAATGCTATTTTCTTCACTAATTCCAGACCTTCGGTATAAGATGTGGATTGATATATTTGGTCTGATTTTTCCCAAAGAAAATCGTTATTGGGATATTGCTTTACTTTTTCTTTGAAAAAAGAGATGAGTGATGACATAAGATTAAAATATAAAGTTACAAATACAGCTACATAACACAACGTGGATGTTAATTAGTTTACTTTATCGGGGGAGGGTATTACAAATATAGGATAATTTATACCAAAAAAAAGAGGCTATCTCATTTGAGATAGCCTCTTCAGCTTTATTTTATATCTACTATAAATTAAATTGTAGATGCAATTTTATCGCTACCTGTATTGTAAGCACCAGCTTCAAGTTTTTCTTTCATTTCAGCAAATGCTTTCAATGTATACTCAACATCTTCTAATGTATGAACTGCTGTAGGTATAATTCTAAGCATTAACTGATCTTTAGGAATAACTGGGTACACTACGATAGAACAGAAAAGGTTATAATTCTCTCTTAAGTCCATTGTTAATTGTGTAGCCTCAGGTACAGATCCGTTAAAGAATACTGGAGTAACAGGAGATTCTGTTTTACCAATATCAAAACCTTGCTCTTTAAAACCGTTTTGTAAAGCTTTTACAATAGTCCAAAGGTTATCTTTTAATTCTGGTTGCGATTTTAGTAATTCAAGGCGTTTTAAAGCACCAACTACTAATGGCATCGGTAACGATTTTGCAAAAACTTGCGAACGCATGTTATAACGTAAGTAGCTAATAACTTCTTCGTCTGCAGCAACAAAAGCACCAATACTCGCCATTGATTTGGCAAAAGTGTTGAATAAAATATCTACTTTGTCAACTACACCAAAATGCTCTGCAGTACCAGAACCAGTTGCTCCCATTGTTCCAAAACCATGTGCATCATCAACTAAAAGTCTAAAATTAAACTTTTCTTTAAGTGCAACAATTTTATCTAGAGCTCCTAAATCACCGGCCATTCCGAAAACACCTTCAGTGATAACTAATACACCACCGCCATTTTCAGCAGCACGCTTAGTTGCCATTGTAAGCATTTTTTCACATCTCTCAATATCATTGTGAGGGAATACAAAGCTTTTACCACCTTTGGCTTTATGTAAGAAAACACCATCCATGATACAAGCGTGAGACTCAGAATCATAAACAATAACGTCTTTTCTAGAAGCCATAGTATCAATAATAGATACCATACCTTGGTAACCGAAGTTTAGTAAATAAGCATCTTGTTTTCCAACAAACTCAGCTAGATTAGCCTCAAGCTCTTCATGTTTACTGGTGTGACCAGACATCATGCGAGCACCCATTGGGTAACCTAATCCATACTCAGCTGCTGCATCAGCATCTGCTTTTCTTACTTCAGGGTGGTTTGCCAACCCTAAATAGTTATTTAAACTCCAATTTAGCACTTCCTTGCCGCGAAACTTCATTCGAGGACTTATTTCTCCCTCTAACTTAGGGAACATAAAATAACCATATCCATCTTTGCCATATTTTCCTAATGGCCCCATGGTTTCCTTTATCTTGTCAAAAATATCCACTTGTATATCTTTTAAGAATTAACGGATGCAAAGGTAATATTTTTTGAATACCATAAAATGATATTGTACTTAATATTATAATGTATTGATTAATAGGGTGTGTTAGTGAGGGTTGCTCTATTTTGTATGGCTGTAAACGGCTATTTTGCAAAATGTACAACTTACCAATAATTGAATACTCTTCTTAAAAATGAAGTAATCAAGTAAGTCATTTTTATCGTTTATAAATATATGTCATTATATTGTCTGTTGATTTGATAATTATATTTATCTTTGCATCTTGAAATAATTGAATATTTGATCAAGTAGGGTGTTTGTTCAACATCTTTAGCATATTGAAACTTTATAATATACATGAAGAAGTTTATAGTTTTATTAGTGTTGCCATTGTTTTTTAGTTGTAGTCAGTATCAAAAACTACTAAAAAGTACTGATTACGAATTGAAGTATACCAAATCAATGGAATACTACGAATCTGAAGATTTTATGCGAGCGGCTACTCTTATGTCGGAACTTCAAGGAGTGTTTAGAGGAACCGATAAGGCTGAAATATTGAATTATACTTATGCAAATTGTTTAATTGGTCTGAAAGATTATATGTTGGCAGGTCATTATTTCAGACAATTTGTTAAAACTTTTCCTACGAGTGAATATGCAGAGGAATGTCAATACATGAGCGGATATTGTTATTATATGCTTTCTCCAAAACCACGTTTGGATCAAACTGATACAAGAAACGCAATTAATGAATTTCAATTATTTGTAAATATTTACCCAAATAGTACGCGTGTTCCTGAGGCAAATAAATTAATGGATGAGTTAAGAGATAAGTTAGTTTATAAGTCATATTTGAGTGCTAAGTTATATTTTGACTTAGGGAATTATATGGGGAATAATTATTTATCTTCAGTAATTGCTGCTCAAAATAGTTTAAAAGAATTTCCTGATACGAAATACAGAGAGGAGTTATCTTTCTTGATTTTAGAAGCTAAATATATACAAGCGGTTAAAAGTGTTGATAAAAAGAAAGAGGAAAGAATGCGTGATGCGGTTGATGAATACTATTCATTCGTAAACGAATTTCCAGAAAGTGATTATATGAAGAAGGCCGTTAAGATGTTCGACGATGCCTCAAAGCAAATAAAATACGAAGAGCAAAATTAGATAATATTAATATAGGTATGGATTATAAAAAATCAAATGCTCCAGACAGCACAATTACTTGGGATACTCAAGATTTAGCTAGCGGAACAAACAATATTTATGAATCTGTTTTAGTAATTGCTAAAAGAGCTAATCAGATTAGTGTTGAGATGAAAGAGGAGTTGAATAAAAAACTTCAAGAGTTCGCTTCATATACTGATAACTTAGAGGAAGTTTTTGAAAATCGTGAGCAAATTGAAATCTCTCGTTTTTACGAGCGTTTGCCAAAGTCGTCTTCAATTTCTACTCAAGAATATATTGATGGCAATATTTACCACAGAGTAAATGATGCTAAGAAAGAAGAGTAGATCTTAGTTGATTAAAAATATTTATAATGTGTTGGTAAAACATATTAAATTGAATTAAAGATAAAGGAAATGATACTATTTCCTTTATCTTTTTTTATTTTTGGGCTAGTGCAGAAAGTATTTCTGAATAAGACATATTTGATAGGATAGTATAATGATTCTGAAGGATAAAAAGATAATTTTAGGTTTAACCGGGAGTATTGCGGCTTATAAAGCAGCCTACTTATTAAGGTATTTAGTTAAAGAAGGTGCAGATGTGCAAGTAATTATGACGCCAGCTGCAAGAGAGTTTATAACACCAGTTACTATGTCAGCTCTATCTGGTAAGCCAGTTTTAGGTGCATTCTTCGAAAATAAAGATGGTACATGGCACAGTCATGTTGACCTAGGCTTGTGGGCCGACTTATTTTTAATTGCTCCGGCATCTGCAAATACGATGGGGAAGATGGCAAACGGAATTTGTGATAATCTATTATTGACAACCTATCTATCGGCTAAGTGTCCAGTGATGATAGCTCCGGCAATGGACTTGGATATGTTTCAGCACCCAGCCAATTTAAAGAATATTGATACGCTTATTGAATACGGTGCTCACATTATTGAACCAGGTGTTGGTGCTCTTGCTAGTGGATTACATGGTAAAGGGCGTATGGAAGAGCCTGAGCAAATAGTTGAGAAAGTAAAAGCTTACTTTGCCAACGAATTAAAAGTAGGGAAGGGTGAATTGGTAGGAAAAAAGATTCTAGTTAACGCTGGTCCTACCTACGAAAGAATAGATCCTGTTCGCTTTATTGGAAACTTTTCAAGCGGAAAAATGGGCTATGCTATTGCTGAAGAATTATCGGCGCGCGGTGCTGAAGTTACTTTAGTCTCAGGTCCTGTGAATATAGATACAGAACAACCTCGAATTAATATTATAAATGTAACTACAGCTGAGGAGATGTATGAGGTGTGTATTAAAGCCTATTCTAGCTGTGATGGTGCAATATTATCTGCTGCAGTTGCTGATTATACTCCTGTTAACTACACTGACAAAAAGATGAAGAGTGATGGTGGAGAATTAAAAGTTACTTTGTCTCCAACTCGCGATATAGCCAAGGAATTAGGAAAGATTAAAGAAGATAACCAGTTTTTAGTAGGATTTGCATTAGAAACAGATAATGCACTTGAACATGCTAACAAAAAGCTGGTTAAAAAGAATTTAGACTTCATTGTTTTGAATTCTTTAGAGAATGAAGGAGCAGGATTTGGTGTTGATACAAATAAGATTACAATTGTTACAAAGGATAATAAAATTGAAGATTATCCGTTAAAGAGCAAGAGAGAAGTTGCTTCAGATATTGTTGATAGAGTGAAGCACTTATAACTAGCTACCTATTATTTGTCCATGAAATATATTTTAATTCTATTTTTTGTTTTTTCTTCTGTGTTTGTGAAAGCACAAGAGTTGCAATGTTCAGTATCGGTAATGTCACCTAGTGTTCAAGGGACTAATAAACAAGTTTTCGAGACTTTGCAGGCTGCGATTATAGAATTTATGAATGGACAGAAATGGACCGATAATGTATTTAGTGGCGAAGAAAGGATACAGTGTAGCATCCTCATTAATATAAAGCAGATTATTTCTGTAGATGAATTTTCGGGTACATTTCAAGTTCAGCTTCGACGACCAGTTTATAATTCATCTTATAGCACAATGTTGCTGAATTATATTGATCAAGACTTTGCATTTAAATATACCGAGTATGAGCCTTTAATTTACAACCCAAATACTTTCGAAAGTAACTTAGTGGCCACTCTTGCATACTATGCCTATATCATTATTGGATTTGATTATGATTCCTTCTCTAAAGAAGGAGGAAGTAAGTATATTTCAATGGCTGAGCAAATCGTTAGTATTGCTCAAAATGCACCACAAAAGGGATGGAAGTCGTTTGAAAGTAGAAGGAATAGGTATTGGTTAGTGGAGAACTATCTGAATGAATTTCATCGCCCTTTGCGTGAATGTATGTATGACTATCACAGAAATGGGCTTGATAAGATGAGTTCAGAAGCCGAAGAGGGTAGAGCAGAAATTCTTAAAGCAATTGAAAAACTCCGAAAAGTGCAGCGTGAGAAGCCCGGTTCTTTTGCAATGCAGGTGTTTTTCGATGCTAAATCAGATGAGCTTATCAATATATTTAAAGAGTCCTTTTCAATGGAGAAAGGGCGTGCGCTAGAAGTTTTAAGCGAATGTGATCCGGCTAACGTTGATAAATATAAAAAGGCTTTTACCGGAAATTAACCTACACATTTTAGAATACTATACTTAGAAGATATGTTAAAATCGCTATTGATCTCTAATTATGCATTAATTGATAAAATTGAGATTGATTTTCAAAAAGGATTCTCAGTAATTACAGGAGAAACGGGAGCAGGAAAATCCATTATGCTTGGTGCACTTTCGTTGGTTTTAGGACAAAGAAGCGATTTGTCGGTTCTTAAAAATAAAGAGAAGAAGAGTGTGATTGAAGCTGTTTTTGATATAAAAGATCATGAGTTTCGATCTTTATTTGAAGTGGCTGATGTTGATTATGAGGAGGAAACAACTATTCGTCGCGAAATTCTAACTTCGGGTAAATCACGTGCCTTTGTAAATGACACACCGGTAAACCTCAATTTTCTAAAGTCAATTTCAGTTCAATTAATCGATATACATTCCCAGCACCAAAATTTATTGCTTGGAGATACAAAGTTTCAATTAAATATTATTGATGCGGTAGCTCAAAATTCCTCTATTCAGAAGAAGTATCAAGAAGCCTTTAAAGGATATAAAAAATTACAAAAGGAGAAGCAAGCATTAGAATTAGAGAATTCTAAATTAAAGGATGATACGGATTATATACAATTTCAATACGATCAGATTCATCAACTCAACTTACAAAGTAACGAGCAAAGTGAATTAGAAAAGAGTAGGGATGAGCTGTCTCATGCAGAAGAGATTAAAGGTGCCTTATTTGAGACAAGTCAATTATTAAATGGTGATACATCAGCCTTAGAGCAATTAAAAAGTGCCATTAGATCTATCGAGCGTGTGTCGTCATATCTTTCTGAAGGGAGTCAGTGGTTGGAAAGATTAAATTCTTCATACATTGATTTAGAGGATTTAATTTCAGAGATTGAAACCAAAGAAGAGGGCGTGGAGTATGACCCTCAGAAATTGGAAGAAACGAATGCTCGTTTAACTGAAATTTATAATTTACAACAAAAGCATAAAGTTAGTTCGGTTAGTGATTTATTAGAGATTCAGAACGCATTTGAAGAGCAGTTAGGTAAAGTAGCTTCCTTTGATGTTGAACTCGAAAAGAAAGAAAAAGAAATTAAAGAAGCTGCACTCAAATTAGGCGGCCTTGCAGAAAAGCTTACAAAGTCGCGTAAGAAAGTATTCTCATCTATTGAAAAAACCTTGAGTTCTCAATTGAAAGAACTGGGTATGCCAAATGCTCGTTTGGTTATCAATTATGCAGTGCTAGAGGAATTTAGTGATTCGGGCTTGGATGACATTTGTTTCTTGTTTTCTGCAAACAAGCAAGGAGAGTTGGCTGAAATTCCTAAAGTAGCTTCAGGTGGAGAAATGTCGAGGGTAATGCTTTGTATTAAGTCTCTTCTTTCAATATCAAGAGGATTACCTACGATTATCTTTGATGAAATAGATACTGGAGTTTCTGGTGAAGTTGCGGATAAGATGGGAGTGATTATGCAAGAGATTTCCAAGAATATTCAGGTGCTTAGTATCACCCATTTACCTCAAATTGCTGTAAAAGGGCAACAGCATTATAAAGTTTATAAATCGGATACTAAAGATGCAACTCATACAAGTATTGTAGTATTATCTTACGAAGATAGAGTAAAAGAAGTAGCAAAAATGCTAAGTGGAAGTTCGCTTAGTGAAGCCGCACTCTCTAATGCTGAAGAGTTGTTGAGCCAATCCTTATAATATTATTTCCTAATCTATTTATCAACTTATAATTAATCCTACAAAAATTAGGGATATTTTAAAAAGGACGAAACGCAATGTGCTTTCAAGTATCATTAAAATCATTAACTTTGTCAGCGTTTTTAATCCTATAGATTAAATATTTTATCGGAAGAAATTAATTCTTATTATGGACAAATACCAAATTAATCACCTTAGAGAACTAGAAGCGGAGTCAATATTTGTGCTACGTGAAGTAGCTGCTCAGTTCGAAAGACCGGTGATGCTCTTTTCAGGAGGAAAAGATTCAATAGTAATGTTTCATTTAGCACGTAAAGCATTCTATCCTGCTAAAGTACCTTTCAATTTATTACATATCGATACAGGTCATAACTTCCAAGAAACTATTGACTTTAGAGATAACTTAATGGAAAAAACGGGAGCTAAGTGTATTGTTCGTTACGTACAAGATTCTATCGACCAGGGTAAAGCTGTTGAGGAAAAAGGTATTAATGCATCAAGAAATAAGTTACAAACGGTTACTTTATTAGATGCTTTAGAAGAGTTAAAATGTGATGCCGCAATGGGTGGTGGTCGACGTGACGAAGAAAAAGCACGTGCTAAAGAGCGTTTCTTTTCACACCGTGATGAATTCGGACAGTGGGATCCTAAGAACCAGCGTCCTGAATTGTGGAACATTTTTAACGGTCGCAAAAATATGGGCGAACACTTTAGAGTTTTTCCTATAAGTAACTGGACTGAAATGGATGTTTGGCAATATATTTATATGGAGAATATTGATCTACCAAATCTTTACTTTACGCATAAGCGCGAAGTATTTAATAGAGATGGTGTTTGGATGTTTAAAGCCCCATTTATGGATCTTAAGCCTGGTGAGGAGTTAGTCGAAAAAGATGTTCGTTGTAGAACAATTGGAGATATCACATGTACAGGTTTAACGCTTTCTAAAGCAAACGATCTTGAAGACATTATTCAAGAGGTTGCTGCCACAAGAACAACTGAACGTGGAGGGCGTGCTGATGATAAGAGATCAGAATCAGCGATGGAAGACCGTAAAAAAGAAGGTTACTTTTAAACTACCCAAGAGAAAATATATTATGAGCGAGAAAAATTCAGGATATTTAGATATGGAGCTTTTACGCTTCACCACTGCAGGTAGTGTTGATGATGGAAAAAGTACTCTTATCGGAAGATTATTATATGATAGTAAGGCCATTTTTGAAGATCAAATGGAGGCTATCGAGCAAGCTAGTGAGCGTATTGGTAATGCAGATGTAAACCTAGCTCTTTTAACCGATGGTTTAAGAGCCGAGCGTGAGCAAGGTATTACAATCGACGTTGCTTACCGTTATTTTGCAACTCCTAAACGTAAGTTTATTATTGCAGATACACCAGGACATATTCAGTATACACGTAATATGGTTACAGGTGCTAGTACAGCCAATGTTGCTATCATTCTAGTTGACGCCCGTCATGGAGTATTAGAGCAAACAATGCGTCACTCATATATCGCATCTTTATTACAAATTCCTCACGTAATTTTCTGTATCAACAAAATGGATTTAGTTGATTATGCAGAGGAGAGATTTGAAGAAATTAAGTCGGATATTGATGCATTTTCATCAAAGTTAGATGTGAAAGATGTTCGTTATGTGCCTATTAGTGCATTGAACGGAGATAATGTTGTAGACCGTTCTGATAAAACAGCATGGTACCAAGGACCAACTTTATTACATTTACTTGAGAATATTCACATTAGTAGTGATATAAACCATAGCAACTTCCGCTTCCCAGTGCAGTATGTTGTGCGCCCTCAAACTGTTGAATTCCCTGATTATAGAGGATATGGTGGTAGAGTGGCAAGTGGAGCTGTAAAAGTTGGTGATGACATTACTGTATTACCTTCAGGATTTACTACTAAAGTAAAAACCATCGATTTCTTTGAGGAGACTTTAGATAAAGCGTTTGCACCTCAATCGGTAACCATTACTTTAGAGGATGAAATTGATATCAGCAGGGGGGATATGTTAGTAAAATCTGACGATGTACCTCAATCTTCACAGGATGTTGATTTAATGGTTTGTTGGTTTAACGAGCGACCATTAATTCCAAGAGGAAAGTATGTGATTAAGCATACCTCTTCGGATGCACGTTGTATGGTTACTTCGGTTCATTATAAAATGAACATTAATACTTTGGAGCAGAATACTGAGGATTTACAAGTTGGAATGAATGATATTGCGAAAGTAAGCTTAAGAGTTACTAAGCCTTTACATTTTGACTCGTACAACTCAAACAGATTTACAGGAAGTGTTATTTTAGTTGATGAAGCTACTAACGAAACTGTTGCTGCAGGTATGATTTTGTAAAAAAATATACAAATGATATAAAATGAAAGAGGGAGTCTGTTACAGACTCCCTCTTTGTTTTATAGGGTATTAAAATCCTAATAGTTTTCTTCGCTAACTTCGAAGTAAGCTTGAGAATGTAAACAAGCAGGACATTTTTGAGGCGCTTTAGCTCCCTCGTGAATGAAACCACAGTTACGACATTTCCAGATTACTTTTCCGTCTTTTTCAAATACTTTACCTTCTTCAAGGTTGCTATATAATTTACGGTATCTAGCTTCGTGATGTGCCTCTACTTTAGCAATCATTTTAAAAGCAACTGCTATTTCTTTAAAACCTTCTTCTTCTGCAATTTTTGCAAACTCAGGGTATAACTCAGTCCACTCTTCGTTTTCACCTTCTGCAGAAGCTTTAAGGTTAGCCATTGTATCACCAATAATTCCAGCAGGGTAAGTAGCTGTAATTTCAACCATACCACCTTCTAAAAACTTGAAGAAACGTTTAGCGTGCTCTCTTTCTTGCTCAGCTGTTTCCATGAAAATAGCAGCAATTTGCTCTAAACCTTCTTTTTTTGCTTGTTTTGCAAAATACGTATAACGGTTACGTGCTTGAGATTCTCCTGCAAAAGCTTTTAATAAGTTTTGTTCTGTTTTAGTTCCTTTTAAACTTGCCATAATAGTTTGTTTATTTTGTAATTAGGATATTGGGTTATATCCATTTATTTATATCCTTGAAATTGGATTTTTATTATAAGAGCAAATGTACAGAATTGACCCCTAATATAACATGGCACTCAATAATTTAGATACTTTCTTAATTGGTCGTTAGTACTAGTTATTGTGACTTGTAGCTTCAGAAAGCAGGCTCGCTGTTTTCATAAGTTGAATCATTTCAGCACGGTAGCCTTCTTCATCATTTCCTTTTGCTGAAATAGCCATTTCAATAGCTGATTGCCAAGTGGTGTTTGGTATTTTATCCTCCTTGCGTACCAACATTCCGAATTGTGCAACAGCGGCTGAATACCTAAAGTTATTACTAGTTTGGTTTATTTCACTTGGCATGGCATTAACTACTTCTTCAATTAATCGGCTCTTGTTACCATTGGGTTCTTTATACCTCAACTTTAGTGTAAGCAGCTCATTGGTATATGCCTTATCAGAACGTTTTGAATTTTGATATTTTAGTCGGCGTTTTATTGTGGTGTTTTTATTCGGAACTATTTCGTAGAGTGCTGTAACAGTATGTCCGGCGCCCATTTCACCGGCATCTTTTTGGTCATCTTCAAAATCTTCATTGTTTAACCTGCGGTTCATATAACCAATAAGGCGATACTCTTCCACGTAAGTGGGATTAAACTCTAACTGAAACTTTACATCCTTGGCAATGGTGAATAGGGTGCCTCCAAATTCGTTCACTAAAACCTTTTTGGCTTCTTTAATATTGTCGATGTAAGAATAGTTACCGTTTCCTTTATCGGCTATGGTTTCCATTAGATCATCTTTATAATTACCCATCCCGTATCCTAGAACAGATATGAAAATACCTTTGTCGCGTTTGCTTTCAATTAAACGTTCAAGTTGGTTGTTGTTACTTTGGCCCACATTAAAATCGCCATCAGTAGCCAATATAATTCTATTGTTTCCGCCATCAATATAGTTTTCTTCGGCAACTTTATAGGCTAAATCTAAACCTGCACCACCAGCAGTTGAACCACCCGCACTGAGTTTATCAAGTGCCTGTATAATGGTTTGTTTTTCGTTGGCCGATGTGGAAGGCAATACCAAGCCCGAGTTACCTGCGTACACAACAATTGCTACCTTATCTTGAGGGCGAAGTTGGTTTAATAATAGTTTAAATGATGTTTGTAACAGGGGCAGTTTATTTGCGGCAGACATGGATCCGGATACATCGATAAGAAATACGATATTGGACGCTGGTAAATCCTCCATATTTATTTCAGAGCCTTTTAATCCGATATGTAGCAGGTAGTTTTCGTTGTTCCAAGGACAGGCTGCATATTCGCTATTAATACTAAAAGGAACTCCTTTTTTTGCTTTCGAATAATTGTAATTAAAATAGTTAATCATCTCCTCAATTCTAACAGCATCGCTTGGCGGTAAAGTTCCATTATTTATGTAGCGGCGTAAATTGGTATAAGATGCAGCATCTACATCTATCGAAAATGTGGATAGTGGATCAAGCGCTACTTGTTTAAATCCACTTTGATTAGTGGTGGCATACGATTCTGTATTTTGCACCTCATTCATATAATGTATTGGAGGGGCTGCACAATATGAAGGAGCGGCCTTTTGGTAGCTAATGGCTCCGGTTACGCATCTTTTTACACGTGTGCTATAACCAACAGCAACCACTTCATCCAGTTTTACTACATCAGGAATTAGGGTAATATTTAAAGTGGTTTGCTGTGCTTTAATTTTATGTTCTTGTGTTTGGTAACCAATAATTGCAAATACCAAAGTCTGGTTTGTATTTACATTGATGCTATAAGCACCCGTAAAGTCGCTAATTACCCCAATGTTGGTGCCTTTAATATAAATACTAGTGCCAGGAATTGGATTAGATGCATCGCTAACAATACCAGTTACTTTGGCAGCAAAGGCGTTTAAGCTAAATAGGCAAATAATAACGAGTAATAAAAATTTAGAGCTTTTCATATCAATATTGTTTTAATTAATACTTTTACAATTGTTAATTTGACTATAGCATGCAAGGCAAGTGAAGATTCCATAAAATTATTTTCATTTTTTTTGATTTTATTTAGTTTGAGTGGTCAACATCATTGTTAAACAGTACTTTATTGATGGAAGCATCTTCGGAAAAATCCTTAATACAGAAATATAAAAAGAGTAATTCGGTTGATTTAGTCAGCGAATTATACAAACCTTATATGCCCTTGGTTTACGGTGTGTGTTTAAAATACCTCAGTAATAAGGAGGATGCACAAGATGCTGTGATGAATATTTTTGAGAAGCTTTTAGTTGAACTCAAGAAGCAAGACATACCGAATGATTTTAAGGTGTGGCTTTATGTGGTGAGTAAAAACTTCTGTTTAATGAAGTTGCGCAGTGATAAGAGTAAGAACAAGGCATTTGAAAAAATGTCGAGTACTATTATGGAAAATGGCTTTACACAGCATCCTATAGATGAAGAGGAAAATCCTGATTTATCAGAAGCACTTTTAAATTGTATTAAAAAATTAAAGGAAGAACAGAAAAAGGCCATTGAGTTATTCTATTTTAAAAAGGCCTGTTATAAGGATATAGCAGAGCAATTAGAGGTAGATGAAAAGAAGGTGAAGAGCAATATTCAGAATGGAAAAAGGAATCTGAAAATTTGCATTGAAGACTCTAAAGGGGAGGGTGATTATGAATAATAAGCGATACAACATACACCATATATTAACTTATCTAAAAAATAAGTTGACTAAAGAGGAGCGTTATTCTTTAGAAAAGGATATGAATGCCGATCCGTTTTTGAGTGATGCCATGGATGGTTTTGCCAAGTTATCTGCTGATGAATTATCGGATGATTTGGCACAGCTTGAGGAGCAACTAAATAATCGTGTAGAGAAAAGGAAGCCACGTAGTTTAATTGTTTATTGGGGTGTTGCGGCCTCGGTGGTACTATTAATTAGTGTGGGTGCTTTGTATTTTATTACTAGCAATACTGAGGTGAAAAAATTTCAAGTAGCACAAGAGGTAAGGGTAAAACCTGCGCCCGAAACAGTAAATTCGAAGGCTATTGTTGCGAAGAAAGAAGCAGATAAAAAGGATGTTTTGTTAGAAACAGCACAGGTGGCAGAGGAAGTTATACCTGCCCCGGCAGCACCATCTATCGCGCAAGCAAAAACTACAAATGAAACCCTTGTAACGCCCAAAGGAATTGTAGCGGAAGAAAAAATGATGCTACTTAAGGGTGAAGAACCCATTGCAGCCCCTGTTCAATCGCATGTTTTGATGGATGAGCAGGCTTCGTTAATGGCAAATAACTATCAGTTAAAAGGTGTAGTAGAGGACAGTGACGGGCCAATACCTGGTGTTTCGGTGTATATAAAAGGAACAGATACTGGAACCATTACCGATATGGATGGAGCCTACCAAATTGATGCTAAAGAGGGCGATGTTTTGGTATATGCATTTATCGGTTATGAGCAAAGGGAAGAAGAGGTAACACAAAATGTATTGGCTAAAGCCGATGTTCAGCTTAAGGAGGCGAATGTGTCTTTGGATGAGGTGGTAGCCGTTGGTTATGGGGTTCGTACCAAGAAAGAAGTTACAGGTGCTATAGCTCAGATTAAAACGAAGGAAGAAGAGAATATTTCAGTAACTAGTTTGCAAACTTATATTGATAATAATAAAAAGATAGATGCCAATAATACCATTGTTGTGGAGGCGGAATTTAGTATCAATAAGCGCGGCAAAGTAAAGGATATTAAAATATTGACTACAAACTCGGATGCCGTTAAAAAGGAAGCCAAAAGATTATTAACGAATGCTCCTGTTGAGTTGTTAAGTGGGGGTAAGGTGAGCTTTAATTTATAAATTGAGGTTCCTTCATATTACAGATCTATTTGGGATTCTAATAACAAGCAGGAAGTTTTCTATGGAACCTAACTGTTGCGGTACTATCTAAATACATTAATTGAATATTGTAATGGATTTTTGGCGGTTCTATACAAATAAGTTTACCACTATTTATTCGTAAGCCAATATTTTTCACATCCTTATATTTAATAGTTTGTAAATATCCAGCATCACCGGTTCTTTCATCAGTAGTTAAGAACATTGTTTTAAAATGCTTTTGATTTATTGATACAGTCAATGTGTCTTTATTGAAAGACTCATAGAAGGCAATTATTAAGGAGTCGTTATACATCTCCGTTCCGTCTATTTCTGGTAGGTTTACGTAGTCAATATTTACATTATACAAGCAGGTTGTATTTACTTTATTTTTGTGTTGGCACCTTGTGAAAATGAATAATACGAAAATGAATAATAAATGTCTCATATTTTTATTGAGGCTTTAATTCTTGTTGTTTTCTAGTTATTTTGAATAAAGCATAGTTTATGCCTACTGCAATTTCTAAATCAAATATAATTCAATTAACATACATGTCACAAAAAAAGGATCCTTCACCCTGTGGCTCTGCATCCTTTTCTTTTTCCTCCATGTAAATGGAATGTTTTTATTGGGCTTCTATCTCAGCTTCGCTATTGCGAGTGGCTCTTGATTTTACATATGCATCCTGAGCAGTAATATAAGTATTGGCTGCTTTCAGGCATTGGTAACAAGCTGCATCGTCGTTGAGGTTGGCAAGCCCTTTAAGTATATCGAGCCACATGCAAAACTGTTTTTGTATAGTGCTACGTATTTCTCTCACCTTAGGCGTTTGCTTTTTACTTTTGTTTCCGCGTGCGCTATCAAAATCCTTATAGGCTTTTACCGAAGTATTTAATTTAGCCAAGTCCTTACTCAAGTCAAGAGTCTCAAAATGGATGGCGTTATCCGCCTTATTCCATACCAATAATACTCGATCCAATTCTTCGGTTTCAATATCCAATGCTAAGGAATCGAGGTTTATATCAAAACTATTGAATACTGAAAGCAAAGCCTCAGCAGCCTTGTTTTTGGTTTCATCGCGAATCAGTTTATTGGCCTGAAGCATATTGCGTATGTAAATAAAATCGGTATCGCGCTCCGCATCTACACTACTTCGGTGAACTTGTTTTTTTTCGTTGCTTAATATCTGATCTAAAATAGCGATGTTCTCACTCAGCTTACTTAAACCCAAATAAGCTATATGTTCGCTAGTTAGGTTTGATGTGGCAACAGTTCCGGTAACAGTTTTTACTAGGTTTAGAAAGCGATCGTTTGTTAAGTTGGCATAGGATACTGATTTGCGATTTATGTAGGCACTTGCTGTATTTAGTTTCATAATTTATGTTTTAAATGATGCCCTGCTTTTTTTATGCAAGGCGGTAAAAAGTTAAAATGGAGCTTGCATAAAATATTAATGCCTGTTTTTTATCAGAATATGCATCACTTTTTTTTATGCAAGCCATATGCGAAGAAAAATAAGCCTTGTATTTTTTATGCAAGTAATATCTGATGAAAATAGAGCTTGCATAAAAAAATAATTGCTCCATCGTAGTTCTGGAGCGCTTGCTTTTTTTATGCAGGCCACATTTCAGAAAAAAACGATGTTGAATAAAAAAAGCATCTTATTTTAATCGACTTAAATTAGAGTAGAATAAAGTGGGTGGAGACTTGTTTGCAACAAAAAAGCACTGCAGTGCCCTGTTACGTGGTTTGCTTGCAGTAAACTGGATTCTATAAAAAATAGAAAACAAGGGCAAGTATCGTTTTACTGATAAGTGAGCGTTATTGAGCACTTTATGGGTTCGGATTTGTTGGGTTAAAATTCTATATCTAAGATAAATGAAGCCTTTATGTTATCATAATTGTTGGTCCTCGGAATTGATAAGTGTTAGATAATGAAGTGTTAATGGTTAATTTATTGGGGTGAATGTATTATTCAGCCCATAAGGAGCTGATGAATTTATTCGCGAGAAGTGGTGAAATAAAAAAACGCCTTTGGAACATTTTCCAAAGGCGTTTCGGCATCTATAAACAATTTGCTATAATAATAGCAACAAACTAATACGTTTATTGTAGTACAACGAAAAGGCTATGCTTTTCGTATATGAAGATAAAAAAATGCGCGCTCAAAATACATTATAAGTCCGTATTTACTTCTTTTGCCAAGCTCTAAAATAATCCACTTTATAAACTTCGTTAAGTCTGTTATCGTCGGGTAGGGCCCCAAACCACTTGTTACTTTCGCAGTTAAAGTTGATTTCTAAAGGCTGGTGCCAATGTGTATTTTCGGCAGTGCGAAACAGTACCCCATCAATGTAAAAACGGATGTAATCTTCGTCCCACTCTAAACCCCAAGTATGGTAATCTTCTTGCAATTTAAATGGGATATAATATTTGCTGTTACGCGAAAAATGCTCTTTTACATCACCCTTATCCTTTGGTGCTCTAAACACATGAATGTTTGAATTCAGGTCGTTTTCATTGTCGTGATTACCCGGACAGTTCTCACAAATATCTATTTCAGTCCACCAATCTTTACTTACGTTGGTCATCCAAAAACCCGTTACCCAAGGGGCATCCATTGGCTTTAAGCGCGCCTCAACATATCCGTACAGTAATTTCTTTTTACTTTTTATAAAACCCGTTGAATGCGTAAAGCCTTCTGGTAGTTGTTCATCGCCATGTTGGTTTACCTTAATAATTAAGTTACCATCGTTTAAAGAAACATTTGAACCATGGAAATAAGTTGGCTGGCGCCCTTTCCAACCCGGATTGTTTGGGTGCCATTTTTTCGTATCTAAGGTGTTGGCATTAAACTCATCGCTATACTCAGGTAGCATTTTCCATTTGCCATTATTTTTTTGATCAGATAAAGGATATTTGTTGTTTTTTCGGCTAGGCGCATTGCTAAAATCAACGCTATCCTTATAAAACTTTTTAGGTTTGGTAAGGCCTTGTGCCGTTGTTTTCTTTTTTGTAGGCGTATTTTCTTGAGCGTTTATGGCGCCAATTGTCAGTAGTAATACCAGAGTAGTTAAAAGTTGTTTGATAGTCATTTTGTATGTTGTTTAAATTATTTATTCCAGTTATCGGTTCTGAATGATGAAGCGGGCAATCCGTATGTATTGTATAATGTTTATCATTTATACCTTATACTTTTTACCTTATTCTAGTACATTCAGTTTAACAGAGCTAATAAAGCCTGTACCATCGTCAAATGTGATGCTTAATTTATTCTCATTTTTTAGCAATTCACTTGGTATCTCAATGTCAATTACTCCAAAAAATCCATTTTTAGTTCTGTCTTTCTGATCGTAACCTTTCCAATTGGTTGGGAAGCTGATTTCAGCATCATTAAATAGAATTTTGGCATTTAGAGCCTGTTCCAATGGGCGAGAAATTCCCAGTTTTAAAGTAGCACTTTGTGCTTTATCAGTAGCCGCTATACTAAAGTTGATACCTTGATTGGCTTCAATCTCTTTAAGATACTCGCTGGCATAATAGATCTTATTTTGAAGGGTCTTTTTTTGCTTCACCTTTTTACTGAAAGTGTACTCTAGTATGATGGCTTCATCGGCACCAATGCTAAGCGATTGTAAATTATTATCAGCTTCAGTAATGGTTAAGGCTGGTGCATCATCCTTCAAAAAAAGTCTGCGAACCTTTAGGTTTTCTACTTTAGGCAGATTGATAGTGTTTAGATCTAGGGTTTCTTTGCCTTCAAGGTTACTAAAGGCGATGTAGGCCTTGTTGCCATCAACAAAGGCATGACTTAAGATATCCGGATTTGAAGTTTTCACCGAGCTGTAATTTCCTTCTACACCTTTCCAAAACTCATAAATTTTCATTAGATGAGTCCACTCATATTCATCATTTACTTTACGTAAACTTACCCATGGGTATGGATTCCCTTCGGGGTTTTTATACCACTTGGCCTTACCTGTAATAAAAGAAACTACCTTTTCTATTTCATCAGGTCTATCCATAAATTGCATAATTTGATGGTTAATGGAACGGATGTTTTTCCAATCGCGTAAGGCACTGTATGGCGTTCCGAACCAATCAGGGCGCGTTATTCCATGTTCTGATAAAACAATTGGCTTGGGCTTTCCCCATTTAATGGCGCCATAAGCATTTATAATATCCATGATGGCCTCGGCATTACTGCCTGAACGGAACGAATCGCCACCAGTTACGTTTTTGCCATCGTAAATATGAAAAGAAAGAAAGTCTAGGTCATCACCCGCCACATCCATAAACATTTTCATGCGCTCTTGCCAATGGCGGAATTCCCATAGCTCAAACGAGGGCCATGCCGAAGCAAATCCGCCCACTTTTACTTCAGGCACTTCAGCTCTGACAGCTTTAGCCACCTGAGCATGCATGCGTGCCATTTCAATTCTAACTTGTTCTTGCGTAATTCCACTTCCTTTTGTTGCCACAGATTTGGCGTGTACATAAGGTTCGTTTAGTGGCTCAAAGTATTTTGGTAGGGGAATATATCCGTTGGCATCTTTACCGTAATAGTTTTTAAAATTGAAAACGGCATACTCAGCCTCGGCAGAATAATCGGCATCTACACCCTTCCACTTAAAACCTTTGGTGCCTGTTTTACCAGGAGGGTGATTGGTAGAAATCATTGTTTCCTCCATGCTGGTATCCCCTTTTCTCCACTTTAGGGTATTTTTTCTATTTTTTTTAAGTTGCGATAAATACTCCTCGCGTGGAAGCGCCATTTTTTCTTCGGCCTCGCCTAAACGTGGCCCTCCAAAACTGCGACCAAAGCCAACACCGAGGTCTTTAATATACTGTAGTTCGTCTTCGCTAAACTCAGCAGAAGAAGCGTGCATGTTAAAGAATTTTTCGCGTTGTAGTTGCGATATATTACCGTATTGCTTTTTGGTATTCACATCTATATCTACCTTAACCTGTGCGGTTCCCAAAAGAGGTATGCAGAGTAATAGTGCTGTTTTTAATACTTTCATATGTATTGCTTTTTAATAAAAAAGGTCTGTTTTATTCTAATATTAGGCATCAATATTAGAGAAAACAGACCTTATAAAGGGTAACAAACTAATCACAAATTAGGGGGCTTTACTTTATAAGTCCCTAATCATATTATTTCGATGTTAATTCAATGCTTTTACCCACCATGCCATCTGATTGAATATTGAGTTTGATGGTTCCGGCTTCTTTTGTTGATTGTAGAATAACCAAACACTTACTGTTAAATGCGCTGTGCTTATTGGCTTTAAATGCTTCGTGACACATATTGTCACCATTGCCGACACCCGCTATGCTTGCTGGGCCTTCCACACTAAAGTTTAGCATGTTGTTTGCTTTTGGGGCAACATTACCATCCTTATCAGTAAGGGTACACTCCACATAAATTAAATCTTGCCCGTTGGCCTTCATCTCATTTTTGCGTGTTTTTACCTCAATGGTATTGGCTTTACCTGCTGTAGCCACAGTTTTACTTGCTACCGCTTGGTTATTATTATAGGCAACCGCCTTTAAAACACCAGGCTTATAAATCACTTCCCACTCTTGGTATTCAACATCTTCAGTTTCGTTTTTTTGCTTGCCTAAGCTTTTTCCATCCTGAAATAATTCAACTTCTTGTCCGTTGGTATAAGCATAAACCGTTACTTTTTTGCCTTCCATTCCATCTAAATTCCAATGTGGATAAATGTGTACCATTGGCTCTTCGGTCCACTGCGATTGGTAAAAGAAATAGCCATCCTTAGGGAAACCGCATAAATCAATAGGTGCAAATGATGAGGAACGTGCAGGCCACCCAAAAGGAATCACCTCGCCTAAATAATCCCATCCAGTCCATATAAACATACCCATCATATGCGGCCTGGTTTTTACAATGCGCCAGGCTTCCATTCCTACTTCTCCTCTGATATCGCGTTTTTCTACCCATTCATAGGCATCATCGTGTTTGTAGTTGAGTTTATCCCACCATTCTTGTTTTTCTTTGCCATATAAATAAGTGCCACGTGGGTAAAACGATTGTGCCGACTCGTGCTCGGTAATAACTGCCATAGTATTTGGCTGCGCTTTGCGCTCCTTCGTTAAACCATCGTCCTTAATGTAGTTGTAGCCATAAATATCACTTGTTGCCACGGCATCGCTATTGGGCCACTTGTTCCAACCATAACCATAAACTCCATTGGTTACAGGTCTATAATCGAGCTGATGCACAATATTTGCCAAACGTTCACCAATAGGCGCACCCTCGGGATTCATCATTTGTACAATTTCGTTACCAATACTCCACATGGCTATTGATATATGGTTTCGGTCTCTAAGTAAACAGTCTGTTAAATCCGTATCGGCCCACTCTTTAAACTCATTGGCATAAAAATCAACCGGAATGCGAATTTTCTTTCCATCCTGCACTGTAGTGGGCGATTTAATTTTCTCCCACTCATCAAATACTTCGTTCATAACAATGAATCCCATACTATCGCAAACCTCTAAAAACTCCTCAGAAAAAGGATTGTGTGCCGTTCTTATTGCATTACAGCCCATTTCGCTCAAAACTTCAAGCTGTCGCTCAATGGTTCTGCGGTGAATGGCTGCACCCAAGGGACCACCTGCATGGTGTAAGCAAACACCCTTTAGTTTTGTGTGCACGCCATTAATAAAGAATCCCTTATCGCTGCTGTATTCAAATTTGCGAATACCTGTTTTGTTTTCTTCAGAATACATTACCTGACTACCACTTAATAATTCTGTTTTTATGGTATACAGATGTGGATTGTTTTGGCTCCAAGCCCTTGGATGCTCTAATTTAACAATCGATTTAAAGGTGTTTTCTTCCTTTGAAGCTAATTGAGCGGCCTCTTCGTATTGTGTAACTTGTTTGCCATTAGCATCTATTACAGTATGGCGTATGGTAAATACGTATTTTTTATCGAAGTCGTTTTTAACGCATGTTTCTATATTCAGGTTGGCTTCGCTTCCGTTATAATCGTTGCTATGGATGTAGTTGCCCCAAACCGGAACATATAATTTATCGCTAACAATTAAATGTACATGACGGTAAATGCCGGTTCCTGTATACCATCTTGATCCAGGTTGCGCAGAATTGTCGAGTTTAACAGCTATAGTGTTTTCTCCACCATAGTTGAGGTGATCTGTTAAGTCGTAATGAAAAGCAATGTAACCCAAAGGCCTTTTGCCCAAGAGGTGGCCATTAATATATACTTCGGAGTTGCGGTAAGCTCCATCAAAGTAAATTACAAATCGTTTGCCTTGGTCTTTGGCAGATACCTCAAACGATTTACGATACATACACTTTCCGGCAGGCAACCAGGCGCCACGCGAAAACGAGGCATTTTCTTTACTAAAAGGTCCTTCGATACTCCAATCGTGAGGTAAATTTACATTATCCCATTGCGAATCATCAAAGATGGTTTGTTGGGCATTTTTAATATCTCCTTTTACAAATTTCCAATCGAAATCAAAAAGGTGTTTTCCGTTTTTTGTCTGCTGTTCGCTGGTGCAAGAGAATAGTGTAATGCAACAGATAAATACAGTTAGTGATTTAATTATTGAGTTCATTAAATATTATTTTGTGTTAATTATTGAATTATTTTGTTGCCTGCAAAGTATGAAAATACCATTCGATTGGTTATTTAATGTGATGCTCAACTGTGGATTAACCGTTATTTAACCTTTTTAACAATGCTGATTTTAACCCCTTTATAAAGATTTAAATTAACCCCATATTTTAAATCAGTTTTATATTTTTGTAAGCATGAAAAAGATCGATACCACCCACGATGTAGATGAGGCACTCCAAAAAATTTGCAGTCATCCAATTTTTGAAAAATCGCCCCGAAATATTCGGCTCTTAAAATTTCTAGTAAATCAAGCTAAGGAAGGAAATGATGTAAAAGAGCATATTATAGGTTTAGAATTATTTGAGCAAAACTACGATCCTGAAAAGAACGATGGAAAGGTTAGGGTATACATGTATAACCTTAGGAAGAAACTATCGGAGTATTACGATGCGGTTGGTACTAGTGATGCTATTATTTTTAATGTAGAGAAAGGGCAATATAACTTAAGTTATGGCGCTAAAAGTACAGGGGATGCAGAAGCTTCAAACACCGTATTGAAGTTGTCGCTTACCAAGCAACATTTAAGCGTGTTAGGTATTATAGCTTCTGTACTGGTTTTAGTGGCGTTTTTATATCCTACAAAAAATACTTTTGTTTGGGATAACTACTTTAAACCCAAAGCTAAAACCATTTGTGTTGTGGCGGATCATATGATGTTGCAGCAAAAACAGGTGAATGGCAATTGGCAACCTACTTTTATATCGGGCATAAACTCAGAAAGTGATTTACTTAAATATTTAGGAAAGAATAAGAAGGAACAAATTAGAGCCACCGATTATACTATGATGACTAAGATGGCACCTTTTGTGATACATACCCTTTGCAATTGGTTTGCGGATAATGATAGTCGTTTTGAGGTGTGTTTAGAGTCTGACTTTAAGCTTGAGGAAATTAGAAACCACAATATTATTTATGTGGGACAGAATAAAACCATGAAAACTTCCAAAGCATTATTCCTGCGTAATAGTAAGCAATTTGAGATATTTAGAGATGGATATACGAGCTCCAAGCCCAATGAGGTTGATACATATGCTACCACCTTTGATGATGAGGCGAGGGTAGAGTATGCCATGGTATCTTACGCACCACTGGAGAATGGCAATACTGCTATTTTTTTAACATCGAATAATGATATTGGAACTTTGGCAACGGTTCGAAATTTCACTAATATGGATTGGTTAAAAGAATTTTATGAAAAAATGCCCGATGGAAATCCATATTTTAATGCTTTATTTGAAGTAAGCGGATTACGCAGAACCGATACAAGTTGCTCACTGGTTGAGTTAGAAATATTAAATGGTACACTTTAAATAACTTCTATAATAAACAATAGCCTAGGAAGAAAATGAATATTCAATTAAATGAACTTAACGAATCTGATTTAGAGATAGTAAAAGAA
Organism: Saccharicrinis aurantiacus; assembly: GCF_001660705.2. Lineage (GTDB taxonomy): Bacteria > Bacteroidota > Bacteroidia > Bacteroidales > Marinilabiliaceae > Saccharicrinis > Saccharicrinis aurantiacus. The sequence goes on from NZ_LYBV02000027.1 coordinate 202,215, forward strand.
ATTTACGACTATTATATAATTAACTCTACTGCCACATTTCATACTGAGCATATTTCTATAAACGAATTGAAAGAGTTTATGTATGTGGGTGATGCTAAATACAAATCGTACTTAGTTGAATTTGAAGGAGAGGTTTGCGGATATTGTTATTTAGCACCGTATAAGAAGCGCCAAGCATATGCAAAAACAGCAGAAGTTACCTTATACTTAAAGCCAAATTTTGGCGGTAAGGGTATTGGGAAACAAGTATTACTGATGATTGAAAAAATCGCCTTGCAGAATGGAATCAATAATTTATTGGGAATAATTACGGGTGAAAACCTAAATAGCATTAAACTATTTGAGCGTTGTGGCTATAATAAGTGTGGGCATTTTGTAAAGGTAGGAGAGAAGTTTAATCGCTTACTCGACGTGCTGGCTTATCAGAAGATATTGGGGTAGTATTGAAATCTATTTGCGCATAAAAAAAGCGGTCTCCTCATTAGAAGAACCGCTTTTTGTCCTTATACCCGTTATTTACCTTTTAATAAATTGATGGTGACTAGTGCCTTGTTTTGATTGAATCTTTAGTAAATAATATCCTGTATCAAGATCGGAGATGTTTATTTGGGATTGCTCACTGCGCAACATTTCTTTTCCAGAAGCAGACAGTACCGTATAATTGGCATCCATATTAATGCCCTTTACCGTAATAAACTTTTCAGCAGGATTTGGGAAAAGCGTCACATTTTGGTGTGCAGTATCACTGAGACTTGTACCTGTTGCTTTTATAGTAATATTAACATCAATATTATCAGAGCCTTCGTTATTACTTACGCCTAAATTTATTTTTATTACAGAATCGTTAGCAACATATGGAGCCGTAAAACTTAGTTTGTGTTTATAGGCAACGCCATCTTCTATTTCTTCGGGGGCAGACCAAATGTAATCAAGCTCTTTACCGATAGAACCATGAGCATAAAGAGTGACCTCTTCTCCCGCATTCACAGTAACATCGCTACAAATAGCTTTAATTTCTTCAGTTTTTATAATACCTTTTGACCAGCCGCTTCCCCATGAGGCACACCATAAAAGACTTTCGTTATAAGGGTCGGGCATAACTTCTACAATTTTATTGGGCTGACCTAAGTTATTGTTTACCTTTTCCCAACTATTACCTGCATCAAAAGAAAGGTAAACACCAGGGTTCATAAAGTCTTCAGCGAGGCTAGCCGACTGCCCCCCACAACTAATTACTAATAAATCGGGGTTAATTGGGGAAGTTTCTGCTTGCCAAACAGATGGAGCTATAAAAATGCGAGTCCATGTACTTCCGTTATCTATACTTTTCCATACACCACCTTCGCTAATATCAGTGCTTCGTTCTCCTGTACAAATATACATATGGCCAGTAGACTTATTCATATGGAAATAATTAACCGACTTAACCGCATCTGGCGTATTTATCTTGGTCCAGTTAATACCTTTATCAGTCGATTTATATAAACCACCATTTTTATTAAGCGATGCATATAAAGTTTCTGGATTATCGTGGTCCAGTACTATTCTTCGTACACTGCTATTGCTAGGCATACCTGCAGTGCTTAATGTCCAGTTATAGCCTCCATCCGTTGAGCTATAAACACCGTATCCGCCTTTAGTTAAAACGTCCTCATCAACGCTTGAGCCAACTTCAGAGAGCGTTTTTTTTATGGAACAGAAATACATATTATCAGGATTTACGGGATCAATTACTAATGAATATTGAATAGCTAAACCTTCCCAACTGTCGTTGCTGGCTTCAAAAATTGTGGCAATATTTTCCCAAGTAGCACCACCATCAGTAGTTCGTCTTAATTTACCTCTGTGCGATTGTCTCCAACTCAATATATATATCGTGTTTGGGTCGTTAGGATGTACTGCAACAGTTGATATAGAATGCGCTCCACCATCGTGAACTTGCCCTTCAATTTGTGTTACAGCTACAGCTTCCTTATCAAGCCAATCACCATTATCAACCGTTTTCCATAAGCCATGCTCTCCTGAGCAAAGTAACTTTCTATCTGGGATTCCTGTTTCATGTAAAATAAATCTACCAGGAAGGTTACTATCTCCACGACCGATCCAAGCTTTGCTACCTTCCTCAGTTTCATAATCATCAACCTGTTCCCAACTTTCGCCATGATCGTTAGAACGCAATGTTTGCTGATCAATGCCAATAAATACCTCTCCATCAGCATTTATAGCAAGCATCCGGTTACCCGATGTAGCAGAGCTATGATCCATTTCGCGCTGAAGGTGGGCATATTTTATATTTGCACCAGTAGGATTATTTCTACTTTCCCAATAGGATTTGTTGGTATCGTTAATCCAATAGCTGCCATCCCTAGCACAGGTAATCCAATTTAAGCCGCCATCGGTAGTTTTCCAAAGTTCTCCTGGTCCAAAACTCTTATCGTGCTTTTTATTATGACAGATATAAATTTCGTTTTTATCAAGAGGATTCACAACAATTCGGTTGTATGTAGGAAATGCAATGCTTGGATAATCAGTATATTTTGCCTCCGAATCAGAGCTTGAGATGCCAAACCAATTACCTACTGTTTTATGAAAGAAATTGAGTTCAGTACTACTAGTAATTTGTGTCATATCAATGGCTATATTACCTGATATATTCTGCCAAGTATTTCCATTATCTGTACTCTTGTATACTCCTCCTTTACATTCTACGGTGTTTCCTTTGTCTTCAAAAAAGGTTTGTTCAATACAGTATAGTATAAATTCGCTGTTGCCATCATAATACATACATAAGTCGCGGGGTCGGTTATTGGGTAAGCCCGAAGCGCTCGAAATCCAGGTTGTGCCACCATCTGTACTGCGGTACATACCTTGCCCTGTTGCTATAATCATTATATCGGGGTCAATCGGACTAATAATAATTCGCCCCACATCTAAATCATCCGAAATATCAGTTGCTATTTTAGTCCAGCCAGCACCGGCATCTGTGGTTTTAAGGATATAGCCATAACTGGCAGAGCTGGATTGCGTTCCTTGTGGTTTTTCAGCTGAACGATGATTGTTTTTAATATCCCAAAAGCCACCAGCACCAATAAACCATGTTTGATCATCTTCAGGATGAATGGCTATCTTAGTGTGCATATTATAAGTGTTGTCAATGGTTTTTGGTAGTGTAGAAACCTGAGTCCAATTTCGTCCTCGATCCTGCGTGGTATAAACCCAACCACGTCGCTCCAAAGCTACCCCATAATCAGGATTTTGAAGAGAGAACTTAATATCTAGAGTACGTTCTAAATCAATACCTAAGCCATCTTGGTCTTTGATGGTGTACCACGATTCTCCATTATCCCAAGTGCCATAGGTTACATGCATATCAGGTCCCATAAACATGGTGTTAACATCGGTTGGATGACACCAAAACTCTTCATTATAGCCCGACATACCAGGGCCAAATTGTGTCCACTCAACTTTATCGCTCGATGCGATTCTTTGGGTTCTAATGGTTTCAAAAAAGTCCACCTCTGGTTCTTTGTAAATCGGATTCAGAACAGCGTAATTTTCACTTTCGCTGATGTGCCATGTTTCTATAAAATCGAAAGTAGTGTAGCTGCCCTCGTCTGAAAGCTGCGAAGCATTTAATTCAGTCGCATTTGCATCAATAGCTGCAGTACTTGTGGCAAAGAATGCATTACTCGGGGCAATACCATTTTTGTTATTGTCGTCAGCATCATTTTGTATAGTAACAATGGCATTACCACTCGAAACACTGCCATAAAATGCCACTCTATTAATGGAGTGCTCACCTCTATTAACTCCAACAATACCGCCAATACCCCAGTTCCCAATTATGTTGGATGAACTGTAACAATCTTCAACCGTTTTATTGCCGCCAGAAAAAAGTGCACCTACTATGCCTCCAGTCCAGCCTCCTGAGCCTACATCTAATGTACCACCTTCTGAATAGCATTGGGTAATAGATCCGCCATCAAGAACACCTGCAATGGCACCGGTGCGACTAAATCCATCTCCTTGAAACGAGATATTAATGATACCCACGTTGCTTACATTACCGTTAAGTGCACCGAATAAGCCCACACCTAGCGTTTTTTCGTTATCTAAATCTATACCAGGGGTATTAATATTTAAGTTAGAGATGGTATGTTTTTTACCATTTACATCTCCAATAAACACTTGTTCTGTGCTGCCAATTGGTGTAAATGTAACCCCATCCATGTTAATATCATCTTCAAGTACAAAAGAGTAATTCATACTCCATTCAGAAGGAGTGTTAGATAGGTAACTTAAATGTGAAGGGGTTCTTAGGATGAATGGATCATTGGCTGACCCGTTACCTCCACCATAGCTTTGCGCATAAGTAAGTAGTGTACTTATAATAAGTACAATTGATGTAGTTATTCTTTTCATTAACATAGATTTATTTTTTCGGAGTAAAAGTAGCTAAAACAGGAATGAAAATAGGACGAATAAGATATCTGGATTAAGGGGGATAATGAATAACTGATATTAGAAAAACAGGATTCCACCGCCATCATATAACTTTTCGTTTGAGAGTATTTCTAATTTAAAACTGTGTAAAGTTAGAAAGTCATGGAACTGCTCTCCATCTTGATGAAGAAGCGGATTACCCAAGGTAAAAACGGTATTGTTAAATATGCCACAGCACCCGCCAAAAAAGCCGTTTCTGTGGTCAATAATACGAATGTCAGAGGGATCAAAATACAGAACTTCCCAATTGTGTGTGCGTAGTTTTTTTAGCACTCCATGGTCGGAACTTACAGCTAAGCCATGGCGCAAAACCAAAGTGGTACATCGGGAATAGGCTTGTGGTAGGTTTATAAAAGTAGCATTAGTATTTATATTAAGAATTGTTGCATCGGTAAAGCCTTTTTTATGCAGAATGGCTGCTTCTGTGACAATGCAATTATAAGGTGTGCTACCAATTAAATCAGTACCTACTGTAGATTCTCCAAATTGATAGGGGATATGTTTTTTATTAAAAAGCTCAACTATTTTTGATGGGATATTGGGGGCAATTATATTGCTATTTTTGCTTTGATGAATAAAAACATCTGGATGGCAGGAAACCGCATTGTAGGTAATACCTTTGCTTTTAAATCCTTCAATATTTTCAGCAAAAGGCATGAGTTTGTTGCGTACAGTGCTAATGATACGATTATCAACTAGAACAAGTTTTGCTTTTTTTATGGTTTCCATATTGATGAGATGAAAAATTAGCTCAATGATTTAGTATTCTACCTTATATTCATATCCTGATAAAGAAGTATCTTGTTGGAAACGAATTGAAAAACCATTTTCATGTAGTTCGTTACGATTACTGCCTTTAAATCCAATGGCATAGTTAAATTGCGAAGGAGTTATACTAAAAGAGAAAGATTTAGTTGTACTTTTTTCACATTCCTTCAAAAGTAAGTCTCGCCATATTGCCGTTTGCACCATTTCTTTGAACGATGCGTGCATTGGACCAGCTACTAGGTTTTTTCCTTCAACTAAATCTTCTGAAGGGTGCAAGCCTACCCGCAATACCTTAACACCAGACATTTCAAAAAGAGGTAAAATATCTTTGCACCAATTAACGGCTTCACTTAAGGATAATGGTTTGTATGAGCCCTCATTAAATAAGGTTTCTAAGGCGGTATCTTTTACTATAATTGTTGGATAAATACGTGTTGTATCAGCACCCAAGCTAATAATATCATTTGCAGTTTGTATGCTACGTTCGTTGGTATCTGTAGGTAAACCAATCATCATTTGTAAGCCCAATTCCATACCATAGCTCTTGATGAGTTTAGCGGCGTTTTTTATGGCATCAAAATTATGACCTCGTCCCGACTTTTGTAAAACTTCCTGATTTGTTGATTGTGCTCCTAATTCAATGGCTATTACTCCATATTTGGCCAGTAAATCCATGCGTTCAACATCAATATAGTCAGGTCGGGTAGAGAGGCGAATGCCCTGAATAGAACCATCTTTAATAAACGGTTGGGCCGCTTTTAAGTAGGCTTCTTGCAAATCAATGGGAATACCTGTGAAGCTACCTCCAAAAAAAGCCAACTCAATAGTTCGGCCATCATTCATACTGCTTAAATACATTTTTATGGTATCAGCAATATCTTCGGGTGCAGGTACATCAATTTGGCCAGATATTTTGCGTTGGTTGCAGAATACACATTGATGAGGACAAGCCAATTCAGGAATGAAAATAGGAATATTTGAATGCTTCTTTTTAGCCATTTATTTTATTAAATAATGCACAAAGCTACATGGATAATTTTTCCCGCACAAATAGAAGCATAAAATGTTGCAAAGGAAGATTGATGAAGATTGTTTTACGATAAACAATATCAATTATCACAAGTTTATATAATGGTGTTTGGTTATTAATAAATAAGATATGATTGTAAAACGTGGGATAAGTTTAAAACAGGCCATGGAATGGTCGGGGCATCATGTGATTTGGTTATTACTGTGGTCTTCTTCAGTAGCTTTTTTATATGTATATAACCTAATTGAGTTGAAGTTACCTTGGCTACCTATTTCCATAATTGGTACAGCTGTTGCATTTTATGTAGGTTTTAAAAATAATAGTGCCTACGATAGAATGTGGGAAGCTCGCAAAATATGGGGAGGTATTGTAAATAGTAGTCGTTCGTGGGGAATGTATGTGGATGGTTTTATTACTAATCAATTCACAAATAAGCCATTATCCGATGCCGAAATAAAAAGTGTAAAAAGCAGATTGATATATCGGCATATTGCATGGCTTTATGCACTAAGAAGTCAATTGCTAGTTAGTACGGAATGGGAACATATTAATCAAAATATATTATATCGCCTATCAACGCAGTTAATGCAGAAAAATTATGGGCTTGGTTTGGTGCAGGATGAACTTACAGGTGATGAATTACAACGGCTTTTGCCAAAAGATGAACACGACCATTTATTAAATGCATCTAATACAGCAACTCAAATTATTAATGAGCAATCTAGGGATTTAAGAACCTTGAGGAACGATGGGTTAGTTGACGATTTTAGGCATATGGAATTATCTAAAACACTCTCTGCTTTTTACGATCATCAGGGTAAAGCGGAAAGAATTAAAAAGTTTCCTTTGCCGAGACAATACGCTAACCTTAGCCGCATTTTTATTGGGATATTTATCTTCTTAGTTCCGTTTTCGATGATACCATCATTAATAAATTTAGGAACTTGGGGAGCTGCAATTTCTGTTATGATGACTGCCTTAATCGGATGGGTTTATATGATGATGGAAATAGTTGGGGATTACTCAGAAAATCCTTTTCAGGGGATGCCCAATGATATACCCATGTTATCGCTTTGTAGAACTATAGAGATTGATTTATTGGAGATGCTAGGTGAAACTGATTTACCAGCACCAATAAAAACTAAGAGTGGTGTTTTAATGTAGGGTGCCTAAAGTTTGATTATTGAGCTTTGCTTGTAAGGTCTCTATTAAATAAAGCTTCAGACTTATATGATATTTAAACAAGAAAAGCGATAAACAAATTTTGTTTACCGCTTTTATTTATTCTGCTAATGCAGATTATTTTTTACCTAGCATATTGGCAAATTCAATCCAAAGGTTGTCTTCCTTAGGCGTTTTTGCGGTTATCACTATAGGTTCTTTTTTAACAGGGTGCATAAATTCAACCTTACGTGCATGTAGGTTAATTCCACCACCTTTAAGTGAGCGAGCAGCACCATACTTTAAGTCTCCACGAATAGGACAGCCTATTTTAGCAAGCTGACAACGTATTTGGTGATGACGTCCTGTTTCTAAATCAATTTCTAATAAGTGGTAATTAGCAGAACTTGATGCCAAACGATAATTTAAAATCGCTTCTTTCGACTTCTTTTTTTGTTTGTCGTAGGCGCTAGATCTATTTTTCTCTTCGTTTTTAATCATGTAATGCACCAATCTGCCCGAATCTGATTCGGGTAGCTGTTTCACCACTGCCCAATATGTTTTCTTTATCTCTTTATCCAAAAACATTTTGCTCAAACGCGAGGCTGCTTTACTAGTTTTTGCAAACAGAACAATACCACTCACAGGGCGATCGATTCGGTGTACAATACCCAAATAAACGTCGCCTGGTTTTTTGTATTTCTTTTTAATATATGCTTTAACCTTATCACTTAAGGCTTCATCGCCTGTTTTATCTCCCTGAACTATTTCTGAGTTTCTTTTATTGACGGCAATAATATGGTTGTCTTCGTATAATACTTCTATATCCATTTTTTGAAATTTAATTAATCGCAAACAATGTTGGGTTACAACAATTATTTACCAAATCAATAGCTATGTTTAATATTGCTCGCGTTCGCTAGGGAAATCAACAGCTTTAACGTCTTCTATGTAATTACCAACAGCACCTGAAATTTCGGCAAACAGGTTATGGTATCTACGTAAAAAACGTGGTGAAAATTCGTGAGTTACACCTAACATATCGTGCAATACAAGTACTTGTCCATCTACGCCGCTACCTGCACCAATACCAATAATAGGAATGGTTAATTGTTCTGCTACTTTAGCAGCCAATTCAGCAGGTATTTTTTCTAAAACAATAGCATAGCAACCAGCTTCTTGCAATAAATGTGCATCTTCAATTAACTTTTGCGCTTCCTCTTCTTGCTTGGCTCTAACAGTGTAAGTACCAAATTTATGAATAGATTGAGGAGTTAAACCTAAGTGGCCCATCACAGGTATTCCAGCAGAAATAATTCGTTCTACCGATTCCACAACCTCTCTACCACCTTCAAGTTTAACCGAGTCGGCAGCAGTTTCTTTCATAATACGTATGGCAGAAGTTAGTGCTTCTTTCGAATTACCTTGGTAGGTACCAAAGGGCATATCAACAACAACTAAAGCTCGCTCAACGGCGCGCACTACAGATGCACCATGATAAATCATATGATCTAAAGTAATTGGGAGGGTAGTTTCGTAACCCGCCATTACATTGGATGCTGAATCACCAACAAGTATTACATCAATACCTGCTGAATCAACTATTTTAGCCAATGAAAAATCATAGGCTGTTAACATTGCAATCTTTTCTTTATTATGTTTCATCTCACTTAATACGTGAGTAGTCACCTTTTTTTGGCGACTCATAGCTACTGACATAATCTGTACTTTAAATATTTGAAGCCGCAAAGTTATAAAAATGTATCTATACTAAATCATATCCATTGTAAATGTGCTTTAGTAAAAGTTTTTTTAACTAATTGGGCGACTTTTATTGCTTTCCTATATCTTTGCGCACTCAAAGCTTGGTACATGATTAAAAGATTATTATTTACAATATTTATTTCAGTAGTTGCGATTGTTGGAGCCACTGCCCAACCTCTGCAAGGTGGCGAACATCTGGTTAAATTAGGTTTAGGTGTGGCATCTTTGCCTAAGCATCAGTATACTTCAAAAACGCCATCGTTTACAATGTCGTATGAAAAAAATGTAAGTGAATTGATTGGGGTAGGGCATATTAGCGCAGGTGGTTTAATATCTGTTGCCAGTTCTTATTTAGACTATTGGTCTGATGACAATAAATATACTCAGGGTAATAATTTTACAACTTTTGCTGCAAAGGGTGTGTACCATTTTGATTTGGTAGAAATGACCGATGATGTTAAATGGAATAAGTTTGATGTTTATGCAGGTGCCATACTGGGTTTTACCCTTAAGAGAGGTAAAAACGACCAGAATGAGGATAAGGTAAAGAAAGCCTATTTTGCTAGTGATATTTTTGTAGGAGCACGTTATAACTTCTATGAAAAACTAGGCATTTTTATGGAGTTCGGATACGGAGTTGCCTATTTTAAAACAGGCTTAAGCATTCAGTTTTAGAATTTAAATTTTTTAACCAACTCGTTTAAATTTTGGGCTAATAGGTTTAATTCAGTACTGTTTTTTTGCATAAAATCAGCAGAATTAGCATTGTCTTGAGCTATGCCCGATAAATTATTACTTGCATCACTTGCCTGGTCAATAGCCGTTTTAAGCTTATTACCTACTTGCAATACTTCATGTGCTAGTTTAGCGGATAATTCGATATCGGGTATTAATTTATAAGCTCAAGAAATGTTGATATGGTTATATTAAAAGAAAAACCCTGAGCAAAATGCCCAGGGCTTTAGATATAGGGTTATTTTCTGAAATCAATATTACTCATCCTCTAATTTCCAAGTTCGTACCCAATCAACTTTCATAGTGTTGATGGCATCGTTCTGTAAATCTTCCTTTAAAGCTAATCCGCCTAGCCAATTAAAATCGCCAGTCCATAAATCAAATATAATTTCTAGTTCTCTGGTAAACTCACGTGCTTCGTAAATGGTTCCGTCGTTATGCTCACCCACAACAACGCTACCAGCAGGTTCTCCGTTAAGATAAAACTGTATGTTTTTAGAATCTTTCCACCATACCCCAAAAGTGTGATAATCCTCATTCCATTTAACTCCTTTTTTAGGATTAACATCCGATAAACCACTCTGGTTAAAGTCGCCTTTGTTTCTAATTTCTTTTGGGCTTAAATTAGAGTCAGCATGAAAATACTGTGAGTTCATTTGCATAGGGAAGTCGGGCTGACAGTCACACGAAGGTTTGGAGTTATTTTCAATAATATCAATTTCGTCTCTGTTATCAATATCTCCGTTGTTTAACCAATAGGTATTATAGGCCGAAATATGTGCCGCTTTAATGCTGGCCTCGGTATACATTGGGTAGCTAATTTTTGTTCTAGAATGTATACGTGCTGTCTGAAACCATCGTTCCTCAGGATTACTCTCGTTAAGCGTAGCTTTAATCCAAAGGTTACCATCAGCTACACCAGAGTTTATTGTACCGTTCGACATAAATACCGGAGGATCATAGTTCCAAACAGAACGAAACCACTTGTTGTTATCCCAACCACTTTCAAATTCGTCGGACATGTTATCTTGTTTCACCCATACTTTACCTTCGGGCGTGGTGTTGTTTATTGATACAAATGAAGGAAAATTAGGATCTATATTTTCAAAATCCTCCTCAGTTAATTCTTTCGTTATCGTAATTGTAACTGTAGCCTCATCAAATTTGCCCTCGCTATCGGTAAGTTTGTATGTAAATCTATCTTCTCCTTGATAATCTTGATTTGGAATATATTCAAATATACCATCTTCTATATGGTTGAGAGTTCCGTTATTGGATTCTTCTAGTACAGAATAATCATCACCTGAACTGCCATTACCGCCAATATCATCATTCTCGCTAACATCTATTTGATTTGATGCACCAGCAGTACTGTTCATTTTAACAGTCATTTCGTTGTCTTGTGCTATAGGTATAAACTCATCAACAATTCTAACTACTACTTGGGCATAAGCTTCTTTACCGTAACTATCTGTTAGTCGGTATTTGAATACATCTTCACCAACGTAATCGGTATTAGGAATATACTCAAAAATACCATCGTTAAGATGCGTAGCCGTGCCGTTTTCTGCTTTGGTTAGTAAGCTATAATCATCACCTGAACTTCCGTTACCACCAATGTCATCGTTGGTACTAACATCTACTTGGTTTGCACTTCCTTGGGTACTGTTTTTTAAAACCATTAAGGAGTTATCGTTCGCCTCAGGTTCAAAATTATTAACCTCATTAGTATCGCCGCATGAAGCAAGCATTGCCGTTGCAGCAATAATGCATAACAGTAAATTAATGTTGCTTATAAATCTCTTTCTCATCCTATCCTAATTAAAATCATTATTAAAAAATGTGCGTAATTCTGATGGAATAAAATTAGCAAAGCAAGTTGCAGTGTTGGTAAAGCTTAGCTAGACATAAACTAGTCAAGATAAACTTTTTTTTAAGTTGTGGTTCGTGTTTGAAACGGCTTGTTATCAAATACCGCTTGTTGCTATAAAGACCTTTTTAGGAGATGTATTATAAGGGTGGGGAATTGTATTTTATTGGTGGGTAAAGTAATCTGATTAAGAAATGATTGAAATAGACGAGGAGAGAGGCATAAAGAAAAAGAGGCGATATTTTTCCCAAACTCTTCATTTAAGAAAATGAATCTAAGGTGGCTTATTCACATGATTATCTAGGTAACTCTTAATTTTAAAACACGATCTACGTCGGACTGTAGCATGCCAACAGTATCTAAGAATTGAAAAAATTAGCTTCTGATTTCACTAGGTGTATATCCAAATTGTTGTTTAAAAGTTCGGCTCAAGTGTGAAGTGCTATGAAAACCCAGCTCGTCACTTATCTCAAAAATAGATTTACTAGAATATTTAATTAAGCGGTTAACCTCTTCAAGTCTGTGTTGGTTGTAAAATTTTTTTATGGGCATTCCGAACACAGCTTTAAATGAACGTTGAAGCTTAGAATAGCTCATACCATACTTTTCACTCAATTCCTCAACGTTAGGTAACTTTGAAAAATCTTGCAATAATTCTTCCTTTACTTCGTGCATCTGCGAAAAGTCAATCGGATGAATTTTCTTTGCTACTATAGCACTGTCATCACCTTCAATTAATACAAAAAGGCGAGCTATTATTTCGTAGGCACGTGCATACATAATTGGCTTAACCAAATCTTTATTGTGCATGTGCATAACAGCGCTGCGCACTAGCGATTCTATTTCGGGTGGCAAGCGGTAATAGAAAAACCAATCTTTCTCGTTATTTAAAATATTCATAAGCTTTGAGCCTTGTTTCTCTATGGGAGTCCAGCTATTTATAAACTGCAAAGGCACGCGAATAGACATCCACTGAATGGTTTTATTCTTTGGAAACTTAAGCTGAAAGGGTTTATTAGCGTCGTAAATAAAAATACCCTCTGAGTTTCCCATTTGAGTACTCTCTCCACCAAGCCCACCATGAAACCCGATACGAACCGCAACAATTCGTTCATTTTCCTTGGGCCTATTAATTATCTTAATGGGTTTATTCAAATTATAATCGCCAATGGATACAATACAGTTGTTAGGATACTTGAATAAATTCACATTAATCTTACCCAAATTGTTATTTAAGGTAAAGTGTGTTCCATCCCATTCTCCACCATAAAGCTCAATAAGTTTTTCGAAAAAATCAAAAGGTTGCTGTTCTATGGTATCAAATTCTAAAGCTCCATCTTCACTCATACACGTAGCTTTTTAGTTAACTAATATAGCTTACAATGTAATGCTTTGTGCACTTATACCAAAAATATCGTTAATCGATTGAATATATTTTTTAGTTCTACCATAATTGGTGTTTTTGGTAACTCCAAACTTTAAATACCGTTTTGTGCAATAGCTTGCCCGTTTTGTGCAAATATTAGGCTTTTTATAACAGTCCTTTGGCATAGTAATAGGTAAGGAAGTATTCACATTACTTATTTACAGCGAGTGACAAAAGGAACAATTATGAAAATAATAATTATAACAATAACATTCCTGCTCATTGGTTTGAGCACCTTTTCTCAAAATGTTAAAAGCGATAATACTGAAGAAAACAAAGTAGAGTTAGATGAAAACGGGCGACGCGTATTTGACGATGAGAAAGAACGTAAGGGTGTAAAGTACAACTTTGTTCCTATGCCATCATATGATCCATCTGCAAAATGGGGTATTTCTTTAATTAACATGTTTAATTACTATCCTAGTGAGGGTGATTTGGTTTCACCACCTTCATCATCTGCGCTATTTATGCAAATGACTACCAATAAAAGCTATATGCTTGGTTTAAATAACAAACTCTTTTTAGCCGAAGATAAGTGGCGAATTAGTGCAGGCGGATTTTATGGCAGTATAAATCAAAATATGCTATTGTCTAGTAATCCTGCAGATCCTACAATTGCCCCTTCAATCACTGATGTAACTGCTAATGTTGCTATAGCTAATGTTATGTTTGAACATCAGATATTATCTAACTGGTATTTAGGTGTTGGATATATGTATAATGGCCGAAAAGTATTTGGCCAAAACGAGGAGGCTGATGCCTTACTTAAAGCCAATGGTTTTTCTGAAGATTTTGTGCATACACATGGGATACGTTATAACACATCGTATGATACACGTGATAATATCAATTATCCATACACCGGTATATTGGCTAGCATAAGCATGGATCAGATGATGGGCGATGAAAGTCAAAATATTTTAATGGCCGATTATCGTCAGTATTTCACTTTGCGTGATAATGTAAGCAATGTACTGGCTGTTCATGCTTCAGGTAGATTTGTATCCGAAGATGCATCGCGCAACTTCTGGTCCTCATACGGAAGAGCCGGGAGAACAGTACAACGAGGTTACGAGCAAGGACAATATATGGATATGAACCTGGTAAACTTCGAAATTGAATTCAGAAAAGAAACCCCTTGGCTAAATCACAGATTAGGCTTTGTAGCAGCCATCGGAACAGGTAAAGTTTTTGGTAACGATAACCATGAGAGTGGTGCTTCAATAAGTTTCACCAATGCAGAGTGGTTGCACATGGCAAACGTAGGAATCAGATACCGCTTACTTCCATACGAACGACTCAATTTGAAGTTTGACTATGCTAGAGGAAAATCCGGAGGCGTATTTTATTTCGGAATTACAGAAGCCTTCTAAGCCATAACACACCAATATCTATGCATCATTAATTGAAACACTCAAATTACACAATGATTTAATATGAGTAGAATAGGGTACATAATAGTTCTTTTTCTTCTAATAATATTCGGAATGCCGCTAACAGCGCAACTAAGCAACCAAGGCCGATTATATTACTTTGCACAAACACCTATAGATGGGCTAGGCAAGGTATCTGTTGGTGCTGGTTGGCATACGCAACCAAATGATGCGTGGAATAGAATTGAAATAAGAAGCACGTATTTTCATTCTGTCAATTCATGGTTTCGCGTTGCTCTGGGCCAACGAAGTAATATTGCCATAGAAGAAGGAAGCCTTCTTAATTATGAGTTACGACCGTTCCAGTCAATTTTATTAAACAATCATATAGGTCCGACGGCTGCATTAACGCATCGCCTTATGTTTGAACAGCGCATATTCTTCATACCTGATTTAGAAAACACAATGAACACCCGATTGAGGTACCGCCTAGAATTAAAAAAACACATGCATACAGATAATAAGCTTTACCTAAGGCCAATGAGCGAATTATATTATGGCAGTAACGATGCAACTAAGGAGTTAATGCAATGGAAAACTACACTGGCTACTGGGCACTCCTTAAATCATAACATTACTATTGAGTATCGTTACGAGTATGTGATGCTCAGGCACCTAAATGCACTCAATCATTTTCATGGCTTTAGAGTACAGCTTGTACAGTACTTCTAGCTATATACTTACACAACACATTAACACTAAATAAACAAAACAGATATGAAACATTTTTTATTTCTATTAATGATGGGTTCTGCATGTCTTATCCCAGCAAAGCCAAATGGACAAACGGATAAGGATGCCTTAGCTGCTAAATTACAAAACCCTTTAGCCAACATAAAAGCCTTGCCCATACAACACAACATTGGTACAGGAATACCGGGCGTTGATGGAACAAGTTATACCATGTCTCTACAACCATTGTATACCATGCAATTTAAAAACTTTAATATGGTACATAGAGGTGTTGTTGGCTTAAGTTATTTACCTGGCGATGGTAATAACATCTCATCTACTTTTGGCAATACCGATCTTAATTATTCGTTTTATGTTACTCCTAAAAAAGCTGGAAAAGTAGCATGGGGTATAGGTCCTTCTATTGATCTTCCAGTAGCTTCTGATGCTCGCCTAGGTACCGAAAAATGGAACTTAGGCGGATCGTTTGTAATGGTTTATACCAACAAAAAATGGATAGTTGATATTGTACTACGTCAAACTGCCTCTATTGCAGGTAACAGTGACCGTAATGATGTTAATGCCTTTGTTGGACAAACCTTAATTGCATATGGTTTAGGAAAAGGATGGGTTGTGAATACATACCCTACCATTACGGCTAACTGGAATGCCGATAAAGGTCAGCAATGGACAGTCCCAGTAGGTGGTGGAATTAATAAGTTGGTATTTTTGGGTGGTAAGCTACCCCTCAATTTAGGAGCTCAGTATTACCACAACGCAGTTAGGCCTGATTATTCCGCAAAAGGAGAGTTTAGGCTGGTTACAACATTTGTATTTTCTAAGTAATTATACCAGAAAATTGGCATTTAAATTTTAATGCCTAATCCAGATTTAAAAAGAGAATTTCTTATTGTAGAAAGTGGAGCTTATTAATGATAAATTAATGGCTTCACTTTTTTTATTAAACTGCACTTTTACTTTATATCAGAAGTATTTTGGGGTATTACGTTTTTAGGACTAATACCTTTTATCTTTTTAAACATGGTAGAAAAGTTAGGAATGCTAGAATAACCCAAATCGTAGCCTACCTCCAATACAGAATATTTCCCTGATTTTAGTCTTCGATAAGCTTCATCCATTTTTGCGTGGGTATAGTATTGATATATCGATGTATTAAATAAGGTTTTAAAATCTCTTTTAAGTTTAGATATACTAACACCAAACTTCAGAGCAATCTCATCAACTACAATGGTGTCTTCAATTTTAGTTAATATATGGTTCTTCACATCCAATAACCTTTTGTAGTCTTCCTCATGCAAGCCATTGAGCTGATCTTTTTGCATTAGCTCCTTTAGAGAAAACATAATCTGAGTAAAAAGTTCTAAGCTCTTTGCCATAATCATGGGAATGCGTTCAAACTTCATGGTATCATAAAGCAAAATATCATCAATAATAGGTTCCATGCTAATTGGTAATCCGGTATGGTAGGCAATAGGATCATCCTGAATAAGTATCTTTATTAACTCATCTGCATGGTGCGGCAATAGCTCTTTAAAAACTTCCTTTTTAACTTTTAGTGTGATTGAGTTATAGTAAGAGGCCACCGGGAAATAGGTTACTGTAGGGAACAAGCCATTGTAAATAAAAACTCCATTTAGATTTCCTGCCTCGAGTGATTGCAGCTGATTGTTGTAATTCTGGTTTGCACTACCTCTGTATACTATATAAATATGTATAAGATTAGGGTCGTTATCTGGTTCACGCTCCATAATAAGGGCTTCGTTAAACTTTGCCTTAGCAACCAGTACTTCAAGCCCTGCAAGAATCTGCTGAGAGAACATCTCTATCTGAATCTTATCACCCTTTGACTTATATGTAGTATCGGAGTGCTCTCCTCCTAAAGCATCATACAATCCTTTAAAGTAGTTTTTAGAATTGCCTTCTTTTAACTTAAATGTTCTTACATCTTGCACCCCTATTACTGTTTTAGTGAATGAAGTTGTTTAAGGTTGTAGGGGAATTGCGAGAGTGACAAATTGATTATTAGTGGCAAAGCTCAATTTATTATTGCATAGCCGTAGCTATGGAATAAAAATTAGCTGAAGCCAATGAAATCAAGGTGTTACTCGCAGATTTTCAATACAACTTTAAACAACTTCAATAACAAATATACCTAAATATTGAGTCTCTATTGATATAAGATGAGCTTAATTGATATACGCTTGAACTTTGATGATATGTTTCACACTAGTTGAGACAATACTTTTACATCATCAAATTAAGGTTGAATTTTTAAAAGAAAATAAGATGAAGAATATTTTTAAAATTATGGCGCTGATTGCAGTAATGGCAATTTCGAGCACTCAGCAATCGCAAGCTTGTACAGGTATTAAATTAAAAGGAGAAGATGGAAGTTATGTATACGGAAGAACTCTAGAGTGGGGTGCTTTTGATTTACATTCTCAACTTGTGGTTGTTCCACAGGGAGTAACTTTTACGGCTTTAACACCAGATGGTAAAAATGGTAAGAAGTTTAAATCGAAATACGGATTTGTGGCCATGAGTTTATTTAACGATGACTTTTTAGGAGACGGAATAAATGAAGCTGGATTAGCAGGTGGTGGTTTCTTTCACCCAGGCTATGCAAAATACACTGATTATAAAAAATCAAATGCAGCAAATACCATTTCTCCACAGGAAGTTATGTCTTATATCTTGTCGAGTTTTAAGAATGTTGATGAGGTTAAAAAAGGAATGCAGGAAGTTGATGTTGTAGGTGTAATTGATGAAGAAATGGGCATGGAGTTACCTGGTCATTGGATTCTTTCGGATGCAACTGGAGCTACTGTAGTTATTGAGTTTACCAATGGTGAAATGAAGTTATACGACTCTGAGGTTGGTGTAATTACTAATGCTCCAAACTACGATTGGCATTTAACAAACTTAAGTAACTATATTAACCTAACACCATATCCACATAAGCCTGTTCAAATAGGGAATCAAACCATAAGACCTCATGGCGCAGGTACCGGTTTTCTTGGTTTACCAGGAGATAATACACCAGCATCTCGTTTTGTAAGAGCTGCGGCTTATGCAAACACATCTCGTAATACAAAAGATGCTGAAGAAACGGTTTATGAGTTATTCAGAATATTAGATAATTTTAATCTTCCTTTAGGTCCTGATGGTGGAGAAGGAGCTAGTGCAGATCACTTTGACGATTCACTTCGTTCTACAACTTTGTGGACTACTGCGGCTAACATTAACGATCTTCAGTATAGCTACCATACTCAGCATAACAGAAGGGTAAGAATGATTGACTTGAAGGAAATAGATTTTTCTAAAATTGGTAAAAAGATAATATTCCTTCAGCTCGATAATAAGAAAGAGCAAGATATTGAAAAAGTAAGCTTATAAAGCAAGCATACTGTTTCTCGAAAAGATCTGCTTAAATAGTCCTCTGCAGATCTTTTCAATGAAGTTGTTTAAAGTTGTCTGGAAATTTCGAGAGTGACATATTGGTTTGTCAGCACGACTTTAAACAGTTTCAATACTTCTACCGTCCTATCCAAAATAATTCACTTGAGCTAAACGGATACTCCCTTGAACTAAATTGATACGTTTTAGAATTGCCAAGCCAATACTTTTACACCATAGATTTTTAGTAAAATAAAATATAAGAATGATGAAGAATTTATTTAAATCAATCGCTTTAGTTGCTGTTTTGGCAATTTCAAGTTTTAATCAAACTCAGGCTTGTACTGGTTTAAGGTTAGTAGCAGAAGACGGTGGCGTTATTTTCGGACGTACACTAGAGTGGAGTGCTTTTGACATAAATACACGCGTAGGAGTTGTGCCAAGAGGATATAAATTTACAGGTTTAACACCTGATGGGAAAAAGGGTATGGAATATACTGCAAAGTATGGTTTTGTTGGACTTGATTTTCTAGATCATGATTTATATATAGATGGAATGAATGAAGCAGGACTTACAACTGCCTTCTTTTATCACTTAGGGCATGCAGTATATAATACATACGAACCTGCAAATGCAAGTAATACCATTTCAGCCCAAGAGCTTAACAATTATATGTTGAGCAAATTTGCTACAATTAGTGAAGTAAAAGAGGGATTAAAAGATTTAACTGTGGTTGGTGTAATTGAGGAAAAGTTAGGTTTTGAACTTCCTCTTCACTGGATGATTACTGATAAGTCAGGAGAGTCTATTGTTCTTGAATATAGAGAAGGTGAGCTTAAGATTTTTGAAAACCCACTAGGAATCGTTACTAATGCACCTGAGTACGATTGGCATATGACTAATCTAAGAAACTACATTGGTTTGTCTGAAAATGCACACGCTGCAAAAGTAATCAATGGAGTAACTTTTAAGCCAACAGGAGCAGGTTCAGGTATGTTAGGGTTACCAGGTGACAATACACCAGCATCACGTTTTGTAAGATTAGCTGCTTGGGGGCAAACTGTTCGTCCAACAGAGACTGCAAACGAGACTTCATATGAGTTATTCCGTATTCTTGATAACTTCAATCTACCTTTAGGTCCTGATGGCGGTGAAGGTGCAAGTGGAGAGAATGAAGATGGTCAAATGCGTTCTTCAACGCTTTGGACTTCAGGATGGAACTCAGCAGATATGACATTGACATTTCATACACAACACAACCGTCGTCTTCGTATGATTGATCTTAACAAAATCAACTTTGGAAAAGGGAAAGAGATCAAGCATATAACAGTTGACGAAACAAAAGAAGAAGACATTAAAGAGCTTAAATTATAAGATAAGTTAGTCCCCTCCGAAATTCCTACGGAGGGGAAAATTAAACTTTGTGCAACGCATTATCTCGTACACAACCTCCCGTAAGTATTTCACAGTAATTAATAGCATCAAAGCATACACAACTTTGATGCTTAAGTGGCCTTACTGTGCCTAAAAATCATTGCTCCACAATCACAAGCCCCAAGAGTTCAAATATTGGTATTTAAAATATAAGTTAAGATGCAAAGATTATTTCTTTCAATTATAATTGCTTGCCTTAGTGCACTGAGTTGGGCACAAAATACGCAGGGAGAAAGTTCCACCGTTAAAACTGAAAATAGTACAGCTATTGATTGGGATATGTCTCTTAATTTCAAAACAAAGAATGTTTTTAGAGGGATACTTCCATCACCAGCGCCTGTTTTTGCTGTGGAAGGTAGAGCAAGCTGGAACAATTGGTTATTGGGTGTTTATGGAGGTTCAGGTATTGATGGATACTATCAGGAAACTGATTTTATTGTTGGTTACGAAAAACCACGCTATAGTATCAGAATGGAGTACTACTACAATTATACCCAAGGTATTTCTGATATTCCCACACCAAGTGGATTATTCGATTTTAACAGACAAACTACGCGCGGACTGTTAGATTTTATAATGGAGGTTAATTTGGATAAGGAAGGAAAGTGGAAGTTGCTTTCATCTACCATTTTATTTGGGCGCGATACCGATTTAGAAACCATTATTGTGGATGGAGAAAGTACCACGCGCCGTACCGATCAACGTTACACACAATATTTTCAATTAGACCGCACGTGGAGTTGGGATAACAATAAAATACAAGCGCACATTGGGGGTTCTTTTAGCTGGAATAACCCAAGTGGCGGAATGCTTTATGGTGCTAAACCGGGTATTCATAATGTAGGACTTACTTATGGTAAAAAGCTAAAAATTAACGATCACATCAAACTGCCTGTTAAAATTACAACATATGTTAATCCGATAGCAGAAACTGCACATGTAGTTTTCGCTGTCAATTTGATACAGTTCGGGAAATAGTAAAATCATATAAAAGTGGGTACTTCATCAACAAAGACATTAAATACGAAAGCATTTAATGAAGTTGGTGCGAGTGGCCTCTTTTTAAGATGCTTTTGTTTTACAGAAAGCTTTAGTAAGACCGAGAAGTTGAGAGCTGTGCTCGAAAATCGCTCGGCCGCACTTAAGCTTGAGGTAAATAAGAAAGTAGCTTAAAAAGCAGCCTTGATGTTTTTTCCTTAGTTTTTTTAGTTCACAATAAGTCAAATTTAATTGGTGTTCATGATTTCCGCTTCGCTCCAATTCATCAAGAACATCGGAATAATTAAGAATTGAGTATTCTTAATTATTTCAGGAAAAAGTCAGGTTTGGGCGAAGCGCCAAAAATATAAATCAACAAAAATTACAACAATGAATAAGTTTAGAATAATAGCAGTAGCGGTAGTCGCTTTTTTCAGCATCAACCTACTTCACGCACAAAGCGAGCAAGACGAAATTGCACAGAAATTACAGAATCCTTTGGCTAAAATTATAGCCTTGCCCGTACAATACAATTTTGGTAACGGAGTTCCAGGTTACGAAGGTTCTACTTTTACAGCATCTTTTCAGCCTATTGTGGCTCAAGATTACGGAAACTTCAGTATTGTTCACCGTGGGGTATTTGGGGCATCGTACCTACCACAAACAACAAGTGGAAGTAGTGAAACATACGGTATGACCGATTTAAATTACTCCTTCTTTTTAGCACCCAAAAAGAAACTAGGTAAAGTAGCTTGGGGTGTTGGTCCGTCTATTGATATGCCAACCGCAACAGATGCAATGCTAGGAAGCGGAAAATGGAGTGCCGGTGCAGGTGTGGTAGCTGTATACCAAAATAAAAGATGGACACTTGATATGGTGCTTCGTCAAACTATGTCGTTTGCAGGAGATAACGATAGAGCTGATGTAAACCGTTTTGTTGGACAAACCTTAGTAGCCTACGGATTGGGTAAAGGATGGGTAGTTACCACTTTCCCTACCATTACTGCCAATTGGAATGCAGCTAAAGGGCAACAATGGACAGTTCCTGTTGGTGGTGGAATCAGCAAATTGGTTTTCTTAGGCAAGCTACCTACTCAATTTGGGGTACAATATTACGAGAATGTGGTTCGCCCTGATTATGTGGGTAAAAGCGAACTTCGATTTACAACTACATTCGTATTCTCTAAATAAAACAGCACACAATATATCTCATAACTAATTATAGGGCGAAGGTAAATCAGCAGATATTTACGCCACAATAATATACCAGCTTACCCAGTAATAATGTTTTAAGAACAGCATTACTTTATAGCAATAGAGCCCTCGTTACTTTAATCGTAACGGGGGTTTCTTTTGTCCAAAACCTGCACCATATAAAAACAAATTCTCAGCTATTACACCCTCGTTCGGCAGCAATTGACAAAACTTGCAAATGGGCTTACCTTATGCGGTATGTATTCACTTAATAGTAATATCATGAAAAAGATGTCGTTTATTTTAATTGCTTTTATGTTGCTTTTGCCACTTATAGAAGCTCAGAACACCACCATACACCATTACCGAAAAGTGGCTCCCGATAACATGAAAGAATTTTTACATAGAGCCGAAACCTATTGGAAGGTATTTGCCGAAAAAGAAATAGAAAAAGGAAATCTTTTGTTTTTTGCGGTACTCGTTAAGGTTGGCGGGAATGAGGATATTCAGCACACGCCCAATGTTTTAATAATAACCTCCGTTAAAGATATTGATAACGAAATTAAATGGATGGAGGTAAAGGAATTGTTCCCCGATGTACCTATGGAAGACATTCAGGTGCATTCCTTAAGCACACGGGTTTCGAGTATTTATTTACGAGATTTGGACAACCATATACAAGGAAGTTCAGTTAATCCGGATACCGACTTTAAGTACGCCAAATTTAATTATTTCAACTCCACAGACACCTGGAAACACATTACATTTGAAGCCGAAGTTTGGAAACCGATGCTTAAAAAAGCCATGGACGATGGAAAAGCAACCATGAAGGGCTGGGGGCATTCCCTTATTCTAGCACCTGAAACGCCAACATTTCAGTACGGTAGTGTTTCGTACGATTTGTTTTCTTCAATTAAAGATGCCTATGGCGATTTGTTTACCGATGATGTTGAAATGCCCGAAGGAATTTGGGATGATTATATAGCCAACAACCCCAACCCCAAAGCAACTTACCTGTTTAAAATAATTACCGTTGTTTCGGCCAATTAACCATTACTAAAATACCAGAGCCGTAACTTAAAATTGCGGCTCTTTTTTTATGCCAAATCAAATCTTGCAATACTTCCTAAGTATTATGATGAGGGGCTTCCCCTGCGGGGCGCGCTTTTCGCTATATCTTTTTATCGCCATTGAGGGCTCAAAAAAGGATGCCGCTGCAATCGCTAAGCCGGGCAAGGCATAAACCATACAGCCGCTAGAGCTATCGAAGTATCCAGCTTATAGCTGTAGAAAGTATCCCCACATATCATCTTTTTCATCTAAAAAAATGCTGTATCCCGCGTACGACGGTTCCAACATGGAACGGATATGCTTAAACCTAGTACTGGCTGCTTTAGCTGTGTATTTTAATACCTTTAGTTTAGTATCAATATAAATAGAACATAAGCGCATGAACATAAGTTTAAAATACCTATTTTCGTTGGCCAATAAATGCACTAAACAATAATGTTACAACCTAAATACATATAAAAAATGAAAAAGTTATTATTACTAACTATTATCTTACTCTTAAGTAAATCAACCTTCTCTCAAATGTGTAAGTTAAAGGAGAAGGAAGTTGCAGACATAAAACAATCTATTTTAGTAGTTTCCTTAGAAGAAGAGAAAGCCAAAACCATTAAGAAATTAGAAAAAAACCCAGATGAATTAAAGTATTATAAATCGCAAATTGCAGGTAGAAATAATTCATTGAAAGATGCTGCTTTAAAGTACTGGAACCTTACCGATAGTGTGGTGGTATTACCGGTAAGTGAAGTGGAAGAATTACAAGCCAGCAACAATAAGATTATTGTATTAAAATATGGTGAGTATTTAGAATACACTAAACTATCTAAAAGTTATGGATCTGATGGAAATACAGCAGGATGGAAGCCTGATGGATCATACAATAAGGCCATTAAATATACAGCCTTATCTAATGTTATTTGTAAGTTAAACCTTTCAGGTTTTGGTTCCGAAATAGATATTTATATGCCCAACATACTGCCATCATATTCAGATGCAATATATGGCGTTAAACAGTTGCAATATGTAATCAACTACCATGATACTCACCCTAAGGCATCTTATTCTGATTTTCGTAATTATATAGCAGAAAATAATGTAGGTTTAAAAGGCAAAACGCTTCTACTTGATAAAAAAGATATAAATAAGAGTATAACAGAATCATCTATAAAAGAACTGTATCCTTATCCTGTAAAAATTGTAGATCAGGATTTTATTGATAATGCAATTATCAAAGAATCTGCTGAATATGCCTATGTTCAAGTAGTAAATATTCCAGGAGGTAAAGGGAATGTAAACTTCCACTTATTAAGTAATCCCGCAAATGGCGAGATTTATTGCATGGATATGCCTAAGGTGGCCTTTCAGGTTAAGGGGACTTCTTTTGTTACTTATAATCAACGAATAAAGGAAAAGAACCTAAAAAACTATATAAAGAATATTAAGTAAGTCACTGGTGTCCCATTTGTAATGGGAAACCAGCGAAACCAAATATCAAATAAACCAAACTACATAAATTATCTAATGAATAAACTATTACTAATTATTACACTGCTACATTTAGGCGTATTTATGTATGTCCCGCTTAGCGTAGCACCAAAGTAACAATTTGCACGTTCGGCATAGCGTCTCGCTATGTCGTATTTGGCAAGGCTTCTAGCCTTTGTTTTGTACAAAACTTATATTTTCAGCATTTTTATTTAGTTGGCCAGAGGCCTGATGAAAACATTGAAGCAAGGTTTGTTCGGTAGCAATCGTATAGAAAAAAACTTGTATTTCAGGATTTACTTTATATTTAACCATCGTTATATCAAAAGTAGAGTACCTATTTAAACTAAAAATCAATATTTTATTAAAAAAATTTAAACCTCAAACTAATGAAACAACTTTACATTTTAAGTATGCTAGTTCTTGCAAGTCTTGTTGCCGAGGCACAGTATACAATAGGGCAAACCACAACCGGAATGACTCAAAATATATATGGGCAGGGGTTTAATCCTTCTGTTCAAGGGTATGGGTCAGGAGATATAATTAGCGACGATAAGGTTTCTATGGTAAACCTTAAATTTATGCTTGATGATACACCTCCTGAAGTGCTCTATATTTATGAGACAATGCCGCAAGATGAAGCGAGTTTGATGAATGGCTCTGATGGTAAAATAATAGCTCAAAGTCATAGTTTTAAACAAGAATCATATTGGTATACTGAATATAAATTCGAAGGTTTAACACTATCAAAGGATAAAGAATATTATGCTTTGTTTCAACAAGTAGTTGTGTGTGAAGTTGGAGGTGGAAGTTACAGTGGTGGATCTATTTATCGGGTAGCTACAGATGGTAATTTTAACACAACAGATTATGCTAATGCTAAGTTTTTGGCTTCGTTTGAAGCAGTAAATAATTCAATGGCAGCCATAACTCATTTTAGTGTAGCCTCACAGCTTGGTGCAACAGAAATTGATAGTGATGCAAAAACAATTCATATGTTGGTTGAAGCGGGTAGCGATTTATCGTCAATATCAGTAAGTAACCTACAGTTTACAGAAGGGGCTATGTGCACACCAACTCAGCAAGAGTATGACTTTTCGAGCGGACCTGTAAGTTTAACACTAGCATCTCCTGATAATACAACAAGTGTATGGAAGGTGTCAGTCTCTCTAAGTGAGTCTACTAATTATAAAAATCAGGTTAATACAGAATTATCGATCTCGCCTAATCCAACAAGTGGAGATGTAATTATTGTAAGCACTAATAATACAGGACTTATTGAGGTATATAATATGACTGGTAGCAAAGTGAAAACAATAGTTTTACAGGGAGTTACCACCAAAGCCAACATTAGTGATTTACCTAAAGGCATATATATGTTTATTGAAGATGGTAAAAAAGCCATTAAAATTGTAAAAAAATAGCACAGGCATATCATTATAAGACGCTCTATAATTTAATTTATAGGGCGTTTCTTGTTTTTATAATAGAGGCCAGATGCTTGATGAAAACTAAGCGCGACGCTTGTTTCCCAATAGTTTGTGCTTGCTAAGCTATGCTTCGGGTATAGGTAGGCATTGCTACATGCTTGGTAAGTGATTGCTTGATGCCTGGTAAGCCTTGCTCCGGGATAGGGTAAGGCTTGCTCGAGGTATAGGTAAGCCTTGCTTTGGGCTTGGTGAGCTATGCTCGGGGTATGGGTAGGCTTGCCCGACCTATACTTATTGGCTTCCGTAAAAAACTGCATCGCCCGTTCGTACAGATTATAATGCCTCTTCACCACAAGCATACTCAAGCTTGTTAAACAAATGTATCTTCATTAACTAGCCATAATATTAGCCGGGTATTTTCCTCCTAACAACAATGCTTCCGAAAGAGCAAAACTCATATGCTGTTTTAAGAGCTATAGCAATAGTATTAAAACTACACTGAAAAGTAAGGTTGCCTTTAATTGGCTATTTTATTTTGAACTATCAGATATAGTTACTTATTACAACATTAGTATTAAGTGGTAAACAGATGCACCAAAATGTGTTATTGTTAATGAAGATTAGAGCTTTGTATTGTGTAAAATTTTTGAACGTGAATATATTATAATCATTGCAAATTGATATTTTGTCGATTTCCATGATTTTTAAAGGACTTGTTAGTCCTGTCTGGAGGCATTTAGAGAGTGCTTCTTTAGCTATCCATAATTGCAAATGCACATTATCTGATAGGTAAGTTTTGCCAATGCTTAACTCGTTATATGTAAATTGGTTTTTAGTAATATCTTGAAAGTTATGGTTGTTATCTTCGATGTCAATTGCCATTGGATGTGCTTTGGGAAAAACCAAGGCGTAAACCATACTCTTTGAATGAGATATTGAGCATTCCCAATTTATTAGATCAGGGTGGCATAATATAGGTTGTCCAAATATGCCTTTGTTGATTAAAACATCAGTCATTGAAATATTAAATACCTTTTGAATAATGTATTTTACTGCCCAACGCCCGTGGATGAAATTAGTTTTACTACTTAGTTTAAGTTCTTGATATAATAAGGTTTCCTTGGTATGTAATACTTCTTTTACATTAAGTTTTTCAGAAGATATGTTGAATTGAAAAGAGAAGGCATTATTGTAGTGTTTACCAGAACGGTATAGAGAAAATTGTTTTATCGTTTTATCCATTATTATTACTGGTTTAAAAACAAAGGGGTCAATCAATTGACCCCTTTGACATTGTTTGACTTTAATTTTTACACAAGTTCTTTAATTAAACTCTTTTCAAGAGTTTCCATTATAAAGTCCTTATTTCTTGATAAAAACCAGTGGTCTCCATTAAGTGTATGCATCTTAAAGTTATTATCGGTATGGCGTGCCCATGGTTTCATTTCTTCAGGTAACACCACCTCATCTTCTTTAGCTGCAAAAGCTGTAATTGGCCACTCAAAGTTTTTCTTGTCTTCGTATTCGTAACCCATAATTAGCTCCATATCCTTACGCATAATAGGTAATATTTGACGTACAAAATTTTCATCGTCGATGTACGACATTAATCCCATTAGTTTTGCTTCTGAATTTGTTTCATCTGCTGTTTCATGAATCGTATCACGATCGTTACGCCATGTTGGGGTTAAATGCGCAGATATTGTTCCAGATACAAAGAAGTGCTCAGGACGCAAGTTATGTTTCTCTCTTAAGCGATGTTGCAACTCATATGCTAAAATACCTCCGAAACTGTGTCCGTAAAAAGCAAATGGTTTATCGAGATAAGGTAGAATTTGACGTTCTAAGGCATCTATTACATCAAAGAATTCTGTAATATTTGCTTCATCTTTTCGATTTTCACGTCCAGGTAACTGTACTGCAAATACATCAATCTCCGGGTTTAATTCGTACATGAAGTGATTGTACATTGAGGCACCTGCACCTACTGGGTGAAAACAGAATATTCGCATATTGGCATTGTCTTCGCGTTTACGGTGTACAAACCATTTATCGCCAAGGATTTCTAAATCTTCTGTTTCTTCAATTCCAGAAATGTCAGTGGCTACTTCTGGTACATTAGATGTTGACTCTTGTGCTTCATTAGCGAAACCTAAAAGTAAATCATTGGCTAATTCTATTAACGAAGGACCTTTTGCAATCTTCATTAACGGGTAGTTCACTTCTAATTTTTGTGAAATCCAGTTTCTAACCTGATTTTGCATTAACGAATCCAATCCCATTTTTGACATTGGTGTTGGTATATCAATTTTATCAGGAGAAGTTCCTAATATTTTTGCCAAAGCGTTACGCAATTGTTCTTGTAAAAATTCAGCTTGTGTATCAGCACTTGTTGCCAATACCTGATCTTTTAACGAACCACCTGCACCAGCGCTATCACTAGCATCAGAATTCATTAACTCAGCAAAGCGATTATCTGTTGCTAATTGTGGGAAGAAATCCTTAAAACGTTTAAAATCAAGATTAGCCACCATTCGTTGTGTACTTCTCTGAAGAATAATTTTAGAGAAGGTTTCTCTAATTTGTTTTAAGGTTAACATTGTCCAACCCTGTGCTTCTAACACGTCAATTACCTGACCACCATCTTTCGACATTCCTGCATATTCACCCAAAACACCTAAGTTTACTGAGTTACCAGCCATGCCTAATGATTGACGGTAAGTTGCTAATCGATCTAAGAAATTATTTGCCGATGAATAGTTTGCCTGTCCAGGTAAACCAAATACTGCAGATATTGAAGAGAACGATAAGAAGAAATCCATCTGATGATCTAACGATGCTTTATGAAGCGCCCAAGCACCCATTGCTTTAGGGTTATAAACACGCATAAACCTATCGGCATCTAAATTAGGCATTGTACAGTCATCTAAAACAGCAGCAGAATGTACCAAACCTTTTATAGGAAACTCAACGCTATCGAATATTGATTTTAGAGCCGTCTCGTCGGTAATATCTACTTTTGGTAGCTGAACTTTTACATTTAGCGATTCCATGTAAGCAATTACTTTACGGTCGTAATCTGATTTTGCTCCAGAACGGGATAATAAGATTAATTCTCCAGCCCCGTTTTCCGCCATCCATTTAGCTACTTGTAAGCCAAAACCAGAAGCACCTCCTGATATTACGTATGCTGCATTGTTCTTAAATTGCAACTCGTGAGAAGGCATAACATCTACCAACTCGTCGCCCATGGTTACAACTACTTTACCAATATGACCTACTTTTGATAGGTATTTTAATGCGGCACCAGCCTCAGCAACTGGGAATAACTGTAATGGGTGACCTGTTACTTTTTCCTCACTAAAAAGAGAAGTTACTTCAGCATATAAACGTTTCGCCAACTTTTTCTTTTGGGCCATTAAACGGTCTAAGTCGACTACGTGGAATGAGATATTCTCACCAAAGCGTTTTAATGGTAATTTGCTATTGTCGTAAATATCTGCTTTACCTACCTCAACAAAAGTTCCAAATGGTGCCAAACATTTAAACGATTGGGTAATGGCTTTACCCGTTAATGAGTTTAAGACGATATCAACACCTTCGCCATTGGTATCTGCCATTATTTGATCGGCAAATTCTAATGTTCGTGAGTTGTAAATATTTTTTATACCTAGTTCGCGTAAATATTCACGTTTCTCGTCGCTACCTGCTGTGGCATAAATCTCAGCCCCAGCTAACTGGGCCAGTTGAATGGCTGCAATTCCTAAGCCACCAGTTGCGGCATGAATTAAGACTTTATCGCCTTTTTCCATATGCGCTAAGTGATTTAATCCGTAGTGTGCAGTTAAGAAAACAACGGATAAACTTGAAGCCAATTCGTGTGAGATATTAGTTGGTTTCTTTACAACGCAATGTGCAGGAGCTGTTGTAAGACCTGCTAAACAATTCGCAGCCCAAGCAATAACCTCGTCGCCTACTTTTAGGTCAGTAACATTTTTGCCCAAAGCTGTAATAACACCCGAACATTCTAGGCCAAGTGCTGAACCAGCAACACCACCAGCTACCGCTTCTTCTGATAAAATGCCCATGCCATTTACTACATCCTTAAAGTTAAGGCCAGCAGCACGAACGGCAATTTGTACTTCACCTTCTTTAGGTGCTTCAGTATTAAATGCACGTAGTGCTAAACTATCCAACATTCCGTTTTCTTGCACTTCGGCACGATACGGTGTCCCGGATGCTTTTTGTTTTGTTGCAGCACGTGAATCTACAGTTTCACCATCTACAGCAACTAAACGACGCAATAATACGTCTTCGCCTCGGAATGCAAATTCTGTATCTTCTTCTTTGCTCTCTTGCGGTGTTAATATAGCAGAAACCAATTGCTTCGTTTCTTCAGATGTAGCATTTACACTTAAATCAGCAATGCGAACAGGTAAAAGAGGGAATTCATTTTTAGATACTCTTCCCATACCATAAATAGCAGCTTGTGCTAATTCAATACTTGTGTCGTTTGCTGTTACTTTTTCAGCACCACGTGTTACTAACCAAAGGTTATTGGTTAAATCGAGACCACCAGCAGTACGCAATAAATTTAAAGTACGCATGCAGAAGTCTTCTTGAGCCTTGCTAAATACTTCTAAACTATCAGAGGCATCAGTAGATAAATCGTTAGCCCATAAATATACTATTTGAGAGAAATCGCCTACGTGTTTAAATAACGTAGAGAAATCTTCTTGTAGTAAGGGGTTAATGCTGTAGTTATTGTTGTTCTGCTTTTCAAAAGAAGTACCTGCATGTACTTCTACAACCTCAGCTCCTGCAACTTCAAGTTGAGTTGCAATAGATTTGTACAATTCTGATTGATCAGCAAAAATAATGTACTTACCTGTAGCCTTTTCTGGTGCTACAAATGCTTCTTCAGGATTAATCCATTGATATTCGAAACATGGTTTGTAAATCTCATGTTTACTTTCGCCACGAGATCCTTCAATGTACTTACCTTTAAAGCCTTGAATTTCGGCTACTAATGTTCCATCTGTATTAAAAACTTGGAAATCGCCACACACATATGCATCCGATGCTTCTGTTACAGTAACATGTGTAAATACTTTTTTGCCAGGTTTGGCAAACACTTTAAAACGATCGATTCCTACAGGTAAGTAAATTCCTCGTTTGGCATCTTGTTCATTCTTTTTTGCTGCAAATATGGTATGTAAACAAGCATCCAATACAGCAGGATGAATATTATAGCGCTCTACGCCATACTCTATGGATTCGTGTAAAGTAACCTCTGAAAGAACTTCATCTTTACTGGTCCAAAGTCCGGTAATTGCACGGAAAGCATCACCGTATAATAAGCCTGCCCCTTTTAATTCATTATATAAAGGAACAATCGGCATACGACGATTTACACGAGCAATAACTTCTTCTAAGTTTGCTGTTTCAGAGTAGAATTGATCCCCTAAGGCATTTATCTTACCTCGCGAATGTTGTGTCCACTCAGCATCTTCTTGATTTCTAGGCTTAGTTGAAATAACGTAATCACCTTCTAATGAAGATATCTCTAAACGAACATGTGGCATCTCACCATCATCCGGAAGAAATAAGGCATTTTCAAAACGAATATCTTCTAGAAATCCAAAGTTATCAGCAAATGAAGCTTTACCTGCTGCTGTTGCAATTTCTAGGTGACCTGTTCCTGGAAAGATAATTACATCATCTACTTGATGATCTAAAATATAAGGTTCTTCATTTTTATCTAACTGTATATCCCAAATGAAATTCCCTTTGTCTACATTTGAGTCTACTACACCGTTTAACATTGGGTGTATTTTTGTGCCAATACGCTTTGCTTTGTGTTCTTCTGTTTCGAACCAGAAAACTTCTTTTTGCCAAGTATAAGTTGGAACTTCTACTTTATGAGTTGCACCAGGACAAGCTTTAGCCCAATTAATTGGGTAATTTAGTGTATACAGTAAACCTAAGTTTTGCATAAACACTTGTTTCTCGGCCTCTTTACGACGAATTGATGCTACCAAGGCGCCATCAACTTTTGCGTTCTTTAATAAATCAACAACACCAGAAGCTAATACCGGGTGAGGGGCAATTTCTACAAATGTGTTAAATCCATCTTGTATCATTGCACTAACAGCATCTGTAAAGTAAACAGACTCGCGAACATTGGAATACCAATACTCAGAAACAAGGTGAGTTCCATCTTCTTGTTTACCAGTTACAGTAGAGTATAACGATTTGTTTGCCTTTGATGGTACAATATGGCGTAAGTCTGAAATTAATTCATCTTTTAGCGGTTCCATGTAGTGCGAGTGGAAAGGTACGTTCACACGTAAGAATCGGTGAAATATATCACGACTATCCAAACGTGCTGCAATTTCTTCCAATGGAGCTACATCTCCTGAAAAGGTTAACATTGTAGGCCCATTTATTGCGGCTATAGAAACACAGTGCTCTACACCAACAATTTCTTTTCGGGCTTCTTCTACAGTTAAAGCTGCAGCTAACATTTTTCCTTTACCTGTTGCTTTATCTTGACCACGAGAGCGATTAAAAATAACATCTACAGCTTGCTCTAGCGTTAATGCGCCTGATGTGTATGCAGCTGCTACCTCACCAATTGAGTGACCAACTACTCCCTCAGGAACAACACCAACTGATTTCCAAAGCTCCATTAATCCTATTTGGATTGCCATAATTGCAGGCTGTGCAATACGTGTTTCCGAAATACGAGAATCCTCTTCTGATTTTGATATTTCCTCAAGTAAAGACCAATCGGCTAGTTTTGAAAGAATCTTATCGATTCTATTAATCACATCTTGAAAAATAGGCTCAGAGTTAATTAACTGACGCCCCATGGCAAACCACTGTGGTCCTTGACCTGAAAATATGAATCCTACTTTTGGCTTGATACCTTGATCTTCGGCAACAACCATTCCTGGACGACCTTCATCGTTTAAATAAGCCTCTAAAGCTTCAATTAAGTCTTCTTTACTTGCTACTGCAATGGTTAAACGATGCGTTAAGTTAGAACGTGTTTGTCCTAAGCTATAGCAAATATTCTGAAGGCTCTCCGTTGTTGCGTTTAAGAACTCAATATGCGCTTCTGCCATTTTGCGCAATGCTGAAGTATTCTGTGCAGAGATTGCGTATAATGAAATATCAGGCTCATGTGAAACAGATTCATCACGTTCTACCTTATTACTTTTTGGTTCATAGGCTTCAAGTACTGCATGGGCATTAGTTCCTCCAGCACCAAAAGAGTTTATTCCTCCTATTACTTTCTCCGATGGCCAATCCATAAGTTGTGTTGGCACTTTTAATTTCCATTCGTCAAACTTAATGGCCGGATTAGGATTGTTAAAGTGTAGGTTTTGTGGAATTTGACGGTTCTTAATTGATAAGGCCAACTTAATAATACCTGCAATACCTGCGGCAGCTTCTAAGTGACCCATGTTAGATTTTACAGAACCTATAATTAATGGGTTATTTGTATCGCGATTCTCAGCAAATACCTGACTGAATGCACTTGTTTCAATCGGATCGCCAACTTTTGTTCCTGTTCCGTGTGCTTCAACAAATCCTACGGTTGAAGGGTCTACACCTGCATTTTTATATGCTTGATGTAACATACTAGCCTGAGCAGTTGGGTTTGGAACTGTAAAGCCATCCTCTGTATATCCATCAGAATTAACAGCGGTACCTTTTATTGTTGCATAAACATCATCGCCATCAGCAATTGCTTTAGATAATGGTTTTAACATGATTACACCAACACCTTCGGAGCGTACATAGCCGTTACCGCTTGCATCAAATGATTTACAATAACCATCGGGGCATAAGAAGTTACCTTTTGACATCATTAACGATGATTCAGGACGAATTATTAAATTGACTCCTCCTGCTAAGGCATAGTCTGATTCTCCGTTCCAAATTGCATTACAAGCCAAATGTACACCTACTAATGACGAAGAACATGCTGTATCTAATGTCATTGAAGGCCCTTTTAAATCGTATTGCCATGATAGACGGTTCGCTATTGAGGTTAAGGAAACTCCCATAGGAACATGTGGGCTTACATGGTTACGTTGGGCCTGAGATGCCTGAATGTCCCAATAATCGTTCATAAATACACCCATGTAAACAGCGGTGTTTGATCCTTTGAAGTTTTCTAACTTCATTCCTGCATCTTCCATTGCATTATAAGTTGCTTCTAAAAGCAATCTTTGTTGAGGATCAATTCTCTCTGCAGTTTTAGGAAAGATATTGAAGAATTCAGCGTCGAACTTATCTATGTCTTTGATAAATCCTCCTTTTTTTTGTTTAATCTTACCTGCTTTATCAGGATTAGGATCGTAAAATTCTTCGTTACTCCAGCGATCAGATGGCACATCTACAATGCCATTAAATCCCGATTTTAAAGCTTCCCAGAATTCTTTTGGTGAATTTACATCGCCTGGCAAACGGCAACCGATACCAACAATTGCTATTGGTTCTTTTTTTTGATCAAAATGGTTCATTTAATTAATTAGTTAATGGTTTACTTTAATCTCTTTATTCAATATTATAGCAAGAATAAGACTATATAAACAAAGGTGCGTTTGTATAGTAAGAGAATTATGTTTTTAATTTTGAGTGATATTATGATATGCAGCCTAGTCGTGTTGACTTAGAGCCTAATATCTTTAAATTACTTTATGAATTGGCAAATTTGAATGAGAATTCTAAAGTAGGAATGATCCAATCTTCTTTGAATGTAAAAGATTCTGTTAAATAGTTGTGGATGTGTTAAGTCAAACATAGTATATAAAAGGTTGTGTTGTCAATAGATGACAGGTTTTAATTATGTTAATAATTTTTATTATAACACTATATGATATGGAAATGTAAAGTTATGTTTTTTTTATGATAATTATAGGATTATTAAATATAGAATGTATGAATGGTTGGTGTGTTATAACTAATGTTTTGATAATTATATTATTGGAAATACTATAAAATTGACATTTCCATTCAGTATAGCTTTAATACTATTGCCCCCTATAAGGCTATGGGGTTTGCTCATTACTTACCAGCGGTATCTACGCTGCGCTAAATTTGCGCGTTGGGAAGAAGATTTAGAAAGCAAAAAGTGATTAAAAGGGCTTAAGTAATAAGGCGAGCAAAGAAAATTTTAGTTGAGATAATAAATTCTTTTTCCAACCCTATTATTGATTAGGTTATGGTAGAGACTCATTCTTTTTTTTATGTTAAAAATCATCAATTATAGAATGGGTAGCAGAGGATTTTTTGAAACATTGAGATAAAGAAGAAAATAACATCTATTGTGGTAAAGAATTTACTATAAATAATTAGGTAAAGAGGGGCTTTATATAAAATTTGTATGTGAAGAAAAGAATTTCACTCTCGAACAGTTTCATTAATTGTGGTAAAGAATTTTGTAAAGTACTTTAAATAATTACCAACTGTTGTTTGAAAAGAGCAGGGCCTGCGAACCCACTGTTACACCAAGTAGTATATATGTAACATTGAGCAAGGTTTTAACCATAGTTTAATTTACACTCCGGTATTCAGCTGGAGTAAGCCCTGTTTTCTTTTTAAATAAGCGAGAAAAATATTGCGAGTATTCAAAGCCTAAATCGTAAGCAATTTCAGAATATCGTTCTCTAACATTACTGTGGTTGCAAACGTGTGTCTTGCAGAATGTGTAGATAGTTTTTTTTCTATGCGCAGGTATCTGCAATCTTTTTTAGATATTGCTTCATTTTTTGTTTGCTAATTACGGGAAGTAGCATTCCTTTTTCAGTAATGTCAGGATGGTTTTTATATTTTTCCAATAGTCGTATAGCAGGATCAAGTATTAGAATGGTAGTTAGATGTCTTGTTTTCTGTCTTTTTTTATTAATCCATGTGTTAACCTAACTATCAATGGAGAAATGTTCTGATCTCAATGTTTTAACGTCAGAGAAAGCTACGCCAGTAAAACAGCAGAACACAAAGACATCTCTTACATGTTCCATTCTGGGTATATCTATTTGTTTATTAATTAAGCGCATTAATTCCTCATTCGTCAGAAAACTGGATCTACTATTCTAGTGTAAATTTAAAGTTGGCAAAAGGATCCTTTTTCATTCAATCGTTACTCAATGCTGTGCGAATTATCTTTTTAAAGTTTTTGAGATATTTCATGGTTGTGTTGAGGGAGCAATGTCTAACCGTTTTAAAGTATAACTCGTAGTTACTTATAAACTGTTGGTTAATTTGATCTAACGGCATATCTTCTCGCTTATATTGCCATTTAATAAAGTTTTGGTGTGTATATAGCTGGTTTCATAGCGCTCAACTGTATCATTTGCGAAGTTCTTACCGATTAATTGCGCATTCTCAATATTTGTTTTTATAGATTTTAAGACTTGTGCGTTGATCTTCTTTTTTACTTACGATGTTTTCTTTGATCAATTCAGATGTTAATTCCACATCTTACATGGATAGGTAAGTTGTTGTTTCCGCAATTTTTTTGATGGTTTTCTCTATTGCAGCATTAATATCATCAGCAGATGCTGATTTTCCTTTAACGCGCTGTTCAGATTCATTCCAGAGTTTAGGGGCAATACTCTTTTTTAAGCCAAATTCGGCTCTTTCCTTGTTTACAGTAACAGTAATGCGCATAAAGATGGGTGCTTCACCATTTTTAAGATGTTTAATTTTTGTTATAAAACTATACCAATCAGTTCATCAAGAGGGAATCAAAAACTAAAACATAGCAGGCATTACAGCGCATTTAAAATTTTTAGAGGTGGACTAAAATTGTGAATTCTTAGTCCACCTGAAGTCCACCGCGAAATATGCTGTTATCTGCTTTTTATTGCACACTTTTGCGCATAAAAAAACCTTGTAAGTGTTGACTTACAGGGTTTTACTTTAAATTGCTTTCGCACTCAGCGGAGAGAGAGGGATTTGTAACCCTTTGTCTAATTCGCTTTAAGTAAACTCGTTACATTTCCTGAGAAATGTTAAGTAACCGAATCAGCAACCAATTTGCCATTTTGTATATTTCTTATTAGCGCTTTTTTCATCAATAATAATGCGGCTTATACTAGGTAACCTTTATAGTAACCTAAATGGCAGATTGAGTTATCTGAGAGTTAATTCGATTACTGGAGGGCTTTACTAAAGCCGATTCTACTTTCTTCTTCACTTGAGCTTTTACTTCAAGTTCTATCTGTCTTTCAATTTCGTCTTTTGAAAGCTGTGCTTTCCCAGTTAGTAACCATTTTAGATCAACATCAGGGATTAACACCGTTAATGTTACTAAAAACTCATACGATGGTTTAGTATGTCCTTTCCTAAGTCGAGATAAAGTTGCTGTAGAAATTTCAGCCTTTTCGCAAAACTCCTTACCTGTCTTATAATCAGATGTTTTTATAACATACTCTAAGCGATTTCCAAAATCATTCATTGCCATAAGTATTAATTTTATTAATAATATCTTGCATTTAATTGATATGTATGTTAATATTGCACTGTTGATAAATGAACATGTATATCAATTATTGATACAAATATATGCATACGTGATAACAAAAGCAAGTGCAATATTAACAAGTAGGTGAATTTATATGCAGTAATGATGTATGATAAACAACCAAGCAATGAACGAAGCAATACCAGACACAATTACGAGCAATGTACCATGCAATGACCATTGCACGTCCACTGTAACGTTAGATTAAAAAAACTTTCTGCAATTAACTGCGCAAAACTGCAGAAGACTGAAAGTGATATTAAGAGGTTTCTCATATTGCGAAACCAATTACATCGACCAAGTAACAATTGTAATTATATAAGTAATCATTTAATGCAAAGAATTATGGAAATATTAACAAAGAATGACCTAGTAAGATTAGTAAACGAAAAGATAAGTACTCAGGGAATTGTCACGACCATGGAAAACGACCAAGAAATAAGCGCAAAAAAGGTATCAGAAAAGGAATTTATGATGCTAGTTTATTCAAAAATTACACAAGATGTTGCAGTGTTTGCAATGGCGAGATATAGTAAAGAAGATTTTTTTCAAAGTTAGGGTTATAAGCGTATTGGATAGAGGTGTCCAGTGCGCTTTTTTTATTACACCTCACAACGGCAAAATGGTTAAACGTGGTTCGATTCCACATTGCTGACACCTCGAAGCAAGTAGGGTAGGTATGCATCACTAACATGGGCTACTTACCACTATAATTTTTGAAAAGATAAGTAAGTATGAAGAACAGGAGTTTAATACGAATAACGATTCGCTAAAATTTTGCAACTCCTGTTCTTTTAAACCTTAAAAGGAAAAGCAATGGCAACAATTCAGTTACCACGTATGGAAAACAAAGGAATGTTCAAGCGTTCACAAGTGCGTCTTCTAGAGAACTTCCAATTGCATTATAATGCGCAACAAGATTATAGTCGTGATAAATTAAAAGGCGAACACCTACGGGTATTAAGTGCACTCGTCTATTATGCATACCTCACAATAAATGATAGTACAGCAACACTTTGTCAATTAGACCCCAAAAATGCACAAATGGATTCCCAGGAGTGGGTAAAGGTGAAATTATCAAAGTATCTCGAAGCAAATAAAATTGAAAATAAAAGACACACAGATACCATAAAAAGGTATATGAATAGACTCGTTAGAGCAGGTGCAATTGTTAAGTCAGAAGAAGATTTTGAGGCCAAAAACAAGGTTAAAACACACAGAAACGAGGTGCTAATAAACCCTGATCTTTTGCTCATTTATGATGGTGCAGATGATGAATATTCACCTTTCACTCCATTTTTTACCGAGACTGATTATCAGCAAGTTTGGAACAAAAAGACAACAAATTGCAGGGGTGTATCTAGTAAGGTACCTTTACTTGATTCTAATAAAAATGAAATAATGAATGTTGAAACTGTTGATAAGGGTGTCTCCCCTGCGGTCGACGGTAAACAATTAAATTACTCGAACAAAACCAAACTCGATGCCACCCCTAAGCAAGCAGAAAATCAACACAATTCCAATAGCAGAAGAGGGAAAAATAGCGCAAAAGATGAAGAAATGCGCTCCGAAAACCCAAAAGACCCGAACAAAGGGCTAGCTCGGGCGGCGGCGGTCGAAATTCCTGAAGATGTGCGCTACCAAGCAGCTCAGATTAAGAAAAGAGAGCAAAAAGAAGACCGTTTGAGAGAAGTAGCCGTTGATCTGTATTGCCTTATGGTTCAAATGTTATTCAAACATCACAACATCTACCAGGCAGAAGCTACTATGAGTATCGAATACATTGCAAAAATGTACCTGGGAACTGCACAAAGTGAAGCAGAGCTTGCTGAGTTCGCCCGAATATTCAAATGGCGCATATCTAAAGCAGCTTCTTATTGGAATAGACATGGTTACGATACTTCAAATATTTACCCAATGAAGTACCTCAATGTGAGCAATAAAAAAGGGTTTGCAGCTACTAAAGCCTGGTATTACAAAGATGTGTCAGATCGCAAACGCAAAGCGGCTATTCGTCAGGCTGACATACAAAAGCGTGAAGAACAACAAATAATAGATAAACTCATGGGTATTTATGAAGATAGCAAGCAAAGTTTTGCTGTTTTCAACGACCACAAACACTGGTTAGGACAATACTATCCACACCTATTAAATG
Source organism: Saccharicrinis aurantiacus (assembly GCF_001660705.2). Classification (GTDB taxonomy): domain Bacteria; phylum Bacteroidota; class Bacteroidia; order Bacteroidales; family Marinilabiliaceae; genus Saccharicrinis; species Saccharicrinis aurantiacus. The sequence goes on from NZ_LYBV02000027.1 coordinate 242,281, forward strand.
CCTATTTAACTCAGGTAATAGCTTAAAAATTAAGAATTATGACAATGCAAAAAACAAAAAAGAGAGCTTTTGACAACAAAGATAGTCGTGTTAAACTGGTTGTATACGATAATATGAATCAGCAAAAATCCTTTTACTCATTTCTTAGGGATGATAGAAAAGGTTACGAATACACCATGAAAGCGATGACTGAGCGCATATTAGGGAAATATTATGGTAATAAATTCCAAACCGCAATCTTCTATAATACCATCAGCGATACCGTAATTAAGCATATAAATACTAATGAAGTAGCGCAAAAAGTGAATAAAAGTAAGGTCAAGATGATTGTGTATGATAAAACCAATGCACGACAAGTATATTACAATCATGAATCAACGAATAAAATGAGTGTTGATTATCATCTAGGTGAAATGAGTTCCATGCTCTTTAATAAGTATGCCAATAGGTATAATGTTGCGATGTTATATGATATGGAAAAAGACCAGGAAATAATGCGCAGAACGCCATGGGGTATTGTCGAGAAAAAGGCATAAAAAAAGCGCATTCCCGACCAAAAGAATACGCCTTTCTAAGAATGAATTGAATCATTCAATGCAAAGCTCAAATGTAGTTAAATTCTTAGTAATAACCGTAGTAAATTTTAATTAAATGGAAAAGAACATGGAAGAAGTATCGAAAGAACAAGAACAAAAAGACCTTATTTGGTTTGGTCAATCGCAAATCTTAGGCGAACTGATAAATGCTGATCCAATTAAGGCCGAATTGGAGCCGAATTATACACGTAAAACTGCACTAAATCTAGCATTATTGTTAAAGGAATATATCGACAAACAGACCCAAGAGCAGAATGATGTTCCTGGTATTAGTGAAGTATATGTTTCATCAGTTCAACTGTTAGGGAAAAAGGTGAATGCTGATTACCAAAAAGCGATTAATAACCCTTATGAAACGATCAAGTATGTTTTTGGACAAGCAATAGCTTCAATTGCTGAGATTGATGCAGTCTTTGAAAAAAAAGAGAGTGAATTAACAGAAGCGTAATTAGTCAGTCAATCAAGCAATCACCCGCACGCCAATGAGGGGTTAATCCCCCTCTTTTTTTATCAATTTATAACATTAATAAAGATGAATCAACAACAAACGCAACAATTGTGCCTAATGGCCGAAAAAAGTGGACTATTCAATGATATTGAGACATATAAAGCACTTGTTGAACTCTCAGTTGAACAAGCTAAAGTTATTAATCCTCTAGCACCTAACATTGAACAAGTATTACAGTTCAATGCAGCTATGAGAACTGCAGAGTTATCCGAAGAGTTATTGCTGCTTGGTGATGATGAAGATGAAGAGCAGCCAGAAGAGTAATGCTTTATGATATCCAGGATAAGGCCATTTTTAAGCAAGAAAGAGGAAAATAATGAGCTACAAGAGGGTTTTTATACTGACGTTGGGATTTCTTCCAAACGTATTAAATCAATTATTCTTGGTCGGTGTGGTGCAACGTTAAAAGAAATAATCAACGTTGCACGGTATTTCAACATTCCATCATCTATGCTTATAGTTAGGGCCAATAAGTACCCAACAATAACCAAGCAATGTGGGCATTGCTTGGCTGATTACATACCAGGCAATGCACGTGCAATATATTGTAGCGATGCATGTAGAAACAAAGCTCATAGAGCTAAATAAATAGGAAGTCATGAATCAGAAACCAATAAAAGCAGGTCAAACATATCATTCAATGTACCTAGATGGTACAGTAGCAGATACATTCTATGTGAATAGTATCAAATCCGAGATAGCGCATTTGTGCTCAACGAATACGGGTAAGGAAGTTAAGGTTGGGCTTTCAAAAATGAATTTGGATATGCAACACGGACAATTGCAGTTAAAGCAATAATTATGAAAGAATCAACATACGAAGTATTGAAAGAATCATTAGTGGCACAAGCTATTGAATTAAAGCAAGACCAATACGAAACGTTCATCAACGGCTTCTTTTTATCATTCTCAGACAAGAAAAGTGTTCGTGATTTGTGTGGTTCTGCCATTCTAAATTGTACTGATGATTACATTGGTTTTGCTATGGATATGGGCAAAAAGGCAAGCGAACTTAAAGAACTTTTACAGTTTATAAATAAAGAAGAATACTTAAGGGAATTAGCCCCTGAATTCAAAGAAATGGTAAAGTGCTTAGCCATAATAGTTAGAGGAACTACAAAGCCAATTCAGAAGTGTTTAGATGCCAATAGACACATGAGTGATGAAGTATTTGAGAAGTTTGCAAGAGTTGCATACCCTTACAAGTTTAAGCGCATAAATCATGATAGTTAAAATCTTTATGTATTGCGCAATATTTTGGATTTGCGCATTTCTTCTAAAGTTTGGGATTGAGTTATATACTAAGTATTGCAATAAAGATAATTAGGGTGTCAAAAAATGCTTACCAGGGCACAGATAAATTAAAAGTTGACGCACAAAAAAGGAGTATCTCACCAGGGATACTCCTTTTTTGTTTCATCTCATTTCAACGAATCAATCGCTTTATGGGTACATCTTCTCTGGGAACACCATACTGGAGATAAAGAGCTGCAATCTCTTTAGGAAATAACTTTTGTCTTCTACCGGTTATCATCCCTGCATCCTTTAAATAATTAGCTAATGTTCTACCTGATATGTCAAATTCTTTCGCCATATCAGCTTTTGTTTTACCTTTTGTTCGTAAGGTTTCTTTATTTATACTTTTCTTCATTGCACAAATTCCAAATAAGTGCAACCAATCAATCACCAGGACAAATATACCAATTATATATCTTTTGTAAAACATGTCATCAATTGATAATGAATAGTGTTAACTGATAATAACTGCCAATAACTGAAGCAGACTGCGCATAACACCTACTTTATGTAAAATCAGGAAGGAAACTGCACGTAACTGAAAGTGATATTTCAAGGGGTAGCACCTTTGTTTCATGCAAAAATTATTAATCACATCATTAGCAGTTGCAGGGGGAGGTTATCTAGCTTATTTGGCTTTTAAGGATAAGTTTTCGGCAGCTACTAAAACCTTCATCAAGGAGAACTTTGCGCTACGAGTTTCGGGCTTTAGAGTTCATAAGCTTGACTTTAAGGGTGTGGATGTACGTGTAACACTCGACCTAATCAATCTTTCATCATTAACAGCCAAAGCTGAAAATATAAAGGCAGAGGTTTACTATCTGAAAAACGTTAGTCCATCACCATTGGCCACGTCAAGTATTAGTAAACCGTTTACCATTGCACCAAAAGACACCACAAGAATACCTGATTTGCGCATAGTCGCACCTTATCAGAATATACTCTATAACCTTAGTATGATTACAGATGCTAATGCTAGGTTTAGAGTCGTCGTTACTGCTACCGTTAACGGTCAGCCATTTTCAATCACCAAAGACTTTTCACGCTATGAATCCAATTAAGTACTTAAACGGCTTGGGAGTAGTAGCAAGCAATAAAAGAACCCTGAAGGATGGAACCAGATACAACAAGTATTTTGCACCTCCCAAAAGGCAAGATAAATACCTGACTTATGCAGGGAACACGAACGATACTATTGAGTTCATGTCCGAAATCATTAAGTCTACCTTGGCTGATACAAGAGCCATAGCCCCAGTGTTGAGAGGGCGAGATACTCGCTCGACTCTATCCAACATATTTTCCTTTGTATTTGACCATATTCAGTATAAACCTGACGACCCTCAAAATGAGGAATTGCGCAGACCAGTACGAGCATGGGGAGATAGAATCTCAGGTGTGGATTGCGATTGTTATTCAATACTCATTGGTTCTATTCTCAGCAATTTAAACATTCCTTTTGCACTACGCATGGTTAAAATTGGCGGTAAACCTTACTACCAACATGTGTATGTAGTCGTTCCAAAAAACGGCAAAAGAAATGCCTTGTCAAGTGCAGCCAATTATTTCACGGTTGACCCAGTGCTTGACACATTCAATGAGGAACATCCATTCACTGGTAAATACGATTTATTTATGCAACCAATTAAATACCTCAATGGTGTTCCTTCTGTATCCTTGAGTGGATTACAGGGGAATACCAACGAAGAAATTTTCTATTCAGAAGATGCAGCGCAAACACCTCAATCAAACGTAATATTTTTCGATGGAGTCAATTATTACGATCGAGCTGATGATGAAGACATTGAGCACCTTATTGGTCTTCAGGGGCTAGATGGATTAGGGTTCCTCAGAAAGATATGGGGAGCGGTTAAAACCGCAGGTAAATTCATTAAGAAGATAGGTGGGAAAGCACTTAAAAAAGTCACCCATAAGAAGAATGGTAGTAAGCGAGGAGTCTTTAAGCTACTATCTAAAAAAAGAACGCCTAGTGCTGCAATGCAGCCGATGGCATCCAAAGGATTAACGCCCATTAATGTAAGCGCTCCGAGTAGTCTTACACCAATTGGTACTCGTGGGGGAAATACCCAAGTAACTCCTAAAGATATGGTTGATATAGCCAGTTCTATGGACAAAAGTATGGGTGTGGATTCTATTCTTAATCTAACACGTTCATTACTTCCTGATAATACGATGGTTTCTAAATTGATTGATGCCAAAGCAGAAGCTTCAATTGCAAAAAGCCAAGGCATCAATCCTCTAGAAGCTCGTGTTCAGTCAGCAGATATAGCAAAGGCACAAACTGCCGAAGCTAAAGTTGATATGATGAAAACGATTTATGATATGAATCAAAATAAGTCGGGTTTTAGCATGAATCCCAATATGATAATGATGGGAATTATGGGAATCGGTTTGGTAGCGACGATTGTATTAACCCGACCAAAAACAGCATAGCCAATATGAATACTACTGTCTACTATGCACCCGATGCCGTTGGTTCACCTGCTTCTGTTTTCACCGATGGTGATTATTGGTACGAGCGAGTACATCAATTAGGTTCATTGGGTGCATTAGATGGTTGGCTAAAACGTATTGGGAAACGCATAAAAAAGGGCATAAAAAAGGTTGGGAAAGGCATTAAGAAAGTAGCTAAAAAAAGCTTCAAGATACTTAAAAAGGTATCGAAAGTAGCAGGTAAAGTTATCCGCAAAGCCTTACCAATTGTCAATACGGCCTTAACATTTATTCCTGGTGTTGGATGGGCAGCAAAAGCCGCTCTAACAGCTGTTGAAATTGGATTAAACGCTTATGACAAAGCCAAGGCAAGAAAGAAAGCCAAACGTGTAAAAGCAATGGTCAAAAAGATGAATGCCAAGACTACAAGACTAGCAAAGAAAGCTAAGCCTGTCAGTCGAGTTAATAAAGCTCCAATGACTCAAAATAAAAAGGTTTCAGTCACACCTGTAAGCCTACCACCACCGCAGTACTCTGCATTGGATTTTATGAAGATAAATGCTGTGGTAAATCGGGACAAAGTAGGTGTAGATGATGTGATTGCAATCGTGAATAAACAATTGAAATACAACTATTAAAGTTTAACTGGCAATAGCCGAAATAAGAATAATAATGAAAACAGAAATGAATCAAATTGGAGCCGTTGCTGGTGGAGCATTCGCAGGTGGCGTAGCTATGAAATTGACAAAAAAGTCTGATGGTACATCTAACCCAATCGGGTCAGTAGGAGCAACAGCATTGGGTATCTATTTAGCTACCAAAATGAAATCACCAGTACTTAAAAATATTGGTTTAGGTATGGCTGCAGTTGGTGTGGTTGGTATCGTCGGAAATGTAGCGCAAAAAGTTCCTGCAATCCAGAAATATGCACCTACCATTAATGGCTTAGGCGACTTGTACGAGGATGAAGATGGAAACATCATTGATATGGGTGGTGACATGAATGGTATCAACGGACCTCAATTAGTAACGGACGATGCAGGTAACACTTATATGGTGGATGGCCTAGCAGGTGACGAATTGGATGACTTAACTGGTCTAGCAGGTGATGATGAATTCTACGAAGATGAATTCGAGGACGACCTTGATGGAGTTGGAGACGAATTAGACGAATTAACCTAATCGCAGTCTCAAAAATCAATCGAATAAACAGTACCACCGCTAGAACAAGCGGTGGGTTTAAAATCAAATAAATATAAAAAGTACAGTAAAATGGCACAAAACAACAGAGGTCAAATAAAATTAGCGAAGTCAAAAGGTAAAATGACTAAGCAAATGCAAGCAGAGTTTAACGCAAAAAGAGTTCGTTTCATGGATTCTGATGTAAACCATATTGCAGAAATTTCAAAAGCAGGTGGTACTTATGACTTGTTAGAAACAATCAATGATAAAGTAGTTGGTATTTCTGACTTCCATAGTAACAAGCTTGAAGCAGGGGTTAATGTAGCTGTAGAGCGAATTAAATTAGGATATGGTAAAGCTGCAACAGCAGGTAACCCTGAAGTTAAGGATATTTCTTTCTCTTCATTAGCAAGTGCGTTCCCTGATGTATTAAAACGTGCAAAACTTATCCTTAAACAAGATAACAAAACCTTGTTAAGACTTCCAGTTGAAGCCTTTACTCATGGTGCTGCATCAACTAAAACTCAAGGTGAGGAAGATGCAAAAGAATTAGGTGTTATGCCAGTATTGATTGAGCAAAAACCAATTGAAATCCAATTGGAGTTTGGTTCAGGAACAGCCATGGAGAAAGGTGATGACGACCACTATTTACAAGTGCGTTTCTTAGGAACTGAAACTGCGGCCAAGTAGTCTTTTCCATATATCAAGTTTATTAATTAAGTAAGAAAAGGTGGTGCAATAGTCACCACCTTTTTTTATTTCAAAACAGCATTAAAAATGGAGAAAAAAGAATATTTCATCCAGTCGGAAACCATTTCATATAATTCAGGAAAAACAGCAGGTACAGTGTTTAAAGAGATAATCTTAAATTCTTCTTACGACCGCTGTATTGGTATTGCCGTTCTTGAATCGAAAGATGGAGGTATTCCTGCTTATCGAATTGGCTTAGATGACAAGGATAAGCAATACATTTCAGTGGTACATAAAGATATGTTACTCTCTGATAAAACAGCAGGTATGAGCATTAAACAACGCTTTTTACCGCAGAATATCAAAGCCGCAGGTCATAGAGTTAAAGTGGCTACGGCTATCCCTGTAAACTTAGTAGACGACTTAGAATACGACTTCGTATTTCTATTGGAGCGTGAACCACAAAAACAGTAATAGACTATGAATCTTTTGAAGATGCAAATAGTGGTGGACACCATCACTGAAACAAACGAAACATTTGATTTAGGACTTTGTGTTGGTTTTACCGTGATTAATAAAGGTCAAACTGATTGTTCGCTACATTATCAAGGTGGCCCTGCTCTTTTAGTTGTAGAAAAAGGTACAGCGCGTGAGTTCGCAGGTTTTAGTGGTTATACATACACTGGAACAATGCAATTAAAGTTCAAGGGTGGTTCAGCAGGCGATGTAGAAGTTATCAAAAGTTTAGCATCAACCGAAGAATCATAGTATGACAATAGGCAGAGTAGTACAGGCCAATTCAGGAACCATGGCCAAAGAACCGACCCAAGTATTTGTTTCGAATGGTACAAAAAAGTACCCCTTTGGCCACCCTGAATACTTTAGTAGCCTACAGCCTAGTGGCATGTTGTTACTGGACTTATTGAATAACGAATACATTGAATTTAGGGTAGATATCGATAGCGACTGTTCAGTTACCTTGTTCCAGGCAATGAATGGTGGACGTTACAAGCTATTTGTTTATCGCACTACAAACGAAGCAATTAATGTGCATTTTGGCAATAGGCAAACCTATGTTGTTAATGGTATTAAAGAGGGGGAAACCCAATCTTTATTAATATTGAATATTGAGGTAGCCATATTAAATGGTCAATTGATTAACCGTATTGGTGCTACTTCAGAAAAACTCGAAGAGTTTATAGGTAGTTTGACAACTAAGACTATTAGAGTAGGTGAAGACTTCACGTTTAATGGAGTTTCATTGGGTGGTTATAAAGATGGAGATTCAGTTGAAAAGGGAACTTTATTACATGATTACCTAAAGAAAACAGCACAAAAGACCTTATCCGTTTCTTACTCCAGTCCAAGTATTGGATTAAGTCCAAGTAACCAAAGTGTAGAAGCAGGTACATTAGTTACCCCTAATATCATAACATCGTTTTCGCAAGGAGATGCAGGGATATTAAAGCGTTACCTATTGCAATTGTCTACTGGTGGAGCAGCCAATGTAAGTTTAATTGATGCTGCAATATTACAAAGTTATAGCCAGGCTTCAATTGTTGTTGATGATGGTCAACACCTGAAATACACCAGTACTTTATATCATGACGAAGGTATAACCAAGATTAATAACGTTGGTGAAGAAGATCCAAAAGGTAAGATACTAGCAGGTAGTCTATCAAAAATGCTCATCTATTCAGGTTTTAGAAAGTTATTTTATGAGAGTGATATTCAATCTAAAAAACCAACTTCTTCATTAGAAATAAGGTCACTTACGAAGCATTTAAATAACCCTAAAAACGGAACCACTTTTTCACTTACCATACCCAAAGGAGCGAGCCGAGTATTGTTCGCATACCCTGCCTATTTAAGAGATGTCAACTCCGTTAAATATATCGAATTAGGAGGTGCCGAAGTTAGTGATACATTCGAGATGTACAGAGTGCAAGTCGAGGGTAATAATGGATTTAAACCTATTGAATACAAGGTCTACTTATACCTACCCTCAGTGTCAACAAAGAGTGAATTAACATATCAAGTAACAATTTAAAAACAAATTAATTATGGCATCAGGTCCAGAAAATCCAATCCCACAAAGACCCAATTCATTACCCTTACCTAAAGGGTATCAAAGATTAGGAGGTTATCCAATTGATGAATCAGATGTTTTCTATTCATTAGCAGATTTACAAGCCTATGCAGCTAGTCCTGCAAGTTACTCAGGTCATATTGTATCACATGCAGACCATGACAACAATAAGGTTCATGTGTATAAAATATTACCAGACAAAAGTCTTGAATTATTAGCATCAGGAGAAGCAAATGCAACTGCAGAAGGTACACTTTTAAGTGCTGATATAACCGTGAATGGTGGAGCAATTGGCTCATATCAAGAAGGTGATGTTATCACAGCAGGTACTTCTTTAGCAGAGATTGTACTTAAAATATTTCAAAAAGAAATTGCACCTAACTATACAGCACCAAGTTATTCAGTTGTAGCAACTGGTGTCAAAGAAGCGGAGATAGGTACAGCGTTTACAGCAACTTTTACACCCTCTTACAGCCAAAATGATGCAGGGCCAATTGTTAGTAATGGTTTTACTGTTGGAATTAAAAATGATGGGGGCTTAGTCTTCCAAAATTTATTAACATCTAACACACCTGAAAATTTCACAACCGTTGAATATGAGTTTTCTTATGATGCTAAAATTTTTGAGGTGAGCTTACAACATTCTCAAGGAGATACGAAGAACAATAATCTTGGTAATAGCGATGCAAGAGGAAGAATTACAAGTGGAACACTCAGAAAAGAATTTACTTATTCGGGATTTTACAAAGCATTCTTTGGCTCTAATTCCACCAATTCTGATCTAACACGTTCCTCTTCAGTAAGAGCTTTAAAAAGCAATAAGCTTAATCCAGTAAAAGGGGAAACGCTTACCATTAATATTGCCACAGGCTCCAAAGAGGTTGCCGTAGCAGTGCCAAGCGAGTCATTTTCTACACTCCAATCAATCAAATATGTGGAGTTAGGTAACGCAGAAGTATTCGACAACTTTATCAAGGAGCAATGTAATGTGGAACTACCCAACGGTAGCACCAAACCATACAATGTTTTCATCTACAGACCAGAGGTCGCTTTTGGTAGTGCGGCAACATTTAAAATTACTTTATAAGTAAACAAATAGAGGGCATTTCTGAAATACGGAAGCCCTCTAACTTATATAAAGACTACTAAATAACGAAGAAAACTGCACAGGACTGCACGGAACTGAAAGTGACAATTCAATAGCACATATATTGACAACCTAAATAAAGCAAAATGAAAGAATTATTTAAAAATGCATTAGTTAACAATGTCGGGCGATTAGTAGCAGGTCTACTATTTACAATAGTATTAGGAACGATTACATCCGTAGTAATTGAACCTGTGAAGAAGGTGGTTGAGATACCGAACCAAATATCAGAGTTGCAGGGTAATTTTGATAACAATATGCTAAGTTTTCAATCAAGCCAAAAGCAGTTTGTAGAATCCTTAGAAAAACAAGCACTAACGGATAGTGTGATACAAACTGAATTAGAAAAGATAAACCTCTCTCATAAATCACTTTCAAGAGAAGTGGCTATAGTTCAAACAAAATTGGGAACTATAAAGGATGAATTACCTGCATTGCATCAGCGGTTTAGTGATATAGAAAACACAGTAAAGCATGCCCAGGCAATCAATGAGTTTACAGCTAGTTTTAATTCCAATAAATTTAAGAGTGGGCGGTTTAATGCCTGGCGAAAAGGTATAACCATACCATTAAAAGTAAATGTTCAATATGATAATTATCCAATAGTAGTATATCAAGATACTTTGAATAATATCCAATTACAGGACATCGCCTATCAATCATTTAATTCCAGTTTATAATGAGTAAGCCACTAATCAATCAAGTTAGTGAGGGAATTCAGTTTGCGCTTGGTATCGAATCTGAAACCAAGGGTGAATATGTTCCTAAATTAAAGAAAGTACCTCGTGTTAAAATTCCTGCTACCAAAGAAGAGAAACGCAAAGCATACATAGCAAGGCGCAAAAAAGCAGGTTTTAACAGACGTTTTCGTAATGTAGAAAACGGTCAACGTAGAACTAATAAGCTAAATAAGAAGTTTCATCGAGGCCTTAGAATGCTGCATCATAAAAGTCGTGAGCATAAATCTTTAAAGCATCAAATCCGATCTAACAAAAAGGCCATTACTCAATTACGAAAGCAACTACGTAATCAAAAGCGTTTAGTGCAACGAATGATGAAGCTTTGGGAGAGAAAAAATAAAGCACAATTGCGTAAGATGAATGCTTCTTTTCGCAAACAACTTCGAATAAACCAGGCTAAAGCATTTAAGAGTTATGCCAGGCAATTATCAAAAAAAAAGCGCACATTATCCTTGGCGAACACTCGAAGAAACGCACTAGCAAGAAGACGAGCATTAAAGCGTCCAGGTACTTTGCGCAAAAAAAGGGCTATGCGTTACCGTGGCAGAAAATCCTCTACGGTAAAGAGAAGATTAACATCTAGGCGAAGAAGTGTAAGGCGACCTACCAGGCGTAGAATAATCAAACGCTCATCCAAGCTTAGAATGATTCGCAGACGACCTACTAGGCGTAGAATAATCAAACGCTCATCGAAGCGTAGAGTAATTCGCAGACGACCTACTAGGCGAAGAGTAATCAAACGCTCATCAAAGCGTAGAGTGATTAGCAGACGACCTACTAGGCGTAGAATAATCAAACGCTCATCAAGACGCAAAGTAAGTCGAAGAACCCTAAAGAGAAGCATGAGCAGACATATGTCTCATGTTCGTTCTAAAGCTAAGTCTCGCAGAAGAAAGAAACGCTCTTTATTGAAGCGAATATTTGGGCGAAGAAGACGCAGATGATAAGATTAACATTCATACATAAATCGCAATTGAAAGATGAATATTAAGAAAACAGCAGAGCATTTACAGAGGTTGGGGCAACCGTTCGATGTCATTCTAGTAAAGGATGGCGTTGAGCGGCAACTTTATACAAATGAGCAGCCAGGAGAAAAAACAGAAGCGTTGCTGCACGAAGTGATGGAGGATTGGAAACCTGATGGAATTATAATTCAGGAGAAAAAAAGAAATGGTTCATGCAATAGAAAAACAGAAAGATTCAATTTAGCACTCAACGGAATAGAAGAAATGCAGCCAAATAATGTAATGCCACAACAATCGAATGTTCCAAGTGAATTTAAGGATTATCTAATTACCGAACTAAAGGAGAAAAATGCCAAGCTAGAAAAAAAGCTTGACAAATTTGAAGTCGAAAACGATGAACTTAAGAAAGCCAACTTTGAATTGGAAAAAGAAAACCGATACAAAGACAAGGAATTTGAGCTTGATAAAAAAGGCATAGAAGTAGAAAGAAGTAACGGACTAGCAGGGGTAATGGAAACTGTAGGATCAAATCCTGCATTAGCAACTATTGCTGCCACAGCAATAGGACGTTTAATGGGTATTGATGTTCCTGCTATGGGATCAATTGAAGCTCCTGATACAGCTGCAGAAAGTACAGAAGCAAATGAGGGTGAAACCTTACAATTAAAAGTAGCTGATAATATTAAAAAATGGTTGGTAACCCAACCCGATGAAGTGGCATCAGAGTTATTTGCCTTGATGAATTTACTAGCTGTTGATATTTCTAAGATCAGTATTTGTACAACCTACCTAAATGAAATGCAATAATGAAGAATCTTAATATTCCAGTTCAGGCCAAAGTGAAAAATGCCATTGACGAAGTAGACATAACCACCAGTATTCAATTATTGGTTAAAAATGTAAGTCTTGAAAATCTTAAAGTACTGGCACAAAAGAGCAAGAAACCTGACATCAACAAAAAGATACAAACGTATAAAAAGTTTATGTAATGATGCCATTAATAGCAGCCGCCACAAAAGGCGACACCCTTAAAAAAGCAGGTATTGTAGTTGGAGGAATAGCTGTTCTAGGTTTATCGTACTGGGCATATAAAAGGTATGTTAAAGATGCGAATATTAAACAAGCAGCAAGTAAGTATGGTGATGGTTCAAAGGAGGGCCAAGCTGTAGAATATGCAGGTGTAATATACTCTGCCTTACATTCTGGATGGTTCAATATGACCGAAGATGAGAAAGCCATATACTCAACTGCATTAGCCATGCATAAAAATGGTGTTAGCATGAAAATGGTAGGGGATGCTTATCGCAAATTATACCAAAAGGAATTGGTTGTTGAGCTTAATCGCTTACTCGACCCCAAAGAACTAGCCGTGTTTAACAATGCACTCAATGGCAATTATAAAGCTGTTGGAAGTACAACATCAAGTGTACTAAAAACCAGTTCTAAGATTGCATTTCCAATACTAAATTTCATCCCAAATTACTAGATCAATGAATAAAGTTGTAGCAGTAGCAGGTTTAGCAGCATTGGGTTTATACTTAATGAAGAAGTACGAGAAACCGACTAATGAAGAAGTAAAGCCAACTGAAATTCCTAATATTTTCCCACTGAAAAAAGGGGACAATAATACATTGGTTAAAGATGTGCAGAAAGCTTTAATCAATAGAGGAGGTGAGGTTTCTCGCATGATATTAACCGATGGTGGAGCTTCGGGTGATTTTAACGAACAAACAGAGAAAGCCTTAATATCATTAGGTTATCCTGCGAAATTAGATAAGGCAACTTACGAGATGCTGATTAACCAGGAAAGCATATTACGCAATATCGCTTATGTGATTGATGTGGATGGTACAAACTTATTCACTGAAGTAGCCAATTCTAATACTCCAGAGTACGGCTATGGTCGTGATCCATTTACACAGGTTCCTGTTCGCACTTATTTAGGCACAAGCACTGGAAATTTTAAAAATGGAATGGCTGAAATCATTACCAATATTAACGTGAAACGTGTTAAGTTTTGGATTCCTACCGATAAGGTGGCCATGGTGAGTAAAGCCGAATATGAGATGATGAAAAGCTCTAAAATTCTTCCAAAGAGTGACCAAGTAAAAGCAAAACTACTAAAACTATAATCCAATGTTTGAACAGATTCTTAAAGAAATATTAAAGCATGAAGGCTATTATTCAAACCATTCTGCAGATGCAGGTGGAGAAACTTATAGAGGTATAGCTCGTAAGTTCCATCCATCATGGGCAGGTTGGTATTACATCGATGAAGCCAAACGCTCCAGAGGTTCTTTATCTCGCAACTATCGCATAGATAATCCTCAATTGGAAAAACTGATTGTTGATTTTTATAGATCGAAGTTCTGGACTAAAATACACCTTGATTCAGTTAAAGACAGCTCATTACAGCGCATCATATTCGATGCCTATGTAAACTCGGGAGGAAACGGAATCAAGGTGCTACAACGTACTTTAAACGAAAGCTTCGGTAAGAAATTGGGTGTTGATGGCGCACAAGGAAAAATGACTGTGGCAGCTATCAATAGTGTTAATCCGCAAGCCTTATTTGATGCTTACAAAGAAGCTCGTAAAAGATATTACCTGGCTATAGCTTCAGGTAAAAATGCAGTCTTTCTTAAAGGTTGGCTCAATAGGCTATCCTCATTCAATTATACAGCTGTTGGTTTATCCATAGCAGGTATAGCAGTAATTGGTGTAGCAGGTTTTTTTTTATAACGATGTTAAGCAAAAAGAATGAGCAAAGTAGTTGAATCCATAGGTACTGCAGTAGATAAAATAGGTGATGCATTTGATAAGAATTTCACCTCAAAAGAAGAGGTTTTAGAAAAAGTAAACGAAGCTAAGAAACACCTAGTTGAAGCACAAAAAAGTATTATCCTGGCAGAAGCAACAGGCAGTAAAATGCAGCGCAATTGGCGACCATTCCTAATGTACCTTTTTGGCTCTATCATAGCCTATAAATATACAGTAGCATCACTCTTATTTCACTTCTTTCAAATACCCGAACCAATATTGGTTCCTGACTTTTGGGAAACCATAAGGCTAGCCATGGGTGGTTATGTAATAGGTAGATCAGGAGAGAAGATACTACCACCAGTGGCCGAAATGGTTAAGAAAGCAGTCAAATCACGCAAAGAGCGTAGAGAAGAAAGACGAAATGAACGACAAAATTAAAGAAGCGGTTTATGTAGCTGCATGTGCAGCGGCCTTTTACACGGCAGCCAAGTATCTTAAAAAAGATACTACGGTTGCCGTGGTCTTAGGCTCAGCTGTTGGGCAAATATTCGCAACTCCTATAAATACAACAATATGATTACATCTCTTTTATTAGGTAACAAAAAGAACCTGATTATCGGTGGTGCAGTAGTTATTGGCTTAATCGCCTTGGTTACTGCATCTAGTGGTAGCTCTTCATCGCAACCTGCTTTAAATGGCTGCAATAAAAAGAAAACCACATCAAAAAAGACTGGAGGTAAAAAATCGGCAACACTTAAAGTGTGATTCATTACCAAACAGAATTATTGAATCAAGTTTCTACTGAACAGGTAGAAGCTTGGTTGCTTGAAAACCTTGTTCCAGACAACTGGCAGGGTAATAAATGGAGTTACGCATATTGGTACATGGAGAGAGAGTTCAATGACTAAAGAAGATAAATTTTACCACCACCTTGTTAAAACAATAACATCAGGAACTAGATACAATAAACATTCACTTGAAAAAGAGGGTGAGCGTTTTGGTATTGTTGATAAAACATGGGTTAAAGAATTATCGGAACTGGCATTAGTTAGTATTGGGCGACGAAGAATAGCAGATACAAAAGGTTTAAAGGTTACTTTTGATGCACTGGTTGACTTATACAATATTCAGCATAATTTATCATTGCGTACATCACACTCTATGATGTTGCAACAATACTCAACGCCTATACCACTTGCTTACTTGGCATCTAAGTATGTGATTGATGGCAAGAGCAATTCACGTTACTTTGAACCAAGTGCCGGTAACGGTCTATTAACCGTTGCATTTCCATACAATCAAACTTACGTTAACGAATTAGATTCTATTCGTTTATCCAACCTAAAAAGACAACCTTATAAAGTGGTGAGCAATCAAGATGCTACCTTACCATTTAAGAAGTATTACCAGTACTTTGATGGTATTGCTACTAATCCACCATTCGCTACATTGGACGAACCGATTAAAGCAGGTGGTTTCTTGATTAAGCACCTAGACCATGCAATGTCCATTACCGCTTTAGACACGATGAAAGATTCTGGTAAAGCAGCCATTATTGTAGGGGGGCATTCTTCTTATGATGCCAAAGGGAGACTAACAAGAGGTAAAAACCGCATTTTCCTGAATTATCTATACCACCACTATAATGTTGAAGATGTTATTTCTATCAATGGTAAAAAGCTTTATACAAAGCAAGGTACAGGGTTTGATGTTCGATTGATTCTGATTAATGGCCGCAAAGTTGAGCCCAATGGAGTTGCTCCACTTAAGAACTCTCAATTAACCGAAGTAATAAACTCTTATGAAGAGCTTTACGATCGTGTAGGCTTACGGGATATTGACATAAAAAAGAAACTCAAACTAAGAGCCAAAGCTTTAATAATATTACAAAAACAGGCACTATAATGAAAGGACTTATTACCATAGAAAATGGTGTATTATACATAGATCTAGCCCAAAAAGCGAGCGATCAATTGCAACAACGTTTGCGCGAGATGGGATTCAGGTCAAGAAATCATAAAACGTTCTTCCTTACCAAACCATTAAACGAAAGTAAGTGGGATTACCTTAATGGTATAATCCAATATGAGGGATTAGGGATGCCAT
Organism: Saccharicrinis aurantiacus; assembly: GCF_001660705.2. Lineage (GTDB taxonomy): Bacteria > Bacteroidota > Bacteroidia > Bacteroidales > Marinilabiliaceae > Saccharicrinis > Saccharicrinis aurantiacus. Next base: position 258,814 of record NZ_LYBV02000027.1, read on the forward strand.
ACATACCCGCTGCAGAACAGGGCTTTATTTTAAATACCGTAGTTCCCGATTCTATGGGATATGAAATGCACATAGCCATTCGTAAGGTAAAAGCGGCCATTGGCAAACCATTGATTGATTACGTAAAAGAAAAGCTAAAATATAGCGACGAAGAGCTTTTGAAGTCACTTGCAGCCGAACAGGTTGATAGTGTAGCATTGGCTATCTACAATATTGAAGAAAAGAACCAGGGAATAATAATTGGTGACCAAACAGGTATTGGTAAAGGTAGACAAGCTGCAGCTATGATTCGTTATGGTATTATGCAGGGGATGAAACCTATCTTTCTATCCGAAAAGCCTAATTTATTTAGTGACCTGTATCGTGATTTGGTAGATATTCAATCAGACCAGTTTGACCCATTTATAGTAAACGCTAGGGATGCCAAAACCCATATCAAAGATAAGGATGGTAATATAGTGCATCAAGCATTACCAAAAGTACAGCACGATAAGGTGCTTGAATCGGGCAAATTAGGCAGTGATTATGATTTTGTATGTGCAACATACTCACAATTCAATCAACCCGAAAAAAAGCCTTTAAAACCGACCTTTCTACAGAAAGTGGCTAAAGGTAGCTTGATTGTAATGGATGAAGCGCATAATTCATCAGGCAGTAGTAATACTGGCTTGTTTATGCAAGAAGTATTAAGACTTACCAAAGGTGTTGTTTTTCTTTCTGCTACTTATGCAAAAAGACCTGATAATATGCCGATATACGCTCAAAAAACTGCCATGAGCGAAGCTAATATGACAAGTGATGATTTAGTAGAAGCTATTACCAACGGTGGAGTAGCATTACAAGAGGTTCTTTCTTCTCAATTGGTACTTGAGGGGCAATTAATCAGGCGTGAAAGAAGCTTCGAGGGTGTTGAAGTGAATTACTTCAATATGGATTCTCATACAAAAGAGCATACTAGAATTGCCGATGATGTAACAAGCATCATCCGTGATATTATTGCTTTTCAAGAAGTGCATATCGACCCTGTTGTAGATGAATTAGACGACATTGCAGCTGCAGAGGGTAAAGAGATTACTGAACGCATGGGAACTAAGAAAGCAGGTGTAGATAATATGCCGTATTTCTCAAAGGTTTTCAACGTTATTAATCAGCTCCTATTCTCTATTAAAGCAGAAGCCGTAGCAGATCATACCATTGAGTTGTTAAAGCAAGGATTTAAACCAGTGGTGGCCTTTGCATCTACCATGGGTGCATTTGTTGAAGATTTAGGAGAAATAGATGATATTGTGAAGTCCGATTTTTCAGGAGTACTGGAAAAAGCGTTGGATAGTGTTATGCAAATATCGGAACGTTTACCCGATGGTAAAACACAGAAAAAAAGCATTGAACTGGCAAGTTTACCACAACCATCGCAAAATGAGTACTACCGCATACTTGATAAAATAGATAGTATGAGCGTAGGCATTAGTGTAAGTCCTATTGACCTTATTGTTCAGAAAATTGAGGATGCAGGGTTTAAGGTAGGAGAGGTAACAGGCCGTAAAGTAGCATTGAAGTTTGGGGATTATAAAGTAACGCCTAAAGCTGACAAAAAATTAAAGCTTTCGGATATTCCTAAAAAGGTTAAACTGATTATGCCTGACTTCCAACAAAAGGCCATAGTAGGTAGTGAGGAACATTGGGATATACTAAAAGATTTTGAGGAAACCATTAAGCAAATGCCGAAAATAGGGCAAAGTACCAAAGCCTATAATGATGCCAAAAAGAAAACAGCCACGGTATTGCAATTGAATGACTTTGTATTTCCAAAGCTTCGCTATTTCTATGGTGAAAGCGAATGGTTTATAACAGAATGGGATGGTAAAGATACATTCTATGGCTACACTATTTTAAATGGTGATATGCAAATGGCAGAGTTTGGTTATATCTCACGTGAGGAAATTAAAACCTTATACAGAGGGCCACTAAAAGGGGGTATAGAACTTGACTTCTTTTTTGATGGTTCAAAACCATTAAGCTATTACCTGAACAGAAGATTAAACGGTCTTTCAATCAATACCAATGTGGCGCAGATAATGCGCAGAAAAAAGGAAAGCACTAACGACTTATTCCGTGAGTTTAATAACAACGAACTGGATTGTTTATTGATTAATCAAAGTGGTTCTACTGGCGCATCAGCTCATGCCATTGTTACCGATAAGGTAAAGGAAAGCGAAGTACGCAAACGTGTAATGGTTATTTTGCAAGCAGAGCTGAATATCAATACCGAAATACAAAAGCGTGGCCGTATTAATCGTACAGGCCAAATCATTAAACCAAGGTACGATTACTTAATATCATCCATACCTGCCGAAAAGCGTTTAATGATGATGTTAAAGAAGAAACTAAAGTCTTTAGATGCCAATACCACATCGAACCAAAAGAGTAGCGAAGAACAGCTTAAAAGTGATGATTTCCTTAATAAATATGGTTCAAAGGTTGTAACTGAATACCTGATCGAAAACCCGAAGCTAAACAAGGCATTGGGCGACCCTTTAAACCTTGGTGGTGACAAAGAAAAGACAAGCAGGGATGAAGAAAAACCACAAGACCATGCAGCACACAAAGTATCAGGGCGTGTGGCCATACTTCCAGTAAAAGAACAGGAACAATTTTACAAAGATATTATTGAGCGATACAACGAATACGTTGATTATTTGAAGCAAACCGATGAATACGACCTAGAGGTAGAAACGGTAAACTTACAGGCTGAAACACTTGATAAAAAGATTGTGAAAGCAGGTAAAGGAGGTACTTCAGCATTCAGTCAAGATACATTCTTGGAGCGATGCGAATGTAATGTGCTTAAAAAACCATTCAAACAGGCTGAGCTTGGTGTTGAATTAGCTAAACTAAGCGATGGTAGAACCAGTGAGGATATTAAAACTGAATTGATATTTGCTCTTGAAGACTTTGTTGCTGAACAAAAAACATCAGAGATAAATAACATTGAGGATAAGTACAATAATCTGATTAATAATGTATCGGAAGAACCTAAATTTAAGAAGTTAGCTAAATCAGAGCAATCAAATTATTTTCAGGTAAGAGGGAAAGAATTAGAAGATGCTCGTATTAAAGAACGTGAAGTAAAACTTCGTGCTTTAGATAATAAAAAGAACTTTATACAAAACATTATATCATTCTTTACATTAGGTCGTGGATTACAAGTTCCCTCACCTTTCTTTGATGGAGAAAGCACAAAAGCCATTTGTTTAGGAGTGGCCGTTGATATGAAAAAGAAGAACCCTTTTGCACCATCCGCAGTAAAGGTTCGTATTGCCATAGCCGATTCACGTAAACAGTTTATTTTAGCTTGCTCAGGAGATACAGGTAAAGAACTGGAACGCATACAGGCACGTTCTTACCGTTTGGATAACAATACAGCTAACAACATCTTAAATAATTGGGATGATTACACCAAAGCTTTTCAGGCATCAAGGCGTATTCGTTACATATTAACTGGTAACCTACTGCAAGCCGCAGGTGATAATGGGAAACTGGTATCTTATACAACTATCAATGGTGATGTAAAGAAAGGTGTGTTACTTCCTGAAAACTGGTCACCAAACAATAACAAAGGCAAAACCAATGAGGATGCGTATGTAATAGTTGCTGCCAAAGATGCTGCACATTACATAAAATCTATGAGTAATGGTAGTAGTATTTCAAGTGAGAATAACATTGGTATTTTCCGCAATCCGCAGGGCTTCAAATTCATTATACCCAAAGGTAGAGGTACACAGGCCATCTATAAGGATGCTGAAATAATTAAATTGGTAGAGGGTTCTCACGGTTTTGAAATGGTTTCAGGCTCAATGACTGGAATGGTTAGCGAAGAAAAGATAGCCAAGTTATTAGGCTTAATGAGTAACCGACACGGTGTATCATTTAAAGTGGGTAGACAGATATTTGAAAGCCAAATACAGCCACATCGCAGAGGGTACAGTGATAACGACCAATTAACCATTGATGCTAAAGAAACACTAGCAAAAGACAAGAAAACCTTTGATTCTAAGATTGAGAAACAAAGCTCAAAGAAGAAACCAAGTAACAAAGCTCGAAAGTTGAAATTGTTAAAGCTTCGTGCAAAAGCAATCATCATTAAACAAAAACAAGCAGCTTAAAATATATTCCTATGTTAACAATCAATAACTACAAAGAGAAAACAGCAAAAGTAAACTTTGCCAAACAGCCCGACTACATTAAAGATGCTCACAAAGACTTTGCCGATTACGCAGAGTTCTACGATGAAGATAAGGACATACAAGAAATGTTAGATAATCATATGAAGTTGGTTAATGATATTATAAAAAGAGAGTATGCTAATCAACAAAAACAACTTAAGTGTTCCAAAAGTGTTCCAAATCGTTCCAAAACGTCCCAAACCGTTCCAAAGCATTCTAAAACTTTAAAAACAACTGTTGCAAAAAAGGCTACTCCAACAAAAAAAATCAAAAAATGTAACAAGGAAGAAATTCCTAAATGCAAGGTTGAGCCAATTAAAACAGAGCATTATACCGAAGATGTACGTTTGATCCGCAGATTTGCAGGTTGCATAGGTAAAGAACGTCAACGTAGAACTATTCTTACTATTTATCGTGATTTTGAACGTAGAATAACAGAGCGAAAAGTAAGCCGTATAAGTAAACATGCTGGCTTAGTTGTTCAGTGTTCCAAGAAAATGGCGGCCTTACTGGATGCAATGACAAAGCAGAAGTTAACACATGCGACTATGGAGCTAGACGATAAGTTTAGTAAAGAAGTAACCGCAGCATCAAAAGAGCTTGCTATTCGTACATCGGTTAATTTGCTTAAACGCTTTGTTGGTATTGAGGGTGAAATAAAACCCGATAGAGATAAAGTAAAACGAATTGCAGATGCATTTACTAATGCAAACTTAAAAGGCAAATTAGAAAAAGGAGACTTCTATGAGAAAGAAATATATGCAGCTCATTTTGCAATGAAAAACTACCTAGAGGGTAAAACAGATATAGTGGCTATTGAACCAACGGCTTTAAGCGGTCTTGATAACGTGTTCTGTGTGGGAAAGCCTAAAGCCACTGCCAAAAAGAAGCCAAAGAAGAGCCTTGGTAGTGGTGAGCCTAGTAAAAAGAAATCAGTAAAGAAGAAAGCTAAAAGAACACAGTTAAATGGAGTTGAAGATAAATCAACTCCAGAAAAACTCAAGGAACAGGTTATGGAGCCAAAAGGATTCGAACCCTCGGTACAAGAAGAACCAATTGTTGTTAGTCGATTTTCAGTGGAGCTAAAACCTGAAGTTCCTGCTAGAGTAGATGGTGTTGAAGATAATGAAGAAGTAAAATCGGAGCTATTCACACCTATTACTGCAGAAGTAGCAGACAATGGCCAAAGTAAAATTGAACTACCAACCGATTTAGGTAAGTTTTTAGGGTATGTTGAGCGATATGAGTACTCAATATTGCTGCGAGGTGAAAAAGGGGCAGGGAAGAGCCGTATGACCTATCAAATGATGAATGTATTTGCTAAAGCAGGTTTCACAGTTGGTTGTTTTTCACTTGAGATTGGCAAGCAATCTAATATTGTAAAAGATATGCGTGACACTTACATATCTCCAACAATAGCTGATAAAGTACAAATAGCTGATGCAGCTCCAAATGGCCTTGATGATATTAGGGCAGCAGCAAAAATATTTGATGTAGTTTGTATTGATTCCTGGGGAAAGATACCTAACATTAAATCAACCGATTTTGATGACTTAAGAAAGGAGTTCCCAAAGACCATGTTTATCATCATTTTTCAGTCTACAACAAATGGTACTGCAAGGGGTGGTTCAGGTCCTGAATATGATGCAGGAATTGTTATCCAGGTACAAGCAGGGGGTAAAGCTATTTGTGAGAAGAATAGATATAGTGGTGAAGATTTGACTTATTTGGTGTTTGAAAGAAAATTATTAGACACAAATACTCAAAAAGTCAGTTAGTTTAACTGCCTTAAATCAAAGATCCCATTTTTTTAAATAGAATTGGGATTCAACTTTATTTTCTATTGTATTTGGTAAATCAGGATAAAAATCAATACCAGTTAGTGTTTCTATAGTATTTACAGGAACAGCATATTCCTTAAATTCTCCTGTTGCTCCGATATGGGGTAGAAGAAAACCAATTGAGTAGGCTTTCTCTCCTTCAAATCGTAAAAGCACCTTATAAAAATATCCTGGAATTGTAACGTTATTTTTACCAATCTTACCTAAGTTATTAATAAATACTGGACCTGTGGCAATGTATATCTGTTCATGTAAAATTGCTTGTTCTCTAACCCAAGATTCCAAATGTTCCCAAATACCTCTATTAAATGATGGTAATTGGGGGCTCATATTTGATAGTAAGAATGATTCTCTATTTGCTTTTTCGGAGGTGTTATTATCGCCTGCAGGAGAGAGGTGTCCCCTATCAAATCCGCTAGAGGTGTAATCTGCTAGAGTAGCACTACCTAGAATAACATTATGATCTTCTTTAAAGCAATCACACCTATTTAATTTTGATAGAGCTTCAATTCTAGTAAGGTCATAGGCAACCCAATCGGGTTGTTCATGAATATCATTGTACGATATTATGAATTGAGAATAGTTAATAATCTGATGGTTTCCTTTTGATCTAGGAATGCAATTAAAGTTCTGAGCATACAATTGTACTGAAATAATACCTAGCACTATGAAGAAAAAATATTTCATATTAATAACAACTTAACAGGGACAAAATAAGTTCATCTATTTTGTAAATTAGCCATTTTTCAATAAAGAATTAGGTGGCCACCAGTGAAATTTTAGGTCACTGGTGATTATTTAAATGTACCTTGGTTTTATTCATTATCAACTCACATTAAGCTAAAATATATAGGTTTTAAACAATGCTCATGAAATAAATAGTTTTTATGATTGGTAAAAGGATGGTGTAAAACATACAAATCCTTTCAGAGTTTTCGGTTGTTTCAAATGTCCAAGGTTATTTAAATTACACAATCCTTCAAATACATAAATGACTGTGGAGGCTTGGCGTTAAAATCTTCTTTAATACAAAGTGCTTCCTTATACATTTTAGTCTTTTTGATTTTTATTGCATAACCATTTTCTTTATTCGAAAAATAATCAAAAAAGAATCCCCTACTTATACCTGAAAAGTCTTTAGTCTTTTGCCACAATGAATCTAAACCTTCATTTAATATAGAGTCTATTTCAAATTCTCCAATTACTTTCTGAACTGGGGAGGATGCATATACTACAATCGTTTTTACATTTGTGTTTTTAAATAAAGTACGTCTAAATTCATATTTTTTTGAGCCATCAAATATTTTATATGCGTATTCAGGTTTAATCGACAATAATACTTTCATTAGTTTGTGTTTCCTTTAATAAAATTAAAAACTGTTCTCTTGTTATCCTTCTTAATCCCCTCAATTCATTTTCTTCTCCAGAAATAATCTTTAAATTTAATAGGCTCTTCCTATTTAATCGCGCACCGACTGCGAAAGAATATACATATAGGAACTTTATTATAAAGGGCCTGTAATTGCTATAATTCCAAAACTCTTTAAGATAATTGTCGGTAAATATACTACGTTTTCTGCATTTTAAAATAAAATCATTTTCATCCTTTATATTGTCGATCTTTTCTTCAACGATTCCAATTGTCGTTATTACGCTAGTATAATATGCGGACTTGCCAGGTGTTTTTGTTCGATAAAAAACAATAATATCTCCTTTCTTAATATCCCTTTCAATAGACCTACATATATATGACTTGCTTATCGCATTTCGATGTGGTTCATTTTCAATAAAGTCCTTAGGGGATTCATCATTTAAATAAGAATCTGGCAAGAGTTCTGTATGATATTTTGGATAAATAGGGACTAAAAATACATTTGTATTAGTCGAGATGTAAGGGTATGATATCTTAGGATTATTAGAGTTATATTCAGGAATGAAATCCTTTGTCAGAACCACTTCCCCACCTTTTTTTCCATGTCTTTTGAAGCCCCAATCTTCAAGCAAATTAATAAGCCTAATCTGTTCTTCTGTCTTTTCAAATATTGTTACATAAATCTCATCTACCTTATATTGAATTGCGTTATCCAAAATTATTTTTAAAAATCGTTCACCAAGGCGAACTCCATTACTTACGACTTTAAATGTCCCAATTTTCAATCTCTTTTTGGGTAGGAATTTTGGTTCAATATCACTGTAATTTTCATCCCTATTTTCTACTTTTAGATAAAGAAAAGATAAGACCTTCCCCATATTTCGTGTTACATATGCTGTCTCATCTGCTTTTTTATTAAACCATTTATCAAAGCCTGGATAATCTTCTCGAAATGAATCAAAAAATAAGTCGTTAATATCAATTTCTCCAAAAAGGTTCTTTGTTACACTTAATACTTTGTAATTAACTAATTCAGGGTTTTCTGAAACAACTTTTTCTAAAAAAGAGTCAATGGTAAATACTTTATCTGCTATATCTAAGAATGCAGCTTTTTTATGTATTTTCTTATCTTCAGTTACTAATATGTCAACTCTGTCGTTATAGACTTCATTTAATAAACTAGTATCATTTTTATCATTACTACCATTGTCTATTTTATTAGAAACATTTATAACTTCATCAGCAAGTGGGGCAATCGTTTTTAATAAGTAATAACTTTCCAGTTTCACTTTCAGACTATCGACCGTCTGCTTATTTTTATTTTTGCAGATCTCTTCAATAGTTATTGGATGAATACATTTAGTATATCGTCCTTTATCTAACCACTTAAATAATATGCCAATATCTTGATTTATAACACGTGGTGTCTCTCTATGGATAATAATATTTGTATCTAATAATGCTTTCATTTCGTACTGTTTTTTTTCTTTACATATGAGACTAATACTTGAATAATATAACTAATTCTTGGCCATATAAAATAGCTAACTATTATTAACCCAATAGCTATTGATAAGTAGACTTCGAATGGAAGGTTTTTCCAAAATGTTTTTGAAATAACTTCTACGTTAAGGTTTTGTCTAAACGAAGGAATAAATAAAAGAATTCCACATATTAAATTTACTAGCACAGCTAAGGCAAATTGACCTGCTCCAATGCGTTCCTTTGAAAATATTGAGAAGAATGCATAACTATCCTGCTTTTCTTTCTTGTTAAAAACGACAACAAGCTCATCTTTTTTCACCCTATTATCTCCTAAGTATTTCTTAAAAGAATCGAATTCTAATGTTCTTATATTCTTTAATGTACTAGAATCAAAAAAAGTTAAGTCATATGAATTAGGAAGTATATTAAAAGCAAAGCAAGCTTTTATATTGCAAAGTTTTAGTTCGTTAAAGTCGATCATAGAATCTTCAGGTAAATTTCGTCTTTCATTTACCTTCAAATCATAAATTATTGTTGATCGGCTTATTCCTGTTTTGCGAGTTGAAAGTAGATCAATTTTGGGTTCTATATAAAAACGGAAATATAAACTTGTTTTATCAATTCGTTCGATCGTTTTTAGATTTTTAATATTTATTGAGATGGAAACAATCTTAGTCGCACAATCAATTGACGATTCAATTGGAATCATGCATAGAGGATCCCTATTCTCAAATTTTTGTATTACTCCATTTTTCTTTTGTCCTCCATCCAAAAATTCATGACCAGATAGGGAGTCATTGAAAATGAACCTGCTATTTTCAGATTCTTTAAGCTTATCGTATAAGTCTACTATTAAGTGGTTACTTGAGATCCATGGTATATAAAACATCAAGGTAACTCTTTCGTCTACTATATCAAATGCATCTTTTATCTCTCCTCCAAATTCGATGAGTGCAGAATTGTCTTTAAACTCCCATGTGCAAATATGAAATCGTTCAAGCCCATTTTTATTTGTTTTTTCTGTAAATATGAAGTAATTGTTTTCCATAAATATAGTTGTATAACTATCGTTAGTCAGGTGTTGCTCAAATGGTGTATCAGTTTATACTGCATTCTTTACATTTAGTACCTGTTCTACCATAAATTGTATAAAAGTTATATGTCTTTATTTCTTTAGTAATGCATCTTTAAGCTTTAAACCAAATTCTGTTTCTACTTTTTTATATGGGTCAATCTTTCTTTTAGGGTTTTCTATGGCATCTATTTTTGATAGTTTAAAAATAAATGGTTTCTGAAAGTTTTGTGGAAGTACATCTATTACATATTGACATACTTCTTTTGCTAGGTCAATTCGTACATTTCGCATACAAATTTCAACAAAATGAAATAATCCCTCAAGGCAGCTATGTCTATGGCCTGAATTCATTGCTACTAAATTTTCTTCTTTAGCTAATCTATATAGCTTTAATCCTGGATATTTAAATAGTTCTTTGAATCGGTCTTTTTGGGTATTGTAGATTTTGTTATATTGCTTTCTTGATAAGTCACCATATCTTAACGTTTCTTTTAATTCTTCTCGCTCTCTTACTATTAAAACTGTTGAGTAAACCATTAAAAGCCCAAGTAATTCAATGTAAATATCATTATCAATTTTTGGTTTGGTTAAGAAGTAATGTTGTAATATTTCGACTGCTTTAGCTTTCATCTCGTCAGATCCTTCAGTCCAACAATACCTTGAATAATGTTTAACATACTCATTGTTTGTGTCGAATTGATGATAGTAGTCATCGTAAAGCTTAATTGCCTTTTCAATTTTATTTTTGTGAATTACTAAATAGGAAGAGAAGTTCACAACTGCTTTGATTTTTATTGCTTCTGGGCATTGCTCTCTATTTAATATATACCTGTATTTATTCTCAATCACCTCTTCAGAGCTAACAATTCTACTTGAGTCCGCATTTTCTAAAAGGGCCCATTCTGTATTTAATGACTTAGAATTAGAAATAAGTTGAAATCGGCTTGTTATATTACCCTCATATTCAGGTCCTTTGTTTTCGTAATACTTCTTCATTAACCTGTATATATCAGTAGAATATACTTTAAAGAAGTCTTTATCGATTAATTCAATTATTTTAAGCTTTATTAATTCATTTAGTGCACCTTGGAATTCCTCCTCTTTATCTTCCTTATTCAGAATGAAACGAAGTTTTTCAATTAAGTTTGTTAAATCATCTTCAGTTGTCAATAAACTGACAGCAACAAACATATTTTTGGCATCAGCAGATAAATAGTCATATATCCTATCATATAGAAAGTTTATAGCAGCTTTAGTCGATCTTATATCATAACTTAAAGTCTCTTTGATAGAGCCTTTTTGCCCTAATAAAACTACAAATTGAAAAATAAATAGCGGACGACCGCTTGTAATTTTATGTATCTTACCTAGGTTATCCTGGTCAAGAACCTCTTTCTCAAGGTGACTGATATTGTATCCTGGTAATTCAATTTGAGCAGCTTCAATTAAGAATTTTTTAGTCTCGTCAATGTTGAGTTCGTTTGTTTTTATTTCCTCCCCTGTTACGAAAGTGGCTGATCTTGTTGTTAATACTACTTTATGATGATTAATGTTTAGCTTTTTAATGAATTCAATAATAGCTTTATTCTCTTTTTTGGAGAAGGTTTCAAAGTCATCAATAATTAATAATAATTGGCCCTCAAAATCTAATATAGTAGAAGAGTCGTATTTCTCATTATTACAAATGATTTGATTTGTATAACTGATTAAGCCTTCTAAAGAATCTAAACTATTTTCAATATCATGTATTGCTCCTTTGTAATAGTTGTAGTATCTATCTTTTGCAGAAATAAAAATAATATAGTCAAAATATTTTGAGGTATCGTTAGATAAGTCTTCACATAAACTTTGAATTGTTGCGGTTTTTCCGACCCCACCATGCCCCCAAATTGTGGCAAAAACGGATGATTTATTTTTCAACAAAAATTGTTTAATCTGTGCTTTGATTCCAATATCTATGAATTTTTTGTAATTCTTGTCGAAATTATTAATTATGGTACCGCTTGCAGTTTTTCGTTTATGTTTATCGGTACTAATTAGTAATTTACCGAACTCTTCTTTATCTTTTAGAATTATGCCTGTCTTTAGTAATTGGTTGTATTTTGTTCTTCCTGTCAATTTCTCTTCTACGGAGGAAAATAAATATGGATCACCTTCTTCACTCAATTCAATAAAAGGTGATAATTTATGATACTCATTGTTTTTATTTAGTATATAGATACTATTGAGGTCAAAAAGATTTGAATTAATAGGGCATTTCCATGGTGCATAATTAAATCCATCGGGTTTGAAGTTGATTCCAAAATATCCATTTTCACTTTTCCCTTGTACTAGGATAAGATCATGAGGTTCATTAAATATAAAAAATGTTGATCTTTCAATACTTTCGATTAACTCTATTAGAGTAGAATTAATGTCATTTGTATTATCCTCAAAAGTGTAACCGTGTCCTATTTTTTCGTTTCTAATTTTAGGATATTTATCGATAGATCTATATAAGTCTTTCTCTTTTTTATTACCAAAGACTTCTTTATCCAGATCTAGTTTTCGAGCAGTAGCAGCAATACTTCCAATAGAAGGTCTTAATATACTTGATATACAATACTCTTTATCATCAGGGTTTAGCTTTTCCCAATTTTTATTCCAAAAATACGCCAATGTTATTATTAGTGAGTACTCAAGTTTCGATTGATAATGAATTTTTAAAGATTCGGTCTGATTAGTTCCTTCTAAAAAATTTATTTTTTGGTTTAATTTACTTAAGATGTTATTCATTTTATCAAAATTAGTTTTGGTTTCTAAGCAACAACATAAAAACAATCATCACTATCGATACCTTTGAGAAAGTTTTTATTGTATAAAAGTAAAATTATATATTAATAGATGTCAGTTATTCTCTAATATAAATTTATTCTTAATTAGAGTTAAGTTAATGACAATTTCCCATAACTATTTTGATAAATAATGCCGTCGTAAGTTATGTTCTTTAATCAATTTCCTTGCAAGTTGCATGTCTACTTTAATTCCCTAAAAAATACATTAGGGGTCATTTAAAATACAGATCTAATGTCTTTTGCTATTTTCATATGTAAGACCTTGGCATAGGCTTTTTGAGTAATAGAGATATTTGAATGTCCAAGTAATGCACTTACCGTTTCTATTGGTACATCTTTGTTTAGGAGATAAGTTGCATAAGTTTTGCGACCAACGTGTGAAGTTAGTTTTTTATTAATGCCCAGGAGTGAGGCAATCGTTTTTAGGTGTGTGTTGTACTTCTGGTTTGAAACTATGGGTAATTTGAAGTCATACTTTTGCAATATTTTAACTGCATTGGGAGCGAGCGGGATATTGCATTCAGCAGTCTTTACTTTTTGGCGAACTTTATTTATCCAAAGTCCGTCCTGTTCGAATAGGATATTCTCTTTATTTAGGTTTTTCATATCGATAAATGCTAAACCGGTATAGCATTGGATTAAAAAACAATCTCTTACATTATTTAGGGCTTCACTATCAAAGCGATAATTTGAAAGTCTTTTTATTTCAGCATCTGATAAATATATAATGTTCGTCCTTTCACGATAGTTTAACTTAGTAAAGTTGGGGAAGTGGGTACTATATTGTCTATTGTATGCGAATATAAGCGAGCTCTTGAAGAAGCTAATTGTTTTCTTGCAATAACCAATACTGTATTTGCGCTCATTTATTATTTCATGAGCTAATTTGTCAATTACATAATCATTGTATTCACTTAAGCTACAATTGAGAAATCCTATACTAGTTAAAGCTATTAACACAAGAGTGGCATATCTATTATCTTTCTTAAAAGCTTCAGTACTGTTAGTCGGGTGTTTGTTTGTGATATATTCCTTTATTATTGATTTTATGTGAGTGGTTCGTTTCTTTGTATTTTTCTTATACTCCTCCTTTATATGTTTAGCATTTGGTGCATAGTCGTCTAAAAATGCTGCATTATGATAAATCTTATTAAGCTTAGTTGTTATACTGAGAAGGGTTTTATTGTATGAGTCTGCCAGGATATCGCTGTGTCGAACTTTTTTGTATCTATTGTCGAAATCTTTCTCAAGTATCCAAATGTTGGTTGAGATCTCTGCTCGTTCACCGTTTGTAGTAATTCTGCAAAAAATGGGGATTTGCCCTCGTTTGTTGCGTTTGTTTTTTGCAAGCCAAAAAAGAATTTTCATGTCGTAAGTAAAATTAAGGTACAAAAAAACCCAATTACATTAACTGTAATTGGGTTGCTTAATTCTTACTTAAAAGAGTTTACCTGCGGAGAGAGAGGGAACTGAAAATTTGCTTCAGGTGCCCGTATATCAACGCTTTATGTTTTGTAATTTTAAAGTCCGCTGTAAGTCCACCAAAAATGGCTTGAAATTGCTGTTTCAAATGCTTTTTAATGAGCTTATTTCCCTCCAAAAGTACGAAAAAGGATTCGAACCTAAAAATGGCTTTTTGTCAAGTTTTTTGAGTAAGAAGGATAGGAAGTGATTCCGTCGATATACTATTACCAAAACCTATTATCAAATAACTATATTGTTTTGATTAGAAGGCTAATATTCGCAACAATAGTTAATTGTTTTAGGAGTAATTTTGTGGAGATAGTTATTGCCAATAACCTTTGATTATTTCAATGAAAAAGTAAGTTATAAAAAAAATGGAGGCTAGTAGCAATCTGTTTTAGCGGAAGAATAAATAATTCTAAGTACTTATGGATAGATCTAAATTGGCTAGATTGTTTTTATCCGTTGATGGAGTATTGGTATAAGCAATTAATTACCTGTAATAAAGCTTTTTGTTCAATTATAATCAGTACCTTCTATATCTAAAGAATACTCCAAATGAAGGTATCTGTAAATAGAAAAGACATCACTTTTAGTCCAGACCCTAGTAGGGTAATTGCACGTTTTATGTTTACAAGTGAAGAGCGAGCTATTAAGATCATACGTTATGTTTTAAATATGAATGAAAATGACGCTTCATTTGCCTTGCAACAGACCTTAAGGGATTACTCGATGCGACATAGAAATATTTCTAAAATATTTGAGAAACATTTTAATAGAGTTTTACACGTATTAACTTTCATGCAAATAGATCCTGATACAATTGAGTACGCTAGTAAAATATTAATTGGGTCTTTTTTTACAATGGAGTATTCCATAGAATCAGCAGCTTTTTTTAATCCATCTATGGTCGACCATCCCGACCAAACAGAAATAGCGCATGGTCATAAAAGAGTAATTCTTAGCTTTAGAGCTACAGGAGAAGGTCATATCTCGTCTATAGTATTTAGAACTGGGGTGCTGAGTGAAAACGACCATATTACGCTTGAGCCAACAGGTAATTTACTAGAGGAGGCCGAATCTATTTGGAGGTTCAATTATAACAAGGAAGATTTTGCCCGTAAAATTGAAGAAATGCAAGATTTTCATAGCATTATACCTCCTGAATTAATTTTAGACAAACTGAACAATCAATTTACTTACGGGGAATTGCATAAATGTATCAGAGAAACAAGGACATCTGTGCACTTGGCAAAAGATAAAGAACACCTTTACAATCAAATAATATGGTTGGCATCATCGCATTACGAACTTCAATTCTCGTTAGATACAAATATATCCGAAAGAGTAATATTTCCTGTATCAGCCAACGAAAAAAATGGAATTGAAGATGCACGATTTGTTAAATTTAAAGATGAAGATAATAAAGTAACCTACTATGCCACCTACACAGCATTTGATGGAACTACCATTTTACCTAAACTACTAGAAACCGAAGACTTTTATCATTTTAAGGTAAGTCCGCTGCATGGTGAAATTGCTCAAAATAAAGGTATGGCTTTGTTTCCTCGAAAAGTTAATGGAAAATATGCTATGCTTTGCAGAATAGATGGCGTTAATAATTACATTGCTTTTTCGGATAATATTACCATTTGGAGAGAAGCAGAAGTGTTACAACAACCCAAATACTCATGGGAACTAATTCAGATTGGGAATTGCGGTTCTCCTATTGAAACGGAAGAAGGATGGTTGGTAATAACCCATGGTGTTGGCCCAATGCGCGAGTATGTATTAGGTGCGGCATTGTATGATTTAAATAATCCTGAAATTGAAATAGGAAGATCTAAAACACCACTTTTAATACCAAATTCAGAAGAAAGAGAAGGTTATGTACCGAACGTAGTATATTCATGTGGTTCAATGGTGCACAATGGTGAATTAATTATACCATACGCCATGTCAGACTATTCGTCTACGTATGCAACAGTAAATCTTAAAGAACTTCTTGATGAGTTAAGTGGTTCTATGTAAGTGTACTGCCTTGGAAGTGTATTATGATATGGCCTGTATTAGGTTTAATATATATTATCCCTATATACATTCATCTAGTTTTGAGTTAACACATATTACGTATTTCTATAGAAAACCTAATGTTTTTGTATGTATTGATAGCAATATTAAAGTTCTCTGGCCGATATACTTATTAGTGTTTTTTAGTTAAAAATTAAGCATTTATGTTATGTTGCAAAGCCGTAACTTATTGAAATTGTTTAATGTTGTACTGGGGCGAGAGTGATAAATTGATTATCAGTGGCAAAGTTCAATTTCTTATTGCTTAGCCATAGCTACGGAATGAAAATTTGCAAAAGAACAATAAAATAAAGGTATTACTCACATATTTTGGATGTAACTTTAATCAAACTTCATTAAGTAAAATTAATAGATAATCTAATTTTCTATTCACCATTTAATTCGTATTTAATGAATGTATTACTTGATATTGGGGTATTACTTATTCTTGGGTATACAGCAGGATGGATGCTTAATAAAATTGGCCTTCCTAAAATTGTAGGTTATATTTTGGTTGGAGTGGCGTTAAGTCCTAATACATCACATTTAATAGGGCAAGATACAATAGAAACAACAAAACCTTTAATGGATATCTGTTTGGCTTTTATCGCATTTGAAGTTGGTGGAGCTTTAAAGTGGTCCAAGATAAAGATACACGAAAAGGAGATAGTTAATATTACCGTATTGGCTAGTATAATTCCATTTATATTGATTGCTCTAACTGTATTTATTTTCGGTGTAATTTTTCCTTCACTATTACCTTTTGGTTCAATAGGGAATTTATCATTAGCTTTATTATTAGGTGTGTTGGCCAGTCCTACAGCTCCTGCTGCAACTTTAGCTGTAATACATCAATATAAAGCTAAAGGAAAGGTAACAGATACAATTCTAGGTGTAGTGGCTTTAGATGATGCGGTGGGTATTATTTTATTTAGTATTGTAATCAGTATACTATCCATGTTTTTGGGTGACCATAAAATGGTTGAAAATGCTCATTTAAATGCCGTATACCGTATATCAATGGCTATGTTTTTGGGAGCAGGAATAGCCTTGTTAATGAATTTGCTTTCAAAAATGTTGCAAATTAAAACTGAAGGGCAATGGATTGTTATTATTACTTCAATGCTTATTCTATGTTTGGGAACTTCTAAGCTTCTGCAGGTGGATGAATTACTTGCGAATATGACTTTGGGGCTTATGATTGCGAATAGAAGTAATCAGCATACAAAAATATTTAAGGTTGTTGAGCGATATACTGAAGAATTGATATTTCTTATTTTTTTCCTATTAAGCGGTTTACACCTCAATTTTACAACTATACCGCAGTCTATATTTTTAATAAGTATTTTTGTGGGACTTCGAATTGTAGGTAAATATATTGGAGTAAATATAGGCGCACGTGCTGCTAAGGCCGATACCTCAATACGCAAGTACACTGCCGGTGGATTATTGCCTCAGGCAGGTGTTGTAATCGGATTAGTACTTAGTATTAGTCAGAACGAAATCTTTTCAGATATTTCTGAAGTACTTTTAACGACCATAATAGGTGCTACAATTATTAATGAATTAATTGGACCTATTATCACAAAGCTTACCTTAAAAAAAGCTGGAGAAATAAAAAATGAGTAATCACTTCAATTTTTAACTGCTAAAATAGATCTATGCTATAGTAAGCTTTAATACTCCTAATAATGAATTAAGATACATTAAATGTGTGAATTATATAACTTATTATCAGTTATATGTAATGAGATGGATCTTGATTAAGCTTAACTTTATAATGCATGAATTATTATTAAGTTCCCAGCAAGTAAGGCTAGCAGCTATTAAAGGCAAATAATTATTCTGTTTGTTAGGGATTGTGAAATAAATAAAACTATTAGTAGATGAAAAATTTATTATATATCATATCCATGTTACTTTTCGTTATCTGGGGAATATTATATTTTGGTTTCGAGACTTCCGAAAATGTGAATATTCTACTGGTGGTAGCGGGTATGGTTATACTTGCAAGAATAATTTTTGATAAAAAATTGTAGTATTAACTTTAAATATAGACGACATGTTTCCAAAATTGAAAAATGCAACATTACACCCAGGCTGGACTGATGATTATTTTTCAGGTTCGTTATGGGCAGATGACAAGTATAGTGTAGGTGTTTATATACCAGCTGTTAATGTTAAAGAAGATGAGAATAAGTTTGATATTGAAGTTGCCGCTCCTGGTATGGAGAAGAAAGATTTTAAGATTGAACTGAATCACAACGTACTGACTATTTCTTCAGAAAACATGAATAAAAAAGAGGATGATACTGAAAAAATAACCAGAAGAGAATTTTGCTACAGTTCATTTACTCGTTCATTCACATTGCCAAACAGTGTAAAAGATGATGGTATTAAAGCTTCCTATGTAAACGGTATTCTAGATATTAGTATCCCTAAGAAAGAAGAAGCCAAAGATAAAGGGCCAAAACGAATAGCAATAGCATAAAAAAAGTTCCTGAATAAGGAACTTTTTGCTGCAAGAATAGCTTAGTAATGATTTTTTAGGAATAAATTTCTTTTCTAAGCTCGAGAACTAGAATTTCTTATTGCAATTGAAAACACCAAAATATGAATATTTTAGAGGGTAAAATTATTGAGTTTAAGGAGCAATATGAAGCTAATAATGAATACTACCAGTCAGCATTAACATTTCTAATAGATCAAATAGGCTCCATTAAAGGTGTTGAGTCCATTTCAGGAAGAGTTAAGGATTACCAAGAAAGCATTACCAAATTTGAAAGAAAATACTTACCCAATATTACTTCAGAGAATACCACTTACAAAATAATCGACTATTTATCTGATTTTATAGGTATCAGAGTAATCTGTTATTATTTAGAAGATGTAGAAAAAATAAGAAAAGAGTTATACAAAACATTTCACGAGGTAGATATTACTGATAAAACTTTACTGTTAGAAAAAACCGAGGATAAATTTGGTTACAAAAGTCTTCATCTAGATTTAAAGTTAAAGAAGAATGGGAGCAGAGTTTCTGAAAGCAACATGTATTATAAGTTGCAATTTGAACTACAAATACGAACAATTATTCAGGATGCTTGGAGTGTTTTAGATCATAAAATTAAATACAAAAAGAGCATACCGCATAGCCTTAAAAGAAGGATTAACCGACTTTCGGCCTTGTTTGAAATAGCCGACGATGAATTTCTTCATATAAAAGATGAGATAGCCTTGGAAGAAGATAGAATATCTGAGCGTATTCAGAAAGGTGCACATGTAGAACAGAATAAACCTTTGGATGTATTTAGCTTTTTGTTTGTTGCTTTAAAATATTTTCCTGAGTATAATTTTATTGAGTTTAAAGTAGATGGATTCGTTCAGGAAATACTTAGTATGCATAGGTTTATAACTGAGAGCGAACTCAACGAGGCATTGCTTAATTATTTAGCTAAAACAGGTTTAATTGCAGAGAAAGAAAAGAGGGGCTTAAATCCTTATAATAAAATTAGGTATTGCTTATACTTGAGCAACGTTAAGCTATTTAATCATATACTATCTGCTTATCAAAAACAGATAGTGCATCATTTAATATTATAGAGACAGAATGGTCCTAATGGATCAGCACATCAATTTTCTCCATAGCATATTTGGTTATATACTTTTAAGTAGCCTTCTATCATTTTTTGTTGGCTAAACATAGATGCTACCCATTTAGTACAATCACCTCTGTTGATGTCGTGAATTTGTGCTGTGGCATCAACTGCTTCATCAATATTAGTAACAAGAAATCCGGTTTTCTCATGAAGTATTAACTCGGGCATAGAGCCTTTGTTAAAGGCAATAACGGGAGTGCCACAAGCCATGGCTTCTATCACACTTAGGCCAAAAGGTTCGTTAAAGCTTATGGGATGTAAGAGGGCACATGCTTGGCTTAATAATTCTAGGCGTTGCGTAGGACCCGAATTCCCTACGTACACTATATCTTCATTATTAATATACGGTTTTACCTTTTGGTTAAAGTACTCTTGATCTTGTATAAAACCAGCTATAATAAGTTTTCGTTTGGTTTTTTTTGCAATCTTAATAGCTTCGTAAGTACCTTTATCAGGATGGATTCTTCCAAAAAACAACAAGTAATCATCAGGCTCACCTTTAAAAATAAATTCGTTAATGTTTATTCCATTATATACAGTGGCTGTGTATTTAAGATCAGGATTACGATCAGAATCGCTTATTGAAATATAATGGCTCGAATTATTATATTTTTTGTACACCGGAATTATTTTTGGCGAAGAAAAACCATGGATAGTGGTAACAATTGGTGTTTTAATAAGGCGAGAATAACTCAAGGGTAAAAAGTCGAAATTATTATGAATAATATCAAACTGGTCGGCCTGTTCCATTAAATTACTAATGTGTAAACACTCTGCTACTTTAGGATCTACACTAGAATCCTCGGCATACGCATGTTCGCATACCGATAGCAATTTGCCTTTGGTTTGGGAGTTTCCCGTTGCAAATAAGCTTACATCCATACCTTTTTCAATTAAACCTTCTGCTATATTTGAAGCAACTTGTTCCCACGGTCCATATCTCAAAGGTGGTGTACGCCATGCTATTGGTGCTAGTATCGCTATTTTCATCTGATTATAATTTTAAGGTTAAATAGTAATTGAATCAACTTTTTACATAGAATCGCTTGTGTAAGAAATATGACTCTTGCTTTATTAATTAGTAGTAGGCCAATAATGATAATATATCAGCCTGATAGCTGTATTATTTAAGTTTATAGCGTTTACATTGCAGGTCTACTGCTTGTTAAGCAATGATCAACTAAAGATTCAATGTACGCAGTTCCTACACACATTACGCTATCGGCACCTCCCCAATATATTTTCACACTTCCATCATCTTCAGCAACTGCACCGCAACAGAACACTACATTATGCACATAACCTACCAACTCGTACTGCTCTTCTGGCTGCAAAATCCAGTCATCTCCAACAGCTATAATCTGAGACGGATCGTTTATGTCATGTAATGCTACCCCTAAGCGGTAAACACTTCCATCCATGGTAGGGAAAACACCATGATATATATTTAACCAGCCTCTAGGTGTTTTTATGGGAGTTGCCCCGGGACCTATTTTCATTTCATCCCAATGATATTGCAAGGGTTTCATAATTAGTTTCGATTCTCCCCAGAATTTTAAATCTGGAGAATAGGATATCCAGATCGACCATGGTGATATTTCAGAATGAGGACGATCGAGACGTGCATAAAGGCCATTAATTTTCTCAGGAAAAAGTACCACATTTCGGTAATCGGCCTCAGTTATTAGCGAGAACCTTTCAATTGTTTCAAAATCTTTGGTTTTGGCTAAGCCTATGCGTACACCATGTTTTGAATATGCGCTGTAGCTTATTAAGTATTCATCATCAATTAACGCGATTCGCGGATCTTCAATTCCATAGGCTTCGTATTCTTTAAATTCACCTTGAGTTGCAGGTGTCATAAAAGGAGCATTGTCTACCTTAAAAGTATACCCATCTGTGCTTGTGGCTTTACCTAAAATGCTTCTTCCATTAGGCTTGTGCGATCTAAATATCATAATATACAAACCCTGATGCTTTACCACAGCAGCATTATGTACTGTTGCTACTGGATAAGGAACATCATCTTTAGTAAGAATAGGATTGTTGTTATATCGTTTAACTAACATGATTATATATTATTAAGCATCTGTTGTTTCAAATGATGTTTTCTTGATATAAGAAATAGATTCGTCATGTTTATGAAACTCTTCATAAGCTTGCAAAACAGTTAAATGAGAAATAAGATAAGCTAGGGAACTTTCGGCACCTTGGTTACGATTAACGCCATAGCTTTCAAATCCATCGCAACAACCATTGGTTTCAAAATCGTACAAACTCATTCTAAGATCATTCTCCCCTAAGAACCATAAAAACGAAGTGTATAGCTTGTTAAGGTATTCTTTGTTTTTGGTAACTAAGTAAGCTTGATGATACATTAAAACCATGGCCATAGCATCCACAGGTTGTTGGGCATATACCGAACGATGCTCATCTTTTTTATACCATTTTTCGTTACCAATAACCGATAAGTAGCTTTCGGTGAGCGTATGCGAAGTCAGAAAATCCATACTACTAATGGCTACCTCCAATACACTATCATCATTTAAATATTTCGAAGCATGAAAAAGGGATAAAGGCAAAATACCATTGTCGTAGGTTAACAAAGGTTCAAACCAATCCCAGTTTTTCGATTTATTTTGTTTGTAGTGCATCATTAGCTTCTGCGTCATAGCTCTTAATCTTTCGATTAGTGCATCATCTCCGGGGTTTGTTTCGAGGTAATAGCACAACCCAATTATTGTATTTGCAATGCTTCGGATTGCTGTTAATTTGTCGAAATGAGGAGCTGCATTAAAAAATATTTCTCTGCCCGTTTGGTAATAGGCATCATTGGGCGCATTAGCCATTAAATAACCCAAAGCCCAAATAGTGCGTCCAAAAGAATCCTCAGACCCTACTTCGTCTAAATAATTTCTATTGAAGCTTAAAAAGTTCCTAAAAGTTCCATCATTGTTTTGCATATAATGGATATAGCTTAAGTAGATTGGGCACAATTCCAAAGCCTGTTCATCTTTTATTTGGCGATAACTCATTAATGCCATCAATAAAGCACGAGCATTATCATCTAAACAATACCCTTCTTTTAGGTTGGGGATACCAAATTTTGCATGCTGTATTATACCCGTATCATCCGTTAAACGATTAATGTGAGCAAGTGAAAAGGGTGGCATAATAAGCAGATCTAATATGGTATCTTTTTTTTCAACTTTGCCAGTATTATTTTTAATAGCTAGCTGTAAAAGGTTAATATATTTTATGCCCGTTAAGGGCCAGGTAATACTTTTCCCATATTCTGAGGCTTTACTTTTAAGTAGCTTGAGTTCTGAAGGATGATCAAACAAATCATTTGCCTGGATAGCCAAAGCTTCAGCGTCGTTAAAATCAAATAGTTTACCTCTGCCATTGGCTAATAATTCTTCGGCATGCCAATAAGGTGTTGAAATTACGGCAGATCCCACACCTACTGCATAAGAAAGGGTTCCGCTAGTAATCTGAGCCTTGTTTGTATAAGGTGTTATATAAATATCGGCAGCTGCTAAGTATTTAAAGAGATCATTTACATCTAAAAACTCATTTATAAATACTACATGTTCTTCTAAATGAAGGCTTTTAATAAGGCGCATTAAATATATTCGATATTCTTCGCCAGAATATTTTAATATATTGGGGTGAGTTTTTCCTAATACCATGTAAACAACATTGGCATGTTTTTTAATTATAGCTGGCAAAGCCTTAATTACGGTTTCTATACCTTTATTGCGACCAACGAAACCAAAAGTCATCAGCATTCTTTTGTTATCGAGTTTTAACTCCTTCTTAGACTGCTTTGCGTTGAATTTAATATCAGGCACCCCATGATCTATAAATTCAATTTTCTCTGCAGTAACATCATAAATACTGGTTAAGAAATCGATGGCCTTATGACTCATCACCACAATTTTTTGTGCCATCTTACATATGGCTGCTAAAATGGCCCTTTCGTTATAACTAGGTGTTTCTAAAATAGTATGTAGTGTTACAACTAGAGGAATCTCAAGTCGGTGCAGTAGGGGTAGAATGTAAACACCACTTTGTCCGCCAAATATACCAAATTCGTGCTCTAGCACACAAGCGTCGGCACCACTATGATTGATGAATTTTGCAGCTTGTAAATAATCTTCTTGGCGTTCTTGCCTAATAATTTGTTTAACCTCTTTGGGGTATTTGTAGGTGTTTGTATAATCATTCATTGCCACTACAAATCCTTCGTTTGTAAATTCAGATTTTTTATTATTGTTTACAATTGAATTATACAGGTCGTGTGTAAATGCACCAATACCACATTCGCGTGGTGGATAGGTGCCTATAAATGCAATTTTCATAACGTAAAAATTAGTACCATTACACAAATGCAATGGTTGTTTATTTTGGAGTATGTGTGGCCAAGTTTGATGCTTATTTATACTTATTGTACTTCAGTTTTATTTGCTTTTGCTTTTCGTTTGGCTTCCTTGGCAGCACGTTTCTCTTTTAAGTTTTTTGCAGGAGCCTTTTTGTTGTTTTTTTTACTTTCTTTATCTTTTGACATAACCTATGTATTAACATTATTAATTGTTTACTATTGAGGCGATACAGGTAGCGTGAATTTTATTTCACTGCCCTGATTCATATTATCAGCGTTCCATATTTTTCCCATGTGCAGTCCTATAAACTCTTTGCATAGCTTTAGTCCAAAGCCAGTGCCTGCTTCTCCATTGGTACCCAGCGACGATTCGTTGTTTTTAGTGCTGGTTAAGGTGCTCATCATTTCAGTATTAATCCCAACTCCATAATCTTTTATGGTAACCTCTAAAAAATCATCATTCTTTGCCGACATAATTTCAATATGCCCATATTCAAAAGAGAATTTGATGGCATTATTTATTAGGTTACGCAGTATGCTTTTAACCATGTTTTTATCAGCATAAATTTCTACTTCTTCAGAAACCTTAGAGTTTATACCTATGTGCTTTTGGGAGGCATATAATTTAATGTTCTTCATTTCATCAACTAAAATGTCATTAAAAACAAAATATTCGGGTTGGTATGATTTGCCTATATTTTTAGAGTTAGCCCATTCAAGGAGATTGTCGAGCATGGATGCTGTATTATCGGCCGCCTGTAATGAGAAAGTGATGTATTGTTTAATTTTGATTGTATCTAAATCAAGTATTTCGTCCTTTAAGAGACTCAAAAAACTGATAGTTGTGCTCATCTGATTTTTCAAGTCATGCCCAATTATTGCCAAAAGCTTTTTATTTCGAGCTATTAGTTCATTCTGTTTTTGCTTATGCTGTTTTTTAAGCTGAAAAATTATTGATTTTTCAGATGTTTTTATGGTGTTCTGGTTTTTCATCTGTCTATTATTAGCTGTATTAATTGATCAGATTCTTACTACTTTGTCATATTGATTCGTAACCGCTTTTAATTACAGTAGAAATCATTTTAAATCGCCCCTTGGCTATTATGTTATTAGAAGTGTGGGCCGGAATTATTATTCCCTCACCCGTATTAAGCATGTTCGATTTTTTATCAATAATAATTTCTGCAGTACCTTCGATAATTTGAATAAAGGTATCGAAGGGAGAAGTTTTTTCGGCCAATGCTTCGCCTGTATCAATAGCAACTACATTTACATTCCCCGTTGTTTTACGAATAATAGTTTTGCTCACCACCGAATTTGAAATGTATTCGATAATTTCAATTAAAATGTGAGATTTCGCTTTTTCAATTTCTGGAGTTTGCATAGATGCCTATTTAAGTAATTAAAGGTATCTTATTGTAAAAGCCAATGTATTATACAATTGAATGTTTTATTTACATCATTCACACATTTTTTAATAGAGGCATTTATTTATAGTCCATAAACAATTCTAAAATGGTAACCATACACTGCAAAGGTAATTGCATCTATAAGTAGCGTCGGTTTTTTAAACAAGGTCCATGCCAGTAGTTTCCAATACTCCATTCTTCCCTTGTCGATAATACCAATTAAATAAACAGATTTAAAGAACGCACCTAATAGCGAAAAATTAATTCTTTTTTGATTGTAATTATTATGCTTATAGGTTGCAAATAATTGCCTTACCCTTTTGTAATAGGGTTTAGATGCATAAATGGAACGGATAATTTTTTTGTACCCTAATATTAATTCATCATAGTCCATATTTGGGATAAAATTAATGGAAGAATCAGTATTGTTTCCAGTTGACTCATTTGTTAATCTGTTTTCTGCGTATAAACGATGATACAATAGTGTGTTTTTAGGGGCATTTAATAAACCTACCATTGCCGAAACAATGCCGCTTTTTTGAATAAAGTCTATTTGTCGCTCAAAAATACTAGGGGTATCGCTGTCGAATCCTACAATAAAACCTCCTGAAACTTGTAGTCCGGCTTTTTGAATGGCCTGTATGGATTGTATTAAGTCTCTATTTTTATTTTGTGTTTTATTACAATGATGCAGCGATACTTCATCAGGCGTTTCTATACCTATAAAGGTAGATGTAAAACCACTTGCCGCCATAAGAGCGAGCATTTCTTTATCATCGGCCAAGTTTATGGTGCTTTGTATGTTAAAAACAAATGGATACTTTCGCTTGTGCATCCATTGTTTTATCTTGGGTAGATACGCCAATTTTATTTCCTTTTTATTACCAATAAAATTATCATCAACAATAGAGACAGAACCACGCCAGTTAAGCTTATATAGCGTTTCAAGTTCTTTGAGGAACTGAATTGGACTTTTCATTCTAACCTGATGCCCTAATAGAGAGGTTATTTCGCAAAAATCGCACGAAAAAGGACAGCCTCTCGAAATTTGCACATTCATAAAGGCGTATTTTTTCATATCTAATAAATGATAATCTGGTATTGGTGTTAAATTAAGGTTTGCATGTTTATCGGTTTGGTATACTGGTTTAAGGTTCCCAATGGATAAATCGGCCATAAAAATAGGTAAGGTAATCTCGGCTTCATTCAGCACAAAATAATCTATATGCGGATAGTTTTTATATTCTTGGGTAAAGAGAGGACCCCCTGCTACCATGGGTTTATTTAGTTTTTTACATTTTTCTATTATGTAATTAACCGATTGTTTTTGAATGTACATTGCACTGATAAAAACATAATCGGCCCACAAAATGTCTTCGTCTTTTAACGAAGTTACATTCATATCAATCAACTTTTTTTGCCATGTGGATGGGAGTAATGCCGAAACGGTAATTAAGCCAAGCGGTGGAACTGCTGCTTTTTTTGAAATAAACTTAAGTGCATGCTTAAAGCTCCAGAAGGAATCTGGATATTGGGGGTAAATTAATAATATATTCATACAATCTATCTGTTGTTTAACTACATTTAGATGTAGTTAAAATTGGATAGAAAAGTTCGTAACATAGTACTTAAATAGTATTATAATATTCTATGAAATATTTACATCATTCACATCTTCAAGTGTGTCGCGCCTTTTGTTTTTCATAATTTTAAAGCTCGATGGGGTGAGACCAGTAATTTTTTTAAATTGATTAGATAAGTGAGCCACACTGCTATAATGCATTTTATAAGCTATTTCTGACAAATTAAGCTCATCATAAACAATGAGTTCTTTTACCCTTTCAATTTTGTGGGCGAGATAGAATTTTTCGATGGTTATACCGTTTACTTCTGAGAATAGATTAGCCATATAGGTATAGTTGTGATTAAGTTTTTGGCTTAAATAATTAGATAGGTTAACCTTTATCTGATCATCGGTATAATGCACCAATGCTATTATGGCATTTTTTATACTTTCAATCAGAATGCTTCTTTTATCATCCATCACAAGGAGTCCAGATTTTCTTAATTCTACATCTAGTTCCTTAATTTGATTGGCAGATAATTTGCCAATAATTTTTGCCTCTCCAATTTTTACATAAACATGCTGCAGACCTAATTTATCAAGCACCGATTTTACTACTATTTGGCAGCGTATACAAACCATATTTTTAATGTAAATCTTCAATCTGTTGTAGCTTTGATGTATATTTTAAATGACTCATATAAAGGTACAACTAAAAAGACTATACTTTACCTAAAAACAAATGTTTATATAGTCCAAGTATAATAACATCGTGCAATTTGTTTAGTATTTTTTCTGCATTTTTTCTGCACACTTTTCTGCATAGAAAAAAACTATAAGTACTGACTTCTCTCCAAACCTAGTAAAAAGGATTGGAACCTAAAAATGGCTTTTTGTCAAGTTTTTTGAATAGAAAACTTGACGTTTGGAATTGAGAAGATTTAACGAGAGTAAATATTCGCAATATTACTCTCGTTATGTTTTGAAATGGAAGAACTACTCACTTTAGGAGAGTTAAACCTGATGTTTAAAAGAAATAAAATTTAGCTTATAAAGATCTCTTTATAATTATTCTCAATAATAAAAACTTCTTCTTTTGTAAGTTCTTCAAAATGATTTTCTCTCTTTTTATTTGATAATTTTCCTTTGCTTTGATTTAATAATTTAATAAGAAGGTCAACTTTTGTGTCCGGTAAATTAATAAAGGAATTTATTCTGTTAGTTAACATGAAAAACAATTACTTTCCATGAAAAACAATTATTAATTAAATGTTTTTATGAAAAGTAATTACAGAAGTGTTGGGTATCCTTTAAAGAGTAAGACTTAGAATAAGTGTTATTTATATTGTATTCCTTTGAAATATAGTTGTATACTATAATTTACCACATCCCTAGATACTAAATATTCAACAGGATTTGTCTGGCGTGCTCATATATTACGACAGCATTCTTAATATGAGGAGCAGATGAAATCAATAAACTATACCCTTGCAGGTATAATTAGCCTTGCATTGTGCTGAATTATACCCGAAAGGGTATTGCAAAGGAATTTATAGCCGCTCAAACTCCTCTTGACTAATGCAAAAGAGTTCTAATATAACCTCCAGTTCTTTATGTGTATAATAATGAGCACGTTTATTTTTGGTATGAAGACAAATTCAACTTTTTGGTTTTGAAGGCATAAAAAGATCATTCTTTAGCTTGGGTGATCAAAAGGCTTTAGATATTATTCTGCAATACTTTTATTTCTTTTCACAGAACTTAATTACTCCACTTACTACTTAAAATTTATTGTATAAAGACTGAATATACTCTTGGCACTTAACAATGTTATCGGTGAGCATGTCTTATATAAGCTAATTTACTATTGATACAAGGAGGATTTGCAAAAAGCACGCTCAGTTAAGCAAAAAGCAGTCTCAAAGTTCGATAAATATTAGCTGCAGTTTTTACTAAGTACTCTAAATATTATCTACAAAAAAGACAAAGTACTATAAAGCAAGTATGATATAGTCTGTATAATATCTAATTATACTCTACAAACGCTAAAAAGCATGAAAAAGCACTCAAAAGCAGTCTGATTATTGTATCAGATATTGCTTTTGAGCTTAATTTCGTGGCTTTTGAGGCTTTTTTTGTACCAAGGGGCTTATAGTTTTTCAAATTCCTCTGCTTCAATACAGAAATGTTCTAGTATTACCTCCAATTCTTTGTGAGTATAATAGTGAGTACGTCTATTTCTGCTGATCATATTAAGCTTATTTTGCAAATTTGGA
>NZ_LYBV02000028.1 GCF_001660705.2 Saccharicrinis aurantiacus
TTATCATAAAACATAAAAACAAATTAAAAATAGTTGAAAATGAGCAAAACAGTAGTAATAGTAGATGAGCATCTTTTTAATAAGCTAATGGGTAAAATTGATCACTTGAATGATAAGATAGAAAGTATTAGTGTGTCGAAGAATGATGGCTTTAAGGATCGTTGGTATGTAACAGAGGAGGTGTGTAAACTGTTAAATGTAAGTAGGCGTACTTTGCAAAATATGCGCGATAATAAAGTGATAGCGTATAAAAAAACCGGGCGTAAGATTTATTATAAAGCCTCCGATATAGAGACCTATCTCGAAAGTATTGATGCGTAAATTTCTTCTTGTATTAGTATGTAAAAAGTAATTTTATGAATTTAAATAAAGAAGATAGCACAGAGCTAGGGAAAGCACACCTTACTTACGGTAAACTCTCTATAGATCAGGCCAACATCCGATTAAAACAAGAAGGGGAATCAGAGTTTCCTTTGGGAGTATTTTCTAAGTTTATTCAGGATACCATACTTGAATTGTATGATAATGGAAATTATAACATCGATTACACCTCGGTAAGTGTTTTAACAGCCCTGGCAGGTATAATTGGCAATTCTTTTCATCTGCGTAAGCATATTGAATGGTGCGAGAATCCATCCATGTGGGTGGTATTGGTCGGTAAATCAGGACAAAATAAAAGTGCTCCTTTAAAAACAGCTTTTAAAGCTGTGAAGAATCAGCAAAAACAGTTTGATAAGGAATACGAATCAGCGATAGCTAATTTTGATCCGGATGCTGGGCATAAAAAGCCCACAAAAAGAAAGCTATATTCCACAGATCCAACATTTGAGGCACTGATAAATATGCACAAACAAAATCCCAATGGATTGATTTTGATGCCCGATGAATTTAAGAGTTTCATTCTTAATTTAATTGGATACAGCGGAGGCTCAAAGCAAAGTCAGTTTTTATCTATTTGGGATGGCGCTCCAATATCCTTGGATAGAAAAGAGGCAGAAAGTTCTTCCATTAGTATGCCATGCGTTTCAATTATAGGAAGCATTCAGGATGATGTTATTGCTTCCTTTAAGGCAAAGGATATTAAGGATGGTTTTTTCGAACGCATATTATTTGCTATTCCTTTAAAGATGGAAAAGAAATACATCAAAAGAACCAATCCAAATGATTATATAATTGAGCAATTTCATGCCCAAATGAAATCTTTCTTAGATACTGTATCCGAAAATGAAACTACCAAGGAGTTAATGCTTTCAGAGGGTGCAGAGGAACTTTTTATTACCGAAATAAATAAACATGTGAAACCTTCCAATAAGGATTCTACTATCTCGGGTATCTTATCAAAGTTAGATCGCTATATGTTACGATTTGCTTTGGTTTTGGAAGTATCGAATTGTTTTTTCGCCAATAAAGCCATTGATAAAGTAAGTCGCGATTCCATGAAAAGTGCCATAATGCTTAAGGATTACTTTTATGCGAATGCCCTAAAGTTGAATCATATGGTTTTAAATGTTTATGAGGATAATTCGAAAGAAGGAAAGGTACTTCGTATCATTAAAAAGATTGGAAAAAAGGAATTCACCAATAAAGAATTTATCCAGATAGCTGATCAAATAGGAATAGCTAAAGAATCATATGCTTATCAGTTATTAAGCAATACAAAGTTGGCACACAAAATACAAAAAGGCTTATACGAAACTGATATTCTTAATTAGTCTCTCCAATACAAAAACATCTTATCTGCTAGTTTACTTAAGGAAAATATACATACAACTCTGTAGAGTTTGTGGAGTTGTGGAGTTTTATTGATACACAGTGCTTTAGCTGTGTAGTTTGAGTGTAGTATGTGTGTAGTATGTGTGTAGTAGTGGAGTAAGTAATTTTTTTTCTGTGTAGTGAGTGGAGTTGTATGGAGTGTTAAGTGTTTGATAAACAAGCATTCTACACAACTCCACAAACTCCACAAAAACGTCTTACCTTTTTAATCTATCAACTTATGCGTTATTCATTGGAGAAGTATAAAGGTCGATCAACTCGCCATGATTGTCCAAGATGTCGACTAAGGGTATTTACCCGTTATGTGGATCATAAACTGAACAAATATTTATCTGATCATGTGGGGCGATGTAACCGGGTAGAGAAATGTGCCTACCATTTTACACCCAAAATGTACTTTGAGCAAAACGGATATATGGTAGATGATTCAGATCTATTTGTGCCCAGAGTAAAACCAATTAGTAAACCACCATCATGTATCGACAGAAAGCTGTTATTTGCCTCGTTAAGTCAATATCATAAAAACAATTTTGCCGTTGGTCTGAGTCGATATTTTCCACAAGCTTTGGTTATAGAGGTGTTACAAAAATATTATGTGGGCACAGCCAAAGGGAATAAAACTATTTTTTGGCAAGTGAACCGATTAGGGCAAGTGCGCACAGGTAAAGTGATGCAGTATAATGCAGCAACTTTAAAGCGTGTGGGTTATATAAATTGGGTGCATCATATTGTGAAGCAAAAAGATTTTAATTTGAAGCAGGTTTTCTTTGGGGCTCATTTATTGGCTGATGAATCCACTCCCGTTGCCATAGCCGAGGGTGAAAAGAATGCCATCTTCGGAGCCTTATATTATCCGCAATACAATTGGATCGCAGTAGGGTCGATTGAAATGCTGAACCTACAAAAGCTAAATGCGCTCAAAGCTTACCAGGTCACTTTATTTCCTGATAAAGGAAAAGCATTTCAAAAGTGGAGCACTATTGCTCATAAGGCAAGTTTTGATGTAAGTGTTAATAGCATTTTAGAAGATACTAATTTAAACGAAGGTGATGATATAGCAGATCTAGTTATCGCCATCAAAAAGGATCGGTACAAAAGAAGCCCAGAAGCTATCGTAGACGCTTTTGTAGCTAAGAATAAAAATTTAAAAGGGTTGATGGATAAATTTGGTTTGGTGATTAATGCAGGTTAAATGCCTGCAGGTTAAATGCCTGTAGGATATATTTTGACACTTTGTTGATGTAAAATTTAAAGGTTGCAAATTGAGATGTATCACTTTGGCAGCCCAACATATTTGTTATATTTATTCGCTTAAAACCATCATAGCATAATAAATGGCAACCAACAGAAATGCAACAGTAAGGTATGTTGCTCTCGATCAGTGCTTCCGTAATCCTGGACGCAAATATTTTATGGAAGATCTTATAGCGGTTTGTAATAATTCGCTTTTAGATCTTGATCCAGAGTCTTCTGGGGTAAAAAGACGTCAAGTATTTGAAGATATCAAATTCATGAAGGACTCAAGAGGATTTGAGGCACCCATTGAAAGTTATAAGGAAGGGCGAAAAGCCTATTATCGATATTCAGATATAAACTTCTCTATTAATAGCCAGCCTTTAAACGAGCAAGAAGCCCAACAATTAAAGGAATCTCTTTTAACCTTATCGCGTTTCAAAGGTTTACCACAGTTCGATTGGGTGGAAGAATTAAAGGCACGTTTAGAACAAACCTTTAAACTAGGAGCAGAAGATAATATTATAAGTTTCGAAGAAAATCCTTTTCTCACCGGGCGTGAATACATTGGAGAGATATACAATGCTGTTGTTAACAAAAAGGTGTTAATCATTAGTTATAAACCATACAAAAATAAACAAGAGCTACGATTTGATTTACATCCTTACCATCTAAAGCAATACAACAACCGGTGGTTTCTATTCGGATTAAACAATGAATACAATAATCTAACTACCGTAGCCCTCGACCGAATTCTAGAAATTCAAGAGAGTAAACTAAACTATATTCAAAATACAACTATAGATTTTTCTGAGCATTTTGATGATGTAATCGGGGTCTCAATTAATCCAGATCAAAATACCCAAAAGGTACTTTTAAAGATACATCCCGAATTAGCACCATATGTAAGTTCAAAACCAATACACGGTTCCCAGATAATTAGAATGAACGACAGCCAATACCCAACTATGGAGCTTTTTTTACAAATAAATTATGAGTTTGAATCCTTAATAATGTCATTTGGAGAAAAGGTTGAAGTGCTCCAGCCCACTGTATTACGTGAGAAAATAATATCACGAATTACTCAGATGCAAGAAAGATATTTTTAGTGTGCACAATCAATGCACAGGTGTAGAATACTTTTACAGCATATAAATTTTAAAACGATTTTAATTATGGAAATAATCCAAGTAATCATCAGCAGTATTGTATTATGCCTGGCCTTGTTTTTAGCATTTAGAAAGGATAAAAAATCAAATGCCGAAGTAAATATCGAGTCTTTTAAAAAAGAGATGAAAGAAGAATTCATTCAATCTCGAAGAGAGATGCGTGAAGTAAATCAAGAAAACAGACAAGAGATAAATAGCTTGTTTCAGAATCTACAAACAGCTGTTGTTGATCGCATTAAGGAAAGTCTAGATCTTCAAAAAGAACAACTGTCAGCCTTTTCTGAATCCCTTGATAAGTTCAAAAAAGAATTGGCGCAATCAACCAACCAAGCACACGAGAGTATTAATACTAAGCAGGTTGAGTTTACCGATAAAACCAGTTTAAAGCTGAATGAGTTTGGTGAAAAACTAGTACAGGAAGGAAAAGAAAATAGAACCGAAATAGCCAGTGGTTTAAAAACCTCGAAGGAAGAATTAACGGCTACACTTAATACTTTTAAAGAAAGTCTACGTCAGAATTTTGAAGACCAAAATAAACAACAACATACTTCTCACAAACTTGCCATAGATGGCATTAAAGAAGTAAAATCAGCGGTAGAAAAACAATTGGTTGATATTCGTAAAGACAACGAAAAACAGCTTAATGAAATGCGAAATACTGTTGATGAGAAATTGCAGTCTACACTAGAAAAAAGATTAGGTGAATCCTTTAAGCAGGTGAGCGAGCGACTTGAGTTGGTGCACAAAGGTCTGGGTGAAATGCAAACTATTGCCACCGGTGTTGGTGATTTAAAAAAGGTACTTTCTAACGTTAAAACACGTGGTGTACTTGGTGAGTATCAGCTGGGTAATATTCTAGAGCAAATACTGACCCCTGATCAATATGCACAAAATGTAGCTACTAAAAAAGGCAGTCAGGCCAATGTAGAATACGCCATAAAACTCCCAGGTAAAGATACTGATGAGGAAGTGTGGATGCCTATTGATTCTAAATTTCCCATTGAGAATTACCAACTATTATTGGATGCTTACGAAGTAGGTGAACCCAATGAGATAGCTGCAGCACAAAAGGTGCTCATTAAAACAATCGAATCCTTTGCAAAAGACATTAGTGGCAAATATATCGATCCACCGCATACAACCGATTTTGGAATCATGTTTTTGCCTGTGGAGAGTTTATACGCTGAGGTGTTGCGTCACCCTGGATTATTTGAAACATTACAGAATAAATACCGCATTACTATTACAGGACCAACTACGCTGTCTGCATTGCTTAATAGCCTTCAAATGGGTTTCAGAACCTTGGCCGTGCAAAAACGAAGCAGCGAAGTATGGAAGGTATTAAGTGCGGTAAAAACTGAGTTCGGTAAATTCTCTAACCAATTAACAATTGTACAAAAGCAATTAAATACAGCATCGGGTTCTCTAGAGAAATTGCAAACCACACGTTCCAACCAAATTGAACGTAAACTAAAATCTATTGAAACCATGGATGGTGACGAAGCTAATGAAGTTTTGGCTATCTCAGATAATAAAGAATAGAATCATATGATAAAATTACTGCAATTTATCTTAAGCTTATGATTGTACCTACAATGAACGAAACTGAAATAAAGAAGGAAATAGTTGCTGATTTTAAGAATGCAATTAAAAAATCAGAATACTTCGATAACGATTTCAGAAGAAAAGTGCTTAAAGCAAAGTCTTACCCTACATTCTCCTGTTTCAACTACACTTCGCCATTAAAAAACAAATGGTTAATACTATTTGAGGCTCGCTCTAAAAAAGAATTCGGTAAAAAGAGTAGAGTTGTATTTGTAAGCTATGTACAAACAACCGAGAGGATAAATGCATTTCAATTTGCATACAACTGTGTCAGCCCTCATATCTTATAGTACACACCTCACTTCTTTAAAAGGTACAACCAAAGATGTAATATAAACAAAACCGGGTGCGAGCTCATAAAACAATACTTTACATACAATCACGCGTACAAATACGCCTACCGTACACATATAAAAGATACCAACAACTATAAAAATGAAGTGTATGGTTCAACCAAAGATGGTGTAGCACTGGGTTGGCACACAACAGGCGGTAATGTACATTTCAAAACTTTTATAACCTATGAGATGACAAAAGGCGATCAGATAGAAATATTTGCCCAAAACGAAAAAATAAGGCAAGAACTACACGGCTAATAAGTCTTTTGTCTAAAACCTAACGATCTATTATTCAAACTTAAATAAACAAAATGCTAGAAATACAATCCCTATTAAATCAAGTAAAAGCAAAAATTGAAGAGAGTGAAAGAATAGCTCAGCTAAAAGGCGAAAACTTTAATATATTCAGCATACTAAACATGGAAAGTGCCGAAAATAAAACGCACTCTGCATTTCTATGCGAACTATTAAATCCAGCAGGAACCCATGCCTTTGGCGATGTTTTTTTAAAGCTGTTTATACACGCTTTATTAAAAGAAAATACTGAGCACCCCATTTTAAAAAACTTTGTTACGCAAGGGGCAAAAGTGAAGGCAGAACTCAGTATTGGCGGAATAGATAAAGAGACAAAAACAGGTGGAAGACTAGATATTATTATTACAGATACAGCAGGGCGAAACATCATCATCGAAAATAAAATTTATGCCCCCGATCAGGATATACAAATAGAGCGTTACTGCAACTACCAAACACGACACAGTATAGTTTTTTATCTAACACTCAATGGTGATTCCCCTGGAGAAAAAAGCCGTGGCAATAAAAAAGTAGGTAACGACTTCTACCTTTTATCTTACAAAGATGATATAAAAAGTTGGTTAAGCAGCTGCCAAAAAGAAGCTACAGACAGCCCCATAGTGCGCGAATCCATTAAGCAATACAACATACTCATTAAAAAACTTACCAATCAATTAACGTCCGGTACCATGTCACAAGAAATTAAAGAGATCATCAAACTAAACCTTAAAGGTGCACAAGGTGTATACGATAATTACGCAAATGTACTTGTTGATATCAGAACTAATTTTAGAAATGCAATAAACGACCAACTTTCAACCATATTAACAAGTACTTCTATCACCTTTAACTCAATACACGAATCCAATGCTAATTTGGTAGTAAGCACTCCAGCCAAGCATGTTTCAATTTATATTGAATCATTTAATCCAAAGTCGGAAATTACAGGTTTATGTGTAGGTTTTTTAGTCAATTTAGATTGTATCGAAGAAAATAAAAAAGCACTACTGTTTAATATCTTTAAAAAGTTTAGTTTAACTCAAGACGACTGGTGGTTTGGCAGAGTATCACTTGATATCGACATAGCAAATATCAATCATTTATCGACATTAGCCGATGATAAATACCTTATGAATAAAGCAAAAGAAATAGCACAGACTGTACAAAAATACATCAACGAAAATGAAGATTTAATAGAAGAATTAACTAAACTACTATCTTAAATATGCTGTTTTTGCTAGATTAACGGGCTGCGAATAAGCTAAGCCCAGCCATAGTAAATCACCCCAAAATTAACTACCTTCGCCATCCGCTTAAAAGCGCCAATAATAAAAGATTATTCAATTAAATTCTATTGTCTAATAGTCTCATTACCTAATGATCTTTTATTAATTAAAACAATCAAGGGAATCATCTTGATACTTTGTACTTGATACTAAAAAAGAAATATGATTACAGGAGAATTAAAATCGCAAGTAGATAAAATATGGGAGGCCTTTTGGACGGGAGGCGTATCGAACCCACTTACCGTTATTGAGCAGTTTACCTTTTTATTATTTATACGCAGGCTCGACGAAAAGCAGCGCCTCGACGAAAAAAAAGCCAACATAGCCGGCATACCCTTGCGCAATGTCATTTTTACCGAGGCACAAAGCCAAATACGATGGAACAGCTTTAAGCACAAAGATGCCGAAAGTATGTTTGCCCTATTTACCACGCCACAAGAGGGCGAGTTAAGCGTATTCGACCACATGAAACAAGTGGGCGAGGCGGGAGGTGTGTTTGCCGAGTACATGAAAGGCGCCACCTTTATGATTCCTACGCCACGCTTGCTCGATATGGTGGTGCAGATGGTAGATAAAATTAAAATGGACGACCGCGATACCAAGGGCGACCTGTACGAATACCTACTCTCTAAAATAGCTACAGCAGGTACCAACGGACAATTCCGTACGCCGCGCCACATTATTAAAATGATGGTAGATATGGCACAACCCCACAAGGAAGAGACCATATGCGACCCCAGTTGTGGTAGCGCTGGCTTTTTAGTGGCGGCAGGTGAGTATTTTCAGCAGAACCATGCCGACTGGTTTCACGAGCGCGACTTCCGCGAGCACTTTAACAGCCATATGTTCTCGGGCATTGAGTTTGACCCTACCATGTTGCGCATTGGCGCCATGAACCTGCAACTGCATGGCATAGAAACACCCACGCTTATTGGCAAAGACTCGCTAAGCGAAAGCAATGCCGATATACGCGAGGCTTACTCGCTAATACTGGCCAATCCGCCATTTAAGGGTAGTTTAGATTACGATGCCGTTGAGGGCAGCCTACTACAAACCGTAAAAACCAAAAAAACCGAACTCCTGTTTTTGGCTTTAATGTTACGCATGCTTAAAACGGGCGGACGCTGTGCCGTTATTATACCCGATGGCGTACTTTTTGGCTCCTCAAAAGCACACAAGCAAATACGACAAGAAATTATTGAAAACCACAAGCTCGATGCCGTAATAAGTATGCCTAGTGGCGTATTTAAGCCCTATGCAGGGGTAAGTACCGCCGTTTTGTTTTTTACCAAAACCAATAGTGGTGGTACCGATAAGGTATGGTTTTACGATATGAAAGCCGATGGCTACACCCTCGACGATAAACGTACCGAGAGCAAAGAAAACGACATACCCAATATTATTGCCCAATACCACAAAGTAAGTGCAGGACTAAGCCAAGCGGAAACCGTAGAGTTGAGTAAAGCACGCACCCAACAAGCCTTTTTAGTGCCCTTTGATGAGATTAAAAGCAACGACTGGGATTTATCCATTAACCGCTACAAAGAAATAGTGTACGAAGAAGTACAATACGATGCCCCAAAAGACCTTATAAACGACATTAAAGACCTAGACCAACAAAGAGCCGAGGCACTTAAAGTTTTGGAGGGACTGTTGGGATGATGAAGGTGGTTGAATTAGGTAAAGAAGCAGAAATAAT
This sequence comes from Saccharicrinis aurantiacus, assembly GCF_001660705.2. Taxonomy (GTDB): domain Bacteria; phylum Bacteroidota; class Bacteroidia; order Bacteroidales; family Marinilabiliaceae; genus Saccharicrinis; species Saccharicrinis aurantiacus. Next base: position 9,398 of record NZ_LYBV02000028.1, read on the forward strand.
AACAAAAGGAACAACTCCGACTTCAATTGGTAAAGATTTTGTTGAAGTTGGGATTCCTTTTTTGAGGGCCCAAAATGTTATAAATGGGAATGTTATTATAAATAATGATATTTTATATATTAGTCCTGAAACACATAATAAAGAACTTAAACGCTCACGAATACTACCAGGTGATTTATTATTAACTATTGCAGGTACAATTGGTAGAACAGCCATTGTACCTATTGGTGCAAAAGAGTTAAATTGTAATCAAGCAGTTGCCATTATTCGGATTAATTCGATTGATATTGATAAAACTTATTTAAAGAGATTTATTGAAACGAACCATGCCCAGAAGCAATTTACTAAAGGAATGGTAACGGCAACAATTTCGAATTTAAGTCTCGCTCAGGTTAAAAAACTCCAAATCCCCCTACCGCCGCTAGCTACGCAAAAAAAGATAGCCGCCATATTAGACCAGGCCGATAAGCTCCGCCAGTTAAATAAGCAGCTCATTGCCAAATACGATGCCCTTACCCAAAGCTTATTTTTAGATATGTTTGGGGATCCGGTAACTAACCCAATGGGTTGGGAGAAGGTGAAGTTAGGGGAGCTTGGTTTATGGAAATCAGGAGGTACTCCATCAAGAAAGAATATACATTATTATTCAGGAGATATTCCATGGTTATCTTCTGGAGAATTAAATCACCTTTATGTTGGAGAATCTAAAGAGCATATTACTGAGGAGGCAATAAAAGAGACATCAACACACTTAATTGAAGAGGGTAGCCTTTTATTAGGGATGTATGATACTGCTGCCTTAAAATCATCAATTACAACTAATGTAGTTACATGTAATCAAGCGATTGCTTTTTCAAAATTAGATAAGGAAAGAGTAAATGTATTATATGTCTACTATATTATACAAATAGGTAAGGAGCATTATCGTCGTTTACAAAGAGGTGTGAGACAGAAGAATCTTAACCTTTCAATGGTGAAAGGTATTGATATTTTTAATCCCCCAATCGCCCTACAAAATCTTTTTGCGGAGCGCATCCAAGCCATTGAGGCACAAAAAGCGCAAGCGCAGCAAGCATTGTTAAAAAGCGAAGATTTATTCAACAGCCTATTACAGCGTGCCTTTAAAGGCGAGTTGGTGGGGTAGTTTTATATACCCTTAACTCTTTATTACTATAATACTTTAATACTTTAATACCTAACAGGTTTCAAAAACCTGTTAGGTCTCCATACCATACTATTCTTTATTTCAACACCTCACAGGTTTCCAAAACCTGTGAGGCATGTGCTATGCTATTTAAAATCTGTGCTATATTTGCTATCCATATCAAATAAAAAACAATAATCCATACAATATGAGCTCATCATCACAAAAGCTAATAAAAGTCACCAACGATTCTACCATTCTCGATACACTTTACGGCATTACCGAGCCAGTGCGTATTGAGCTCCAAAAGGCCTACAATATGGCACTAAATGGCAAAGCCGCCGATGTGGTTAAAATACAACAACTCATTAATAAGTATCCCCACGTACCGCACTTTAAAAACTACCTAACAGCGCTATACAAAGGTATTGGGCAAATGGAAAAGTCATACGATTTAACCTTACAAATAACCCTACAGCATCCCGCTTATTTATTTGGTAAGTTAAACTTGGCCAATAAATTACTCGACGAAGGTAAATTTAATTTGATACCAGAGGTGCTGGGTTCCGAAATGGAATTGGCCGCATTATATCCCGAGCGCGATACCTTTCATATAGATGAGCTTACCAAATACTACCACTTGGCGGCGCGTTACTATCTTAAAATTAACCAAGCAGAAGAAGCTGAAGCCTGTTACAATTATTTAAACGATTTGGCCCCTAATGACGAAGACACCAAGCAGGTTTTAAATATGCTAACCACGCACAAAATGCTTGCTGGTATGCATCAATTATCAGAAGAAGGCAAACATAACATTGAGGTGCATGTAAAAGCGGAAGCTGAAACTAGTAAAGTAACCAAAGCACCAACCTTTGTGCACAAAGAGATAGATATGTTGTATCAGTACGATATGCGTATTGAAAAGCATATTTTACAAGAGATACTTACATTACCACGCCAAACACTTATTGCTGATTTAGAGCTTGTATTAAACGATAGTATTGCACGCTTTAATTATTTTGATGCCTTATACAGTGCGGATAAAGTAGAGGCAAATACTTATTTTCCGCTTCATGCCCTATATTTATTAGGCGAGTTAAATGCTGTCGAAAGCACAGCTGTGGTATTTAAAATGCTATCGCAACACCAGGATTATTACGATTTATATTTTGGCGATTGGATACACGATAATGTATGGGAGCCCATTTACCGAATGAATAATACCCACCTTGAGGAGTATAAAGCATTTATGCTTGAGCCCAATAAATATACCTATGCCAAAAATGTGCTTATTATATTGTTTGAGCAAATTGTGGTGCATCAGCCACAGCGCAAGCAAGAGATAGTGGATTGTTATAAAGAACTATTAGAAGCGTACAATAAGTGTAGCATTGAGGATAATATTATTGATAGCGAACTAATAGCCTATATAGCTTGCTCAGTATGCGATATGGCAGGTACTGAAGCCAGCGAGCAGCTAAAGCCACTATTTGATAAAAATTGGGTGGCCCAAGGTATATGCGGTAGCTATAGCGATATTATGAAATCCAAACCCAACAGCATACGCGAGCTTGACTTACTAAATATAGAGGATCGTTACACTGAAATTGGCAAGTGGTTTGCAAAAAGTGAATCAGATGCTGAATTTATACCAGAGGCACTAAGCGATGCCAACTTTAATCCATTTGGGGCTTTGGTAAAGCCCGTAACTAACGAAACAAAAATTGGCCGAAACGACCCTTGTAGCTGTGGGAGTGGTAAAAAATACAAAAAGTGTTGTATCAATAAGTAATACCAAACTAACAGGTTTGCAACAAACTTAACAGGTTTCAAAAAACTGTTAGGTCTCCATACAATACTATTCTTTTTTCAATACCTCACAAATCTTCAACACCTCACAGGTTCTTAAAACCTGTGAGGTATAAATTCACATACCAAAAAACATCGCCCAACTTATTTAAAATAATTTTAAATTGCACCAACTACTAGTCTACATCATTTTATAATTATATTTTAATAGGCAAAATTTAAGGTTTTATTAATCAGCACATAACCCTTTTGAATGAGTAAACTTATTATTGCCTCAACTAACGTATCTACTTACCTACAACAAAGGAGCTATAGTACAATTCGCGCACTGCACCTTCTATATTTATCAGCTAGTACCCATTTACCTTTGGCTCCTATAAAAGAGCGCAGCAAGGCGCTAATAAATGTCAACAAGCCATAGCAATTTCGTTCAAGGTTATCCGTAAATCATTCAAAGGCATTGGTTAATGCCTTAAGGCCATATCAGAATCATTCAAGGTCATTCAAAAATCATTTCAGGTCAATCAGGAATGGCTCCAGGTCATTCAGAAATGATTTTTGGTGGTGCCAGAATCATTTCGGGTCACTTGGGAATCATTCCAGGTCACACAGAAATTGTTTCAGGTCATTATTTAAACAGATCGTCCTAATCAAATAAAAATATAATTTATGAGTAAAGAAATCGATGAATTAATCAGCAAAGCCAGTGTAGCCATTACAAACGGTATACAACAAGAACCCATTGCAGCCTTATTGTTGCAGTTTGGCTATACACCCGAGCGCCTGGCAGTAGGCGAGGGATTGTTAAACACCACCGAGGAATTAAACAGACTGCAAATAAAAGAAGATGGTGAGCAAAAGGAAGCCACTTCAGTTTTAAATCAGAGTATTAAAAAGGCCAATACAGTGTATGTGCCACATTTAAAAATTGCCCGTATAGCCTTTAAAAATGATACCAACCTAAGCACACAGCTTGAGTTACGAGGAGAGCGTAAGCAACGACAATCGGCTTGGTTGCAGCAAACCAAGGTATTTTATAATAACCTATTGGGTAACCCTGATGCCTTAGAAAAAATGGCCGCATATGGTCAGAGTAACGAGAAGCTAGAGGCAGGTCTTCAGCTGGTGAAAGCAGTAGACGCGCAGTTGGCAGTACGCAAAAAAGAAATGGGCGAGGCACAAAATGCCACCGAAACGCGCGATGCCGCTGCCGATGAGCTGCAAGAGTGGTATTCCGATTATATTGAGATTGCCCGCATAGCCTTGGCCGATCAGCCGCAGTACCTCGAAATGTTGGGCATCATCAGTCCATCGTAGTTAAACTATAATAACCTTCCCTGCAGTAATGGACGATAAAGCAGGGGAGGTTTTGTTAATACCTATTAGCTTAATCATTTTAATAATTAGCCACTGCTACCGCACGAGTCCCCACGTGTGGTAAAATTATAATTGAGCAATAAATCATTACTAAAAGCTGCAAATCATCCCCCTTTAAGGGCTTAGGAGAGTGAAGCAAGCTGAAGGAGCAAACAAAAAAGAAAAACCACACGAGAGGACTCGTGCGGCAGCCCAGGTGTATGAAAAGAAATAACCTCGCTGCCGCACGTGTCCCCACGTGTGGTAAATTATATAGTTAATCAAAAAATAAATGAGTCGTAATTATAAGTTCCATAATCCAGTAGGAGTATACTTTGTAAGCTTTGCAGTAGTAGAGTGGTTAGATGTATTTACACGTAATGAGTATAAACATATTCTGCTAGAAAACTTAGTTTATTGCCAAAAACAAAAAGGCATGGAAATTTATGCTTGGTGTATCATGAGTAATCATATGCATTTAATATTTAAAAGTACAAAGGGTTTAAAACCAGAGATTCTATTGGGCGATTTTAAGCGTTTTACAAGTAGGGTTTTAGTAAAGGCTATACAGGAAAATGTACGAGAGAGCAGAAAAGAGTTGTTGTTAGGGCAGTTTAAAAAGGCAGGAGAAAAATCGTCTAATGTAAAGCATTATCAGTTTTGGCGTCATGATAATAAGCCAATAGAATTATGGAGCAATAAAGTAATAGATGAGAAAATAAACTATATCCATAATAATCCGGTAGAAGAGGGCTTGGTATTTCAACCAGAAGATTATGTGTATAGTAGTGCAAGAGATTATAGTGGAGAACTGGGGATGTTAGAAGATGTGGTGGTAATAAAGTAAAACCACACGAGAGGACTCAGCTACCGCACGTGTCCCCACGTGTGGTGAAATTATAATTGAGCAATAAATCATTACTAAAAACTGTAAATCATCCCTCTTTAGGGAGTTAGGGGTGTGGAAGCAAACTGAAGGAGCAAATAAAAAAAGAAAAATCACACGAGGGGACTCGTGCGGCAGCCTGGGTTATCCATTGAAAAAAAAGTAAGGGTTTGCAACCTGTTAAGTCAACAATATGTCAGATAAATATAAGCTACACTGTTACCGCACGTGTCCTCACGTGTGGTAAAATTATAATTAAGCAATAAAAGCTGCAAATCATCCCCCTTTAGGGCTTAGGGGTGTGGAAGCAAGTTGAAGGAGCAAACAAAAAAAAGAAAAACCACACGAGAGGACTCGTGCGTCAGCACCAAAGTAACAAAGTATAAGTTCGGCATAGCGTCTCGCTATGTCGTATTTGGCAAGGCTTCTAGCCTCAGCTGCCGCACGTGTCCCCACGTGTGGTGAAATTATAATTAAGCAATAAATCATTACTAAAAGCTGCAAATCATCCCCCTTTAAGGGCTTAGGGGAGTGAAGCAAGCTGAAGGAGCAAACAAAAAAGAAAAACCACACGAGAGGACTCGTGCGGTAGCCCGGTGTGTAGGTATTTAGGTTTGTAGGTTTAAAAACCTGTGAGGTATTATTATCTTTTACTATATTCGCTCATTCTCAAAATCAAGCGTAATGAGCAACTTTCAATTTCTACATACTTCGTATAATGCCCTTTTCAATACCATGCAAAAGGCCGAGCAACGTGTAAATACCGAGCCTGTTTCCACAGCTAGTTATTGCCGTTTGGTGCTCGAAGAAGTTATCCATAAAATATATGAGTATGAGCAATTAGAATATCCCTACAATAAGGAGTTGGTAAATTTAATGACCAACGAAGAGGTGAAAGTTATTATTCCATTTGTGCATCAAAATGGAATTCATTTGGTACGTAAAATTGGGAATAGTGCAGCACATTATGGGCGCAGAGTGAGCAGTAAAGAAGCGCTCGAAAGTATTAAATACATCTATGGCTTTTTAAAATGGTTTGCGGGCACCTATAGTCTTGAGAAAATAGACTTGCCCGGTTCTTTTAACGAGGGCTTAGTGCCTAAAATTGGTGCCGATCAGCGTAAGCTAAAAGAGTTACAAGCCGAAAATAAAAAGGCACAAGAACAACTGCAAGCACAAGTAGAAAAGTTGTTGGCCGAGAAAGAAGCCATACTACAACGTGCCAAAGAGAGTGATGCAGCCTATATAAAGTTTAAGGAAGAGGCTGAGCTAGCCAAGCAGAAACTACAAAAGCAAAAGGCCGAACGTCAGATAAAAGTACCATCGGAATACAACGAGGCCGAAACACGTCAGCATATTATCGATGCCAACTTGCTTGAGGCAGGATGGAGCGATTTAAAAGCAGGTCGCGATACCGAATTTCCTGTGGTGGGCATGCCTATTACCAACGATAATCCCAAGGGCAATGGTTACGCCGACTATGTATTGTGGGATGATAATGGTAAACCCCTGGCGGTAATAGAAGCCAAGCGTACCTCAAAAGATATTGAAGCAGGGAAACATCAGGCATCGCTTTATGCCAATTGTTTGGAGCAGATGTATGGGCAACGACCTATTATATTTTACACCAATGGTTACGAAATAAAAATCTGGAACGATACATTTTATGCCACTCCACGTCAAATATTTGGTTTCTATACCAAAGAGGAGTTGCAATGGCTCATACAACAGCGCAATACACGTAAGGATATACGCTCTGCCAAGGTAAACCTCGATATAGCAGGCCGTCCTTATCAGACTGAGGCCATACAACGCCTGTCCGAATCCTTTGTGGTGGATGGCCAAACAGGCATTATGGGCAATAAGCGCGAGGCATTATTGGTAATGGCAACCGGTAGCGGTAAAACCCGAACAGCCGCAGCTATTGTAGAGGTGTTTTTTAAGCACAATTGGGTAAAACGCGTGCTGTTTTTAGCCGACAGAACGGCGCTTGTATCCCAAGCCAAAAAGAGTTTTGGCGAGCACCTAAAGGAATACTCGTCCATCGACCTAAGTAAAGAAAAAGAGTCGGACACCACGCGCTTGGTATTTAGTACTTATCCAAGTATGATGCACTGCATCGATAGAGCTCGCGAAAACAACGAGCGTTTTTATGGTGTAGGCCATTTCGATATGATTATTGTTGATGAAGCACACCGTTCGGTATACAACCGTTACAAAGCTATTTTCGATTATTTCGATGCCTTGGTGGTGGGCTTAACGGCTACACCTAAGGATAGTATCGACCACAATACCTTTGAGTTGTTTGGTTGCAGTAACGATGATCCTACCTTTGCCTTTGAGCTCGATCAGGCGGTACCTACCTACTTAAAAGCGTATAAAAACATTGATGTTTCAACCGACTTTTTACGCGAGGGTATTAAATACAATGCTCTGTCGGACGAAGAGAAGAAACAATACGAAGAAACCTTTCAGGATAAGGCTACAGGTCTGTTTCCTGAAGAGATACAAGCCAATGCCATGAATAAATGGCTCTTTAATAAAGACACTGTGAACAAGGTATTGGATGCCTTAATGCAGAATGGTATTAAGATTGAAGGCGGCGATAAAATAGGGCGCACCATTATTTTTGCAGTAAACCAAAAGCACGCCAAGTTTATTGAGGATTGCTTTACCGAGCGTTATCCGCATTTTCCGGCCGGGTTTATCACCAGTATTCACAATGGTATTAGTCATGCACAAAGTTTAATAGAGGACTTTTGCGATCATCATAAAGAGAATAATCCACAAATAGCCATTTCGGTTGATATGATGGATACAGGGGTTGATGCGCCTCGTGTATTGAACCTAGTATTTTTTAAGGTAGTGCGTTCCTATGCTAAGTTTTGGCAAATGATAGGTAGAGGCACACGTTTGTGTCCGGGTATTTTTGGTCCTGAGCAAGACAAAGACCATTTTCTTATCTTCGATGTGTGTCAGAATTTTGAATTCTTCGAGTTGAATAAAAAAGGCGTAGATAATTCGGTAGTTAAACCCGTTACCCAACAAATTTTTGAGGCTCGTTTGCAATTAACACGTCTGTTAGCCGAAACGGGCGAAGCCGATAATATAGACTTATCCAATACGCTACTAGATGGTTTACACAAATCGGTTCAAACATTAGATAAGGATCGTTTTCAGGTGCAAATGAATCTGCGATATGTAGAAGAGTTTGAAAAGCGTAAACGATGGAATAACCTAAGTGCCGATGATGTGCACCATATAGAGCAACATCTATCGGGCTTACCCATACCTGAATCTATTAACGAAACCGCCCGGCGTTTCGATTTAATGATGCTTAAATTGCAATTGGCCAATTTACTTATGTTGGGCTCAGAAAAGAAGTATCACGAAAACCTAATTGAAATAGCCACTCAGTTGGGTAAAATGTATACGGTTCCGCAAGTATTACGCTCCAAATCACTGATTGAGCAAATGAAAGATCCTGATTTTTACCAAAAGCTATCGCAAAAAAGACTTGAGGAAGTTAGGGAAGAAATAAGAGAGCTTGTATCTTTTATTGAGCGTAATAAACAGCAAACTTTTTATACCAACCTAGCCGATTCGGATGTTGTACTAAGTGCTGCAGAACCTTACGTACCTACACACTCGCCAAGTATATACAAGCAGCGTGTAGAAAGCTTTATACGTGAGAATAAACACCATCTGACCATATCTAAATTGTCGAGCAATAAACCCATCACTACCGATGAATTATCGCAATTAGAAAAAATACTGTTCGATGGCGATGAACGAGGCTCCAAGGACGACTTTATAAAAACCTTTGGAGAGCAGCCATTGGGTACTTTTATCCGTGGTATTATTGGACTTGATATACAGGCAGCCGAGGAAGCATTCTCCGAGTTTTTGCAAGCAGGCAACCTAAGAGCCGATCAAATTACCTTTGTACAAACCATTATCAGCTACCTAAATAAAAATGGCACTATAGATAAGGGAATGCTGTTTAAGGCACCCTTTACCGATATGAGCGACGATGGCCTATTTGGCTTATTTGACGACGGGGATGCCGTTAAAATTATATCTATCATAGATGTTATTAATGAGAATGCAAGCGTTGGGTGAGTTACCGTTGTTAATGTAATTAACTGTTAAGTATGGTATGTACTAACCAGTTTTTGCAAATAGATTATGCGCCTTTTATTTGTTTTTTTAGATACAATTTTTCATATCCCAGAAGAAATTCAAGGAACAAAAGAAATCGTTTAAACCCGGATTATGCATTAGGACATCGTTATGAACATTGAAAGTGTAATAAAACAAAGCTTTATCGAGACGAGGCATAGCACTGTTCTGGTGAGTTGAGATGAAGCAACCAAGTGATTTGTTTTGAAGCAATATCAATGTGTAATAGGTTTTCTAATGCATATTGCGTGTTAAAATAGAAAGCCGAGTTTTTATGGCTCGGCTCTTCATAGTTCAACTTAGTTAGTAAAATATACCCTTTGGGTCATTACTATTTAGCTGGTATGGCAGGGTCTACTGCAATAATAACATCCGTTACTTTTTGCATAATAACTTTTTGCGGCAGTGACAGCTCCGCTACAAGAATAGAATTCACCTAAGTAAGTTCTATTTTCAAAAGCTGGCATATAGCTACAACCTTCTTTATGTACTTCGTGATCACCATTGTTTTGTGCATTTTTGTTTACATAGTACTTCGGCATCTTTTTAAAATTTAAAAATGTTAATATTATTTTGACAATACAATATTAATACAGATATGTGCAGTGGATGTGCATAGACAGTAATTAGAGAAACCTGAAGTAATACTATTTAAACAAATTTTCTTTTGAGGTGCTCAGCACCCCAACTGATTATATTAGACTTTTTTGAACTATGGTTCTCAGCACCATAGTTCAAATAACTGATACAATTGAAATAATACAATGACCACCGTCTGAAATATTTTGGCTAAATAAATTAGTGTCTCAAGTAAGTGTGGTTAATATATTAGCTATTTATGTATGTAATGATTATATTTGGTTAAGATATTAGCTGTATGTACTCAATAAATCCAACACCAAACGATATTTCTAAGGAATTGGCCAAACGCCACAAAGCCTTACGAAAACAATTAAAGATATCTCAAGCAGAGCTTGCAGAACGCTCAGGTGTATCTTTAGGTAGTTTAAAAAGATTTGAAACTACTGGACAGATATCACTTGAATCACTGCTTAAATTAGCAAACCTTCTTAATAGATTGCAAGATTTTAATTCTGTTTTCCAAGCAAAGGAGGATATGAGCAAAATCGAAGGACTTTTCACTACTAATTCATGAATTTGCTATGGGTAATGTTAAAAATATTTTAGTCTCATTAGATATTGAAGGCCTCTCTCATGACCTTGGAGAATTAGTACTAAACAATAGGACTATCTACTTTCGTTATAATACTAGTTTTTTAAAATTAGGCATAAATATTTCACCTATTAAGTTGCCTTTGAGCAGCGAAATAGCAACTGCAGGTCCAGAACCATTCGAAGGATTATTTGGTGTTTTTAGTGATTCGTTGCCCGATGGTTGGGGTAGGTTATTACTCGATAGAACGCTTGCATCTAAGAAAGTGGATTTACAAAGTTTGACTCCCTTAGATCGTTTGTCTTATGTTGGAGATAAAGGAATGGGTGCCTTGTGCTATAGACCAAAGTTTGATGAAGATCTTAATGTTTTATCAAAAATAGAGTTAGATACAATAGCACAGGAGATGGGTTATATTTTAAAGGGTATTGATTCAGATATTATAGAAGAATTATTTACACTCGGAGGTTCCTCAGGAGGTGCTCGCCCAAAAATATTTGTTGGTTATAATAAGGATACCAACGAAATAGTGCATGGGCACCATCAATTGGCTGAAGGTTTTGAAGATTGGATTATAAAATTTCCATCTTCTTCAGATAACAAAGAGATTGCCAACGTTGAGTATGCCTACCAAAAGATGGCTTTAAAAGCAGGGCTTAATATGAGCGAATGTAAATTATTTACAGGTCGCTCAGGGCAAACTTATTTCGGTACAAAGCGCTTTGATCGCATTAAAGGCAAAAGAATCCATATGCACACAGCTAGTGGTTTAATGCATGATAACTTTAGGATGAGTACTATGGATTATGGACATCTAATGGATTGTGCATTTCAGATGGAAAAACATGTTGAAGCCTATGAAAAGGTTCTGCGTTTAGCTGCATTTAATGTGTTTGCACACAATAGAGACGATCATAGTAAGAATTTTTCATTTTTAATGGATGCCAAAGGTCGTTGGAATTTTGCACCAGTCTATGATTTAACATTTTCAAATTCTGCGTACGGTTTCCATAGTACTATGATTGCAGGAGAAAGTAAGAATCCTGGAAAGAAACATTTATTAGAGCTTGCTAAACATTTTGGGATAAAAAAACCACATCAACTGTTGGAGGAAGTCCAAGAAGCCATTTGTCAATGGAATACAATAGCTAAAGAATGTGGTGTTTCTAAAACCCTAATTAATAATATTGAAAAGGTAATGAACGATGTAAATAAAAATGCCTGAATTTCCCCCAAAAAGGGGAAATTCAGTTCATCCACATCCATTAGTACAAATCTTTAATCTTCTCCATATTTTTTTGAATTAAAGCTTCTGTCGTTCTTGCATAACGCTGCGTCATTTTAGTGCTTGAATGACCAAGAGTTTTTGAAACAACTTCGAGAGGCATATTATTCTCTAAAGCAACAGTAGTGGCAAAAGTATGCCGTGCCGTATGTGTTGAAATGGGTTTATCAATACTACATAAAATACCAATCTCTTTTAAATAAGCATTCATCTTTTGATTACTTAATACAGGAAGTACGGCATCTTTATCAATTAAATCAGGGTCATTTTGATATTTTCTCATAAGTTTTTTAGCAGCATCAATTACAAATATGGTACTCATCTGCTTTGTTTTTGTTCTCTTTTTATGAATCCACGTAACTCCCTTTGAGTCGCTTGTAATATGTTCGCGTTTCAATGTTTTTACATCAGAAAAGGCCAATCCTGTGAAACAACAAAACACGAATACATCGCGTACCTGCCTTATTCTTTCCATACTAATATCTTTATTGATGACAGTATTAAGTTCCTCTTTTGTCAGATATACTGCATCAACAGGTTTAAGCTTAAATTTAATGGTTGCAAAAGGATCTTTATTTATCCAACCATTGGCTAAAGCAATTCGCACAATCTTCTTAAAATTCTTCAGATATTTAATGGTAGTGTTATGTGCACATTTACGCTCTGTTTTTAAGTATAGCTCATAATTACGCACAAACTGATGATTTAGGTCTTCCAGTGCTAGGTCTTCGCGTTTATACTGCCATTTAATGAATTCTTTAGTATGCATATAAGAGGTTTCGTAACGCTGAACCGTATCAGGGGCAAAGTCAATACCAATTAACTTCTTGGCATTATTGTTATGTTCCCGAAATACTTTTAAGATGGTTCTTCGTGTTTCTTTTTTGCCAACTATTTTTTCTTTTATAATCCTTGGTGAGATAGATTGTTTATCCATAGTCATAAAATCAAAGTAGGATTTGATTTTTGATATATGAAGTTCTATAAGTTGATTGATTTCTGTGGATTTTATCGAATTTCCTTTGGCTAATTGTTTTGTTTCATTCCATTGTTTAGGAAGAATGCTTTTCTTCAAGGCATATTCTGCTCTTTCTTTATTAATAATGATTCGAACAAAGATCGGAGCCTCTCCACTTTTAAGTAATTTAGTCTTCTTGATAAAGAAGTTGATTTTGATTGTTTCAAGTCTACTCATAACGATAATTTTTTTTGTTAAAATTATTTTTATAAGCTCATTGTGCGGCGATCTAAAACCAAGCAATACAGCGCAATACGGCGTTTTTTTGAACTATCTCTGGTGGACTAAAATTCGACTTTCTAAGTCCACCAAAAGTCCACCCAAAAACTGCCTTTTTCTGCTTTTTATTGCACACTTTTGCGCATAAAAAAACCCTGTAAGTGTTGACTTACAGGGTTTTACTTTAAATTGCTTTCGCACTCAGCGGAGAGAGAGGGATTCGAACCCCCGGTACCTTGCAGTACAATAGTTTTCAAGACTACCGCATTCGACCACTCTGCCATCTCTCCAGTGTTGTAATGTAACCTGAAAACGTTTATTCAAGTTTTGATTTTAATATTGCGGAGAGTGAGGGATTCGAACCCCCGGTACGTTGCCGCACAATAGTTTTCAAGACTACCGCATTCGACCACTCTGCCAACTCTCCAATATTATTTTCACTCTGCACGGAATAAGAGACTCGAACTCCTGACACCTGGTTTTGGAGACCAGTGCTCTACCAACTGAGCTAATTCCGTGTTTCCATCATCACAACATTTCGTGATTGCGGATGCAAAAGTAGAACTAATATTTACATAAGCAACACCCATACGGTAAAAAAAAGCACCTTTTTTTTGAGTGTTTTTATAATTTACTGATTAGGTTATTGTTAACTGATAAACTTTTTTTCAATTATTTTTGAAATGCATTTTGCCATCTATTCGTTAGAGTTTTTAAGTGAAATATTGCCGTTACAGAGTTGTTGTTTGAATATCAGGGGTATCTATCTTTTTTACTGAATAATATGTTTTATTTCTATAGGAAGCCGGTAAAATTGTCTCGAATTAAAATTATAGAAATACATGTATTTTTAAACAGCTACCATATATAATGTGGATACTTTAGCTTTAAATTAGCTTTTTTTTATCTTTGTGCACAGTTATACAACTGATGCTGATCTACAGATATTGTATTTTCATTAATCAGTTACTTTTATATTTAAGAATACGAACGAAAAATGAATAGAATAATATTATCTCTTACAGCATTAATTTTAATTACTAGCTGTAATCCTTTAAAACAAATTAATACAACTTATCAAACAGCAGAAAGTAATTATAGTAGTCAAAGTTATGAGACTGCTTATAATAACTACAATTCTTTAATTCAGCTTTATAAAGGTAAAGGAATGGATATTCCTAATGATATATATCTTAAAGCTGCTGAGTGTGCTTCAAAGTTAGGTAACACATCTGATGCAAGTGGTTTGTTTCAGGATGCAATGAAGGATTCTTTATCTGTGGTAGCAGTTAAGGGGTATATTAATTCATTAAAGAAAGAACAAAATTATACAGATGTTGTTAAAGTGCTTAGTGATAAACAAGATTTTTTAACAGAAAATGGAGAGGAAGCATATCTAAAACTTGAAAAGTTTGAAGTTGCAATAGCTCAAAATGATACTAAAGAAATATTAGCTACATATTCAGATATTGACACATTGAGTGAGTCACAAGTGCTTGCTGTTATTAATGCAATGCAAGAATCGGATAATGATAAGGGAGCTATGAATTTAGCTAATAAGACCTTAAAAACGAATCCTAAGTTTTATGATATAAAAGAGTGGAAAGCCGTTTATCATTATAAGTTTGCTGAGAAGTGGTACAAAAGTGAAATGGATAAGTATAACAAGGATAAGAATTACACAGCCTATGTTTATCTGAAAAGAGAGTTAAAAAAGATATCAGCTAATTATAGAGTATCAAAAGATCTGTTTGAGGAATTACATAAGGTTTATCCAAGCGAAACTAAATATATTAAATACCTAAAAAACACTTACCTGCGTCTTGAGCTTGATAAGCAAGCAGAAGCAATGGATAAGTTGTTGAAATAGAATAACAATTGTAATATAGAAATAATAATAATTGAGCTAAGATGAGTAAAGCTATTGTTGAGAACAAATTTCAGTTTCCTAATCAAAAAGGACATTACGTTGGTAAAGTAAGAGACGTTTATAATATAAACGACGAGTATTTAGTAATGGTTGTTTCTGATAGAATTTCAGCATTTGATGTTGTTTTGCCTAAAGGAGTACCATTTAAGGGACAAGTATTAAATCAGATTGCTGAAAAGTTTTTAGATGCTACTTCTGACATTGTACCAAATTGGAAAATCGCAACTCCAGATCCAATGGTTACAGTTGGACATTTCTGTGAGCCTTTTAAAGTTGAGATGGTAATCAGAGGATATTTAACAGGTCATGCTTGGCGCGAGTATAAGTCAGGTAAGAGATCATTATGTGGCGTAGCTTTACCAGATGGAATGGTTGAAAACCAAAAGTTTGATACCCCAATTCTTACTCCTACAACAAAAGCTGATGTTGGACATGATGAAGATATTTCACGTGAAGAGATTTTAGCACAAGGTTTAGTAAGTGAAGAGGACTATGTTGCTTTAGAAAAGTATACCTTGGAGTTATTTCAACGTGGTACTGAAATGGCCGCTGAGAAAGGTCTTATCTTAGTTGATACAAAATATGAATTCGGTAAAAAAGAAGGTAAAATTTATCTTATTGATGAAATTCATACACCTGATTCTTCACGCTACTTTTATACAGAAGGATACCAAGAGCGTATCGATAAAGGCGAACAACAAAAGCAATTATCAAAAGAGTTTGTGCGTCAATGGTTAATTGAAAATGGTTTTCAAGGAAAAGATGGGCAAGCAATTCCAGAAATGACTCCAGAATATATCGAAAGTGTTTCTGATCGTTATATTGAATTATTTGAACAAATTACAGGCGATAAATTTGAAAAAGCAAATGCTGATGATGTAATGTCGCGTATTGAAAAGAATGTTAATGATTATTTAGCTTCTATGTAAGCCAATTATCAAACAAATTATAGTAGCCAGTTTATTTTATAATAAGCTGGCTTTTTTGTTTTAAATATTGTCTTTCCGAGTACCTTCTATTTTCTCCCCTATATAGAAAATGAAATACCTCCCTCATTGTTTAAGTGCACGGCTTATCCACCAAGCTTATAAAAAACACCGCCCAAGTATCAGAGTCCTTATTTGCAAATTGTACACATAAAATAAATTAAGCATTCTGCTTTTGGTACTAGTACCTTTAAAAAGACTTGAGTGTTTGTGTAAAAATATATTTATGAAGAATAGAGCAATAATTTTAAGTATCCTTGGATTCTTTTTCTTTGGAGTATTGATAGCGTGTAGTGATGAATCGGATAATATTTCCGATAATAACCAAGAATCTAGTGAGGTAATAAAACCAACAATCTCATGCACAGATCCAATAGAAGTTTCAGCAGCTGAAGGAGCAGAGACTATAACTGTTACATACGATGCACCAACAGCTTTGTTAAATAATGAACCTATTGCTACCACTCAAATAACTGGCCTTTCATCAGGTAGTGAATTTCCAATAGGAGTTACGAAAAACACTTTTAGCGCAACTGATGGAGAAGGAAACACAGTAACGTGTTCTTTTACAGTAACAGTTAATGCTACGGTTATTAGTGAACCATCAGATGAGCAACCATATGCTTTTCAAAATGGAGTGAAAGCACCCGAAGGTAAAAAATGGGTAAAGGTAGAGGAGTTATCTGATGAATTTAATGGCGCAGAGTTTGATGATAATAAATGGCATAGAAATCCGGCAAGTGATGGGTTTTCTTGGTATGGTCGTCCTCCTGCATTATTTGAGGCCGAAAATGTAAGTGTTAGTAATGGATGCATGAATGTTACCACCTTAAAATATGCCGAACCAAAGGAATTTAGAGATATTACATGGACCCATGGAGGTGCTATTGTACGTTCAAAGGCACAAGCCGGTTATGGTAAATATTACGAATGCAGAATGAAGGCCAATAAAACTATCATGTCTTCTACATTTTGGATTGCCATGAAACAAAACTGTAATAACGAGGAAAAGCGTAAGTTAGAATTAGATATTCAAGAATGCGTAGGGCGTGTTCATGAGGGTACTCACACATGGGCTCAACATTGGGATAAAATATTCCATTCAAATGCCATTCGTCATTATCGCGATTGTGATACTGAGGAAGACCAAGAAACAAGAGCATCAGGTGTGAAAAATCTTGACGAATCAAATCACGATAGATTCTTTGTATATGGTTGCTGGTGGAAATCACCTACTGAAATCTTGTTTTATTTAGATGGTGAATATGTTTATTCAATTACCCCAACTACAGATTTTGATATTGATGGATACATTACCATGGCAATTGAAACCTACGATTGGAATCCGGTTGATGAAGCAGGAAGTATTTTTGAAACAGGTTCGTTTGATGATTTGACCACTAAATACGATTGGGTTCGTACATGGGAATTAACTGATGAATAGAGAAAAGTGTTATTGATAAAGAGTTTTGGAGTATAGGGTAGGTGTTGCTTATACTTATGCCAAAAAAAATGTGATAAAAAATCAAAAACTACTATCAATAACATTGGCATTATTGCAAAAAATCCTTTGCTTTGCAGCAAAAGAAATAAACAAATTACAATGATTAAAAAGAATATACGTTTAATTTTCGGAGGAATTTTCCTGATTGCTGCAATAGCCATGTTTATTAAAGGGATAATAGGATGGGGAGTCATGGCGGTACTTACTGCCGGTATTTTTATTCTGTTACATTTTAAAAATGAGATGAATTTAATGGCTTTCTTATTTGTAAGAAAAAATAATTTCGATAAAGCTGAGCTTTTTTTGAGTAAAGTAAAGCATCCTGAAAATTTAGTAAAGAGTCAAGAGGCTTATCATTACTTCCTAACAGGATTGGTTTATTCTCAGAAACATCAAATATCCAAAGCTGAAAAGAGTCTTAAAAAGGCAGTTTCTGTAGGATTAAGAATGAAGAACGACCAAGCGATGGCTAAGCTTAATTTAGCAAGTATATATTTATCAAAACGTAATAAAAAATTGGCTGCATATTATTTAAAAGATGCTAAGCAATTGGATAAGCAAAAAGTGCTAACAACACAAATTAAAGAAATAGAACATATGATGAAGCGTATATAATTACGTTTACATTACGATTTTTATAAGTAGAGGCTGTCTTTTTCGACAGCCTCTTTTTTTTGTCTCATACTTAAGCTATCTAGTCTCGTTTAGTTCCTTATACCAAATGCATTATTGAATGATTGATAAGAAATTGAAATATTTAAAGGTTCTACAATGAATAAAATAGAGATATAGCCGTAGCAACATTGATATTTTATGAAGCAGTAGACGTTTTATAGAAGCAATTTATATCAATCATTTGATGATGTTTTTGGTATTACTGGTTTTAAGTGGGTAAATGAGCAAAATGCACACCATATAATTAAAATTATTCCCTGCTGCTTTTATAAATGCGATTCTATCTTTGGTAAGGTTCAAAAGTTTTCAAAAAATATACTTTATGAATTTGTAATTACTAGTTTTTGTATTCACTCGTATTATTAATCATGTCTTGATAGAAGTTAAAAATATGAAAGTCATCTACTTATTATGTATTTTGTTTTTAACCAACACCCTATGTGCTCAAACTGTTTTTGAAGAGAACTTTGAGGATAAAGTAACAGGATTGGACTTAAGTACTGAAGCTTATGTGCTTTCGCATAAAGATTCCTACACAGGTACTGTAGCAGCCACCGTTTCCGAGGATGCGGGGAACAAGTTTGCTCGTATGGTGGCCGATGTTAATGCAGGTGCTGATATGCAAATAGCCAAAACCATTGATGTGGAAGCAGGGAAAAGTTATTTGTTTAAAGTAGAAAGCAGAGGGCTTTTTAAAAGGCAGTTACGGGTTTTATCTATGACCGATGAGGTGTTGGCATCTTCAGCTGATTATAAACCCAGTACTGATGCAGAAGGTGCAGCGTGGAAAAGTATGGAACTAAGTTTTACTGTACCTTTAAATACCAGCCAGGTTAAAATTGCATTTTTACATTATTGGTCGGGCACAATTGATTTGGATAACTATCAAGTAGAGCAAACTATCCGACAAACGGCCTATTATTTGAATAGCTCTGAAGGGGACGATGATAATGCAGGAACAGAAGCAGAACCTTGGCTTACTCTTGATAAAATATCAGCAACTACATTAATGCCCGGTGATACTGTACTTTTTAAATGTGGAGATGAGTTTAAAGGACATTATTCGGTTAATGGTTCAGGAAGTGCAGATGATCCTATATTGATTACTGCTTATGATGAAGGTGATAGGCCTATAATTAATGGACAAGTAGGAGCAGAAGCTGGTGGTGATTTTCAAGAAGCCATTAGAGTTGAGAACTGCGACAACATTATTTTTGATGGTATTGAAGTGAAAAACGAACGTTTAGTAACAAGAGCTGGAGTGCGAGACACAGATGCCTTTGGTATTTCTATCCATAATAGCGGAAGTAAAACTATGAATAATATTGTTTTTCGTAATCTTACCGTTAAGGATGTATTTGCAGTTCAGCCTATGCTGAGTCATGAAGATTTTGATGCCATTCAGGTTTCGGGTATCCGATTTACAACGGCTAAAAATACTGTGGTAGGAGAAGAGAGAACTATAGATGGCGTTTTAATAGAAGATAGTTATTTTACCAATCTACAGCGCTTAGGAATACAATTTAGAGGCGGAGGAGGTAATGAGGGTATTGGTAACGACTCCATTAATAGAATCATGAATATTGAGGTTCGTAACAACGAGTTTTATTACAATGGAGGAACAGCTGTATTACCCAATGGCACTTATAATTGTTTAATCGAAAATAATATATTCGATCATCCGGGTGCATCAACAGACCCACGTATGCCAGCACGTGGGAGTTCGGTATGGACTTACAAGGCTATGAATACCGTAGTGCAATACAATATGTGTTTGAGTACACGTGGCTATCTAGATTCTTACGGAATTCATATAGATAAGCACAACACCAACACTTTTGTACAGTATAATTATATGGATGATTGTATTGGCGGATTTGTTGAAATATTAGCGAATAATATTGATGCGGTTTATCGTTTTAATGTGAGCGTAAATAGTGGTTTTAGATATACTGATGGTGTGTCGGATTGGAAAGCTGGCAGTAGCACCATTTACATTTATTCTGACAGGTGGGTAGATGATGGATTAATGTTAAGTGATGGCGTTTATGTGTATAACAATACCGTAGTTATTGATAAGCCATTTACCACCACTTTTAATGTGGATGCGAAGAACATGTTTATTTACAACAACATTTTTTCATCTACCAATGGGGCTACCATGGGGCATTTACAATATGCAGTTAGAGATAATGATACTCCTTTTACAATGACACATAACCTTTACGAAGGAGATGTAAATGAAGAGTGGGTAAATAATGATGATAACCCTATTCAGGGAAATCCAAAATTTACGGGTGTGGGAGAGGATAAAATGCCTTATGAGTTGAAGGAAGGTAGTCCTGCTATAAACACGGGAACTAATATTACTGGTCCCGAAGTGAATAATGCAGGCTACGGCGTATTTAAAAATATTACGCCATTTCCGACAGTAGATTTTTATGGAAACCCTATTGATTTGGCATCAGGAAAAGTAAATATAGGTGCGTTTAATGGTAAGCCAAATGATGTTTCTGTTGATGATCAATTTGCGGCTAATACGGATTGGTTGGTTTACCTTAATCAGGATAGTACTGCATTTAATATTACTAGTAAAAGTGATTATTCGGGTGATGTAGAAGTGTCTTTGTTTAGCTTAAATGGGACATTAATAAAGAACGACAAGCAAAGTATTGACCCTTCAAATAACAGTTTTATTATGAGTGTTGATAGCAATGTGAGTAATGGTATTTATATATTAAGATTTACTGGCGATGGAATATCGCACAGCAGAAGGATTTTGCTGTACAGATAAAATTGCTACTAATAGTTTAAGCTATTTAATTATAGGTCAGTTTTAAGAGCTGACCAAGCTCTTAGCGGAGAATCTATAGCTAAAAATTTGGGCAAAAAAATACCGCAAACTTTTCAGATTGCGGTACCTTTATGAAGAATAACTTATAATCTTCTTTCTTTGATTCTGGCTTTTTTACCAGTTAAATCACGTAGATAGTAAATACGTTTTCTACGTACTTTACCATGACGGTTTACTTCTACATTGTCAATTAAAGGTGAGTTGATTGGAAAAATTCTCTCAACACCAATGTTACCAGAAATTTTACGAACAGTTACCATTTTAGTAGCTCCTGTACCTTTAGTTTGGATAACAACTCCTTTAAAAATTTGGATACGCTCTTTATTTCCCTCTTTAATTTTGTAAGAAATAGAAACTGTGTCCCCTGATCCAAAAGCAGGCCATTCTGCAGTATCAGTTTTAAATGCGCTTTCAGCAACTTTAATTAAATCCATTTTAATAAATCTTAAGCATTTAACAAATACATGCAATATTACGTAAACAACTTGTTTAATAAGAGATTACATGCAGATTATATTAATCGGGCGCAAAATTAATGTTTTTATATTGTAAATGAAATATTTATAGCTGTTTATTTTTTAATAATTTCATTGTCGTTATTCAGTTAAAATAAAGAACCTTGTGTCGCTTCATTCTTTACCTCCGTAATTTTATCCAGACTAATGTACCAAATGTAGCCTATTACATTTTTATAGCCCATTTTGTTGAGCTGTTGTATGTAAAACAGTACTTGTTTTGTGTGGGATGCATCTTCTAGTTCACCAAACTTATAATCAATTACGTATGTTTTGTCTTTTACAATAACTACTCTATCCGGACGAGCGGTACTATTTTTAGCTAAGATATCTACTTCGTTTTTTATTTCGTTAGCGCCATTAAACCATTCAGATACTTCCGCTTTATTTAAGAGGTTTTCAATTTCTACAGTTAAATTCTGCTTTTCAGTATGGTTTATTTTTCCTTCAAATACTAACTTATCCAAGGCAAAACTAATGTCTTCTTTGGTTTGGATATATTCAAAAGCGGAGTGCATTATTTTTCCGTAATCTACTTTACTAGTTGTTCCATCGGTGTTAAAATATTGATCGCCATTTCTTTTGATGCTTATTTCACCATCCTCTAATAAACGGTTGTTAAAGGGCTCTAGTTTCTGGGTAGTAATTTCACTTTCTGTATGGTTCGATGAAGCTTGCATTTTTAGTTCGCCATAATTAAAAGCGATGCTTTCTGTATCAAAATATTCATTAAGAGCCACTTTTTCATCATCCTCAGTATGCAAAGCGCTTGAGTTATTAATGGTGAAGTAGAGTAAATCAGCAATTGAATTAAGTCCCTTCTTAAATGCTGTGTCTGTAGGCTTATTGCTGAAGGTAATTAGAGATTTACAGGCTCTGGTAAATGCCACATAAAGCATATTAATACTATCAACATATTGATAAAGAAGCTCAGTAAAGTACTCTTGTTTAAAAATTGAATCTTGCAATTTTGAGGTGTAGTTAAGCGGAAGCAGTTTGATGTTATTGAATGGTTCCGTTTTTGGAGCACACCAAATTGTACCTGACTTTATTTCGGCATCTAAGGGCCAATTACAAAAGGGAAGAAGCACAACCTCAAATTCAAGCCCTTTAGACTTGTGAATCGTCATTACTTTTATGGCATCTTGCTCCTCGGGAATGGCAACAGATTCGGAAATACCTTTGTCATCCCACCATTCAATAAAGGCACTAATATTCGGATATGCATCTGCAATAAATTGATTGGTACAATTGATAAAAGCCTGTAAAAAGGTTCCTTGCTCAGTTTTAACCGCAGTTGGTAATTGGTTTACTAAATATTCAACTAATTCTAATAGGGGTTTTTGTTTTTGTGTTAAAAGTGTGTCAATCCAGCTATCTTGATCGTCACTATCATTCAAAAATTGCCCAATCTCCTGTTGCAATTCATTACTATCATTAAATAGTAAGTTTTTCAGAAGTATAATTTCTGAACGTATAATTTTATTATCGGTGTTTTGTAAATATTTTACTTGCGCTACAATAAAACGAATGGCACTGGATGATGATAAGAACAAAGATTCGTTGGAGATTACAGGGATGGGTTCTCCGTTTGGTGCGTATTCTCCAGAGAGTAAACTTTTGGTAACAATCTCACCTTCTCCTTTTTTACGTACCAGAATACAAATGTCTTTGTAATCAAAACCATTTTCTTTGGCATTAAAAATGGCCTCCGTTAATCGCGGAAGCATCTGCTCAGTGTAATTCTCCTCTTCCTTTTTGGCAATAAAATTTACTTGTACATTTCCGCCACTATCGAGGTTGCTAGCACCAATGTGCTGATGAACGCTTGAGTAGGCATTTATAATTTTTTGCTTTAAATCATCGGCATAAGGTTCCTCGGTATTTAGCTTGCTTTCGAATACCGTATTAAAGGCATTTTGAAGAAATATAACGCCGTGTGAAAAAATAGTGTTGTTAAACTTAATTACATTTTCGGCACTTCTGTAATTGTAATCTAGGGTATTTAAGTTGTAATCAAAGTCGTGCATTATTTCGCTGTTCAGAAGATTCCAATCGGAATTACGCCAACGATATATCGACTGCTTTACATCGCCTACAATAAGGCTTTTGTTAGCCGTAGAAAGCGAGTGTTCAATGAGTGGTTTAAAGTTATTCCATTGTAATTTAGAGGTATCCTGAAACTCATCAATCATGTAATTATTGATGTGTGTGCCAATCTTCTCATAAATAAAAGGCGTGTCGTTTTGATCAATTATTTTATTTAAAAAGTTAGAAGCATCAGCAATTAAAAATAAACTCTCGTCTCGGCATATTTGCTTTATCTCTTCAGATATTTGATTAATAATGCCCAGTGCAAAATAGTTCTGTTTTATTAAAAGAGCGGTGATGTATTTCTCATGATCTTGCTCAATAATATGTAGCGCCTGCTTAAGGTTTTTATTGAGAAGCGGATATATTTCTTCTATTTGGCTAGCCGTTTGTGCTGAGTTGTCCTTGCGTCCCCATTTAGTAGGCTCGTCAATTAAGGTGAGCACTCTTTTGTTTTTATCAGGCGTGATATCAGTTAAATTCCTCAGCTTATCAAAGTACTTACTTGTGCCGGCTCCTTTATAATAGAAATCTTCAAACTCTAGCCCGATTTTCTTTATCGCATCACAGCTCTCATTTCCAATGGTTTTAATTTTATCCTCAAAATCCTTAATAATGGCGTTGATGCTTTTTAGGTAATTGGCCAAAGTATCCGAGTCATCGTATAAATTATGAATAGATTGATTGTTGAATTGTACAATCTCGTTAAACAGTTCGGCACCCAATTTATTAAGGTCGGTTTTTAAACTCCAGTGCTTACCAAGGTTTAGTTTTTGCTCGGCAAACAGAATCAGCCATTCTTTGAGTTTTTTATTCTCGGGCAAATCCACCTTCATTAATAGGTGATCAATGGCTTTTTGTAATATTTTGTTGGTATTCAGTTCAATTTTAAAGCTGCTATCTAAGCCTGCTTCACGAGCAAAGGATCTTATTATTCGTTGAAAAAAACTATCAATGGTACTTACCGAAAAGTTAGAAAAATCGTGTAGCAGGTGACTTAAGTAAATACGTGCTCTTTTTCTAACATCTGTTTCAGAAAGCTTAAATGTACTACACAAATCATCCACATAATCGTTTGATTTTTTACTGGCAATTTGAAATAACTTTTCAAGGATACGATGCTTCATTTCGGCC
The DNA here is from genome assembly GCF_001660705.2 of Saccharicrinis aurantiacus. Lineage (GTDB taxonomy): Bacteria > Bacteroidota > Bacteroidia > Bacteroidales > Marinilabiliaceae > Saccharicrinis > Saccharicrinis aurantiacus. The sequence goes on from NZ_LYBV02000028.1 coordinate 34,160, forward strand.
GTAGCCTTGTTTGTAAAGGTAACTGCTAATGTTTGTCTGTAATTGCTTGGCTCGGCATATAATAGAAAAAGGTACTCTTTGGTTAGTGTGTAAGTTTTTCCCGATCCAGCGGAAGCTTTGTATATTTTTAATTCAGACATGCAGTTAATTTTTTGCTAAAATGAGGATTAATTGGCAATCTTAAAAATATTGAAAGGTTTATCCCGATATCAATATCATGTGATCAGCAATTATTGGATAAAATACTGCTATTGGAAGATAAAAATGAGCAATTGCATTATTGATAAAGCTTGTTTATTTGTATACAGATTATTAATACATACTAATAGGAGGAGATATGAGAAGAATTTTAGCAAGTTTAGTATTAGCAACATTATTTATGGTGTCTTTTGCACAATCGCCTGCAGAAAAAAAGTCGGAGTACTTTATTAAAGCTGCAGTTGAGGAATTTGATTTAGATAAAAAGCAAAAGAAGACCTTAACCAAAGAACGGTCGGAATACGTATCAGAATTGCAAGCCATTTATAAGGCGAAGAAAAATGGCGATTTGAACCAAGAAGAGTTTAAGCCGAAGTTAAATAAGATAAATGCTGATTTTAAGCAGACGATGTGTGAGATTACGGGTAAAACCAATGCTGAATTAAAACCGTTTTTTACGCGCATGCAAAAAGAGATGAAAGACATAAAGTAAGGATTATTAAACAACTTCAATAATAGTTTTAGAGATCGGGATGGCCGTAACCGCATATTTGTAGTTACGGCTTTTCTGTTTTTAATGCCATTACTACTGCAGTATTTGCTCAACTGAAGAACCAATTTGCACTAGGCTTGTTTTAACAACTCAAATAGAATGAAGCATGAGCATATTAATTGTAGGGCATGGTTTAGCGGGTGCCACACTAGCGTATCAGTTGTATAAAAAAGGGGTTGACTTTACCATTGTTAGTGGCAATAAGCCAACGGCAAGCAGGGTAGCGGCAGGAATGATTAATCCGATTGTATTTCGCCGGCTGAACAAAAGTTGGGCAGTGGAGGAGTGTTTGCCTCTTATGCATACCTTTTATAAGGAGTTGGAGCGCGATTTGCAAAGTGAATTCTATTACAATGTAGCCATATCGAAGTTGCTTAGTCAGGAGGAATTTGATTTTTGGACGAATAAGATTAGTGAGGATAATTCGCTTACATCTTATTTGGCTGATCCGAGTGATGCAATAAGTGAGAGGGGCTTAAAACCTTTTTATGGTTCGGGTATAGTAAATAAAGGCGGTTACGTTGATTTAAATGTAATGTTGGATACCTTGCAACAAAAATGGAAAGCTTTAGATTGTTTTATAGAGGCTACTATTAATTACGATGATTTTGTAGCAAGTGCCAATAGTTGCATCTGGAAAGGGAAAGAATATACCAAGGTGGTGTTTTGCGAGGGCGTGGGAGTTACGGATAATCCGTTTTTCGATTTAGAGATGATGAAGCCTGTAAAAGGGGAGTTGTTGACTATTTATTCTGAAGGATTGCCTCAAGATAAAATACTAAACAAAAACATGTTTGTGCTCCCGGTAGGTAATCATTATTTTAAAGTTGGCGCCACTTATAATTGGCAAGATTTAAGTGAACGAAACACAAATGAAGCCTTGGAAGAACTCAAGCTGAAGCTGGAGAAGATTATTGATGTTCCTTACAAAGTGGTAAATCAGCATGCAGGAGTGCGCCCAACAGTAAAAGACCGCAGACCTATTTTAGGATATAATAAACACTTTAGGTCAGTAGCAATTTTCAATGGATTAGGAGCTAAAGGGGTTATGCTCGCTCCTTATTTTTCTGCCCTTATGGTGGATAGTATCTTGAATTTAGCTAATGTGCCAAATGAAGTTGATGTGAAGCGATTTGAGAAATAACTTACGATTATATCTAAAACTTTTCATCAATATTATTACTTGCTAAATACTCCTACTACAATTTTGGACTAGAATAATTATTGAGCGCCATAGTGAGAGCGTTTTAATCGATGCTTATAGATTCGTCTATTAATAATAGCAATTATTACCCCAGATATTGGAGTTACTATTAAACCATAAATTATAAAATTATCGTTTGGGGTGATAAATATTCCATATACCATGAGGGATAATCCTATTGCTGCAAGTATCATGGTAATTATTTTTATTGTTTTAATCATTTCTTTTAGGGTTAGTTATTATTAAAGTATAGCAACCTATTAGATTGCTTCAACTACAGTTTTTAAACTATTAATTGAAGTTATCTTCAGAGTATAATTAATTACTATCAATTAAAAGGGAATAATTTTTAAGGTTTTGGGTATTGGTTTGACTCTCATATTTTTTTAGCTTCTTGATGTTTTAAGCATTGTGTTCATGTGCGTAATAGTAGTTTGCGCTAGTCGTAACACTGCAAAAAAAACAGGTATCGTTAAAGATTTTTAGTTAATATTTTAATTATCAGTATATAAAAATATAACTTTTATGTGTAATAGCAAGTTGGTGGAGTGAAAATTAGTAGTTAAAAGTAAATTATTAGGGTTATTTACAGTTGCTTCCAGTTAATTGTAGATCACAGTACTTGAACTAGAAAACGTATTTAGAATGCAGCTTGAGTAGTTTTCAGAAGAGAAAAAATAGAAAGATTATTGATGGATATTGTCTTGGGATTACTTTTTGATTAACGAAGTAATAATATAAGTTCTATATAAATAGATTATTTTTTATTGATTACAATTGCTAGCTATGCCAGAATTTATTCTTTACAAAGAAAAACTAAATGTAATATACATTACGCAATGTTATTTCATGATAGTATACTATACAGAAAAGGCACAAAGAACCTATACTAAATAGGGTTCTTTGTGCCTTTGCGGTAAGGATTAAGTTGGTTAATAAAATTCAATTTTAGACATTTAACACCCCATTAAAATGAAGCATTGTAAGTGTTAATTGTATTAGGATTGTTATTAGATAACGCTGCCGTATTGTACTTAATATTTTGTATGTGTGACGATGGAAAATTATTAAATTTCTGATTATTTAGTCTGATAATATAATTGCCATCTTTTGAAGTTCCGTTGGTGGCATCAATACTTAATGCTACGGATGGGCCATGGTATTCGAATCCATTAAACATACCTAAGGAGGTAGTTGGATTTTTAATTTTTGTCCACTGGTTAGAGGGGATGTATTTTAATTGAGATTGTTTAATTTTAGCTCCGTTATTGTTTTTGTAAGTGGCTGTAATATCAGTAATGTTTGAGTTAGAAAACTGACCTGCTATTAAGTTACCTAACTGTTTCTTAACATATGTATTTCTGTTTGCATTAATGGCTGCCGCCGATAATCTAATGGCCCACTGTGTTCCATTGTTGCGTTTGTATGCACTGCCCGTAGTTGCCTTCACTCCAGAAGGTAAGTTAAACTGACTTTCAATAAAGTTTTTAAATAAATTTCCATTGCTTTGGTTATTTGTGCTATAGGTATTATCCTCGTCAAATAACTCTATAAAACCATGCTCAATTCTCACAGCAAAAGCACATCCCGTAGCCTCTATTTTTTGCATTGTAACTTTTCCATTAGTGGTAAAATGCGGCGAAAACATAAGTGGTGCAATTCCTGAAGTACATTTAATATTGTAGGCAAATATATTACTGATACCGCCTTTCTTTTCACCGTTTTTAATTTCATTTTTCATGGTCCTATCATCTGTTTCACATCTTAATGTAACTCCACCTCGACAGCTCAGGCCTTTAAATAAAATATTATCGCCACCATAACATTGTATCAGTCCATAACCGGTGTGCGAATTGGTTTGGTTAATATTTTGGATTACTCCGTTTGACGCCCATGGTTTTATTTCGTCGGTACCGCCAATGTATGCCAAAACAATAGATGCCACTGAAGATCTTCTATCTATAATCGTAAAGTTGTTGAGTTTAAAGTTGTCTACTCTACCTAATTTAACTATTGTAATGTTCTTATTTGTAAAGTTAGCATTTGATATATCAACGGTAAATCGACCACCATTGCCAACGATGCTTACGTTCTCAATACGTCCATTATTTGTACTATTACCTCCTAGGTTAAAAATACGGCTTGTAGAGTTCGTTTCAGGCTTAATAATTACATCCTTATCTATTTGCAGGTGTATGTTTGATTTTAGTTGTATGTTGTTCCATTTATAGGTGCCTTTGGTGATGGTAATAATTGCGCCACCACTCCGGCTTTTTGTGTTAATGAGGTTATTAAGTTCAGCACTTGTACTGCCGCTAAATGTTACCTTGTTTATATTGGCTGACGGACCTTTATAAAAATGACCATTGTTGTAAATAGTAGGTACTGATGTGGCTTTTAATTCGTAAATACTTTCTTCTTGATCGGGGTGTTCTAATTCGTTAGAACAAGATAAGGCTAAAATAGCCACTAAAGTTAAGTAAAGACTCTTGTAGATGATTTTCATTTTCAATTGTTTTAAATTTTTAATAAGTGTTTAATAGTATGAAAATAAGATGATAGGTGTTTGAGAATTTATCTCTGCGTTTATTTTGTATAATACTGCGTACAAAGAGGTTGGTGTTGTTGCTTAACAAGCAGGAATTGATGTTTATTATTTAGCAGCAAAGTTAAAAAGGGATGTCTTTACTTTGATATTTTTCTTCAGTGTTGGTGGATAGCATCCTGAATTCAGTTGATATACCAAATGAAGTTGATGTGAAGCGATTTGAAAAATGAGGTGCTGTGCCTTTCAATTATAATACGATGGCTATGCGCATATAAACTTGCCAATTATTATTAATAACACCACTTTTGATACTTGCGTTGTTGTTTATTGTGTACTCGATATTGGCATTGTTTAATGGTTCATTAGCTGTTGTTTTAAAAAATACATTTGCTTCTTTAAGGTATAGTGTTTCTTCTGTTTTGTTGGGTGAAAAATATCCTCCACCAACAGTGAAGTAAAGTATGTTTGTTACTTGAAATAGTACACTAATATTGGCTTGGTATCCATTTTGTTTTAAACCCGTGTAAGCTTTTACATCATTTGAATTAAAGGATTTGCCTCCGAACTTAAAATCCTCCACTATTTTACTTTTACCTATATATTGACCATAGTTGAGCCAGCTATATCCTAGCTGAGTATCAATAAAAATATTTTTGCCTATTGTTTTAACAGGTAGCCTATAATTGTAGCACAGGCTATAGTTGTTTACAAGTTTATTTTTATCACTGCCAAAGTTGGAAACATCATCGTAGGTAATTCCATGGTATTTTGTTAGTTTCAGAAGAATAGATGTAGCGAATAGTATGCTGCCAGCAGAGTTGTTAATTTGATTTTCAAATTGCAAATTATTGTAGCTTAACTGATGTAAGCCTTTTTGTTTTTGGTAAGCTGAGTAACTAATTCCTGCTGAAAATTCAAAACGTTGCAATACGCTTACTACTATACTAGTAAATGTTGGTTTTGGAGCAGGAGCATTAAAAACAGAACTTGTTTGTAGAGTATCTAGTTTTATCACATCAGCCAGTGTCGCGTAATTTTTCCAGTCGCTATTTGCATAGTTTGTTGCTTCAACGCTCGGAATGTATGAAATGGGTACTTGTTGATCGTATTTGATTTTTTGAGCAATGTTTACTTGTACTGAACTCACCACTGCATCGGCAAATGTGGTGTAAATTGAATCATTATTTCTCTTTACAGATTCTTCATGGTGTATTGATTGAAAATAAGCAACGGAATCTTTTATGGTATAATTAATGGTAGATTCGATGCCCAGACACTTGTAACCAGGTCTTTGAGTATAACGTTTCTTTTCTCGATAATTGGTAGAATGTGTCTCTATTTTTATGTAAGCCAATGTTTGTGCATCAATATAAAAGCGACCGTAGTTCTTTTTGATTCTATTGGGTTTAGGCGTAAATCCTATAATGTATACATCTCTACCATTGTATTTATCAATGCCAATTAGCTCGTAGTTGTAACTATTGTGCGGCTTTAAAAAGTCAGTGCGTGCTTTTACATCATCTGACGAATGCGTTAAATGGATGCCCCCATAATAAACCAGTTTAAACTCTTTAGCTCTTTTAGTATTGTTGTACTTGCGCGATTGGTGCACCTCAATGGTGCCATCCTGATTATTTTTGTATGATGATTTATAGGCAGTGCCCAATATCTCGGTTAATCGCAAATAATTGGCATTGCTATCCTTTAATCCTTCGCGATAGAAAATTTCATAGGAGCTAGGTTCTGATGGGTAATTATCGGGTATCTTTTTATAAGCCTTGCGTAAAAAACTACGCAATGTACTATCGGGCATTACCACAACCTCGCCAATGTTGGTAAAGGATGCTTGCAAGGCAATGTTTGGCTGCTTTAAGAGCTGTTCTTGCTCAATTTCTATGGTTTCGTAACCAATGCAGCTAAAACATAGGGTATAAGTTTTTTTGCTAGGGATATTAATTTTATAATCGCCATTACTATCCGATACCGTTCCGTTATAGGTTCCTTTTAGGCTTACATTAACAAAGGGAATGGCCTCTTTGGTTTCCTTATTTGAGATACGCCCTTCAATGGTTTGGGCAGATAAACAAAAGGGTAGGAGTAGAAAGAGAAGTGTGGCTAGTTTATTGAATTGCATTTTTAAGATAAATGGTTGTGTTAAGTAATTAATGTGAGTGAATTGGTTTGTAAAGTTAAAGACTACTTATTGCTTCTAATAAATATTCACCTAGGTTCCATACGTAATCAATTCCAAGATTGGACAGTATATGTATTACTATTGATGCCCATAAACCAATTTTCATTCTAGCGAAACTGAATATTAAAGCGCCTAAAAACTGAACTGAAGAGAATGTGGTGGCCATAATGAAAACGAAAACTGAATTTATTTCGAACTCTATGGCGTGAACTAATGAGAATAGAATCGCACTTGTGAAGAAAATATATTTAAAATTTTTAGTCCAAAAAGATTTTAGCAGATCATTAAATTTATGATTTTTATAAGCAAAATAGAATAACGTTGAAACAATCAAAGTAATAACTATAGCGGAGACTTTTGCAAGGACATGTTCCATTCCTAAAAAGTGTCGTAAAAATGTTAGTGAAAAAATTAGTATTAAGCACAGCAATAGCGGAGGCGTATAGGTGCTATACTTTAAAGGTGCTCTGAATATTATTTCCTCTGCAACTCCTAATATAATAATTTGAAATAGGAGAAAATTTGATTCATTGGAGTTTTGTGAATGACCGAATATATCTTGGCTTAATCCTGTTTTTTCAAAGCTAATTCCGATTAGATATGTGATTGCAATGTCTACTAATAGCAAAAATAGAATCCACTTAATAACAAGCAATGGTTTTGTGTATTTTGCTATATAATGATGAGGTGATACTATATAATTGGTCAATTCTTTGATCATGAGTTTATATTTCTTATGGATATTTGAGTATTCCTTTAGCTATTATAAAAGGTTAGAGGAGAAAGAGAAGTGTAGTTAGCTTGTTGTAAATCATCCCTTTTGTTTTGACCTTAATTTTAAAGAACGTTAAATTATAGTATAGCTTGCACCTTGTTAAAAGTCATTAGAGGTATATTGTTATGTCAAATTAGCTTCATGTTTTCATACAATTCAATCCTAAATATTTACATTCATAGTTCTGTCTGTTTAATGCCAAGTAAAGGCATTAGATAGAGAGCGAAAAGATAGCTTTAAAATGACAGTAAGGGAACTTTATAAGTTCGAAAATATGTGTTTTTAGGCAATTCCAGACATTAAACCTATTTTTTAAATATGGGTGCTGTTGACGGCCTTTTAGACCTGTCTATGCCTTCAAGTAAATTCCCTTTCTTACTATAGAAAAATGTAAGAGATTGCAAGGCTTGAGTGAGAAAAACTAGTACAGTATTATTATATCTTTTAAGTTTACTTGCTTGAAGTAGAGTATTCTAAAAGTAATTAGGCAATATGTGATATAATATTAGACATTAATTAGAAATCCAACCCTCGTTAGTTTTTCAATTATATAATCTAAGGCTCTTTACCACATACAATATGTAATATTTGCCTACAGCTAACTTCTTTGCGTTTATTTCTTCAAGTTTAGTTCATTTTTCTATAATACTTATCATAAAAAACGACTAACTCGATAGAGGAAGTCGCTTTTGTTAAGTTGTCATTTTATGCAAAGTAATCCCATACAGCATCTACTATCTTATGAACCCAAGCTGGGGCAGACCCTCCATCAATAAGTGTTAATTCATTAGATTTGATTTCTGTTACGTTTAAATCATTTAAATTTTGCATTTTCTTAAGATTAAATATTAATAATAGTGCTTTACTATTTTGGCCAAATTTTAAAGCTTTGCGATAATAATATATTATCTGTCCATAAGAATGGACAATGTTGGAAATAATCTTATGGTTAACTAATAGATAATAAAAGGGGTATCTAGTTTTGTTTCATTGTTTGTAATGTGTCCTTGAATGCTCTGGGCAGATAAACAAAAGGGTAGTATTAAGAGTAGGAGAGTTGTTAGTTTGTCGTAATTCATTGCTCTTGGTTGATATTTAGTTGGGTAAAATTATTGATTTAAGTTCTTATAAATAGTTTTTAATATGATCTGTAATTTCAGTAAACGACGCGTTGATATCATCCTCAATTAAATGGAAATTATTTTTCTGATATGAATTTGAAATGACACTATTATTGAGGTAGAATATTTTGTCGCATGTATTGGTAAGTTGCGATGTAATGTGAGATGATATAATTATGGTGTCGTATTGTTTCTTTAATAGAAACATTAGTTCTGAACAAATGTGTTGCGCTTCAATATCTAATCCATTAAAGGGTTCGTCTAAGAGTAATATATCAGCACTGGATAGATAGAAGCTAAGTAAAGCGAGCTTTTGTTTCATACCAGTAGAATAATTGGCCGCATATTTTTTTAGTGGCAACTTTAAAAAGGAATTTAAGTGCTCTAATTTGGTGTAATCTACCTTTTGTTTTTTTGCGCCACATATAAACTCAATATACTCAATGCCCCTAATGCGCGGGTAGAAATATAAGTTAGAGGGCAAATAAGAAATGGATGAAGATCTATTTATTATTCCTTCATATTTTTCGGTGCCAAAAATGCAGTTAAACAAAGTGGATTTGCCAGCTCCATTTTTTCCTATTATGCCGTTAATACCCTTGCTAAAGCTGTGCGAAAAGTTATCGAATACAGCGCAGTTGTTGTACTTTTTCGATAGTTTATTAATCTCTACCATTGGTATCTACTTTTAAGTGCGTTGTATGTGTAAAAGCTTAGTGCAGTTAATACAATGAGCTGAAATATTAAAGTATAAGGCAGTTTGAAACTCATGAAAATGCAGCTTACACTAACTAAATGTGTAATAATTGTAAGTAGTTTATTGGAGGCAAAAAGTGTTGATGTAATGCTATTTATATTGATGGAGAGTAATCCTGATAAGGAAATAATTATATAAAAACTGAGTGTATTACTAAGGATAAAAGGCACAATGCATGCAATACCAATTATAGTAAATGTTATACTTAAATCTTTCAGCCTTTTTAATAATATGTTTTTGGGTGAACCAAACATTTTGATGTGCCAACTATTATCCGCTTCGCTAGGTAGTAGGCATACAAATAAAAGCAATACTTGGTATATGTAAACCTGAATATGATGCTCGCTATCGAAAAATACTGAGAAATGTAATAGTGCCATTAAACTTGCCATTACTACAGAATTCTTTCTAATATTTGATTTAATAATAAGGTTAAGTTGGCTTATTCTTTTTAAGGGAAAATTTAAGACGGAAGTTTTATCAATATGTGGTGCTGTTAAAAATAGCACACTTAACAATGCTATATAGACTGCTAAATGCATTAGTTTTCCCTCAATTAATAAACGTACAATTATGGGGGTGCTTAATAAAATACAATCTATGCCAATGATGATACTCGCGTATTTAGATTGTAAAGCTAAAAAGGGCTTGTCTTTTCGAGAGCTTAAAACAAGGGCTACTAATAAGAAGTTTAACAGAGCAGCAATAATTACATTTTCTGTGGCGAATAATACACTTACACCCACGCAAGCAATCAATAAGGTAATAAGCGTATACCTTATTCCTAAATCAATTATAAAACGAATTAGTAAATTGAAGTATAGTTTGTAGGTGTGTTTTATAAAAGTGAGCATTTTATTAGAGTAGTTATGTTGTTGTGGCTGTTTATTGCATACTCAATTCTGTATAAAGTTTATTGGCATCGCTAACAATTTCTTTATCAAGTTTATGTATCTCAGCAAGTTTAATGGCATTTTTAGGCATTAAATTTCCCTTTTGTATTTTGTAATCGAAAAAGTAATTGTTGCTATCGTACTTCATCTCAAAATAGTAATTCTCAAAATCATTCAGCAAATTAACCAATTTAATATCGTGGGTTGAGGCAAATGTGTTTGCAGCAGTTTTGCTTAAGTGTTTTAATACACTGCATCCCATGGCAACCTGTTCGTTACGGTTGGTGCCTTTAAAAATTTCATCTATAATAACTAAGCCAGGTTTCTTTTTACAACTAGCAATAATGTGTTTAATTCTATTTAGTTCGCTTGAGTAATAGCTTTCTCCCTCAGCTAAACTATCCGAAATGCTAATGTATGAATAAACAGGTACTTTAGGTACAATAGCGTGCGTGGCAAAGCAAAGGTTTAGCTTCTGTGCTAGGTAGATATTAATAGCCAATTGTTTCAAGAAAATGGTTTTGCCACTCATGTTAGCCCCCGTAATCAATACTCTACCATTCTCGGAATAAATAGAGTTGGTAACGCAGTTTTCTATTAAAGGAAGATAGGCATCTTTTAAATCAATTTTACTTTTATCAGTAAATTGTGGTTTACATGTATTGTAACATTCCTCAATAGAGGAAAGGGATAGAAGCATATCGATGTAGCCTATGTAATTGTATTGATCTAACAATAATTTGTTGTTGTCTTGTATTTTGCTGATGCAATACCAATACGAATAGAACTCGATATTTGTAATTAGTTTAAGCGTTTCAATTATGGTTCCTGTAATGGGTTCTTTGCCTGCAGAATTATTAAAATCTTGAAAGAATAGTGCTGTTGAAATACTTAAATTCGGTGCGCTATCAGATTTAATACCTTTTAGATCTGATTTTATTTGATGGATATGTTTGGCTATTTTAATAAACTTTCGAAGTGCCGAGAGGCCAAACATATGATATAATAGTTCCCTTTTACTCCAAATATATATGATAGTATTGCAGCAAAGTGCAGCGGGGATGCTTAAAATTAATAGGTTATTCTGGAGTATGCCTACAAATCCAATAGCGTATAATAATATTGGTACTATGGCCAATATTTTAATCCATTTGGGGAGTTCGAGTTTGGCGTGTAATAAATCAATTACATGTGAATCTCTATAGGTATTGGCTTTCTGTAATAAGTTATCGAGCTTTGGCGTTCTCAGATTTTCAATCTTACGCTGATCTTCCTCAATCATACCTGTATCAATAAAGTAATTGGTAGTAAGCAGGTAATTGTATAAGAACTGAGCGCCGTAAGCCGATTGTGTTTTATTTATTTTGGCGAATACTTCTTCAATATTTAAATCGTTATTTATATCAGTTTCAAAGTTGCTGAGAGGTTTTGAATAATTGAAGAGTTTAGAGTTTGTATGATCGTTTAGCATATTATGTGAGTAAAAGATGGTTATTGTGTACGATTTTCAATTTTCGGAGATTATTATTGGAGTTAATGTCTTAGTCTCGATTTCTAATGAAATTAATGGTAATATGTATAAGTTATTTCTGGTTTCGAATGATTAATATTGCCTCAAGTGAATGGTGTTTAGAGGTTATTGTAAGGTGTATCTAATGATTAAATGGTTTGTATTTACCTTTTATTAATTGGCTTCTTAATTTGAGCATAACGGTATTGTAATTATAATTGCTAGTCATTATGTTGTGGATGGATAATTTCTCCTCGTT
>NZ_LYBV02000029.1 GCF_001660705.2 Saccharicrinis aurantiacus
AGTTAAAACTTCTATACACGATATGCCTAACGGAGGTGCAGAATTACTTACCCCAAATCAAAAAGTGTTTAAGGAAGCTTTAGAAGGAGGGATTTCTGGGGCTGAAGTTATTCCGCGGGGTTCCCATGCTAAGGATGTTTTTGACAGATTAGAGGGTAGTAATGTTTTAACTAATACTAACGTAAACAAGAAATTAAATATTGAAACTAAGAAATTAGATATCGATTATGAGTTATAAAAAATATATTGAGCCTAAAGCTATCGAATTAGCATCAGAGCATGGGTTTAAATTTTTGAAATCAAAAAAAACCGGATATAAGAAATATGATTCTATTGAACTAAGATTCTGGATATCATTTGGCACACTAGGAGCAACTTTGAGTCTTTATGTTATAAATAAAGAATTAGCAGCTTACGTTGAAGGTAGTATTAATGTAGATTTGTTTTTAGCAGACGGAGGATTATTAAGAATTAATTCAAGTAGTGCCTTTTCATCGGATAAAGAGTTTACCTATAGAGGTGAGATAGAGTTATCTTACGATACCTATGATGTAGCCCCAGAGAAATTTGAAAAGCTATTTCGTGAGTTTGTGGTACCATGGTTTGAGAAAAATTGTACGTATAAGGGGATTAGGCAAACCTTACGAGACAATGGAGCAACTGGTGCCTTATGGAAACCAGTTTTTGATAATAAAGAGATTTCTTCTCATTGTCATTGGACTCGTTTTCCCAGAGGGTTTTATCAAGATGTTGTATTGTCTAAAATAATACAAGATCACCCTTATTCAGCTCAAGATATATATGCGCAATATTGGGAAAAACCCATAGATAAATATTTAAATACATGGGATGAAAAGGAAGAATATTACTACAAAGATGTTCCAGAATTGAAGGAGGTGTACGAACAAATCCCTGAAATAATTAACAAATTAGAAGCCATAACAGAAGAGGAGTGGGAAAAGTTTCGTTAGAATTCTTAATTCCTCCCGTTCGCGCGGATTTGTAATCCGTGCAATAAGCGTTAGGTAATGCATTAAAAGTTTCCAGTTAAAAACAGGTTAGCTATTGAAGTAAAAAGTAAGGGTTTTCAACCCGTTCAGATAAAAGGATTATGTAACCCGTTAAGTCAATAATATGACAGATAAATATAAGATACATGATAACAATTCGGCTTACTTTATAACTATGACCGCAGTAGGCTGGGTAGATGTTTTTACCCGTAAAAACCATAAAATGTGTGTAGTCGATTCCCTTAAGTATTGTCAAAAGCATAAAGGATTAGAGTTATATGCATGGTGTTTAATGCCAAGTCATTTACATGCAATAGTTGGAGCAAGCGAGGGTTATGTTTTGAGCGATATATTGCGTGATTTTAAAAAGCACACGAGTAAACAAATAATAAAACAAATACAAGAAGAGCCAGAGAGTAGACGAGAATGGATTTTGCCGCTATTACAAAAGTACTGTGCACATTTAAAACGAAACCAACAGTTTAAACTATGGCAAGATGGTAATCATGCAGAAGTAATTTTTAGTAACAAGTTCTTCGATCAAAAGTTAGATTATATACATCAGAATCCAGTTGAGGATATGATAGTTTCAGTGCCTGAAGATTACCTTTTTAGTTCAGCTCGTAATTATACAGAGCTACCTTACTTGATTGATATAATAAAAGAGACTCAAAGTTGGGTGACAGTTTAATGAGTAATCGGATTGCAAATCCTAGTTCTATTATTTCATAAGCAACTATATATTTAACAAAAGCAATTTAGAAGAAAAGTTTCACGGATTACGCTGCGCTAAATCCCCGCGAGCGGGGATAAACAGGAAGGAATTTGGCATGCATTAAAACACCTAGAAACTCTTGATGCAAGCACCGTTAGTAAGCTAGATGCTAATTTCTCAGGAGTCAATCTTCCTTGCACCAATTGTCGTTTTGATGTATTGATGAAACAAATTGAGGCAAGAAAGCTCAAATATATAGAATACAAATCCTATCTAGATGCTTCAGGTATTTCGTTAGACCAGTTCCGAAACTATCTGCACAATATTACCGACCTATCTGAATTAAAATATATATTTAGTGCCGATAAATTGAGCCTTGATGAAGCTAAGAAAGGTATGCAGGCGGTGATGAGAAATAATGCAGAGGTAATTTGGAATACAAATCCAAGCTTGTTTAAAAAAATGAATAAACTGAACTCAACTAAAAAACTGAATGACTGGGAAGATTTATTTGACTTGTTAGATGATAAGAACCTATCTTATGATCATGCAATATTCGATTTTATTGAAACGATTAAATAGGGAACAATGTATAAACAGATAAGAGAGTTAAAGAATATATTTGATTATAATTTTAAATATAGTGTTGACAGTTCTGGAATTGTTTATTATCTAGAAACTGATTTACAATTCTATATAGAAAAAGCAAAACGAATCGTGTTGTCCGGCAGGGATGTGGTAATAGATGGTTTAAATAGGCCTTTGAATATATTAGAGAAAACTTCTGTAATTCAATGGGAAACAGACTTTAGAGTAGATGGAAGTTCGGAAGATTTTTTACTTTTCTATAAAAGAGGACCTTTAAAATTGAGTGGAGTGTATTCATTTTTAGTTAATTCGGTTCTTTTTGAAACAGAAGAAGATCTTGGTAGAGATATCTTTGAGGATAAAATCTATAATGACCCAAATAACATCATCACCTGCCGTCAAGTTGAAACCGGTAAGCTAGATTGGGAATTTCCTTTGTCTGTTTATGGAACTTACTTTCAGAATGGTGAGGATCACCCGATGAATTTACGAAAGTTTTTAGGCATATATGAAGGTGTATTGTATATCAGAGCAGGAGTAAGACTTTTGTTAGGGATCAATGTGAGTTCAGGCAAAGAAGTCTTTAAGTTCACACACGGCAAAGAGTTAGGAGGAGCTATGTTTATAGAACTAGACTCGGAGAAAGGTTGTATTTTTTCTCTCAATTCTACAAAATACAATGAGATTGATCTAAAAACCAATGCTCTTTCGCAATATGACATAGAAGAAGATATCGAGAAAAATAAGGTGAATGTCAGTATGCTTGGCTCATGCGAAGGAGGTTTAATATCTTTTTATGAAGGTGTAGACTGTAATCGTTTTGCTGTGTTTAGCAGAGAAGAGAAAAAGATTGTTTGGACAGGAGAAATTGAAGAGGTCAAAGATATGTTTCCCGCCATTATTGGCATGAAACACAGTGGCAATAAACTATACGTGCATGACATAATGAAAACCTTACATATTTTTGAGTTAGAGTAATGTATTGTTTATGAGCCTCTCATTCAGCGTAGCACCGCAGTAACAATTTGCACGTTCGGCATAGCGTCTCGCTATGTCGTATTAGGCAAGGCTTCTAGCCTTTGTTTTGTACAAAACTTATATTGTAGCATTTTTATTTAGCAGGCCATAGATCTAATGAAAACACTGAAGCGAGACGCTTCGCTGAGTGGGTCACGCTCGCTATAAAAAGAGTCACGCTTAATGGTAGCCGCATCAACCACGGCTCTCAAACAATCACGCATGACTCCCCGAGAGTCACGCTCGCTATAAAAAGAGTCACGCTTAATGGTAGCCGCATCAACCACGGCTCTCAAACAATCACGCATGACTCCCCGAGAGTCACGCTCGCTATAAAAAGAGTCACGCATGACTCCCTGACAGTCACGCTTGCTATAAAAAGAGTCACGTGAGGTATATAAAGCCACGTCAATCATTTTTTGTTAAACAATAGAATACAAAAAAATCCCTCACCTAAATATTAGGCAAGGGATTAAATATGAACTGTTAGGAGGCTTTGTTAATAAAAGTTTATTGTAAATTAATTGCGTTTTCCCGGAAAACGAGCTTTAAGATCATCGTAAATACCCTTAGCACCAGGTATATTCGATTTGGCACCCATTTTAACATTGTTATAATACATTAAAGCAGCCGAATAAGCTTCGCTTCCGCTAATCATAAGGCTATCGTCAACAGCATTGGCAATCTTAGCAATTTTATTCTGTATTGGTCTAAGCGAGTTAACCGCTTCAAGGTCAATTTTAAAATCATTCACATCCATAAAAGCGGGTGCAAATTCGGGTTGTTGTTTTGTATAGTCTAAAGCCTTTGTAGTAAAGGCAAACGATTTATCACCCATTTTAAGTAATTCCTTACGCTCATCAACCGTAAGTGTTTTTAGCTTAGGTAATAATAAAGTTTCAATGGTAGCAAAAGCCTCACTAATCTGAGTTTGTTCTTCTGCTGTAATTTCAAGTTGAATTAAATTTGTCATCGATAATTTTTTAGGCCTCCGTAGTTTAAGCCGAGCAAATTACAACGCTTTATATACAAAGTCAATAGTAAAAAAAACTATATCAGTATAAAAACAGAAACACCAACTAAATACAAGTATACCCACTTGAAAAAGTAATATTAATCAAATGAAAAAAACATTTAACATGAAAAAACTATTAATGCTAACGGCAATTGTTTTAGCTGTATTTACAGCTTGTGAAAAAGAAGAACCGGCACTACCAGAATTAATTGTACCTAAATTAACATCTCCTGCCAATAATATTGTTTTAGAGGAGATAGTCCTCACCGATGACGGTTTAATCAGTCGTATTGATTTTGATTTTGAAGAATACCAAAGTAATGTCCTGTTTGAATTGTATTTATCCGACAACGACGAAAACTACACTTTAGCTAAAAGCAGTGTAGAATATAGTAGAATAGATGTAAAACAAAGCGATTATGCTTTTTCGTTTGGGAAAACCTACTATTGGAAAATAAAGGCCATTCGCCTAAATAGTGAAGGACAACCAAGCAATGAAGTTGTAGAAAGTGAAGTTTTTAGTTTTACAACCTATATGCTTAAGGTAAAAAAGCTTAGTTCTAAAACAAGCTCCTATACATATTGGCCAGTCGATTATCAGGGCTCACAATCATTTATTGATATAAGTTGGGAAGATGTACCTAATATGGAATATGTAGAGGTTACTTTTAGCCCAGCTATAGCAGAAATAGAGCAACCTATAAAAGTAAATGCAGGTAAAGAGTCACTAAGAATAGATGGCTTTGATGGTTGGGGTACGGTAGATGGTAGTGCCGAAGCGCAAGTGTACGAGTTTATTGTAAAAACCTATAGCTTAGATAACTTTGTAGCCAAACCAGACACCTTTAAAGCCCAACCACTAACAAATAACTTTGTACACGATTACGACTTTAATACCTACGTGCCCATTAAAATAGGAGAGCAAGTGTGGTTATCATCAAATTTAAGAACTACGCATTATAACGATGGTACACCTATAGCAGAAACAATAAGTTTTGGCAGGTATGAAAGTTTTATTAAAGAGGGTTGGACTGATGGAGAGCACTCTTTTAATGAGGTGTTGTATAAAGTTAGTCCATATAATCTTACAGAATTCTTCGATATTGGTGTATGCCCTGAAGGATTTGGTATTCCAGTTAATGCTGATTGGAGTGAGTTAGAGCAGTACGTGCGTATGCCTGAATATGAGTCTAAAGGTATAGGGCATGCGATAAAATCGTCTGAAGGTTGGGGTGTGCGTCAAGATGGTAGCTCTGCCAATGGCAGCGATGTGTTTCATTTTAACCTAAAGCCCAATATGTATTATGATTTTTCGGAAGAAGGGAATGATCAAGAGTCTATTTACTGCCCATATGCCAGAATGATTTCTAGATGGAGCAACGATAATGATAACATAGACAATTGGCTCTTTTCTGCCGAATATGATGGAGTGGCCCTAGAATTTTGGGATTGGGCAAGTATTCGTGCAATTTTGGTTACTGAATAATCCCAAATACAGTATTAAATGATTGATATAGACTCAATAGAAGTAATTTATATCAATCATTTGATGATGTTTTAAGTATAAGTAACATATTAAAGTTGATTGAATTTTAAAACCATCATTTGTAATAAAATAATGCACCTCATGGAATATATAAATCCGTGAGGTGTTATAATTCTCATATCATATAGGCTCAATAATACCTCTTCGGTATGCCTTTTAGCCTGCACAGAAATAATATCTGAATAACTCTCCATTGTTATAAATACTGCTTGTTCACCTTTTGTTAAACAGTGGTATTTTATTTAAACAAGCAAGCCTACAGATTAACCTACTAAAAAAAACTATATTAAATGCGTCCTTTCTATATTATATTTATTGTATTATTATGCTTTTCAGCTACAACATATGCTAAAAGCTCAGAATTACACCCCTATTCAATGGCCTACAGCATTGTTGTTAAGCATAATTTCGAAGCGTTTTGCGAGTGTGATAGACTTAATCCTGACCCCAATTTCAATTATGCAAAAATAGGACTGAAATATAGTGAGTTAGATGAACTATTCGATGAAGTAGAAATTTCAGAAACTAGTCAGTTTAATCAAGAGTTCTATTTTGATAGCATATTATATTGGAATGGTACTGGCTTTTATGAGGATACGACTTATTCTGATTTGATAAGTAAATTAGCTATTAAAACACGCACCGAAAATATTCCTGATCACGAAGATAAAAATGAAACTATTAGTCTAAATATAAATTTAGGTAGTATAGAGAAAACGTATTCGTATGAGACAAAATGTAGTGGTAATTGGAATAGTAATAAGGAAGGTTATACCATGACCACTACAGTTTCAATAGACGATCCAATTCATATAAACAGTTCATATAATAAGCGGCTTAATATAAATGATGAGTTGATTTTATATACCAACAACTATAAGTCATTCAGCAATACAATTGTATATCTTCAGGTAGCCCGTCAGAATAGTGAAGATTGGGAAACTATAAAAGAAATGAAACAATGGCGAGAAACTTCTATTCGTTTAACATACGAAGAAATAGCGGGGTTAAAAAGTAATCCTAATTCAAAATATTACGAATGGTTATCAAAGGGTTTAAAATTTAGGTTTGTAAAAAAGCTATGTAATGGTAAATATACCTCTGGTACAATTCAAAGTAATTATGTGTTTATCCCTGATGGGCTAAATTATAGAATAGAGCAGATGTACCGTAGCAATTGTGAAGAAGGAGGCCTTAATATTATTGCCGTTATTGAGGACGATATAGACTATAACGATTATTCTACCGGTGATTTACAATGGAAGTTAGGGGTTTCTAAAACTAGCGAAGGCCTTGATGACGACGGTAATATGTTTCCACAGTACGTAACAGCTTTAAATTTTGAATTTGAGAATATAGAGGATAATAGGTATAAGCTTCTACTGTCAGAAGCTAGCCAGGAATCTATAGACACAATTTTGGGAGGTTTGTTAGACAATATTGAATGTGGAGTTCTGCTAGATGCTGGTGATTATAGGTATAATATACAGGAGTTTACTATGCCACCTAAGGCGCCAGAAATAGAGGCAGCTCAAAAGGCTTTAGTCGAAGGAGAATCCTATCACTTTTACAGTACAGAAAAAACTTATGCTATTATTGATGTAGATGATCCATTTGAGCTATCTACTTTACGCATGCCTTATATTTTTAAAAACAATACTGAAGTTCTGGGCAGTATGAACAGAGAACCCATTTTATATGATGAATTATCAGATGATAAAATAGCGGAATATGATGCAAAATTCGAAGCCCACTTTACTGCCATGTGCGAACTTGAAAATGGCCCTTGGGCTTTACATTTACGCGAGAAATATGATGAATGGTATATACTAGCATCTGATGGTGAGCCCTATTATGGTACCGTGCCAAGTAAGCCGAAAAGAACAATTGGTTTCTCTAATGATGAAAGCGTTTTACATGTGTTTACCGAGGATAAAGAATACTTTTATACGGGTGAATATAGAACCTATCAATCAGGCGGATACACCTATTATAATTGTGAACCAAGTAACTGTAGAAGAGAAAAATTTAATTATAGAGGAGTTTCTCTCGAAGATAATTATTTATCAGATGATGATTTTGTTTATTGTGGTAATCCGGGAGATTATCACACCATTACAGCTACTAGTACTGGTATTTCATTTGGAGATCCAGGTAATTGGGTTACGTACGAATACGATGTGGACGATGGAGTTGATGAAAAATTATTTATAAAAGATAACGATTCATATTACTTATATGATATAGGTAGATTAGAAAAATATTACATCGGACCAACTGCAAGTATATATTCATTTCAGTTATCTGAAGATGGTGAACAACTTGTTTACAACAAGGGAGATAAGCTATACTATTGCTACAGAGAATGGGAATATAATACTACTACACAGTTATATGAGGCTAACATTATAACTAAACAAATCTCATCTAGAGAAGTCGATCAGATCTTCTACTTTGATGGTTCTGTTTGTTATTTTGACAATTATGACCATGATGAAAATGGTATTCCTATTACCTACGAATTAAATTTAAGTTTACCTTCATACGATTATATTTTTAATAATGACCCAGACTTTAAGGGCTGGCGCGATTCTTATAAGCAAACTTATAAGCAAACATGGTTAGAAAGCCAATTTGGCTATAGGTTAAGTGGATTAGATGTTAATACCGATTATCAGATTACACTAATGGATGCTGATAGTTGTTCCTATGAGGAGTTTTCTGTAAGAATAAATGTACCAACTGATTATTCGTTTTCAGTAAATGTTATTCAGGATCCATCAACACCATGTTCAAAAGATGGTAAAGTAAACGTTACTTATAACTATGGGCTCGATAATACGGCTACCATTAACGGACAAACTGTCACAGTAGGAAACTCTGTAGAGATAGGTGGTTTAAGTTATTCTAATTCACAAATAATGGTGAATACGTCTTTCTATAAGGATGGGGAAAAGGTAAAGGAAACCTTCCATCATAGTGATGCAGACTTTTCAGAAAAAAATATAATCACAGAAATATGGCCTCAATCATCAAGTTCTGAGAATGGTAAAATAGAAGTGAGTTACGATTCATATGCTAATAAAAATAAAACATTTACAATAAGTACTATTGATAACCAGCCTGTATATCCTTCAGACTCTGAAAACGAAGTATCTATAAGTACAACAAAAACAAATGTAGTGTTTGATGACTTATTGGCAAATGATTATTTAATTACAATTCAAGTTGATACTTGTTATATAGATACCGAAACACTTACTGTAGCCAATGAGGTGTTCTCAATATCACCCGCAGTTACAAATGCCACTACTTTTGCAGATCAACCTTCAGTTATCATATCAGCTAATAATAAAGGTACTGGAGATATTACTTGGGGCACTGGATATCCAAGCGTATTTAATGCAACACAAAGTTCCGCAAGTCAAACGTATACAAACTTAGCGGCTGATAGTTATTTATTCCCTGCAACAATTACAGATAGTAAAAATCGGGTAATTACAGATACTGTATCATTTAAAGCATTAAAACCATCATTTTCTGCAGCAATACAGATAAATAAAAATGCTGATAATTTCACACTTATTGTAAACCTAAATAGTGTAGAATTATTAAGTGGTGCTGATCTTATATTTAAACAAGGCACCAATACGCATACAGTAGGAATTAGTGAACCATTATATATTAGTGAAGTAGATTACGATAATAACTTTACACTAAGTATTAATACCTCTCAAGAAGAACATGTATTTTTAAGCGATGTTGTAAATTATACTGCTATTGATATTACTGAAAATATTGTATCTCCGACTTGCACCGGAGACGAAGGTGTTGTTACTATCCCCATAGATAATACCCAAACAGGAGTAACTTACGAGTTGAGCATAGATAATACAGAAAGCACTTATAGTACCAATAATCAATTTACAACAACAGAATCCACGTTACTCTATTACATAAAAAAAACAGAAGTAAACAATACTACTGATACTTATGGTAATACTTTAGCATTTAATATTATTCAAATTGAGGAAGAGGTAGTAGCTATTCCGCAACCAGCAACATTGAGCGCCTTTATAAATTCAACAGATGTGAGTTGTAATGGCACAGGTGATGGTGAAATAGGAGTAAAATATATGAGAGGTATAACAGGGGGAGGTCAATACCAATTCAGAGTTGAGGGTGTGTCATCGTGGCAAGATACTCTTTCGATGGTTACAGGTTTGCTTCCAGGTACTTATTCTGTATATATTAAAGATGTTGGAAACTCATGTGAAGAGGTATTCTTAAGAGAAGCTGAAATTCATCAGCCCGAACCAATTTCAATTAAAGAAACAGCTATTGTGCAACCCACTTGTGAGCTAAGCAATGGTAACATCGAAGTTGAAGTAGAGGGAGGAAATAATGCTTATCAGTATGTTTTGTTTCGCGAGGGAGTAGAGTATTATAATTCAGGAACCGAAACATTTCTTGATGAAACTATAAGTTTTAACGATTCGCTACCATATGGAGATTATACTATTGAGGTCACTGACCCCTTGGGTTGTGATGTTGATAGAGAAGTAATACTCAATGAATCAAGCAAGCCACAGATTAATACTATAATCACAAGCTCTGTAACTTGTTATGGCGATAATGATGGTAGTGCAGAGATTAACGACTTTATAGATAGTACTCCTTCTGCTGCCCCATACACGTATAATTGGTCTAACAATCAAACAGGCGTAAATTCTACAGGATGGAGCAGTGGAACACATTGGGTAACAATAACCGATGCAAATGAATGTACTAGTAAAAAATATTTTACAATTGATTCACCTCAGGCATTAAGTATAATAAGCAGTAATATTCAACAACCTACCTGTGAGTTAGCTAATGGAACAATAAACTTAAATGTAGAGGGAGGAAATGGGGCTTATAAATATACGTGGCAGAAAGACGGCGTTGTATACATTAACCCAAGTGATGATTTTACCACAAATAAAAATGTAATACAAGAAAACTTAGCATATGGCGAGTACAGTATTGGTATAGAAGATCACTTGGGTTGTTCTATGGTTACATCAGTCACACTAAATGAATCAAGCAATCCTCAGATTAATACCATAAGCACAAGCGATGTATCTTGTTATGGGATGAGTGATGGTACTGCAGAAGTTATAGATTTTGTGGCTGCAGAGCCTTATGCTGATTATATATTTGAATGGTCTAATAACCAGAGTGGAATTCAATCTACGGGTTGGTCCAGCAGCAATACGCACTCAGTAACTATAATTGATGCGAATAATTGTGAGAATACAAAAAACTTTGCAGTTATATCTCCTGCTGCTATAGAAGTAGAGAATCGTACCATTGTGCAGCCAACCTGTGAATTACCCAATGGATCAATAAGCATAGATGTTAATGGAGGAAATGAGACTTATAAATATACGTGGCAGAAAGACGGCGTTGTATACATTAACCCAAGTGATGATTTTACTACAAATAAAAATATAATACAAGAAAACTTAGCCTATGGCGAGTACAGTATTGGTATAGAAGATCACTTGGGTTGTTCAATGGATACAACAGTCACACTAAATGAATCAAGCAACCCTCAGATTAATACCATAAACACAAGTGCTGTTTCATGCTACGGTTTGAGTGATGGTACGGCAGAAATTGGAGAAGTTATAGCTGCAGTTCCTTATGCAGATTATACATTCAGATGGTCTAATAATCAGACCGGAGAAGAATCTACAGGTTGGAGCAGCGGTGATACGCACTCAGTAACTATAACTGATGCTAATAAATGTGAGAGCACGAAGCGCTTTTCTGTTGGATCTCCTGCCGAATTAGAAGTAGAGAATCGAACTATTGTGCAGCCAACCTGCGAATTACCTAATGGAATAATAAGTATAAATGTAAATGGAGGAAATGAGACTTATAAATATACATGGCAGAAAGATGGTACTGTATACAGTAACCCAAGTGATAATTTTACCACAAATAAAAATGTAATACAAGAAAACTTAGCATATGGCGAGTACAGTATTGGTATAGAAGATCACTTGGGTTGTTCTATGGTTACATCAGTCACACTAAATGAATCAAGCAATCCTCAGATTAATACCATCAGCTCAAGCGATGTATCTTGTTATGGTATGAGTGATGGTACTGCAGAAGTTATAGATTTTGTGGCTGCAGAGCCTTATGCAGATTACGTATTCACATGGTCTAACTCACATAAAGGAGAAACAAGTACCGGCTGGCCTAGTGGATTACACACAGTAACAATACAAGATGCTAACAATTGTGTTAATACTGATACATTTAACATTAATTCGCCTGATTTATTAAAGGTAAAGAGTTTATCTATTGTTCAGCCTACTTGTGAATTAGCGAACGGAACAATAGGTATAGAGGTAGAAGGAGGAAATGAGACTTATAAGTATACTTGGCTAAAAAACCTCACCTCATTTTATAGCTCAGGCACTGATTTTACGACCTCTACTAAATCAGAATTAAAAGATTCCTTATCTAATGGGAAATACCAAATAAATATTGCAGATCCCTTAGGGTGCGATTTAGACACTATAATCGAACTTTTAACTTATGTCAACCCTAGTGTAGTAAGCGCTGAAGTATCCATTACCGATGCCCATTGTTACGGAAATAATAACGGAGAAGTAATGATTAGTAATATTTCAGGAACGAACACCCTAGAAAGAATGGTACTCCTAAAAGAAGGAGTAAGGTATGATTCGATCTATAGCTTACCAACTCATTTTACAGGTCTTACTCATGGTAACTATGCGCTTAAGGTATATGATAATAAGAATTGCGAGTCCAATCAGGATTACGCATTAACTATTAGCCAGCCACAACCTTTGCAGCTTATAGTAGATACGGTGCGACCCGTACTTCAAAAAGATGGAAATAGTGCATATATAGGAAGCACTGTAACAGGGGGTAACACAGGCTTAAAAACTATCCTATTAAAAGATGGTTTAGATAATACAGTTGCTACTATCGACGAACGAAGCAATTACCGTTTTAATTTCAATAACCTCCCGCACGGACAATATTATTTAGAGGCATCTGATAGTAAAGCCTGTATTTATACCTCAGAAAATATTAATATAGAACAACCTGATGACTCATTAATATTTGAAATTGTTTCAATAGAAGATGCACAATGTAAAGCCCGAACTGGTTCGTTTATGATTGAAGGTAAAGGCGGTTGGGGAGAATACACTTATAAGAAAGCTGAGGATTATAATTACTTTTCAAATAATGAATTTTCAGGGCTATATGCAGGAAAGTATCTTGTGAGTGTAAAAGACAAATATGGAGCCGTTTACACAGGAGAGGTTGAAATATCAGAACCATCAGAGTACTTACAATTAAATGTTTTAGATAAGCAGTTGCCAAGTTGTTTGGGTAATGGTGTAGTGGAGTTATCATCAACAGGAGGGACGGCACCATATCAAATTACGGACATTGATAATAACACTAGCGCAGGTATAGAAGCCGGAGAAAGTTTTCAATTTACAGGATTAGAAGCCAATACATACACTTTCAATACTACTGATGCCAAAGGGTGTATCTTTAATACAGATGTTACTTTAGGCGAAGATAATTTATTAAGAGATATAACACTTACGCCTTCATATCCATCTACTCAAGGTGCAAGTGATGGTTCGTTAACAGTACACTTTTTAGGCGGACAAGCCCCATTTACTTACAGTTGGGGTAAGAGTGATGGAAGTGTTTTAGTTGCCAACGGTGAAACGCTTAATAATATCTCCGCAGGTTTCTATAATCTTCAAATTACCGATAATACAGGTTGTAACATTAAAACCCAAACGTACCTATCAGGGGCATATGATATAGCTCTTTCTTTAATAGAAAAAGGTGACGAAACATCATATTTGGCAAATAATGGTTATGCCATTTTTGATTTTGAACATGAAGATTACCAGAGTGCTTCTATTCAAACGCCAAATGGATCTGTCGTAAATTATTCTTCAACAGATAGTGGAGAATTATTTAATATGAAGGGGGAGTTGCATATGGATGGATTATCAGGAGGAGATTACAGTATTTTAATACAGGATAAAAACGGAGAAAATTATTTTGCCAATTTCAGTATTGAAACATACAATGAGTTTGTTTTTAGGAGAACTGAAACGACTCCGGCTTTACAGCAAAATGCAAGTAATGGTAGTGCCATAGTTAATGTAACCGGAGGAGCCCCTGATTATAATTTCACTTGGAAAAATCTAGATACAGATATAGAAGAAATTGGAATTTCGCAAGGAACAACTGCGTTATTACAAAATGTAATTGCAGGTAATTATCAATTAACGGTTACAGATAAGTACAATAATGAAATAAGTACAGTAGTAGAAATTTTAGAGCCTGAAAAAGATTTAAGTATTACCATTAGTGATTACAGACATGAAAGTTGTAAGACATATGAAGATGCCTTTATTAAAGTAACAGCTGAGGGCGGTTGGGGCGATTATCAGTTTAAGCATGCCGACGAGGATTATTATAATAACACTATGCAATGGAATGATTTGAATGTGCGAATGCATAAAATATATGTGAGCGATATGTATGGGGTTATAGATAGTGTAAGTTTCCAAATTACCGAGCCCGACTTTCTGATAGCATCAGTAGCTTTAGTTGATAGTGTAAATTGTAATGGCTTGTCTGATGGTGAAATTGAATTTGATATTGAGGGAGGAACTGAGCCCTATAAATTTGCCCAATCAATAAATCCGAATGAGTGGATTGATGGTTCAATATCAGGAGGCCTTTCAGAAGGAAATTATACTTATTATTTTACAGATGCTAACAACTGTAGAGAGAAGGACACTGTTAATGTATACATGCCGCAACCTGAGGTACTTGATTTTGCTTTAATAGACATAACACATACCACCTGTAATACTGATAATGGTATACTAGGTGTTAACATGAAAGGTGGTTCTGTACCTTATAGATATGAGTGGTACAACGCTACAAATCAGTTAATATCAGAGGAGGACTCGATATCCGGTTTGGCTCAAAATGGAAGTTATAGGATTGATGTTTATGATTATCATAACTGTTATACAAGCCATTCTCAGAATATTAGTTCATCTAGCTTACCACAAATTAATACAATAATAACAAGTCCTGTATTATGCTATGGCGATAGTAATGGTACTGCCGAAATAGGAGAGGCTACTTCAGCATCACCTTACGCACCTTACAGGTTTATTTGGTCTAATCAACAAGAGGGAGAGCAGTCAACAGGTTGGAGAAGCGATACGCACTCAGTAACTATAATTGATGAGAATAATTGTGAAAGCACCAAAAACTTTAGTATTGCTACGCCTGACTCTTTAATAGTATCTGGGTTATATGTTGAACAGCCAACGTGTGAATTAGCGAACGGAACCATAAACTTAGATATAGCAGGAGGCAATGAGTTGTATAAATATACTTGGCAGAAAGATAATGAGGCATTTTATGAATCTGGAGTTGATTTTATTGAAAATACAAAATCAACAAAGGAACAGGTATTAGAGTACGGAGTGTACAATCTTAGTGTTGTTGATAATCTTGGTTGTGCTTTAGATACAACTATAGTATTAAATAAATCGAGTAATCCCCAGATTAATACTATACTTACTACTCCCGTTTTATGCTTTGGAGATAACAATGGTAAGGCAGAGATAGGAGATATTACTACCGCTATACCATATGCTTCATATAAGTTCACTTGGTCTAATAATCAAACCGGAGAAAAATCAAGGGGTTGGAGCAGCGACACGCATTCTGTAACTTTAACCGATAATAATAATTGCGAGAGTACAAAGAGCTTTACCGTTGGTTCTCCTGATTCATTAAAAATAGCGAGCGTATATGTTGAACAGCCAACGTGTGAATTGGCTAACGGAACAATAAGCTTAGATATAGAAGGTGGAAATAGTTATTACAAGTATACTTGGCAGAAAAATTATGAAGCATTCTACAATTCAGGACTTGATTTTATTGAAAATACAAACTCAAAGAAAGAACAAGTATTGGAATACGGTGAGTACAGTATCCATATTGTAGATACCTTAGGTTGTTTTGCAGAAACAACAGTTACACTTAATAAATCAAATAATCCACAAATTAATACAATAATAACGAGTCCTGTATTATGCTATGGCGATAGTAATGGTACTGCCGAGATTAAAGATGCTGACGCTGCTATACCATACGCGCCTTATCAATTTATATGGTCCAATCTTCAACAGGGAGATCAGTCAACAGGTTGGAGAAGTGATACGCACTCAGTAACTATAATTGATGAGAATAACTGTGAAAGCACTAAATACTTTAAAATTGATACCCCAGATTCATTGAGGGTGAGTATAACAGGTATTAAGGATGCACATTGCTTTGGATACAATGATGGATTTATTCAGGTTAATCCAATTGGAGGTGTAGGAAATTACCAGTATTTATGGAGTAATGGCGATACAAGTTCAAAAACTGAGAATCTTAAAAAAGGGGATTATAAGTTAGAGTTAAGAGATGAAAATAATTGTTTGTACGAACGAAATTTTACCATAAGTGAACCCGATATGGCTTTGGTTGATATTGGAGAGGATATTAAAATGTGTACTGGCAATACTATAACTATTGATGGTTTAAATTATTCTGCACACAGATGGTCAACCGAATTGGATGGTATTTTAGCAGAACAACGTTACTTATCAACTTCTAATGCAGGAGATTATTTTTTAAGAATAACCAATAATATTGGTTGTTATGCATATGATACAATTAATGTAAGCATTGGTAACGATGCTTTACAAGCCGACTTTTTAATGAGTTCAGAGGCTTATCAAGGAGATACTCTTAATATTTATGAACTATCTAATCTACCATTAGATAGTATGCTTTGGGAATATGATCCTATTTCTTTTGTTTCTGTAAATAAAGATGATGCTCCTGATTATATACTTGCTCTTGAAACTATGGAACAAGGTATGTTTAATATTGGTTTACAGGCATATTCAGGAGGTTGTGTTTCAAAGGTAGTTAAGCAGGTAGAGGTATTTGCATTAAATGAAGAAAATGAGGATTATATAGATTTAGGTTATCAAGAACCGCTAATAAAAAGTTTAGCAGTAGCCCCAAATCCAACAGATGGGAATTTTGATGTGTTAATTGAATTGCGCGAGGAAGCAGGTGTTAAAGTAGATATCTATAGTATCAATCAGGGATCAAAAGTAGATGAGCAAGATGTTGGAGGACTTGCAGATTATGCTATCAATTATAGGTTATCTCACTTGGAGACTGGTGTATATCTGGTAATTGTAACTGCAGATAATGAACGCAAGCAGCTTAAAATTATCATTAATTAATCGATCTGTACAAATTTTAAGTTGTCCCTAGATATTAATACGAATAAAATAAATATATGAATAACAGAAGGTTCTTTAGTATAGCCATATTATTATTAATTATCATTAATCAGGCAAAGGCTCAAAAAAGTATTGAACTACTCAGTAGGGCAATGCCTGATTCTATAATGTTACGTTGGGCACCTAGCGATTCAAAAACTTGGCGCTTGGCAAACAATTATGGCTATAAACTAATACGATATACTTTATTAAGAGATAAAAAAATATTAAAAGAAATAGAAGAATTAGAATTAGTAGATTCTGTTTTAAAGCCAGCACCATTGTATAAATGGGAACCTTTTGCACACAAAAAGTATGTAGGGATTGCTGCAGAGTGTATTTATAGCTCTTTTTATGAAGGGATTCCATCAGGAGGAAATCCCCATATTGTCTATAAAAAATATAAAGAAGAACAACAACGCTATAGTTTTGCTCTTTATGCAGCAGATCAATCAATAAAAGCGGCTGAATTATCGGGTTTATACTTTGCAGACAAAACAGTAAAGCCAAATGAGAAGTATTTATACAAGGTATATGTCAATTGTCCTGATTCTTTAGCTGTAGATACAGCATCTATATTTACTGGGCAGTCGACCTATAAACAATTACCTAAACCCATAGATTTGCAGGCAAAATGGCAAGATAAAAAAGTTGGGTTAACATGGAATATTAAGTATCTGAGTCATATATATAATAGTTATATAATCGAAAAATCGATTGATAATGGAGCTACTTATCATCAACTAGGAGATAATGCTATCGTTCAGGTAAGTGATGTTGGTGTAGAACCTTACTTTGCTTATAAAAGTGACTCATTACCTGATAATAAATCCATTTTTCACTATAGAATTAGGGGGGTAAATGCCTTCGGACAAATGGGACCAGCTTCTGATTCAATATTCGGAACTGGACGATTACCTATTGAAATAGCTCCGGTTATTACAAGTAATGAGTTAGTTGATAATAAAAGGGTAGATTTGTTTTGGGAATATCCTCAGGATATGAATGAATATATTTCGGGCTTCAAAATATATCGATCTTCTTCTCCTAAAGGGAAAAAAGCGTTAATTTTAAATGGCACTGATCGTTTTCAGCGTTCGTTTATGGATACCACACCCCATATGACAAATTATTATCGTATTTCTGTATATAATGATCAAACAGAAAAACTAACATCATTACTTACATATGTTGCAAGAGTAGATAGTTTTCCTCCTTTAAAACCTTCAGGTGGAATTGGCACAATTGATAGTACTGGCATTGTTACACTCACTTGGGACGCAAATACTGAGGATGATTTAAATGGGTATAGAGTTTATGTATCTAACAACCCTAATTATGAGTTTATACTAGCTGGAGATAAGGTTCTTAAAGAAACTTCATTTTTGGATACAATAAGTATAAAAACTCTAACAAAACAAATATATTATAAAGTTAAGGCAGAGGATGTTCGTCAAAATCAGTCTCCATTTTCTGAGCTAATAACTTTAGAACGACCAGATGTTATTGCTCCGGTAGCGCCACTATTAAAGGCTATTGAAAATAGTAACGGAAAACCTAAGTTGAAATGGGTAAATAGCTCTAGTGATGATGCCATCCAACACCTTATTTACAGAAAAGTGGTAGGAGATTCCGTTTATATTGCATTAGACAGCTTAGTCTTTGATGGAGATATAATAAGTTCTTATTTAGACAAGAAAGTAGCGGCAGGAACTACTTATATATATAAGCTAAAGGCTCAGGATGACAGTGGTTTATTATCAGCATCTTCACAAACAATGCAATTTAAAGTAGCAAGTGATATAACTGAAGAATTGAAACTTAAAAAGCGAGTTTATGCCGATAGGGTAAAACTATTGTGGACTATAAAATCAGAAAAAGATATCAAACGAATAGTTGTTTATAGAGCGGTTAATCAAGGGGTATTGCAATTATATGGAAATACTGATTCTGATCAATATATCGATAAAAAGCTCTCGCCGGGCAAAACATATAGGTATGCTATTAAAGCCATCTACGCTGATGATAGTTCATCACAACTTAGTAAGTCCATTATCGTTAAATTTTAGCTTCCTAATTCTCGAAAACCCTATACTTAAACATTAATGAATTCTAATAAAATGCTATTAAAAGCTGCAATTGCAGCTTTAGTATTTGTATTTTATATAAATGCAAATGCCCAAGATGTTGAACAGATAGGAAAAGGACCTTTGTTAATAGGTAATGGAGGTGTTTCTTTTAGTCAAATAGGGCAAGTGTCGCCAGACTCGATTAGTTCTATTACGCCCTATTCCTATTATCTATCAGGCAACCTAAATTTAAATATTCTCAATACAGTAAGCTTGCCTATATCATTTGCCTATACTAATAATCAAACATCTGCCAACTTGGCTAATCCATTTAATCGTTTTTCGTTATCTCCTTCTTATAAATGGATTCAAGCCCATATGGGGTATTCATCAATGAGTTTTTCACCATATACATTATCTGGTCACGAGTTTTATGGAGGGGGTATTGAGCTTCAACCGGATGATCACTTTCGATTTTCAGCAATGTATGGTAGGCTAAGGAAAGCCGTTGAGGTTGATAGTATAAATGTTCAGCCAGTATATAAAAGAATGGGAGGAGCATTTCTGTTTGGTTATACAAATGATAAATTTGATATTACATTTAACCTTCTTAAGGCTCGAGATGAGATGAATTCTTTAAGCTTTACTCCTAGAGATAGTACATATATTACACCTGAAGAGAATTTAGCAGGTAGTATTGCTTTAAAGGTTAACCTAACTAACAACCTCTTGTTAGATGCAGAGTATGGCTTAAGTGGAGTAAATAGAGATATAAGCACACGTGATAGTATTGCTGGAAATAGTTTATTAACAGGAGGTGGCGATTTAGCTGTTTATCATGCTTTACGTGGTAGTGTTTCTCAAAGCTCTTCTGTGGGACAGATTGGAGCCACTTATGAAAGAATAGCCCCAAATTATAATACATTCGGAGCATATTATTACACAAATGACTTTGAGAACATTACATTAGACTTGTCATCATCGATACTTACTTGGTTAAAATGGAGTATTAATGCAGGTTACCAGAGGGATAATCTCGAAAACCAGAAAACAGATACTAATAATAGAGTTATATTATCAGCAAACACAATGTCTCCTATTACAAAAAAGCTTGTATTAAACTTAAACTACTCAAATGTTCAATCGTATGTTCATATAAAAGATATTTATAATCAAATTTCAGAAACCAATGACTTTCAAAATCTTGACACATTAAGTTTTACCCAATTAAATATGTCTACCGGTGTAAATATCAGTTACGCTTTGAAAGCTGATAAGCGCCAAAGACAAAATGTTAATTGCGGTTTTTCTTATCAAGAAGCTGCCGAGCAACAAAATAATGATGGAAGGTATGTTGGGAATCAAATTTTTAATACAATGATAGCTTATCAATACTCTTTAATACCAATCAGATTGAATATATCTTCAAGTATTAATCACAACCAAAATAAATTGCCTGATTCAAGGATGGATGTTATAAGCTATAGCCTATCAGTTCAAAAAACATTTTGGGAAAGTTTTAAAACAGCATTTATTTCAACGTATAGTAAATCTTATAATCAAGACATTAAGCTTTCTGATGTAGTAAACCTAAGGTTAAATACTGGTTATAAAGTAAAAAAGAGGCACTCCTTAAATCTTAGTTTGGCTATGGTTTCCAACAAAAGTATTAGTAGAGAAAGTATGATGTATTCAGCTAACTTAAACTATAATTATATTTTTGATTTTAAAGCGGACAGAAAAGGTAAGAAAAGTAGCTTTGAAGGGAATTTCTAAGCTTTTTAAGTATAATTTGTTGCTGATAAATTTCTTAATAATTTTATGTGTGCATATTTTCGATCTTACTCATAGTGTCTAGATTTTGTTGAATAGTTAGATCTATGAGTTCATCGAGAAGGAATCAAGATTAAAACGTTGCAGGCACAGCGGAGTACTTTACATTTTTTGATTTGGAATAAAAACTCGAAATCTTAGTCTATATTCAAATATACTTTTATTATACTTTTGCGCATAAAAAAACCTGCAAGGATTGATTTACAGGTTTTTACTTTAAATTGCTTTCGCACTCAGCGGAGAGAGAGGGAACTGAAAATTTACTTCAAATACCCGTATATCAACGCTTTATGTTTTGTTATTTTAAAGTCCGCTGTAAGTCCACCAAAATTGGCTTGAAATTGCTGTTTCAAATGCTTTTTAATGAGCTTATTTCCCTCCAAAAGTACGAAAAAGGATTCGAACCTAAAAATGGCTTTTTGTCAAGTTTTTTGAATAGAAAACTTGACGTTTGGAATTGAGAAGATTTAACGAGAGTAAATATTGGCAAAATTTACTCTCGTTATGTTTTGAAAGGGAAGAACTATTTTCTTTAGAAGAATTAAATCTGATGTTTAAAAGAAATTAAATTTAGCTTATAAAGATCTCCTCATAATTTTCCTCAATAATAAAAACTTCTTCTTCTGTAAGTTCTTCAAAATGATTTTCTCTCTTTTTCTTTGATAATTTTCCTTCGCTTTGATTTAATAATTTAATAAGAAGGTCAACTTTTGTGTCGGGTAAATTAATAAAGGAATTTATTCTGTTAGTTAGCATGTCGTACTTTTCTAGGTAATCAATTTCCTCCGGAATAATTCTATTAATTGTTTCTTCAACGCATTCATAAAGAAATTCTGCTTGACGGGTTAAATCAAAGTAACGATACAAATCAATTGTCTCGTTTAGTATTTTTATATTATGGTCGGAAGTAGATTCCCATTCAATCAAATCGATTCTTTGAGATGAGAAATCTTCTAATACATCCTGGTAATCACTAATTCGATCTAATATTGCTGATGAAACAGGGAATATCATGTCTCGTTTTGTATAACCCATCCATGTTAAGATGTGATGTATCAAATACCTGTGTATTCTTCCATTGCCATCAGAAAGAGGATGGATAAACACAAAGCCAAAGGCAATAGTAGTTGCTGTAAGTATGGGATCGTATTCGCTGTTTTGAAGAAGATTATTTGTGTTTAATAATCCATTCATCAGAGAGGTGAGATCTTTAGCTTTTGCGGATATGTGATCAGGTATTGGCGTAAAAGTTTCTCGGTCATGTTCGCCAATAAAGCCTTCGCCTTCCCTGATGCCCATGTTTTTTAATTTTTTAGAACCAATTACTACATGCTGGAGGCGTTCTATTTCTGATAAAGTCAATGGTTTTTTACCTGCTTGTCCTATAGCTTTACCCCAGTTTCTGGCTCGCATGTTTGGAGGATATTCTCCTTCTATAGCGAAAGAGGCTTTTGAATCTTTTAATAACAGGAATGCAGCAGTCCTTTTAATTAGCTCTTTATCTCTATTGTTTAATCCTTTATCTATGGAATCTCTAATATTTGTAGAAATATATTTCTCAAGTTTTTGGGTCTTTCTAATTAGGGGGCAGAACTCAGGTGTTCCAGGTAAATTATTTTTTATTCGATGTCTGGTTGAGTTTTCGGTTGGACCAGGATACTGTTGGTTTGGATTTAGTAATTCTACATAAGTACCTTTCTTCAAGTCAGGGATATCAAGTTTTATTTCAAATAACCACTCGTATAAAAACCAAATTTTTCTAGAGTATTGTCCGGTTGGTTCGCTCAAAATATATTTCTTTATCTCCTCTTCGCCAATAAGTTGAAACGTTGATTTTAGAATTAGTAAATCAATGCCCTCGTATTTTAAAGCAAAGACAATATGACTTATAGTATTACTATTGGGTTTGTGTCTCTTGGTGAACACTTGCCACCTTTTTGTACTATATCTTTGATGTTTATCTGTAATTATACATAATTGCTTTGGGGTAGGTAAAACCTTGTTTGAGTTTTGCTCTAATTCTTGAAGCATAAAAGCATAACCAGCTAACATTCCTTCTTCAGGGAGTGCTTGTCCGTGAAAAACACTTACTTTTTGTGAAAAACGATTACTCATGTGCCTAAACTATGAATTATAGTTACGAAGATAACATGAAAAACAATTACTTTCCATGAAAAATAATTATTAATTGAATGTTTTTATGAAAAGTGGTTATAGAATCGTTTAAAGGAAGCTGTTTTTTAGGAAATGAATTGTTTTGTATTGATTTGATTTGATATATAGTTACATGTAGCTATGTGCTAAAACTTCCACATCGCTATATACTAAATTTGATACATTAGATATACACTAGAAATGCCACATAGCTAGTTTGTCTCGGGAATTAATTACAGTTCCTCTATAAATGTGTCGTGCATATGAGATGAGTTTATTATACCCTATTAGGTATAATTAGCCTAGTATTGTGCATAATTATACCCGAAAGGGTATTGCAACTGAATTTAAAGTCCCGCAAACTCCTCTTGACTAATACAAAAGTACTCTAGTATAACCTCCAGTTCTTTATGTGTATAATTTATTTCTGGTTAATAAATTAAGCTTAGCATTTAATTCTTTTGATAGTTTTATCTCTTTCCTAAGTAATTGCATAGCCGCATTTATGTTTGAACTTTGAGGAAATAGCTTGTTTGCCAAATCTTGTTTTAATATGGTTCTATGTAATATCATATGCGTAATGTCAATAAATAATAAATTGCTAAACACAATACCAATTAGCTCTATTTGTTGTGTGTAAAAATAGTTTAAATATCACTAGTATAGCAATTTGAAGCCAGGACACATAGCGCCAACTTAACGCCAAATGAAGACAATTTCAACTTTTTAGTTTTGAAGGCATAAAAAGATCATCTTTTAGCTTGGGTGATAAAAAGACCTTAGATATTATTCTGCAATACTTTTATATCTTTTTACAGAACTTAATCACTCCACTTACTACTTAAAATTTATTGTATAAAGTCTGAATATACTCTTGGCACTTAACAATGTTATCGGTGAGCATCTCTTATAATAAGCTGATTTACTATTGATACAATGAGGATTTGTAAAAAGCACGCTCAGTTTAGCAAAAAGCAGTCTCAAAGTTCGATAAATATTAGCTGCAGTTTTTACTAAGTACTCTAAATATTATCTACAAAAAAGACAAGGTACTATAAAGCAAGTATGATATAGTCTGTATAATACCTGATTATACTCTACAAACGCTAAAAAGCATGAAAAAGCACTCAAAAGCAGTCTGATTATTGTATCAGATATTGCTTTTGAGCTTAATTTCGTGGCTTTTGAGGCTTTTTTGGTACCAAGGGGCTTATAGTTTTTCAAATTCCTCTGCTTCAATACAGAAATGTTCTAGTATTACCTCCAATTCTTTGTGGGTATAATAGTGAGTACGTCTATTTCTGCTTATCATATTAAGCTTATTTTGCAAATTTGGT
>NZ_LYBV02000003.1 GCF_001660705.2 Saccharicrinis aurantiacus
GAAGTGGTGAGTGGTAAAATAAAAAGGCTATCATAGCTTTAAATGATAGCCTTAATGGTTTTATTTATTGATGTATTTTTTGATTTTTTTATCACCAATCCAAACGATCTCATTTGTTTCCAAATCAGATAGCTCTAGATTTGTCTGGTAAAAATTAACGCGTTCTTTTTTGTAAGTATCTACAATTGAATTGATATCGCCATTAAGCATAAAATCAGCTCCTAACTCTTTACCCCATTTTTTTGCTGTTGCTGATGAAGCAAATTCTTGTTGTGCAGCGCGTTCGCTTCTTAATTGCTCTCTTTTGTCGGCAGCTTGCACCAAACGAACTCTACCACTGTTAATAAATGATCGTTCAACATCTTTAATGAATGTTGCAGAGTTGATGTGCTCGTGTGACTTGTTTGAAACTAGCCCAACCACAACAACGGGTTTGGCTCCATCATTTGCCTTAGCAAAGTTATCTATCCAACCACCGGATAAAATTTGATCAACCATAGCTTCAGCCACCATTTTTGAGTCAGCATCATTCCATCGTCCACTTAAATCAATAGTTTCATCTGGTGATACGCGTTCTACTTTATGTGAGCATGAGCTCGCAACTAAAGCAATGAATAAGAGAAATGATAATAATTTAGTGTTCATACTTTATTGTTTTATTTTTTTGATTAATGGGATTTAAATGTAGCCCCAAGTTATTTGTTCAAAAAAGGTTAAAAATATAATCGGTTGAAGTTACGAATTTATTATAGTAATATAATGCTGCATTTGTTCTGTAATAAAAAGTGGGTCTTTTTGCGTTTCTTTGATATTTAATAAAAGATCGTGTGTGTCAGCCTCAAAACTTGAGCAGCCTACTTTAAATTTAGCATTAGATAGTTTAACAACGCTTTCTATTTGATAGGAGTGTTCTTCGTATAAATTCACCAATACATCATGCGATTTATTAAGAACGGTTTTTACCTCAACTAACTTTGGGATGTAAAAATAGCTAAAGTTATCATTTGTAAGATAGTGGTGTTTTGTATCACTAATTAGATTAGAAGCGTTTTTTTTGTTCGAATATCCAATTACTTCACAGTTTAAGTTTCGCTCTGCAAAAAATGCCTTCATTTTTTGAATGGCTTTAATGCCTTCCTCATTTGATATATTACCTACTATTAGTGCATTTTGTGCTTTATGAATATTGCAGACTTCAATTTGTCGATTTAACTTTTTCTGCTGTTTTTTAATTAGGTACTTAGATATACCAACTCTTGTTTTTGTTATAATATTCATTGGTATTATTTATTTAGTAAGGCTATAAATTCAGATTCGTTTATTATTTGGATACCTAGTTTTTCTGCTTTACTGAGTTTACTAGGGCCTGTTTTTTCGCCAGCAACAAGATAAGTAGTTTTAGAAGATACACCACTCAAGTTTTTGCCTCCATTTTCTTCAATTATTTTCTTTACTTCATCGCGGCTGTAATTGGTAAAGGTTCCACTTACCACAAATGATTGGTTGGTAAAATTCCCTTCTAAAATTTCTACCTTTTCAGATTCTAATTGAATACCATTTTCTTTAAGTCGATTAATTATGTCCGTATTTTCCTCATCAGAAAAGAAATTTGTGATGCTTTCTGCAACTTTTGGTCCAATATCATCTGTTTCGATTAATTCTTCTTTAGTTGCCTTAGATAGAAGCTCAATATTGTTGAACTTTTGCGTTAGCGTTTTTGCAACTGTTGCTCCAACATGCTTTATGCCTATACCAAACAAAACGGAAGAGAAGGGAATGGTTTTGGATTTTTCAATGCCATCCAATAGTTTTTGGGTTGACTTCTCTTTAAAGGAGTAAACTTTCTTTCCGTCTTTTGATACAGATTTAGATAGTCCAATTAATTTCTCATAATTCAGATCGTAAATATCTGCAATGTTTTTAACAAGCCCTTCTTCAAATAGTAGATCTACAACTTGCTCACCAAGAGAATCGATGTTTAGTGCTTTTCGGCTTACAAAATGCTCAATCTTTCCTTTTTGTTGTGGTTTACATCCTTTATCGTTGGGGCAAAAGTGAGATGCTTCGCCTTCGGGTCTGATCAATTGAGTTCCGCATTCAGGGCATTGAGTAATGTATTCCACTTTTACTGCCGAGTTGTCTCTATCCTTAATTTCAACTCGTGTAATTTTTGGAATAATTTCGCCTCCTTTTTCAACCCAAACATTATCGTTTTGATGTAAATCTAATTCGTTAATAATATCGGCATTGTGTAACGATGCTCTTTGCACTGTTGTTCCGGCAAGTTGAATGGGAGAAAGGTTGGCTACAGGCGTAATTCTTCCAGTTCGGCCTACTTGGTAACTTACTGAAAGTAATTTTGCTTTTGCTTCTTCAGCTTGGAACTTGTAAGATATTGCCCATCGTGGTGATTTTGCAGTATAACCCAATTCATTTTGTATATTGATATCGTTTACCTTAATAACTATGCCATCAATTTCAAAGGGCAAACTGTGTCGTTTCTCATCCCAATCGGATATAAATGTATTTATTTCATCAAGAGAATTACACTTTTTGTAATCAGTAGGTATCTTAAAGCCCCACGATCGTGCTATTTCTAAATTTTCTGTGTGTAGGGTTGATGGAAGATTGTCTCCTAGTATATAGTATAAGTAGCAATCTAGTCCTCGCTTGGCTACCTCACTACTCTTTTTCATTTTTAAGGAACCTGAAGCTGCATTTCTGGGATTAGCGAATGGAAGCTCTTCATTTTTAATACGCTCTTGGTTTATTTTTTCGAATTGTGAATGTGGCAAAACAATTTCACCCCTTATCTCAAATTTATCTGGATAATTACCACTTAATTGTAGGGGGATGCTTTTTATGGTTTTAACATTTTCGGTAACATCATCGCCTTTTTCGCCATCGCCTCTAGTTACAGCATGTTTTAGCAAACCGTTTTCGTAATTGAGGCTAATCGATGTTCCGTCGTATTTTAATTCACAAACGTATTCAACATCACCAATGCTCTTATGGACCCTGTCGTGAAAATCAGATATTTCATTTTCATTATAAGTATTCCCCAATGATAGCATCGGATATTGGTGCGTAATTTGGGTGAAGTCGTTTGAAATATCGCTGCCTACTCTTTGAGTAGGGCTATTGGGGTCGTTAAATTGTGGATTCTGCTTTTCGAGTTCAATCAGTTTGTTCATAAGTTGATCAAAGTCGAAGTCGCTTATTTCGGGTGTGTTGTTTACGTAATAATTGTGGTTGTGCTTATTTAATTCAGCCCTTAAGGCTACTATTTGATTTTGTATGTCGCTCATATTCTATTTGCAAATTCTGTAATGCAGTAAAAATACAATTTTGATTGGAGAGCTTAATATAAAAGACAAAAAAAAGCATGTTCTACACATAGGTAAAACATGCTTTATTGCATTATCCTTAAATAAAGATTATTTTGTCACATCAACTATCCATCCGGGTGAAATACCTGTCGCATATTCTTCAATAATATTTCCCTCTGTATCATAGGTTTTTAGAAGACCATTTGTTGTGGTGCTTTGTGATATCATAACATATATTAAATTAGAAGTGATATTGTAGTACACGCCATTTATGCCACTAATATTATCAACAAAAGGAGTTTCGTCAAATGTTTTGCTGTTAGTGTTAAAAGAATAAATACCACCACTATAGCCATTGGCACCATAGCTTCCTCCAACAACATAAAGTTTTGATTTGTCGGTATTGAAAGCTAATACAGAGCTGTAGAGGCCGCTTATTCCTTCAAACTTGTAATTGGCTTCAAGTTCGTTTGTGGAGGTGTTGATATAACCTAAACCTGGTTCTTTTATTAACTCAATAACTCCATCAGTGTAACTTGATACAAGAGATACGTATAAGTTATTGCTATTATCTTTAATAAAATAGGTAGAGACAGCTGGTAAATCTTCGATGTAGGTAATTTTTTCTGTGTTTAAATTTACCATTGCGATTTTGTTGGTGTAATTTAAAGTGCAATAAAGAGTGTTATCTACTATTGCTAGTCCTTCTGGACCATCTGGTAACATTATTTTTTTTTCAACGGTATTTGTGTTGATGTTATACTTTGCAATGTAACTTTTTTCTCTGTTCTCAGGAGCCCAGATATCACCGCCCCAACATGAGATGTATAAATAATCTCCGTTACCTACGCAAAAACGTGGCTTAATGATATCTTCAGCAACACCATTTTGAGTTTGTGTTAAATCATCAGCACTTACATGGAATATTTCATCTTTAGCATTTCCCATAAAGTAAATGTTTCCTTTATATTCATAGGCATATTGTGGTTTTCCAGACATGCTCACGCCATTGGCACTCTCATAAGCTCCGTTTTGTACTGTGTTGTTTTCTAAATCAATGTATGATAATGAACCAACTGTAGCACTATAGCTACCGTAATTTAAAACGTAATGTCCTGTTATTTTTAAAGATGGTTTGTTGTCATCATCATTGGAGCAAGAAGCGAATAAAAAAGGTAGTGCTAAAAGTAGTAATCGTAATTTGTTCATGGTTTATGTATTAAAATGTATAATTAATTCCTATTCTATAATTTATTTCGGGCATCGCATAGTTATACTGATTTTGATATTCTTCACTCAGTAGATTGTTTATGTTAGCCGAAATGGTGAGTTTGTTTTTATTAATATTCATGTTATAGGCACATGATAGATTGATGAGTTTGAATGCATCTAATTTTCCTCCTACCTGATTGTATTTTCGTTCGCCTACATATGAGCCATCAATACCGACATCCCATTTTTTATACTGATGCTGCATGTATAGGTTGCCATTGTATATAGGAACATACTCAATTTGTTCATTTAGTTTGTCTGTTTCTAGTTCTGATTTTTTTCTCTCTGCAGAGTTGTATGAGAAGTTACCACCAAGAGTGGTTTTATGTTGGCCATAATTGCGAGTAAGCGAACCACTAAACTCAACTCCATTGCTAATTACGTGGGCAATATTTTCGGCATACCAACCATTGGTACCTTGAATCCACATTAACCAATTGTCAACATCCATATAGAATGCATTTATTTTTGCATTGGCTACCCACTTATCATCAAGAGCATATAAGTAATTAAAACCTAGTTCGTAGCTAGTGGCATCTTCCGGACTAATGTTTTTATTTCCTGTATACCCATCCTGACCCCAAAACCTATCATTCAGAGTGGGGATTCTATATGCTCTTTGTAAACTTCCTAAAACAGATATTATACTCTGAGAATTGTACCAAAGGCGGGCATCAAACCCTAATGAAGGAGTGAATGGTGCACTAAACTCAGTAACAACTTGCTGCCTTAGGTTTAAGGTAGTTTTTAACCAAGGGCTTGGCTTATAAAGCAGGGATGCAAATACTGAAAACCTGTTCTCATCTATATTATCATCATAAGCATATACATCAGGTTTAATATAAACATTGCGCATTCCGGCTTTAACGCTTATTTTATTGTACTCTTTAGATGCACCTGTTTCGGCAATAATTCGTTGAGTTGCTATTTTTTGAGCTTTATTATTGTAGTCAATGGCATTATCAAAAACGTATCCAGCCCCTATGTAATAGTTTATGCCATTTGTTATGTTGTCAAATTGCACCCATGTTCGTATGTTTTCATCCTCAAGGTATCTGGTGTTCGGGTTTTGATTTTCATTCATGTTAGGTTGACCTTCGTGTCTGTTTTTAGCCAACCAAATTACGGACGAAATGCTCTTGTCTTTATTCCACCTATAGTTAAGTTGTTGTATGAAATTGAGGTTTTCTATGCGTGCATTTTTTTGTGTGTCTCTTGTAAATTCTTGTTTTTCAAAGTCGTAGCTTGATGTATTGGTAAATGGGAAGTTATTCTCTTTTTCGTAATAAGCTAACCTTGATATTGATTCGAATTTGCCATTGCTTGCAAATACTTTAGCACCGGCCATGTATTCACCAAAACTGCCTGCGCTTAATTTTACCTCAGAGTTAACTCCTGCGTTATATTTGTTTTCTAAGCCTAGGTTTACGTTTCCTCCTATTGAGCCAGATCCTTTTGTAGCTGTTGAACTACCATAGGTTAACTCTACTTGATCAAATAAAAATACAGGAGCATTACTTGAATTATAACTTCCTAGGGTTTGAGAATTTATTTCTAATCCTCTAAGTTTAACAGAGGTGTGATTGTCTGAAGTACCCCTTACTCGAATGGAAGAAAGTCCGCCAGCATCAGATTTAACGTATATGGGCTGGTATCTTGATATTAAGTCACTTAAATTACCTGCCTCTGTTGTTTGTTTTTGCATTGGCGTAAATGTTTCCTTTTTACCACCAACCTCATATAGGTTTATTTTTTTACTTACTACATCTACATTATCTATATATACGGTATCTAGGCCTGCTAAAAAGAGCGACTCTTCTTCAGAAAATGTGTCCTGTCCGAATAATTGAAATGAATAAAGTCCAATAATAACTAAGCAAATGCCTAATTTTATATACATCTGAAAAAATCATAAACGCAAGGGGAGAAATAGAAAAGACCTTCAATTAAGAATATCCTTAACAGCCTAGCTCCCGAAGCTTTTGTTAAACAATATTTGGTAGGTCTTCTGGCTCGTTTCTTATTATTGCTACCTTCCCATTAATTGTATTAACAGTGGTGTGAGATGCAATAATTGTTTAGAAACTTACAGCTGCGGGTACAGCTCCGGAATTTCACTAAAGTGATCACCGGATTCCCTTTTAATCCATAAAATTTATGGAACCAAAATTTTGCGCAAATATAATTGATGTTTTTATTCCGTGCTAATGTTTAGGTATAAAAGATGAAAATATCTTCTATATAAATATTCTCTTCTCGATGGGCTATTAATTTAAACTTAATTGGTGATGTTTAATAATTTCATAGATATTACACATTAATTAATAGGTAATCTTATATTTGCACTTTGAAAATTATATTGTTAGTACGTTTTAAAAAATCAGAATAATCAGAATGAAGAATTTTTTTCCAAGCATATTATTGGTTTTTTGTGTAATATCTGTTTCATGCAGTATCAACAACTCCAACTATGGTAAAGAAACCTCTATTGTAGGAACCTTTGTAATGAACCAAGGTAGTGGTAGTGCAAACGGAAGTGTTACGCATTATCATGCAGATACTTTAACCAACGAGCTTTTTAACGAAATAAATGATAGACCATTAACAGGAGAAATGTTGGCGGCCTCTTTCGGATCGGAAAAAGGGTATTTTTTAATGTCGGAGGGGAATAGTTCTGTTATCGAAAAAGTGAACCTTGATGATTTTAAATCAGAAATGACATCAGCGTCAGTGGCTAATGCCACAGATGTGGTTTGTGTTTCTGATACCTTTGTTTATGCTACAATAGCAGGAGCAGATGAAATGACTTCAGGAGAACTTTTAAAAATAGATGCGACAACTCTTTCAATTAAAGAAACCATTAAAGTTGGAATTAATCCTACAAAAATAGCTTACGATAAAGGTAAGTTAGTTTATGTTGCTAATACAAGTGATCTTGAAAATGGTATTATGATTGTTGATTTAGTGAGAAATCAGACTATCGATACTGTTAAGATTGAAACATTAGTTAATCCTGTTGATATGGTTATTGATGTACATAGTAACTTGTGGGTATTGTGCGAAGGTGAAGGTGAAAGTCCAAAATCAAACGCGGGTTTAGTGCGTATTAGTTATACAGCTAATGATGAAGGTGAGCGTGATGTGACAAACTTACCTTTTGACGGTGGTTATTATGGTAAAGGTAGACGAGGAATATCAACTTCTTTAGGAGGAGGAACTGTTTATTATATAAATAAAGGTGCTTATTCGTTTAACGTTAATGATTTTGATAAGTTAGATGCCGATAATGATTATGGATTAAACTTTAAAAAAGTGTTTGGACAAGATTATGCAGATGTAGTTTTCGATGCAGTAGATGTTAGCTCAAGAAATGGAATGTTTTATAGTACTTTATCAGAAGAATCAAAGGTGATTGTATTTGATAGCTTTGGTATTATGGAAGAAGAGATTGAAGTGG
The DNA here is from genome assembly GCF_001660705.2 of Saccharicrinis aurantiacus. Taxonomy (GTDB): domain Bacteria; phylum Bacteroidota; class Bacteroidia; order Bacteroidales; family Marinilabiliaceae; genus Saccharicrinis; species Saccharicrinis aurantiacus. Next base: position 8,059 of record NZ_LYBV02000003.1, read on the forward strand.
GTACTAAGCCAAGAAATTGTTTGTTCAGATAGAATCTTCTCAAAACGATTTTGAAAATATAAAAAATCCCAATGAAGTTAACTTCACTGGGATTTTTGTTTTATGATCGTTGATCAATAATATTTTGTAATGGTTTAATAATTTCTTCAGAAATACCAAGCTTCCCATTTATTAAGCTAGTGGTTGTCACAATACCTTTTAAGCAAATTTTATTATCGCTGAGGCGATATATGTCTTGATGAAAGATATACTTAACTCCTTTAAGTTCAACCCTTGTTTTTACAACAAACTTGTCGTTACTTTTTAGTGGAGTTTTATAGGCTAAATCGATACGAGCAACAACAGCTACTATACCATCATCAAACAATTTGGAAAAGTTAAGCCCAATGGAGTCTAAAAACTCATGGCGTGTATGCTCTAAGTAATTTTGATATACTGAGTTATTTACAATGCCTTGTAGGTCGCACTCGTAATCCCTTACCTTAAATTCAAGTTCGAAGTCGTATTGCATAATTTGATTTATAGAGCTTTTAAACTTAAATCTAAACTTTTAATATGGTGTGTTAATGCACCAACCGAGATATAATCAACTCCGCACTCCGCATAAGCTCTAATAGTTTCAAAAGTAATACCACCCGATGACTCAGTCTCAAGTCTTCCGTTTATTAGTTCTACTGCTTTTTTAGTATTGGCAGGAGTGAAGTTATCAAGCATAACTCTCTGCACTCCCTCAATGGCGAGTACTTGATTTAATTCATCAAAATCTCGCACTTCAACTTCAATCTTGAGATTCTTATTTTTCTCTATTAAGTATTGCTTAACTTTTGCTACAGCTTTTTCAATGCCGCCAGCAAAATCAATATGGTTGTCCTTAAGCATCACCATATCGTATAGTCCTATTCTATGGTTTACACCACCGCCAATTTTTACAGCAAGTTTTTCAATTTCTCTTAGGCCAGGAGTCGTTTTTCTAGTATCAAGTATTCTTGTGTGCAAGCCTTCTAGTTCAGTTACATATTTGCGCGTGTTGGTAGCAATACCACTCATGCGCTGCATCATATTAAGAACAAGTCTTTCTGCTTTTAGTAAATCAAGCACTTTACCCTCAACTGTTAAAACAACATCTCCAGGTTTTATAACTGCACCGTCTTTAATAAATGTTTCAATTTTAATGTTAGGATCAAATCTTCTGAAAATGTGTTCGCCAATTTTTACACCTGCTAAAACTCCATCTTCTTTGGCTAAAAGTTGCATCTTACCAATTGCGGTATCCGGAATGCATGATTGAGATGAGTGATCACCATCTCCAATATCTTCTTTAATTGCGTTGTCAACAATTGTATTTAAAACTGACTCATTAATCATCTTCTTGTTCTATTCTTAATTGATGTATAAAGGTTTTATCTTCAGTTGTTTTTGTTAGAAAATAAAATCTAAAAATATTATTTTGTGTTTTGTATTTCCCAATAGCAAATGAAGAGCTTTGTCTGTTGCTTTGGTGTATTATTTTAAAGCTTTGGGCTGGGTTGTTTTTAAAAAAGCTGCTCATTACTAGTTGAGCTTGTTCTTTGCTGAAAACACCTGATTTCTCAGGCAGAACTAATTCTATTTTAGAATTGAAGTATTCTGATAACTCAGGCGAGTTTGCACTCTGTGTTGCCTTGGTAATTTCCGCAGGAAATTGAGCAGAACTCTCTATAGTAATTCCCATTAAAAGAAGAATTACAAGCAATGGTGTGTGTATTCTAAAATTTAGGTTTGTCATATTTTTATGTTTTGGTCAAACAAAAATAACCGATCCAAATATTAATCCACTATATCTTTACTTATTTTTGTTTATTTGTGATGCATTTTTTACTTAAATGGTATAATATTAGTTATGTATTTAGTATAATATGGCAATGCGTATATTATTTTAATACGTTTTACGTAACATTAGTTTTTTTGTTAGAATGAAAGTAGTTTTGGTTGTAATTGGTAAAACCGATGAGCAATATCTTGAAAAAGGGATTTCTAAATTTATAGATAGACTTAAGCATTATGTGCCTTTTGAAATGAAGGTAATTCCTGATATTAAGAATACAAAGAATATGAAAGCTCTTCAGCAAAAGCAAAAAGAAGGGGAGCTTATATTGGCTCAATTACAATCGGGCGATGAGTTGATATTATTAGATGAAGGAGGTAAGAGCTTTTCTTCTCGTGGTTTTTCTAATTTTATGGAGCAAAAAATGCTAAGAGGATTAAAGAGACTGGTGTTTGTAATCGGTGGACCTTATGGTTTCTCCGATGAAGTTTATAAAAAAAGCAATGGAAAAGTATCTTTATCAGCAATGACATTCTCGCACCAAATGGTACGCCTTATTTTTGTTGAGCAAATTTATCGTGCTTTTACAATATTAAAGAATCAACCATATCATCACGATTAATTTCTATTGAAAACTAGTTTATGAGTCTATCTTCAATGATTGATAAAATAAAATCCATTCATGTTCTGTTTGTAGTATCTGTATTATTGTCAATAATATTTGCCTCAATATACAAGCATAATACTGATGGTGCTTTTAATCTGCGTAGCTTTAGAACTACCTTGATAGAAAAAAAACATGAAGCTCAGGAATATTCCACTGGTGTGCTTAAAGCATTAGATAAGGAAACTCCATGGAAACTTGTAGAAAAATCTTTAAACGATAAACCCGAGGGGTATGATTTTTTAATTTACGAGAACGATTCGTTAGTGGCATGGAGTGATCAAATGCTCTCTTATAAAAACGAAGGTATTCAGCAGTTCGACCAGCAAGTAGTTAAGCTTGAAAATGAGTGGGCATGGGTTCATGTATACAAGCATCATAAGCAAAAAGTAATATCCATTATAAGTTTAAGAAAAGAGTATCCTTATAATAATGCATTTTTACATGATGCCTATACAATTGCTAGTCCGTTTAATGATGATTGTAAGTTAATTACCAAGCAAATTGAAGGTCAGCTTCAGGTTACTGACGAAGATGGTACTTTCTTATTTTCAATTGAGAATTGCCAAAAAGAGAATGTAATTTATGCTTATATAAGCATAATGTTTTTTATAATTTGCCTGTTAATTTACTTTAGCGTTATTATTAATGAACTGAAAAAAGCCAAATCGAATAAAGTTAAGTGGATTATTTTTTATGGCAGTACATTATTTATATTTATACTTTACGCAGCACATAGTTATTTAAATTGGCCAGGTATTCTATTTGAAACGGCCTTATTCTCACCAATACATTTTGGCGTAAATAGGTTTTTATCCAATCTTGGTAGTCTGTTATTTTTTGCAATTCTAGTGTATATGCATGCACTATTGTTTTATAGGTATATAGATTTAGGTAGCTCTTCTTTCGGAGGCGAAATACTTTGGCGCAAATACCTGATGTTAGTTTTCAATATTGTGATAGGGGTTGCAATTTGGTTTGTAGCTAATCATATTATAATTGAAATGTTCGATCATTCTCCGGTAGCAACGCTTGTATTTAAGGTTACCGATATTCAAGTATACGGAGTGGTTCGAATCTTTATAACTGCCCTTCTTTGGTTGTCTTCGGTTCTTGTGTTAGAAAAAATGTTGAGGAGTTTTTACTTGCATTTTACTAAGCGACTACAATTAATTGTATTGTGTGTTGTAGTAGCCATTTCTTTATTGTTTTGTCATAATCTTCTGCATTATATTATTCAGGTTGGTGTTATACTGTTGTATATGCTGTTATTATGGATCAAACAAAATCCGAACAGACACGCTTATACTTCTTTTATTTGGTTTATATTTTTCTTTGCAGCTTATGCAGTAGTTGTATTTTTAATTCATTATGTAGATAAAGAAAATGAGGAAAGGCGTTTACTGATTGATAATCTTTCTTTTCGATTAATATTAGAAGAGGATCCTCTATCAGAGCTACTACTAAAAGAAAAAGAACAACTTATAAATAAGGATACCTTTTTATTGCAGGAGCTTACAAAACCTAATATGGATGTAAGGCAAATTCAGCGACATTTATCAAAAGTCTATTTTGATGGGTATTTGTCGAGGTATGATTTACAATTGATTCCATGTTGGCCTGGGGGCGAGGTTAGATTAACACAAACCGATAGCCTATATGATTGCTATAGTTATTTTAAAGGAATTTTAAAAAATCATGGTACCAAAGTTTTAGGTAGTAATAACTATTACTTTATGAGTTCGCCGGTTGATGTAATTACCTACTTTGGGGTGTTTACCTTTTACGCAAATTCAGATCAAGAAGTAACTTTATTTTTAGAGTTGGTTGCAAAGCCGTTTTTTGAAGGGGCTGGATATCCAGAGTTGTTGCTTACGGAACGTGAGCGAAAGTTAAAGGAGCCTTTTACGCATTATTCATATGGTAAATACGTAAATCAGGAATTGGTAAAACAAACCGGAGATTTTTCGTACTCAAAAGAAGTTTTTTCAAAGGGTTCAGAACTTGAAAACTATGGAACCTTTAGGTATAAAGGTTTTGATCATATGGTGTATCATCCTGAAGATGATGTAACTATTATTTTGTCTTTGCCAGTGATTGACTTTAATATGTTGTTGGTTGCCTTTTCTAGTTTCTTTATTTTTTATTTTGTATTTGGTTCAATACTCGTATCCATCATCAAAGTAAAAAAAGGGCAATTATTTAGGAATTTCTCTATTCATGAGCGGATACAGGTATCCATCATAAGTTTAATGTTTTTATTACTTATAGCTATTGCAGGGGGGTCTGTTTGGCAAAGTTTAAATAGGTTTGAGGAGAAAAATCATCAAATATTATCAGAAAAAACCAAGTCTATTTTGATGGAGCTTGAACATAAAATAGGCTCAAAAGTAGACATCACAGAAGAGGATGAAGCTTATTTAACTTCTTTACTTACTAAATTCTCAAATGTATTTTATACAGATATAAATATGTATAGTCTGGGAGGACGGTTAATGGCCACTTCTCGACCAGAGTTGTACGAAAAAGGATTACAGAGTCACTTAATGAATAGCGCTGGCTTTTTGGCAATGAGAAATAATCTCGAAAACGAATTTATCCAATATGAGAAGATTGGTGACCTAGAGTTTTTGTCGGCATACGTTCCTTTCTTTAATAATAAAAATGAAATAATGGCTTACATCAATATGCCTTATTTTATTGGTACATCAGAAATTAGAGAAGAAGTATCTTCTTTGGTAATGGGGATTTTGAATTTTTATTTGATCTTTTTAATTATCGTTTTTGCATTAACAGTTGTCATATCTCGACGAATTACCTATCCACTTTTAGTGGTACAAGATAAAATGAGTCGTTTGCAATTGGGTGTAAGAAACGAGAAAATAGAATATAAATGGAACGATGAGATAGGTAAGCTTGTTACTGAGTATAACCGAATGGTTGATGAGTTGGCAAGTAGCGCTGAGAATTTGGCAAAATCGCAACGAGAATTAGCTTGGCGCGAAATGGCACAGCAGATAGCGCATGAAATTAAAAATCCGCTTACGCCGATGAAGTTGAGTATTCAATATTTGGAGTTGGCAAGGCAGGATGATGCGGATGATTTTGATATGAAATTGAAGCGTGTATCATCAACTTTAATTGATCAAATAGATAAGTTGTCATCCATTGCTTCAGAGTTCTCTAATTTTGCTAAAATGCCCGCTGCACAGCGCGAGCAAATCAATATAATTGAATCGTTGTTACAATGTGTTCATTTGTTCGATAAAGAAGAGAAGGTAGTGTTTAGGGTGATAAATAGGGTAGGAGGAGAGTATCTGGTTTATGCTGACCCTAAACAGCTCATAAGTGTATTTAACAATCTTATTAAAAATGCAATGCAAGCCATCCCTGACAAACAAGATGGATTAATTGAAGTGCATATTGAAGATGTTGACGATAATATTGTTATTAGAGTAAAAGATAACGGAAGAGGTATTCCGGATGAGATTAAGGATAAGTTGTTTATGCCAAACTTTACTACCAAATCATCAGGTATGGGCTTAGGTTTAGCAATTGTAAAGAATATGGTAAATATTAATAAAGGTGAGATTTGGTTTGAGACGGAATTAAACGTAGGTTCTACTTTCTCAGTTAAGTTTCCTAAGAATGACCTTTTAAGTTAGACAATTGAAATTTAATTAAGATATATCCTCAACTGAAATTATTTGGTTCAATATTGAATAAACAGTTAAACCCGAAACGGTTTTAATACCTAACTTTCGCGTAATGTTTTTTCTATGAGAAATAACCGTGTGTGTGCTAATGTATAGATTGGTTGCTATTTCTTTGTTGGTTTTTCCTAATGCAATTTCGCGCAATACATCCTTTTCTCTATCGCTTAATTCTTCAGAAGCAGTTTCCTGTTCGTTATGAATGTCAATGCTCTTAATAATTTCTCCTAACTTATTAAGAAGCGTGGATTTTGAATCGAAAATTGAAATTTGAGTATTGCTACTATCTAAATTTAATGGCGAATTAAAAACAGAAACTACTTCAATCTCATCATTAGAATCTTTTAATAATTGCTCCATATTTAAAATAGAGCTTATCGAGGTGTTAATTATAAAAATGTTCGGAGCAGTGTCTCCAATTGTTTCTATAATATCATCCGTTGATGCGGTTTCCTTAATATCAATTCCACCCTTTAATTCGTTTAAAACGCTAATCAGTCCTTTTCTAACAAGGTACGAAGGCTCACATATAAGTACTTTGATCATAATTACAAGAGATTAAAAGTTTTTAATTTCCTGTTCCATTTGTCTCACTTTTGGGATGAGGATTTTCTCTTCAATTTTAGAGTGAATTTGAAGATCAGTTTCTAGTCTGAATATCTCATACAGAAGAGAATTGTACTTGCAATTATCAGTAGGAGGTGCTAAATACTTGATGAGAATATTCTTTAAATCGAATAACTTTTCTTCGATATCACTATGCTCATCCAAATAAATATCAATGCCATATTCTTCAAAGTTTTGGATAAAATCATCCGTCTTTTTTCCTTGATTGATGCATTCTGATAAAGCACTAATATAGGGGAATACAGTTTTTTCTTCGAGACCAATATGTACGCTTAACTCACGCATATAGTCGGTGAAGAAGTTTTTAATAAGCTCGTAGTTGGCACTGGAATCTTTTATTTCATCCACTAAGGATACAATCTTTTCATTAATCTCAGGTATCTTGTGATCAAGATAACATTGATGTGTTCTGCGCAAGAAACCGATAAACCACTCTGCCTTAAAAACTAAAAATTTCTCTTTCGGAAAATAGTCTGCATCATGAAATACATTGGCTAGTTGTAGAAAAAAATCAGTGTTCACATTATTTTCAATGCAAACCTCATCAATCGATTTTTCTCTAAACCCCAAAGGAATACCAATTCGTTGAATAACAGCAAGCAGTTGAAAATCCATATGGATTAAATCTGCCATTTTCATTTCTGCAGTAATAAGCATAATTATAAATTTTGCCTAAAAATACTGTCTATTTTTATTTTGTCCAAATAAAGAGAAGCTTTTGCGTGAAGATTATTTTAATTGAGATGTGTTCATATAAGATTCTAGAGATTTATTCAATCAATATCTTATAAGGCATCTGGTAATTATTCATTGTAAAACATTACCAGATGCCATGTATTTAATTATCTAGTTTGTTTTTTTTATATAAACATAAAAGGCCGAAAATTTGATAGCATCTTCTCCTATGAAATTAGCCTCTAGGCGTTGACGGCCTTCGCACAGATATGCTTTAAAGCTTACATTGTTTGCATTCATATCAACGTTTTCTTCCATGTGAATTCCTTCAATATCTAATATGGCTTTATTTATGTTTAGCTTTACCCCTGCAGGGCGTGTTTCGTACCAGGGTAATTTTGTGCCCAATACCGGAACGGTATCTGTAAAAGCTAAATCAGATTCTTTAGGCCATCTGCGTAATTCAATTTCGTATTCACCTTCTTGCTGTATATCAACCATCCAATATCCTGTACCTAATGCAGGTTTCTTTCCTTCGTATGGGTTTCTGATATATGTTTGACTCCAAGTTACAGGAGAAAATGTATGTAAATCGTGGGCTGTTAATGTATAATCTGTTTGATGAGGAGCTCCAATTTTATAGGCTTCAAAGCGTCCAAATTCTCGAGAAGTATATGACCACCATTGTTCGTATGCTGCACGCATTTCTTTCACCTTTGAGGGATACTTTTTAGCAATGTCAGTTTTCTGAGCAGGATCTTTACTTAAATCGTATAGTTTCTTTCCGTTAATCAAACGCCAGTTATCATCCATTACTGCACATTGACGCCATTTTTCGGGTTGCTGAATACGATTGTTATCTACCACACAATAACGATGTGACCAATCTTTTATTTCTTGGCGCATCAGTGGAGCTAAGTCTCGTCCATCACGCCCTGTGTTTGGGTGGTTGTTTAATCCGCATAAGCTAACAAGGGTTGGTAATATGTCAAAATTCATGGCCAATTGGTTTACATCGTACCCACCTTTTATTTTTCCATCTTCCCATCTGATAAAGAAAGGAACTCTGTGTCCGCCCTCGTATGGTGAGCCCTTATAACCATTCATACCAGCATTATATATATACTTGCTTTTACCATCCTTAATTGTATGATATGCTGCACCATTATCTGTTGTGAAAATCAGGATTGTATTGTCTTTTATTCCTAGTTTATCAAGCTTTTTCTCTAATAAGCCTATGTTATCATCAATGTTTGTAATCATCCCATAATAAGCTTTTTGAGTTTCGTTTAAAAGTTTCTCTTTTTTATACTTGTTGAAGTATTCTTCAGGAACATTATAAGGGCCATGAGGTGCATTTGGCGAGATGTAAACAAAGAATGGTTCATCTTTTTTATTCTCAATAAATTCAATGGCTTCAGAAAAGAACACATCAGTACAATAGCCTTCGTATTTCTGAGGGGTTCCGTTATGCCAATAGGTATCGTCAAAGTAGTCGTTGTTCCAATAGTCAGGAGTTTGCCCAACACCACCAGCACCATGTGCTACCGTTTCATCAAACCCTCTATCTTCGGGTCTGTAAGGATATTCATCACCCAAGTGCCATTTTCCAAACATGGCAGTATTATATCCATTCTGTTTAAACACTTGGGGCATAATGGTGAATTTTTCGCGCATTAAACTGCATCCACCAATGGTATGCCATACCCCAGCTCTGTTACCTTCGGCACCAGTCATTAAACCAGAACGACTGGGTGCACACGTGGTTCCTGCATGGAAGTTGGTTAAGCGAACGCCCTCGTTGTGGAGTTTATCCATGTTTGGCGTTTTAATAATTTTATTACCTAATGCTGCCACATCGCCATAGCCTTGGTCGTCGGTGATTATTAAAATTACATTAGGTTTTTTATTCTCAGCAGCGTGAGAAAAGCTGACTATTGCAAACAATAATAAGACTAGTAAAAAAGTAATATGTTTCATTTGAAGTATAGTTTTAAATCGATTTTATTTTTAGTTATTTTTCACTTTGCTCTACCCAAAAAAGTTTGTCAACACTTACACCCATATCAGGGTATACAACGCTTGAGATGTACCATTGACCATCTTCGCCTTGGAATATTTCTGGTGCATGTGCTTTTAATATGGTTATTTCCTTTTCGTTATCAGTTCCAAAGTTGTTGATATTATCTGAAGCATAAACATGAGCATTATGGGTGTAGGCACCCATTAAACTTACACGATCCCATTGTCCTTTTTGCCAAGAACATACAAAAAGATAAAAGGTATTGTTATAAAAGATTACTGAAGGAGATTCTGGATCAAAATCATTGGTAGTTAAAATGGTTTTTGCCTCACTCCACTGTATTAAGTCTTTAGAACTTCGCATGCGTACGCACTTTTCTGAACAATAAGTTATATAATAAATACCTTTGTATAGAATTAGGTTAGGATCACGAGCACCTAATTCTTCTTCGAATAAAGTACCTCGTGGTGTCCAGTTAAACAGATCAGGAGAAGTGGCTAAGCGTATGGGGCTATGGCCATAAACCATATAATAAAGCTCTTCTTTTTTTACAATGTAAGGGGCATGATTAGCGTTGATCTCACCTGGTCGTTCTTTGGGAGGAAGTATTTTGGCCTTATCAGCATAGTGATCTATCTCAACAGATTTTTTAAAGTCTGTTACTTTAGAAACTGCATGAAAGGAAGCATATTCTCCTTGGTGAATATTGCCTAACTTAGGGTCGGTATATGGATGGGTAATTCCAAATATGTGCCACAAGCCATCGTTATGTTTTACAAAACAATGATCATTAGGAATCCATCTTTCATACCATTCGCCTTCTTTTAATTCTTTGGTATCGGGACCAAAAAAGTAGTCGCCCTTCGGTTGATAAATTTTAATATAATTATTGGCTTGTTTAGGTACCAAAATTCTATTTGTTTGCGCAGGGACTAGCTGTGTGCACAGTACAAGCCCCATAGTAAACAATATTTTATATCGAACAGTTCTCATTTAAATTGATTTTATAAGCTATATATCAATATTATTTTTTAGAGTGGTCAAATTGATAACGATACTGTGCTTTTATTTTACTTTCCGAGGCAATGGGCCAATTATCGGTTCTGAAACAAGCTACGGGTAAACTATTTCGGTCGTAAAGGTTGCTCTGTGGCATATCAGACCAAGCGTAGCGAACCGCTACCGGATTCTTGATTTTATCAGAAGATATCTCTACTTGATTTTTGTTGATAATTTTAGCGTCGGCCCAAACGAACTTCTGATCGGAGCTAGCAATTGCAAAACCTTTGATAGTATTCGAATTAAAAGCATATAAACCTTTATCTACATTTTTAAAGGTGATGATGATTTTATTATTTTTAATTTCCATAGATTGATAACGAGGGCTTTTACCTACAATATCATATCCGTAAGTTTCATCTAAAGCCAAGCGCGCTAAGCGCTTACCCATTTCTTGTTTGTTGCGGTAGTGGATGTCGTTGCTTTCACCTACATCCATAGATACTACTTCACCAGTGTTCGGTAATGAAAGGGTTTTAGACATTCCCTCACGCAGTTCAGCCCATGAACTATTTTTTGGCTCTATATCGGGTTCTTTCATGCTCGCAATTTGAATCCAATAAAAAGGAAAATTACCCAGCTGCCATCGTTCACGCCACGTGTTAATCAGTATTGGAAATAAATCGCTGTATTGGTCGCCTCGGCCAAGGTTACTTTCACCCTGACACCATATTGAACCTTTCATTCCATAACCCACAACAGGGTGAATTACTCCGTTGTAACCATTGGCTGGTCTATTTTGTGCTGTGCGAATGTCGCGAGGTGGAAATATTTTCTTACCCGGTTTTCCCGCCTCTTCCCAGGCTTTGTATTTTTTCTTGGAATCGACGATCATTTGGTCGGAGAATTGAGAAATTCTCCAATCCCAATCTTCCAAAAACTCCTTATGCTCATAGTTTTCTTCAATGGCATCACGAGGAATCCATGTTTCTAGAGAAGATGCTCCCCACGAAGCATTAATTAAGCCAACAGGGACATCTAGTATTTGGTGTAATTGTTTACCAAAGAAATACCCTGCTGCCGAGAACTTAGGTAATGATTCAGGTGTACATGCATACCATGAAGAATCTCTAATTTCGGTTTGTAGTTCAGGGCTTCCTACCAAAGGAATAGAGAATAATCTGATTTCAGGAAAGTCTGCTGCAAGTAGTTCTAGGTCGGAATGGTTTGAGTTTTCAACGCTCCACTGCATATTTGACTGACCTGTACAAATCCAGACTTCACCAACCAGAATATCCTCAAAAGTGATTTTGTTCTTTTTGCCCTCGATGGTCATGATAAAAGGGCCGCTAGCTTTCATCGGATCAAGCTTAATCTTCCATTTGCCATTTTTGTCAGTTGTTGCAGTATGCACTTGGCCGGCAATTGTTACTTTGACGGTTTCTTTTTTATCGGCAGTACCCCAAATTGAGTTTTGCTGATTGCGTTGCAGTACCATTTTGTTGCCAAATATATTGGCTACTTTTACTTCTGCCTGAGCACCAATGCTAATTAATAAAAATAGTACGATGTGTAAAAAAGAGTTCTTCATTTTTTAAGTGTGTATATTCGATTTAAAATTTAACCTTATCTAAAAATATAACGGTCTATAGAAATAGTTTAGACCCTTCTATTCTGCATTTTCCATATAAATAAGCTCCTTTTGATACTCGCTTTCAAAGAAGGGCTGGTATTTATATTGAATGCCTGGAGTTTTGCTATTGCGGTTTTTATACTCTAAGTTGAAGTACTTAAGATCTTTTACGTGTGCTATATAATTTTCTAATACCTCCTCAATTCTATATGTTAAAGCAGTTTCATCCCAGCGATACCAATCTTTGAATTTGCCAGAGCCACTTTGTTCTATTTTTGTTTCAATTGAATTGGCTTTTCTGGCATGTTCCAAAGCTGCATATGCAGCCAATTGACTTTTATGATATTCTTTATTGAGGTAGTAATTCAAGGATTCCGTAAAATCACCAGCCATTGAGGTTAAGTGAAACATTTTCTCAGTAGGTAATGCCATGTCAACATTATAAAAGTTTAATTTTCCACCAGTCAATGTGCTTTGAGCATTAAAAGTATGCTGTACTGACACTGCCCATTTAGATTCGGCAGAAAGGTAAACTTCCTTATAAGCTTCAAGAATAAAGTTCATCTTCGAATGAAAATCTTTAAGTTTTAGAAACTCCTTTCGGCCATTGCCCGGAAATTCCTTCTTCACAAACTTGTCGTTGAATTCTTTCTGGTAGGCCATGTTTAATAGTTGCTCCACGTAAAAGAAGAACCACTCATCACCTGGTTTACGCTCAGGATCTCCTAAATCGAATTGATTCGAAAAGAAGTCTTTATAGCTTTGAATAATGGCAGGCGAACTGGTGTCAAACTTATTGTTAACATACCAATCGAAATAATAATCTCCGGATGCGTATTCCTTATAGCTATCGAAATTATTCATGTAATTTACCATTTGCTGCACGCCAAATATTTTCTCTTTAAAATTACCCACATTCAGCACAATCATATCAGTAAAGCCATGGCTGATTGCTTTATCCATTTCACGATGCAGAACATTGGGGTGAATTGTGTTAATACGTAAATGTGTTTTACGGTTGTGATAGGAAACGTGCTGATAAATACCCTTTCCTAAGTTTTTGTTTTTTATAGATTCCCACGTGCCCTTAGGGAATGCTCCGTATCCTTGGTCGGAATAGAGAATCATTGTTTGTGTAGGGTAGTTTAATAAACCCTTGCGATACATTCCTCCTAATTCACCCCATAAATAGCCACATACTAAAGGTGTTTCGTTACCAGTTATTTCTTTAATTAAATTGTATTGGGTTTGTATTACTTCATTAACCACTTTTGCTTTATCAGCTAATGGACTATCATGCGAAACTGTTGGGTCGTCATTCCAAAAAGGACCATCGAGATATCCTCTGAAATTAAGGGTCCAAATTACATTTTTACCTTTTTGTCTTTCAATGGCATCTCGCCAGAATTTCACAAAATGTTCTTTGTGAGTAGACCATGAGTAAGGAATATTCTTTGGCCAATATAATGGTACACTTCCAACTGGTTCTGCATGATGCTGTGCTATATATAAGCCCATATCAGAGGCCAGTTTAAGGTGAGATTCATCGGCTAAAACTAATGTTGAAGGAATAACTCCTGTCATTTTAAGGCGCAGCATAGTTTCAAAAAAATGCTCCATAAATTCCAGGTTAAAACCATATTCTTGTTTTTCCATCTGAAACCCAACAATTAAATCTTCATCGTTAACAAAAAATACTCGATGTTTAAATGTGTATGGTTGAGAAGTAATAGTGCCTGCCTTAACTGCTATAGAGGCTACGGGTTCAGGAACGATATCTGTGAAATAAACAAATGGATCGATGCCTAAATAATCTTCAGAAAAAGTATATATACCATGAAGTAAGCCCAATTCATCAGAACCAGTAAAGGTAACTTTACCATTGTCGATTTCAATTTTAAATTTGTCAAACACATTCCAATCCTTATCGATATTTAAAATAATATCAATTGTAGTTCTTTGGGATTCTGTAGTTCCAAATCTTCTTTGAAAATCTTGTTGTAATGCTTTTTGTGCAAAGGTAACAGCTACAGATTCGGTATTATTATGGATGCGAATATTGTTATATAACTTAACATTTTTTGCATCTACCAAAATGGTGATTAATAATAGGATGCCTAAGAGTGCTCTTTTCATAATTATATAATTAAAATTATTCAGCAACCACTAAAAACTGACCAATTTGAAATTCCTTTCCAGGAGCTAGTTTTACTAACTTAATGGTAGTAGTATGTGAGCCAGCTTTTATTTCGTTTAAGAATATGTATTTAGATTGAGGTTTTCCACTTCGTGACTTTATATCAACTAATCTAGGCGTATCACCATCGGTTGTTACTTCTACCTGAATATCACCCTTGGCTTCTAATTGAGCAGTAAGACCTAGCATAAAACCATCCCATTTAAAGGTGAAGCTCTCACCAATGATTGTGGTTTTCATTGCTTTGTCAAATAGCGTTCTTTTTCCTCCATTTTTGTCTGTTAAATCATCATTGATATCGATATCGTTACTTAAATCAACCTTTTCCCAGTTAGAGGAAAACTTGGCTTTGCTGACAGAAACCATTGAAGCGCCCGAGAATATGTTTTTTTGCGATGGTGCTGGTATTACATTTTTTCCAGGCGTACCATAGTTTTCTATTTTCTTTAACGAACGTACTAAAACATCTCGATAGATATCATGTCCGGCTTCAAGAGGGTGGGTTCCATCTTTGGTGAAAATAATTTTACCATTTGCAGGGCCATCTCCTTTTTTAAAAACGAGTTTATCTTCATTGAGTAGTTTTACTACTTCCACACCAAAATCGATAGATGTAATACCGTAATGGTTCGCCACCGGTTCCATATTTTTACCCGCATTGGTCTGATTTCCTTTTTGAATATCGGCAATCATACCTTTAGATATGGTATATACTATGCATATTTCGGTATTCGGATTTTCTTTCCATATTTGGGGAATAAGGCCTTCTAATGCTCGTCCTTTATATGCTCCGCCATTGTTTACGCGGTACTCAATAAAAACCATATCTGGTTTATGTATTAGCAAGTGGTTATTAATTCTACATGCGCCATACTCAGGGCCAGTTCCTCCAATAGCAGCATTTATTTGGGTGATGTTGGCTTTAGGATATTCATTTTTTAACCACTTTAAAGATTTGCTACGCCACAATCCGCCATTGGTAATACTTCCACCAATGTATCCAACTTTAACATCTTCGCCAGCTTTTAGCTTTTGAAAGAAATTAGGTAAGCCATTTCTAATTCTTAGCTCTTCGGTTTTTGTAGGATCAAAATTATGAGGAGTGGTTGTTTTAGATACTTGAGCGTGTATTGAATTTATACTAAAAAGTGCTAGGATAAATGTTGCTATAATGGTATTCTTCATAGGTGTATTTTTACCGAATTAAAATATTTTACTTAACTATTTGAATTAACTTTTTTATTGCATCAATTGCACGCTTTAGCATTTGTAGTTGGTGCGAGTGATATGTTTCAAAACTGTTCTTCTGTCCATAATTATTTCTAATACTTAATAATTAACTTTTCAGTAGTTTGTTCTCCGCTTTCTAGCAGTATATTGACCATATATGTTCCAGGTTTTAAATCTTTAATTTTCAAGAAATTACTACTGAGTTCACTCTTAGTGTAAAATTTCAGTTTATTACCAGACAAATCGATAATTTGAACTGATTTAATGTTTATCGTATTTTTAAAAGATAATGAACCAGAAGATGGATTGGGATAAAATGAGCACTCTTCCTGATTTACTTTTGTGACTGATACGTCGGATTTTGTTTCGACTACAATAGGCTTTTGCAGTCTGATAGCAGGTAAATCGAAATACACATCTTTAATTTCAACATTGCTTGGTACAACGTTTTGACCTGCTTTAATTAACACATCACCCGTACCTTCATCGTTCCCTCCCAAATGAATTTTAGCAGAGTTTTCATCTCCTCCTAAGAATTTGTTAAGGGATACTGTACCATCTTTTTTAATTCCAATCTGAATGTTTTCACCTTCGTTAGCACTAAAGTAGTTACTTACTTTGGTTGATTCATTAAAGGTGTTTCCTGCTACATAAATATTTCTAGGGCCATAGGCATGTACATCTCGTTTACAATCTTTGTTAATATGCCCTTCTTTGGCACATGAAGTATCTGCTCTGCGCTCATTACTTCCATACACATTGTAGGTCCATGTGGGATAAGTATTACTAGGCTGTTGTTGAGTAACACGTTTATGCCCTTCGGTACCATTTATATGGATATACATGTACTTTTGCTCCACAGTGTTATCCATGTAAAAGGTATTGTCGTATATTTCCATATTATGGGTGAATTGCTCCATATGGATAGGCTGACAACCACCTCCTGCATCATCAGTCATACCATAAAAGGTATTATTTTGAATAAGTACATCTTTACTCTGTACCATGGCAATATGAAACTGTTTACTCTTATCAAAAATACAATTGGTAATTTCGGTACCACTCAAACTTGTACTTTCAGTATATCTTCTTCCTGTTCCATCGCCACTATCTTCGCGGTCGTTTCCATTATCTGATGATATACCTGTTTCGTAACCTTCATGAAAGATACATTCATCAATGATCACTTTATCTACCGATACAATTACTTCTCCTCCTCGTTTGATGGTATTGCGATTAAAGATTTGCAAACACATTAAATCAATGTTGCTAAATTCACACCTAATCAGCTTTAAACCATCAGTGGGATAGGCGTTAATTCCAGCAATACCCATCCATTTAGAATTGGTAAATAGCACATCTTCAAAATAGTGCCCTTTACTTTTATTAAATCTGAAAATTGGATTTCCCCAGCTCTTCTGGTTATGGCCTCCATCTAAGGTGAGTTTGCTTATATGTGCGTTGTTGCCTTTAGCATCAATAAGAGAGTTCTTCACAGCAGCCAGTTTAATAATTGTTTCATCCATTCCACTCCCTTCTAAAATAAGGTCATCATTTTCGAGGCTTATGGTTGAGGTAAAGTTATAAGTGCCAGCTGGAAAAATAATTTTTGTAGTTACACCATCCTTCATCCAGTTAATAATTTGGCTAATATTATTTACATCAGCTGTTTGTATTTGTGCTTTTGTGCTAAAACAGACCGCAAAAGCAATAAATATGAACCATGCATTTTTTGTTTTCATAGATGTTATTTTTAGATTGGTGTAATTGTAGTTTTTAGAATTAACGAGGTGTTAATTGATCACTACTTCTTTGATTGTAGAGTCAGAACCGCTTGTTTCTACTATAATTGGTTTTTTAATACGTACAGCCGGTAAATCAAAGCATACATCTTTAACACTAACATTGGAAGGAAGTATATTTTGACCAGCTTTGATGAGTACATTACCAGTGCCTTCATCGTTTCCTCCCAAATGTATTTTGCGAGTGTTGGCATTACCTCCCTTAAAATCATTGAGTGATATGGTACCGTCTTTTTTAGTTCCAATTTGGATATTTTCACCTTCGTTAACGCTGAAATAATTTTTAATTTTGCTTGATGCATTAAAGGTATTCCCAGCAATATAGATATTACGAGCACCGTATGCATGCACATCACGTTTGCAGTCTTTGTTTATGTGACCTTCTTTGGCACATTTAGTTGAAGCACGTCTTTTGTTACCTCCATGCACATTGTATGTCCATGTTGGGTAAGTACTACTTGCACGTTCTTGTGTAACACGTTTATGCCCCTCGGTACCATTTATATGAATATACATATAAGGTTGTGATACTGAATTAGACATGGAAAATGTGTTGTCGTATATCTCAATGTTATGGGTGAATTGCTCCATATGAATAGGTTGGCAACCGCCTCCAGCATCATCCGTCATCCCTTCAAATACATTGTTTCGTATAATTACATCTTTGGTTTGTACCATTCCAATTTGGAATTGGGTGCTTTTTTCGAATCGGCAGTTTTTTATTTCAGTTCCACTGAGGCTTGTGCTTTCAGTATACCTTCTGCCAGTACCATCTCCGCTATCTTCACGGTCGTTACCATTGTCAGATGCAATTGCATTATGGTAGCCCTCATGAAAGGTGCAGCCATCAATAACGATTTTATCTACCTTAACAATTACTTGTCCGTTTCTATTGTTGGTATTTCTGTTGAAAATATGAATAGCATGCAAACTAATATTTTTAAAATGGCAATTTTTAAGCATTAAACCGTGAGTAGGGTAACCCGAAATAGGGCAGATAGCATTCCATTTAGAATTAATAAAATGAACGTTGGTAAATTGATGACCTCTGCTTTTATTAAATCGGAATATTGGATTACCCCAAGTTTTTTGATTGTTAGCTCCATCTAATGTTAGATTACTTATTTGCGCATTATTTCCCTTGGCATCAATAAGTGAATTTTTTATAGATGTTAATTTCAAGATGGTTTTATCTGCTCCGCTTCCTTTAAGAACAAGGTTGTTATTTTCGAGACTTATGGTAGATTTAAAGTTATAAGTTCCTGCCGGAAATATGATTTTAGTTGTTTTGCCATCCTTCATCCAATTAACTATTTGGTTTGTATTTTTAGGGTTGGCCGTTTTGGTTTCTGCCTCTGCTTGCGTAAATTGAGTAAAGGCAATGAGTAGTATTAGCAATAATCTTGTGTAAAACATATTCATTTTTTTAATTTTCGTCGCCAACAAAGTCATTAATACTTGGCAACCATGTGCGGTTATATTTTTTTACAGTTCTATAGTTGAAATATTCAGCTTTTGAGTTTTTATCTAACTTTTTGGCGAGTTTGTTCATGTCTTTGGGTGCAGTGCTTGGCCATTTACCTGATTCTAGTCGTTTCACCATTGTTTCAATGGCTGCTAACCATTCTCCCGTAGTAAAAGTGCAATGCCCCCATCGTTTTACATAGGCAGTTCTTAGTAATTCAGAATAACCTTTTTCGGCAACTAAATCTTCGTAGCCTTTTACCATGGCAGGATACACCAAGCCATCGCCACTTGTACTCATGCGTAGAAATGGAATTTTTGGCTCGCCAATATGCGTGCGCCCAGGTTTACTCCACCATTGTTTTGCAGAAGCATCGGCTTTAATACGGGGTGAGGTATTTATCGTATTAAGATCATCTTTAAGTTTAACCCCTGCATTTTTATATAATTGCTTAACTGCGTTTTTGTAAAGCTCGTCACCATTATCGAAAAACGCTGCGTAATCAACTCCTGTGTTAGATTTTATTTGGCCTGGTGCCGCCAATTCAATCATGTTTGTACCAAAAGTACCTCGACTTGGAAGTAAGCCAAGCAGACTATAATACATGCTTAATTGTAACTCTTCCGTATTGTTAGGGTCGGGGTTTTGAACTGGAGCATTGCCTTTTCCACCCCAAGCAGGCCACTGACCTATCGTTATGGCCAAAGCAATTCTTGCTCGCCCTTCAGGTGTTTGTTGGGCTTCCTCAACCACTTTCTTCCAAGCTAAGGTTATCCGTTCTGTTTCTTTTCCTCTTAGTGGAATATCAACAATTGGAAGTTCGGGAGCTAACAGAGCCTTTAAAACAAACATCGCATCTAAATGGGTATTCGCCATCCAAGGGCTTGTAGCACCGCATAAAGCAATAGCTCCATCTATCCTGTCGGGATGAATTTCGGCCATGGCAATAGTTACCGTTCCTCCGCCTGAGCAGCCTAACTGAATTGTATAGGCTGGTTTACCAAAGCTAACTTCAAAAATATCTAGCACCGAAATTAAGTCATGTATTTCATGGGCAGGATCATAAGCTTTCATTCGACCAGGACGGCGTTTAGTTCCGGATAAGGCATAGCCCATTTTTAATAGCTTAAGGTTACGCGGAGAATTAGCCGATTTGTAATAATCTAAATCATTCAGTAATGTTCCGTTCCAATTTTCGGGTACACGAATACGGTATAATGTACCACGTATAGGAATTGAATCTTCCAATTCTATAAATGTTCCTTCTGCACAGGTTTCAAAATCTGTTGATAAATCGGGCATATGCCAATTTTGTTCTTTTTCTTGCCCCAATAATACAAGGGGAGTAAAAAAAAGAAGAAGTATGTAGATAATTATTTTCATTCAGATAACTTATTTATGCTGTTTGTACAAAGGTTTTAGTAATTGATTAAAAACATGGAGAATAACAGGTTTTAATGTAGGGTGCTAAAGTTGGGGCTTTTTGTTTTTTGCAGTCAAACCGCGAATTATATCTTTTGAGATAACTATTCGTTTACTATTCAATTTGAAATTTGACCTTAATTCCACATAAATATTATACATCAACTTTATCAGGATAATGAAATTTTTAAACTAGTGTTAACTTAAGCTCCCTCTTAAAGTGTTAATTCTCTTACCCAAACATTCCTATAACTAACCGGTTTTCCATGGTTTTGAAGTATGATAGAGCCTTTGTCATGTTTTTTGATTTGATATTCAGGAATTCCTACAAATACACATGGCCCACGTAATTTCACAGCATGTTGCACCAATACGCCATTATGCAAAACCGTAAATACCGGAGGAACCAAATAATTGCCATCTTCCTTAAAATGAGGTGCCTTAAAAATGATATCATAGGTTTGCCATTCACCCGGGCCTTTGCAAGCATTAACTAAGGGTGCATATTGCTTGTAAATGCTGGCAGCCTGGCCGTTTTTGTAGGTGCGATTATTGTAACTATCTAATATTTGAACCTCGTATTGGCCATCACAAAATATAACGCCGCTATTTCCTCTCTTCTGACTATCACCATTTACTTTTGCAGGAGTTCGCCACTCTATATGCAGTTGAACTGAACCAAATTTACGTTTGGTTTTTATTAGAGCAGGCCCTTTAATACCTTTCCCTCTTTTTACAACTGTTACCGCTCCCTTTTTCACAGGCCATTGTGGGAGACTGTCATTTTCATTAACCCACTCATCCAGGTTAGTTCCATCAAACAAAATAATGGCATCCGAAGGCGCATCACCGTATTTATCTCCTGGAGTAATGACTTTTACCTCTGGTTCCCAAACTTCAGTCATTTCGTGTTCCATCTCCATTAGTTTGGGAATCTCTTGTGCTTTGCTTGATAGCACAAAAAAGAAGAACAGTGCTTGTAATATTATAATTTTATTCAGCATATTATCAGATTAAAGTTTCCAAGGTTCTCTGTATTTACGATCGGTTAAGGCCAATGCTTCGGCACTTGGGTTAATGAGCTCTTCTTTTGTAGGATTCCAATGCAAGGTTTCTCCAGTCATATAAGCTATCTCACCCAATAAACCTGCGGTAATTGCACGATTTCCTGCTTCTACAGGAGCTACAGGTTCTTTTCTTGACCTTACACACTCAATAAAATTCCCAGCATGCCCTTTTGATTCATATAAATGAATACCATTTTCAGGGATAAGCTCCTTTAAAAAATTAGGATTACTGGCCTTTAACCCTTCTTTGCGATTGGCATGAATCCAACCATTTTCACCATACCAACAAATACCATGTTTATGAGGTGTTTTTGATTCACTGCACATTCGTACTGGAATGCCATTGGCCATTTTCATTTGAATATCGAAAGAATAGGCAACGTCGTAAATCGTATTATCCCGGAAAGTTGCTTCTCCTGAAATCTCAACAGGACCCGCATTGTTATGCTCCATCGACCATAGGGCAATATCCAGATGATGACCTACCCAATCGGTTAACTGTCCGCCAGAATAGTTTCTTAACCAACGCCAGTGACCATGCAATATGCCACGGTATTCTTGAAATTTGGCTGGTCCCACCCAGAAATTATAGTCTACCTCAGCTGGAGGCTGTTGAATTTCTGGTATGCCAATCTCCTCTTTCATATCAGGAATACCAACTTCTATGTGTTTAATTTTTCCAAGCACACCATTAGCAACCAATTCGCAAGCATGTCTAAAGTGTTTCATACTTCGTTGCTGGCTACCTGTTTGAAAAATAATATTATTGTCTCGTACCGCCTTAACAACTTGTTTACCTTCTTCTATTTTTCTAACCAAAGGTTTTTCTCCATAAATATCAATTTTATTTTCTGCGAAACTTTTATATAGAAGTGCGTGCCAATGATCAGGAACAGCAATGCATACCGCATCAATTGATTCCTTGGCTAATAACTCTCTATAATCAGTATATGCTCTGGCATCTTTATTTTTAGTATACTCCCACATAGCTTCTTGAGAGCGTTTTAGCTTACCCTTATCCAAATCGCATAAAGCTACAAACTGAACACCTTTCTGCTTGAGTAGCGCTTTTATGTTGCCGTTACCTTTTCCATTAAGACCAATTCCCGCCATCACAATCCTATCACTTGGAGCGGTATGTCCATTTTTTCCACGTGCACATGCAGGAATTATTGTTGGAACTGCTATTGCTCCAGCTGCAACAATTCCTGTGTTTTTTAAAAACTTTCTTCTGTCAATTTTATTCATTACTGTAGATATGTTTTAAATAGATCTGACTATTTTTATTCTGTGATAATTAGTGACTTCCTAAATAAACCTGACTCTTTATAGTTTTCTTATACTTGCGTAATAAAGCGTCTACTTTATTTTTATATTCAGGATTGTTGATGAAATTTCCACTTTCTTCTTCAGTAATATTATTGTTTATATTGAAGAGGCCGATGGGTTGAACATCTAAATAATCCTTTGTTTTTTTATTGACTTGCATGATGAGTTTCCAACCTTTATCGTTGATGATATATTCTTTGTCGGCTCCACCCTGAATCATTAGGAAATCATGTGTTTTTGCCCCTTTCTCGTTTTTAAGTACCGGCATTAAATTATGAGAATCTTGCGCTACTGTTTTTTCAATATTCTGCTGGGTTATAGCTGCTAACGTAGCCATTATATCCATTCCTATTATTGGCTTGTCGCACGATTGTTTCTTTTTTATTTCTTTAGGCCACGAAACAATAAAAGGTACGCGATGACCACCTTCGTATGGCAAGTTTTTTGCTCCGCGATAGATATCGCTAGGTTGATGCCCTGCCTTATAAGAATCAGGAACGATATCTGGCCCTAAGCCACCATTGTCGGAAGTAAAAACAATAACCGTATTATTAAGAATGCCTTGCTTTTTTAATTCCCTAATCAGCAAACCAACCTGTTCATCTAATTCCTTTACCATATCGAGGTGCTTTGATGGGGTTGATCCTTTAATTTTCACACCATTAATTTCAGCAGGAGGAGCATGAGGAGTATGTACAGCCTGCGAGCAGTAATACATAAAAAATGGTTTTTCCTGCTTTGCATGCTTAGCTATATACTCAACCCCTTTTTTAGCGAGTAATGGCCCCATTTCACTAGGATCCCAATTAGAATCGCCCCAACCTGGTTTATTGAAATGATCCACACCTAATTTTGTATAATAATCTTGGTCAATTACTTTTATTTCTGAGTTTTCTCTAAGCTTCAACCACTCGTGGTTTTCGTAAATGGCATAAGGCACATTCTGAATTCCTGCAGGAAGCGAAAGACTGTAATCAAAACCCAACTGCTTTGGGCCAATCTTAATTTTTGTAATATCCACAGGTACACGAGGGTTCCTTTTTTCTTGTCGGTTTGAAATAAACAAATGCTCTGGATTATCCTTTTGTGGGAAACCCGTGCCAATATGCCATTTACCTATAAAAGCGGTGTTATAGTTGGCTTGTTTCATTAGTCTACCTAAGGTAAGTTGGTTTTCTCGAATAACAGGTTTTGAATAGCCACCCCAAACGCCCCAGCCTGCAGTACTTCTGTAGCAACTATTTCCGGTCATTATAGCATAACGCGATGTTGCACATAAGGCAGCAGGTGAGTGGGCATTTGTAAATACCATCCCTTGGTTTGCTAACAGATCGATATTTGGAGTTTCTAATATTATAGTATCGCTATGCATTTTTCGATAGTGCGATATATCTCCCGTACCCAAATCATCTGCTAAAATAACAATGACATTAGGTTGTTTGTTTTTTTGAGCAAAACTTCCAAAAGCTATTGAAAATAGTGCGATGATAATTGATAGTGTTTTCATATAATTTCATTTACTGTAATAATTCAACGGTTTTATATTGATAGGATAGCAAGGAGATATCAAGTCTAAAAGAGGGTGATAAATAATCTACCTAAAGCATTGTTTATAAACCGTTGATTACTTCTATTTTAATATTTCGTTCATCTCTAAAAAGAAAAATAGTGCCCAATCCTGATCATTGGCAAATTCGTCGTAGAACTCAGCTTCCACACCATTTACCTTTTCAGGATAGAGGTAGGCACATGCTCCTGTGCCATTATTACGGATGTTACATAAGTTATTCTCGAGGCATATTTTACCTCTGCGCAGATAGTCTTCATTTCCTGTGGCTACATAGTACTGGATGTAAGCTCTTCCGGTAAGTGCTGACCAATAATGTGGCATTGTATCGCCCCACGATTGGCGTTTGCCAAACCAAAAACCATCCCAATGGCGGATGCCTACTTCGTTTAAATGATAATCGGGTTGCTGCCCATTGAAAGCTTCAAGTAGTGCAAGATGTTTTTCCCCTTCCTTTAAATAATGCTTGTCTTTTGTGATATGATATAACTCGAGGTAAAAGTTCACGGCTGGCGACACAATTGATTGTTCGTAATTCACCTCATGACGTGGGTAGTTTATTCCATTTTTGTCGTATTCTTTTGCCACCATTTTAAAGTCATATAACAGGGTGTCAGCTTCTGCAGTAAAGCCAGCTTCGCGCAAGTAATCAACACTTTTTTTGATTGGTACACAAATGGCGTAAAAATCGTACCCAAATTCTGCATACCATTTTCGCATGGTATAATAACAATCTTTTATGTAAAGCGGATTTTTGGTTTGTTGATACAACTCGGCGTAAAATGCTGCTACCCAAGGATAATTATAACCTCTGTGTCTTTTATTCTGTTCTACAGTAGAGTAAACCTTATAATCAGGTGTTTGTAGTTTGTATCGAACAAACTGATAATATTCTTCGAGTGATTTTTGATACTTCTTGCTTTTTTGCGGGTTCATCTGTAACCAACTGGCAATAGCAACGCCCATACCTAAACGTTCCGCTCCCTCATCGTGGTCAACCTTAAAAGGGATATTCTGATAAATTTCGTTCGTTTCGTTATCATAAACCATGTATGCACCAAATCTTCTATCAGATTTATCCTTCATTTGCTGTTTATCAATGATAAAGTCAACGCGCTTTTGTAATAGTTCATCAGTAGGTAGAGAAAAATACAAGTTGATAACCGTTTTCTTCTCACCGTAATTCAGGGTAACAATTTTATTTCCAATTTTTTTTGCTTTGTAATCTGCCGTAATAAGATTGCCTGTTTGTTTTAGTTTTAGAGGCTTTCCATCCACACTGCAACTTACATTCTCTAATTTAGTTGCTGATTTGAAACGTAATTTTGCAGTTTCTCTTAGTGGGATAAAATACTTGTCAGCTTCGGCAATGACTGTTCCACTTTGCAAAGCTTTTAAGTAAAAGTCTTCATAACCTTCGTGCCAAAACACTTTCCAAGTTAATCCGTAAGAATCTGCAGCTTTAATGATTGTTGGTTCTACCTTTAATGTGATACCACCGCGAAGGTTTGACCCTGCTACTTTACGAGGCATAGTTGCAGTGTTTACCAATTCATAATGGCGAATACTACCTTCGGTAACAACAAGCCCAAGGTGTGGAGCCTCAGTTCCCATGCGGATGGCATTAACATATGATGAGTTATATCCTCCGGCCCAAACGTGCGCATTACAACGTTCAGTCATACATTTTTCAGCACCACCTTCATACCAGTCTTTCAATGGGGTATAAATACCCATATCAAGTACTTTTAAATCAAACTTACTGGTATTATTTATTTCAAATTTTTCGATTAACTCTCCTTCACTTGTAAATGAACGAGAAATATTCATTGTAAAATCAGGAAAATTGTAAGTGTAAATGGTTTTACCTTTATCAAAAGAAACCTCCGAGATCGAATTCCATTTATAGACCTTTTGTTTCCCTTCCTTCTCGATTTTTACAAATCCAAGTCCCCAAGCAAATTCTGGTGTAAACCAGCCTAGCTCACTACCGTCACAATTAAATATCCAATTCATTTTATGCTTATCGTTTTTGTGCATAATTTTCTGGATACCGCCTGTATTCATGTCGGTATGTATAATGAAATTGTTGGTCTGTGCAGTTGAAGTAACACTACAAACTGCTATTGTTAGCAGCAAAATAAAATTGTGTATCGGATTTTTCATGTGTAGTATTAAATTTTAGATTTTATATTGGTGTAAATATCAATCTTTGGATTTCCCTTGCCTCGGGCTTTAGTTATCTCATCTTTCCAAGCATTTCTTAATTCATCGGCAATAGCCTGATAGGATGTATTATTAATAAGATTATCACATTCGCTAGGATCATTTTTTAGGTTGTACAATTCTTCGTAGACAGGTGATTCACCTTGGATCGGACCTTCAATAAAGCTGCGATAAACGGCAAACTGACTTGGGTGAACCTCATACAACATCTCTCTTAAATGTATACCATATTGCTTGGCGAGTTTGATTTTAGCTTGAGCTGAAATATTATTGTTTTTATAGTATCGAATATATTTCCATTCTTTGGTTTGTACCGATTCGCATCTTGGATTACCAAAAGTGGTTGACCATAAATTCTCTGTAAATAGATACTTGCGAACTGAAGTGTTTTTGTTTTCGATAAACCCCGAAATATCTTTGCCTTGCATGGCTTCTGATTTATCAAGACCACCTAAGGATAGTATGGTTGGAGCGATATCTATAGTTTGTACTAGGGCGTCACTTTTGTACCCTTTTTTTAGTTTTGGATGGTAGATAAACATAGGCACATGTGTGGTTTTTTCGTAGCACAAAGCTTTACCTCCAAGCCCATGTTCGCCCATAAATAAACCATGGTCGGAGGTGAAGATGATGATGGTGTTTTTATCAATTTTTAGCTCTTTTAGCTTTTTTCGGAGTTTGCCAACGAGTCTATCAACCCCTGTAATACATTGCATCTGACGAATGTATCTTTCTCGAAAATCTTCAGGTGTATTAACGTAATCATAGCCTGTTTGGCGGTCGTTGGCATGATGGATATCTGCAGGTAGTTTAGGGTTTTTTATATCCGCTTTAGCGATGTAATTATCGGGTAGGGGAATCTCCATATCTCGGTATAAGCTTCGGTATATTTCATCATCAGTAGGCTTTTGTCGCATAGCTCCGGTAGAAGCACCATGCGGAATATTGAAATTTAAATTTAGTAAGAAGGGTTTATCTTGCGGGCGGTTATCTAAAAAGCTAATTGCTCCTTTTAATCGTCTTGCATTAGGATCTAAAAATTGATCTACGCCTTCCTCTAATATTTCTACTTGCGTATCAGCAATGGCATCTTTGTATATTTCTCTTTTTTCTTTTGGATAAAAATATACGCCCCCATGACTGGCATACCAATAATCGAAACTTTTTTCGGCGATACCACTCTCATAACCTAATTTGCCTATTGGGGTATGGTTTTTTCCTATGTAAGCGGTATAATATCCAGCCTTTCGCATTAGTACTGGGTACGAATTTTCCCATGCTTCCTCAGAAATGCTAGTAGCTGAATTAAAGTTCACACTATGTTTTCTTTCGAATTGGCCTAGCAACATACAAACTCTACTAGGTGTACATATAGGGCTGCTAACATGAGCATTTGTAAATAGTACACTTTGGTTTACTAACTTATCTAAGTTAGGGGTTTGAATAATGCTATTACCTGTACATCCCATCATTCCATAGGATTGATCGTCTGTTAGGATAAAAATAATATTAGGGCGATCTTGGGCTTTACCTATTAGGGTAAATAAAATAATTGATGTTATTACTAATACTTGTTTCATATAAATGTTATTTATGTACAATTATTATTGTATTGGTTTTGCAAATCCTCAGGTTTACTTATTGTAATATCTAGTTACTGAGCCTTTCCACCTGTAATTGTGGGATTGGAGAGCTGTGCCTTACGTATATTTTTTTCAGCTGTTAGGCGCTTGTTTAGCGCTTTTTTACGGCCACTTTCTTTGTTTTTTTGCGAGGCATTATCTCTAATATTTTCAGAATCTCCCATTATGTTGCCATTATGATAGCGTTCTATTAGGTCTTTACCCTCAGGAGTATGTGCATAAATTGGGAGCTCGGCATTTGCGCTTACCAAGTAATTTTGAAGCATTTTATCCAATTCTTTTACTTTCTCAGGCAAGTCTGAATATTTGTCGTTCTGTTCCTCAGGATCGTCATTAAGGTTGAATAACGCATAACGCCCTTTGGCATCATTATAGAATAAGGTTAATTTCCATCCATCATATATTACACTTGAGTGTGGAGATGTATTTTTTGAATAGTGCGGAAAGTGAAAATATATGGGACGCTTAGCAAGTTTACTTGTTTGTGTAATTTCTCCTACAAGGCTTACTCCATCAATAATGTAATCGGAATTTATGGGCGCATTGGCGACCTCTAAAAAGGTAGGATACAAATCCATTGAAATGGTTCGTGTTTGGTTTAGTGCTCCACCTTTTATTTTATCGGGCCAATGCATAATAAGTGGCACACGGTATCCTCCTTCGTAAGAAAACGTTTTGCCACCCATTAGCGGGTAGTTCGATGTTGCACCACATCCGCCATTGTCGCTTGAAAAAACAATTAAGGTGTTATTTAACAACTTTAAGTGTTTAAGATAAGCCACAATTTTACCTACACTTTCATCCAGGGCTTCCACCATTGAAGCATACTTTGGATTATTCTGGTCGGTTTTAAGTTTTTTATCATATTTGCCTATCAATTCTTTTTTGCCTACAAACGGTCCGTGTGTTAAATAACTGTGGTAACTCAAAAAGAAAGGTTTACTTTTGTTATCCTCAATAAAAGAACAAGCTGCTTCTACATAGCAATCCTCGCGCCAATCGCCTGGTTTTGCATTGGGCAGATTAACCAAGTCTGTAGTATTCGTGATATAGTGATCTTCAAAAAGAACATCTATTTTATTATAATACCCCGCTGCCCAATCGTATCCCCTTTGCTCAGGTCTGTAGCCATCTAAAATTCCAATGTGCCATTTACCAATAAACCCTGTAGTATATCCCGCATTTTTAAGTTGTTCTGCAATTAGTATTGCTTCACTGCCAAGGGTATGTCTGTGTTTAGCTTCTAATGTTTGGTTGTTTAAACCAATTTCTTTGCTTACGTCATAAAGGCTATCATTGGGAGCACTTTTTGATTTATATATATTGGTATATTTATTTCTGGCAGGTGACCTTCCGCTGAGTAAAGCTCCTCTTGAAGGTGCACATACCGGAGCTGCAGCATACGCTCGGGTAAAGCGCATTCCGTTTTTTGCCAACAGATCCAGGTTAGGGGTTTCGTAATATTCGCTGCCGGTGCAACTGAGATCTTTCCAACCTAAGTCATCCGCATAAATCATTATTATATTTGGTTGCGTTTGAGACTGAAGCATTGTTGTAAATAGGAATAGACTAATAGTTATAAGGTATTTGTATCTGTTCATTTTTTCATTTTTTGAAATGACACTTTCTAAACTAGAATTAATTGCATACTTCATAGAAATTCGTTTTTCGGTTTCATCGATAGAGATTAAATAAATTACCCGTGCAAATTCGGGTACGATCCAACTTAGAATACATCCGCAGGCTTGGAGATATTCAAGTCATATTATATTTATAGTTTCTGAGAATAATTCTTTAGATTACTCTGGAATTTATATTAATATCAATAATAAAGATTGCTGTATGTCACTTCATGTTTTTTGAGTATACAAAGCTCATAAAAACAGTATTGCGTTAAAAAAAGATCATTAATGTACCTCATTTAATTATTTGTGTACCACTTTTACTCGTTTTGCCCACTCGTACCAACGGTCAATCATTTCTATATGTTTTTCGGGATATTTGGACGCTAAATTATTTAACTCTGTGGGATCTTCTTTTAGGTTAAAGAGCTCCCACTCTTGTCCATCCTTTTGGCGTGACCAGGCTATTTTCCAATCGCCTTTTCGGTAAGCTTTGTTTCTGCCATGTTCCATGAACCATTCGTCACGTAATAATTTTTTTCCATTTAACACGGACATTATACTGATACCTTCAGTAGCTTGTATCTTATTCCCCTTATATGAATTAGGGTAATTGGTTTCAGTGACATCTAATATGGTTGGCATAACATCAATAATGCTAGCCACTTCATTAGCTAGGGCATTTTTGTCTTTAATTTGCATTGGCCAATGCATAATGAAAGGGCTAATAACGCCACCTTCGTGACCCGATTTTTTGAATCTACGATAGGGAGTATTGCTAAGGTTTGCCCATGCTGGTCCGTAACTCATATAACTGGTTGCAGGGCCTGGCAATACATTTATATCATTACCTGGATATACTCTCTTGCCATCTATAGTTACAGAAACTTCACGGCTCGACACCCACTGTTCAACGCCTTCTAAGGTTTCTGCACATCCTCCATTATCAGAAAGAAACATGATCAATGTATTGTCAAACTCGCCTTCTTTTTTAAGTTTTGAGATGATGCGACCAATGCCTTGATCCATATTATCAACCATGGCTGCATAGGTCATCATGCGCTGTAATTCCCACTTTTTATTTTCTGTAGCGCTCCATGCTTTCGCACGAGGATTTCGAGGACTTAGTTTTACGTTTTCGGGAACAATACCTAGGTTTTTCATGCGCTCAAGTCTTTCTTCCCTTAAAACATCCCATCCCTTATTAAACACGCCTTCATATTTTTCGATGTCTTTTGGCAAAGCATGCAATGGCCAGTGTGGAGCAGTATAGGCTACATAAAAGAAGAAAGGTGATTGCTTGTTATTCTGAAAATGGTTATCAATAAATGAAACCGTAGAATCTGAAATAGCATCGGTATAATAGAAGCTGTCTTCTGGCTTTAGCTTAACGGCTTCGTTGTTGTAGTTTAATGAATATGGATCGAAATAACTTCCTACACCTTTTATGGTACCAAAAAATTTATCAAAACCGCGTTGGATAGGCCAATTGTGTTTGTCTTCGCCGTTATCAGAATCAGCTACATGCCATTTCCCAGTCATGTAAGTAGCATAACCGTTGGTTTTCATAATCTCGGCAATGGTAACAGCATTTATGCTAAGGTCGCCATGACCATGACCAACCATTCCGCCAACACCTGCCTGATGTGGGTATAATCCAGTTAAAAGTG
This sequence comes from Saccharicrinis aurantiacus, assembly GCF_001660705.2. Lineage (GTDB taxonomy): Bacteria > Bacteroidota > Bacteroidia > Bacteroidales > Marinilabiliaceae > Saccharicrinis > Saccharicrinis aurantiacus. Next base: position 39,437 of record NZ_LYBV02000003.1, read on the forward strand.
CTGCTCGTGTTGGGCAGCATCTTGCATTGTTATAAAATTGAGTAAAACGAATACCACCCTCTGCGAGCTCATCCAAGTTGGGTGTATTTATTTCGCCACCATAACATCCAATATCGGAATAGCCCATATCATCGGCCATTATCAGAATGATATTAGGGCGTTTTTGAGCTACAATTTGAATCCCCAATGTTAGAAAGAATAGCAGAATTGTGGTATGTTTTTTATTCATTTTGAATTGCTAATTAGTTGTAATCTTATTTAGAAATATCTTTATCTATATCAGCATCAAATTGATTCATTTGCTTAATGAGTTCTTCTGCTTTCTCTGGATGCTGACTGATTACATTCTTCGATTCTGAGATGTCGTTTTTTAGATTGAAAAGCTTAGGTTTTAAATCTTCTTCTGATAGTTTTCTCCATGATGTTTTTCTGTACCCATTGATTACGTATTTCCAATCACCCATTCGTATTCCGTCAACTTTTGTAGAGTTTGAACCGTAAAAATACATCTCCTGGCGAGGTGATTTTTTCGATTTGCCTTCAATAAACTTAGAAATGTTATAACCATCGTATGTTCTATCTTTTGGCAATGGTATTTTGGCATAATGTGCAAATGTTGGGAGTAAGTCGAGTGAGGAAACAATCTCATCACTAACAATACCTGACTTTATTTTGCTTGGTGCCCATACAACGGCAGGTACCCTCTGTCCGCCTTCGTAAGTATCAAACTTACGGCCCTTTAAAGGTTTTGCTGAACCATGACTATTGGGGCCATTATCAGAAGTAAATACCACTATTGTATTTTCATCTAAACCTAATTTTTTAAGCGTATTAAGCACTTCGCCAACACTCCAATCAATTTCTTGCACGGCATCATAGAAGGGAGAGGTGCCGCTTGAATCCTTAAACTTTTCGCCTGCATATATGGGTACATGTGGAAAAGAATGTGCAAAATATAAGAAGAAGGGTTGATCTTTATTCTCGGTAATAAATGAGATGGCTTCGTTTGTGTAGCGTTCAGTTAAGGTACCTTGATTACAAGGGTATTCAATAATTTCGTTACCTCTCATAAGTGGAGGTTTATTTTTTAAGTGTGCTTTTTGTTCTGCGCTTTGTTTTATATCAACAAGGGCTCTATCTGCCTCCATCGCTTCGAGGTTATAGTTTTCGGTAAAAACAATATCTGGAGAGATATCAATATTTGCTGCCACTGACATATTGTTACTATATGGAATGCCAAAATATGAATCGAACCCTTGATTGAGGGGGAGATACTTTTTTTTGTGACCCAAATGCCATTTGCCGACTAATGCAGTGGCATAATCTTTTTCTTTTAATAGTTCAGCTATGGTTATTTCATCTGGCGAAAGCCCTTTTTCATTTTTACGAGGGAATAAGACACCCGGAACACCAACTCGTTTAGGCATTCTGCCAGTAAGCAATGCTGCTCGTGATGGAGAACAAACAGATGAGGCTACGTAAAAGCTAGTTAGTTTAAGCCCCTCTTTAGCCATATTATCAATGTTAGGAGTTTTAACCTTATTAGAGCCAAAACAACCGAGGTCTTCGTAGCCCTGGTCATCGGTAAAAATAATGATGAAGTTTTGGGTTTGCGCAGAAAGCGACTGAAGTAAAAAGGCGAGTAGTATTATAGAAAAGCTTTTATATAGATTCATGAGATGTTATTTTATGGAGTAGCGCGAAGCTACTCCACAGATGAATTATTTTAATGTGATTTTGTAAACAATAGCAGCATCTCCTTCGGCAGGTTTCTTGCTTGGAGAAGTAACTTTTATACCCTTATTTGTTGTAGACCATTTGATACGTTCTTTGCTGCCTAACACTTTTATCGATTTCACTTTCATGTTCTTTGCTTTACCAGCGAAGGTTTCAAGTGTTAGTTCTTGTTTAGATCCGGGCCATCCTAACTGAATTGCATAAACTGTTTTGCCATTTTGGGTATAACGAACATCTTGTGCATTCAACTTGTCTAAGCCAGCTTTAATTGAACCGTATGCATTCCAATTGTCGTTGGGGTTAGAAACTAACTTAGTAGGGCCTTGACCAAACTCTACAAACGGACGAGTATTATAGATTGCCTCGCCATATAATTGCAGCCAATTGCCAATACCCTCCATACTAGCTACTTGCTCTTCGGGAATAATACCCTCCGCCATTGGCGCAGCAGCTAAAATCATTACTCCATTCTTGCTAACCACTTCGGCCAGAATTCTAATTGCTTTTTGAGGATTTAGAGCTGTTCTTTTATCTTTATTGTATCCCCACGAACTACCTAATTGAAAATCAGTAATCCAAACAAATGGGGTGATATCTTCCATAGTAGCACGTTCAACATTAACGGCTGCAATATCAGTAGGGAAGAAGTCTCCCTTGGTATTTACCACCACTTCTTTATTGAGTTCTTGCGCTTTATTAAAGTAGTTTGCTAAAAATTGTTTGCGGTAGTCTTCTCTCACGTACCCTTGCGCAAAATCCATCCAAATATAATCCGGACAATATTCGTCAATTACCTCGTTAAGTTTGCCTAGCCATATATCACATTCCTTTTCATAGGGCATATTTCCATAAAGGATATCATAGTCGCCTCCTTCAGGAAACTCTAATTGGTTATAAGCAACAAGGTGTTGCGTTGCTGGGCGCAATACTGAGTTTTCTTTTTTAGGGAAAAACATCATATGAAAACCATGATGAAAAGTGGTCATAAACTTTAAATCTCGTTTTTTCACTTCCAAAGCCATCTCTTTCACCACATCAATTTTAGGTCCCATCTTTTTTGAGTTCCATGGATTTACTTCACTTTCCCAAAGCGAAAAGCCATCATGATGTTCAGCAATGGTTCCAATAAATTTAGCACCCATATACTCAAATTTATCAACCCACTCTTTTGCATTAAACTGTTCGCCTTTCCATTCAGGGATAAAATCGTGGTATTGTTTATCTCTTCCATAAGTTTTGGTATGGTAATCGTAAATACCTTTGCCCCAATTCTTTTTTCTGTCGTGTTCATACATAAAACGGCCATACCATTCGTTCCCATTTGCAGGTACATTATATACTCCCCAATGGAAATATACACCTAGTTTAGCATCAGAAAACCACTCAGGCGTGACCTTGTGATTTTTAAGGTTATCCCATTCTGGTTTGTATTGCTCTTGAGCACTAATTGCTGAAGTAGCAACTAGAGCTGTGATTAGTAGTAAAAGTATTTTTTGTTTCATCTTATATATTTATTAATTGTCTCTTTCTCCTTTGGCTTTTAAGTGCTTTTCTTCAAATCCTTTAAAGTAATAAGGATAATCGTCCCAGGGCGATTTTCCTTGCATGCGCGGATCATTGGTTTCTTTTAGATAAGCAAATAGTTCTTTTTTAAGTGCTTTGCATAGCTTTTTGTGTTTTGAGTTGTTAGCAAGGTTGTGTAGTTGATATGGATCATTTTTTACATTGTACAATTCAATTTTTGGATGTTTACCAAACGATAAATCGAAGTAATATTTTAACTCTTCATTATTTTTATTTTCGATGAGGTGCTCACGTGTTGCACCTGCATCAATATCGCCATAAAATCCCTGATGGGGAGATGTAAAATCGGCATCACCAGCTGGCCATCTATCTGCTTCAAAGTTTACAATGTAAAGCCAATCTCCTTTTCTGATTGTACGTATAGGGTAGGGCATACCATCGGGTCTGCAATATGTATGGCGTTCTAATGAAGTGAAAACTCTATCCCGTGAGGGGTCAATTTGGCCACTTTGTTCAGCTAGTAAAATATCAAGGAAACTTTTACCAGTAGTCTCTTTTGGAGCATCTAAGCCAACTGCCTCTAGTAAGGTTGGAGCAAAGTCAATGAAGCTAATAAAGTCGTCTACGGTATTGCCTCCTTTTATTTTATTACCCCAACAAATTGCTAAAGGCATATGTGTTCCGTAATCGTAGCAGCTTGCTTTAGCTCGAGGAAATGGCATGCCATTATCGGCAGTTACAATAATAATAGTATTCTCAAGTTCATTGGCATCTTCAAGGTCTTTAATCATACGGCCCAAATGTGAATCGAACCATTCAACCTCATAATAATAGTCGGCAATATCACTTCTTACTAAATCATTATCTGGTAAAAAGCCAGGCACTTTAATTTTAGAAATATCCTTGCCCGATCGTGCTCCAATACCAGGGTTGTATGCTCTATGTGCCTCGTGTGATCCATACCAAAAGAAAAACGGTTTGCTTTTATCTCGTTGTTTAAGAAAAGATGAAAAATTTCCTGCATAGTCTTTATTAGAAATAAATTGAGGGGCTTTCTTTCGCACCTTGTTGTATTCGGGAGCAAGAGGTTCTGTTTGATAGGGCTCCTTTTTATTGGCAGGCATATATCCCTTACCTGTATAACCTGCCGAATATCCATTCGCTTTTAGTAATGTAGTAAAGGTTGTGTGTTTTTTAGGAAGTCCGCCAAATAGCAAGCCGCCTTCTTCTAGTTCCCAAATGTTTTTGCCCGTTAAAATAGACGCTCTTGAAGGAGCACATGAAGATACTGTGCAATAGGCATTATTAAATAATACGCCCTTTTGTGCTACCCTATCAAAGTTTGGGGTACTAATTTCAGCAGTACCATTAATAGAAGTGTGTGGAAAACTAATATCATCGGCAATACAGAATAAGATATTTGGTCTTTTATTTTGCTGTGCTTCTAAGTTATATGCTGACGCAAATAGCAGAGTCAGCAGTAAAAGGATGACATTGTTAGCTAATGCTATTTGTAATTGTTGTTTCATAATTGTTTTATTTAGGATCAACAACATGCAGTCCTGCTGCTGCTTTAGTTGGCAAGTCAATTGGTCTGATAAAAGGATTACGACAAGGAGGCATTTCATTGCGATGCGAGATGTATGCTCCAAATATTTTTTGCATTACCTCAGGGTTCTCTCTGCTTACGTTAGTAGTTTCAGATAGGTCATTTTCCAAATCGAAGAGGAAATGTTTGTTATCTTCTATATATAATTTCCATTTACCCATTCGCACCGCGCCCATTCTATTGGCATACCAAAACAGATAGTCATGCGGATCTTGATTGGCACCACCCTTAATGTATGGCATTAGGTTAACACCGTCTAAATGTGTGTAATTAGGTAAGCGAACATTTGCAGCAGCGCATAACGTAGGATATAAATCTAAAGTACTCACTGTTTTTTTATAGGTGCTATTTTGTTTGAGTTGCGCAGGCCAACTAACAATGTAAGGTATGCGAATGCCTGCTTCTCTGAATATTCCTTTATAGCCAGATAATCCGCCTCGTTGTCCCATAATGTGATACGGAGAATCATCGGGCCACCAACTTGGAACTTCAAAATGAATGGGATTCATAGGGCCATTGTCACTTAAAAATACAATAATTGTATTGTCTCTTAAATCTTCTTTTTCAAGATAATCTAATATGCGTCCCACATTATCATCAATTGCCAAAACCATAGCGGCGTATAGTTTCATGGATTCTGATTGGATATTTTCTACTCGTTTTCTATCTACCTTTTTAGCTTGTAAAGGCGTGTGAGGGGCATTAAATGCTAAATAGAAGAAGAATGGATTCTCCTTGTTTTCTTCAATAAACTCAATACACTGTCGACCGCATCTATCTGTTATATACTCTTCGCCCTCGCGATCAGGACCCCATTGAACCATAGTCCAACCTTCTTTGGGTTTCGGATATTGATCCACCCCACCATATCCACCTTTGGCATCAGGAAAATAATTACATCCTGCAGAGGTAAGTGAGTAAGTTTTATCAAAAGTTGTATTTGGATATCCAGGCAAGTTATATTTCCCTGCTATGGCGGTTACGTATCCTGCTTCTGAAAAAGCTTGATTGATATAGCGGTGCTTTTCAGGCACAATAGCCTTCCTTTTTTTTTGGCCAGGTAGATTAAAAGTGTCATGGTTCCACTGAATGCCAAATCGCGTTTGATAGCAACCAGTTAATAAACCAAGCCGACTAGGAGAGCAAACCGATGAAGATACATATCCATCCGTAAACCGAATTCCTTCATTAGCTAATCTATCAATGTTAGGTGTTTCGAATAATTTTCCTCCATAACAACTAGGATCGGCATATCCTAAATCATCAGCATTAATAATAATGATATTCGGTCTAGAATCATTGACGGCATTCTTCTTTTTCGCCTCAATGAGTTGAACTGAAATAATGATTAGGATTAATAATAGATACGTTTTTTTCATGATTATTTTATTTAATACTTAAGTCGGTTTTTATTTGAAATTAACACCTATTTGTATGCCGAGCTGTTTTATGTTTTTCTCGTTTAAATCTGTAGGGTTATAGTTTAGCTGTAACTCTAATGGTAAAATATAAGCTAAGGACGACCAACCAAAGAATGGGTTCATTCCATTGCCTTCACCAGTTTCTGCATTAAAAAATTCACGAGTGGTTTTATTGCCAAGTACCATATTATATGTTTTTAAGGCAATATCTTTAGCTAAATCCTTATAGCCATAATCCATTAAGCCATGGCATATCATGTAATTGGTAGGTATCCATGTGTTGCCTTTCCAGTTGCATCCTTTTTGACCTTGGTAATTTTGTCGGTAATCAGGTTCGTTCATTGCATATGAAGGAATAGGGTAAGCAGACCAAAATTCTTTTGGGTTAAGAAGATGTTCATCAACCATTCGTTTTACTTGCTCTTTAGAGGCAACGCCAGACCAAATTGGTGTAAATCCAGAAACAGATTTTACAAAGGTTGTTTTTCCATTTTCTTCATTTCTATCGTAATAAAATCCGGTTTTCTCATCCCAAAGATGTTCGTTAATTAATGCTTTTAACTGTTTTGCATGCTCTTTGTATTTCGCAATGTCTTTCTTTTTACCTATTTCTTTAGCTATAACGGCCATAGCTTCTAACTCACGAACTAAATAACAATTTAAATCAACGCCTTCGCTTTTTCCGAGGCATCGTGTATTTTGGTTGTCCATTCCACTGTGATCTGAGGCGCCTGACCAATTTTTCATTTGTTTGCCCGACCAATATGCTAAGCCATTTTTATCGGTATCATATTCAAACCAGTGTTCTAAATACTTTTTAGTTTGCTCGTAGTAATTAGCAGCCCAAGTCCAATCTTTAGTTTGTCGAGATCCTAATACTATTATCTGTGCGATAAAAGGTTTGAAGTGGTGCGTTAACCCAAACGGTTTTGGCCCGAAACATCTTTTAATAAAACCATCTGGATGTTGAATGGCAAAAAAGCCTTCAAGGTTATCGAAATTATATTGAGAAATGCCATAATAGGACATGTAGATGTTTTCGAAATATAAATCCCAATCGTAAAATTGTTCGTATTTGTATCCCGTAAGGAGTTTTTTGTTGGTTATTGTAGTATCTAATAAAATGCCATATCGTGTAATATCTTCGTTTAATTCTCTAAGTCTGGTTTTTAAAACAATTGAGTTGGCATCATATTCTACATGTGCAGGGGCTGCGTATTTCGGGCTTTGAGCGTAAACATCTGCATATTGTAATAAGAATAAACAGATTAGTAATATGTTGTATTTTGATAGATTCATGATATCGATTTTTGTAAATGTGAATGTTTACAATAAAAGTATTTTGGTATCTCTAAAAAGTACCTTAATGAGTTTTTAGAATTGTATTAAATATGCCTTAAAATACCCCTTAATAAGTTTTGTAAGTTTCTTTTATTTAGTGCTATGCAATTTTGTTAAAAAATATTTACTCGGGTGTAAATTTAAAGGTGAATAAACAGGGGTAAATACGAATAAAGACAATTGTTAGGCCTTATCGTATCTGAATTATTGATCTTTTTTATATGTTTGAGAAATGGAGTTAATAGCATTACCAATTATTTAATGTATTATAATATAACCTGTGATTTGAGAACTATCTATTATCAAAAAACCATCGTATTTTTATTGATCCTCTTTATTGTAGGATGTACTCAGACACTATTTGCATCTGATTTTAGCAAGCAATCATTCGCCATTGCAGAACTTAGTACAAAGGAGGAAATTACATCTTCTCTTAAATTGCCCAAGGGGGTAGGGTGTTTTGGTATGTCAATTAAACTGATTGCTAATAAGAATGGTGAATCACCATTCTTAAAATTAACTGAAGGTGAATTACGCTTTCGCGATTTCCTTACGGATTTAAAAGCTTACATAGAGTCTACCAAATTTGTTTTTCCATTGTTTATAGATTATGAGGGAGATGAGGGTGATTTAATCAGAGAATTTGAAACAGCTGGTTTATTAACCAGTTTGTATCATCATCCTTCTGGAGAAAAGTGGCCAGATATTGATGATGTTATAAATGTAGGAAAGCAATTAGTTGTTTTTAACCAATCAACAAATAAACAATTAAGTAAGTATGTAAATGCTTACACTAATAATGTAGTAGATTTTGCCTATAAAAAGCAAAATAACGTTAGTGATAATCGGGTTCAGTTTATTGGAGATACTAGTAACGAATTGTTATCCTTAAGGCGATTTTCGAAAGAGGGCATAAAAGAAGAAGAGCTCCCAGCAGATTGGGTTCGTATTAGTTTAAATTCGTATTGCATAGATTATTTACTAGAGAGTTGGCAAATTTCAGGGAAGCAACCAAATTTTATATTCTATTCAGATAAGAAATATAATATTACATTTCATTACCTGTGTAAAACACTTAATGATTTAAATAGTGTTTCTGGTTCTGTTAAAAGTAATGGCAATTTATTAAAAGGTATCAGTTGGGCGCATCATAAATTGGCGTTGAGTAATGGTCATTTTAGGTTTCAATACGATAATGAATCGTTCTTTATACTTGAACCACACAAGCAAGGATATCGCTTCGAACCTAGTTCTGTTGTTATTGATAATAATCAACAGTTTGCTTCGCCTTTTAATTTCGAAGCTTCCGCTTTAAATTTAAGTGATGGTTTAAGGGCGAATTATAAATTTAATAATTCAATCATTAATTTAGTTAATGGTAAGTCACGCCCTCAGAATTGTAATTTTGTGGTGGATAACGAAAGAGGCGATGTGCTAAAAGTATCCGACCAAAATTACCTTACCCTAGATAAGGTTTCTGCTTATAATATTGTAAATAGTAGCTTCACCATCTCTGTTTATTTTAAATTTATTGAAGAGAATAACTATTGCTATTGTATTTTAGGTAGCAACGAAGAAGGTTTTAGAAAGGGCTTACATGCAGTATTAAAACCTGGTAAAGTTTTATTTGGGTTTTATACTAACGACAGTAGTGCGCCTGTTAAACTCGAACCATTAAAATGGTATCACTTAACCATTCGTTACGATATTATTAAAGAGGAACAAAGTATATTTATTGATGGAAATAAAGTAGCTTCTTCACTTCATCACCCTTCGTTTACCGGAAGTTCTGAGTTATTATTAGGGCATGGTATTAAGCAAGATAATTATTTAAATGGGTATATAGATGACTTGTCTATATGGGATAGAGCTTTAAGTGATGATGAAATTAAATGGTTAAACCTACATGCTGTTGAAGTACCAGAAAAGCCATGGTATACTGGGTTTGCTTTGCTTGCAATAGGTTTACTTTTTGTAATGTTGGTATTTATTGTATGGATATTTAAAAAGAAACAATCTAAGTCTCAATTAAAACCTGAAGTTATTAAGGTAAGTGACGAAAATAAAAATGCCATTTATTTATTCGGAAAGTTTACGGTTTTAAACCAAAGTGGAGTGGATTATTCATCTCACTTCTCGCCAAAAATAAAAGAGCTCTTTTTATTATTACTAATCTCAAGTATAAAAAATGAAAGAGGGATATTAACTAGTGAACTTACCAAGTTATTGTGGCCTGGTTTTGAGGTGAATAAAGCTGCCAATAATAGAGGTGTTACATTTAATGCCCTAAAAAAGATACTTGCAGAAATAGATGGTTTAGATACTGTTTATGAAGATAAGTTTTGGCGATTGAATATAGCAAGTGAAATATACTGTGATTACCGAAGTCTGATTAAGGAAATTAATGAAAACTCAAAAGAATACCAGTACAAGTGTTCAATTATTAGGCGAGGTGAATTTGTAAGTGATATAGAAAAAGATTGGTTATTGGATATTAAAAGTAATTTGAACTTCGATAATGTTGATTTACTGTTGAGATATTCTAAGGTACTTTATGCCCAGAAAAATTATCCACTTTTATTAGAAGTAAGTGAGTATGTTTTAAAATTAGATGACCTAAATATTCAGGGCATCTATTACCAATTAAAGTGTCTTACTGAATTGGATAATGTAAATAAAGCGCTTTTTGTTTTCGATAAGTACACGCATAAATATCAAACCATCCATCAAAGTGAATTTAAGCACTCGTTTAAAGCATTTATGAAACTTAAAGTAGATGTTCTTTGGCAACTAAATTAATGCTTGCAGCTCTATAGTTTTTGTAGATGAGTGTTATGATTTCTAAAAATACCATGCTAAATAGGGTATTCTGTCTCTGTATATCTTAGTAAAAAATGATAATATTGACTATTCAAACAAATTAAATATCCATGATGAAAAAATTAAATCTGATAACCATTATCTTATGTTTTAGCTTAACGCTTAGTGCAGGTATAAAACACGAGAAATTTAAGAATAAACAAGCGATTAATATTGATAAATGGGAAGTGCTTGATATCACTTTTAAAGCAAAAGCATCAAAACAAAATCCTTTTACTGAGCAATTTGATGCAGTCTTTACCTCACCATCGGGCAATAAAATAAATGTTCCAGGTTTTTATAATGGTAAAAATGAATGGGTACTGCGATTCTCAGCCAAAGAAAAAGGGATCTGGACTTATAAAACTACATCAGCAATAGCTGCTTTAAATAACAAAGTAGGAACCGTTGAGGTGAGTAGCACAGCTTATAATAATGTAAAAGGGGCAATAGAAATACCAAAGCACGATTCTCGTCATTTCTATTACGAAGATGGTACTCCTTATTCGTTAATGGCTTTTGAGTGTGATTGGTTGTATGCACTCGACTATAAAAATAGCGATGGTTTACCCCGTACCACGCAATTATTAAATACCATTAAAGAAAATGGTTTTAACCAAGTGGTGATGAATGTATACACTTTCGATATTAACCTGGCGCATAATGGAGAGTGGACTAGAGACGAAAAGTTAAAGAATCATCCAGAGCATGATTTTGGTGGCGATTTAGAGATATTTCCATTTTTAGGTAATAATGAAGAACCAGATTACTCAATGCTAAATGTAGAGTTCTTTAAAAAACTAGACAGAACCATCAGCTTAATGCATGATAAAGAAATCGTATCGCACCTAATGATTTACGTATGGAATAAGTTAGTGAATTGGCCCGATATGTATTCTGAAGCAGATGATATGTATTATGACTACGTGGCAAAGCGTTACGGAGCTTTCCCAAATATTATGTGGGATGTATCTAAGGAAGCTTTATTTTATGGCAGGGCCGATGATGATTATATTTTAGAGCGCTTACGCCGACTAAGAAATCAAAATCCTTTTGATAGAACAATAACAGTGCACGATTATGGTTTTTGCAAGCGCCATAGCGATGAGGTAGACTATATATCGCGTCAAACTTGGAATTTAGCCTTGTATCAGGATATGATTTCTGATTATAGAAAGTTCAAAAACAAACCCATCTTTAATATTGAGCATGGCGGATATGAGAAATCACCATATTATGTTTTTCCAGGTAGTTATACTGATGCGGCATATTGTTTAAAAAGAAATTACCAGTGTATTTTCGCAGGCGCATATTCAACATACTATTGGCAAGCCGCTGCATGGAATGTAATAATATGGAACCCTTTTGAACAACCTGAAGATTTCTATCAACCCAAGTTCGAATATTTCAAGCACCTAACTGATTTTTTCACAAAGTATCCTATTACTGATTACGAGCCATCTCCACACCGAAATCAATCGGGTTATGCCATGAAAAAGAATGGCGAAGAGCAGTACTTGTTTTATGTGCCAAAAGAAACTTATCAATTTAGAGCCCAATTCATGTTCGATTCGGAAAAGGAAATTAAACCAGTCACTTCTAAATGGTTTAATACCTTAACTGGCGAATATAGTAAAGAAGTTACTGCAACTAAAAAACAAGATTTTGTATCTCCATGGGAAGGAGAGGCTGATGCTATTTTGGTAATGATGAAGTGAAATGCTTTTCAAGTACACCTATAGGAATTAGAGTGAGTAATTAAATGGGATAAAATATTAATAGGGTTTTATTATTTATTCTATTAAAATGTTAAACTGTACATTGTGCTATTATTAAGCATGGTGTGCAGTTTTTTTTATGCTTATATTCTACAAAAAGAGAATCAATAATTAATTTTTTAATAAAAAAGTGCATTTGGTTAAAATATCAGGTTGAGTTAATCGTCTTAAAGGTATAAGCGAATAAAATGAGTAGTAAAAATAACTATATAGAAAGTACATATAATGGGCAAAAAAACAAGCTGCTCAACTTTATAAAAAAAGCGCTGCCATTAGATCAGGCAGAGGATGTGCTTCAAGATATTTTTATTCAGCTATTCAACGGTTTTGAGCAAATAGAAACGTTAGATAATATTTCTTCGTGGCTATACCGAACGGCAAACAACAGAATAATTGATTTAAAACGAAAAAAGAAACCAGAACTATTAAGCGATAAATCCGCGGATCGCAAAGCTGATGGTGAAGATGAAAAGTTATTTATCGAAGATATTCTGCCAGCATCTACAGGTAATCCTGATGATGAGCTTTTTAGAAAAGCCATTTGGGATGAAATTTTAGAGGCCCTAGAAGAATTGCCTGAAGAGCAACGTGAGGTATTTGTTTTGCACGAGTTTGAAGACTATTCGTTTAAACAGATAAGTGATCAAACAGGCGAGAAGGTAAATACATTAATATCGCGTAAGCGATATGCCATAGTGTATTTACGTGAGCGACTGAATGAGATTTACGAATTATTAAAAGATTAAAAAGATGAAAAAAGGGAAATTTATAGCAGGCAAAATCATATTGATGTTATTAGGAGTTGGCTTAGTTACTTTAGCTGTACTATTATTATGGAATTGGCTTATGCCAGCAATATTCGGATTAACAATTATAACTTATTGGCAGGCCCTTGGTTTATTGGCGCTATCAAAAATATTATTCTCAGGTTTCGGTCGCGGTCATTCTTGTTCAAACAAAAAGAAGAAGAATTGGCGTGGTAGATTCGGAAATAGATGCAGCAGTATACCTAAGGAGAAGCGTGCTGAGTACATGCAAAAAATGAAGGATAAGGGTTTTGGATCGCATAAAGAGTAAGCTATGAATAAGTTTAAGCAAAGATTAGTCAGAAACAAGTTAGAACAGGAGCTAAGGATAAAAAATGGAAAAATCGTGATTAACGAAATTTCTTGTGATGGTTGCGGAAGTTGTGTAGAAGTTTGTCCTCACTCAGCTTTAGCTCTAAAGAACCTTAGTAAAAATGAGGTAAATAGCCTTCCGTTTAAAGGCCGATTAAAAGTAAGGATAAAAGGTAATAGCAAAGCATATGTTCAAAATTACGATCAATGTACTACATGTGGTTTGTGTATGAAACAATGCCATGAGTTTGCCATTCATAAGGTAGAACAAAAAAACAGCGAAACTCGAATGGTTATTTAATTGATTATCATGAAAGAGGTACTTCCATAGTGGCTAGTGTATCATTAATACTTAGCAAGCTGATTCTATAGGAGTCAGCTTGTGTCATAAATTTAAATACATCTAATAAATATATAAATGAAGTTTATTCCATATTTAATTCCAATAGGCTTTTTAAGCTTATTGATAGTATCAGTAATATATCTAGCTCGAAAATGGTCTTGGATCATGGGAGCTGATAGCACAACATGGTTTTATGTGTTTTTTGCTGTTGTGCCTGTCCTTTTTATGGTAGGATTAATAAAAAACATTAATGCTGTAGATTATACGGGGCATGCTTTTTATAAAATAGCCTCGGTAGCCATGGGCTTGTACCTATTTATCACCATGGCGTTTTTAGCCGTCGACCTCGTGGCTTTGTTCATTAAGTTAAAACCCATGCAATTTGGAATACTATCGTTTACTTTATTTTCAGTATTGGCTTTGGGTAGTTATTTTAATGCACAATATCTTCGCACAAGTAATTATAAGGTTCCGCTTAAAGGGCTCAGCCAAACTATAAATTCGGTACATCTAACAGATATACATATAGGTCACTTCCGCAATAATGGCTTTTTAAATAAACTAGTGAAGCAAACCAATGCGCAAAATCCAGATGTGATTTTTATTACAGGCGATTATCTCGATAGCAAGTATGCTTTAAACTCATCTCATTTTGAACCTTTGCAAAACTTAAAAGCACCCGTTTATTTTGTAGATGGTAATCACGATCATGCCACGGATAACGATAGTATTTTAGCAATGATGCGCAGTGCAGGAGTAAATGTTTTGCAAAACGAAATTGCCCAATTCAAAGACTTACAAATTATAGGTCTTGAGCATATGGTTGCAGATAGAGAAACTTTTGATGTACATGCTTCGCCAGGTAAACCTACCATCCGCGAAACCTTAAATCGTTTACCCATTAAAAGCGATAAACCATCCGTAATATTGCATCATGCACCCAATGGTATTAAGCATGCCGAAGCTCATGGCGTTGATTTATATCTGGCCGGACATACACATGGTGGGCAGATATTTCCGTTTAACTATGTGTCAAACTTAATGTTTGAGTATAATAGTGGGATGAATATTTACAAATCACTTAAAGTTTTTGTGTCAGAAGGAATCGGAACTTTTGGGCCTCCATTCAGATTGGGTACAAAAAGTGAGCTGGTAAATTTGCAGTTGATACCAACAGAATAAACTTACTCTCTGTAATGTAAACTTTTTATAATGTATAATATTGGCATCTCAGCAATAGAGTAGGGGTGCCATCTTTTTACATTGGGCGTTCCCCTCCCAATAATACTCTATTGTCAGCACAAATCCCTTTTCTCGGGTCATACTTTCCGCTATATCTTTGCTTCGCCATAACGGGCTCACAAAGGATGCCGCTCCAATCATTAACGCATCTCTTCGCACACGGCTAGTAAAAGCCATAAAGTATATTACAAGGAGTCAGCTTTAGAAAAAACACAAATAAAAGCCATATCAAACACATATCAAACTCACGTTATCATGAGTTTGATATGAGTTAAATATGAAATTATCTAAGTAAGACACAACCTAGTTTTTATTTAGTTTAGAATACCATTCTCTATACTATGTAAGCGTCATTTTTTCTGAGGTTCAAAAAAAGAGAAAAAAACTTTTTCGAGTTAAAACACTGATAAACTATTCTTTATTTATTGTCTTCGTATTCTTGCCTAAAAAAACTTTGAAGTAGTATTTGGAATTATGAAAAAAAGTCCTCACTTTTGCACCCGCTTTGAACGCAAGGCAGGATTACAACGGACATTTTGAGGAATAAAAAATGGATTAAAAACCCTTTATATAAGCGGTTTTTAAGTGTCAAAAAAGATTTAAAATTCTTTCCAGAAATATTTGGAATTAAGAAATTAAATCAGTTATCTTTGCAGCCGCTTTTAATGAAGAGCTCAGAGTAACAAAAACGACATCTTGAAGGTGATTGAAACTATTTAATGATAGCCAATTACAACAGAAAACAAGAAGCAAAAAACTTCAAATTTTCTTTCAAAAACATTTGGAGTTTAGAAATTAAAGTTGTTATCTTTGCAGCCGCTAAAATAAAGCGATCACAATAAAGATTGTGAGATTAAAAAGATTGAAAAAGCCTTCGGGTTTTAAGATATAAAGACTAGCTAAAGTGCTAGAAGTTCTTTGAAAATATTGGAATGCATAAAAGGAAAAAAA
>NZ_LYBV02000030.1 GCF_001660705.2 Saccharicrinis aurantiacus
TAATCATAAAACATAAAAACAAATTAAAAATAGTTGAAAATGAGCAAAACAGTAGTAATAGTAGATGAGCATCTTTTTAATAAGCTGATGGGTAAAATTGATCACTTGAATGATAAGATAGAAAGTATTAGTGTGTCAAAGAATGATGGTTTTAAAGATCGTTGGTATGTTACCGAGGAGGTGTGTAAACTGTTAAATGTAAGTAGGCGTACTTTGCAAAATATGCCCGATAATAAAGTGATAGCGTATAAAAAAACCGGGCGTAAGATTTATTATAAAGCTTCGGATATAGAGACCTATCTCGAAAGTATTGATGCGTAAGTTTCTTCTTGTATTAGTATGTAAAAAGTAATTTTATGAATTCAAATAAAGAAGATAACACAGAGCTAGGGAAAGCACATCTTACTTATGGTAAACTCTCTATAGATCAGGCGAACATCCGATTAAAACAAGAAGGGGAATCAGAGTTTCCTTTGGGAGTTTTTTCTAAGTTTATTCAGGATACCATACTTGAATTGTATGATAATGGAAATTATAACATCGATTACACTTCGGTAAGTGTTTTAACAGCCCTGGCAGGTATAATCGGAAATTCATTTCATCTGCGTAAGCATATTGAATGGTGCGAGAATCCATCCATGTGGGTGGTATTGGTCGGTAAATCAGGACAAAATAAAAGTGCTCCTTTAAAAACAGCATTTAAAGCTGTGAAGAATCAGCAAAAGCAGTTTGATAAGGAATACGAATCAGCGATAGCTAATTTTGATCCGGATGCTGGGCAAAAAAAGCCCACAAAAAGAAAACTATATTCCACCGACCCCACATTTGAGGCGCTGATAAATATGCACAAACAAAATCCCAATGGATTAATTCTCATGCCCGATGAATTTAAGAGTTTCATTCTTAATTTAATTGGATATAGTGGAGGCTCAAAGCAAAGTCAGTTTTTATCTATTTGGGATGGCGCTCCAATATCCTTGGATAGAAAAGAGGCAGAGAGCTCTTCCATTAGTATGCCCTGTGTTTCAATTATAGGCAGCATTCAGGATGATGTTATTGCTTCCTTTAAGGCAAAGGATATTAAGGATGGTTTTTTCGAACGCATATTATTTGCTATTCCTTTAAAGATGGAAAAGAAATACATCAAAAGAACCAATCCAAACGATTATATAATTGAGCAATTCCATGCCCAAATGAAATCTTTCTTAGATACTGTATCCGATAATGAAAGTACCAAGGAGTTAATGCTTTCAGAGGGTGCAGAGAAATTGTTTATTACCGAAATAAATAAACATGTAAAGCCTTCCAATAAGGACTCTACTATCTCGGGTATCTTATCAAAGTTAGATCGCTATTTGTTACGATTTGCTTTGGTTTTGGAAGTGTCGAATTGTTTTTTCGCCAATAAAGCCATTGATAAAGTAAGTCGCGATTCCATGAAAAGTGCCATTATGCTTAAGGATTACTTTTATGCGAATGCCCTAAAGTTGAATCATATGGTTTTAAATGTTTATGAGGATAATTCGAAAGAAGGAAAGGTCCTTCGTGCCATTAAAAAGATTGGAAAAAAGGAATTCACCAATAAAGAATTTATTCAGGTGGCTGATCAAATGGGAATAGCAAAAGAATCATATGCTTATCAGTTATTGAGCAATACAAAGTTAGCACACAAAATACAAAAAGGCTTATACGAAACTGATATTCTTAATTAGTATTTTCTAATACAAAAACATCTTATCTGCTAGTTTACTTAAGGAAAATAAACATACAACTCTGTAGAGTTTGTGGAGTTGTGGAGTTTTGTTGATACACAGTACTTTAGCTGTGTAGTTTGAGTGTAGTATGTGTGTAGTAGCGGAGTAAGCGGTTTTTTTCTGTGTAGTGAGTGGAGTTGCGTGGAGTATTAAGTGTTTGATAAACAGTCGTTCTACACAACTCCACAAACTCCACAAAAACGACCTAACTATTTAATCTATCAACTTATGCGTTATTCATTAGAGAAGTATAAAGGTCGATCAACTCGCCATGATTGTCCAAGATGTCGACTAAGGGTATTTACCCGTTATGTGGATCATAAAACGAACAACTATTTATCTGATCATGTGGGGCGATGTAACCGGGTAGAGAAATGTGCCTACCATTTTACACCTAAAATGTACTTTGAGCAAAAGGGATATATGGTAGATGATTCCGATCTATTTGTGCCCGTAGTAAAACCAATTAGCAAACCACCATCATGTATCGACAGAAAGCTTTTATTTGCCTCGTTAAGTCAATATCATAAAAACAATTTTGCCGTTGGTCTGAGTCGATATTCTCCACAAGCTTTGGCTATAGAGGTGTTACAAAAATATTATGTGGGCACAGCCAAAGGGAATAAAACTATCTTCTGGCAAGTGAACCAACAGGGGCAAGTGGGCACAGGTAAAGTGATGCAGTATAATGCTGCAACTTTAAAGCGTGTGGGTTATATAAATTGGGCGCATCATATTGTGAAGCAAAAAGACTTTAATTTGAAACAGGTTTTCTTTGGGGCTCATTTATTGGCTGATGAATCAACACCCGTTGCCATAGCCGAGGGCGAAAAGAATGCCATTTTCGGAGCCTTATATTATCCGCAATACAATTGGATCGCAGTAGGATCGATTGAAATGCTGAACCTACAAAAGCTAAATGCGCTCAATGGTTACGAGGTCACTTTATTTCCTGATAAAGGCAAAGCATTTCAAAAGTGGAGCACTATTGCTCATAAGGCAAGTTTTGATGTAAGTGTTAATAGCATTTTAGAAGATACCGATTTAAGTGAAGGTGATGATATAGCAGATCTAGTTATCCATTTATTTACATAATGTTAAGTCTAATTGAGTATGAAATGTTGCTAATTGAAATTAGTGTCTTCGGTCGTTATATGGCTAGTCTGAGTTAATTGGAATGTAATGAAGTTTTTTTTATGAAAAATAATAATTATGTTTGCATGAAATTTTAAACTCTCACTTGAAATTTAGTGTGATTTAGTGAGTTCTTTTATATGATCGAACTATTGTTGAAAATTAATCAACTATGTCCTTTTTTATTAGGGAGTCTATTGTAATTCTATATTTAATGAAGCTTTTTAGAGACTTCTTTGTGTTCAATTATTAATATGCAGATGGTAATTTTAGTACTTCACTACTTTATGCTATATACTATAAAGTTATTGACTCATGAAAAAAACAAAATACTCTCAAATTAAAGCACGTACTGTGATTAATATTTCAGTACGTGCTTTATCTTTTACTACTGCAATTTCAACAAAACCTTATGTATTTACATCTTAATAAGTATGATAGAAGAGTATTCTATGTGCATGGATTTTAAGTCTTGTTAAACATATATAATAAGAGTGTAAAGAATGGAAAGGTATTTATTTTTAAGAAAGACATTTTATTTTCTAGAATTGTGTGATAAACAATCTACTGGTTCGAGAAGGGAGTTAGTAAGTAGGCTTGGTATGTCAGAAAGCTCTGTTAAGAGGATGATTAGTGATCTTCGAGATGCTGGCATTGAAATAGATTATTGTAATTCTAACAAATCGTATAGGTTGGTTAGTGAATCTATATTTTATAAGAAATATAAATAATGTATGGTAGGGTCATGAGGTGACCCATAGGTTGTAATATACTTGCATCGATAAATTATAATTTTATGAATAGATGCTAAAAATACACAATGTTATTTTTTTTGTTGCTTGTTTAGTTATTGCATTAGGGTGTGTTAGATTTGCCTCAGCTAATGAATATGAAAAATTTATTAGAAATAAGAATAATGGGCTTTGTAAGAGGTTTATATTGGAGGAAATCATTATTGAGGTATATTATGTGCCGACGGAATTGAGGCTTTTAAGGCAAGAGATTATAAATTCTCTAGATAAGCAGACGATATCTGATAAGATGGCTCTTTTAACAGAGTCAATGGAGTTCTTGTTATCGATAAAACCAACTAAAAGTTGTAGAGTTGCTGATTTAAATTATTTTGAAGTGGAGAATGAGAAAGAGTTTAAAGACCGTCAATCGTTTCTAAATTTTAATTTTGGTTCATGTATTAATCTTAAGTTAAATGAGAAAGAGTTTAATCCAAGTTTGTGTCATTGGGTTAGAAATAATGGACTAGGGAATAGATATGATTTTTCGATAATATTCACTCCAAATATCAAACAAGAAATCTCGGATTTTAAGATAGTTGATTCTGTTGAGTTTGTGTTTGATGATTGCGTTTTTGGTACAGGCATTACAACATTTTCTATAGATATAAGAGATATTAAAGACGTACCAAAACTGAAGTATTAAATTATTCGATGTTGCATTTATACAACTAGTGTAGGCAATAGTTTATATGTATTAAATAGAATATTACTTTCTGCGATTTTCTTTGTAGTGCAGTAAGTATGTAGTTAAAACCTAAACTTATGAAAAATATTGATTCGTCAACCTATAAGGTTGTTGCCTTATATGTGCTGATTAATTTCTTAGCCACAATTTTTGCTCCATCAATAGCTCTAGCACTTACTTCTGGTCCTAGTTCCCCAGAGTTTTCGAGTTTTAGCCCTGTATCTTCTAGTGATATGGTTAATGTATTTTCTGGAGATTTTAAGTATAACCTACCAGTTGTGGAAGTTCCAGGTCCGCATGGTAGTGGATATTCAATGTCTTTAAACTATAATCCAGGAGGAGGAATGGAGGATGAGGCTTCATGGGTTGGATTTGGGTGGAGTTTAAATCCTGGGAGTATTAATAGAACACTGAGGGGGTTTCCTGATGAATATGATGGGCAAGAGATAAATTATTATAATAAAACACGTCCTAACTGGACTGCGACTTCTTCTATATCAGCAGGAATGGAGCTGTTCTCTTCCGATTTATCTATTGGCCTAAATGCAGGTTCAATTCATCGTATGAATAATTATACCGGTTATCAGAAGGTAAGTACGTGGGGAATGAATGTGTGGGGTGCTGTGGGTGTTAATGCTACTAATTCTGTAAACGGAACGACTTATGATGGATTTATTTCTCCAATTGGCATTATACGAGCTATAACTAGTTTAAAAGAGCAGCAGAAAGATGATGGAGATTTTTTTAGGAAGAGTCCTGGTTTGGATGGAGAGAGAGAGTATACAGATGATCAACTTAAAGATAATGCAAAAGCAGCTAGAAAGAAACAACTAGGTGGAGCTGTTAAGGGAGGTATAGCAAGTAATTATGCCGTTAGGCCTCAAAATACGACTGCTGCACCATTTATCTCACAGAAGTACAATGGATTTACAAGTAATTGGTCAACTTCGATGCAGATGAATCCAGGGACTGTGCCAATTGGAGTGGAAAGAGGTAACGCGGGTACGTTTAGTTTTAAGGTAAATGAGCCATCACGCATAGTTAAGGCTTATGGTTACCCTAATACAAAACTGGATAAGAGTTATGATGGAAATTGGGCCGAGGATTATCACGTAGAAAAAGATAAAGCTTACCAAACAGTTGATAATTATACAGGGATTCCTTTTGGTAATTATGATGTTTTTAATGTGACAGGAGAGGGTGTTGTTGGTAGTTATAGAACTTATTTGCCTGAACTTGGTAATTTTTCTTTAAAAGAAACTAAGAGTGAGTTGAGTAATCTTAATGTAGGTTTTGAGGTAATGATTGGAACCAATATTGGGGTAGGGCTAGATTTCGGAATAGGTCAGCAAGAAACGACAGTTGGTGAGTGGCTTACAAATACAGAAAAAAGTAACCAAGAATTAAATATTCTACGATTCAATAATGATTTAGGTGGAGAAGTTGTTTATGATGAAGGAAATACATTAATAGATGAAATAGGGAGTACATTCTCAGGTTTCTATACAGCACCCTATTCTGAGTGTAAACATACGGGTAGCTCATCGTATATTGACGAAGCTAAATCAAGTGGAGTTTTAAATGGTGCATCAGTTATTAATAAGTCTGGAGTTAAGTTCAATTATAACGAACCCTTGTTAATTAGAAATGCATCCTCCATAATGGTAGATGTAAATGCTAATGATTATGAGATAAAAAATAAGTTTTTGGCGTTCGGACCCTTAAAACTTAATAAAAGTGGAAGTAAATACGGATTCGCAGAACAAGGTGGCGAATTATATGAACCTGAGCATATGAGTATATTAGGACAAATAAATACAAATGAATATAGCTCTAGTCTTTTGCTTACCGAGATATTGCAACCAGGTTATGTTGATTTTGATAATATAGAAGGGGCTTCTGATGGTGACTTAGGTGGTTGGACCAAATTCCACTATAGAGAGGTTTTTGGTAAAAGTAATTCTAATTGGTACCGATATAGAATGCCATTTAAAGGTATGTTATACAGCCAAAATTCCATCTCCGATCCCAAAGATGATATGGGAACAGTAGAGACAGGAGAAAAAGAGGTTAAATATTTGCAAAAGATTGAGACTAAAACTCATATTGCTTACTTTATAACAAATAAAACAAATTTAGATAACCCATATTTGAAAGGTAGTCAAATCGGAGAATCTAATAAAGGTCGTTATGATGGAATTGGTGCCGATGAGTTAACTAATTCAGAAGACCCTGCTGCTAAGTCGGGTGATATGACTGACTTTAGCGGGGCCTCAAGATTGGAGTATTTGGAGAAAATTGTTTTATTTGCGAAGAATCCAAATAATTCGAATCCAGGTCTCCATGGCGATCAAAAACCTATAAAAACTGTTAGATTTGAGTATGATTATAGCTTAGTTCCCAATGTAGCTAATAATGCCAATAGTAGTTATAGTTATTCTGATATATTAAATACCAATAGTTCTAATTCCGGTAAGTTAACGCTTAGAAAGGTGTGGTTTGAGTATGAAGGAATTGTTTCTGCTAGGATTAGTCCATATATTTTCAACTATAAATATCCAAACCCAAAACAAGGTTCTAAGTTAGCAACCTTGTTTCAAAGCCAGGAATATCAAAATATTCTAAATGGAGGTGATATTCAAAATGCTCCTTACGCCCCATATGCTTTAAATGGTTGGGGTACGGTAACTCCTAATAGTACAAAAAGAAGAGCAAGTAGTATTTCATGGATTGATCAATCAGTATTTTTAGATAAAGAAATAGAGTATGATCCAGCTGCTTATCATTTAAAGTCTATAAAACTTCCATCGGGAGGAACTATTCATATTCAATATGAGAAGAAGGACTATGCTTATGTGCAAGATCGAGAGGTTATGGCTATGGCAAAAGTTTCATTGTGCAAACAGATTAATTCTGGAGATAGTAACACGCTCCCAATATATGAAGTTAATAATGGAGCATCGCCTTCATACGGAGGAAATGATGAGTATTTAATTCATGTTGAGAGTTTAGGAGTTAGTTCTGATGATGAAGAAGGTATTGATTACTTGGTAAACAGAATTTATAAATATTTTAATCCTGAATCTGATATTGAAAACACAGAAGAGGACTCCGAGGAATTGAAAAAAGAAAGAAAGGTTTATTATAAGTTTCTTTTTGGTTTAACAGATAAGTCACCATCATTAGATAATTACCAATCAGAGTATATTACAGGATATGCAGGATTTCAATCAGTAGAAAAAGTACGTGTTAGTGAGGCTGATAAAAATCAATTTGGTATTAAACTTGTATTAAAGGGGAAATCGAAGTTTAAGAAAGATGAAGAAATTGAAATAACACCACGTAAAGCTTGTTGGGACTTTGTTGCTAATTATAGGCAAGGAAAAATTAATGGGTCAGATGGTATAGATCCTTCAATTGAAAAAAGGTTTGACGAGCAGATTATTAGAATTGCAAATGGAAAATATGTTGACTATAAAGGTCAACTCCTAACAGGTGTTGTAACTCCTGCAATTCTTTCTTTAGTAACTGGATTAACAGGTAATGGGTTAAATAATAAATTTGTTGGGAACATTAAAGAAAAAGATCCTCGTATTGCCACACAAATACATGCTGATCTTTCATTTATAAAGTTACCGATGTTACGTAATAAGGTTGCAGGAGGGGCTAGAGTAAAGAGGATTCTTTTACATGATAATGGAATAGAAGATGGGGATGAAGTACTAATTGGTACTGAATATCATTATGTGCTAGAAGATGGTGTAACAAGCAGCGGAGTAGCAACAAACGAACCTGCCTCGTTGAGAGAAGAAAACCCATTAGTAACATTCTTACCAAATAAAGGTCAAAGTACATGGGATAGATTAATTACAGGGCAGAATCTTACTCAAAATGAGGGACCTATAGGTGAAAGTTTATTGCCTGGTCCATCAATTGGTTATTCAAGGGTTGTTATGGAAAATATTCATAAAGGAGCAACCGGAAATGGCTTTTCTATAGACAAATATTTTACAGCAAAGGATTTCCCATTTGACAAGGTTTACCCTCGGGGTAATAATAATGAGTTTGATATTTCAGGTAAGGCAGCAGACCATACTAAATTGCAGAAGCACCATGATGAATTTGATATAAATGGAGGTCTATTTATGTATGCAACTGCGATGCAGAGAGTTTCCCAGGGGTATCGTTTTATCCAAACTAATATGCATGGTTTGCCACATAGTATGCTAACCTATGCAGGAAACTATAGTGATTATTTGTTTAGGTCACAACATGACTCATCAACAAAATATACAGGCAAAAACTATATTGTTACCGGTGAGGAGTTTGAGTATTATCAACCAGGGGAAAAGGTGAAGATGGTGAGTTACGAAGATAAAATAATAACTCAAGAGCTCACTCCAGGAAAAGAGATGGATATTGCACGTGAAAGCAAAAAGGTTTCGGATGTATCGGTTAATTTAAGTGTTGAAGTAGATGTGAGTTTTTCAATGCCAGGAATGCCCGCTATATTTGTTTCTGCAATGCCTTCTTTTACTTATACTGAAAACCATTTGTATTCTCATACAACGTCTAAAGTAATTAGTTACCCTACCATTTTAAAGTCCACAATAAAAACTATTGAAGGTATAAGCTCAAAATCAGAAAACTTGGCTTTTGATAAAAATACAGGAGACCCTATATTAGTTAGAACAAGTGACTCTTACGCAAATATTAATGTTGGAGATAATAAGGGTAATAATAACTATTATTCTTTCTCAATTCCAGCATGTTGGGTCAATGATGAGATGGGACAAAAAGCCCTAAGTGATAACAATGCAAGTTTATCTAAAACAAATCAGTTAGATGCTCAGATGGCACAATTTCTTGTGTTAGATGATAATCCATTGGATAACGAAGATTGGATGAATAAACCTGAAGAATTGATAGCAGCATCTATTTCAACATTTAAAAATGGATGGGGTACCAAAATAGAATCTAATGACAAAATATTAGCTGAGTATGGTATAAATAAAAGTGACATAACTTACGATAAAAAGCGAGCTCTTGATGCGATATGGTTGCCACATTGTTCCTACACATATAAAACTATTCAGGACGAAAAAAATGAAGCTTATTCCAAAGGAACATTTAAGATTAGTGAACCAATTAACTGGTTAGACATTGTAAGCGATAAGAATTGGATAAAAGCTTCAGAGATAACTAAGTACTCTCCTCACTTAGATGCTATAGAAGAAAGAAATGCGCTTGATATAAAAAGTGCGGTACTTTATGGTTCGGCTTATTTAAATAGTGTACCTACAATGGTATGTAATAATTCTGATTACGAATCTATATACTTTAATAGTTACGAGAACCATGAATACGGAATAATTGATTCGCATTCGGGTAAGTATTCTATTAAATTAAGAGATATGGACAATATGTTCGATGGTTTTAAGCTGAGTAACCAAGTCAAAACTGAGGGTAGTATTGTTAAGTTTTGGTTAAATAAGGCTATAGATGATTTAAGTTTGCAGTTAAATGGTTCATCAACAAATACAGTGAAAATGAACCTAGTGTCTTCTATTAATGGGTGGACACTGTATGAAGGGTTCATTAAAGCTGATGAAAATTTAAGTGCTATTAATATAGGTGCTAGTTTTAGTGGTGTACTGAATATAAGTGATGATACATTAATAGACGATGTTCGATTACAACCATCAAATTCATCATCTAATTGTTTTGTTTATGATTGTGAAAACCTTCGATTATTAGCCCAGTTCGATGATCAGCACTTTGGTACTTTCTATCAGTATAATCAAGAGGGGCAGCTCATAAGTAAATTGATTGAAACGGAATCAGGATTAATGACATTACAAGAAACCAATTATAATACAAGCTCTAAATTACGTTATTAATAAAATATGTGTAATAAAATTATAGTATTATTATTTATGAGCTGCATCTATTATGATGCAGATTCTCAAGTAGAATCAAATCCTAAGTCTATTCTATTAGGCGCTATAGAAGAACTTAATAGAAATTCGCAACCCAAAGGGGATTCATTGTACTATATGAATACAGAAATTAAGACAATAGTCGCCAATAATTTATCGGAGCCTACGATTATTAACATTGAAGCAGTATATAGTTCAAACTTAAAAGTGTATAAAACAGATTTAGTTAGCGTTTTTCAGGACACAACTGTTTGTTATGTTTTGAGTAAAAAAAATAGAACAATATATATTCATGATAATAAGGATGCGAACATGGCGACCCATAATAAACTTATAAATCAGCAGAAGGAGTTTATTAATCTATCTGAGTTCATAAGTGAGAAGCAATATGTAGAAAATGGAATAAAATATTCAGATTATAGCTTTAAGCCGAGCGAAGCTTTAAAGAATAATAAAGGATACGAGTTAATAATTTACAAGTTTAATCATAGTGAGAGGCGTATTTCGGGTTTAAGAGTTAGGTTTAAAAAGGATTATCGCATAGTATCTCAGTTTATTAATTATAAAAATATAGATTTTAATTATGATCGTAGTGTTTATACAGGTCCGGCACGTTATCTAATTTTTAATAGTAAGGGTAGATTAAAAAAACAATACGAGAACTATAAAGTGATAGATACACGAGTTTAAGTCTATTCATACATTAAACTGTTAATACAAATACCATATACAACTTTATACCTAAATAAATACTAATGAAAAATATAGGTAAATATATACTTGTGTTTATTATGTTGTTTATCAGCATAAATTCCAAGGGTCAATTAGTCGAAAAAACGAATCACTCAGGTTCACTTAATTTAGAAATAGGAGAACAAAAGGTTACGTTACCAGATTTGAACTTCACTATAAATCGAAGTTTTAAATCAGCAAACTTCTGGCTTTCCTTAGATTTTGATAAGGCAGTAGATGTTCAGTCTAATATGCCAACGAGCGGAAAAGTTATTGTAAAATTGAAGTTAAAGGCTAGTAAAGGATCAGCTGAGGTTCCCAATATTTTTACATCTGACGAAATTATCCTGACTTTAGATAATGCTAATATACAAGCTAGTTATATGCTAGATATTTTGAAGGATTTTTCACCTATCGGAGAATGTGTATACTCAGATATACTTGTAAATATTATGGATGTTCAATTTGTAGATATCCCAAGAGTATTAATAGAAAGTCTAGAATTAACTTATCATTTAGAGCAATCTTTTGCAGCAGACCCTACAAATATTGAAGCTAGCGAAATATTTGTAGATAACATTGAGTGGGGCGAAAGTAGTTATGAATTTAAGTGGTTAAATAGTAATAACTATCCTTACCAATATTATCAATTGCAGTTGCTTCGTTTATATAATGAAATAGACCAAGCGGAGTATTTAAAAACTACACAGAAGATTAAGGCCACAGTAGATTGGAATAAAGCTGGTACATATATTATAAAAGGACAGTCGGATGAGAATAATCAGATATCAGCTGAGCCTTTTACGATACCTCAAGGTACAGGATTCTATATTTGGAGGGTTCGACCGGTTAGTGGCTACCATAAGGGTGAACTGGCTAATATTGATAATTATGGAGTATGGAGTAATAAAAGCATCCAACAAGGTAAAGTTTTAGATTTAGATTTAAGTAAACCAGATTTAATACCATTAAGTTGTTTTTATTTTTCAGATCCCAATCAAGAGATTAACTACAATTATAGCCGAATATTTACTGAGAATGGTAAATCAAAAGAATTAGTTACCTATGCCAATGGTCTAAATCAGGTTAAGCAAACAAGTACCTACCTCAAATCAGAGAATGTATCTGTTACCACTCAAACTATATTGGATCATACAGGTCGTCCAGCATTGGTTACGATGCCCGTACCAGTAGATGGAAAAAATATTGATTATACAGAAGAACTTGTGAGAAGTGCAGTAACCGGTGAATTATATACGGCAGATAATTTTGATACGGAGCAGAATTTTCAGAATCCTGAAGCTATTAAAGAAGATAAAGAGTTTTTGTATTATAATAATAGTCATAATAATGTTGCTGCTGCAGAAGGGTATGCCTATACTCGTACAATTTTTAATAGCGATGGAACAGGACGAATTAAAGAGCAAAGTGGTGTTGGTAAAGCTCATAGTATTAATACTATTGACGAAGAGAAACATACTACTAGGTATTTTTACGAGAGTGCTACCAAAGATGAATTATTAGCTTTATTTGGGGATGAAGCTCCTAATTACGAATTTGTTTTTAAAACAATTACAGTTGATCCAAATCAAGTTGCCACAGTTACTTTTACAAATAAAGAAGGACAAACTATTGCTACAGGTCTTAATTTTAGAGATGATGATGGTTTAAATCAAATAAGAAGCGGAGCAAATAGTTATCAATACGAGGCTGAAATTAAACATAGGCTCAAACATAATATTAAAACAAAAGATGGTTTTATAAGTAGTAAACGTATCTATATACCTGATCTAGAAGATAAAGAGAGCTATCCTCTTACAATAAATTATAGTATAGATCAAAAAACCTTAGATAAAAATTGTGTTAGCGTAGAGTTTGATTGTGATTACGAATTAACAATAGAAGTGCTTAAGGTAAATGATGATAATACCTTAAGTGTTCCTGAATCTGATGATGCTAATAATACTTCACAAAATTTCGTAAGATCGTTTGATATAAATCAGGTTGAGTTGGTAAATGGTGAGTACCGTCAAATAGAACCCTACACACTTAACTTACCTGAAGGTGGAACATATATAATTAATAAAACTCTTATACCAAGAGGTTTAAAAGTAAATACTTCTAATAATGAAGGAAAAATCAGAGCTCAGGTTAAAGGTATTACTGAGCTTATATTATATAAGTTATCTGAGGTTGAGGAATATGCTGACCTCCCAAGCTTTACAAATGATTTATTAGATATTAGCCACCACTTTATTAATAAAACTTACGATCAGTTATTTATAGATTATGATGCTAATATATCAGACAAACAATTCTTTGCAGAGCAATGGGTAAATGAATATTATACAGATGATGAACAGAAGCTTGCTTACTCTTTAGAAGTAACCATTCCTGAAGGTTCTAATATTGCCACAAAATGTATATTAAATACGTCTTGTTGTTCAAATGTTAATATACCTATAGATTGGGTTCCTCCCTTTGATTGCGATAGAGCAGCTGAGGATGATGAAGGCGCCATTATAAACCCAATAGAGGTTACACCAGATGGTGATCGTAGCTTGGCAGGAAGACGTAACTTGGATAATGACCATAAGTTTAATATTAATGATGCGCCAGATTATGAAAAACAAATGGTAATGATGCTCTTTAACTGCATGGAGAAGGTTAAAAATGGCGATGTAGTTGACTGGAATACCACTGTAACTAATTTCTATCAAAGATATATGTATGGATGGGATTATAACTTATCAAACATTGATATTGATGTAGAAAATGGTTTACCTAAGATAAATAAGCTTCCGGGTGTTTTTAATGAGATGGTATACCATATGGCATACGATGAATATAAGGATTCGGAAGATGATGACCCTGAGTTACATTATACTTGCCAAGAAATGTATGATTGTTGGAAGGGTGTGGTATCTAAACTAAAAACAGAATTACCCAACTGCGAATATATAGCTTACTCAATGGATGGTAGAAATGTATCCAATGCTTATGATGATGAAAAGCCTGATGAAGATACGGATGATGGCACATATAAAGATCATAACCCTCATTTTGATGATGGTTTAAAGGGCTCTTTTTTTATTATTCGTTGGATTGCCAAACGGAAGATATCAAAACGAATGAGAGACCTTAATATAGGTGCTGAAAATACAGAACCAGACCTTTCGACCAAGCAACCCGAATCTAATTTAGTATTAGAATTCTTAGAATGCACAGGTTATAATTTTGCTAAAATACTAACGCCTTATGATGCATGTCCTCTAGAAGACGATAAGCCTATTAAAGATTATAAATATGCTGTTGAAGATTATTCATCAAAGCGTTGGCCTATACCTCTTAATTTTAATAAACAGAATTCCTCATTATATTTTGCTGATACAGATGATAATTTTAAAAAGCAAGATGGTAGTATGGCCTACATTCCATTAAATAATAATCTAGAAGAAGTTTGGTACCCTAAGGCTCCTGGTAAAGTATTGGAAGATGATACAATAGGAGAACCTATAGAAGATAAGCGTTTTAGGTATGTTTTTAATCCTTACTATGCTTTTAAGTATTTTCACTACGATGCCACAAATTTGTATGTTAGTGATGATAAGATAGACCATAGCATTGCCCACGATAAAGATTTTGATGCCTTAGAAACTGGTATCTGTTTTAGCGATCCAAATGATTGCTTTTTATCCTATGAGCGTATGGACGAAGATGGTGTATCTCGCACGTTTTATAGTTTAGATGATAATAAGCAACGTATAATAGGACCCTGCTGTGCCGAAAATTTTCAAAGCTACCATAGTATAGATATCGATGTAGTGGATAATAACTGTCCGTTTTGTTATAAAGCAGAAAATTATGGTAAAAATAATGAAACTAAACTATTAGTGCGCGACTTTGCTGGCTTAGGCCGTATTAATTGCCCTTATACTTATCAATCGTGGAATATGAGTCAACGATATTCTTTTTTACAACGCATCAAGAATTTTGTACCACCATCTAGCTTATCAAATATTGCTGGTGGTGATTGGTTAGATGGTTTTGAAAAATCAGAAGAGACACCAGCAGATAAATACGAAATGGGAACCGAGTTTGTAAAACATTATACAGAACCTCATAAATGGTATTATACTGCTAAAAGTGATGGATCAATCGATGTAATAGATGTGCCTTATGTAACGTATGAATTTTTAAATGCTAATGGTATTGACCCTGAAACAGAAGGTTATGATAAAATAGAACCGGACAGTGAACTAATATTAGATGAAACATTTGTTTTTGTTGAAAAAGATATGTTTGAGCTCACTAAAGAGTGTGAAACAAATTGCAGAAGAAGAGAGACGGAGTTTAGGACTGCATTTTATCAAATGCTGAACGATAGGTGTTATGTAATAGGCGATTGCCGCACCAACGATCCTGCCACACATAATATTATACCTTACGATGATGTGGAAATATTAATAACAGCACTAATAGACAATTGCAGCCAACAGTGCGAAATTACTACTTATGCCATTGACGAACTTATGACACGCAGGATTACTAAAAGCCGTACAGAAGGAGGTGCTGATGGTTCGGAGTATAAAATGCATTATGGAGTTGCAGGTATGAGCGCCAATCAGATAGCCATTGAAGGGGGTACCTACCAGGACAATAATGCAAGTTATTACGAAACACAAACCTATAATTTGGATAAAGAGTACCGCCGATACAACTTTGATATTGATGGCGATATGTACCCCGATGATTTAATTCTATCGTGGTTACAGTACACCTTGCAAACACAAGCACTCGATTGGGATTTTGACTTATCACTACCCGATAAGTGCAACGATACTAGTAACACCACCAACGATTATCTTGAATCTGATTATAAAGAAAATACCTTTATTGATAAAGGCACTTACGAGGTAAACCCAAATATAATTACCGATACCAATAAAGCAAATGAGCCAGTTAGCTCCGCACCTATATTAATTGAAAAGTGCTTGGGTAAAAATTGTGGTGAAGATTGTAAAACCATACAGTAAGAGAAATTTATATAGTAATTTTAATATTAATAAAATGAGAAAGAATTTTTTAATGTTGTTTATGTTTAGTTTATGTATTCACGCATCAATGAAAAGTCAAGTACTAGAGGTGAATTACTTCGGGGAGGGTTATATAGAAAAGCCTAATTATACTAATATTTATAATCGATGGGAGTATTATTATCATGCAGAAATTGTTATAACAGAGGGCATTGATAATTTGAGTGATTTTACAATTAATTTTAAAGAAGGCTCTGATAAGTTTGTTTGTGAAGTAAGTATTACGAATCAAGGAGGCGACTATTATTATAGTTTCAATGGACATGTTCAGAGAAGAGTTAAAATGGGTAAAATGTTACTTGATCTAGGGCCGTATGAGTCTTCCGGAAGAATAGTTAGCCCTTCCATGTCATATGATGGAGTTACAGGTCCCTCAAATGTGAATATGACTTATCTTAATTTCTGATTTAATATTATCTAAACATTCATATTTTTTTAAATTAAATGTATACTCATTCCTATCATCAAGTCTTTTTAGTTTTACTTATTGTTACTCTTAATGTGTTTAGTATAAAAGCTAATCCTGTGTTTAAAGAACAAGCAGAAACAAAAGTTGCTAATCATTCAGTGTATCAATATTATTTTTCTGCAAGTACTGAAAGTGACAACAATAATATAGAGTATTTAATATTCAACAAACCGTCATGGCTCAGTATAGAAGTATACAACGATGGTACAGGTTATTTATATGGTACACCTCAAGATGAGCACTGTGGTGATTATACTTTTTATTTAGATGCACGTGAAGGTGATACTTATACTAGGCAAACCATTCGCTTAGAGGTCACCAATGAAAACCCTGTTTTTGAAACAGAACATGAGGTAACAGCAATAAGTTATATTGATTACAGCTATGCATTTAGTGTTAGCGATGAAGATAAGGACGATATAATTTCATTTGTGGCTTTTAACCTACCACCTTGGCTTCAACTTGTAGATAATGGCGATGGTACTGGTGTACTCGTTGGCAAGCCAACAAGGGATGACTATGGTGATTATACATTTTATTTAGATGCTAGAGATGGCGTAGGTTATGCTCGCCAAGCTATACGCTTGGAAGTTGTAAATAACCTTAATCCAATATTTAATAATAGTGCACCAGCCCAAGTTGCTAATCACTCAATGTATCAATATGAATTCTCTGCACGTCTTGAAAGTGGCGACGATATTAATGAATATCTAATATTCAACAAGCCATCTTGGCTCAAATTAGATTTATATAGCGATGGTACAGGATATTTATATGGTACACCCCAAGATGGACACTATGGTGATTATATCTTTTATTTAGATGCAAGAGATGGTGATATTTATACCAGACAAACTATTCGCTTAGAGGTCACCAATGAAAACCCTGTTTTTGAAACAGAGCCTGATGTATCGGTAATGATTGATAATGAATATAGTTATACCTTTAGTGCTAGCGATGAAGATAAGGACGATATAATTTCAATTAAGTATTTTAACTTACCGGCTTGGCTTCAATTTATAGATAACCAGGATGGCACAGGTATGTTATATGGTAAACCCACTAAGGATGATCATGGTGATTATACATTCTATTTAGATGCAAGAGATGGTGTAGGTTATACTCGCCAAACTATACGTTTAGAAGTGGTTCTTAATTGCTCAATACCTAGCAAAGAAATAGATATTCTTCTAGAACTCCGCGATCAATGCGGTGGCACTCTAACTACAGAATGGTATTTAGAAACCAACCCAAATGTCTGCGACTGGCCCGGTATTACAACCAATGAAACTGGAACTCACGTAACCGGTATAGAACTCCCTAACGATGGTTTAACAGGTCAGATACCTGAATCAGTATGTGATTTACCTGAGCTTACTAGTATCGATTTCACTGGCAATGAGGTAACTCTACCTGCAGGGTTTTGTTATTGCCAACTCGATGGAACACCTTTACCTACAATAAACGTTAGTAAGGCTACTCCTGGCGCCCAATGCGTCGAAGATAAAATACGCTTAGAAGCAAATTTTGACGGTATAGCTGATGAAAGCTATACTTATATTTGGAGAAATAGTGGAGGAACGATATTGTATGAAGGACTTAATTCTTGGTTAGAATATAATAACATTGCCGATACCTACACCGTAGAAGTAGTAGGAGATATTTGCAATGGTAGTGGAGAATATATACTTACCTCTGATTTAATTTACCACGTACCTAGCACAAGCCTAGTAGGCGGGCAAGCATACACTACCTGTTTAAGTAGTAGCGATGCCTCACAAAGCTTCAAATTTGTTACCAACCAAGCTAATGATGATTTACTAAGGGAATACAAAATATATAAACTATCATCAGATGGTACTCGTAGTGGCGAAGCCATTGATGTACTTAGCAATCCTGCCTTAAATACTAATTATACCATTGATAATTTAGGAGTAGGGAGTTACGAAATAGAAGCCAGTACAGCTGCAGGTTGCCTCAGTAACCAAACTTTTACTGTAGAAAATGGAGTTCCTGAATTTAGTAATATTTGCGTTGATGCAATGCCATATAATGATTATGACCCTGGACCACTTAAAGTAGCAAGGGCTTACCCTCTTTATTTTACCGTTACAATGAAAGGAAAGAATAATGGAGTGTTTAATTATACTTTGTATGATTCTAAAGGTAATGTTATCAAAGCTAATTCTGGTGACTATGGTGTAGGAGTCGAAGTTCATCTTGATTATGAGGATAATCAATTCTCTTACCTTACTCTGGAAATTGAAGATTTATTGGGACAATGTACTATCGAAAAAAGAATCAGCCTACCAAAACCTCAAGTAAAGGTTAGTATGCCAGATTTTTATCGCCGTTGCTTTCCGAGTCAAAATTTAGAAATTGGTGGTTCAGTAGCTGTAAATATGTCATCCTGCAGTAGTAACGATTTTACCTATAGCGGTGTATTAGAGCATAACAAGGTAACTACTCCTATAACTATTGGAGGTGATGGTAGTTACGATATAAGTAGCCTATGCCAAGCAGCAGGTAACTATAAACTAAGTATTACTGCTTCATCAGCCCGTTATGGTAGTAAGAAAGTAACACAAAGTTTCACCGTCGAAGAATCAGAACTATTAGAAATAAGTGTAAGTACAACCGAGGAAGAGTGCCCAGGAGCAAATGACGGTTGGGCTATGGCCAAGGTAAAAGGTGGGCGTGCGCCATTTAATTACTATTGGTATTTTAATGGTACACAGTTTGCTACCGGCTCGCGCGTGTATAATTTATCCCCTGGCGATTACGAGTTAAGAGTAGTTGATAGCAACGGTTGCGACTCCGAAGAAGCCAAAACCAGGTTTAGCATTAAAGCATCAGAAAAAGCATGGGGCGATATAACATTGGACTTACCAAATAGTGAAGCTACAACATGTGGTGCTACAGCTACCTTAAGCAGTGCGCAAGCCGGTATGCGATATACCTTTAAGTGGATTGGTAGGCATACAGAGAAAACTGAACTTTTAGAACCTTATACAGTAACTCTTAGTGATGGTAGCGTGCAAACGCGTTATCGTTTTAGCTTTAATGGCACAAGAGAACGTGAGAAGACCGATTGGTTTGAAACCGTAGAAGTAGCAGAAGGATCAAACGAAGCCATATCGGTAAGTGGAGACCGTGTTTTAACTAAAAATGTGCCTTACTATATTGTAGTTACCGATGAAGATGGCTGCGAGTACAGTACCTTAAATCAGAGTACAGCCCTCACAGATATCCCACAGACTTATTATAAACACTTTGAAATACCCGAATTTGACGTATGCCGCAAGTACAATTTAAGCTTTGCATGGAAAACTAAAACTATCGAGGAAGAACCATCTAAGCCTCGTAACGATAATAGTAGAGATAACGGTTTTAACGGTGCCAACGATTCAAGTGATGAAGATATTTGGAAGTGTGCCGAAATAATAGGAGCTGAAATAGAAGGCGACTTTAAAAACCTATGTTTATCTACCGATAATTTAAACGATGAGTTAAGCGTATCGTTTCCCAATGCCAGTTACCACTACACTCTATATTATTACGATAGAGCAGGTAACCTAATATCAACGGTGCCGCCCGAGGGTGTCGTATTCTGCGAAGATTTAAGCACATGGAGTGGGCATAAAATGGTAACAAGCTACCAATATAATACCTTAGGTCAGTTAACCAGCCAACAAACACCCGATGCAGGAGTAAGTAATTTTATTTATAATAACGAGGGTCAGTTGCGCTTTTCGCAAAATGCCCAACAGGCCAATGATAAAACCTTCTCTTATACCAAGTACGATAAGCTTGGTCGTATACGCGAAGTAGGACAGGGCCAACTTAATAGCACCGGTATACCATATGCCAACTGGACAGAATTGGAAAGTGCAGCCGACGGTATTTTTAATACCGAAAAAAGCTTAAGTTACGAAGAGCGTTTTCCTGCCATTGCTGTGGCAGGGTCTTCATTATCGCAACGTACGCTCACTTATTATGGTAAACAGAGCGATGTGATGTTTAATGGCACAAGCCAGCGTTACCTATTAAACCGTGTAAGCCATACTGTACATACCAATCCCGATGGAACAGATGTGATTACCTATTATAGTTACGATCCGCATGGAAATGTGGAGTGGATGGTTCAAAACCTGCCATGGGTGGGGCAAAAAAGTATCTCGTATCAATACAATTTAATAAGCGGTAATGTAACACAAGTAGCCTATAACAAGGGAGAAAGCGATCAGTTTTACCACCGCTACCAGTACGATGAAGATAACCGAATTGCACAAGTAGAAACATCGAGTAACGGAATAATTTGGGAAACCGATGCCAGTTATAGTTACTATAAACATGGTCCATTAAAGCGTACAGTATTGGGAGCTAATAAAGTGCAAGGGCTCGATTACGTATATACCTTGCAAGGATGGTTAAAAGCCATTAACCACCCAACGCTTAATAGTACAAACGATCCAGGGCAAGATGGAGGCGCGGGTAATGCAGCTACCGATGTGTTTGGTATGATGCTCACCTATTTCTCGGGCGACTTTAAAAACAATACCTCGGTATTTGATCAAAGTGTGGCCCAAAGCACAGGCGTTATTGGCGAAATGTTACCCAAACAAAATACCGATTTATACAATGGTAACATTGCAGCATGGACCTATAACCAACCGGTAGTAGCCGAAAATGGTACCGATTTTACCACTACAAACCCAATGGCGAGCCAGTATACCTACGATAAATTAAACCGCATAAAGAGTAGCAACTTTATTACACATAATGGCACAGCATGGGGTACCGAAAGTGGCGATTACAACACCGAGTATAACTATTACGGTAACGGTAATTTGCAATCGCTCAAGCGTAATAGTAGCAATGGTGTGTTGATGGATAATTTAACTTATAACTACATAACCACCAACGCAGGCGAGCTTACCAATAAATTGAGCCATGTTAATGATGGTGTTGCTAGCAATTTATTTGCCGATGATGTTGATGATCAGTTGGCCGATAATTACACCTACGATGCCATAGGTAACTTGGTGGGCGATGTGGCCGAAGAGATAAAAGAAATTACTTGGACAGCTTACGGAAAAGTAGCCTCAATAGAAAAAGAGGATGGATCTAACACAAGTTTTATTTACGATGCCGCAGGTAACCGCGTAATAAAAACCACCACCAATGCAGCAGGCTTGGCAAGTAGTACTTATTATGTACGCGATGCACAAGGTAACGTAATGGCCACCTATAAAAGTACCGACCAAGCCGCCACCGAAGGCCGCAGTGGTACCGATAGAGCCATAAAACTATTTGAGCAGCCAGTATATGGTAGTAGCCGTATAGGGCTAAAACTAGGCGCAGGCCTTGAGGTAGCGCGCTACAATATACCAAGCCAAGGAGCCATACCACAACGCATACCATTAGAGAATACTGGCACTAGCAGTGGCTTAAGTAGCGATATGGAAAGCCTGGCAAGTGTTTACATAAACCAAGGTAGTGCCTATGTGCAGCAAATGCGTACATATCCGGGTATTGCCTTAAGCCTAAGGGCCGAAGACGCCACAACATATAGTTTAAATGTAACTGTTGATAAAAACCAATACGCAGGCGAGGTAGCCTATAGTTTGGTAAACGAAACCGAAGAGCTATGGCAAGGTTATGCAAACCAAGAAGGTATACACACCTACAGCTACCAAATAGTTGATGATGGCACAGCAAACCAAAAGCTCGATTTTGCCATGAGCCAGCAAAGCACTACCTTTAACCCGTATTATGCACGTGCCTTAAACCACAAGCAATACGAGTTAACAGACCACCTCGGAAACGTTCGGGTGGTGGTAAGCTCCGACTTAAACAAGCAAAGCACCAGCCCCGTGGCCAATATATTAGCCACCAACTACTACTACCCATTTGGTAGTAGCATCAGCCCACTATCGCATAACAGCGAAAAGTATAGGTACGGGTTTAATGGTAAGGAGAAAGATGACCAAGGCGAATGGGGCATGACCCATTACGATTATGGGTTTAGGATTTATAATCCTGGGATTGCGAAGTTTTTGAGTGTGGATCCGTTGACGAAATCCTATCCTTGGTATACGCCTTACCAGTTTGCGGGGAATAAGCCAATTTGGGCTGTTGATTTGGATGGGCTAGAAGAGTATAAGTTTCAGCTGATGGAAGCTGTTCGTGTAGCTCCAAAGTTAGGAGTAGCACCGGATGATTATTTGAGAAAAACGAATGAAGTAACAAATAGGTTAGTACATACAGGTGTTGTTGGTACGGGTAAGCTACTATATGGATCATTAGAAGGTATCGGACAGAATATTACTAATTCATCACCTGGTGGTTTATTTGGAGGAGTTGACCAATGGCTATCGTTTCCAAGTGATGTCTATAGTACCTATTCTAATACATATCATCAATATGAGAATTTCTCAAGCTATGACGGTCCCGAACAGGTTGCTATTCTAGAAGGAACCATACTAACTGTTGTGGGGCTTTATCAAGGTGGGAAGTTAAGCTTTAAGTTGGCTTCTGAAATTATGGATGACTTGCCTAGATTACAAGTTTCTAAGTCTAAAATGCCTGAAATTTCAAAAAATATTGAAGCAGCTTTAGAGAAAGGATATCCGAAAGTTTTAACAAAAGAAGGTAGTAAAAGTCAGATCAGAGCGAATAGAAGGGCTGCATTAAAAGATAAATCTAGTTTAAGGGAAGTAGGTAAATCTTTAGATGAATACCCTTTTGCTTCGACAAAAGAAGGGGGTAAAGGTTCTCATGTCATGGCAGTTCCTGTTAAGGAGCAAAATGTCCAAGGAGGTACTATGTCCTCATTTTTTAAGAAAAACGACATTAAAGATGGAGACATGTTCACCATAGAGATAACAGAATAAAGTATTGACGAATGATTGAATATTTAGATGGAATATATAGGTGGTTTTCTAAGAATAGAAGACCTGTTGCTAAATTGTTACAAGAAGGTGTTACGTCGGAATATTTTGAGAAAGTAACAGGAATATTAGAATTAAAATTGCCTATAGAATTAAAAGAATTATACATGTGGCGAAATGGTACAGCCAACCAAAAGGGATTTACGTTTGGGGATATTGAATTTATGCCAGGGTTCTTTTTTCTTCCTATAGAAGAGGCTGTTGATAATTACAATAGTTTTAAGAAAGATAAGAAATGGAATGAAAGTTGGTTTCCATTTATGGCTAATGGAGGAGGGGATTTTTTTGTAGTTAATTGCAAAGATGATAATATGGCAAGAGAGTCGTCTATTATTGGTTTTATGTTGAATGAAGAGAGTCATGATGTAGAGTATTTAAATCTGAAATCAATGATAAATACCATTTATGAATGTTATGAGAGAGGTATATACTTTCTTGATACAGATGGATATGTTGAAGTGAATTTAGTAAAAGAAGCCATTGTAGCTAATGTAATTAATCCAGGATTAGAAAGATGGGAGTCGGAAATTCAGTAGGGAATACAGTAGCCCTAAGCTGGCCCCAAGCTGGCGCGAGTTTTTAACTCGTGCTCTTAAAATCACACCTTAACGTAAGCTTGTATTTATTTTTTAGTCACGAGTTACAAACTCGCGCTAGCAGTTTAGCCTAGCGGCTTTATAGCTTGCCTTGAGGTTCCTTCGTACCCCAGCTCACCGTAGCAACTAAATAACGCAAAACGCTCGGCGTATGGCTCTGCCTACGTCGTATAACATAAGGCCTCTGGCCGTAAAAAGAATTAGCCTTGCAGCAATAATGTTGCAGGGCTTTTTTGTATAAGCAAATTATGTAATACCCCAAGCTAGCGCGAGTTTTCAACTCGTGCTCTTAAAATCACACCTTAACGTAAGCTTGTATTTATTTTTTAGTCACGAGTTACAAACTCGCGCTAGCAGTTTAGCCTAGCGGCTTTACAGCTTGCCTTAAGGTTTCTTCGCTCCTCCGAATAACACGGCACAAAGTGTATGCATTATTGCAATACGGTATTGCGTCATCGCGATAAAAGAAGCGATCTCAAGGCCCCGCTATCGCACGTGTCCTCACGTGTGATAAATAAAGTAAAACCACGGCAGCAGAGTGATTGGAGGCACTGAATTGTACACAGTGCAATAGGCAAGCATTAAACACAATAGCTGCTATTGTTATAACTTACTTTTATAAGGGTCGTTAAGCGACCCACTCTATCCTTAGGTTTGCAGAAACAAAAAACAATAAATATGAAAATGAATAAATTAAGTTATTTCGCATTGTTATGGGTGCTATGCCTAACAGTTAGTTGCGAAAAGGAGAATTCCGATTCGGAAAAGGAACAACAAGAGCAAGAATCAGAAAATGAAACAGAAAAAGCAGTGATTGATGAAAACGGTAATTATACCGACCCTAGAGATGGGCATGTATACAAAACTGTTAAAATTGGTAACCAAGTATGGTTAGCCGAAAACCTGGCCTATATACCAAGTCTTAACAAAGTAGATGATCACTCGTATACCGAACCAATGTATTACATTTATTACGATGAAACAGGCAATTTAGAACAAGCCAAACTAAGCGATAGTTTTACTACCTATGGAGTACATTACAACTATGATGCAGCCAAGGAGGCTTGCCCAGCCGGATGGCACTTACCTACAAAAGAAGAGTGGATTGAGTTGGCTAATTTTGTAAGTAAAGATAAAGGTCCGTATGCTCAAGGTGATAATAAATGGGAACACGTAGGCGGTCATTTAAAATCATATCCGCCAGAAGGCCAAGAAACCTTATGGAGGGGTTTTGAATGTGAAGCCGGAACCGATGATTATGGCTTTAGAGCATTACCTGCAGGCAGAGTTAAGTTAGATACCTACGAAACCACGGGATCAAAAGCATATTGGTGGACAGCTAACGTTGTAGATGAAAATTATGCTGATGCGGCATACATTGGTGGCGCTCTAGATTTTTATATATCTGATACGATGGCACGTTATTTTGCTTATAGCGTTAGGTGTGTATTAAATGACTAAGCCAGCACGCCGTAGCACTAATTAACGGAAAACGCTAGGCGTATGGCTCTGCCTACGTCGCATTTATAAGGCCTCTGGCCTTATAAAATATAAAACCCTTGCAAGGGTTTATTCATCAGACATATAAACTAATCATGTGAATCAAGGATTGAAAAGCTTTTAATTAGCAGCCTTGAATTATTGCTGTAAGCGAAAGCAGTATCAAGTTCACTTGAATAATGCTGAGTGTGGCAATAATCTTGAAAAAGTTTCTTTGCCTGCCTTTGCCGGCAGGTTACTTTCTTTGATCAAGCAAAGAAAAGTAAGTCAGGGTTTAAGGGATGAATTAATAATCTATGTTATACAAAAGAATAGAATAATTTAATAACAAAAAATCCCTTAGTGTTTACTAATATACTCAACTCTTGATTCGCATTAATCATTAAATCTTAATAAAAATGAAACTGGCATGGCCAGAGCAAATAATTGGGCACACATGAGCATGATTATAATTTGCACTGACTATTAAGGTTTTGATAAATTATAAACATGAAACGAACATGTAAATTATAATCTTAAAATTACACACAGGGTAAAGATTAAAATTTCTTGAGAGTTCCATATTGCAAATAAAAATAAATTATAATCATATGAAATATCTAATATGCACAACGCTTTTAAGCTTTATGGCTTTAGTGGGTTACTCGCAAATAATTAAAATACAAGGAAGCCATGGGCAGGGTGAATTATTGCAAGAGGATTATGTAGATAATCTCGAAATTCAATACAATATAGATACAACTAAGCCAGGTAACATAAATTTAAGCATAGACTATAATACTGAAGCCGATTATGATTTCATTAGAATATATGAGTGTGATGATAGTTTTGGTAACCTAATAGAAACAGCATTTTATCACGGAAAGGGATCGGCAGAATATGTTAGTTCAAATTTACACGGTAAATTGGTAATAAAATTCATTTCGGATGGAGGGTATAATGGAGCAGATGGTGTAACTGGTTATTCGTTTACTTATAATATTGGAGATGCAATAGTGAGTACTTTACCTACTAGCAATACCTTATCAGAAAATTCGGGTGTTATAGTGGGGCCGTATAGCGATACTCCTAATATCCATATTATGGATGAGCACGCTAAAACCCTTGGTACAAGTGTTGCTGGTGTTGCTGATTGGAATAAATCTATGTTATTGCTTGAGTCTGATTATGGCCATAAACTTGCTTTAAATAATAATCAAATTTTTTCGAGTACCTTTTTAAATGTTGGTGCACAATCTTTGGCTTTTGAATCTTTAAACGGACTAAAGTTTAAATCTAACACCGTTTCATATTCAGTTAATAAGCATGAGGATGTTTTTAAAATTAACCATTGGGGTAATGTAATACTTAGGGGGTCTAACGATTATGGGGCAGCTATTAGTAGTAGCATAAAGGGAACCCAATGGGAGAGTTTGATCAAGTTTGCAGATTTAGAGCATAAATATTATGTGGGCTTAGGCAATGGAGGCGGAAATGTTGGTAAAGGTTGGTTTCCTATTTTAAGTGGTAAAACCTCAGATAATACTTGTGCATTATATTTATTAGGTGACTTACATGGTGAAAATACTGGAGACAGAGGAG
Source organism: Saccharicrinis aurantiacus (assembly GCF_001660705.2). Lineage (GTDB taxonomy): Bacteria > Bacteroidota > Bacteroidia > Bacteroidales > Marinilabiliaceae > Saccharicrinis > Saccharicrinis aurantiacus. The sequence continues at coordinate 27,234 of NZ_LYBV02000030.1, forward strand.
TTGTTATATTAGATGGTAGATGGAAAGGGAGTAAAGCACCTGCTGATGAAAAAGTTTTTTGTTTTCAAAGTGCATGGGGAAATCGCCTTGCTTATATTAAGGGTGATGGAAGTTTAACAACTAAAGGGGATATTGTATCAGAAACAAAAATAGAGGCAAAAGAAGTTGTGGTAACTAATTTGCAAGCTTCTAATGCTAAGCTAACAGGGGAGCTGGTAGCTGATCAGGTAACCGTGAGTATTAAGGGATATACTGCTGATTTTGTGTTTGAAGAGGATTATGAATTAAGAAACTTAGAAGATGTAGAAGAATTTATAAAAAGCAATAGGCATTTGCCCGATGTTCCTAGTGCTGATAGTATGGAAGCAGAAGGTGTTAACCTAGCAGAGATGAATAAGCTTTTGCTGCAAAAAATAGAAGAGCTTACTTTATACGCTATTGATAAAGAAAAACGTGTTTCTGAACTTGAATCAATTGTAACTAATCAGAATAAGCAGTTATCTGAACTTAAGCAAGTTAGTTCTCGGCTAAAAGATATAGAGCAATTGTTGCAAAAAAAGTAAGCAAAACAATATAAACTGCTTGCCATATAAAATACCGAGTACCTGCTTTCCTACTTCAGCTAGCAAATTTCCTATCTGAAGTAGCAATAATGCCTCTTTTTGCATCGGCTTTGTATAAAAACTACTCGGGCAAGCTTCTTTTATTGCGGAAGTCCTGTATTCAGTTATTACGCAGGTACTAAAAAGAGGCGATGTTGCTATGTTGGGTAAGCAATGTTGCTAGTTTAAACTTTGGTGTTGCTTAAAATAGAGTAGGCTTAGTATTAAAATTACTCAAGACCGAGTCTTTTAATAAGGATGCCGAAAGTAAAATGAAGCAGCTTGTGTTATGCATCATCAAATTAGAGTATTAAAACAGCAGAAAGGTCCTGTTGAAGATATTTTATCTAATTGTTTATAATCTTTAGTTATAATATAACTGCTAGCTGGCTAATAAAAAAGGGATTGCCAATAGCAATCCCCCTTATTTAAAATGCAGAACGTAGGTATTTAATTAATCTACACTTCTGCGGTTTTTTTGCTTTTACGGCCAGGGAACCTAACCTTTAAATCGTTATAAATTACCTCGGTTCCTGGTACACCTGCTTTTACAGCCCCCTTAATATAAGTGTAAAAAGCCAATGCAGCCGTGTATGCTTCGCTGCCGGCAATTATCATGCTATCATTAATCATAGCTGAAATTTGGTTGATAGGAGTCATAACTTTTCTTAAATCATTAACAGCATTTAAATCTAAGCGAGCTTCGTCCACATTTAAGTACTGAGGTGTTAACTCCGGATTTTCTTCCATATGTACAATGCACTTGCTTACAAAAGCTAGTGTTTTGTCGCCCATTTTAGGCATCATTAATTTTTGTTCTGGCGATAAATCAACCAGTTTAGGTAGTAGTATTGTGTTTAATACGCCCAAAGCATCGTTAATTTGCGTAGCTTCTTCGGCGCTTAACTGCATTTCAAAATCATTTTTCATATAATACAAATTATTAGTAATAATTAATAATAGTCTGCGTTCGATACCAAATTTTAGTATACAATTATTAATCGAACTCAGGTTAATACGTTCTGCTATTTTGTTTGTAGTATATGTGTTGTAGTTACCCTGGTTAATGGGCTTTTAAGCTTGTTGTTTTAAAATTTTGTATGGTTTTTAGAGCTATTTAGTAAAGCCTCTATTTTGGCTAATCGTTGCTCTAATTGATTTTGTTTATTATGTTCGTTATTTTCAATGTTTTTTAGGTGTTGTTTTAATTGGGTTATTTCGTTATCCTTATCAATAATATATAAGGTTAACTCTTCAACTTTTTGTAGCAAAATTTTATTCATTTCAGCAATATTAACACCCTCTTCTTCCATTTCTGATGCACTAGGAACATCGGGCAGATGTTTGTTTTGCTCAATAAATGCGTTTACCTCGTTTAGTGAGCGAAGGTTGTAGTCTTCTTCAAAAACAAAATCGGCAGTGTTTCCATTGGTATTTAAAGTTATTTTATTAGCAGCAATGTTACCAGAAAGATTCAAGTTTGAGCCAACAATATTTACAACTTTCAATTCATTTGTAAGTAGGGTACCAAAAATAGATGCATTCCCATTAACTTCTAATGCCTCAGTAGGCGTATCTGTTGAGCTTATAGCACCAATCTTTATCCCATTTGAGGCGATAATATGTTTATCCGTTCCTTCAAATCTGAAATTTATTGAGCCAATTCCTTTTTGCTCAATATTTGCATATGGATGGTCAGCTCTAGATGTAAACCATAAATAATTATTGGCAAATCGACCATTAAACCCGTAACTATCCACCTCTATATAACTGTTAGCAGTTAATCCTTGTTTGGCAATCACCCTATTATCAAAACTCCAATTCGCTCTTATGCTATGGTCTACATTCAATTTAGCTAAATCGCTACCTTCTATTCCGTCAATTTTATCTGCATTTAGCCCTGATAAATGACCATCATTTCCAGAATGCCATATAGTATCTCCTCTCCAAGTAAGTCCATTAGTGCCCGTACCAATTGATAATATTGACCCATCAGTGCGATTGACTAATCTAAAATCATTCTCTGTTTGGCTGTAACCAATATATGCAGCAGGTAATTCTCCATTCCAGAAATGGATATTTACAGTTTTTCCTATAACTCCTTTCCCAATATATAATTGGTCATGCCAGTTAGGGTTTGCAATATTTGGAGTTGCTGTAAATAACCATTGACCAGAAATAGACTCATTTTTTGTTTTCTCGGCATATTCTTGCCCATAGATAGAAGACATTACAAGTAAGCCAATAAGGCTTAATACTAATTTATTCATAATTACTTTTTATTAGGAGTTCTTTTATTTCTGAAACCTCTCTTTTTAAGAGGTTTAATTCTTTATTTTTAGATATACTTTCTTTGTTTTGTTGTATAATGTAAAGCGTTAACTCTTCAACCTTTTGCAGCAAAATTTTATTCATTTCAGCAATATTAACACCCTCTTCTTCCATTTTTGAGGCGCTAGGTACATCGGGTAGATGTTTGTTTTGCTCAATAAATGCGTTTACCTCGTTTAGTGAGCGAAGGTTGTAGTCTTCTTCAAAAACAAAATCGGCAGTTTGGGCCGTAACTTTTATTTCGGTGGCGCTAATGGTTCCTCCCGATTCTATATCCCCCTTCGCATAAAACTTTCCATTGCCATAAAATGAGAAATAGCTCTGCTTATTTCCATTCCATATATCAAATAACTTTGTTTCGGCAGAGACTTCTTTATCTGAGGCAAATGTGAAAATGCCAAAATCACTTTGCATGGGTCCTGAATGCGAAACTTTAAAAATCATGCCTGGACCAGATTCTGAACTTGGAACAGTGCATGAGAACTCTGGAGCCCATTTATCGTTAAAGTAGGTGTAGTTTGATAGTTTAAATCTATGAGAAAAGTTTTTTGTAGTAAACCATAAAAGCAAATTATCTGGATTCCCATCTATTAGAGTCGTAATATATGCGGCGGAGTTTGGAGCATCACCAATTAGTATTTTTCCAGTGTTAGATATTCTTACCCCATCAATAGCACCAGGTGTGCTAAAATTATAGTTATTTGCATAAAGAGAAATATTACCTTCCGAAGCTATACCAAAGTTGCTATTTGTTGAAATTTTATTGTAGCTGAGTCCTAATTTAGATCCATAATTTGATTCTAACAGAAGCATTGCTTTGTTATAATCTGTGCTAGGTTTAACATTATCATTTAAGTTTTTAGTATAACTATCTAAAATCTTAATATTTGAGTTGTTTATAACCTCACCAATTAAAATTTGATCGGTATTATTGATAGTATGTCTTTCGGGTATAGTTGTTTCCTCTGCTATGCTCCAATTTATCTGAAAACCAGCATCAGGGCCAATGTTATCCCCGTTATACCCCCCGTCAGAGTCAAAAATAATGACAACTTTTCCATTGGGAGTACTGGTTTTTAAGGTACTTGTATTATTGCCATCAAAGGCAGCAACCTTGTTAAGGTTACTAAATGTATCATCACATTCGTATACATAAATAAAATCGTAACTAGCTTCAATATTATATTTTATAGTGAGTAATATTGGTGCGTTAACAGTTACATTAATGTTATATTGTCGTTTAATATTGTTTCTATATTCAGGGCTTGTAAAAATCTGCTCACCACTCGCTTCGTTATGTGTTGATGTTTGGGCTGAAAGTGTATAATTAATTGTTAATAAACAGATTGTTATAATTGCTGTTTTATTCATGGTTTTTATTTAATAGGTTTTCTAATTGGCTCAATCGTTTTTCCATATCAGATTTTGTGTTTGCTTGGTTCATCTTATTGTGTTTAAGTTCTTGTCTTAATTCAGAAATCTCGTTATCCTTATCAATAATATATAAGGTTAACTCTTCAACCTTTTGCAGCAAAATTTTATTCATTTCAGCAATATTAACACCCTCTTCTTCCATTTCTGATGCACTAGGTACATCGGGTAGATGTTTGTTTTGCTCAATAAATGCGTTTACCTCGTTTAGTGAGCGAAGGTTGTAGTCTTCTTCAAAAACAAAATCGGCAGTTTGGGCCGTAACTTTTATTTCTGTGGCGCTAATGGTTCCTTTCACATCTAGAGCATAGGCAGGGTTGCTATTATTTATACCTACGCGACCATCGTTTTCGTTGTTAACTGATAAAATTTCTCTTCCGTTATAATCGCCGTACCTAATAGCCCATTGCCATTTGTTATTTTTCACATCACCTTTTAGTCTTACTGTTTGAGAGCCCAAAAAATCTTTACCAGAAGTATTACCTTCAGCAGTCCATTCGTGTGAATAAATAAACGAACTTGCTTTTGCGTTGGTAGGCTCTAACTTACTGCCACCATGCTTGATAGATCTGCGCATATCCCTCAAATAAATTGTATTATCATATATTTTAACCCATTGGTCACAGGCCGAATAAAAATGGTTTTTTGCGATATTACTTTCAAGTTGTAAGTCTTGATTAAAAGTAATTGCATCGCTAATAACTACAGCCTCATTATGTTTAGGAGTTGCTATGCATATTTTATCACTGAAAAAAGTCTGTGATGGAGATTTAAATAGCAAAGCAACGTCTGCATTTATTTCAAGCAACTTATTACTGGCTATTTTATTATAAGCTAAGGCTAGTTTGTCGCTGTATTCCGATTCTAGTAAAAGCATTGACTTAGTAAAGTCATTATTTATGTATCCTCCAAGGTTTTTGTTTGCTTTATCAATAATATGTAGGTTCGGAAGTCCTGCTTCCTCCCCAATCACAACAGTAGAAGTATTAGATATTGTATTGTCAGTAGGGATTTTATTGGCTACTGGAGTGTACGATGAATAGTTTACTGTATATCCAGCATAGCCGTTATCTGGTCCGTTGGTATTGGTATCTGTTTTAAATTTTATTACTAGTTTCCCGTTTGTATTAATTGATGTAAATAAGGTTCCTTGGTTTGTAGTAAATGCATCAGATTGCATTAAGTTAGTAAAATTCTCGTCGCACTCGTAAACAACTAACTTATCGCAGCACTCTTCCGTATCAATGGTTATTTCTAACTGCACATAGCTAGAGGTCTGTGTGTCTATATTGTATTGTAGGTTAAGGTTGTCAACATATTCGGCTGTGCTTAATGAGAATGTGCCTCTGGGGCCTGTTAGGTTGGTAATTTCTTGCGAAAAAGTGTTATTTACTGCAAGTAGTAAAAGAGTAATTAATAGTATTTGTTTCATTTTATAGTTTGTTGAAAGTTTAAATATAAACTGCTTATTCTTTAGGGTTATCCTTATAAAGGAACTAAGGTATATGCAACTTGATAGTATTAAATTTTAAGTTTTCAAAAATACAAGCCAACAGGGTCATGCAATGACCCTGTTGGCTTGTATTTTTGCACCTAAATTATATTTCTTAGAAATTCAATATTTTTTAAACTGGCATGCAAGAAAGTCATTCAAGCAAGGATTACTTTTTTATTAGAAAATCACAACTTTCAGAAAAGTATATTTTAGCGATGGGCGTTTACTTATAGCCAGTAAATAATAAACTTACGATATGCCAAAATTTTTATTGATACCTATTCTTCTATTTGTAATGGTATGCGTTAACGCTGCTACTAAGATAATACCAGTTAATGGTAGTTCTGGTTCTTTCGGAATTAAAGGAGCTGAATATGTTGATTATATGGATACTGAATTTCATATAAATATAGGAGCAGATAAGCCTGTTCAGCTCGACTTTTCTATTGATGTTGAATCGTGCTGTGATATAATTACTATATATGAAACCAATAGTGATTTTACCTTTAAAGAAATAGTGGCTAAACCGCAAGATAAGGCTTCATTTAGTTATACTTCAATGAATGCAAACGGGCGGTTAATTGTTAAGTTTACGAGTGATACAAATACTAATAATGATAGTGGTTTTGAAGGTTTTGAAGTAGCTTATAGTGTAGGTGTAATTGAAGGTAATTATACCTTACCTTTAAATGGAGAGGAAAATTTATTAATAGATGCACCTTCGAAGATATTGTTGAATAGTGATTATTTTAAAGTGAAAACAAATTCGGCTTATTTTAACTCATCTGATGGTTTTATTTTTAGTACGTCACAAAATACAGATGCTTTTAAGATACGTAAAGATGGATCAATAAAAATAAACGAACCCGTTATTGGTGCAGTTAAAGGTACTCAATGGGAAACTTTAATGATGTTTAATCATCCTGAATCTAACTATCTTATGCGTTTAGGCAATGGAGGTGGTGCTGTGGGTAAAAGTTGGTTTTCTTTACTTGAAGGCCATACTAGTGATAATACCTGTGCTTTATATATTTTAGGAGATATGCATGGAGATGATACAGGAGACCGTGGGGTTGTGATTTTTGATGGAAGGTGGGATGGAGGTAAGGCGCCTGAAGACGAACTTGTATTCGTTTTTCAAAGCGCATGGGGAAATAAACTTCTAACAATAAAAGGTGATGGTAGTTTACATGCAAAAGGAGATATTGAGACAGGAAGTACACTTATTGCTAAATCAGTAGTTGTAGATGGAATTGTTAGTGCTACAGAAATAAAAGTAACAGCACAAACGGCTGATTTTGTTTTTGCAGATGATTATGAGCTAAAGGAATTAAACGACGTTGAACAGTTTATAGTTGAAAATAAACATTTACCAGAAATACCAAGTGCAGCCCAAATGGATAAGGAGGGAGTTAATTTAGCAGAAATGAATAAGTTGCTATTGCAAAAGATTGAAGAACTTACATTATATACTATACAGCAGCAGAAAATACTTGGAGAGCGAAAAGATAAGATAGTTAGTTTGGAATCGAGATTAGAGCGTATCGAAAAAATATTAGACAAGTAAAAACTTTTTAATAATTGATATTTTAAAACAAGCATAGCAGGGTCGTAACACGACCCTGCTATGCTTGTATATTTGTGGTCTATTCAGTAGTAACTACTGAATAACGTGAGAAATAAGTCTTAATATTTTCATGAAAGTTCATGAATAAGTTTGGGTAAAAAATCTACAATTATAAGTTAATCAAGTTGTTAATGAAGCTATGTGTGTTCTTATTGTTACATTTATGTTGCAGCCTAGTATTACTATCGCAAAAGAAGTTTATACCAGAGTATAATGATGGAAGTAAGATCTTTATAGTAGCAGGGGATTCTTTAATTCAAATTTCGGTTATTAGAAATACAGACGATATTAAATTATATCCCAATCGATTTTATCATTATTATAAAAATAATAACATACATAAGGCAAAGGGAGGCTATATAGGTAAATTATTGGATAGTCAGTATTTACTTAGTACCCGTAATGGTCAATTAATAGAACGCGGCAATTATAAGAAGGGTTTAAAGCACGGTGAATGGGTAAAGTGGCACATTAATGGTGAACTGAGTTCTGTTTGTACTTGGAAAAAGGGAAAGGGTAAAGGGAAGCAATATAATTACAATATAAATGCAGAGCTCTTATCCATCTATAAATGGAGTAAAGGTAACTGGATTTTAACTCGTAAATATAGATTAAATTTAAAGCGAGAAAATAAACGTATTGCAAAGGAACGTAAACGCCAAGCAAAGAACCAAGAGCGAACGTTAAAGAAAGAACAGAAAAAAAACATTTCTTCAGGTACTTCTAAATTTCAACTATTCAGAAACAAAAAGAAAAATGATTCAAAAGAAATTGTACCATTCAATACAAATACAACGAATAAGGCAAAACGAAAAAGTAAGAAAGATCAAAAGAAATTAAACGAAAATACAAATAAGATAGGCCTACTATTTAAAAGAAAACTGAAGGATGAAAAGGAAGAAAAATAAATTTAACCCCAAATTAAAAGCTTTTACCTTACCAGAACTATTAGTGGTACTAGTAATTATAGGAATATTAATATTATTAGCATTACCCGAATTAATGCCTTTAGTAACAAGAGCGCATAGTTTAGAAGCAAAAAATGCTTTGAAGATGGTGCATACACTCGAAAAAACACATTTTTACGAATATTCTAAATATTCAGACGATTTAGAAGCAATAGGTTTTGAGGCCCAAAAATTAGTTGGTGAGCAGGGGGGAAGTGCAAAGTACGAAATAGAGATAATTGAGTATTCTGTTAATTCATTTAAAGCCCGTGCCACTTCTATTGTTGATTTTGATGGGGATGGACAGTTTAATGTATGGGAAGTTGATCAGGATGGTAATATACTTGAGGTAGTTAAGGACTAAAAATAAATGGACTTCAATATTTTTATAGACATATCCATATTAATAGTTCTGTTGGTAATATTTATACAAGATATACTATACCGAGAAGTGTCCTTAAGTATATTTGTTCTTGCCTTTTTGCTTTTAGGTTTTAACTTTTATAGCAAAAATACCGATTTCAAATATATATTGATAAATGCTAGTTTTATTGCATTACAAATGGGAGTAGTGCTATTCTATTCGTGGTTTAAATTTAAAAAGATCAATGTATTTGAAGAACTTTTTGGTTTAGGTGATTTAATATTTTGGGGTTTATTACTTGTTGGATTTTCCCCTTTTAATTTTGTTGTTTTCTTCATTATTAGTCTTTCCTTATCCTTACTATATGTGCCATTTATAAAATACAGTAAGCATGCAACAGTTCCTCTAGCAGGCTTACAGTCAGTTTTATATGCCATTGTTATAGGTTTGGATCGTTTGTACTCCTCAATAGACTTGTTTAGTGATAATTATTGGATTCAACTATTACCATAATGAGTGTGCCAAAACATAATATTAGTTCAGAGCTTCGGCAAACTATTTCAACAGAATTAGCATGGCAATATTCTGTAATTCCTTTTAAAAAAAGTAAAGATCAGTTATTTGTTTATTTAATAGAGTCGAGTGATATTGAATCTACTATTAATGAGTTGCAAATTATTTTAGGAGTAAGCCTTACCTATGAAACTCTTAAATCTTCAGTCATTAATGAATTATTGGCAAGATTTTATCCTCGGTCTAAAGCTAATACAGGAGTAAAAGTTACGAATGTTGAAGATAACAGATTTGTAGAATCTTTGATTAGCGAATCTCAACAATTAGGTAGTTCAGATATACATTTAGAACCATTTGAAAAGAGATCTATTGTTCGGGTTCGTATAGACGGAAAGTTAATTGAACGTTATCATATACCAAAATCAGAATACTCGGCTGTTGTAAATAAAATAAAGATTCTTTCAAATCTTGATATATCAGAAAAGCGTCTGCCACAAGACGGTCGTATGTCAATTAATAATCAAGCTCAAAAATTTGATGTTCGTGTTTCGATACTTCCAATTTTACATGGAGAGAAAGTTGTTATGCGTATTTTAAGTAATGATGCGAATAACTTAAATATGGACATGTTGGGCTTTAATAGCTATTGCAATAATTTGTATCGCGAAGCTATAAAGAAACCTAATGGTATTATTTTAATTAGTGGTCCTACAGGCTCAGGAAAAACTACAACCTTATATGCAACTCTAAAAGAGATTAATAAACCAACTCATAATATACTTACAGTAGAAGATCCGATAGAATATACCCTAGAAGGTATTAATCAAGTTCAGTTAAAGGAAGATATCGGGCTTGATTTTGCGGCTACAATGCGAACCTTTCTTCGTCAGGATCCTGATATTATTATGGTGGGAGAAATTAGAGATGTTGCTACAGCTCAAATGGCTGTTAGGGCAGCTTTAACGGGGCACCTTGTTTTTTCAACAATCCACACTAGTTCAGCGTTGGGTATAATTTCTAGATTGGTTGATATGGGCATACCGTCTTTTATGGTAGCAAATACGTTAAATCTTGCCGTAGCGCAAAGGTTGGTGCGTTTACTCTGCCCTTTATGTAAAGAAAAGAAATCATTTCATTCCAGTTCGCTGCCTTCGTCATTTAATATTACAGAAGAAATTACCCAGCATTACGTTCCTGTAGGTTGCGACTCTTGTTATTATACAGGATACAAGGGGCGTAGAGCTATTTACGAAATGATTAGTGTTGATAAGGAATTACAAATAAGTATGAAAGAAACCAACGTATCCATTGAAGACTATATTGAAGATCATAAAATCCCACTTTTAGCGCATAGTGCCTTTAAGTTAATTTTAGATGGAGATACATCTATAGAGGAAGCCTATCCAATTTTATTCCAAAACTAACATGAAATACCTAAGATGCCTAGTTTTAAGCCTGCTGTGTTTAACTTCCTTTTTTGAAGGATTTTCTCAGCAAACATTTGAGCAGCGACTTGTTGAGATAAAACAAGAGCTTGCTGAAAAATCTGACTCATTGGTTCCTGGATTAAATGAGGTGGCACAATTCTCAGTTGTTCATGCCCCCATACAGGATTTGATTAGAGGAGTATCTGAAGCACATCAATTAAATGTGAGCGTAGCACCAGATATTAAAGTTACTATTACAAACAACTTTACCAATGTAGTAATCAAAGATTTAATTCTATTTATATGCCGCAAATATCATTTAAATGTTGAATTTGTAAATAACATTTTGTCATTTTCACAGTTTATAGATCCAGTTATTACTATTGAAATTAAAAAACCAAAAATCCCATATGTTGTATATCAAGCAAAAAACGACCTGTTAACAGTTGATTTAGAAAATGATTCACTATCTATTTTTGTAAAAGAGGTAACAAAAAAAACAGGGAAGAATGTAATTGTAGGACCTAATGTTTCTGATCGACTATTACAAGGGATGATATCCTTAATGCCCTTTAATCAATGTATTGAAAAGATCGCTTTAACAAATAACTTACAGTTGTATATCGATTCCATTGGGCCTTTCTATATCTTAGATGATTTAGCAAATACTAAGGATGTAGATAATCATTTGTCAAAACAAAAAACAAGGTCAGCCAAGAATAGGTATTCAAAAAAAGAAGTAATCGAGAACGAAGATCTTATTATTGAAAAACTAGGATATAATCGTTTAAATATAAGAGCTATAAATGTACCAATATCTGAAATAATTAGAGAGGCAGCTAATGAGTCAAAGATGAGTTTTATCTTTTTATCTAAGCCAGAGGGCAATACATATATAAATATTAATAACATTAGTTTTGAGAATTTACTTAGGTATTTATTAGAAGGTACAGATCATACTTTTATTGTTGAAGACAAAGTTCATATTATCGGAAATAGAATAAATGAAGGTTTTAGAAAAACTAAAATTGTACGTATGCAATATCGAACTGCATTCGAAATAGAAAAGTCTATACCTGAGTTTCTCATGAAAAACCTAGAGGTAATACCCTTTGAAGAGTTAAATGCCTTAATATTGAGTGGTAGTGCAAAAAGAGTTGAAGAAGTAGCTCTTTTCTTAAAAGAAATAGATCAGCCTGTCCCTAATATATCAATAGATGTAATGGTTATTGATGTTAGGAAATCAAAAACGATTGAGACCGGAATAAATGCATTCATTGGAGATTCGGCTGTGGTAACTCAGGGTAAGGTTTATCCAGGAGTAGACTTAACCATGGGCAGTAATTCAATTAATTCATTACTGCAAAAATTTGAAACGGTTAGCTCTGTTAACTTAGGAAGAGTTACGCCATCATTTTATATGACACTTAAGGCTCTTGAACAAAATGGTAATATTAAAATTAAATCTACTCCTAAATTATCTACACTGAATGGTCATGAGGCAGAATTAACAATTGGGCAGTCAGTATATTATCAAGAAAAAACGCAAAATGTCACTGGTGGAGTCAATCCAATTATTACGACAACTCCTCGTTTTAGTAAGGTTGATGCAAACCTAACTATTAAAATAAAACCAATGGTGTCAGGGGATGAGAATGTAACTTTAAATATCGAAGCAGAGTTTTCTGATTTTTTGGCACCAACCATAGAGGGTGCACCACCAGGAAATACAACTCGTAAATTTGTTTCACAGGTAAGAATACAAAATCAGGAACTGGTTTTGTTAGGTGGTTTAGAAGAATCATCAAAGGATGAAAGTGGTTCTGGTATACCTGTATTATCACGAATTCCTATAATAAAATGGCTATTTAGCTCGCGTAAAAAAAGCTCAGCAGAGAATAAGCTTTTAGTATTAATTAAACCTCAAATATTGTATTAATGATGAAGATAATTGATACATATATTAGAAAAGTTTTCCTCGGAAGAAAGAAGTGGGGAGTAAATATACGTGTGGATAAGGATGGTAATATTCATGGTTATGCAGTGTTATTAGTTAAAGAAAAGCAAAAGGTAAATATATCTAAGCATATCGAAATTTCGAGTGTGGATGTTTTTAAAGACCCTAAATTTAAAGGAGTTCCTATTTATTTAAGTATTGAAAGCAATCTCATATTAGAACGAGAAGTAGAGGAGTACAATGAAAATACCATGGCAGATAAGTTCCATATTTTTGATAGTAGCAACTTCTATATCCAAGTGGCAACTTTTGAAGCATTCTCACATATTCAACTAATAAGAAAAGGTGATCTAGACAGTGTAATAAATGTATTAAGGTCATTTGAATTACAGTTAGTTTCGGTTGTTCTAGGGCCTGTTAATTTTACCTCTTGTATTGACTACATATCTGATGAATCCAGAAAAACTGAATATGAGCTTAGCCAATATAAAATTGTAGTGGATGAACATGAAACAACAAACATTTCGAGAGTTGAAAAAGGACTTGGAAATAGTAATATTATTATTGGAGACGAGTCAATTGAAAATGAGTTAATTATTCCTTATGGTAATGCCTTTGCAGGTTTTATTTATGAAAATATTCCTGATTATATTAATCTCTCATTATTGAAAATTGGGAATGTTGATTATGCTTATTCTCGTTTCTTAAAGTATTTGTTGCCATCTAGTTTATCTATGCTTTTAATGGTTTTGTTGGGGAATTTTTTATTGTTACAATCTTTTTCTCAGAAACAGGCAGATCTGCAAATACAGTATGCTCAGTATCAACAACTGTACTCAAAGCTTAATAAACTTGAAGAGCAATTAAAGGATCATACTAAAATTTTTGGTTCTAATTCTAATATCGGACAACAAAGGTTCACTTCTTATGCAGATAGGTTAGGCAGTATAGTAAAAGGACGGATAGTAATGTCCAGTTTAATCATCAATCCCTTGAGTATTGTTCACTCAAACCTAACGAAAGTAACAAGTATTGGAGAGAATAGAATAGAGGTAAGTGGGATATGTGAATCGCCATTATTATTAAATGCATGGTTGCAAGATGTTTTAAAAGAATCATTCGTTGTAAGTATTACTGAACAGCAATTTATTACAGATGATTATACAAATGTTAACAAGTTCTCATTAGTAATAACAACCAGAAATTAGTTTTAAGAAATAAGAAAGATGAAGTGGGCTGAGTTATCTTACAAAAGGAGAAGTGCAATTGTAATTTTTAGTACTCTTGTAGTTCTTTTTTTAGCAATTTCATTTCCAATAAAAAGAACATTGGGAACAATTAATTCTTGTAATAAGCTTGTTGATAAAATTAATAAAGCAAAAGATGCCCCTAGAGATATTGAGTATCTTGAGATGAAATTGAATAGTAGGACTAAGAATATTATTATAGCAGATATAGGTGTTGACCAGATACAGATAAAGATTCTTGAGAATGTAGCAAAGTCATGTAATTTGAATGAAGTTGAGTTGAAAAAATTATATCTATTTAATGAAAATAAACAAGATGAATTCTCAATACTAGATTTTGAACTTTTATTAGAATCTAATTATTCACATTTATTAAAAGTTCTGCATTATCTAGAATATGAGCTAAAGTATGGTCGTGTTGTGTCAGTTAATTTTTTTAAATCCAAGCTAAAAAGAAAGAAAAATGAAGTTTTACAAGTTCAAATTTATCTACGATGTGTTTGCAAAAAATAAAGTAATCGCAGTAATAATTTCAATAACTTTAGTTTCATGTGTAGATTTATTTGAAGAAAATATATCAGATGCTTCTATTGATATTGTTAGCCCTTCAGACTCTAGTGTTCTTAATAATCAGAATGTAACTTTATTATGGAATGAGGTATTTGGTGTTTCTAAATATCAGATACAAATGGTAACACCAGATTTTAAAAGTGCCGATGCTGTTATATTTGATACTCTAATTGATGACACAAGTTTAAAGGTGGAATTATATCAAGGTAATTTTCAGTGGAGATTAAAAGGAACTAATAGTGCTTATCAAAGCGATTTTCAAACCTATTCTTTTAGTATTGATACAATTAGTGATAATAAAATATAATGATTATTTACTTATGAAATTGAAATCAAATACTAAGACAACATATTTATTGTTGAGTTTAGTGATTATATTATGGTCAATTATAGTAATAAGGATATTTTCATTTAAAAGTGAAAATGATAATGTTGTTTCAATTAAAAAAGCAAAAGAAAAAAAGCTAATAGTATCGAAAAATGAAAATGCATATATATTAAACCAACAATACCCCGATCCATTTTTTAGGAAGGTTAATAATGTTAAAAAAGTAAATTCTATTCGGCCAAAAAGTGACACGTTTAAGATTTCTAAAACAAGAATGCTTTATAACAAAAATAAAGATAATGTTTCAGGGTCTAAGAATATTCCTTCTATAGTATATATAGGGGAATATTCAAATACGAGTAAAAACACTAAAGTAGCAATTGTTTCTATAAATGAGGCGCGACATATTGTAGGTGTTGGAGCTAGTATTAATGAGTTCACAATATCTGAAATTTTTACTGATTCAATAAAGCTTTTAAATAAGAAGGATACGATTATTGTTGTAAAAGTTATTGATACTAATTTATGAAGTTTAAAGCAGGTATATTACCATTTGTTATAGCAATCAGTATGATTGTGGCATTAATTTGTAGTGCTTTCTTTTTGGTAGTTTATTATTCTAATATTAGAACCGTACAGTATAAAAGAGATTTAAATGTAATTAATAATTTAAATTCTTTAGAAAATCTAGTGCTGTCTGAAGGAGGATTATATAGTTATGATATAACTTCTAATTTTGATTTATGGGGTAGAGGTTCTGATTCGGTATCAGTATTAAGAGAACGGTGGGGAGGTTTTGAATTATTTAAATTATGTGCTTATACAAATAGTTCAATTACAAGATCATCCTTATTGGTAGCTAATAAAACTACCGTATATAATGGCAAAGCCCTTTTTGTTTCAAATAGATCTGGACAGTCTTTATCATTGGTAGGCAATACAGAAGTTATAGGAGATGTTCTAATTCCACGTCAAGGGCTTGTTAGTGGTTTTATTAATGGAAGAAGTTTTATAGGGAACACATTTGTAAAAGGGAATATAGACTATAGTAATGGAACAATACCTACAGTATCCCAAGAAGTGGTGGATTATTTTAAGAGGCTAAGACTAATTTCAACAGATGTTGAAATAATCAATTATAATCAAATTAATACCAGAAGTATAAGTAACCCTTTTATAGGTAAAACAGAGTACTATTATAGTATGGACCCTATTGTGATAGATAAAAAGATAATGGGGAATATAATTATTATATCCGACTCGGAAATAATTCTAACTTCTTATGCCAATACTGATAATGTAATCTTTGTAGCACCACAAATAAGAGTAAAATCAAATTTTAGGGGTAATTTTCAAGCTTTTTCTACGCACCAAATTATAATTGAAAATGATGTAATATTAGATTACCCAACGCTATTATTTTGTAATGCAATAGAAGGTTCTCAAGTGCGTATAGGATATAATACAGTATTGAAGGGTGGCATATATCAACAAGATTTCATGGGTGAACAGAATGATGTATCTGCGAGTATTATAATAGATCAGGCGACGATAATGGGTCAAGTTCTTACTTCAGGTAGTGCAGAAGTATATGGCAATATTTACGGTCAATTGATATGTGAGAAAGTAGTGTATAAAGATAGTAATGAAAAGTTTTATGAAAATTATTTAGTGGATTGTGAGATTAATAGAACTTTGTTATCGGATGATTTCCTTTTTCCAATTGTATTAATGGATCAATCTAAGGATACTCAATTATTAAGAAGGGTATTCTAACGATTTGTTAAGCTAAATATTTTATTAATTTGTTATTAGTTTAATAATGGATAAATCACTAAAGTGTTCCACTCTAATTGAAACTATTGTAGCCATGTTAATAGCATCAATAGTATTTACCATGGCATTTGCAACGTTATTGAATTTATTTTCTTCATCAAAGTTGTATACGCAGGCCTATTACGAACTAAATGCATTTAGTCGTATGGACGCACTTAAAAATAATTTAGTTCATGGAGAAGTAGAGTTATTGAAAGAGTATGATTTCTTTATACTAAAAGAAAATGTTAGCTATCATAGTGATGATTTGATGCTTTTAGAAGTTTTTATTTATGATAGATGTGAAGTTTTAAAGGCAGAAGTAAAATCATATATGCCTCGACCTATCATTAAGTAAACTATTAAATGTATAAGGTGTCAAGTAAACTGAAATCTTTCACTGTCTTGGAGGTAGTGATTGTTGTTTTAATATCATCATTATTAACTTTATTTGTAACAGCTGGTTATCAATTTTTAATAATGCGG
This sequence comes from Saccharicrinis aurantiacus, assembly GCF_001660705.2. GTDB lineage: Bacteria > Bacteroidota > Bacteroidia > Bacteroidales > Marinilabiliaceae > Saccharicrinis > Saccharicrinis aurantiacus. Next base: position 44,374 of record NZ_LYBV02000030.1, read on the forward strand.
TATGTCTCGTTTGTTGATTATAATAATGCTTACGATGATTTAATGATTGTTGATAGGCAATTGCGGTATGATTTTATGAATGCAGATATTGTAACTTTTGATAATGGTAATATCATAAATGTCACAAAGGAAAATTTCAACAGTATTTCCTATATATTTCAGGAAAATGTAATAATACGAAAGCAGGGAATTCGTATTGATTATTTTAAGTTAGATGTACTTGAGAAACAAATAAGATATCTGACTTTTCGTGAAAAAAAAACACATCTAGTAGATAGATTTCACCTTCATGTTACTATCATGTCAAAACCAATTTTACTTAGTTATGCTATTAATTATGATCCGTATTTTTTAATGAAACAATATGAGTGATAAAACAAATGGAGTGATATTAAAAAAGACTACCAAGATTAGTGATAATAAAATAAATTCAACTAATCAAATACCCTTCACTATAAGAAAAACTAAATTATCAGATAAAGATAAAGAGTTATTTTATTTGGAATTATTTTCAATGCTTGAGGCAGGTATTGACATAAAGCGATGCTTAGATATTCTAATGACACAACAAACAAAAGTTGCTGATAAAGAAATCTACAAACAGCTCCAAATTCTTATTTTAAAAGGTAATTCCTTATCCTCTAGTATGAAGAGCGTTAAGGTGTTTTCATCATACGAGTATTATTGTGTCCAAATAGGAGAGGAGAGTGGTCAACTATTAAAGGTTCTTGTTGAATTGTCAGGGTTTTACACTGCTAAGTTGCGCTTACGTAAACAGCTAGTGAAGAGTCTTTCATACCCATTTGTTATTGTAATGGCTTCTATAGGTGCAGTTGCATTTATGTTAACTTTTATAGTCCCAATGTTCAGTGATATTTTCAAACGATTTGATGGTAATTTACCCTATTTGACTAAAATTTTCATCAATTTGTCTTCTACAATTGGGAATAATATTATTGCTATATTATTAGTTATGTTTATTGGTGTAATTGGTATTATTTACGGTTTTAAAAATAAAAAAATAACTAAAAAAATGCAGATATTATATTTAAAGATACCATACGTAGGCCAATTAATATCGGGGATTTATTTGTCAAGGTTTTTTTCCTCAATGTCATTACTCCTATCATCTAAAGTCCCCTTGGTAGATTCCTTAGATTTAGTAGGTAAGATGGTTGAATTTTATCCATTACAAATCATTCTAGTTAAAGCAAAAGCAGATATTCATAAAGGAAGTAGCTTATGTAGTTCATTGAAAGGTCATAAACTGTTTGATGCAAAAGTTATAGCTATGGTAAATATTGGTGAGGATATAAATAAGTTGCCTGAGTTTTTTGCTAAATTAAATAGTCGTTACACAGAAGAGTTAGAGGTAAAATCAGCTGCGTTAAATACTTTTCTTGAACCAATAATTATTATGGGTTTGGGTATAGTTATTGGCTTAATTCTCGTATCAATGTATCTACCTATGTTTAAACTATCAACATCGATGGGGCTTTAGTATTTAATAGAGTTGAATATTAACTTATAGATTAGGAAGTCTTAAAAAGTTGAATTTCCCCTTTTTGGGGGAAATTCAGATCATCATATCGATTAGTACAAATTCTTAATCTTCTCCATGTTCTTTTGAATTAAAGCTTCCGTTGTTCGTGCATAACGCTGCGTCATTTTAGTGCTTGAATGACCCAATGTTTTTGAAACAACCTCCAACGGTATATTATTTTCCAAAGTAACGGTAGTTGCAAAAGTATGCCGTGCTGTGTGTGTCGATATGGGTTTATCAATCCCACATATCATACCAATCTCTTTGAGGTATGCATTCATTTTTTGGTTGCTTAAAACAGGGAGTACTGCATCCTTTTCAATTAGTTCTGGAACATCTTTATATTTTGCCATCAGCTTTTTAGCCGCATCAATTACAAATATGGTACTCATCTGTTTTGTTTTCATCCTCTTTTTATGAATCCAAGTACTACCATTTCCATCTGTAGTAATATGCTCACGTTTTAGTGTTTTAACATCAGAGAATGCCAATCCTGTAAAACAACAAAATACAAAAACATCTCGCACCTGCACTATTCTTTCAATGCTAATATCTTTAAATATAATTGTATAAAGTTCTTCTTTACTAAGGTAGATTGCATCAACAGGCTTAAGTTTAAATTTAATTGTGGAAAATGGGTCTTTCTTCATCCAACCATTGGCTATGGCTATTCGAACTATCTTCTTAAAGTTCTTTAGATATTTAATGGTAGTGTTGTGTGCACATTTACGCTCTGTTTTTAAGTATAGCTCATAATTACGCACAAACTGATGGTTTAGGTCTTCTAGTGCTAGGTCTTCGCGTTTATACTGCCATTTAATGAATTCTTTAGTATGCATGTAAGAGGTTTCGTAACGCTGAACCGTATCAGGGGCAAAGTCAATACCAATTAACTTCTTGGCATTATTGTTATGTTCCCGAAATACTTTTAAGATGGTTCTTCGTGTTTCTTTTTTGCCAACTAGTTTTTCTTGAATAATGCGAGCAGTAACAGTTTGGTTATCTAAACGCATAAAGTCTATATAGGATAATATTTTCTTGTTGTATTGATCAATAAACTCATTGATCTCAATAGCAAATTGAGTTTTGCCTTTTGCTCTTTCCTTTTTGTCATCCCATAATTTGGGAGGGATGTGCTTTTTTAACGAGAACTCAGTTCTTTCTTTATTAATAGTAATTCTTACGAATATTGTTGCATCACCCTTTTGGGTAAGTTTTGTTCTTTTTATAAAGAACAAGGTTTTGACATTTTTTAGTCCACTCATAACGATAATTTTTAATGTTAAAATTATTTTTACAAGCTCATTATGTAACGATCTAAAACCAAGCAATACAGTGCAATGTAGAGTTTTTCAGTATATCAATCGAGGACTTGAAGAGGAGCATATTAAGTCCTCGATAAGTCCGCTCTAAAACTGCCTTTTCCTGCTATTTATTGCACACTTTTGCGCATAAAAAAACCCTGTAAGTGTGACTTACAGGGTTTTACTTTAAATTGCTTTCGCACTCAGCGGAGAGAGGGGGATTCGAACCCCCGGTACCGGTAAAGGTACATACGCTTTCCAAGCGCACACGATCGGCCACTCTGTCACCTCTCCTTATTTCAGTTCGGCAAATATATAAAAAGGAATCGGATTTACTGTAGTAATACTAGTGAGCAAATTATGTTTTCTGAAATGGTGAGATTTCATTTACCCATTGGTAATTTGAACAGAAGATTCTCTAATATTTAATTTACCGTTAAGAACTATGCTTTGCGGAACAAATATACCCTTGTTATTAATCTGTTCTACCAATAATTCGGCAGCAGCCTTTCCAATTTCGTAAGTTGGCTGTTTTACCGAAGTTAGGCTAGGACATACATGCTCTGCTAATTTCGATTCTGAGAAACCTACAATAGCCACATCTTCGGGTATCTTATAACCATTGTTCTTAAGTGTCTTCATAAAGCCGATGGCACTTTGGTCACTTGCTGCAAAAATAGCACGAGGTACAGTATCTTCTTCCACCATTTGTTGTGCTAATTCTTCACCCTCACGCATGCTAAATCCACAGCTGATTATATGGCCAGGAGTTAATTTATACTTTCGGTGTGCATCATTAAAACCTCTACTTCGTTCTTTACTAAGTAATAAATTTTTAGGACCAGCAATATGGGCAATGTCAGTATAACCCTGAACAATTAGGTGTTCAGTCGCAAAAAAAGCCCATTTATAATCATCAAAAACCACTTTACTAGTATTTAAATTCTCAGCTACTCTATTGAAGAAAACGATAGGCATGTTTCGTTTCAATAATTTCTCATAAAAAGAATTGTTATTGTTTTCTGAAGTGAGCGAAACAAGTAGTCCATCTACCATATTATCCACTAATGTTTCTACATTCTTCAGCTCTGTTTCTTCCGATTCGTTCGACTGCATAATTAATACCTGATAGCCTTTTTCGTGCAAAACTTCTTGTGCACCCAGTAAAACCTCTGGGAAAAAACTATTTACAAACTCGGGCACTACTATGCCAACATTAAAAGATCGTTGCTGAATTAGTTTTCTGGCAATGGGGTTGGGGCGATAGCCCATTTCTTCTGCAGTTTTTAAAATCAACTCTCTAGTTTCGGGTTTAATATCGTACTTATCATTAAATGCTCGCGATATTGTTGATACTGCCAGATTTAATTCTTTTGCGACATCCTTTATGGTAATATGTTTCATATATATTGCTGGATTTTGTGCGGCTAATTTCGGAAACGTTTCCGAAAAATAAAAACGTTTTCAGAAACGTTTCCGAAAAATATTGCGATTATTTGTTAGTTCAAGCTAATTGAATTAGCTTATTTAGCATCAAACAAAAAATAAACATGGGAGCAATTGATTTAACAGTAATCTTAGTATTTACACTTTTAGTTTTTATCTGCGGTATGAGTTTTTCTCGCTCGGGCAAAAACATGAAATCCTTTTTTGCAGCCGGAGGTGCTTTACCCTGGTGGATGAGTGGGCTATCATTATTCATGAGTTTCTTCTCTGCAGGTACATTTGTTGTTTGGGGTTCCATTGCCTATCAAAGTGGATGGGTGGCTATTGCTATTCAGTGGACCATGTGTATTGCAGGTATTATAATTGGTTTATTTATTGCACCCCGTTGGCAAAAAACGGGCGCATTAACAGCAGCCGAATATATAACAGACCGTTTGGGGTATAAAACACAAAAGGTTTATACTTACTTGTTTTTATTGATCTCGGTATTTACAACGGGCGCATTTTTATATCCCGTTGCAAAAATTGTTGAAGTATCTACCGGTATTCCTATTTATGCGAGTATAGTATTTTTGGGCGTATTAATATTAATATATACCACAGTTGGTGGACTTTGGGCGGTAATTGTTACTGATGTGCTGCAATTTGTTGTATTAACAGCAGCAGTGCTTATTGTAGTACCAATGTCCTTTGATAAAATTGGTGGAATAAGTGAATTCGTAAATAATGCACCTGATCATTTCTTCGATTTTGTGAATGATGAATACTCGCCGTTATTTATGGTTGCCTTCGGATTGTATAATCTCTTTTTTATTGCAGGAAACTGGGCCTATGTACAGCGTTATACCTCGGTAGGTAGCCCAAAGGACGCTAAAAAAGTAGGCTTGCTGTTTGGTGGTCTTTACGTTTTTAGTCCACTTATTTGGATGTTGCCACCAATGATTTATCGTGTTTTAAATCCCGATTTAGGTGGCTTGGCCGATGAAGGTGCTTATCTTTTAATGTGTAAAGAAGTATTACCAGTTGGTATGCTTGGTTTAATGTTAGGCGGAATGGTATTTGCAACATCAAGTTCGGTAAATACTACCCTAAATATATCAGCAGGTGTTTTAGCTAATGATGTATATAAAAACCTAAAACCCAATGCCAGCGATGAACAGTTAGTAAAGGTAGGTAAAATTGCTACAATTTCTTTAGGTGTCATCACCATCATTGTTGCCCTACTAGTGCCTATGTTAGGTGGTATAGTTGAGGTGGTTATGAGTTTAGCTGCTTTAACAGGAGGTGCAATGTTTTTACCGCCATTATGGTCCTTGTTTTCTAAAAATATAACAGGTAAATCAGCCTTAACAGTTACTGTTATTTCATTAATTGTAAATGCATTTTTTAAATTTTTAGCCCCATCGCTTATAAACGTTGAGTTAGGAAGAGCCGCAGAAATGATGCTTGGGGTAGGGTTACCTATTGTTTTATTATTGATATCGGAATTTATTCTAAGTGGCTCACCATCTAAGGGTACTGAATATGAAATGTATCAAACAAAAATTAATGCAAAAGTTAAGCTAGAGGAAGACGAAACTGCAGGAAATAAGAAAGGAGCCAGAGTAATTGGTATAGGTGTTGGAGCAACGGGCTCGTTAATTTTAGGCCTATCTTTTATAGCCGAAAATGGCGCTACCTTAGTTGGTAGTATGGGGCTTATTGTATTAATAGTTGGAGCAATAATAGTATATAAAAACAAGTAATATTCGTTCTTTAACCACTTGTATATATGGGTGTTTCAAGGTTCTCGCGAGACTTAGATTATCCAATCTCATCCATTTTGTGTGGTTTAAATAAGAGCATATAATTTGATGACTAGCTAAAGGCATCAAATAAACGATTCAAAAGAAATTGAAAAATGATTCAAGAGAATTTCTCAACAAAAAAGCGCGATAATAATACCGTGCACATGCAAGCCGATTTTGTAGTAGTCGGAGGAGGATTATCGGGTGTTTGTGCGGCAATAACAGCAGCACGTAAAGGAACTAAAACCATCTTAGTTCAGGATAGACCTGTATTGGGAGGGAATGCATCGTCAGAGGTTCGCTTATGGGCTTTGGGGGCAACTTCGCATATGGGAAACAATAACCGCTGGTCTCGCGAAGGCGGAGTTATTGATGAGATATTGGTAGAAAACTTATATCGCAATAAAGAAGGTAATCCAGTTATTTTTGATACCATTTTATTGGATAAGGTAGTTAGCGAGAGCAATATCATATTACTTTTAAATACTTCAGTTTCTGAGGTAGAAAAGAAGAATGATAGAAATATAAAAAGTATAATAGGTTTTAATAGTCAGAATTCAACTGAATACAAAATTAGTGCGCCATTGTTCTGTGATTCAACAGGTGATGGTTTGGTTGCTTTTCAGGCGGGTGCGAGTTTCAGAATTGGCGCAGAATCTAAAGAAGAATTCGGAGAACTTTTTGCTCCAGATAAATCTTATGGGGAGTTATTAGGACATTCTATGTTCTTCTATAGTAAGCCAAGCGATAAGCCCGTTAAATATGTGGCGCCATCCTATGCATTAAAAGATATTAGTGCCATTCCTCGCTATAAAATCATCCGTAAAGATCAAACGGGGTGTAATTTCTGGTGGTTTGAGTATGGAGGCCGTTTAGATACAATACATGAAACCGAAGATATTAAATGGGAGTTGTGGAAAGTAATATACGGCGTTTGGGATTACATTAAAAATTCTGGTGAATTCGAAGGCGTAGAAAACCTCTCTTTAGAATGGGTTGCCAATGTTCCGGGTAAACGCGAAAGTCGCAGGTTCGAAGGTTTATATATGATGAAGCAACAAGATGTATTAGGCCAACAGAAATTCGATGATGCGGTTGCATTTGGGGGATGGGCTGTCGATTTACATCCTGCAGATGGTGTTTATAGCGAATTATCAAGTTGTACACAATGGCATTCAAAAGGTGTGTACGATATTCCTTATCGCAGTTTTGTAAGTAAGGATATCGACAATTTATTCCTTTCAGGTCGTAATATTAGTGCTTCTCATATTGCATTTGGTTCTACGCGGGTAATGCTTACCTGTGGTTTTGGTGCTCAGGCAGTAGGGATGGCAGCTGCTATTTGTAATGAGGATAACTTGTTGCCAGCGCAAATTCTGGAGAACGGTAAAATAAAACATCTTCAAAACGAATTGAATAAAACAGGGCAAAGTATTTTAAATAAACCAATTGAAAGAAGTGAGAATTTAGTTAACGATGCAGAACTTACAGCTTCTTCATCTTTACAATTAACAACGCTGCCAAATAGTGGCGAATGGTTAAAGTTAGGTGTTTCTGCAGCGCAAATGTTACCATTAAAGGCCAATCAGAAATATGCATTTAGCGTGCAGTTAAAAGCTGATGCCGATACCGAATTTGAAGTGCAATTGCGAAGATCAGAATTGGCGAGTAACTATGCACCCGAACTAATTTTGGAAAGTAAAACAATCACCATCAGTAAAGGAATACAAGATGTTAATTTTGAATTTGATACTACAGTTGATGAAGATTTGTATGGATTTATAACTTTCATGGCAAATGAGCACTTAAGCATTGCTGAAAGTAATACACTAGTAAGTGGTGTAATGACCGTCTTTAATGGGGTAAACGAAAAGGTATCTAATAATGGTAAACAAACGCCACCTGATGGAATTGGAGTTGATGAGTTTGAGTTTTGGATTCCAAATCGTCGTCCAGAAGGTAAAAATATAGCCATGCAAATAAGTCCGGCCATTTCATCCTTTGATGTAAATAATATTGGAAATGGCTATGTGCGTCCTTGGTTGCAAGCCAATGCTTGGGTTGCTGACATTAACGATAGTCATCCAACATTAAAAATTGAGTGGAATACAGAAAAAGAACTCTCTTCTATACGTTTATTTTTCGATACAGATTATGATCATGCTATGGAAACAGTTCAGTATGGACATCCAGAGGACGTAGTTCCATTTTGTGTTCGCAATTTTACAATTAAAACACTCGATGGAGTTGTAATTAAGGAAGTAAGAGGGAATTATCAGACCATGAATTATATACAAATTGATGAAGCAATTAAAACCAAAGGTTTAATCATAGAAGTGGAGCACCCATCAAAAGATGTGCCTGCTTCAATCTTTGAAGTTATCTGTTAAAGCACTTTGTATTATCCGAAGTACTTAGCATTTAAGGCTTCGGATAGTTAGGTTTTTAATTGAAATGGAGTTTAGCTAAAAATAGCCCTAGATAAAATAAAATATGGATTTGAGTACTAACTATTATTTTCTATGATTAAAAACTATTTACTCTATATACCAATTCTAGTATTAACTATTGTATCGTGTGCTAAAGAAACGAAGCCTGTTAATATTTTATATATCATGTCTGATGATCATACCACACAGGGCATTGGTGTATATGGAAGTAGACTTGCAAAATTAAATCCAACGCCAAATATTGATGCCTTGGCGGCGGATGGAATTGTATTCGATAATGTATTTTGTAACAATGCTATTTGTACGCCTAGCCGGGCTAGTATTCTTACTGGGCAATATCCACAAACCAATGGAGTACTCGATTTGCACGCTGCCCTACCAATTGAGAAACAGTATCTGCCGCAGGAAATGAAAAAGCTTGGTTATCAAACTGCAGTTATAGGAAAGTGGCATTTGAAAAATGAACCCAGTAATTTTGATTATTACGAAGTGCTTCCTCTGCAAGGAAAATACCATAATCCAGATTTAATATGCCGAGATGGAAGTATTACTAGAACCATCAACTTTGGAAATGGGCATAAGCGTGAGCTTAAGGTTAATTCATACAAAGGTCATTCCTCAGACATTATTACTGATCGATCGCTAAATTGGCTTAAAAATAAGCGCGATAAATCTAAACCATTTATGCTGCTGCATCAGTTTAAGGCACCTCATGATATGTTTGAGTATGCCGAGCGATACAGTACTTACCTTGAGGATACTTATATTCCAGAACCAGCTAGTTTATATCAATCGGGAAACCATGGTTCCATAGCGACTAGGGGAGAAAATGATGCTCTAATACACGATATTGGTTCTTCTGTAGGAATGCGTAATACCATTAGAGGGATGGGGCGTACTTTAAAAATGGGATTAGATTCTAATGATCCACAGCATAAACACAAGGCTTATCAAGAGTATTTGAAGCGTTATTTGCGTTGTGTAAAGGGAGTTGACGATAATATTAAACGTCTTTTAGATTATCTTGAGGAAACGGGTGAGTTAGACAATACCATTATTATTTATACAGCTGATCAAGGTTTTATGCTAGGGGAGCATGATTATACTGACAAACGCTGGATGTATGAAGAATCAATGCGCATGCCTTTCATTGTGCGTTATCCAAAAGCATTTGAAAGAGGGATACATAGTGATATGCTAATTAATAATACTGATTTTGCTCCTTCAATTATTGAAATGGCAGGAGGGATTGTACCAAAGTATATGCAAGGTTCTAGTTTTAAAAGTTATTTAGATACAGGAGTAGAGCCCGCTGATTGGCGCACATCAACTTATTACAGATATTGGATGCATATGGGCAGTCGACATGCAAACCCAGCACATTTTGGTATTAGAACTAAAGTTTATAAATTAATTTTCTTTTATGGCAGATATTATAAACCAGGAACAAAGTCAGATACCTGGGGGAGGTACGATTTTGATACTCCTGTAGCTTGGGAGTTTTATAATTTAAGGCAAGATCCCGAAGAAATGCAAAATGAGTATAACAATCCAAAATATGCCGATGTAATTGCTAATATGAAAGAAGATCTTTTAAAAAAGCGAGCAGATTTAAACGAAGAAGATGAAGATTATCCTCACATTCAGGAAGTGATCACAAAACATTGGAACGACTAATATAGCTTTAAACACCTTCATAAACAGATAAGAAATACTACCATGACAAATAAACTTATAATTCGCAAAGCATGGCAATTTTGCCTTTTTATTGCAATAATATTTTCAACCAATAGCTATGCCCAAACAGGCGAAGAACAACTCTCTTTAAATGGCGATTGGAAATTCTATGCGATCGATGGCGAAGGTTCAAACTATATGAATATACAAGCATCGGAGGCAGATATAATTATTGATAATAGAGATGCAAGTGTTGAAAGAAAGGGGAGTTGGAAGTCATCAAAATTAGGGGCTAGAGAAACTAAATTTTATGGCATTGATTACGAAAAACATAGTTATTCATTAACAGATTTAAAAGGTGGTAATAAAACAGATGATTCTTATATTAGGTTTTATCCTAATTTCAAAAAATCAGCTTATTATGAGGTTTTTACCATTTATCCATTTTCATCTCACCTAACGGCTAAGTATAATGTAAAACATGCCCAGGGAATTACAACTCAATTTGTAAGTCAAAGAACACGTTGTAATGAATGGATAAGCTTGGGGATTTATGACTTTAATAGTGCGGATAATAACTATATAGAATTGTCAGCGATTGTTAGTGGTGTTGTGGCTGCTGATGCGGTAATGTTCAGAGAGATATCTAAGGAACAATATCAACAAGCAAAAAAATTGCCTTCTCAAGTATACTTAACCAATTTCAACGATTCAGAGTGGCATAACCTAAAAGTACCTGGCCATTGGGGAATGATTAATGAATTTTCGAATTACACGGGTAAAGCGTGGTACCGTAAAGAAATACAAATTCCACAAACTTGGACGAAAGAGTCGGATGAAAGGTATTATTTGAAATTTGCTGGCGTTTATCATCTTTCGCGGGTTTATCTAAACGGAAAGTTTATCGGAAAGAATAGGGGAGGGTTTACTCCTTTTGAGTTTGATGTAACAGATGCTTTGAATTTTGATGGAAAAAACCTTATTGCAATTGAAGCTGATAATAGTGCTATTGTTGGAGCCACATGGAATTGGGGAGGGATTATTCGTGATGTTATGCTCACAAAGAATAAAGATGTTAGGATTGATTATCAATACATTCATGCAGAACCTAATTTAGAAAAAGGTACAGCCCAATTAAAGCTTAAACTTAGAATTGAGAATAATTCATCAACGGAAAGATCCATTAAAATAAATAGTAATATAATCGATGGTTCTAAAATAGCCACTTTAAATGGCACAGTAAAGGTTGGGCCAAATGGTGCAGAAGATGTTTATTTAGAAAGTAGTTTGAAATCGAAGGATGTTGAATTATGGCATTTTGATAACCCAAAGTTATATCAGATACAAACCAGCATCTCGGAAGGGAAAACAGTATTAAATAGAAAGGATGATCATTTCGGAATACGTAAAGTTGAACTAACGAATTCTAAAATGCTATTAAATGGAGAGCCTGTCCGTTTGGCCGGGTTTAACAGGGTAAGTGAGCACCGTTACTGGGGATCTTCTGAACCATTGGAGGTGCTTGAAAAGGATGTTGACTTGATGAAAGAAGCAGGGGCTAATTTTATGCGCATTATGCATGGCACTCAGAATGAAAAGTTAATGGATTTATGCGATAAAAAGGGAATCTTAATATTTGAGGAGATTAATGTAAGAGATTTGGATAATGATGAATTTAGGGCAAACTATTATCCGCTTGCTAAGCTTGAAAAGGAAAAAGGAATTAAGCTTAATCCTGAAGAAGAAGAAATCTTAATGCTTGATGAACCTTACGTGATGCTAACTAAAAAGCATGGCATCGAAGTTTCAGAGAAGAACTACTTTTTAGCAAAATATTGGTTAAAAGGTATGATTGAGCGCGATATGAATCATCCAAGTATTATTGGTTGGAGTGTAGGAAACGAGCTGAACAACCATTACGAATATGGTCGCGATGTAATGGATTACGTAAGAACGGAGCTCGACCCTTATCGTTTGCTTACTTGTGTTAGTAATTCCGGACAAAAGAAAGATTATACACCCGAAACTGACCCGAATACTTTTGTAGATATTATCATGCATAATATGTACCGCTGGCAGGGTAAACCTCAAGAAATATTAGATGCCTTACGCACCAAATGGCCTGATAAACCAATTTTTATATCCGAGTTTGGTTTCGATCCTTTCCCATCTACGGCTTTAGATTCTGATAAAGAAATATTCTCCGAGTGGACCAATAACTTCCGACACAAAAACGAGTTTGTAATTGGAACTTCCATGTGGACATTTAATGATTATCGCAGTGGCTATGCAGCTACAACGGCTGAGGAAAATAGAGTTTGGGGTGTAATAACATCGTGGCGACAAAAAAGACGATTGTTTGATCGTATAAAAAAAGAGCATGCTCCGGTAACTGATATCGAAATTAGTAATATCGATTTTAACAGTAATACAGCAAATATCCGAATGCCTATTCGCAGCGCAAGTGATTACCCTAGCCATGCCATGTATAACTATACATTGGCTTATAAATTTAGGAATAATAAGGGCGAAATTATTTCGAAAAATAGCATAGAGTTGCCAGATTTAAAACCTACTGATGAAGAATGGAAAGGTACTATCTCATGGAAGGCTCTACCTTCTGATATTTTAGATTTAACTGTTAGTTTGGTAACACCAACCAATTATTCAAGGTTAGATAAAACCATTTCATTTCAGAATGCTATTACACCAGAAATATCAGAAATAATTCCTGGAAAGAATGCTGTAAGAATCATGTTTGATAAGGTTCCGAATGCAACAGAATACTTTGTAAAGTATACCGGAACAGATGGTGTTGAATACGAATCTTATAAAACAATAACTGACCGTATTGATATTGATAGTTTAGAAAGTGGTATAAAATATACTTTTAAACTGTATGCACTTAACGATAAAGGATTAAGTAAGCCATCTGCAGTAAAAGAGGAAACAACAAATAGCAAAATACTGCCTCCTGTTATTTGGGATTCGTTTATAGCTGATAATAAGTTGGTAATTGGCTATTCAAGTGATTTTGAAGATGGCGATTATACCTTTAAATATGGAAAGTCTAAAAATAATTTAGACAAAGAGTTTACTTCAAATGTGAGAGGTATGGTTTCTATTGATTTAGAGGATGAGGAAACGTTTTATTTTAAAATGAAAAGAGCAGTTAATTCAGAAGACAGTAATTGGTCGCAAATAGGCAAAGTGACTAAAAAGTAAATCTAAAAAAATCTACACAAATGAAATATTTGAAATTAATTGTACTAATTATTACTCTGGGTTTAACCCAACTCAGTGTTTCGCAATCATCACAACAATTACCAAAAGGGACCAAAGAAAATTATACTAAGTATATAGATTATAGTATCTCTGATGAGTTTAATGGTAAAGGTTTGGATCTTACTAAATGGGGACGACGCAATACAGGAGGCTATATGGTTGAAAGATACCATGCAGATAGTACATTGGTTGTAATGGAACAGGATGGCGATGCAAAATATGTATCTATAAAAGCAAGTGCTAAAGATGGTCCTATTAGAACTGCTGGTATTGTTTCTCGTGCATCAGGATATTATGGCTTTTATGTGGTGAAGTTTCGTTACCGAGGTTTCGATTCTGATGATGTTAGAACAAACAAATCAATATGGCACCCTTCAGTTTGGTCGGGTTGTCAGGATAATATAGATGGCGTAAAGCGTACAACAGTAAAAGGGAAAAGTCCTTGGTTAGAGATTGATTTTATGGAGTGGGAAACAGGTCCAAATGGATGGAGTTGTGATGCACCTGCTCGTTTTACAGATAGTAAGGGGAAGAAACGTAAAGTTATTACCAAAGGTCCAGGTTTAGAGAAAGCAATCTTAAATGAACCCGTTAATATTATGGACGACAGATGGCAAACAATTGGTTTGGAGTATTCTCCTGATCATCTTAAAATTTGGGCTTGGGATGGTAATAATTGGAATCATATTGGTGAGAGAGTCGCCACATTTGTAGATGTAGATGAGGCTGCTCCCGAGAAAAGTTATACCATTAGTACTATTGGAAAACCAGCACGTACACCTATGTTTTGGTTATTAGGTAATGTAGTTTCGCGTTATTTGTATCCTAAAATTGAAGATGGAACATCAAAGTATAATAAGGATGATTTGGCAGTGGATTTTGATTATTTCAGATACTATCGACATGCCTCAGCTGAAAAATTAGATTGGAGTTGGGAGAATGAGCTACCCAATGGAGGTGGAAAAATTCAGAAACAAAAATGTCCGGTAAAATAAAAAATAACTATATGAAAAACCTATTAATAATAGCAACATTAACGCTTTTGATAGTATCGTGCCATCATAATAAAACACAAAATACTGCTTTAAACCTTAAGTTTGGTACGGTAGCGCGTCAATCTATATTTAGTGGTGGCGATACCTTAACGCATTGGGGTGCTTCCATTGTTAAGGGAGAAGATGGTTTATACCATATGTATTATTCGCGTTGGAAGAAAGATTTAAATTGGGCATGGGTAACACATTCAGAGATTGCTCATGCCGTTGCCAAATCACCCTTTGGACCCTTTGAGCATAAGAATGTAACACTACCAGTCCGTGGAGCTGAGTATTGGGATGGCCTTTGTACACACAATCCAACAGTGCATAAATTTGAAGGAAAATACTATTTGTATTATATGGGAAATACCGGTAATGGCAAAAACCTTTGTATCCCAGGTAAAATCATCTACAATTGGGAACATAGAAATAACCAGCGTATTGGTGTGGCTGTTGCCGATGATCCTAATGGACCATGGAAACGTATGGATACTCCCTTAATTGATGTGAGTAAAGATAGTACTGCTATGGATGCCTTATTGGTTAGTAACCCATCCATAACCCAAGGGCCTGATGGAAATTACCTGATGGTATATAAGGCTGTTGGTAAAAAGAAAAAGAGAATTTCTGGCGGCCCAGTGGTGCATTGTGTGGCAACATCTGATAGCCCAACTGGTCCTTTTAAGAAATATGATTTTCCAGTTTTTACTGCCGATGGGCACGATTTTCCTGCTGAAGATCCATCAATTTGGTATCAGAATGGTAAATACCGAGCAATAGTTAAAGACATGCATGGTGCCTTCACCAGCGAAGGACAAGCTTTAGTCTACTTTGAGTCAAAGGATGGTTTTGATTGGAAATTGGCCCCAAAACCCCTAGCATCAAAACTTCAGATTAAGTTAAAAGATGGAAATGTTATGAAACTAAACCATCTTGAACGTCCGCAAATGTATTTGGAGGATGGAAAAGCCATAGCCATTGTTTGTGCTGCCGACACTATCGACTCCGATGGTGTGATTCATTCATGGAATGTCCAAATTCCTATAATTACTGAGGAATAATAGTTTAGATTATACAATAATTTAAGGATGGTATTGGTTTATGGTGTTTGATTATATTTCTACCTTGTGAAATTTTATAGTTTTTCAATTTACTAGATCCACGAGCATGAAAAATATACTTTTAAGTGCACTCAATTTGCTCATCTTATTATCGTGTTCAAATGGCAGAGGTAAAGAGCTTAGTAGACATAGGCATTTTACTTCAGATACTATTCTAGGCACAAGGCAAATAACAGATGAGTTGGCAGGTTCAACTTATCGTAAAAGAGCAAATGTTTATTTCACTATTATTAAATCTGACACTTCGGAATATAAGCCGGTTTTTTATGAGTTAAAAGAAGATGGGAGGATAGTTATAGATCAAAACCTTGATTATTCAACGCGGTCAAGTACATATGCGAAAAGCCTTCAAGAATTGCAACTTATTCTGCCTAAAGCGGCTGAAGATTATAACTTCGATTCATTAAAATATATGTATTATGGACGATTAATACAATCGGGAGATTTGGCTATAACAATTACAAATGAATACAAAAACAGATTTGGAGAAAGTGAAATAATCAGGACAAGTGACTATTCTAAGATTTCTAACTTCTTAATGGAATCTACCTTAGTGAGGGATTTGAATCAGTTATTTAGTCATCATTCAAAGTATATTGAGAAGCTTGGAATTGAGAAAGCTTTCTTCACAGATAATGTAGAAGTTATTAAACAAAGCCTTCCTGAAGGAGACAGCACAAAAGTTCCTGATAAAGTGATTGATTTTATGATTTGGCTCGAGTTTAATGACGATTAATTTTATTAAAGTCTCAGGCTACTATTTTTTACCAAAAGCACCAAAATAGAATTATAAGCAAAATATAAACTATTAACATCACTTACAATCCAATACATTTGACACTGATAGAGTGATCTATTAGCCGAATATGAATACGCTTATAATTACTAAGAATTAATATTCAATCAGAATAGAGTAGGGGGGATTCAAATTCGAATTCCCTCTTTGTATATTACAACAATTTAAATATTTTTCAAACCACAAGAATTTCCAAATTATATTCAACTCGTTTAATTAAGCTTTCCACATCTCAGTTAAATTCATAACTTTGCGGCTTCAATAATAAAACAATAAAATAAAATGGCTCAAAAACCAAGTATACCAAAGGGAACAAGAGATTTTTCGCCTGTTGAAATGGCAAAGCGTAACTATATTTTCGATACAATTAAATCGGTATTTTTAAAATATGGATATCAGCCTATTGAAACTCCGGCAATGGAAAACCTCAGTACTTTAATGGGTAAGTATGGTGAAGAAGGCGATAAACTTTTATTTAAAATATTGAATTCAGGCGATTATTTAGCTAAGGCTGATGAGAGTTTATTGGCACAAAAGAATTCTGTTAAAACAACCACTCAAATCTCTGAAAAAGGCTTGCGTTACGATTTAACTGTACCTTTCGCACGATTTGTTGTGCAGCATCAAAACGAGATTACATTTCCATTTAAGCGTTATCAAATTCAACCAGTTTGGAGAGCTGATCGTCCACAAAAAGGGCGTTATCGCGAGTTCTTTCAATGCGATGTTGATGTGGTGGGTTCAAATTCATTATTTAACGAAGTTGAATTAATTCAGATTGTTGATGATGTATACAAAGCACTAAATATTAATGTGCTTGTAAAAATGAATAACCGTAAAATTTTAACAGGAATAGCTGAAATTATCGGTGAGGCTGATAAAATTATAGATATTACTGTAGCCATTGATAAGCTTGATAAAATTGGTTTAGATAAGGTAAACGAAGAGTTAGCTGCAAAAGGACTAAACACTGAGGCCATAGATAAGCTACAACCTATTATCAATTTAGGAGGTACAAACGCCGAGAAAATTGAAACTCTTAAAACCGTATTGGCTTCGTCGGAAGTTGGTTTAAAGGGAGTTGAGGAGATTGAGAAAGTATTAAATTATATTGAAGGAGTTGGTGTAAAAACAGAGGTTGAACTAGACCTTACTTTAGCTCGAGGACTTAATTATTATACCGGAGCAATTTTTGAAGTGAAAGCTTTAGATATGGAAATTGGTAGCATTACTGGAGGTGGACGTTATGATGACTTAACGGGTATCTTTGGTTTAAAAGATGTATCAGGAGTTGGTATTTCATTTGGAGCTGATAGAATATACGATGTAATGAATCAATTAGATTTATATCCTAAAGATTCTATTGTATCTACTCGTTTATTATTTATCAATTTTGGAGAACAAGAAGCACTTTATTCATTAAATGCCTTACAAGAAATTAGAGAAGCTGGTATTAATGCAGAGTTATTTCCTGACGCAGCAAAAATGAAAAAGCAAATGAATTACGCCAATAAAAAAGAAATTGCATTTGTAGCATTGGTGGGAGAAAATGAAATGAAGGAAGGAAAAATCACTCTAAAAAATATGAACTCTGGTGAGCAAAATCTTCTTACCGTAAAAGAGTTAATTGAAGCGGTTAGATAAATAACACTTCATTATAAGATTAACCCGAACTCTACTTGTAGAGTTCGGGTTTTTTGTTTAAATATATAATTTAATGTTAATAAGTGTTTAAGGATTGTTTTGTTGGCCAAATATTTTTGAGTTCCCCCCCCTATTTAGATCCTTTTTACCTGTATTTCTGAGAATCATTAATTAGTTTTGAGCATTCCCAATAACGAAATATTTTTTAATCTATGTTTAAAAACAAAAACACTGCTAGCATGGTGTCGTATATACAAGCCTTTGCTATATGTGGCATGCTATTAACGCTTTCTTGCCAATCAAAACATACTAAGTTAGTTCGCGGAAACTTCCAATCAGTCACAGTTGATAAGGGAAATATTGAAGTACTCGAACCTGCTGAGGGAACCGCACAACCTTCAAGTAAAGTTATTTTGCTTAGTCCTGCGCCTAGCATAGTAAAAAAGATTTACAAAGAACCAGGACAAAGAGTAAAGCAAGGAGACGCAATTATCATGTTAGATACCAAGGGTGTTGAAAGTTCAATAGAACAGATTAACGACCAACTTGCGGTAAAATATAACAACCTTGAGAAAACAAGATTAAGTGCTCGTGCTACAAAAGCCGATCTGGCATATAATTCCGAAACTAAAAAACTAAAAATAGCATCCATAAAATCAACCATTGAAGATCAGAAACAATTGTTAGATGTGGGTGGTATCTCTCAAGCAAAGTTTGATAAAACGCAACAAGAATTGGTTTTAGCTCAGAAGGATCTAAAGCTCGTTCAAGAAAAAAACGTTATTAAATTGGCTCAACTTGCCACGGAAGAGAAAGGTTTGTTGTTGCAAATTTCAATGCAAGAAAAGGACCTAGCTTTAAAGAAGGAGTTATTACAGAAGATGATAGTAAAAGCCCCTTCTGATGGTATAATTTTAAGTGTAGAAGCCAAAGCAGGAGAGAAGATTCAAGGAGAGAAGGTATTGGTAAACATGTCTGATTTGAGTAGACTAAAAATTGCGGCATCTGTAGAAAGTAAGCGCAAACGGATGATTAAAACGGGTAAGCGCGCCTATGTAATTGTTGATGGAGAGCGTTTTCCAGGTCGTATTGGTTCAGTAATGCCGCAAATAGAGAATGGTAAATTACGTTTCTCAATTCATTTATCAGATGATTTAGATGTAAAATTAATTCCCAATCAACGTGTAGATGTTGAAATAGTTAGAATTGGTAAATATAAAGTAAACCGTTTAAAGGTTGGTGGTTCAATTACCGATAAAAACGATAATGAGTTATTGGTTGTTAAAGGGGATAGTGCCATCCTGAAAACAGTTAAACTTGGTTTAGTTACCGATCAATACATAGAAGTAAAGGAAGGGTTAGAAGAAGGAGATGAGGTAATTATATCTTCAGATTTTCAACTTCAAAAATTGCCTGCATATTATATCGAGAATAATTAAAAACAGATCCAATGAGAGCATTTATAGTATTCCTATTTCTGTCGGGTTTTATTGGTGCGTTTGCAATAAAACCTCCAAAAGAAGAAAGAGTAAGAAAGACCATTCCTCTAAGTTTGCAGAATGTTGTAGATTTGGCAATTAGTCAGTCATCTTCAGTGAAATATGCGCAAAATAGATATGAAAATTATTATTGGAGATGGAAGAATTTCCAAGCGCAATTTATGCCACAGTTAGTTTTACGTGGTAATTTACCCGAGTATGTTGAAGGTACTGAACCCGTAAAGCAAAATGATGGTAGTATTGAGTTTAAAGAAGTGGGTCGTTTTCAAAATACAGCATCTTTATCAGTAAATCAATCAATACCACAAACCGGTACACGTATTTACGCCAGTAGTTCTATATTTAGAAATGAAGATTTAATAAAAGACGATATTAATTTCTCAGGAGATCCATTTTTGGTAGGTTTTACGCAACCCATATTTGCCTACAATTGGATGAAATGGTCAAAGAAAACAGAACCCTTAATTTATACAGAGGCACAAAAACAGTATATACAATCCATTGAGCAAATATCAAGGACAGCAACATCGCGTTTTTTTAGATATATGCGAGTGCAAACCAATTACAAGTTGGCCGAAAATAATTTAGCTAACAGTGAAGATAATTTGCGTATTGCTAAAGTAAAAATGCAGCTAGGAACCATAAGTGCAAACGATTTTTCGCGTATTCGTTTATCAGTTTTAACAGCTCGTAAAGCATTAACGCAGGCCAATATGGATCTTAAAAATGCCGATTTTGAGTTGAAATCTTATATCGGCCTAGAACAGGCTACTGCAATTGAGTTATCAATGCCTCTTAATATGACTTTATTTAAGGTAGATGCAGAGAAAGCCTTAGAAGAGGCAAATAATAATCGTAAGGAAAAGGAGCAGTACGAACGTAGGTTAATTGAAGCAGATAGAGACTTGACCAAAGCAAAGCGAAATAATGGCTTGGCTGCTACTTTGCACGGAAGTTATGGTACTTCAAACATTTCGCCTGATTTAGCTGGGGTATATGATGATCCTGCCAACCAAAAAGCGGTGCGTCTATCCGTTGCAATTCCTATTTTAGATTGGGGTAAATCGAGCTCAAACGTAAAATTAGCTGAGAGTAAGCGAGATTTAGTTTTATTCGATGTACAGCAGGATAGAGAAAATTTTGAGCGTACCGTAGTTGTGCAAGTAGAGCAATTTGGTTTGTTAAAAGAGCAATTAGAAATTGCCAAGGAAGCCGATAAAGTTGCAGGTAATGGATACGAAATTGCCATTAAGAAATTTCAGAATGGAGAAATAAGTATTACCGATTTAAATATTTCTTTATCAGATAGAGAAAAAGCAAAACGCGATTATATTTCGTCGCTTGAATCTTATTGGGTAGCTTATTATCGTTTACGCGAACTTACCTTATACGATTTTGTAGCTGATAGCAAAATATACTACGAAAATCCGTTATTGGTTAATGTGAAAAAATAAAAATATCCATGCCTTCTATTGAATTAATAAGGAGGCATGGATATTTCTTCATATTTTTAGTTGAAACCTGCTTTTTAGTATTGTAACTACCTATTCTGTTTGGCTCTTCCAGCTAACATCACAAGCCTCGTTTAATATTTCAAATACCTCAAACTCATCCAAATTTGTTTGTTTGAGTAAGGTGTCCTTAAAATTATCGGCAAACATATTCATGTAGCTAAAATCACCACCCGAGTTCAATAACTCTTTCGCATACGGCGCAAAAAGCTTAACCAATTCTGTAATTATATCTTCTCTACTGCTTGTTGAATTTACCTTATCTATATTATTCATGTGAATTTTTATTTTACGCTGTAAAAATAGAAATATTAGAATAATACTTGATATATTTTAAAAATTGCTCTTGTTCAATCAGTAAAAATGAGTTCGATGTTATAAGTTTCAGTTATTAAAAAAATAACTTGTAGCTTATAATTATTAATCAGGACATACTTTGTTAATAAATAGATAAACTGCCTATTATTTATCCAACATCGAACTTTATAATTATCAGTATTATTTTATTATGATGGTTTCAGTAACATAACTATCATCATTGTAACGAATAGTTACAAAGTAAATTCCGGTAGAAAATTTTTCAAGATTAACTTTATACGTATTCATTCCGGCCACGTTAGCATTATACAATAACTCTCCCTTGCTGCTGGTTACTTTGATATAGTTAGCATCTACAATTCCATCAACAGTAAAAATTCCATTCGATGGATTTGGGAAAATAGATAAAGTTGAATTGTTTGTAACCGTTTTCATACCAGTAGAGCTCTTAGTCATTCCAAATATTTCAACATGTGACCATGCAAAAGAAGCTTTGTACGAAATATAATAATTGCCATCTATTTTAGCAGGCATTTCATCAGCCCAAGTATTGGTAAAATCAGTTCCGTTAATAAGCAATGAATCTAAATTCCATGAACTAACATATGAAATATCCTCATCTGTAACCCAACAATAATCACCTGCACCATCTTGCTTGTAAGTTAAGCTTATCGATGTAGGATTAGTGCATCCGTTACTAAGTATTGTAAATACTGCATTAATTACTTTGTTGGTATTCATTACTACCTCAGTCGGATTTTCATTTGAACTAACATCACCTGTCCATTCTTTAAATGTATAACCAGACTCAGCCGTAGCAGTTAAACTCACAATAGTACCATCAGTAAACGTATTTCCTGCTGGTATATGGCTTACTGTACCCATGCCGCTAGTAGTATTTGTTAATGTATAAGTAATAGCATCTGTTACAGTAATATTACTGGTTGCCGTAAAATCGCCATCATTTGTAATAGCACTTATTGTGGCATTACCAATAGATACTGCAGTAATTTCACCCAAACTATTTACAGTAGCTACAGTTTCATTACTACTTTTCCAAGTTACATTTTTATTACTTGCATTACTCGGAGATATATTTGCAGTTATTTGTGTATTTTGGCCAACATTTAGAGTTGTACTATCAGGGTTAACACTTATGCCATCTACTGGTATAACCACGCTAGTTTGGCAATTTGGTATCTCGCTTACTAAATAAGGGCGCAGTTTGTCCATTTTCCAATCCACAACGTTTTGCCACTGATCATCTAACAACCCACCTGTATCACCTGAATTTGGATTCCAACACCAAAATGTCCAATGATGTCCTTTTTCTCCCATGAAAGCCACAAACTTATCAAACCAAACTTCATCTTGGCCACCTTCATCCTTAATACCAAATTCACCAAAAAATAGTGGCGAAGTATTTAAAGTATGTAAATAATTAAAGTTCTCTTCCCATATGCCGGG
Organism: Saccharicrinis aurantiacus; assembly: GCF_001660705.2. GTDB lineage: Bacteria > Bacteroidota > Bacteroidia > Bacteroidales > Marinilabiliaceae > Saccharicrinis > Saccharicrinis aurantiacus. The sequence continues at coordinate 67,259 of NZ_LYBV02000030.1, forward strand.
CATATTATCCGGAAAATCTGGGCTCGAAAACCAATCTTGCATATGCACTGTTGGTCCATATTCATGTGGCGAATAAACTAATTTTTCAGGATGCGTTAATTCAACAGGATAATCCCTTGCACCTTGCAAATTGCCACCCCACCAATAACTAGTTTCTTCAAACTCCTCCGTTCCTTCAACCATAATTAGCACATCAGGGTTAACCTCTAAAATTGCATTACCACATTCTTGTGCAGCCAATCTCCAATCATTCTTAATATCACCAGTTCCCCATCTCGATCCACCACCGTATGCACCATGTGGTTCGTTATTAATATCCATTGCAATAACCGCATCATATTCTTTGTATCGCTCGGTTATAAAAATCCAATCTTCAATCCATTTTGCATGACTTACCTTCTCGGTATACCACAATTCTTCTGTCATATAGCCATCAGGTTCTCGAGAGTGATTATCTAATATCACCTTCATATTATTTTCTTGACACCATTGTATAGCAATATCCAATATTTCTAACGATTTGGTTTTGGTGGCTTCAATTTCATTCATAGGTGAAACACCCGAGTATGGGTCAGTTCCATATGCATTTATGTCACCACTAATATCCTGTGTTAATATGGCATTATTCCAAGGTATCCGGATACAATTAAACCCTAAATCCTTTATTTGTTGCAACATGCTTTTATGGTCACGTGCCCAAATGCCATGAAAATACCCCATCTGAGTTTCAAAGCCAAACCAATTTACGCCACGTAAAAAAACCTCCTTACCATCAGCATCAAATAACTGATTACCCTGAGCTGTTAAATAGTTTTTTTTGCAAGTTTCTGCATTCATGCACAAACTAATTAGCAATAGGCATGCAAATATGAGCAACTGTTTTATTTTTTTCATAATTTCAGTTTTAATTGATTAATCAATTCTTCTTTATTATTGGAGCTTTCCTTCGCCTCAAAAGCTCAGGCCGGGCTATACACTATATCTTTGTTTCGCCATAATGGGCTCACAAAGGATGCCGTTCCTATCCTTGAGCCAATTGGGTTCGGTGTGTATATAAATTATAAGTGTAATGTATTATCAATAAGTTAGCTTTATTAAGCTAAAATAAGCTAGGTAGCATACTACAGAATTGCTACCTAGCGCACTTTTTTATTTAATAACTATCTTTTTTGTATTAACGGAACCATCCACATATTGTAGTTTTACAAAGTATGATCCGGTTGAATATGCAGATACAGGAATCTCAATAGAATTACAATCGGCTATTTCCTTAAATGCTACTTTTGTACCAGTTGCATTTAATATAGTATAAGAACTTACATTGATTGTATTTTTAATATTAACAACATCGCTACTTGGGTTAGGATATATTATAATATCTGTAGAATTGCTTATTGCATCATGCGAAATTGATTTTAGATCGCTACTAATAACTTCAATATGCGACCAATCATATGATCCTTTATAATAGATATTGTATAAACCATCAATTTTATCAGGAAAGCTATTGGTATACGTGTTGGTAATATCAACACCATTAATCTCAATTATATCTGTATTCCATGAGTTGATGTAGCTTAAATCAGCAGAGGTTTGCCAGCAGAATTCTCCTTCACCATCAACTTTATGAGGTAATACAATGCTACTAGGATTGGCACATGCAGGTTCTCTTTTTATTACCGTAACCACACAGCTGTCGATAAAGCTACCATCATTTGTTGTAACTGTAATAATAGTTTCACCTTCTAAAATTGCAGTGATTGTTCCACTACTTATAGTAGCAACAGTTGGTACTGATGATTCCCAGGTAACTCTTTTATCAGAAGCGTTACTAGGTATTAGGCTAGCAGTGAGTTTAATTGATTTGCTCTCTTCAATAATTACAGAATCATCAGAAAGTGTTACTCCAGTAGCAGGCACTAATACAGAACCTATCGGATAGATTAAGTTAGGATGATTGTTGTAAAAATTATTAGTTGCTTCGGCTATATTCTCAAAGGTACCATGTCCGTCATTCTGTGGTGTTTTCCAAGCGCATACGCCATCAAAACCATTTGTATAGGCACTTTCGTACATTTCAGAAACTGTTTGACAAACATATTTATCGCAAACATCATTTCCTTCTGATTCTCCTACAATAACAGGTCTGTCATCAACGTCGTATTCGGCGGTGGTCATTGTAAAAGGTGAACTCATCCATTCTGATTGCCAAGGGTACCAGTGGTATTGATAGAAATCAAGAAATGCATTAGGGTTATTGATAGCTGCAGATAGCGCTTCATCAGAAAACATATTACCTTCATAATCACCCCAATCATCATAAATAGGCGAATTCCATTTTGGTGCAGCAGAACCAGTTGTTACAAACTTTGTTGAGTTTTCATGAATTGCAGCAGCTAGCATAGCATGCATTTTTTGAACGTCGTTGAACTCTTGCGGACCATGTTCTGAATTTTCAAACATCCACTCAGGCTCATTACAAATTTCCCAAGCCAATAAGTAGGTTCTGTTATCATAGCGCTCAAGCATTGGTATTAAAACATTATCGATATAACTTTGAATATTTGCTTCGCTTTGAATCCACTTTCTCCATTCAGCAGTTGTTGCATATCCATCTTTAGTTATATCAAACGAGAAAAGTGCTGGCATAACATAAACTTCATTTTCTTCGGATACATTCATTAAATGATCCATATGATCCCAAAAAATATCATTTGTGCCGTCAACAAAGCCTGTAGCATCAATGTTAGGGCTAAATTCTCCCGACATGTGTACCCAAACTCTTGCTAGGTTAATATTGTTTTGTTTGTATTTTTCAAATTCGTTAGACCACCATTCAGGCTCAAAGTCATGACGGCCAAAATCGCCAAATAAATGCCAAGGGGTGTTAATTCCATTGAACCATATTTCACTATTATCTACAGTAAATTTATTACCACTAATCTTTACATTTTGTGCAACCATTGTACCTATAGTACTCAATATTGCGAGTATTAATATTATTTTTTTCATTGTTGTAGTTTTGTTTCTTCTTGGATTAGAGTTTGTAAAGTAGTTTTATGATGTTTGTAAAATTCAGAAGTGACTTACAATTTTTCAGTACTACTTTAAATAACTTTATATAAAAAAACCGATGCAGAATATTCTGCATCGGTTAACCAAGAAAATTATTTAATTATTAGTTTTTTAGAATCTGTACTACCATCCGTTCTTGTTACGGTTACAAAGTAAAGTCCTTTAGCAAAACCATTAGTGTTAACTAACACTGATTTTTCACCATTTAGCTCTTGACTATAAACTGTACGAGTCGAATTTCCTGTAATTACAATACGTATAGCTTTATCAATTCCACGAATAGTTACTTTTTCTCTCGCCGGATTAGGATAAATACTTAATGGTTCACTTAAACTTGATTTTTCTGATATGTCAGTAGCGCTTTTATTAGCACTGAATATCTCAGCATGACCCCAATCAACAGATGATTTATACTCAATACAATACTTGCCGTCTATTTTATCAGGCATAGTATTTGACCATCTATTGGTAAAATCTGTTCCGTTAATAATAAGCTCATCTAAATTCCATGAGTTAACATATCCTATTTCGTCAGTTGTAGTCCATAAGTAAGTACCTGCGCCATCTTGTTTATGTGTTAAAGTAATTGGCGTTGCATTAGGACAAGTACTAGATACTTCTGTAAATACTGCTGTTACGTTTTTATCAGCATCCATTACAATATCAACTGGGTTTGTGGAGCCTGTAATATCTCCTAACCATTCTGTAAATACAAAACCTTCTGCTGCAGTTGCAGTTAATGTAACAATTGTACCTTCAGTATAAGTTCCGCCTATAGGCAATAACGCTATGCTACCCGAACCTGAAACTGCAGTAGTTAATGTGTAAGTAGGAATTGTTGAAACCGTAATTATTGCAGAAGAAGTAAATCCACCTTCTTCAGTAGTTGCTGTAATTGTAGCTTCACCAAGTGCGATTGCTGTAACTTTACCATCACTATCAACTGTAGCAATAAATTCGTCACTTGACGACCATGTTACTGTTTTGTTGGTGGCATTATATGGCAATACTTTCGCAGTTAATTCTACAGTTTGGTCAATAGATAATGTAACAGAGTCAGGACTAACTTCAACACCAGTTACATCAGCAGGAGTATTAACACCAAAGAATCTACCAAACTCTGCATTTGCAAGTGCGATATCTGCTTGTCCCCAATAACGGTGATAAGCTGTTTTGTAATTTTCACCTGCATTATAAGCAGCCTCTAATTTTGCAAATTCAGGATCATTTTTATAATCAGAACGAATATCGATAAACTTAACACCGGATTTGATTTCATCTCCGTTTGCCATTGTACCGCTATAGTCAGAAGGAACATATACTTCTTGCTCAAAGAAACGTTTATAATCTTCGCGTTCTTCAATTATTGTAATACCTAAACCATCAGCTTCATAATAGTTATCCCACATTCTATCAAGAATTTCTTTTGCTAAATCACGAGCTTCAGTATCAAGAGTTTCATATTTTTCTGTTGCTGCAGCATAGTATGTAATTGCTTTAGCAAGACAAGCAGCAATACCTGGATCTTGTGAGTAATCACTAACGTTTACGTGTAAGTTAGTGTTAGCTTGAGGGTTTGAAGGATCCCAAGTATTAGGTTGTCCAGTCCATTCAAGAGTAGCAGGAATCTCATAGCTACCATCATCCGTAAGTTTAACTTCACTTTTAACCCAAGGAATCCAATTTTCAAGAAGATTCTTAGCCATTTCATTGTTAGAGATATAATACAACTCTGCAATTCTTTCCATTGACCAAGCTTGCATACCAAACCATTGGTTACTGCCTGGATCATGATATACAGGGTGCTCAGTATAAGCCATGTCATAAAAAGTTGCAGTACCTGCTGGGTAGGTATCATAGCTACCATTCCAAGAGTTTGTTGCACCTCCAGCAATTGCACCTTCGGCAGACTGTAACCATGTATAAAATTCTAACTGGCGTTGCATACTTTTACCCCAATCTGTAGCACCATTGGCTGTAATTGGTTTAAGTTCTTCTGTTTGACTTAATGCATATGCAGCAACAGGGTTTTGGTAACCAAAGTGATTATGGCTACAACCAATACGCCATGACCAGCTTGATGTTTCAATAGGTCCACCCCATGCAAAATACCACGACATTAAATAATGAGCACTATTGTAACCAGTAGCACCTTCGCCATCTTTATCTTGAACTCCCATTGGTTTAAAGTACTTATCAAACATAGAAAGGCGAACAAAGTCACCCATTTTACTAGCTTTAGCAGTAGGTACCGTAGTTTGAGGATCTAAGCCTTGCTCTTTAGCAAATTGAACAGCCCAATACATTGCTTGTACTGCACGCGCATCAGCATCAGGAGCATTTGTATATCTCCATTGCTTAGTAGGGTTTGGATCCTCAATAAATAATGGAAGGAATCCTCCATTTTCACCAGCTCCCCAAGTAAAGTCTTCCCATGATGGATGTGGAACAGTTTCCCATACCGACTCTTGTTCACCACGTTGGAATGTGTTAATATAACTAGGTGTGCTTACACCATCACCAAAATTACCATAACCATAAAAGTTATCACAATCAAATAGCCAATGCATAGCATATACATTAGAACCATAGGCACTATTTAATTCATTAGAAATAGGGTCTTGTCCAACAGGAACAGAACTTTCTATAGCTGATGGGTAGTAATCTGGTAATGGGTGCTCTCCTGCATAATCAGCTGGGTCAGAAGGGTCGTAATTACTAATATTTGGCTGCATTTCGGTAGTTGGAATAGCTTTTTCTTCCATTTTAGTCCAAGCATTATTAAGTGAAGACCAATCTCCTGTAATTCCACCATACATCGTTTCCATCCAGATCCAGTAAGAATAAGCTTCAGAGGTAGTCTCATGACCATGATCCGGAGCTTCTGCCATTAGTGTTTCTACTGAATGGTATGGTACACCATCTTTACTGAAATACCCATTATCAGGATCATTCATTTTTTCTCGTAATTCAAGGAAACGGTTAGTGTACTCATTGTTCCCGCCCATTAGAGATTCCTTAACGGTTACAATGCAAGTATCAGTTAAGCCTCCACCTGCAGTTGTTACAGTTATAGTAGCAGTACCAACAGAAACACCTGTTACAATTCCATCAGCATCTACTGTTGCAATAGCTTCATCATCAGAACTCCATATTACCTCTTTATCAGTTGCATTTACTGGAGTAATTACAGCAGATAGTTGTGAAGTAGTTCCAACTGTGATAGTAAGAGTTTTGGGTTGTATTGTTATACCTGTAACATACACAGTATCTTGTTCACCAAAAAACCTTCCATACTCTGCGTTAGCAAGAGCGATATCTGCTTGTCCCCAATAACGGTGGTAAGCAGTTTTGTAACTTTCACCAGCATTATATGCAGCTTCAAGTTTTGCAAATTCAGGATCATTTTTATAATCAGAACGAATATCGATAAATTTAACACCGGATTTAATTTCATCTCCGTTTGCCATTGTACCACTATAATCAGAAGGAACATATACTTCTTGTTCAAAGAAACGTTTGTAATCTTTGCGTTCTTCTTCAACCGTTATACCTAGGCCATCAGCTTCGTAATAGTTATCCCACATTCTATCAAGGATTTCTTTTGCTAAATCGCGAGCTTCAGTATCAAGGGAATCATATTTTTCGGTTGCTGCAGCATAATACGTAATGGCTTTTGCAAGACAAGCAGCAATACCAGGATCTTGAGAGTAATCACTAACAGTTACGTGTAGGTTAGTGTTAGCTTGAGGATTTGAAGGATCCCATGTATTAGGTTGTCCAGTCCATTCAAGAGTAGCAGGAATTTCATAGCTACCATCATCAGTAAGTTTAACTTCACTTTTAACCCAAGGAATCCATTTTTCAAGAAGACTCTTGGCCATTTCGTTGTTAGAAATATAATACAGCTCGGCAATTCTTTCCATTGACCAAGCTTGCATACCAAACCATTGGTTACTACCTGGATCGTGATAAACAGGGTGTTCTTGATATTCCATTCCATAAAACGTAGATACGCCAGCTGGGTATTCATCATATCTTCCATTATGAGAGTTTGATACTCCACCAGCAATAGCCCCTTCAGCTGATTGTAACCAAGTATATAATTCTAACTGACGTTGCATACTCTTTTCCCAATCAGAAGCTCCATTTGCTGTTATTGGTTTAAGTTCTTCTGTTTGACTTAAAGCATAAGCAGCAACTGGGTTTTGGTATCCAAAATGTGAGTGGCTACAACCAATCCTCCAAGCCCAATTATTTGATTCAAGAGGACCACCCCATGAGAAGTACCAAGACATTAGATAATGTGCACTTTCGTAACCTGAGGCACCAGGACCATGAAGATCTTCCGAGCCAATAGGCTTAAAATATTTATCAAACATTGCTAAACGAACAAAATCTCCCATTTTACTTGCTTTCGCAGTAGGAATAGTTGATTTAGGATCTAAACCTTGCTCTTTAGCAAATTGAACAGCCCAATACATTGCTTGTACTGCACGTGCATCTGCATCAGGAGCATTTGTATATCTCCATTGTTTGGCAGGATTACCTTCCTCAATATACAATGGTAAGAATCCTCCGTTTTCGACAGCACCCCAAGTAAAGTCTTCCCATGATGGATGTGGAACAGTTTCCCATACCGACTCTTGTTGACCACGTTGGAATGTGTTAATATAACTAGGAGTGCTAACACCATCACCTAAATTACCGTAACCATAAAAGTTATCACAATCAAATAACCAGTGCATGGCATATATGTCAGAACCATAAGCGCTTGTTAATTCGTCTGATATCGGATCTTTTCCTACAGGAACATCTGTCCATAAAGAAGATGGATATTGATCCGGAGTTTCCCATTCAGCTGCGAAAGTAGCAGGAGCTCCAGAGTCATAATCGCCAGAAGTAGGTTGCATCGCAGATGTTGGAATAGCCGTTTCTTCCATTTTTTGCCATGCGTTATTTAGGTAGGTCCAATCACCAGTAATACCACCATACATAGTTTCCATCCAAATCCAATAAGAATAGGCTTCACTAGTAGTTTCATGGCCATGATCAGGCGCCTCAGCCATTAGTGTTTCAACAGAATGATAGGGTACCCCATCTTTGCTAAAGTATCCGTTGTTCGGATCATTCATTTTTTCTCGTAAATCGAGAAAGCGTTGTGTGTACTCATTTTGAGCATTAGTACTACTTGTGGCAAATAAAATTGCCATAAGAAATACTGAAAAACAGAATTTTTGTTTCATAATGTTGTGTTTATTGATAGTTAATACCGACTGTTGTATAGATTACAACAGTCGGTTAGAAAAGAATTATCGTTTTATGATGATATAGTCCTTCAGTTGAACATCATTATTTTGGAATTTGATAATATATGAGCCAGCTTTATATTGTGATAAATCTAAGCGATGTGTTGGTTTTGCATTCACATTTTCTTCAAACAATTTATTCCCACTAACATCAAATATGAGAATTGATGTAGCATCAGGTAAGTTTGAGATTGTAACTGCATCAGAAGTTGGATTAGGGAAGATGGTGATATCTGTATTCAAATCTATTTTCTGAGTTTTAGTAGCTCCTTTAAGAGTACCTAATTTAACTTCAAGATGTGACCATGGAAGAGAAGAAACATAGTGAATTATATATTCTCCATTTATCTTGTCGGGCATATTATTGGCCCATTTATTAGTATAATCAGTTCCATTAATTTCAACTTTATCCATGTTCCAAGAGTTAACAAAGTTAATTTCGTCACTTGTAACCCAACAGAATTCACCAACATCATTTTGCTCAAATGGAAGGGTTATTGGAATAGGAGATGAACATCCGGTACTTTGTGGCGTAAATTCGGCTGTAATACTTTTGTTAGTATTCATTGTTACAGTAATGTCAATATCATTACTAATAACATCACCACTCCAACCGCTAAACATATAGCCACTAGCTGCAACTGCAGATAAACTTACTATTGTTCCTTCATCGTATATTCCTCCTATTGGAGATATTACAATACTTCCTTGACCAAGGGTGTCTGTGGTTAGTGTATATTGAGGTAATGGAATATCCGTAACAGTAATTACACTGCTGGCTGTAAATCCACCATCTTCAGTTATAGAGCTTACGGTTGCAATACCCTCAGCAATAGCGGTTACTACTCCATCTGTATTTACAGTTGCGATAGTAGCATCACTAGTATACCATGTAACATTCTTGTTACTTGCATTACTTGGAGATACTGTTGCAGTTAAGGCGCCTGTTAATCCTTTATTTATTGTTATGGTTTCAGGACTTATGCTTATTCCCGTAACATCAATTACTTCTATCGGACCAGGTTCGTTACCAAATACTAGAACACCATCTGCATACATTGGTATATTTGTAACTTCGGTTAAATCTGCACCAACACCAACGGCTGACCAATCATTTGAAGGGTCCCAAGCTGTATCAGGGGCATCATATGGTAAACGGATTCTTACCTGTGATTCTCGTCTGGTTTCACTCTGACCACCAGGGTAAATAATCTCATCGCTATTAAATTCGACTTCAACATAATATATCTCATTTTCTGCATCAGCAGGTAGAAGAGATGAGATTGTTGCGTTATTAGTGTTTGCTGAAATGATATAGTCAGATGCAGAATAGCCCGCACTAACCCCTTCACTAATATCAACGAATAATCTAAATTTAAAGCTTGGTACACGTGCAGGCCAAGCAGTTCTGTTGTGTACCCATACAGCATATTCTGAATGAGTTGTTCCGGTAGAATTCATTTTGGCTTCTACTAAAAATTCGCCATTAGGCGTTTCCTCTTGAGGAAAATCGGACAAGGGTTCTCCACCAAAGTCGGAATATAAACGAGCGACAACTCCAGTAAAAAGAGAATTGTAATCGCAAGCTACTTCATTCCAATAGTAGTCGTGCCTGCTATCAACCCAATCAAAATCATCAGCAGTTTTATGACCGCCAACAAGTGCACCATAAAGCGTGTGACGAGTTTCTTCAGGAATACTTTCATCTCTATTCCAAGGGCCATGTGCAGTTCTATGGTGAGGGTATAACGGGAATTTATTACCATAACCAATTACATAACTTGTTTCTTGAGGATTATCACCTAACAAGTAATCAGTTATTTCTTTGGCTCGATCTCTATATTGTTGTTTCTTAGAGGCATTAGTCATGTTATCGCTTTGTTCTAACATTAAGAAAGCGGTGTTGGCAGCATACCTAAAAGAACCCCAAGTATCTAGAATAGGAAAGCCCGATGGGGTAAAATCAGGACCTTTACCATTTGAATTTGGTGCAAACCACTGATCTAAGAAGCGTTCTGCATCATCGTTATATTCTTGTTCCCCAGTTAAGGATGCCATTAATATGTAGCAACCATATTTTTTATCATCCCAAGCTAATGTCCAACCATAACTTTTAACATCTTCACGCTCTTCATTTGATAATAAACTATATTCTTCTTTCGCTTTTTCGAGATAACTATTATCACCAGTTGCTTTATACAACCATATAGCACCCCAACATAGTTCATCTTGATAACCACTCCAAGATTTATAAAAACTACCAACAGGAATTACATCTGAATATTTACCTCTATAATTATCCGCAAAAGTATACAGCTCTTTTGCGTGGCTTAATAATGTAGCACTATAAGTAGGATTAGAGTCATTAAATATCAAACTTGCAGCTGCTAGAGCAGCTGCTGTTTCACCAGCTAAATCAGTACCAGGATTAGCAGCGTCAATTTTGTATGATGAGCGTTTTGAGCTAATATGAATAACTTCGGCCGGAACCCAATAGTTATGATCTTCGTCGCCATCACCAACCTGAGCATAGAATTCGTTAGGGGAGGTGTGACATTTTAAAAGATAATCAGTAGTGTGCTTAACATTTTCTAAAAAAATAGCTTCTTGATTGCTTGCAACATACGCCGCTTTGTTTTCGAGGTATCCCCAGCATAATGTTGTAACAGAATATGCCATGGGGAAGTTAAACTTAACGTGGTCTCCAGCATCAAACCAACCACCAGTTAAATCAATACTAGCGTCGTTTCCATCTTCCATAGCTGCATTAGCTCTCCAGCCAACTCGGTTATTTGGGCTCAGGCTACCTGCTTGTTGTGCCTCGTAGAAGAACATAGATTTTTGGAGAATTTCTCCGTATTTATGCTGTCCGTTTACGGAAGTACCTGCGAAGAGGCAGCACATAATAATCAAAAGAATAATTGAACTTTTCATAAACTTTAATAATTAGAATAAGACATACAATTTTTGATTTCAAGTAAATATTATCATAAAAAAGGCATAGCAATGGTGGGAGTTAATGGTGGTAAACTCAGTTTTTGAAGCCAATTAAAATAGTACCCTCCTCTAAGTAAAGAAGAGGAGAGTACATCCCAAAAATGAAACTACTTGATATATAATGATTTTGTTAATTTACTGCCATCACTCAATGTTACCACAACTATATAGGCTCCAGGGCTTAAGTGATTAATATTAAGTTTTAGTGATTTTACATCATGTGACTTTTGTTTAAGAACAGTTTGCCCTAGCATATTTATAAACTCGATATGCTTAGAGTTATTTAGGCCATCAATAGTAAGCTCTGACCTAACAGGGTTGGGATACATATTAAACACAGGAGTATTATTGGATAAATATGCTGATTTTAGGCATGGATCAGAAGCAGAATTGCTGAAGTATAGTGTATAACTATTTGATTTTTCAACTAAAACGAAGTTGTCGCCATCCAATGTAGCCCAATATGTACCATCAAGCCCTGTGAATCCGCTGCCTGCAATTGTAATTGATGGACTGACAGAATTAAAGTTCTGAGTAGATCCTGATAAATTGTTATACCAATCAGGAGATCCATCTGTTGTGCTTATTGATAGTTGCCATAGTCCATTATTTGCTAAATCCCAGTTGATGGTTAAATTAGATACATTGCTTAAATCAGGACCATTTCCAATAACATGTATGTTATTATAAGCATTATTTATTGATGGTAACGGTGTTGTTAATGGTGCGTCAAAATCACAACCTGGTGTAGTTGATTCGGAAGTAAATGTTGCTGTTACCGTTTTATTAGCATCCATAATTAAAACAGTACTAGCATTTGTACTACTAATGTCACCACTCCATGAGGTAAATATATAACCATCAGCAGGTGTTGCCACTAAACTTACTTCGGTACCAGCTTCATAACTAGGACTAGTTGGTATTGATTCTACAGTTCCCATACCTACTGTATTTACATTAAGTGTATAAGTATTAGGAGTGCTTTCAGTAACTGTTACCTGACAAGTACTTTTTATAAGTGGGTCAGATGAGGTTGCAGTTATTGTTGCAGAGCCAATAGCAAGGGCATTTACTATACCTGCATCAGATACTGTTACAACATTTGTATTACTAGAACTCCAAGTCACCGATTTATTACTAGCATTACTAGGTAATACTGATGCTGACAGAGTGCTAGTTTGATCAGTACTTAAACTTAATGTGCTTGGTGTAACCTCAATACTTGTAACCGGAATTATGGTTCCACCACCTTCGAAGGAAAACTTGCTAAAGTTAAAATCTCCGGCATCAATATACATTCTCATGACTTGGATACCGGCCTCAAGAGCTATGCCGGTAACAGTTAATTCTTGGTAATTACCCCAGCTGCCAGAGCTTGGCACATCAATAAGCCCGGTTTTATCAACTTCATCAAATTCGAGATGAAATTTGCCACCGCCAGGCTCTGATCCGAAACGAAGTACCATTGAATAGGTATCAGTACTTGCAACGTTCACAGTATATTCTAACCATTCTCCTGTTATAACATACCCTATGTTCCCAACTCCGTCGCCACCTTCGGTATCAACACCTTCGTCAGGTCTGATACCACCAACTCCTTTATTAGTGGCATCATCGTCATGATAAGCAATTCCTTCACCGCCATCATCGTAATTTACTGCAGATATAGCACCAGGTATGCTAGCTGGAGTATTTTTATCAGGGTAAGGGTCTTGAATAATTTGGGTAACAATATTGGTTGTTACTTTTAGCGAACTATTTGTTGCGTTTGCATCATCGGTAACAACCGAATGAATTGTATAGGTATTTGCTGTACTTGGCGACCAAGTGATAGAGTAGGGAGCTGTAGTATCTTCTCCAACTTTTACATCGTTGGCATAAAATTCAACTTTAGAAACAGAGCCGTCTGTATCACTTGCTGTTGCAGATATATTTATATTGTCACCCACTTCGTAATAACTATTATTGTCAGGTTTTGTAATGCTAGTTACTGGTGGTATATTGCCACCAGAATTCGCCCAAGAATCAGCTGGTGATAGTATCTTACCTTTTATATATTCCCCTGAGGTACTTGTATTGTTCCAGTCAGAACCACATGACCCCGGTTTTAACGCCGCTGAAATTTCATCCTTTGCAGAATAACTCCAATTACACCAGCTTATCTTATTGTCGGCCATAAAGTTCATCCAAAGGTCAGATTCATCCAAGTATGGACCTCCGTCACCGCTAGCTTGGCTTGTCCCAAATTCGGTTACAAATAAAGCAATTCCTTTGTTCATGGCAGTGGTAGCTTTATCACGTAGCCAGGAAAGGTGTGTTCCTGAGTAAAAATGTAAAGCATACATTATATTATCTCCTATTATAGGTGAGTCGGCTGCTGTATCTACATCTTGAGACCAATTTGGTGTACCTACAATTATTATGGTGTTAGGGTCATTGGCACGTATAATTGGTATTATTACATCTGCGTATTCTTTAACGCGTGGCCATTCAACACCATTCGGTTCGTTACATATTTCGTAAATTACATGCTCTTTGCCAGCATGTTTTTTCGACATGTAATCCCAGAATACCTTAGCATCTTCAATATTTGCATTCGGATCTCCAGGAGTAAGTACGTGCCAATCAATAAGGCAATATACACCAAACTGTTCGCATAGGTCTACCATATCATCAATCCAACCGCGCCAATATTCAGGAGCAGTAACATAGCCATTTTCTTCTATATACATAGCTAGCCTCATAATATCAATACCCCATTCATTGGTTAGTGCATTCATACTATCAAAGTTGTAGCATTCTCCAAACCATTGTGGTCCGTGCGAACTCATCCCTCGAAGTTGAATAGGTGTTCCTTGTTGGTTCACCATTGATGAACCAGAAACACTTAGTTTTCCATTTGCACCTACTGGTGATTGTGCTGTTAACGCTGCAGAACTAATAAGGGCTAGTATTAAGAAAATAGAAATTCGTATCGATAAGCTTAGTACATGTTTTTTTAAGAAACTCGAGTAGATTTTTTTCATGGCTATACATAATTAATGAATTTAACATAGATAAAGATTGCGTTTATCATTGATTATTGCACGTTTATCACTACGACATAGCTACGACATTGAGTTTTTCGATGAGACAAAACTACGACATGATTTTTTAATAGTACATAGCTTTATATACTAAAAGCTATATGTCAGATATATATCGTCCTATGTTTATTTCGGAGTTAAGTTCAAGTTTTTTTCTTAATCGAGATCGGGATTTTTCAACTCCTCTTTGAGAAATATTTAATAAGGATGCGATTTCTTTTGTTGACAAATCTAGTTTTAAATAAATGCATAGCTTTAAGTATGTTTGGGAGAGGTCGGGATACTTTTGTTTTAAACGTTTGATAAAATCTTTGTGAACATTATTAAAATGCTCTTCAAAGCGATTCCAATCTTCTTCTACTTTAAATTCATTATTTATTTCACTAATGAGTGATTTAAAATCTTTTTTTAAGACAGGGTCATTTGTTTCCTTCGAGAAGCTAATAATTTTCTTTTTTACATAATTCATCTTCTCATTTTTATGAGTAAGAAGTGTTGTTGTAGATATTAGTTGTGCATTTTTATAATTTAGTTCGTCAGCTCTAAATTGCTCTTTTGCAGTTTCTATTCTAGCATGTAAATTTCTGCGTTCTTTTTCCGATTCCTCAATTTCGATATTAAATTGTCTTTTAATGGTATCGCGTTGTTGTTCAATTGTTTTAATGCGTGAACGCATCACAAATATGCCAACCGTAGCAATGGTTAATATATATAATAGCTTAAACCACCAAGTTTCATAAAATGGAGGAAGGATAATTAAGGTAAGTTCTTTAATGTTGCTGTTAAGTCCTAAATTAGATACTCTAACCTGAAAGGTGTACGAGCCTGCTTTTAAATTGGTATAGGTAACCGATTTGTTTTGTGCATTGCTTACCCACGAATCTGAAAATCCTAGAAGGCGATATTCATATTTAATTTTGTCGCTATATGCATATGAAAGGGCAGAATAACTTATAGTAATAACATTTTCTGCTTTTAATAACTTAATATTTTTTGTGTAATTAATAGTTTGATCCAAGATCACTCGGTTATCAAACCTTTCATTAACCGCTATTGATTTATTGAAAATTTTAAAGTCAGTAAGTATTATTGGTATATTATATTGATAACTTTTAATCTCTGAAGGTTTAAAAAAGCTTAATCCAGAAATTGAACCAAAATACAAATAGCCATTTTGCGCTTTGAATGAACTCCTATTAATAAAGGTATTAGAAACTAAGCCATCAGTTTTGTTGTAATTGGTAAAAGATTCGGATTTACTATTAAATAAAGAAATACCGTTATTTGTACTTAACCATAAGTTATTGTTATTTGTTGCAATTATATCGCTAATAATATTATTAGGTAAGCCATCTGTAGTTGTATATGTGGTAAATGTGTCGGTAGACCTGTCATATTTATTTAGTCCGGAGCTAGTGCCAATCCATAATTCTTTACTTTTGTCTTCAGTTATTGCGAAGATTACATTTCCGGATATTGTTTTTTTATTGTTTGTATCGTATAAATATTGCCTAATGGTATTGTTTACACGGTCGTAAACATTCAAGCCATAGGTTGTACCTATCCATATAAAACCTAGTTTGTCTTCGTAAATTACTCTTATCCAATCTAAGCTAAGCGTCGATTTTGGTTTATCAAGGTTGTGTTTAAGTTGTGATACTTGAGTTCGATCTGTATTAATTATACTGATCCCTCCTCCATTGGTTCCAATCCAAATATTACCTAATCGGTCCTCAGTTATGCATCGAATATCTTTATTCTCAATTTTTAAATTTGGATAAACCTGTTCTAAAGGTTTAATATTATTTGTAAGTGGATTATATATATAAATACCCTCTAAGTATGAGCCAATCCAAATATTATTAGAGTTATCTCTGAATAAACATAATATTTTGTTTGGGCAATATCCGGTTAGTAATTGGTTCAGATTTTTATTTAGGTGATTATAAATTATTCCATTTTTTATAATATTAATACTTCCACCATCAGTTCCAACCCATATGTTGTTATTATTATCGTCGCAAATAGCACTGACTAAAGAATAACTTAATGAGTTGTTACTAAGCGGTGTTTTATATATATTATTGAATGCATTTTTTTTGCGATGGAGACTGATACCTCCATGAAAGTGGCCCAACCATAAGTTTGTTTCTGAATCAATAAAAATTTTACGTACAACATTATTACTTATGGTACTTGAGTAGCTACCTGAATTTATATATACTTCCTGATGTTTGGTCTTTGGATAATATTTAATCAAACCTTCACCATCTGTGCCTAGAAGTAAGTAGTCTTGGTCTTTAATAATATCAAACAGTTGTAAATTATTAGTGGAATTTCTGGTAAGAATTTGAATTTTATTGATATCAAGGCTGTTTGAGTTTATTTCTATTAGTCCACGATCGTAGGTTGCAATTAATAAGTTTTCAGAATCAGATTTTATAATCTTTCTTATCTCAGATTGCGTAAATACAGATCTTAAATATCCTTCAGTATAAACAAAAAGCCCTTTGTCTAAAGTCCCAATCCAGACTCTATCCTCGTTATCAATATGAATGGCAGAAATTCGTAATCCAATTTTACTTAAATGTTTATTAGGCAAAAAGTGAGATTGTTTTTTTGTAATCATATTAAAACTTCTAAGTCCCCCTCCATCAGTTCCAATTAGCAAGATGCTGTCATTTAGCTGTTTAATTTCAATAACATTTACTCTGTCTTGATGAGGTAGATTGGGTAAAAAGTAATGTTGAAAACTATCAGTAATTGGATCATAAAGCTCTAGCGAAAACTTAGTGCCGATCCATAGCTTGTCATTATTATCCATAAATAATTTAAGAACCTGATTATTACTTATTGAATTATGATTGTTTTTATCGTGCTTAAATTTTTTAAATCTATAGTTGTCATAAAAGGCGGCACCATCGTCTGTAGCAATCCATATTTGTCCATTTTTATCTTGTAATAGATCATTTATTGTACTGTGAGGGATGCCATCTTCTATGGTAAAGTGATCAAAATCAATACTTGTTTCCTGTGCACATATATTCGCTTGGAATAAGAGAATAATGTACATGATAATACTTATATATTTCATAGGTTTATTAATCTATTACGAGATTGTATTTAGTAGTAATATTAGGGTTCAATAGGCATACAACGATTCTAACTCCTAACAGATAGATAGAAATAGTGTAATTAGTCTATTGTTTTTGACCGCTTACTTAGTTCGTAATGATATAGTAAATGAAAATTTGAGAGTTATTTAGTAGTACGAAGTTCTTGCGTATGTAACTTCTATTATGGGGGTTGCATGTTAATGCATCGTACCTTGGGTCGATTTTAGTATTCATAACTATTATTTTGAGGTTTAGACTCAAAATATACTCAAAATATAATCAACAATTGCCTGAAGCTTGAATAAAAAAGAATATTTGAGTCTCATTCTTAATTAACATATTTCTAAAAAGTGTAGCTTTACAGTATCCACTTAATGTTATAATTTATGTTTAGTAATATTGCTCTTGATGTAGCCATTGGGCTATTTTTTATTTATGCTTTGTATAGTTTATTAGCAACAACAATTACCGAGTTAATTGCATCCATTTTTAATGAGCGAGGAAAATATCTTCGTAAAGGTATTCAGCGAATGCTCGATTCGGACACTGAAGAAACCAATACAAAAGAGAATTTTAGTGAGGAATTCTTTAAATTACCCCAAATAAAATATCTAGGTAGAAAGTTAAAAAGCGGAAAAGTTAGATACCCATCCTATATTAAACCGGTAACATTTGCAAAAGGATTTTTGAATACCTTGGGATATATAAAATCAGAAGCATCGAGTCTTAGTGAATTAAAAGCAAAACTTAATTCGGATAATGAAACGCATCAAATGATAATTCATTTAATTGATGAGGCAGAAGGTAGTGTAAGTAAATTTCAAAACTTGCTTGAAGAATGGTTTAATGAAACAATGGACAGAGCGGCAGGTTGGTATAAACGAAGAATTCAAACCATAACTTTTTTTGTAGGGCTAATAATTGCCTTAGGACTAAATTTGAATACCATAGAAATTAGTAAGAAACTAGGTACTGACCCTCAAATGAGATTGGCTATGGTGGAAGCAGCTTCTGAATATACCAAAAATTCTCAAGAGAAACTAAATGTTGAGCTATCTAAGAAAGTACATGATCTATTTGAAGAATCTCAAGAGGTAACTTCAATAATGGAAATTAAATATCCATCAGTTGCCAGTGATGCGACATGGGAATCATGGTTTAGTTATTTGTTTGGATGTTTAATTACTGCTATTGCATTATCGTTAGGAGCACCATTTTGGTTCGATTTATTGAATAGATTAATTAAATTGAGAGGATCAGGATCTCAAGAAAGAACAGATACTCCAACTAAATAAGTTTACTAATTATATTTTAAATAGTATGGATCTAAAAAGCATTTTACCCTTGCCCAAAGGGAATGATAAGAAGTTAGGGGAGGCTGATTTGAATCTTTATAACGAAGTAAGTTTTTCGGATAATATAAAGAAGGAGATACCAGCTATTGATTCAAAATTGAATCTGAATATAGAATCCTCCAGTAAATTAAATTCGTACATCATTAATGGTATTGATGATATTGAAGCTGCCAATTTAGAGAATTTTTACTTGTCGGAAGAGGAACTGTCTAAGGTGATTGAGCGTAAGGTAATTGTAATACATTCTCTCAACGGAAGGTTAAATGCTACAGGGGGAATTCCTATTAAGGAGATTTTACAATTTGATTTGGGTATGCGAAAAGAGATTCAATTGAATTGGTATAAACCGTATGAAAATCACTTAACTGTAAAAGAAGCATTACTTGATGATTTAAGCAATTTTAAATCTCTAGTTACCAATGGGAACGAAATCGGTTTTTGGGAGTCGATGGAAATTAATGAGGCCTTCTCATATATTTATGATGGAGAAATAGATTTTAGTGTTGAGGTAAATTTAGTTCAACTATTGAGTGTTGTTTTTGCACCAGTGTTTTCATTGTGCAAGTCAGGAGTTAAAATACCATTAGAAATAAATCCTTCCTTATCAGTAAAAGTAGAAGCCTCAAAAAAAGATGTATTTGAATGTTTGATTCAAAAGAAGAATGTTGATGATTTCCGTATTAGAATTAATAAAAAGAAGATTGCATCTAATCAGCTTTCCTTAGGCGGCAGTTTATCAATTAGTTTACTTCAATCAGATAAGGAAATGCTCACTGACCTTATTGATCAATATTTTGAAGATTATTTGGGTAATACAATCTCGGGTATTGATGCTATTTTAAACAAGTATGAGAGTTACAAAGAGGATAACTTTATTTTAAAACTGGTTGAGAAAATTAAATATGTAGGTGATTCGATTGAGGGATTAAAATCGCATTATCAGGAGTATAAATTAAAAGTAGAATCGGCAAAAGAAGCTGTATTAAAGCTTGTTCAACAAACGGTTAAAATAGGTTTAGATTGTAGTTTTAAAAAAGTAGTAGAGACAGGAACCTTTTTGGATGCCGATATCTCCTTAAACTTATTGAAGAAACATTTAAAGGAGATTTTGATATTGGATATGCGACCTTTAATTGAAATGGCGAAAAGCGGTGGTGAGGATATTTCTGTAAATTCATATTTTAATGAGAAATCAATCACATTTGAACGTAACTTTTCATTTGGACTTGCTGTAGGCAACTGGGCATTGCAATCTTCAAAGGAAGAAGTTTATTCTATCGATAAAAAGTTTCACGATTTTAATGATAAACGTACTGTTTCAATTGCCTACTTATTCAATAAAGAAATAACTAATGGAAAGGAGAAACTAAAGTATGAAGTTTCTATGGCGAGTGAGAGTAATGTGCCAGACGATGATATTACATACGATGAATTGGATAATTCACTTTCGTTAATTGCCACAAAATTTGATAATAAAGTACGAAAACATGAGGTTAAGGATTTAAAGGCTTTCATAACTACAGCAGTATGTTGGGGAATAATTGATGGAAATGCAGGTGCAGACTATACAGATAAATTGTGGGAAAAGGTATTTAAAACGGGCGAGGTAAGCTATGAAACTAAAATCAGTATTTCAAATGCACTTTTTGCAAATGTACTCTCTGCCTTAGATGATTATATGAATGAAGAGACGATTGCTAGAGCAATGGCAATAGCTATTCTACCTACAAAAAAGATAGAGGAAAGTAATAATATGTCGGATCGAATTAATTTCTATTCGAAAATAATTTTAAATAGTTTTAGACATATAGGAACCCTTGAAAGCATTACATCAGGTGCATACCCCTCAAGTTATAAGCGCTGGGCACACAAATTATCCGATGATATTCATGATGAGAAGAGTAGGTTTATTGCTGGCGTTACAATACCTACAATGAAAGAAGTTCAGAGTTTAGTTTCGGCAGTAAAAGTGTTCAATAATTATATAACAGAAGGTAAGACTTTAGAGAATCATCAAGATAGGAAATCGCGTACTGCCATAAATCTGTTTTTTAAAGAATTAAGAAATATTTCTAAGGATAGAACAGGTTTTAGTCAGCGTTGGTTCGGGCAATTGCTTGTGGCTTCAGTTAAGGAGAGCGAAGCTGAATTATTAGATGAAATTAGCAAAACTTTTTCAGTAAGGTATCAAGAAAAAGGAGTTGAAAAAGTAATGCTATTTGGAGCTTGAAAAATTGGGGAGAACATGTTTATGTTCTCCTTATGTTTTACTTTTTGTCGGCACTTATCATCCAATTAATTCCGAATTTGTCAGTACACATCCCAAAATACGATTCCCAAAAAGTATCAGCCATTGGCATACCTATTTTACCCTCAGTTGATAGTTGATTAAAAAAAGCATCGGCTTCTTCTTTTGAGTCTACGGATAGAGAAATAGCAAAGTTATCCCCAACGGTTACTTCTGTTGACCATCCGCCGCCAACATCGCTACCCATTAAAACAGTTTCTTTACTAATAGATAATGAAACATGCATAATTTTATCTTTTTCATCATCGCTAATAACAACTCCATCCATCGGTGGCATTTCACCAAATGTACTAATCATTTCAAAATCTTTGTTAAACACGGTTTTGTAAAAAGTAAAAGCCTCGCGACAGTTGCCGTTAAAAGTTAGATAAACATTAATAGTTGCCATAGTATTTTATTTTTATCGATTCTAAATAAAGGTAAGGCACTTTTATTATAATCTCAATAGGAGAGATAATTTACAGTTTTTGAAGATATCTTCTATGTCTTTATGGATTACTCAAAAGTCTTCTTGGTCTATAATTGGAGCTCAGTATATATGACTTTTATGAGATACAATAAACACTTATAAAAATTAAAGTTATGCGAAAAATTCAAATTGTATTAATAGTAGGTACATTGTTTTTAACTAGCTGTAATCTAAAGCAAAGCCAACAAACTAGCAATGATTCCATACGTCATTTTGCCGATGAGGTTGAGCATATTAGGTCAAGCATAAAGAGTGTAGAAGACATCAGCGCTATGCTAAAGTTGTCGGGGGTTGATTATAAACCAGAGCTCAGTCACGATCCTAATCTTTGGGTTCAATACCAGGGCAGCGAAATGCAAATGGCTGCTAATATGGGTTTATACATTGTTGATGGACTATATGAAGCCGCATATAGTGAAAATAGAAATGGTTACTTAAGCTTTATGGCAGGTAAATCAATTGCTGAAAAGATTCATGCTGAAGATGCCTTTGAGGATATGGTAATTAATACCCTAAATCAAGGTGTAGCACCTTCTGATGAAGTACTTGATAAATTAAAGGAGGTGGTTTTCAATTGTGAAGATGTATTGACAGAACAAGATGCCATGCGTGTTTTCAGTGCTATGTTAGCTGGAGCTTACATTGAGAAGCAGTTTATCCTTTTTAACAGCATAACGGAACTGCCGGAGGAATTATCTCCTAACGAGAAGTTAGCCTTATCCTCAAGGTTGGTTATAGTGACAAAGGAGCAGTTAAAGCAGCTACCACATTTATTAAATTTAATTGATTTGTATAAAGCCACTAATGAAAATGATGTTATTTATAACGATTTTGTTGTGCTCAACGATATGTGCGAATCTTTAAACTTAAATGAGTTTACAGGGATGGACTCAGCAGATGCCTTTGTTAATGATAAAAGGATAAAGGAGATTAATGATAAAGTTATTAAGATGAGAGCCTTTGTAGTGGGAGCTTAATTCTTAAGATATAGAAAGAGCGACGTTCTAACACAGATCGTCGCTCTTTAATTGGAAATATATAGTACTTATTTAAGGTCGTTCTTCAATATTTATCCATGAGAAACTATCCATGTACCACTCTTGATGGCCTTCGAAGTTTCCGGCTTTCGGATTGATTCGCAGTTTTACCTTATCACTAACCAAATCACTAGGTATAACTACATCTTCTGTAATTTTAACCCAAGTGTCTCTTGGTACTATTGATTCGCTAACATCAATAAAAGTTAAGTTAGAGTTAGGGTTGGCTGTTTGTATTTGCAATTCATTCATACCAGAACCCTGCTTTATATATATCATGAATGATAAACGGTAGCTGCCAGCAGGCATTTTATCCATATCCAAGAATGTATAATCAATTCTACAGTTTCCTGAAGGGTAGGTGCCTTTTACACGCATAGAAGCTTCACCAATAATTTGACTAAATTCATCAGATTCAACTCGTTTAAAAATCCACGATTGACCATCAATATCAATGTTTGAGCCATTCATCCACCAACCCTGTGCTGAGGCTGACATTGCGTTTGCACTTGGGTTAAGTATTTCAAAACCTCCGAATTCAAGATCAATTCCTTCAAAGTAAAATGGTTTAACCTTAATATTGTCGAATTGGCTTAACATTCTATAATCAGTTGATTCAATTCCATTACCGGTATAGCTCACAGTAACCACATCAGAGTTATATATTCTTGAATCAAGTTCCAGATCAATTACGCTATTGTCTTTCTTGCTGACTTGAGCACTTTTTACTTCTATAAAATCATCAAATCCGCTTGCAGCATTGGTAACGTACACCTTAAATTCACCTTCTTCATTGCTAAATGGATTGAGTAGGCCATTTACTTTAAAGCTGATTGAACCATCTAGGTTTTGCAAAATATCACCATCAATAATTAATGGTTTTGTGGATGGCACTACATTTACATGCAAAGGAATTTGTTTGCTTACGTTAGATCTAGGAATGTGCTCATCTCCTTCGCGTTCAGAGCGCATAGTTCCTAGTAGTTGAGGAAGAGGACCAACATTAAGGTAATTTACAATGGCTACAGAATCTGTAATGGTTTCAAAACTATTACTGTTGTGTATACGCCATGTTCTGCCTTCTGGTCGGTCTATAGTGGTTAAATCTACAAATTTAAGCGACTCACCTGCTTCAATATCCAATACTGGCCAATTGATAGAATCTGTAGTTTCAGGATTATCACTAGCTAATACTTCTAACACTTCTTCCCAATCAGTAATATTACCTTCTTCGTTTAATATGCTTTTATAAATTTTAAAAGCAGGTTCCATATCGCCATATACATCCACAAAAAATGTAGTATCAATAACCCAAATGCCATCTTTCTCAATGGCAGTTAAAGTATCATTACCATTAAATGTAACCTCCTCGCTAAAAGTATTGTATAGTCTTACTTTTTGTATACCAATACTATCGAATAACACATGTATGATTTCATCATTGGTTGATAAACCCATTTCAGGTAAGATAAAATCATATAGGTTGGTATCTTGACGACTAAAATCATCAGACATAAAATAATTACCATCAGAGATGGCCCATTCATGACTTAATGCGCCTTGTGATAAATCCATGAATGAAGCAAAATCACCTTTTTCAACAATGGCATGACTTGTTAAAGTATTAGTCCAGGTAACATCTGAAAAATCACCGCCAATAGATTCGTCTTTACATGAAACAAATCCTATTGCAATTATTAGTGCCGTTATATATAATTTGATATTCATAACTTCCAATTTTCTTATTTCTTATTGAATATGTTAGGGTTATTCAATATCTCGCTTAAAGGAATAGGTAAATAGTCGTGTACTTCGTTGATGTAGTTTTGTGAAGCCGCCTCGAAATCATCAAGAATAATTGACCCATTACCTGGATCATAATCCACGATCATGCTTCTCCAGTTATTTTTGTCCTTACCATCCAAGTCGGTAAACGTGAAAGTATCTACCCAATATTTACGCTTATACAAATCCTCAAAATTTTGTTTGGCAATACCCCATCGTCGTAAGTCAATATTTCTGATAGAATGTCCCTCTGAGGATAACTCTAATGGTTTATCGATGTGCATTAATTGCTTCATTAACGATGTTTGATCATATTCTACGTTATTATAGTCGTGATTAGCACCGTGTTTTGAACCTGATTCAGTGCCTAATAATTCTAAGCCCCAACGCACTCTAACATCATTCATTAAATCAAGTGCTTCTTGAATCTCATTTTTTTGAATATGACATTCAGCCATTAATAACACTACTTCAGCCAAGCGGTTTACGGTTACATTTTTTCCTGATCGGTTTTGACCTTCAGATAAATTTCGCTCACTATCAGTAATATCATGATTCGTATATTTTTTGTAATAAGCAAATTCGTAGTTTGAAAAAGTGGCTACCTGCGGAACATTACCTATTATGTAATATTTAGTATCAATATCATTAACCAAGGCTACCATTGAAGAGGCTCGTAATGGAACGTTACGCATGCGCTGCATGCCATCGTCATTATTTACCCAGTTACGTTGGTCTTGACTATCCATTTTTTCGTGGCTATACTCATAAGCTAACCATGCAGTTGGCAACCATTTACGTCCGCCACCAATTGTTCCACCAGGAGCAGAGCGGCCTAAACGATTGGTTAAACTAGCTTCGTCGAAGTGATTTAACTCAGGACGAAGACCTAAAGCATAAACAATTTCGAATATCGATTCTTTATTTAATTCCCCAGCCGATGTAAATAATAAATCCATATCATCAACCAATTCGTATGCATATTCTGGGTTATTGATTACATCATCAAAATAAAACATTGCTGAATCAATGCTCTCTGTATTATTTATAGCAATACCATCTTTATACTCAACATCGTAAATATGACTCAGGCCAAGTATTGTTGCTGCTGCACCTTTGGTTACCTTTCCCTTATTGCGAGCTAGGTTTGGATATTGACTAGGTAGATTTTCATAGGCATAGTAAAGGTCGTTTCTTACAAAATTTACCACCTCTTCGCGATCAGAAACTGGAATGTTGAAATCATCTAAACCATTTTCTAAAGATGGAACAAAATCGCGTATGATTACTTCGCCGTTGTTAAATGAAGTATAGGCGTAAAAGTGATATAGTGCCCTAAAGAATTTAGATTGACCCATTAATTCCGACCATCTA
The DNA here is from genome assembly GCF_001660705.2 of Saccharicrinis aurantiacus. Lineage (GTDB taxonomy): Bacteria > Bacteroidota > Bacteroidia > Bacteroidales > Marinilabiliaceae > Saccharicrinis > Saccharicrinis aurantiacus. The sequence goes on from NZ_LYBV02000030.1 coordinate 93,170, forward strand.
TCTAAGTCGATATTCTCGTTGTTTTCTTTTAGATGCTCAAGGCCCTCAATTACTTGATTACTTCTGAATACACCCTCATAAATGGCTTCCCATTTTTTAGATACAGATACCGTTCCGTTATTGTAGGTTTGATAGTACCATACAGCATTTGGATCAGTTGGACTTGGGCGATTAAACCCTGGGTATCCACAATCAGAACGTAAAGCTTCTTCTTCTATGTTCAGTATGTAATGGTTCAGCATTGTACCATATACAGTAACTAAGGTTGCTTCAGCTTCATCAAGTGTTTTATAATAATCTTCTTTTGGTTTAAAGTTGGGGTTGGTTTCCGTTAGATAATCACTGCAGGATGTTAAAGCGCACACTGCAAGAGTTATAAAAAGGTATTTTATATTATTGATCTTCATTTCTGCGTTGTTTTAGATTCGTTAAAAGTCAAGAACAATTCCCATGATATATTGCGCAGCTACCGGATAATTTCCCTTATCAAGTCCACGACTAGTAAGACCGTTACCGCCTACCTCAGGGTCGAAACCTGTGTAGTTAGTGAAGGTTAATGGATTTTGAGCGGTAACATAAGCTCTAAATTTTCCCATCCCCATTTTTTCGGCCAATGGCTTAGGGAAAGTGTAGCCAAATGTAATGGCACGTAAACGTAAAAAAGAACCATCCTCTAACCACATATCAGTATACCCGCGGTAGTTATCATGTGCTTTACTATCGCCTCTGTAAACAGGTAGAGGAGCGTTAGGGTTAGCATATGACCAGGTATGAATTTGATCGGCATGGCGTCCGTAGCTATATGCTGCGGCTTTGCTACCATTCATTACGTCGTTACCAACAGACGCATACCATTGCATCATAAAATCGAAGCCTTTATATTCAAGATTGGTATTGAAGCCAATTTCAAAATCAGGAAGACCACTTCCCATATATTCACGATCATCGGCAGTAATTTCTCCATCACCATTGGTGTCAACATATCTTAAGTCACCCATTTGTGCACTAGGTACTAATTGGCGATATTGCCTCAGTTCGTCTTCAGTTCTGATAACGCCATCGGTTCTATGTAAGAAAAAAGCCCCTGCTTCATATCCCTCTGCAAGTACTGTAATTTTTGAGTTAGGATCACCACTAATAAGCCCACTATCGGTTGAGTATATTGGGCCTGATCCTGTCATGTTTGTAATTTGATTGGTGTTTTTAGTAAACGTTGTACTAACGCCCCAATTTACTTTTCCGGTTTGAGTTCTCCATCCAGCAGCAAACTCAAAACCTTGGTTTACCATATCTCCAACATTTAAAGTAACCCTGCTTTCAGCTCCTGTTCCAACACCAGCAGACGAGGGTAATTGAACTGGAAATAACATATCATTTTTACGTGTGTCGTAATAATCGGCAGAAAAGGTTAAACGGTTTTTGAATAAACCTAAGTCTATACCAACGTTGGCTTGGATTGAAGTTTCCCATTTAACCAATTCGTTGGCATATTGGGTTTGGGCTGCACCGTTTGCCAATAACTCCATACCATATTCTCCGAAAGGATAGAAAATACCTTGTGTGATGTTGTTATAAAAACTATACGAAGCAAAATTTTGATTTCCGGTAGTACCGTAACTAGCTCTAAACTTAAAATTGTTCGCTACGTCAGCAAGTGGTTGCCAGAAAGCTTCGTCAGAAATATTCCAAGCTGCCGAAACAGAAGGGAACATACCCCATCGGTACTCCTCGGCAAAGCGTGATGATCCATCGTATCTAACACTTGCACTTATTAAATAGCGGCTTTTATAATCGTACTGTGCACGTGCTATAGTACCCACTAATTTATCCGCCTTATCGCGCCCGTTAGAGTATATGTAAGGGTTAAGAATAGCACCATCAATTACTTTTATGTCATTATCTACAACGCCTCTTTTTCCACCATAGAAACTTTCAAAAGTATAGGCCTCTAAACTCATGGCTCCTGTAGCTGTAAATTTATGATCTTTAATCTTTTTTGTGTAGTTAACACTACCATCCCAACTTACTGCAGTATTTCTACTACTAGTCATTTCAACATAACTATCAAGTGGGTTATTAATTTGAACACCATCGTTATTCACAATTTTAAATTGAGGAGAAAAACGGTGTCTTCTGTCGTTACGTACATTGGCTCCAAAATTGGTGGTGAAACTTAATTCTTTGCTTGCCTGATAGGTGGCACTTACGTTACCAAAAAGTTTATCTCGGGTGTTGTTGTCTTCTGTTTGAAGTGCTCTTAGGGCAGAATTTAAAGCTGTTGCTTGAGGTCCACCGGCAACACCATCGGTTTCAAAAACATCACCACCATCACTTGGTAAATATTGGTATGGCATCATTCTTATGTTTTGAGTAAGGATGTTACCTGCGGCTTTGTCATTTTCTTCAACCGTGAAACCAACGCCTGCTTTAACACGCCATTTACCTTTTTTATACATGGTATTGGCACGTGCGTTATATCTTTCAAAAGCTGAGTTAGTTACAATACCATCCTGGTTATAATATCCAAACACCACGTTGTACGATAAATCTTTACTACCCCCAGTAATGTTGATGTTATAATTTTGAACAGCAGCATTGTCGTTGTGCACCAAAGGAGATAGGCTATTATCGTTAACGTAATTGTATTTATTACGGTTGATTAATATATTTCCTTCATCATCGTTATTCCCATTAACATTTCGTTCAAAAAGGATATCAAAGTAGGTTTGTTCTTGCGCATTCATTAATGGAGTGCCCGATGTAATTTTTTGGATACCATAACTAGCATCCGCTTTAATTTTAATCTGTCCACTTTCTCCTTGTTTGGTGGTGATAAGGATAACTCCTGCAGAACCTCTAGTACCATAAATAGCACACGATGCAGCATCCTTAAGTATGTCGATAGTTTCAATTTCGTTATTACTTAGTCTAGGGTCGCCGTCTTGTGGAATACCATCCACAACGTACAAAGGTAAATTTGATCCAGTAACGGATGAAATACCCCTAATTTGAATATTTGAAGATGCTCCTGGAGCACCAGAACTTGCAGTGACATTAACCCCTGCAATTTGCCCTTGTAGCGCTGTTCCTAAATCAGAGGTTACAATTTTCTGAATATCTTCACCCTTAACATGAGCTACCGAACCGGTTAACTCTTTCTTTTTAACAGATCCGTATCCAATAGCTACTACCTCGCCTAAGTCGATAGTTTCAGGAGCTAATGATACATTAAGTGTTTTATCTTTAACTTTCTTTTCGCTTGTTTGGAGCCCTATAAATGAAAAGACTAAAATATCACCTTCATTTGCTTTAATACTATACTTACCGTTAAAGTCAGTAATAGTGCCAGTAGATGTTCCCTTAATCATAACACTTACCCCGGGAACAGGTAAGTTATCTTCATGCGAAATAATAACACCAGTAACGGCAATATTATTTGATTGAGCTTGCGATTCAATGCAAACAGCAAGCAATAAAACCCAAAGTAGATATCCCTTGCGTTTTAAAATCTCATGTAGTTGTTTCATTCTCGTTTGTATGTTGTAGTTAGTAGTGTGTTTTTTTTCACAAACTAGAGAATGATGTAAGTTTTGTTCCTTATTATGTTATAAAAATTAATTAATAGTTTATCTCAGGTCGATGTAATTTTGCATAGGAGAGTTTTTATACGAAGAGAGGTTAATGGTGTTTGGTTTATAGGTGTTAAAATACGAATGCAAATATTTAACAATTTAAACTAATAATGTTCTCATAAGTTTAATTAATGTGCTTTTGGGTTATAATACTATTTAAAGCTTGTTGTGTAAGTGGTTAATGCCTTTGTTTATTGTAACTTACAGAAATGTGTGTTTTGATTTTAATTTTTAACACTTATCTAATGTAATTAAATTTTATATGTGATTTTAAAGAAAAGAACCACCATAGAAGGCACGATTCCCTTGGTTATATTTCTAATTTTGGTTAAAAACCATAAAGAAAGGTATAATGGGTAGATGGTTTTTGAAAAATTGAACTATTATTGAGAATATTGTAAAAAAAACAAAATATATCGAATGTCAAAAAATGTAGCATTAGTTCTTTCAAGTGGAGGAGCACGAGGAATTTCTCATATTGGGGTTATAGAAAAGATTATAGAATTGGGTTATAATATAACTTCAATATCGGGTACCTCAATTGGTGCGTTAATCGGTGGACTTTATGTAGCCGGACATATGGATGATTATAAAAAATGGGTTTGCTCATTGGGGAAAGGGGATGTTTTTTCGTTAATGGATTTTCAGTTAAAATCAGAAGGGATTATTAAAGGTAATAAAGTTTTCAATCACATGGAGCAGTGGTTGAATAAGTACAATATTGAAGATCTGGATATTCCTTTTTCTGCTGTTGCCAGTGATATATTAAATAGAGAAGAAATTGTATTTACCTCAGGCAATCTATCTGATGCCATAAGAGCCTCAGTTGCAGTGCCTGGATTTTTAGCACCATTTAAACGTAATGACCAATGGTTATTTGATGGGGGCGTAATTAATCCAATTCCTCTTAATAGGGTAGAAAGGAGAGAGGGAGATATGCTAGTAGCCGTAGATTTGAATGCTTTTGTTCCCAATAGAACCGATTTAGTTGAAAAAGAGGATGAAAATCCAAGCTTATTTCAATCGCCAAGACTTACAGAAATGATGAATTGGTTCAATCAGCGTATAAGAGGGGGAAAGGATGGTGAAAAGCTTGATATATCCTATGTAAACTTAATGACACAAATGTTTGATATGATGCAAGAACAAATTTCTAAAACCAGTATTGCAGCTATTAAGCCAGATGTATTAATAAAAATACCGCGAGATATTTGCAGTACTTTTGAGTTTCATAAATCTAAAGAAATGATAAAATTAGGTTATGAAACCGCAACAGAAGCTTTTAGCAAGATTGATTATTAATACCTTTTGCCTGTTCTTGCTCAATGTCAAAATCAAGTACTGAATTGTAAATTTTACGATGAACATTCTCCTTCAGTGTTTCTGGATCGCTATTTTTTTCAGGTTCCATAACACAGAGTTTTACTAAGGTTTCTTTTTTGCCCATCTGTTTAAAAAAGTGTTTAATAAACAATTCATCACCAATCCAAGCATCAGCTTTATCCATGTACCATAGAGCAATAGGAGTTATAGGTGTATTTAGTTTGGCAGCTATATGAAAACTTCCATTTTTAAATTTCCCGGGTATATGGCTATCGTTAATTTTTCCTTCAGGAAACAGAATTACGTTTTTGCCATTATCAAGGCGCTCCTTAATCTGACGCATGGTTTGAACCATTGAATGCAGATGACCACGCTTTACTAATATTATATCTCCTAACTCAATGGCATGCTTAATACCAGGCCATTGTCCAATCTCATGCTTGGCAACAATTGATGACGGATATATGGATAAGAGAATAAAAATATCAAGATAACTGCGATGGTTACTCATAATTAAACCTTCGGGTTTACCACTGCCTTTAATAGAAGCCGTTACTTTTACATTAAGTGTTTTAATGCATGCGCGACTCCATTTTTTAGCGACAGACTGCCTTACTTGGTCTTTATCATAGGCAAGTTTATATTGGATAATACCAATAACAACATAGTATAATGTGATTGCACATATTGCTAAAAAGCGAAATAGAGCTCTAATAAAAATCATTGTAGTATGTAATATTTAATGCTCTTTTATCAATTATTATACCATTAATTTTAAGTAATAAAAAATTGCAGTATTCAGGGTTGTATCTATGATCCATGATTTTAGAAAAATATATATCAAGTACTGTATTTGGTATATAGACAACTTTGTTGTAAGTTGGATTTATGCTTAAAATAAATTATTCTATGGATCTTCAAAAAGATTTTACATCTGAAATTATTGAACTAAGGGCAGATAACGAAGGAGAGGTTATTGCTGTTCTCTTAAGTTCAAAATTTAATGTAGGTAAGCGTAAGTCAGTATTATATATTCATGGCTATGTAGATTACTTTTTTCATCCCCATCTTTGCGAAGAATTCCATAAGAATGAATTTGACTTTTACGCATTAGATTTGCGTAAGTATGGAAGGTCTTTATTACCACATCAAACGCCTAATTATTGCGAGAATATTGAAGAATATTATGAAGAGTTGGATTTGGCAATTGACTTAATCAGTAAACAAAGCGCTTCGGTATATCTTTTGGGGCACTCAACAGGTGGTTTGTTAACGGCTTCTTATATGAATAATGGTACCTTAAAAGATAAGATATCAGGACTCATATTGAATTCTCCATTTTTAGATATGACGCATCCATCTTTTCAAACCAAATTAGCGTATAAAGCATCAAAGGTGATAACCTTGTTTAAACCGAATGCTAAAATTGAAGGTGTATTATCGCCTATTTATGCCAAAAGCGTGCATAAGGATTTTTATGGCGAATGGGATTTTAATTTAGATTGGAAACCAATTAGTGGATTTAGTACTTACCTAAAATGGTATAGAGCTATTGTTAATGCTCAAAATGCTTTGCGTAAATCGAACATCCAGGTGCCGGTATTATTACTCCACTCAAATGAATCTTTTGAACCGAAAAGTTATACTGAAAAAGTAAAGCAGGCAGATACGGTGCTAAATGTTAATGATATGATTCGGATTGGGCCAAGTTTAGGGAACAGTGTTACTTTAATTGGAATAAAAGGTGGAATGCATGATTTATTTCTTTCGGCCTTAGAGGTTCGTAAAACTGTTTTTAGAGAACTTTTTGTTTGGATAGATATTATTAATAAGTAATTCTATAAACTACATTTCTTCCAGAATCAAGTTTCATTTATATTTGCACTCTATGGGTGAGCAGTGTTTTATTCCTTTTACTGGTAGGATCGATTATGAATTAATACCATCAGAATTAAATAACCCCTTTGTATTAATTACTCCTGAAATTTGCAAGATAGCAGCAAAGCAATTGCAAGACTATTTGTTGAATAATCAATTAAAGTGGAAACATAACTTTGGTTTTAGCGAGCACAAAAACAACCTTGTTAAAGGTAAAATGTTTGGTGTTTTAGTAGTTCAATCTAAACAAGGAGAGCTAGGTTTTTTGGCTACGTTTTCAGGTAAAATTCAAGATGATCCACATCCTAAAATATTTGTTTCTTCTGTATTTGATGTGTCATCAGATGATTTCTTTATTAATAAAGGGATGACGGCTATTACTGAAATAGGCGTGCTTATTAAGGCATTAAAAGAGGAAGGGTCAAAAGAATCATTAATTGAAGCAAAGCGTTTGAAGGAAGTACGTAGGCAGAATTCCGTAAGTTTACAGAAGCAGTTATTTGACAACTATAAGTTTCAAAATAGGGAAGGGACAGTGAAAAATCTGTGTGATATTTTTACTGAATATGACGGTAGAAACCCTGCTGCTGGGGCGGGAGAGTGCGCAGCTCCAAAATTGTTGCAATACGCATTTGAACATGAGATGAAACCTTTGGCAATTGCAGAATTTTGGTGGGGGAAGTCAACCAAATCGGAGGATAGAAAGCATAAAGAATTTTATCCGGCTTGTAATGATAAATGCCGTCCAATTTTATCATTTATGTTGGGCCAACGTTTTTAAATTCTGAGGAATTCTGCATTTACACTAATAACCTGCGTTCGATATCAATTATGGCCTCATATCTGTGAGGGTTTTAATTTTATCAAACCCAGGTATATTATCTATAAATTTTAATTACTAATTGTATTTTTATATTTATTAGTTTCTTCCTCTCAGATATGAACGAACAGGTTCGTCAATCCACTTCATGATACAATAGGCAAATAAAACGCTTACTAACATTAACACAAAGGCAATAGAAAATTTCTGAATTATTGAGAATGTGTTTTGTGAAATGTATTCGCTATACAAAAACATAAATGAAATATGAGTGGTGTATAGGGGGTATGATAAGCGCCCTAGGAAATTGCAAACAGTTGCTAATTTGGTATTAGCTTTTAGTTCGCACCCAGCACCTATACTTACAACTAATGGAAGAACAGCACCTATTAATATTATTTCAGTAATCCAATCATTGTCCTTATGCGGAAAGGTAAATGCAATAATCATAATTAATAGTGGTAACCAAATTGAGAATTTGTGCTTAATTATCATATTAAAACGAAATATTAGCATACCACTAATAAAGGTCATGCAAACTCTAGGGAAGCCACCCCACATGGTTTTAAAATCCCAACCTAAGTTTATCCATCCTGCCTGATAGGCTGTGTAGCTGAACCACGCAATGCAAGCAACTCCAACAAAGGCTAAAGATTTCTTTCCAATTCGGCATAAAAATATTGCATATATTATACTAATAAAGTATTCAGATAAAAGTGACCATTGCGGCGAATTAAACGGAAATATTGAACCCCAACAATAAGGTAAATCAACTGAGGGTAACATTAACACTCCACCAATTGTGGCAATAGTTATATTACCTGCCCCTGCTTCTAATAATGTATTGTGATATGGATTTAATAAATAAAAAGCCAGACCTACCAGTGTACCAATTATAACCATTGGGTGGAGCCTTATTAATCGGTTAATGAAAAACCGTTTCATTCCAATTTGTTTCATTCTATGGTCGTAAGCATACGCCACAACAAAACCTGATAGTATAAAAAAGAAGTCAACTGCCATGAAGCCATGGCCAATAAAATTGGTTTCATAATCTTCGCCATATATGGCTTCGGTATAATGAAAGAATAGTACCACGAGGGCTGCTATTCCACGTAAACCATCTAAAACGGTTAAATGGGGTTTCGATTGTAATGATGAATTTGTCATGATTGTCAGATTAATAATTTTTAGTTTGTAATTATTTCTGATAAAGGTAAGCTCGGATAAATGAGCTTAAGTAGAAGGATTATTATTGAAATAAGGGGGAAATTCCGCTTAAAAATCTAAATGGAGCCTATTATGTTGTGGATGTGTTACTTTGCTGTATACTAGTAGGTTGTGGTTTTTCTTGAGTAAAGATTGTTATTACCCGACAATTAGAATTTTATTACCCCATCTCACTTTGAGTTAACGTGTTAAAAATGAATAATAAAGATTGTTTGTCAATTCGGATATCACATAATCAGGCTGTTGATTGAATAATAACAGCCTGATATAGTGTAATTACGTTTTAATAGTTTTTTATTATAAAATTATATGCGTTGTCCGATAAAATCAGATCGACCAATTCTTCAACCGGTTTTCCCATAGAAAGCCTTTTAAATTTTCTCATTTGGGGCATGTATTTAATCAGGCATTCTCTTAAACTAGGGAACTCATCGCTTGTAATAAAACTATCTACAGGGTTAATCATACCATCAAAATCGGTTCCTAAGCTTAATACTGTCCATGCATTGTTTTTTTCATCTTCACTAAGAAGGTCTGAATCAACAATGGCTCCAATTATTCCTAAAATATTATCGGCTACACGTTCTGTCCAGAATTGCTTTACTTCCTCGGTGTTCTTTTTAATATCTCTATTGCTGAATAGCTCTTTTTCCTCTTCTATTCTATCGTTACCAGATAGTACTCTTTGATCTAAGTTGAGTCCTATAATCCCTTTTGATTGGTATATTTCAACAATCTCCTGATCAGATAAATTGATGCTCCATGGGTTAAAATTACTTGAGTTATCATATTTATTTGAAACATTATCCGGAATAATGATAGAATCACTCATGGTTTTATGGTTACCATAACCCATATGACTGGCAATAATAGGAATGGTATCTTCATTACTTTCGTTATAGCGTCTTATTTTTTCGTGATATTGCAAGCGTGAAGCAATACTCATATGTTTGGTATCTATTAAAATACGTTTTGTGTGGTGTGCATAATTATTGATACCCAATAATGCATCAATCAATTGCATTCCCATATCGTTTATTGGCACATTTAAACCCACTTGTTGCGATAATACTTTAGCAGCAATACCCGGAATACTCTTGCAATGCCCACAGAATCCATTATAGAAGTGATGCGCAAATGTAATGTACAGCGGATGTGCCGACCAACTTTTTAGTTTCTCAACATTGGCAATAACCTCGGTCATATTTATGGCTCCATTTAATATCTGATGATTATTACCAGATATTAAGGAATGTGCTCCTTCAACACTTGGAATCATTACAATTGTTTTGTCATCGCTCAAGGCTTTTTCTACTTCATAGGCAGTGTTTGGTAACACATACTTCCATCCGGGTAATGTTTCTTTTTCAATGCCTTGGTTTTTCTCAAGGAATTCGAATTCTTTTTCTAGATATTCGAAATAATTAAATCTGGAATTTTGAACTACATTAATATAGCTGGTAGGTAAATCTACAACAAACTGTTTGGCCAATATATCTGTTAAGGAGCCTGTTCCAATTAATGCTGGATTGAACCATTTTTGTTCAATTGGATATAGAACTGCCACCACCAATTTAACATTGCCTTTTACCAAAGCGGGCATATTGCACTGAAAAAACTCAGGGAACTCACTGTTGCGTTGTATATCTTTTGGCGGATTATCCCACCATAAATCGTCTTTGCGTTTCTTACCAACATTATAAAAAGTAAATTGATGTAGGGTAGGATGGCAGTGAATATCAGCTATAGCTTTCATATTTTAATGGGTTAAGAAATTATAGATCATACTTCAATTTAAGCAATATTTTTGGGGCATGCTTTAATTAGAGTCTTTTTTCTTTGATAATCATAATGTTTACCCAATTATAATTAAATGCAGTAAGTGGTCAAAAGTTTACTCATCTTCAATTGATATTAAATGAAGCAAAACCTCATAAGCATCATCATTCATAATTTTTGCCTTTAGCCAAGCATAGTATACCGATGCATGTAAATCTTCTTGCTCAATGGGAATCCAGTTAAAACTGTTTTCCACTGTATCATAAAAAGCACTTGTTTCAGCAATGTCAGGCTCTTCAACAACTTTACTAAGTAGCTGTAAAAACACTTTCACTCTATCGAGTTGCGGGAGATTACCAAACCACTCTTTGCGTCTTAGAAGTGCCCTAATTCTATTGGAAGCTATGTCGAAGTTACCCAGTTCAAACTGAATGAAAATATCCAGAATATCCTTCTTAATTACCCATTCAATACCGGCAATTTTGGCACACCAAGCATTGCTATGTGCTATTGACGACAGTACTTTGATGGCTTCTTTAAAGTTCTTTTTAAATAAGAGGTATATGGCTTTGTTCAGCTTAAGGTTTAGCGTTTCATTTGGTTGGAATTTAATATCGCTGGTAAGGCTAATAGTATCAATTGCATCATCTATTTTACCTGTGAAGAATAAAAGCGCGCATTGCAATTGCGTAACTTTTGGTAAAAGCTTTGTGTATTCCGTTTTTACCAGCAATTGCATTTGCTCCTTTAGTATATCCACATATTCTGTGGCTTGTTTAAACTGTTTGTTTCTAAACAAGGTGTGTGCAATCATATATTGTATGCGCGCCAAGTATATCTTATCTCGCTCAGTAGGTTTGTCTGAAACAATAATTTTAGAATAATATTTTAGCAATATGGGTTCAAAACTGTAGTAATCCTTGCTTGAGGTAGCTGCACTGCGTGTGATAGAAAGCAAGCGATATACCACAGACGGACGTTGAGCCAGGGCCTCATTTAAATTATATTGATTTAAAGTATCGTCGATAATACTTTGCATATCGGGTGTGTGCACCGATGATTTTGATTTACGGAGGTAGTATTGAATAATCTTATAAGCCGTATCAATCTTGTCGTCCTCAATGGCCAGGTTTAAGTATTTCTCTTTACGCTCTAAAATAGGCGTAATGTCTTGCTTAACTTCATGCAAAGGAATCTCTAAAAACAAACGCATGATTTGATTGGCTAAGGAGAATAACTCAGAAGAAACAGCCATTTGCTCGGCTTTTTTAAGGTATTTCCAGGCCAAGTTGTAGATGCTATGTTCTTTTAAATATCGTGTTAAACTAATGTATGCTGTAACTTGAGTTTCTGCAGTATCATCTTCGCGTAACTGTTTAAACAGGATGAAATCACTCAAGTGTTTGAGCAATTTCTTTCTGAGTGCATGGTAGGCTACAACATTTTTGGTTTCGTATAAGAGCGGTACAATTTCGTTTTGCTGTAGTGCTGTATTCTTATGAAGCAGGAGAAATAACTCCAGATCCTTCCGGTTTTCTTTGCGCTTTTGCCTATTGATAAATGAACTAAATTCAATAACATCGGATTTGCTAAAAGCTTTAATTATTGAAGTTAATGCATCCATTTGTGTGTTTTTAAAAGTCTGTTTTGATATATGTATATCCCAAATATAGTATAATAATTTAGGTTATTGGGGTTTGTTTTAAAAGTCTGTTATTCGGTAAAGTTGGTTTGTGCTTAGCCTTGATTACAGTGTATGTTTGTATCGAAATAATAAACATTCAAAACCGAAATTTTAATATTATGAACGAGTTAATTAAGAAACACTGGATTACAGCATTGGGAATTTTATTCTTATTCTCATCTTTTGCTTATTTCTTAAAAATGGCCTTCGATAATGGATGGTTTCCACCAGAAATTAGAATTTTAGCAGGCTTTGCAATGGGAACAACACTCTTGTTTTTTGGCTATCACTTTTATCATAAAAAGAACTTATACCTAAGTCAGATTTTATCGGGTACAGGTATGAGCGCTATTTATGCCACCTTCTCCTATGTGGCTTTTGCCGATGGCATTCACTGGCCTTACAATATTACCTTTATTTCAATATTGGCATTAACCGTATCAACCACATATGTAAGCTACTACTATAACTTAAGAGGCTTAATGTTTATAAGTATGATGGGCGGCTTGTTATCGCCAATATTTATGAAGGCTCAAGCCAATAACGATTTATTGTTGTTTGCTTATGTGTTTATTTTAAATGTAGGTGCGCTTTATATGAGTATCTCAAAAAAGTGGCCCGAGTTACGCGCCATGTCATTTGTATTAACGGTAGCCATTTATACCAGTTATTACATCTGTTTTGATCCTGATTTTTGGATGCGTCCATTTTTTTACGCGGCAACTTTATTTGTGAGTTATATGGTGGGTTCTATTTATGCATCGTACCGCGAAAAGGATTGTTTTAGTGGTTGGAATTTATATCTAAGCCTAATTAACGCCATGTTATTTATATTCTGGTCCATTTATATTTTAGATAGTTTTAGTATTTCGTTCACTGTGCCTTTAATGGTTGTGGGTTTCACATTTTTATTGGTTGCTGCTGTTATATTTTATTTAACTGAAAAACGAATATTTCCATCGGCTTTATACGTGGGTTTTTGTTTAATACTATTTGCCATGTCTGCCTCAAACATAAAGCCCTTTGGTTTTCAGGGATTAGAATATGTAATAGCCACACTACTTTGGTTATTAATTACTGTAGCTACTTATACTGTGGCCATTTATACCAAAACTAAGTCTTTAGTAAAGGTAAGTTACGGAGCTTGGTTTTTATTAATTGCGTATTGGGTTAGCAATGCATGGGATGTGCAATGGATAGAATTATTCGGCATTAAATACCTACCGTTTTTAAATGCAGGTGCACTTACGTGGATGTTGTTAGCAGCTTTTGGATTTTACATCAGCAAAAAGGAGCAAGCTAAGGATAAAAGCTTGAGCGTGATTTTGGCTATTATTTCTAATGTAATTGTGGGCGGATTGTTTGCGGTTCAGATTAATAATTTATGGTTGGCCTACGATATTGCATCGCTAAGTAAATCTATTGTATTATCGTGTACCTACATTGTTTATGCACTGTTTATTTTTCTTTGGGGATCTTATATTAAAGAAATTGCTTACAGAATAATGGGATCCATTGTAATTATAGCAACCTCGGTAAAAGTGTTTTTCTGGGATTTATCTGGCGAAGCTAATATTAGTAAGATGCTATTTTTAATGTTAATAGGAGTGCTTACTTTGGGTATTGCCTATATCAATAATCAATGGTTCAATAAACAATCGCGCAATATTGCAGTTAACACTGAGGATGCTGACGGTGATGTAATAGAATAAACAAAAAGTAGGATTCGTTATGTCAACCCCATAAATCACATATATTTGCAAAGCTCCCCATTAAAAAAGTTATTGGGGAGTGTATAAAATAGAAGGTTATGAAAACAAGAAAAACATTTTGGCTCCCTTTATTTATTACCAATTTTTTAGGAGTTCTAAACGATAATTATCTCAAGTACTTGGTGTTTTTCATCAGTACCACATGGATAATGAAAGATAGTGAGTCGATTGTTATTATGTTGGCCTCGGCACTATTTGTAATTCCGTATATATTGTTTTCGCCCATTGCGGGTAAGCTGGCGCGCGATTATTCTAAAGCCAAAATAATACAACGTGCCAAGCTGGCTGAAATTCCTATTATGGTAATTGCCTCGGCGGGTTTTATATTCGAAAGCATTATCGTAACCATGTTTGCCATATTTTTAATGGGACTGCAAAGTGCCTTATTTTCACCTGCAAAGTACGGTATCATACGCGATATTGGGGGTAAAGAAGGAATATCGTACGGAACGGGCGCCATGGAAATGCTCACTTTTATGGGTGTTTTAATTGGAACATATGTAGCCGGTGTTTCTTCAGATATTAGCAAGAGCGAAAGTTTGGGTACTTATCAATTACCAATAGTTTGCAGTGCTTTAATTGGCTTTGCTGTAATAGGATGGTTGTTGAGTTTAAAAATTCATCCTCAAGAGAGCACTCCAGAAGAGGAAGACGATACTTCGTTAAATCCGATAATATTTCTGGTGCGTTCATACAAATGGAGCAAGCAGGTAAAAGGTTTAAATGTGGTAATCATGTCCTTGGCTACATTTTGGGCCATAGGTTCATTGTTGCAAATGAATATTACAGTGCATTGTCGTAATGTATTAGAGTTATCAGATACCGCAACAAGTTCTATAATGGCTTCGGTAGCAATTGGAATAGGTTTAGGGTGTTATCTCACTGGCGTGATTATGAACAAAGGCATCAAGATGTACTTGGTTCCCATTGGAGGCTTGGGTATGCTCATTTGCGTATCCCTAATATTTGTATTGAATCCTTCTACCACACTTTTTACCATACTAATTATACTCACGGCTTTTTTTGCCGGAGTTTTTAAAATTCCGCTAAATGCCTTTATACAGGATAGGGTAAAAGGACGAATGCTAGGCTTAATATTGGCCTATAATAACCTAATGCTATTCACATTTATTTTGTTATCGGCAGGTATTTTTGGCGTGGTAGAAACCGCAGCAAGTTCAATAGGGGTTTTTGCCGCAGTGGCCATAATAACCTTAATAGCAACACTGGCAGCTTGGATAAGAATACCAGGCGCCATGAAATCAAAACAATTGTAAATTTTAATATTGGTTATGAAACAACATCATCCTATAGTTATAAAGTTTGCTCAGTTATTTTCTGTATTGGTTCGTTTTATTCTCAGTGCGCGTTACCGAGTAAGCATTAAAAATGCATCCTTACTAAAAGGGAGAATAGCAAGGGTTATATTGCCCAATCATCAGGCTATAATGGACCCCGTTATTTTGTTTGCCAATTTGTACAAATATACCTCGGCAGTGCCGGTGGTTACCTCGTCGTATTACGATATGCCGGTGGTAAAATCAATATTTAAAACTTGGGGAGCGGTGCGAGTGAGCGATTTAGAATCGGGCAGCAGAAATACAAAGGTGCTCGATCAAATTACCGATGGCATCAATAAGAGTTTAGATTTAAATAATAATGTGGTTCTTTATCCTGCCGGACAGTTAGCCGGACAAGGGTACGAGCGTATTTTAAATAAACAAAGTGCTTTTAAAGTAATTGGCAACATGCCCGATGATGCACAAGTATTAGCGGTTCGCATATCTGGTTTATGGGGTAGTCGTTGGTCGAAGGCATGGACAGGTAAATCGCCTAATTTTGGTAGTATGCTATTAAAGTGCTTGGGCCTGCTATTGGCTAGTTTGTTGTTCTTTTTACCAAGGCGTAAAGTCAGTATTGAGATTATTGATGTTACAAAAGAGGCTAAGGCAAAGAGTAAATTAGATAAAAAAGCTTTTAATGAATACCTAGAAAGCGTTTATAACCAAAATGGCGAAGAGCAGGTAAAGTATGTGAAGTATCATTGCTTGGCTCCTAAGCTTAAAAAACAATTGCCCGATACTATTGTAGGCTCGGTAAAGTTTGCCAAGCAAGAGATGGTAAGCGGTAAGCACGATATACCCGACGAAGTATTTAAAAAAGTACAGCACATATTACATCAGATATTAGAAGGGCTTACTGAGATTAAGAAGAGTGACTTTCTTCAAATAGATTTAGGGGCCGATTCCTTAAATATTGTGGAAATTATTGATGCCATTGAAAATGAGTTTGAGAGTTTTTCACCTCCTCAAATTATTGAGGTAAAAACGGTAAGCGATTTATGCTTGGTGGCCATGGGACAGTTTAAAACCGATACGGATTTAAAGCCCACCAAATTGTACCACAATGTAAGTGAGGTAAAGAGATTGGCAATTAATGAAGATCAGAATATATTACAACAGTTCATCAAATCGTTTACCACCCATAAAAAAGATCCGTTTTGTTACGATGCCATGTTGGGTTCAACAGATAAAAAGACCTTCTTTTTAAAGACCTGTGTGGTATCTGAATTACTAAAAAAGGAAGTAAAAGAGCAGCATGTGGGCATAATGCTACCTGCTTTGCAAAGTACCACAATGCTTATTGCTGCTTGTTATTTGGCCGGTAAAATTCCGGTAATGCTTAACTGGACGGTGGGCAAAAAAATACTACAACATTGTATTGATACGGCAGGTGTAAAAACCATATTATCGGCAGGTGCTTTTATTAGCAAAATAGAAGAGCAGTTGCCTGATGATTTAAAGGAGAAGATTATCCTGCTTGAGAAAAAAGTACCCGAATTAAGTACGATCACTAAATTAAAAGGAGCCTTAAAGGCTACCTTTCCTGGGGTATTTATATCGGCAAAGCGCATACCCGATGAAGCGGTTATTTTATTTACTTCGGGTAGCGATGCCTTACCCAAAGCAGTTCCCTTAACGCACCGTAATATTGTAAGTGATTTGGCCAGTGTGTTTAAAATTATAAACCTCGATAACAATCAAAGTTTCCTGTCGTTTTTACCGCCATTTCATAGTTTCGGATTCTCAGTATTGAGTATTTTACCCCTCTTAACAGGAGCTAAAGTGGCTTATACGCCTAACCCAACAGACTCAAGGGAGGTATTGCGAATAATGAAGCATGTTAAAGCCAATATATTGGTGGGCACGCCAAGCTTTTTAAAACTATTATTATCCGAAGGATCGGCATACGAATTTAAATCGGTACAATATGCCGTGTCGGGAGCCGAGGCCATGCCCGAAAGTTTAAAACTTCAGTTTGAAGCCCTCACACAAAATGGTATTATACTCGAAGGTTATGGAATTACCGAGTGTGCGCCAGTGCTAACTATTAATCCGCAGAGTAAACAAAAACTGAATAGTGTGGGCAAATTTTTGCCCGATGTTACCGGATTGGTGCTTGATGTAGAAACGCATGAGCCACTAAAAGCAAACGAGGCAGGAATGATTTATGCCAAGGGCCCCAATGTATTTGATGGCTATTTAAATCAGCCCGAACTAAAGCCCTTTGAAGAAATAAATGGCGAGCGCTATTATAAAACGGGCGATTTAGGTTATATAGATGAGGAGGGTTATTTGTTTATCACCGGAAGGTTAAAGCGATTTATAAAAATTGCTGGCGAAATGATTAGTCTGCCTTTTATTGAGAAAATATTATTACAGAAATACGGTAGCAGCGATGCACAAGTTTTAGCCGTTGAAGGAAGCGACAAAGTTAAACCGGCCCGCATTGCCTTGTTCGCAAAAAATGATATCGATTTAAACGAAGCCAATGCCTATCTGCTACAAAATGGAGTAGCGCCCATTGCTAAACTCAAAGAGCTAATTGCCATTGACGAAATACCTGTGTTAGGAACAGGCAAAACCGATTATAAAGTATTGAAGGCTATTCTAGAGAAGGATTTAGTCAACTAAAAAACCGCTGTATCCCGCTAGGGGACTGCACAAAACCCTAGGGGACGATGAAAAACTCTAGGGGAGCAGCTCAATAAGCTAGGTGGCAGAATAATCTTCTAGTAGCTTTGCGTAATTGTTTTCGGGGGCGACCCAAACCTTTAGTAGTTTGTTGTCATTTGCCTGGGGGACTGCATATAACTCTCGCTGACGATATGAATACGCTAGGGGAGCAGTTGAATATATTAGGGGACGCTAAAAACTTCCAGTAGCTTGGTATCATCCACTTAGAGGATGGCTTAAACCTGTAGTAGTTTGGTGTTGATTATCTGGGGGAAGTATCAGAAAAATTATCAGAACAAAGTTATTGGATAGTTAACACTTGATAGCTGCTTATGCGCAGCACAGTGAGTTGATGTGAGAATGCGAATAATTGGATAAAACTTTTTTAATGCAGCCTGCTTGAAGCTTCCGAAACTTTGTTCTATATTCGTTCGCGAGTTCCGTAAATTACACTTAATCTGAAGGAGATACATGCTGTATGGCGTTGCCAATTGCATTCAAAGTTTAATTGAGAAATAAGTAGAACTAAGTTACAAAAGGATAAAAAATATTAGCCAACCGTAAGTTCGTCAGTCAGCATATAGCATAAGACCGCAACCTTCAATGTTCGCTAACACCCTAATATATCTAAACATTAAAATAAACTTAAACATGAGATCGAAATTAACACTATTGCTACTATCAATTTTTATTGTAATCGTAAACTTGAATGTACATGGCAAGGCCGAAACAGACGACAATGCCGAACTATTGGGATTGCCAGGAGATAACCTAGACCTCTATGCCACGCTCGACTTATTTCAAGAATCTAAAACTATTGAGGAGTTTGAAGCATCGTTAAACGAAGAAAAAACAGGAATTAATAATTTGGATTTAAATCTGGATGGAAATGTGGACTTTATAAAAGTAGTTACACAACAAGAAGGAGATGATTTTGTATTTGTACTTCAGGTGGATATTCTTGAGGAAGAAGTACAGGATGTTGCCGTAATTTTGGTTTCAAAAGACAAAGAAGAAAAGGTGTCTATTCAAATGGTGGGCGATGAGGAACTCTATGGCAAGGATTATATTATAGAACCTAAGCTAGAAGCTCCTGCAATTACTGCTAATCCGGCCTACTCAGGGCCTGACACTGTTGTGGTAAAAAGTGAACCAGCTACCGTTGTGGTTGTTGAATCAGAACCTATTATACATTACGTATATTCTCCAATGTATAGCCCATATTATTGTCCTTATTACTATGGGTACTATCCGCCATATTATCATCCATACCCAGTAATTTCTATCAATATTTACTTTGGTAGAAATCGTCATCACCGAAACCATTACTATGGAGGACACCGCGGAGGTAATACAGTGGTGATTAATAATAACAATACCTACAATAATTATAGCAAAACCAGAAAGACATCCAATACGGTTAATAATAATAAGAAGGAAGGGAATTATAATCGAAATGATGTATCTAAAAAGGCACCTTCAAATGTTGAGAACAATAATAAGGTAAACAACCAAATATCTACCCCCAACACTAAAGAAAATATTCAGAAGAGTAATGTAAAGGAGAACAAGACTAAGGTACCAACCAATAAGTCTAATGCTGTGCCAACTTCAATGCCCGCGAGTAAACCGAGTGCAAAACCAGCATCTGTACCAAAAGGTAAGGGAAAAGTAAGAAGGAGATAGAAAAGTGTTGCAGTTACAATGCATTATAGAATTTGCTGGGCGGATTCGATTTGAAGTTCAATGACTGCCAAATCATTTCCGCCACGGCTTTTAGTCATGATTTATTAGGCACGCGGAATGAAAGTGAATTAAGGCGGATAATTAAAACGGCTGAAGCTGATCAATAAAAATGATATTACAATCATTATTGTAGATAGTAACTTATCGCTGCTCTTGATATTTTAACCTTAACAAACAATTATAGAAATGAATTTTTCAAATGTTACAAATGGCATTCTACAGTATATTGATACTTGGGAACAAAAATTAATTGATTTACCAGTTGATACGATTTCAAATAAGAGAAATACACAAAACAGAACTATCAAACAGATTCTTGGACATCTGATTGATTCTGCTTCAAACAATCATCAGCGCATGGTTCGTTTACAGTATATCGATAAACTAGAATTTCCAGATTATCAGCAGGATAATGACTTATGGATTGCCATACAAGATTATCAAAATGCAGATTGGAACACAACAATTCAGATGTGGAAGTATTATAATTTGCACATTATTCAGGTGATAAAATCCGTAGATCAAACAAAACTGAATAGTTCGTGGCAAAGCTTTGAGGATTTTACTGTAACGCTTCGTCAAATGATTGAGGGATACTTAGGACATATTGAGCTGCATTTCAATGAGATTCAGGATTTGATTGATAAGTAGACCCACCCTTCAGAACACTCCCTTGTACAACAAAGCCCCGATAGCAAACTATCGAGGCTTTGTAATGCATTATTAAGCAGGTGCGAAAATCCAATCTGAATTATTCTACTAGTTCAGCATCCGACGGATACCATTCGCCATCAAACCATGCTTCTAGCGGACCGTAAAGTCTGAATATCGTATTCCAACCCTTGTTAGGGTTTGTTTGTATCCAATTATTTTTCATTCCTTTCGGAGCCTTAGGACCAATAAAAATATCCCACGATCCATCTTTGTTTTGTTTCAAACCTTTTTTGTTGTTATCAATACCAGGGAACTGCTGATCTGTTTGTAACATCGATCTGGTTTGGTTATCGTATATGGTAAACGACCAAAAATCTTTCATCGGGGGATTAGCCGGAATATGAAATTTGTAGGTTTTACTACCATCAAAGGTATTTCCCTCTTTATCAGAGTAGGCAATTGCATATTGCGAGCCCTTTCCAATTATCTTCATCGACATTGCAGGCGTTATTCCCGTAGCGTAAAAGTGAAAAGCACTTCGGGCATCCAATAATTTGGCTCCACCATGTTCAAACAAATAACTTTTATAAGCCAGCGGATTGAGCCATTGCGTACCCTCAAACTTATATAAGTATTCACTTCGTGGTTTAGCCATTTGTGTTCTAACAATGGCGCTACCAATTTTAGCCGCTTCGTCTAAAATGTTTTGCATACGTGCATCAGGCTTAAACTCTTGTCCTTTTACAATACCAATAGCAGCAAGCGTTCCTAAAATTTCAGAACTTTCGCCAAAGCTAGGTTCCGACTGAATAACCGCATTTATTTCGTTATAAATCTCGCTATCCATTCTATGAATGGTATTGAATTCTTTTCCCGATACATTTACAAAATTCATCTCCGGAGGATTGTTCTTTTTTGATAGTGGATAAATCTTAAAAGTCTCTTTGGTTGCGTTAACAGCTGGCATTGGGTCGCCATCCTTCTGAAAGCCTCTCCAAATAACCCAGTGTCCATAGGTATTTGCTTGCTTCACAAAATAACCATCCGGCACCTCACCTTTGTAGTTTGGAGGTAGTATTAAAAACTTACCCCCCTTAGCTTTATCCGGTCCCAAACGACCGAAATCGGCAACATATTTAAAATAATGATCATCAATAATTCCTAATACATCAGGCGGAGTTTCAATCACCATTGGTTCGTCGCCAAGCTCTAACCACGATGTCATGTATACCGAAGTAGTGTTGGCCGTTAGAAACAGAGTTTTTGAATCCATCAGCTCCTCAAATATCAATGCAGTTTCATTGGCTTTACCCATCGAAAGAATCCCACGTTTCATAGCCTCCATCGATGCAATATGAATCCCTTTAGTATAGGCATCTACCGCATTTATTAAATCAATATAATCATAAACTTTTTCAGTAGTTTCAGGCAGCGGAACCCCATCCGTAAATTTTAATTCACCAAGATGTTCTGATTCAATCGTGTTCGCATTCTCAATACCAACAGGTATTGTTGTGGACATTTTCATTTTCTGCGCATAAGCATTGTAGCCTATGCCAACACACAATAACAAAAGTGCAATTGCTTTATTTCTCATGGATTTTAATAATTGAAGGTTAATACTCTATACATAACACTCCTATGTATTAAAAGGTTGTACTGACTAACTTAGTATAGAATTTACTCTTTTAAGATTAGGGCGTTCCCCTGGGTTCGTTATAACAATACCTAAAGCATAAATTTGCTCGGGGCGTGCTTTCCGTTCATACTCCTCGCTGCGCTGTGGGGTATCCACTACAATCACTAACGCACAGAAGTAAATTACCTACGAACCTGCTCAATTTAATAGTTCTAGTTTTTCACTTTCTCAGCAAATCCTTTTGTTGCAAGCTATTCTTAGGTAATAATGGCAAAAATGGCTTATTCGAGAATACAAACCGGGAATAATTGAAAAAGTAAGATTACTCTGTCTCATCGGGTTTTTGAAAAATATGCCAAGAGGAATGTTTAATATAGATACAAAACTAGTAAAACAAAACATTTTTTCATCGTTCAAATTAGTACAATTTTGTGTGTAATTTATGGGCCATAACGAAAGTGGATAGATAAAAAATGGAGACTAGGTGAAGTAGAATTAGTGAAATAATAAAGGATCATAAAAAACAATGGGAGCATTGCTTCCCTTAGTTTTTTTAGGGTCATTATTCCCCAGTATTCAGCATTTGCTTAATGACTACAAAAGTAGATTTGAAACTCTTTTTGCTGCTTGAATTTATAAATTGGTGCGTATTAAATAAATCCATAACTTGAAGAGTATGTTTAACAATAAAATCATGTATTATGGAAAAATACGAAAATCTAATTGAAAAGGCTTACGAAGTAATATTGACAAAAGGACCAAAAGTTTTGCTGGCTTTAGTAGTATTAATTGTCGGATTGTGGATAATTAATCGTTTAACAAAAGTGGCCAAAAATTTAATGATAAATCAAAAGGTTGATGTGTCTTTAGTTGGCTTTGTATCAAGTTTAGTAAACATTGGGCTAAAAGTACTTTTACTAGTAAGCGTGGCCGATATGATTGGAATTCAAACCACCTCTTTTATTGCGGTATTGGGTGCCGCAGGTTTGGCCATTGGATTAGCGCTTCAAGGCACATTGGCTAATTTTGCAGGTGGTGTTATGATATTAATTTTTAAACCCTATAAAGTAGGTGACTTAATACAAGCACAAGGATTATTGGGTTCAGTTAAGGAGATTCATATTTTTGTCACCGTTTTATTATCTCCCGAGAGTAAAACCATCATTATTCCGAACGGAGCCATTTCTAATGGTGATATTACCAATTATACCACAGAGGGTAAAATAAGGGTAGATATGACATTTGGGATATCCTATGAATCGAATATTAAAAAAGCCAAGGATATTTTGTTAGAGATAATGAGTAGTCATGATAAGGTGCTTAAAGATCCAGCTCCTTTTGTGGGAGTTAGCGAGTTGGCAGATAGTTCGGTTAATTTAGCGGTGCGTCCTCATGCAAAGCCTCAAGACTATTGGGAAGTTTATTTTGATATTTATGAAAAAGGAAAAATTGCACTCGATGAAGGTGGTATTACTATTCCATTCCCTCAAGTAGATGTTCACCTAGATAAAAATGAATTAATAGCCAAGTAATTAACTTTCTTAGAGATAAAACTGCTAATATGAGTCAAGCTATTTTAGGATGGCTCATATATATCAAAGACCAGTTCAAGGAACTGGTAAAGAGTTAATAAAACTTACAATTGGGGAGTAGAAAACAAATATGTAAATCTGATTAAATACTGAATCAAATGATACAGCCTTGTTTTCCACTCCCACTTATTTTTTAGTTATTCTTTTACAGTAGGATGTTTTTTTATTCATTGGAGCTTCCCACCAATTACTTTGTGGACGCTTACTATCCCATAAATCAAAATTATGTTGAATTTCGGCTTTCTTTTTTGGTGATACTTTAGATAAATCCGTACTTTCAAACTGATCCGTCTCCCTATCAAAAAGGTAAGATTCATAAGGGTCATAGACTAACTTCCATTTGCCTTGTCAAACAATAAGAGTAACATCAATAGTATAATAATGATTGATAATTTAGAGCAAGGATATTTGGTCATAGGCATTCAAAACGGTAAAATACCCGAGAACCCTATTGTATCGTTATTTTTAGAAAATGACTCAACTCATCCTTACATCCCTATTATATGGACTAGAAACTACCTTAATTAGCAATCAAAACGGTACTTTTGTATTTCGTAAACAGATTACTGATTTGCCATAAAAATGAAGAATACAATAAAGCAGTACTTTAAGTTATTAAGTTATAGTTTATTATTTATTGTGCTTGGGGTTTCGTGCCAGCAAAACACCGAACCACAAATTGCCTTTTACCATTGGAAAGCCAATGCCGAACATTCTGCAGAGGTGGATGCTGCCATGAAACAGTCGGCCAGCGATAGGGTGTACCTACATTATTTCGATATTGATGTGGCTAAATCAAGTCCAACAGAAGGCGATAAATTTGAACCCGTTTATTTAATTAACAAGGTTGATTCTGCCTACCAAAATTACAATATTATACCCGTTATATTTATTGTAAACCAAGTAATACGAGAGTTAAAGAACGAGGATGTTCAAACACTTAGTGAGCGTATTACACAGCTTGTAAACGAAATTAGCACGCATCACTTCAATGCGCCCATTAAGCACTTGCAAATCGATTGCGATTGGACGGCAGCAACACGCCATCAATATTTTGCCCTACTAGAATTGTTAAAGCAGCATTTTGATGTGAGTGTAACCATACGTTTGCACCAAGTAAAGTATCCCGATAGAACAGGAGTGCCCCCAGTAAAGTCGGGAGCCTTAATGTTATACAATATGGGCGATCTACGTAATTTTACCGAGAATTCCATATTAGAATCAAACATAGTGGCCGATTATATTAATACAAATAGCACTTATCCGCTTCAATTAGATTTGGCCTTACCACTCTTCTCGCAGACTGTATTGAAAAGTAATTCGGGCAAAATCAATCTAGTAAAAGATTGCAATCGCACCTTATTTGAGAGCCAAAAGCAACAATTTAAGCAGCTCAGTAAACACGTATTCGAGGTGCAAAAAGACACTTTATTCAGCGGCTTTTATCTGCGCAAAGGCAATCAAATTAAGTTGGAAGAAAGCACCGAAGCCGAAATCATAAAATCCTATCAGATTATTAAAAGCAGTCAGCTCCCCGTTAACGAGATTATCTTCTATCACCTAGATAGTACTACTTTAAGCAATATTAACTTTAAAAGTATTTTACAACAATTATGAGAAAGTTATTTACCATATTTTGCCTTAATGTTATCATTATAAACCAGCTGCTGGCTTGCGGTGGCGGTTGGTCAGAGAGTTACTTTTGTTATCATTTATTCAATCAGGAATTAATGGCCGACGAAAGCTATTTTCCATTTCTAGAGCAGGATTCATATGCCAGTTGGGGCTATCAATATGCCAATTCGCCCATAAAGGCCAATGTAAAATTATGGCAGCAAAGTTTAGATACCTGGTCGGTGGCTGATATTCATACCGCTTTAACCACCGATACCAGTGCAGTATTCGAGGGTTTATGGAAAAACAAGAATTCGGCTTACGAGCAAAAGGCTTACACTTACATGTCGCTTGCACGTGAGTGTTCCGAGGCCTACAAAAGCCGTACTTACAATCCTTGGCGCTATCGTGCAGATGATGAAGCACCACAAACGGATTTTAACGAACTTAGTGCGCGAACCATGTTGTTGTATAGTCAAGAAACCGACGCTACGCTTAAGTTGCGCTATGCCTATCAGGTGATCCGTAACTTTCATTACGCTAAGCAATACGACGAGGCCGTTGCCTTTTTTAATGCCGAGGTGCGAGATAATAAAGTGAAGAACGAGATATATTATTACATACTCGATCAGGTAGCGGGCTGTTATTACTCTTTAAACGATTACGAGCAAGCGGCCTATTACTTTATCCAGGTATTCAACAACAGTGTTGATAGGCGAACTTCGGCATATAGTAGTTACCGATTTTGTACCCGAAATGGGAGCGAGGGTAAGTCTTTGTTTATAACCCCCGACGATGAGGCGGCCTATATCACCTTAAAAGCCATTCAGGCCTATTCGAGCGATTACGAGTACCTCGATGAAATGCTAAAAGCCGATACACAAAATAAAAAGCTTGAGTTACTTTTTGTGCGAAGCATATATCAGTTAGAGCGTAACTCGTATAAACGTAAGATCGGACTTAAGTCCGAAACTTTGCTTTACCGTAATGATGAGGAGAGTCGACCTGATTTAGAGAAGTTATTGAGTATTTCTGATCAAATGCTTCAATTAAGTGCCAACAATCGCAAGGATTTTTGGTACCTCTGCAACTCCTATCTTCAATTTATAAATGGCAATATTTCTGTGGCCAACGCGCAATTGGCAAAAGTGTCAGCTGCCTCTGAATACGCCCAACAAGTATCAGAACTCAAGCAAATTTATACGGTACTAGATTGGGATAAAATAGATGCAATACACGAAACCTGTCTTAAAGAGATAACGGGAGATCAGCTACATGGAGGCGAGTTGCTATCCTTTATTAAGGAATACATTGGTCATTTGTATTATAAGCAAGGTGATATTGCCAAATCGTTTTTGGTTCACAATCGCTTGGATAATTTAAAAGATATTTCGTCCATCGATTTATTAAACAATATGGATGATTTTTTGCAGAAATCTGATAAAACGCCTTTCGAAAAGCTCTTGCTTAAAAATGCCTCAAGCAAGGCAGGTATAGAGAATCAATTGGCCGAAGTGAGTCATTTTAAAGGTTTGTATTACCTGAATCATGGCGACCCTGTTCAAGCTAAAGCGCACTTCGATGCAAAATCTACACAAGCATTTATATCTGCCAAGGTTTTTAGCAATAACATTAAGGAGTGTTTTTATTGCGATGATGATTTAATGGAAGATGAAGTGTATAAAGCCTCGTGTTTTTCGTTTATAGAGCCTGAGTTTACCTTTTACGATTTAAGCGATAACCTGATAAAGCTCGATTCTTTAACCCATGATCCGGCTATCTGGAAACAAAAACTAGCTTATTATCTGTTGGGCAATTATTATTTTAATGTTTCTAACACGGGTTATTATCGAGGTTTACAAAAGCAATATAGAAACGCATACTATAATAATGGCATCAAAAACAGTAAGGATTTAGATTTATCAAGTCCCAATAAGGTTGGTTATAACCTCGATGGTTTCAGTTTCGGGAGCAATAAGCGAATATACTATGCCTTGGCCGATACAGCCAATAATTATTACAACAAGGTGATTGATTTATCCACCGATAAGGAACTCAATGCCCGTTGTTCCTACTTAATGGCCAAATGCGAACTCAATCATCTTTACAATAACAACCAATCGCGTTCCTATGGTTATGGCTATTACGATGGCGCACTCAACAATGAAACAAGCGACTATAAAAAAGGCTTTAAACGCTTGAAAGACGATTATGCCGATACTCAATTTTACGACAGAATTATAAAAGAATGTAGTTTCTTTAATTACTATACTACACAATAGATTACACCCATTATAGTATAAAAATCACAAGCCTAATTCTTTGTTGGATTAGGCTTTGTGATGTTTAGTTTTTGCTGTTTTATAGCTGTAGAAGTCTTTTTCTAGAAGCTTTCTTTTCAAATCTTGTCAGCCTTACTATTCACATATTACTATTATTTGTTTTACATTTGCAACTAGTATGTACTGGTAGGTAAAATATGGTTAAAAAGATAATAAAGATTACTTCAGAGCACTCGCAGGCAAAGTATCGTCAGATAATACAATCGGTAATAAATGCCATTGGCGAAGGGCTTTTAACAAAGGGAGATAAGGTTCCATCCATTAACGAAATAGCCAACGAGTATAATTTATCTCGCGATACGGTTATGCTAGCGTTTAACGAACTAAAAGCACGTGGTATTCTGGGAGCAGTGCCAGGTAAAGGCTACTTTGTTGAGAGTGCCAACATCAGTATTGAAAAAAAAGTATTGCTATTGTTTGATGAGTTAAACTCGTTTAAAGAAGAGTTGTATAATGCTTTTATCGAGAATTTGCCCGATGACACGCAGGTAGATATTTACTTTCATCACTTTGATTCTAATGTATTTACATCTTTAATAAAAGAGCGCGTAGGTAAATATTCAGCTTACGTTATAATGCCTGCAAACTTAACCAATATACTACCCGTAATTCAGCTATTACCAAAAGATAAAGTTTATGTAATTGATAGAAAATTGGATGAGCTTCAGGGGTATCCAGTAATTTATCAGTCGTTTGATGAGGATATGTATTGTGGCTTAGAGGCCGGATCAGAAATCCTTCAAAAATACCAGAAACTAATATTAGTATATCCGGGAGGTAAGGAGCCTAAAGGCTTTTTAACTGGCTTTGGTCGATTCTGTGCCGATTATAATTTCCCGCATGAGGTTTACGATCAGCTAAAAGACAAACCCATAAACAAAGGCGATGTATTTATTTTACCTAACGATAGAATGTTGATTCGCCTGGTAAAACGATGTTGGGAGCAAAAGTTTGCCATAGGAACTGATGTAGGTATCATCTCAATTAATGAATCAGCCCTAAAAGAAGTGGTGGCAAATGGTATTTCAACCATTTCAACAGATTTTAAGTTAATGGGAAAAACCCTAGCTGATTTTGTTGAGAATAATAAATCGGGCGAAGTGAAAAATGTTTCACGATTTATGCAACGTTTATCCTTATAAATTATAATTTCCTCAGTAATTACGAATTCAGTTTTGGGCTGATAATCATACATCCTCTAATTTAGTGTTTGTACTAAAACAGAATGTTTATAAACAAAGTATCTTATTGTGTGAAAACTTTCTACTTTAAAAAAAATATGTACTTTTGCCTACCAGTACCTACCAGTTAATTATTGAGGGTATGATTTAGGTATTTTACAATATTTAGATAAAATAAGAAGAAAGAAAATTACTAAATGAATTAATGATATGGCAAAGTTTAATATGGAGGATCATCCTCATAGAAGATTAAATGTATTGACAGGAGAGTGGGTTTTATGTTCTCCACACCGTGCTAAAAGACCTTGGCAAGGACAAGTTGAAAAACTTAACGTAGCTAAGTTACCAGAGTATGATGATAAGTGTTACTTATGTCCGGGTAACGAACGTATTGGTGGCCATATGAACCCAAAATATACAGAGCCATTTGTATTTGTAAACGATTTTTCTGCTTTATTAAACGATACTCCAGAAGGAGGCGAGCAAAGTGAAGATGGTTTATTCCAATCGAAAAGTGAAAGTGGTATTTGTAAAGTAATTTGTTTTTCTCCACGTCACGATTTAACTATTCCAGAAATGGAAGTTTCAGAGATTAAAAAAGTAGTTGATCTTTGGGCTAATGAGTATAAAGAAATTGGTTCAAACGACTTTGTGAAGTTTGTGCAGATTTTTGAAAATAAAGGAAGCGTAATGGGATGTAGTAATCCACATCCACACGGTCAAATTTGGTCGTCGAGCTCAATTCCAAACGAGCCTGCTAAAGAGCAAGAGCGTATGTTGGAGTATTACAACAAAAACGGTAGAAGCTTGTTAGGTGATTACGTTAAAGCTGAGTTAGATAAAAAAGATAGAGTTCTTTTTGAGAACGAGCATTTTGTAGGTATTGTTCCTTATTGGGCAGTTTGGCCATTTGAGGCTATGATTGTTAGTAAGCGTCATGTAACTAACCTTACAGAATTAACAGAAGAAGAAAAAGAGGCATTTGCAGCAGCTTACAAAGAGTTAACTGTGATGTACGATAACCTTTTTGAGGTATCATTCCCTTATTCGGCAGGATTGCACCAAGCACCTACCGATGGCGAAGAGCATCCAGAGTGGCACTTGCATATGCACTTTTATCCACCATTGTTGCGTTCAGCTACAGTGAAGAAGTTTATGGTAGGATATGAAATGTTGGGTAATCCTCAGCGTGACATTACTGCTGAAACTAGCGCCCAAAGGCTTAGAGACCTTCCAAAGGTACATTATAAGCAAAAGTAGTTTTTTGGTTTTAGAATGAAGAGCTTGTTTTGGTAGACAAGCTCTTTTTTTGCTTTATATTCTGTTAACTCAATTCGTAAATCCTTCCTGAGTAAGGTTTTAGGCGTAACCCAGCTCCATTGGTAATGGCTACTTCTTGTGGGAAACTAATAATGTTTTCGCCACCTAATAGGTCAATACCTTTAAAATACTTTTTACTTTCCATACCCATGCTGAAAAAGGCATGTGCTGGTATTTTAACTCTACACTTTAATTTTTCATCAGAAAAGTTTACCACTATTAAAAGTATCTTTCCCTTAAAATAGCGCAGAAAGGCAAATATTTTATCCCCATCAAAACTCGGGTTATCCTCGTTATACCACATCAAATCGTATAACTGACCCTGAGTAATTGCTTCGTGGTTTTTTATGGTATTTATGAAATGAATATGCCAGGCACGTAAATCAGCGGCTGCATCACTTAATAACCCGCCATCAAACTTTTTATCATTCACCCAGTTTTGGAATTGCTCCACACCCCAATAATCGAATATTGTGGTTCTTCCATCTTCGCCACTAAAGCCCTCTTTATCCATGCCGGCTTCTCCAAGCTCCTGACCAAAATAAAGCATTAATGGGTTGGTGTACATACAACCAGATACTATCATTGCAGGAATTCCTTTTTTAGCATCACCAGCAAAAAACGGAGAAGCAATGCGTTGTTCATCATGATTTTCAAGAAAGAACAACATGTGTTGTTGAATACCTGTTACCGAATCCCATGCTTTAGTAATACTGTTTGGTTTAGCATGGCCTTGCATAACGGCCTTTAAACTATCATAAACCCCAACCTTATCGTATAAAAAGTCGAATCCACCATGTGTAATAAATTGGCGGTAAAGGTCGGGATTGTATACTTCTGCAATAAAGATAATATGCGGATATTTATCTTTTACTTTCGGAATTACCCAATGCCAAAATTCAACGGGAACCATTTCGGCCATATCGCATCTAAAGCCATCCACTTTTTTATTGGCCCAGAAAAGCAAAATTTCGAGCATGCGTTCCCAAGTGTTTGGTATTGGCTCAAAGTGTTTGCTATTGCCATTAAAAATATCAACGCCGTAATTCAGTTTAATCGTTTCGTACCAGTCGTTAATAGTTGGCTTGTTGCTCATGCAATCATTGCCAGTTACCTTGGCCGGTTTTTCTATATAATGTTCGTGTTCGTTTATACTACTAATTGGACTACTAAAAGGTTCTGTTGGTAAATAGTAGAAGTTATTGTTGGCATTAAAGTTAGTATCCGTATTGTCTGCCTCTCCAAACTCTTTAGTGTCTTTGGGTTTGGCATCTGAATTATATTGGCGTGCTAAATGGTTGGGTACAAAATCAATAATTGTTTTTAAGCCAGACTCCTGTGTGCGACTTATTAAGGCCTCAAATTCCTGCATTCTATTGGGTACATCTTCTGCTAAATCGGGGTTTATATCATAATAATCTTTAATAGCGTAGGGCGATCCTGCTTTACCTTTTACAACTTCGGGGAAATCTTTACTAATACCAAAGCGGCTATAATCAGTCTGAAGCGCATGTTCAATCACGCCAGTGTACCATATATGGGTAGTACCAAGTTGTTTGATTTCTTCTAATGCTTTTGGGGTGAAATCGTTTAATTTGCCGCAGCCATTTTCTTCATACGAACCATTAAACTTTCTAGTTCTATTGGTGTTTCCAAACAAACGAGGTAGTACTTGGTAAATAATAATTTTTGTCATGCAGATTTTATTTACATCATTATACAATAGGTAATTATTTGCGTTTTAGCTAAAACAAGTACCCTAAATAAAGTGTATGCTCAAAGGAAAATAATAAATTTGAACGCTGTAGATATTGTTAACAGCAAGCAATGCTTAAATTCAATTCTAAATTAATTGAAATTACTGAATATGCCTTTTTTTAAGATGAAAAAATACCTTTTAATTTTTGCACTACTCCTTGCAACAAATATTAAAGCGCAATATTATGTTGCCGGTACTGACCCTGCGAGCATAAAGTGGAGTAAAATTGAAACGGAACATTTTAAGTTAATATTTTCAGAAAAGTACGAAGTTAAGGCTCAGTATATCGCCAATTTATTGGAAGAAGTCTATAAATATGGAGGAGAATCTTTAAATCATTCGCCAAAGAAGATAAGTGTTGTGCTGCATAACGAAACCTCTTATTCAAATGGCTTTGTAACATGGGCGCCTAAGCGTATGGAATTGTTCACAGCTCCCAATCAGCGTATGCATGCGCAAGAGTGGTTGCAACAATTGGCCATGCACGAGTTTAGGCATGTAGTTCAGATTGACAAATTGAATACGGGCTTTACAAAGTTTTTATCCTATGTTTTGGGTGAGCAGGCTGTTGGTGGAGTACTTGGTTTATATGTTCCCCTATGGTTTTTAGAAGGAGATGCTGTAGTGGCAGAAACCGCTTTGTCGCAGTCCGGACGAGGACGTTTGCCATGGTTTGAACAGGGTATGCGTGCTCAAATAATGGATAAAAAGCTTTACTCTTACGAGAAGGCCAGCTTTGGCTCCTATAAAGATTATGTGCCTAATCATTACGAAATGGGCTATCAGTTTGTTGCGGGTGCCAGAGCTAAGTATGGAACTGATATTTGGGAGAAAGCGCTTTTAAATACAGGGCGCAATCCGTTTGTAATACCTTTTAATCAAGGACAGAAAAAAGAATCGGGTATTAATAAAGTAGCTCTTTATAAGGATGTATTTAATGATCTGAAATCCCAATGGGCTCATCAAGATTCCATAGCGCTAAAAGTACAATATTACCCAGTTACAAGTATCGATAAAAGCTTTGTGAGTTTTAGATACCCCCATGTAATAAATGATAGTTTAACAATTGCGGAGTTAAGCGGTCCGGGCGAAGTGCGTCGTTTTGTTGGTATCAAACCCAGTGGTGCTTATGAAACGGTTTACATCCCAGGAAGTAGATCAACAGAGCCTTTTTCAGTAAGTGGAAATACAATTTGTTGGGCCGAACTTATACCAGATACCCGATGGGAGCATCGTTATTATTCAGTTATTAAAACCTATAATATACTTACCAAAAAACTCAATAGAGTAACCCATAAAACCAATTATTTTGCACCTGCGCTTTCGCGCGATGAACAAAAAATAGCCTCGGTAAAAACAAGCTATAACAATGAATATTCTCTTGCCATAATTGATGCCAATACAGGAGCAGAATTACATACTTATTCCTACGGTAATAATGATTTTATCTATACACCGCAATGGAACGATAAGGGCGATAAAATTGTTAGCGTGGTATTGGGCGAAGAAGGTAAATCAATTGTAGAGTTAGATCTAAAAACAGGTAAATGGAATGCTGTTTTAAACGCCGGGTATACTGAGGTTTCTTTACCACGTTATAATGGTAACGATATTGTATTTACAGGTTCGTACTCAGGCTTAGAAGAAATATATAGTTTAACGTCTACTGGAGCAGTAAAACAACTTACCCAATCGAAGTTTGGAGCCAATAGTGCTGCCGTTTTCAAAAATAGTTTAGTTTATAGTAATTACACTGCCGATGGCTATCAGGTGGTTAAAGCCGATGAGGGGAATTTACTGAATAAGCCTTTGGACGATGTGCAAAACCATTCAGTAGCGCTTTACGAAACCATAAGCGAGCAAGAAAAGGGGCAACCAAACTTTGCTGATTCTTTAATGAATCAGCAAAACTACGATGTAAAAAAATACTCTAAGTGGAATTTGTTTAATGTGCATAGTTGGGCTCCGGCTAATTTAAATCCTGTGGATGCTGAACTAACAATGGGGGTTTCTGCTATGTCGCAAAACCTATTGGGTAGTGCCGTATCGTCAATAGGATATAATGCCGATCCTCAAATGAGCAGAGAAAAGTATTATTTCAATTTTCAGTACCGCGGGTGGTATCCAATAATTGACTTTACCATAAATCATGGCGATGACAAGATTTTTTATGATGAGACTGCTTTATATGCTGGGACTGTTGATACCTTCGCACTAAAGGCGGATACTAAGCGTTATCAAACTCAAATAAAATTAGGGTCTTATATTCCTATTAATCTAACTAAAGGACGTTTCAGTAATTTATTACAACCATCATTTCATTATAATTTCATAAATCAATCAGCTTACGATGTTGATCGAATTACCTATACCCAAACGCCACAGGGATGGGCGCCATCTCAAACCACAACAATACATACTCCCGAGCTTAATTATCACAACCTAGAGTATGGCTTATACTATCATCATTTAAGGAGAAGATCTGCAAGGGATGTGACTACTCGGTGGGGACAGCTTATCGAATTTAAATATGCACATACTCCATTTGGTAATTACGATGTGGGAAGTATATTAGGGCTTCGCACACGCTTGTATTTCCCAGGTATATTGAAACACCATGCCATTAGAATTGACAATAACTACCAATATAAATTAGTGGGAGAGGAGATTAGTAGTGATGAATCTATTGTTGCTCAAAATGTAAAATATGGCGATTTATATAATTATCCGCGAGGCTATACACGAGGAACCAACGATAGAATGTACTCCTTTAAAGGAGATTATATCTTCCCCTTAATCAATCCAGATTTAACCGTACCAGGCGTAATGTACCTAAAGCGAATTACCACAAACTTATTTTACGATTATTCCAATACCGAGGAAGATGTGGTTTTTAAAAACAACCAGCAATCCCTCGTGTATAGTCAAAACTTCCAATCTACAGGGCTTGAGATGAGGGGAGAATTCCACTTTTTCAGATTTCTATTTCCGGTAACTTTAGGTTATCGCTATGCGCGATTAATTAGTACAAACCAAAATAGCCATGAGTTTTTAATGGGTGTTGCCTTATCGGGCATAGCAACCGGTAAGGAGTAAGCTTATTTGTTGGTTGAGCTGCGCAAATTTGCGCATAAGGCATACGCAACTTGTATCACGGGTGTGCGACACTTTGCATCTAAGTAAGACGCAAAATTGCGTATAGGGCATACGCAAATTTGCGCCTTACTTAGCTTAGAGTCTAAAATCGAACTATTGACTTAGTATGCCACAAAAAACATATTATATTTGCACTTTCATTGCCAAAAAATAATATTTAAATGATAGATTTTTCACAAGCTAAAATAGAGCAATTAGTAGTACACCAAATAGGATGTAGAGCAGAAGCAGAACCATTACGTTTTTCAAAAGATGTGATGCATTTGCAAGATGAGGAGATGGTTACTGATGTGTTGTTAAATTATTTCTTTAAACCATTTAAAGAGGATGCTTATTT
Organism: Saccharicrinis aurantiacus; assembly: GCF_001660705.2. Classification (GTDB taxonomy): domain Bacteria; phylum Bacteroidota; class Bacteroidia; order Bacteroidales; family Marinilabiliaceae; genus Saccharicrinis; species Saccharicrinis aurantiacus. Next base: position 128,644 of record NZ_LYBV02000030.1, read on the forward strand.
TAATTTCTATCATTCCGAGGCTTTGGAATTAAACCCTGTTTATACTACCTCAGAGCATTTATTCGATAATTCAGCAGAGTTTTACGATGCCTCTGTGCGATTGGCAGAGTTGTTATACGAAAATTCAAATCATCCTAAAATCAGAGGCGGCGAGTTTTATGTAGCCATGTTCAGCAATGTAATTGTTGATGGTGAATTACTTGATACCATTGGTATATTTAAATCAGAGAACAAAGAAACCTTTTTAAAAGTATATTTAAAAGAAGATAACTTTGAGCTAGGAGCGCAAGAGGGTATTAACATTAAAAAGCTCGATAAAGGTTGTTTGATATTTAATACCGAAAAGGAGCAAGGCTTTAAAATTTGCTCAGTTGATAATATCAATAAGGGTAACGAAGCCCGTTTTTGGGTCGATGACTTTTTAGGCCTGCAGCCTCGCGAAGACAACTATTATTTTACTAAAAACTATATGGATATCTGCAAAGGTTTTGTGGAGAACGTTTACAATAAAGAGAACGATGTGCCGCGTGCCGACCAGATAGATATGCTGAATCGCTCTATGGATTTCTTTGATAAAAAGGATAGCTTTAGCGAAGAGAATTTTGAGTACGAGGTGATGAATCAGCCCGAAGTGATTGATGCGTTTAAAGATTACAAAGAATCTTACTTGCAAGAAAACCCAATGCCTATGGTTGAGGAGTTCGATATTTCAAAAAGTGCAGTAAAAGGTCAGAAGAGCACTTTTAAATCCATATTAAAATTAGATAAAAACTTTCACGTATACATTCACGGCCGTCGCGATTATATTGAAGGAGGTTATGATCAAAAGCGCGGTTTAAATTATTACACCCTGTATTACGAAGTTGAAGATTAATAGAACGGTAATTAATATAGAATAACACTAGTGAAAGTTGTACAACAAAAAGAGGTGTTGCAATATTGTATTGCCAATCAACTTACCTTTGCCATTACACGATTACCACAGGCCAATCAGGCAGTTCTAGTAATTGCCAAATCTGCTGAAGAAATGCATCTGAGTGATGCAATCAATTCGCAAGGATTTGTGTTGGCACCGTTTAATATGCAAAATCAGCAGGTGGTTTTTATCAATGCCGATTTTGAGTGCGAAAGTGTAATGAGCGAGCTTGAGTTTGATGCCATTAAAAAGCTTAAACCTACTTTGCAATCCGCTCCCACAGAAGCTTATGTGGCCACTTTTGACTCTTACGCAAAACAGTTCAATCAGCTAATGGAGGTTATAAATGGCGGACATCTTGATAAGGCCATTTTATCGCGTGTAAAACCCAATACTAGTTTAACACAAACTAAAGCGCACGAGTTCTATTACAGTTTAGAGTCGAGCTACAAGCAAGCCTATGTGTTTATGTTTTACACACCACAAAGTGGATTGTGGGCAGGGGCAAGTCCTGAGTTGTTGTTGCATACTGCTAACAATATTGCCAGTACAGTATCTTTGGCCGGAACGCGAAAGCTAGATAATGTCCAATCCAATTGGGGCGATAAAGAAATTGTTGAGCAGCAAATTGTAAGCGATTATGTGGGGCAATTACTCAAACAATCCGGAGTTAGTAATTACCAAAAAGATGGCCCGCATACCATAAATGCAGGTAAAATGGTGCATCTAAAAACAAGCTATCAGTTTAAGACCAGTGATCTGCAAAGTAACTTGTCGGAGTTTATTGTTGGTTTGCATCCAACGCCCGCAGTGTGCGGATTACCGAAAAATAAAGCCATGGGTGCCATCCTCAATATTGAGCAACATCAGCGCGGATTTTACGCCGGTTTTATGGGCAGCGTACAAGCTAAAAAGCTTAATTTGTATGTAAATATCCGTAGCCTGCGCTTTACACAATCCGGCGTGAATATGTACCTTGGTGGAGGTATAACAAAAGACTCGGATCTTGAAATGGAGTGGAATGAAACCGAGTTAAAAGCACAAACAATGCTCAACGTAATTGAACAGTTACCCGAGCAATAAAACATATAAAATGAGAATACATACAATCTCCCTCGCATTGTTAATAATAGCACTGGTTTCTTGCACTAATACAAATAGTAAAACCGAAAGCAAGGCGCATTCTAGCAAAGTATCGGGCGTTAAATCGGGTTCCGCCGAAGAAAAAGCCACCCTTATTCACGTGGGCGATATGGCACCAGATTTTACCGTTCAAATGCTCAATGGTTCAAGCTATACCTTATCCAATTTAAAAGGCAAAGTGGTATTGGTAAACTTTTGGGCAACATGGTGTCCTCCATGCATGCAAGAGTTTCAGGCCATACCTACAGAAATTGTAGAACGCTTTAAAGGTGAAGAATTCATCCTTTTGCCAATATCGCGCGGCGAGACTGCAGAAGTGGTCAGCAAAAAAATGGATACCTTAAGCAAGCAAGGCATTAACTTTCCGGTAGGTTTAGATCCCGACAAAAGCATCTACACCCAATATGCAACATCCTATATACCCCGCAATTTCTTAATTGATCAAAGCGGAAAAGTAGTTTATACATCCGTTGGTTACAGTAAAGAAGAGTTTGCTGAGTTAACTACACTAATCACACAACTATTAAAATAAGGCACGCTTATCCTGCTAATTGTAATGGCAGTTAAACGGGCTATTCACTATAGTAAATACTTTGCATGACTACTTTTATAAAGTCGGTGCGTGGGCTTCCTTCGGTCGCCTACACTCTCCTTATAAAAGTGCCATGCAAAGTATTTACTGCCGTTTCTATCCCTACTGCAAGCCCTAAAATAAGCAAGCCGTAAATCCCATTAACAATTAACAACTGATAATTAACAATTATCTAAACCATACCTCCCAAGCGTTGTTTCATCTCATAAATTATAATTTTAAAAGATGAAGCAATTAGTTTTAAGTATAGCATCCATTTACGGAGCATTGTCCATTGTTTTAGGTGCCTTCGGCGCACATGCACTCAAAAAAGTTCTTACTCAGGCAAAACTCGAAAGCTTTGAGGTTGGGGTAAAATATCTGATGTACCACGCAATTGTACTCTTAGTTTTAGGTTTCTTTTTAAACTTTCAAAGTAAGTTGCAAGTGAGCATGGGGTGGTTTTTTATAGCCGGCACCTTTCTTTTCTCCTTTAGTATTTACCTGCTTAGTTTATCAAATCTATTAGGGGTCAATTTTAAGTTCCTTGGGCCCGTAACTCCCTTGGGAGGCTTGTGCTTGATTATTGGGTGGGTACTATTATTTGTGCTTGTTATTAAAGGCGATTATCCGCAGTTTAATATTTTATAAAACAAACAAGAGCCCCGTGTGGATATTTCAACAGCCTCCTGTTAGAATTTCAACAGGCATAATACCGCTTCATTTAAAATGCGGTTTATTTGCCCACAAAATCATAATACAATATCTTCAAGCTTTGCCTTAAAAGAATAGAATACTATGAAAAACATCCTAATCATCAATGGTCATCCTGATAAAGAAAGCCTGTGTTATCAATTGGCGAAAAGCTATAAAACGGGCGCTGACTATGCGCGTGCAAATTGCGAACTAATTCACCTGGTTGATCTCGATTTCGATCCCATATTACGCTATGGCTACAGGAAACGAACAGAGCTTGAGCCAGACCTATTGGACATTCAAAAGAAGATTTCAGCAGCGGATCATCTGGTATTTGTATATCCTACATGGTGGGGAACCCAGCCCGCTTTGCTTAAGGGATTTATAGATAGAGTATTCTTGCCAAAATTCGCCTTTGCTTATCGCGATAATTCTGTATTTTGGGACAAGCTACTTAAAGGCAAAACGGCCCGTTTAATAGTTACTATGGATACGCCAAAGTGGTATTACAAGTTAATATACCGTAGTCCTGGCCATAATGCCATGAAAAAAGGGGTGTTGGAGTTTTGCGGAATTAAACCAGTAAAGATTACTTCTTTTGCGCCAATTAAAACCTCAAATCCTGAAAAGATTAAAAACTACCTTTTAAAAGTTGAAAAACTAGGGAAGCAGTTAAAGTAAATAGATATGACCAAAGTAATTAGATGGGGTATTATTGGCTGTGGCGATGTTACTGAAGTAAAAAGCGGACCAGCCTATCAGCAAACCAAAGGTTTTTCAATTTCGGCGGTAATGCGAAGGAATCCGGAAAAAGTCGCAGACTATGCAAAACGACATAAGATTCCCAAGTATTATACCAATGCCGATGATTTGATAAATGACGCTGAGGTGGATGCGGTTTATATTGCTACGCCACCCGATTCGCATAAGCTATATGCCTTAAAAGTGGCTGAAGCGCGTAAAATTTGCTGCATTGAAAAGCCAATGGCTCCATCATATAACGATTGTGTGTTAATCACCAAAGCCTTTGCAGATAAAAAGCTCCCCTTGTTTGTAGCCTACTACCGCAGAACATTACCAAGGTTTTTAAAAGTTAAGGAGTGGATTGATAAAGGATTGATTGGAGAACCTAATCATATTTCGTGGGTGTTTAGTAAGCCTGCCAATGCCACAGATTTAAGCGGAGCTTATAATTGGCGCACAGATGCGAAGATAGCTCCTGGTGGCTATTTTGATGATTTAGCCAGTCATGGATTAGATTTCTTTAATTACATACTTGGCAACATTACTGCAGCAAACGGAATTGCGATTAATAAATATAAATTTTATAGTGCCAAAGATAATATAACGGCATCTTGGTTGCATCCCAATGGAGTTGTGGGTTCTGGTACTTGGTGTTTTGGAAGTAAGGAAGCGCAGGATGAGGTTACTATTTATGGGAGTAAAGGCAGAATTGAATTCTCAATATTTCAGCTTAAGCCATTTCAATTAATTACAGATTCGCATACTGAAATAAATGAAATTGCACATCCTAAACATATTCAGCACTATCATGTAGAAGCCATGAGAGATCAGTTATCGGATTTGGGAATGCATCCTTGTAATGGGGAAGAAGGTGCTCATACTGCATGGGTTATGGATCAAATTTTAGCAGATTAGAACGGATTGTTTTATATTTAATCTCATGATAACAAATAGCAGATGTCTATGAAAATTGATCATATAGCAATTTGGGTAAACGATCTTGAAGGAATGAGACGGTTCTATACACGATTCTTTAATATGGAATGCGGAGCTAAGTATGAGAATACCCGAAGGGGATTTAGTTCTTATTTTTTATCGTATCCCGAAGGTGCGCGTATTGAAATTATGCATCAAAACAATGTGCATGAAAATACTTTACCCAAAGGCATGAGCAATGGTATTGCGCATTTGGCTATTTCGGTAGGTAGCGTTGATAAGGTGGATGATTTAACCGAGGTTCTTCGTCGTGAGGGTTTTGTTATACAAGGTGAGCCACGTTTAACTGGCGATGGATATTACGAGAGCATTATCCTCGACCCTGAAGGTAACTATATTGAAATAACAGAATAAAAGCTAAGAGCAATTAAAAGTTATACATAAACCCAAAACTTACTCTTGAGGCATCACGCGCATCATCATTACTAAATGCTACTCCATCTTCAAACCCATCAGTTTGTATTCGTTTGGTACCAAAGTCAAACTCAACTCCAATGGTAAAATTCGGGTATGGATCCCATAATACATTTATCAAATAATAATTATGCATTGCTGTAGCATTACCATCTGTTACACTGATAGCGCTATTTTCTGGGTCTGAAACTTCAAATTCAGTAACATCCGTAATCTGAAATTTAGTAAATCCTATTACTCCATTAAAATGTAGTTTGGGCGTAAGGTAATATTCATAAGCAGCCCATCCACCTTGCGAGGGTATTGGCTCAAATCCACTTGTTTTAGGATAAGCATCAAAGCCACTTCCCCCGTGAGAAACAAGGTAGGCTGATATTCCTTCACCTATCGCATATTGAAACTGAAAGTTCGATTCACCAAAATTTCCAATCATGGATGATAAGGAAGCTCCGTAGCCTAATATTCTTTTCTCCTCTTGGTCTTCGAGGTAGTTAATTCCTCTAAATATTGTTGAAAGTCTTATGTGGCCCCAGTTGCCCACATGCTTAACGGCAGCAACACCTTCAGGTAAGTTTTGATAGGTGCTTTCTATGGATGGGCTAATGTTAGGGTATTCGTTATAGTTTACGAGCGGAGCCTGTAAAGCCAATTCATATTTCCACTTTTTATTTTTAAAGTCGTTAAAGTATTTCAGAAATGGTAAGCGAGCCCATACACCCGATGGAGGTCCATCAAAATCAAGAACATTGGGCCATACATTCTGATCTCCAAAATTCTCCCAATCTTGCCCAATTTGCCAATGATTGGTCATTACATAAGCTTTTCTGAGTCGCATTTGCCCATTACCGCCCCAAAAATCCCATTCTACATGTGCTCTAATCTTACCTAGCTCTGGGTGCATATAAGCAGCATCTAAACGGATCTGTGTTTGGTATAAATCTACTCCAATGTTTTGTCGGTCATCATTACCATTAACATCAATGTTTCCAAGGTTAAAGGTGTCATATTCCTGGAGACCACCTTTTATATTGTAGTAGCCATTCATTTTCATATTAGCTCCAAACCATGCGCTAATGCGAGGCTCACCTTGTATTGAGTCAGACGAGTTAACCTTAAATAGTCTTTCTTGTGAATACACACATGTTGTTATGATTATGGCTATGATGAGTGCGATTTCTTTTTTCATATAAAGAGGTATTATACTATAATTTAACTTTTTAGCGACTCTATAGGGTAAAAGGGCTTTATGGCTTATTTTCTTAAAACAAAACAATTAATTGCTGCATTAGTTCGTAATTTACCATAAACAGAAAGATGAATCAACAGAATTTTGACAATTAGACCCAAGTTAATGATGATCTGCTTATCTATTTGCACTTTAAACATCAGTAAGGAGTAAGTAAAATCAGTATAACTTTTGAACTTTCTAAACTATTAGTGTACTTTTGCAGCGATTTTAGAAAGAATATAAGATACTGATATAAAATTATTATGGCATTACAATGTGGAATTGTTGGTTTACCAAATGTGGGAAAATCAACCTTATTTAATTGTTTATCAAACGCAAAAGCGCAGTCGGCAAACTTCCCATTCTGTACAATTGAACCGAATGTAGGTGTAATTACCGTACCAGATAACAGGTTAATTAAACTTGAGGAATTAGTGAAACCAGAGCGTGTTTTACCAGCAACAGTTGAGATTGTTGATATTGCAGGTTTGGTTAAAGGAGCGAGTAAGGGAGAAGGTTTAGGAAATAAATTCCTTTCTAACATTAGGGAGACCGATGCTATTATTCACGTTTTACGTTGTTTTGATGATGATAATATCACTCATGTTGATGGCTCTATTAATCCGGTAAGAGATAAAGAAGTAATTGATCTTGAGCTTCAAATTAAAGATTTAGAGACTGTAGAAGCACGTTTGGCTAAAAATGCAAAAGCTGCTACTGCATCTAAAGATCCTGAATTAAAGCGATTGGTTGAGGTTTTAACATTATACAAAGAAGCCCTAGAGCAAGGGAAATCAGCACGTACTGTTGAGTTAACAGAGGCACAGGAGAAAGTGGCTAACGAACTTTGGTTACTTACTAACAAGCCAGTAATGTATGTTTGTAATGTTGACGAGAATTCAGTTGTTGATGGAAATGCACACGTCGAAGCAGTTAAGGCAGCTGTGGCCGATGAGGATGCAGAAGTTTTAGTAATTGCAGCCCAAACAGAAGCTGATATTGCTGAATTAGATACTTTTGAAGAGCGTCAGGAGTTTTTGGAAGATTTAGGTTTAAAAGAATCTGGTGTAGCTAAATTAATTCGTTCAGCTTACAATCTACTTGACTTAGAAACTTATTTTACTGCAGGTGTTAAAGAAGTTAGAGCATGGACCTACAATAAAGGTGCAACAGCACCGCAAGCTGCAGGTGTAATCCATACTGATTTTGAAAAAGGATTCATTAGAGCTGAGGTAATCAAATATTCTGATTACGTTGAGTTAAAATCGGAGCTTGCTTGTAAAGAAGCTGGTAAAATGAATATTGAAGGTAAAGAATATATCGTTCAGGATGGAGATATTATGCATTTTAGATTTAATGTATAATTGATTCCTAAACTATAGAAATCAAAAAAGCCAATCGACATTTCGATTGGCTTCTTTTTTTATAAGTTAAAAAAAGAAGCCTGTCTGAGAGAGTAGACAGGCACAAGAAACATTCTAAAAAACTAACCTAAACCTCACACACATTTTGAATGTTCCTATATTGGGGACTATGGAGAGCTTTTTTTAACTACAAGCAAATTACAACCTTAATATATCGATGTCAACCCCTACAGATAATTATTTCCAATTTTAACATTAATTTGCATTTGAGCTCTAAGCTTACTCTTATTTTAAAATGTATAATACTAAATTGCGCACTCTATTAAGATAGCCTATGAAAGTTTTAGTATTGTATGTAAACTCCTTTAGTTATCAGCCAAAAGAAAAGAACCTAGAAGATGCCCCAGAACCAAACCCTGGGGAAAGCTTTGAGGATTCGATATTGGCATTTATTCAGGTGGAAGAAAGTGATGAGGAAAAAGATTTAAAGAGTAGGGAGAAAAAGTTAGTGAATCATATTAAATGGACTTCGAGAAAGAATAATACAAAAAACATTGTATTGCATTCATTTGCTCATTTGTCAGAATCAAAAGCAAGTGCATCATTTACCAAAGAGTTATTTGATGCTGCTCAAACTCGATTAGAGAATGCTGATTATTCTGTAGCTCAAACTCCGTTTGGGTATTTCTTAGATTTAAAAATTGATGCCCCCGGAAGTTCCTTAGCTCGGATTTGGGCCAGCCTCTAAAATAAACGTATAAAAAAAGCCGTCTCAAATGAGACAGCTCTATTATATTGTGATCGATAATCTCAGAATTATTGATTTTCAAAATCTTTACAAGCATTATAAATACCTTCAAATAATTCTTTAGCATCGCCTGCTGCCATTGCAGAAAAAGCAACTCTAAATACATTATTTAAATTGATAATACCAATGCTATATTTATTGATAAGGATATCTCTAATGACTTCGCCATCTAATCCCTCTTTTAACTGTACGCACATAAAGTAGCCTGAATTATACGGAAGCGAAGTAAAGTAATTGCCATACTTATCATCTTTTAATACTTCCTTAATGGCCGTATATCGGGTTTGCATAATTTCAAACTTAGCTTGTTTCTGCTCCCCGTAATTGCTCGATTCAAAAGCTTGTAATAACAAGGATTGGCTTAAGTTTGATGAGTTTGATATGTTACCACGAACGGCTCCACCAGTTTTATTTTCTAAAGCCTGGTATAGCTCTGTAGTTCCACCTTTTATGGCATAGGTAATAAAACCAACACGAAATCCCCAAACATAATCTTCTTTAGTAGCTCCGTCAATTTTTAGGGCCAATACATTTTCATGAAGATCTGATAAATAAGCAAAAATCGATTCTTTGGCAATACCATCTTCAAATACTAATCCGAAATAAGCATCGTCAGTTATGGCAACAATCTTTTTGCCTGCTTCAGCAGCTTCTTTTATAACAGTTGCAATAGCTTCCATTTCTTCAAAAGTAGGCGTGTAACCTGTTGGATTATTCGGAAAGTTTAAGATTAAAACTTTTTTCTCTCCAGGCTCCATTAAAGTTGCTTTCAATGCTTCCACATCAAAACCACCATTTTTAAATATGTTAAATTTCTTTAGCTGTGCTCCGTAAGCATTGGTTAAAGCAAGGTTGTAGTTACCCCAAAATAGGTTTGGTACAATCACTTCTTCTCCTTCGTTTAAGAATAGGTATCCCGCCATGCTAATACCATGAGTCAATGCACTGGTTACAACAGGAGAACTTAATTTCTGACCTTTAAGTTTTGGATTTTTATCATAAATCATTTCTTGCCATTTCGCTCTTAAATCAGGGCGACCAAAACTTGGTGCATAAGGAAATGCAGCATTTGGAGACAAGTTTATTTTTTCGGCAATAGACTCTAAACGCATCGGACTTCCATCATCTTCAATGGCAGCACCAATAGTAGCATTAATACGAGTTCCTTTAGCTTCAGCAGATTGTCCTAGGATTCCTTTTTTTGGGAAGAATATGTTTTTTCCTTTTTCTGACAGTAAATCAAATACAACTGAGTTTTGAGATAATAAAATTTCGTTTAATTCTTGTGCTTGCGGATTCATTATGTTCCAATGGTTTTATGGTGTTAAAATAATTCGATTACAAAATTGCTAAAAAAAGCGGATTTATTAATCAATTTATAAAGATAATGTAGGCGTTTGTGATAAATAGTTATTCAGTAGGAAGTCCCCAATAACTTCGAATAATATTTTTGATTGAGGTAGAAGCTATTGAATCCCAATTGATTGTTTCTTTGCTTACAAAAGTGATATCGCTTATGTCATCTTGTATGTGCATTTTATTCCATCCGCTTACTTGGCAATGAAAACCTACATCGGTAGTAAATACAGTATATTCAGAGAATACATACTGATTAGGAAATGAGCCAATATATTTTAGCGAATCTACTTCCATATTTAACTCTTCATGCAGCTCTCGTTTCAATGCATGCTCTAATCCTTCGTTAGGATCAACAAAACCGCCTGGCAAATCAAGCATACCTTTGTTAGGTGCAAAAGCCCTCACGGTTAGCATCACCTCACCTTTGCTGTTCTCAATAATTGCCGCCACTGCTGCAGCACTATTCACAAAGAAATGAAACTGGCAATCATCGCATTTGAATGATTTTTCATCTTGTGCAATGAATTTGTTAGACCCACATTTGGGGCAAAATTGTAATACTTTGCTAGGCAATGTCATATCTTATCAGTTAAAGTGAAACAATAAAGGCTCCTGTAGTAGGAGCCTTTTATAATTTAACAAACTATTTTTACTCCCACAATTTACTAGGGTAAATGCCAGCATCAATTAGCTTTTGAAGACTTTCTTGAACAATAGGTTTGTCCTCTTGATACGTAACCCCAAACCATTTGGCATCACTTGAAAGAACTTTTGTAGTAGCTTTGTCTTCTTTAATCATTGTATCAACTAATGCATTAAAGTAGAATTCCGATTTTAATTCGGTTCCTTTTTCTTTTAAGAAATCAACAAAACCTTTTTCCAAGGCTTCAAAAAAGTTAGCCTTAAAAACCCAGAAATTCATCGATACTGGTTCCTTACCTGTAAGTTCAGTAGTTTCTTCACCTTCGTAAAAAACTACTTTATTGTTTAAGTAGCCAATTTTGGTGCGCTCAACAATGTTTACCAAATTATCCTGCGCATCGGTATCACAAACCCCTCTTGAAACGGTTCCGTGTTCAGAAAGTGTATTGTCAAGGGCGTATCCAATCATTGCATATTCATTTTCAACAACACTATTGTTGGCAAAATCAACTGCTGTTTGATAAGCCTCTCTACCGTAAAAGTCATCTGCATTAATGATAGCGAAAGGACCTTTGATGGCATCTTTTGCCATTAGCATAGCATGTCCTGTACCCCAAGGTTTCTCGCGTCCTTCAGGGATGCTGTAACCTTCAGGTAATTTATCTAATTCTTGATACACATATTCAGTTTCTATTTTACCCTTTAAATGTGGCTCAAAACGATCTTTAAACTGATCAGCGAAAGATTCTCTGATTACAAATACTACTTTTGAGAAACCTGCCTCAATAGCATCATAAATTGAATAATCGATAATTGACTCACCATTTGGTCCTAATGTATCAAGTTGTTTTAAGCCACCATAGCGACTTCCCATTCCTGCTGCTAATACTAATAAAGTTGGTTTCATATATTTACTGCTTATTTATGTTTTTTGAAATCATTTAAAAGGCCTTCGTACATCCAGTTGGCCAATGCCTGTCTGTTATCTTGCAAAATAAACCTCTGCTGATCGCTGAAGTTACGGATGTTTCCTAATTCAACAAATACTGCTGTCGGAATTGTTTTTCTTAACACATAAAGGTTGCGATCTTTAACAACTCCAGAGTATCCTCTTGAAGGTTGATGTTTATTGTATTTAGTATTAAATACGCTTCTTATTTCTTCTGCTGCTTTTTTGCCCGACTTGCTTTTGGGTGCATGGTAAAAAAATACATCTATTGATTTTCCAGTACTTCTCGAGTCAACATGTATAACTACACATCTTTGATAGGCAGGCTTGTTTTGCGCATATAATTTGTTTACCGCTTCTGTGCGTTGCTTTAATCGTTTCATCTGATCAAGAGGAATCGTGGCTCCCATACAGGTTTCATCATCGCTCATTCTTAAGAATGATTCATCACGTATGCCATCATTTTCATCTTGAATAATCATATTCACTTTCGCGCCATTCTCCATCAAGCGCTTAGCCAGACGTAAGGTAATATCATAGGCATATTCATCTTCAGCTAATGTTTTATCGCCATATTTTCCAAGAGCACCAGGGTCTGGCCCTCCATGTCCACTCACTAAATGAAATACAGTGCCTTTCAGTATGTTTGAGTCTAATTTAAATTTAGAACGATCTTTACCAAATAGTGGTTCTTCAATCCACTTTTCTGTATTGGGTAACTTATAAGCTACATCTTTTCTGAGTGAGTTTTTTTTGCCTAAGTTCTTTTTGTTTAGCTCTATAAATTCAGCTTTATGCTCTGTCGGATTTAAATTATTTCGAATTAAAAAGGCATTTAAGCCTTCTCCTTTATTTGGGATAGAAGTGTTGTAGGTGTTTGATTGAGATAATAAGTTGGTGCTTATTAAGAATACGTATATGAAGAAAATGATTTTAATAAATCGCATAGTTAATGATATCATCTTATGGTGAGTGTTTAAAACCCATGTTTTATACAGCAAAAATAAAATATTTTGCCAACTATTTATAATTAATCTATAAAGACTTTGGTGCAAAAGATAAGTATACTTAACTTTGTGTTGAAGTAAAATGAAGTTATGAATTCAGTGTCTGTAGAAAATTTTCTTAAAACGCTCTATACCTTAAGGTATGATGAGAAGAAAAAAACATCGGCAACCAATTTGTCTGAACGTTTGTCAATTTCTACTCCTGCCGTTACAGATATGGCCAAGAAGCTAGCTGCAAAAGGTTATATAGATTATGCTCCTTATAAGGCAATGGTATTAACCAAGGAAGGTGAAAAGGTGGCCATACGAGTGCTTAGAAGGCATCGCTTATGGGAGTTGTTTTTACACAAAGTATTGGATTTAGATTTAAAAGAAGTTCACCAGGAAGCAGAGTTGCTTGAGCATCAAACATCCGATAAGCTCACCAAGTGTATTGATGAATTCCTTGGATGTCCTGATTTCGATCCGCATGGCGACCCCATACCAAAAGATGATGGAACGGTAAAGGTGCACGAAAATGCCCTTAGACTAAATGAGTTAAGCGAAGGCGATGAATGCACTGTATTGAGGTTAATTTATGGTTCGGGCGATTTAAATGACTTTTTTACGCATTACGATATAGAGCCTAACCAAACGCTAAAAATTACGAAGTGTTTTAAACTTGATGAATCTATAGAAGTTGAAAAAAATGAAAAAAGATTTGCCATTCCCTTACCCATACAAAGGCGAATGATATGTACTAAGAAATAAAGAAACACCTAATTATGAATATAGAAGAAATTGAATTTTCAAACCTATTAATGGCATTTGGTTTAACCTTGTTTGCAGGTTTAGCCACCGGTATCGGAAGTGCCATGGCCTTTTTTGCCAAACAAACCAATACCAAGTTTTTATCCATTTCCCTCGGTTTTTCGGCAGGGGTAATGATTTATGTTTCGTTTGTTGAAATTTTAGAAAAAGCCAAGGATAGTTTAATAGAACAATACGATGAGGTGATGGGAACTTGGGTGACCGTGGCTGCATTTTTTGGAGGTATTTTATTAATTGCCTTGATAGATAAGTTTATTCCATCGGCTGAAAATCCTCATGAAATGGAAAGTATTGAGGATATGAATGACGCTTCTCCAAATAAGAAAAGGCATTTAATGCGCATGGGTATGTTTACCGCATTGGCTATTGGTATCCATAATTTCCCAGAAGGTTTAGCAACTTTTACGGCAGCCTTAACTGATCCTAATTTAGGTATAGCCATTGCCGTTGCCATAGCTATTCACAACATCCCAGAGGGTATTGCCGTTTCTGTACCTATATATTTTGCTACAGGAAGTAAAAAGAAAGCATTTAAATTGAGTTTTTTATCGGGTTTAGCCGAACCAATTGGTGCCATTGTAGGTTATCTCATCTTAATGCCGTTTTTAACTCCTGCCATGTTCGGGATTATTTTTGCTGGTGTTGCCGGTATAATGGTATTTATTAGTTTGGATGAGTTATTACCAGCCGCTCAAAAATATGGCGAACATCATTTATCTATATATGGTTTAGTTGCCGGAATGGCAGTTATGGCCCTAAGTTTATTGTTGTTTTTATAAAAGATCTCACACCTAAAATTATGAATAAAGTTTTTAAACTCTCAATTGTTTTCTTGAGCCTTTGCTTTAGTATAAGTGCTCAAAAAACAGATGCCAATATATTTGGCGATGTCCAGTCAAACGGAGATCATCTTCCCATGGTAAGTGTATATGTTAAAGGTACCACCAAGGGAACAGCAACAGATATGTCGGGTCACTATATGTTAATTGATTTGCCATTAGGCGATCAAACCATTGTGGCCAATATTATGGGCTTTAAACCTGTTGAGAAGAAAGTAAATATAGAGGCCGGAAAAGCCATCGAATTAAATTTTGAATTGGTTGAGGAGGTAATGACCATTGACGATGTGGTTATTACCGGTACAAAAACCTTTAAGCGCAAAACAGAATCGCCAGTAATTGTAAATGTCCTTGAAGGAAAAACCTTGGAGTTAATTCAGGCTTCTACATTATCAGAGGGTTTGTCTTTTCAGCCCGGTTTGCGATTAGAAACCGATTGCCAAACTTGTAATTATACACAGCTTCGTATGAACGGTTTGGGCGGAGGCTATTCTCAAATACTAATTAATAGCCGACCTGTTTTTAGTCCTTTAACCGGATTGTATGGTTTAGAGCAAATTCCGGCCAATATGATTGAGCGTATCGAAGTTGTTCGTGGGGGCGCTTCGGCACTTTATGGGGCAGGAGCAATTGGAGGTACTGTAAATGTTATAACGAAAGTGCCTAATAAAAATACTTTTTCAGCATCAACTAATTATGGTGTAATAAATGGTTCTGCTGCCGATCGGCAAATTACGGCCAATGCTAGTGTGGTTACAGATAGGAGGAATGCAGGTTTAAGTATTTTTGCGACCCATCGTAATCGAGATTCCTACGATCATAATGATGATGGCTATAGCGAGATGGCTCATCTTAAAAATAATTCGTTTGGTTTAAACGGATTTATTCTTCCAGCACCTAATCATAAAATAGAATACAACCTTTCTTCAATGTACGAGTACCGCTATGGCGGGAATAAAGAGGAGGGGCCTGCATTTTTAGCCGATCAGAGTGAAGAAAGAACCCACAATGTATTAATAGGTGGAGTAGATTATAGCTTTAACTTTAATAATAATCTATCGTCGTTCGCTGCTTTTTTTGCAGGACAGAATACAGATAGAGATCATTATACGGGTATAATGCCCGATGAGGATGATCAGCCTGCTTACGACGAGCATTTTAAAAATCCGCCTTATGGCGTAACGGCTAATCAAACCTATATTGGAGGTATTCAAATGAATCATATGCTCTCTAATTTCTTAGGAGGAAAAAACAACTTAACCTTCGGCATGGAGCATAATTACGATGATGTAAAGGATGAAATTGATGCTTATGATTATTTAGTTGATCAAACCACTAATAATACGGGTGCTTATTTGCAAAGTGATTGGGCAATAACAAAGTCGTTTACACTACTAACCGGGGTTCGTGGCGATCAGCATAACTTGGTTGATAATCTAATTTGGAGCCCTAGAGTTTCTGGATTGTACAAAAAGAATAACTGGCAAATGCGAGCCAGTTGGAGTACAGGTTTCAGACCACCACAAGCTTTTGATTCAGACCTTCATATTGCCTTTGCAGGAGGAGGAATACAGCGCGTAGTTTTAGCTGATAATCTGAAAGAAGAACGTTCGCAAAGTACATCGGTATCTGTTAATTATGATTACCCAACAGAGCAATTCATATTAGGATTTACTCTTGAAGGATTTTATACACGTTTAGACGATGCCTTTATTCTAGAGGAAGCAGGAACGGATTCCAATGGAAATTCCATCCTTGAAAAAAGAAATGGTGATGGATCTACAGTTCAAGGTGGAACATTTGAGTTAAGAGCCAATTACAATAGAAGAGTTCAACTAGAGGGAGGTTTAACATTACAAACTAGTAAATACGATTCGGAGGTTTTTTGGAGCGAAGATTACCCAGGTACTACAGATTACTTAAGAACTCCTGAGCAATACGGTTATTATACTTTAACATATACTCCGCGTAACAGAATTAAAGCTGCTTTATCGGGCGTTTATACAGGTTCAATGTTAGTGCCTCATTATGGAGTGCCAGGAGATGCTGGAACTCCAGAAATGGATGAGTTGGTAAAAACGAGTAGCTTTTTTGAGAATAATATTAAAGTATCGTACGATTGGGATTGGCTCGAAAAAGGTATCAGTATAGAGGTATTTGGTGGTGTTCAGAATATTTTTAACCAATACCAAAACGATTTCGACACCGGTAAAAACAGAGATAGTGGTTATATTTATGGCCCATCTAGACCAAGAACAATTTTTATTGGCTTAAAGTTAGCCAGTTTGTAATAATATAGACAGAAGATTAAAGGCAGAAGAGAAAGAGTCACTTTAGCCTTTAACCTTCGGTCTAATTACTTAAAAAAAATAACATGACTAAAAAGGAGCGTTTTGATAAAGTAATAGAATGGTTTAAAATTAACATGCCTATTGCAGAAACTGAGCTTGATTATACAAATCCATATGAGTTGTTAGTAGCAGTAATACTATCAGCACAATGCACAGATAAGCGTGTAAATATGGTTACCCCAGATTTGTTTAAACGTTATCCATCTGCTAAAGAATTATCGGAGGCCGAACCAGCTGAGGTATTTGATTATATACGATCGATAAGTTACCCAAATAATAAAAGCAAACACTTGGTTGGTATGGCAAAAATGCTGTACAACGATTTTGGAAATGTGGTACCTGAAGATATCAAGGATCTACAAAAAATGCCTGGGGTAGGACGTAAAACTGCTAATGTGGTAACAAGTGTTATTTTCGATAAACCTGCTATGGCAGTAGATACGCATGTATTTAGGGTGTCGGCGCGTATTGGTTTAACAACAAACTCTAAAACTCCACTTGATACAGAAAAACAATTGGTGAAATTCTTCCCAGAAGAATTATTGGCCATTGCACACCATTGGTTAATACTTCATGGCAGATATGTGTGTTTGGCACGTACACCTAAGTGCGCCAAATGTGGCTTGCAAGATTTATGTAAGTATTACCAAAAGGAGAATAAAGTGAAAGCGTAAGGCTTATTGGAATTAAGAAATTAGTCCTGTCTCTTTACTAAGTATGACACTAAAACCCACAAGGCATATCTTGTGGATATTTATGTATAGAGCTTGGTTTATGGGCACTATAACGTGCTCTCAAAGAATGGATGTAATATTTGAGTACAAAGCAAACGTGAAACTTTCAGAATATTAAAGAATCAAGCTTTAAATCAAAATAATAGAATCTATTCTCAGGAGTTTTATAAGCTAGAAATGAAGGCCTATACAGAAGAGCTAAACTTCACACCATTCAAGAATATTAGCCATAGGGTTATTAATATTTTTAATTGGTTCTCAAATAAATATGGCACTCGCTGGGACTGGGGGCTAGCATTTACAATTGGGTCTGGTTTGGTTTTCTTTTTGCTTGCTAATCTATTTGTTGATGACACAGTTAAAACGAACTTTTTTACATTAGGCAACATAGTCAGATTTATGAATCCAACACATAATTACGACCTTATTGAAAATTACGAAGTAAGTGATGATTTTTACCTATTCGATTCTATAAGGCGCATTTTTATTGGATATGGGTACTATCAAACAATCTCTGCCTTTAGGGGCTATACAAAAAAATGATAAGCTCATTCCTTAACTATGAAAGAACAATTTATGTCCATAGTATTGACTTCCTAAGCAAAAATAAAACTACAATTATGTATTTGGCTACCTTCTTTTAAAAAGATTGTTAGAGGGGATAACTACTTAATGGATTATATGTCAATTATACGCTTTCATTATATGGCTTACTTTCCAATACAAAAGTTCTTAAAGATATTACCCAGCACCTCGTCAGTTTGTATCTCACCACCAGTAATCTCAGCCAAGTGGCTCAATACCTCTCTTATATCCTGTGCTAAAAAGTCGCCTGATATGCCTGATTGTAAACCATCCGCAACACGCGAAATAGACTCATGCGAACGTTGTAAAGCTTCATAATGGCGAGCGTTAGTCACAATCACTTCGTCGTTATCTACCGCCTTAAGATTAACTGTTTTAATTAGCTCTTCCGATAAAGCTTCAATGCCCGTTTGTTGCTTGGCCGATAAGGTAACAATAGCATCCGTACCCGATAATTCTTGATAGGTCGATTTATTGTAGCGTTCCTTAATCTCTTCCTCCGAAAGTAAATCCACCTTATTAATAGCTACAATTAACTTCTGATCTTCATTCATTTTCGCCTTTACATCCGCAATGGCCTCGTGTATCTTTTCTGAAGGATCGTTAATATCCAGCATTAAAATAACTATGGTAGCACTCTCAATTTTACTAAAAGTACGATCAATACCAATGGTTTCAATCTCGTCTGTAGTTTTACGTATACCAGCCGTATCAATAAACCTAAAAGTAATGCCTTGTATATTAATGGTATCCTCAATTACATCTCGTGTGGTACCGTGTATGTCCGAAACAATGGCTCTATCCTCCTGTAAAATAGTATTGAGTAGGGTAGACTTACCCGCGTTGGTATGCCCAACAATAGCAACCGGAATACCATTTTTAATGGCATTACCCAATTGAAACGAATTGATTAGTTTGGATAATAAGGTTTCAATTTCGTTTACCAAGCCAACCAGTTGTTGTCTGTCGGCAAACTCCACATCTTCCTCGCTAAAATCAAGTTCTAGTTCTACTAGCGATATAAAATTTAGTAGGCGTTCGCGTAGGTGCGTTAACTCTTGCGAGAAACCACCCTTCATTTGCTGCATGGCCACTCTGCGTGCCGCTTCGCTTCGGCTGGCTATTAAATCGGCCACAGCCTCCGCTTGCGATAAATCCATTTTGCCATTTAAAAAGGCACGTTGGGTAAATTCGCCTGGTGCGGCTAGTTTGGCTCCATTCTTTATAAATAGTTCTAATACCTTTTGTTGTATATATGGTGCACCATGGCATGCTACCTCGGCCGTATCTTCGCCAGTGAATGAGTGCGGTCCTTTAAATACTGTGATTAAAACCTCGTCTAATTCGGTTTCGTCATCAACTAACGATCCAAAATGAACAGTGTTAGCAGCCTGATCAATTAATCTTTTACCTTTTTTGATTGATTTAAAAACGCTATCGCAAATAGCAATACTCTGCTTTCCTGTTAAGCGAATAACAGCAATAGCACCCATTCCTTGTGCTGTAGAAACAGCAACCACAGTATCTTCAAGATTAATCATAACAAAAAAATTTGCTGCAAAAGTAGTAAATAATTGTAAGGGAGTTTCATTAATAAAAAGGATACATTCTTCTATTCATCTATTATGTTATTTCACAGTAGCTTATGTTGGCCAAATTATAATAAGTTCAACTAGCCCGTTTTAGGGGTTATACAAACTATAAATTATGGTATAACATTTGTTACATCAAGTCCGAATTAGATAACATAATGATCAGATTTTATATTTACTAATTACATATACACTTAACATGATTAAAAAATTTTTAGGAGTACTAGCATTATTTGTAGTGGTACTAAACGCGCAAGCAAGTGATAATAATATCGGACTCCGCATGGGTTATCAAAACAGTGTAATGTCTGTTGATGGCAACAAGCTAGGAAGCTCTGGTAATTCATTCTACGTAAATGCTTACAAGGATACTAAATTATTACCATTTCTATTTTTTCACTCAGGTTTGCAGTATTCGCAGAGCGAAGCAAGCATTGAAAATCAAGACTACAAAATAAATTATTTAGGGGCGCCATTAGCCATTAAAGCAAAAGTAGGTCCTTTATATGCCTTAGGTGGAGCGGCTTTTAATGTAAAGTTAAACGAGAAAAACAATCCATTTGATAGTTCATCAAGTTGGTACGATACTAACGCCTTTGTAGGTGGTGGATTTAAAGTGCTTTTCATGACTATTGATGCACGTTATCACTGGGGTTTAACTGAAATCAACAACGGAATTAAAAACAACAGTTTCCAAATAGGTTTAGGTTTGCGATTTTAATTATACCAAATACATCATTTAATGATGTTTTTGCTATTAGCACCTTATTGATTTTCCAAATAACAATAGCGGTTGGGTTTTATGCTCAGCCGTTTTTTTTTGCTTTAATAATTAGGGGCTTCCCTGCGGGGCGGGCTATACACTATATCTTTGTTTCGCCATAATGGGCTCACAAAGGATGCCGTTTCTATCCCTAAGCCAATCTGCATAAACAATCCGGTAGCCATGTTTTTAGTGAAGTAAAAATTGCATAAAAAAAGCGAGTGAATAATAAAATCCACTCGCTTCGTATATTTAATATATATCGTTTAAATTACAACAATAGCATTTGTAGGTAACCAACCATCACTACCATCGCTAATTTCAATTCTATTCCATTCGCCAATGGTTTCAAGTACCTTTACTTTGGTTCCTTCATGCAGCACAAATAATTCAGTTCCCTGAGCCGAAGGCGAGCTTTTAACAGTAGCTGAAGGTGAAAATACAATGGCAGTATTTCTGTGTGTTAAAGTACGTTTTTGAGCACCACTAAAGTTAAATGTGGCAAAACATACTACCAATAAAACAATACCCCCATAAAACGATATTTGCTTCACGATGCTTTTCTTCGATAAGAAAAATAACGCAGCTAAAAATATGGCAACAATAAAGCAACATACCGAAATAATTGCCCATGTATCCGATTTAGATGAATCGCGGAACGATTTAAACCAGGATACCAAAAAGAACTCACCCACAGTTTCAATCTTATCTGTAATCTGCGTAGCAGCTAAATCGCGGTTGTAAATAATATCCTTATCATGTGGTTTGAGCAATAAAGCGCGCTCGTAGTTTAATATCGACTCGGGTAATTTGCCAATTTTGTAATAGGCATTAGCCATGTTAAAGTACAACTCTGCACTTTCAATATTAGTTTCTAATATACTTTTATAGCTCTCAATAGCCTCTTCAAACTGACCTTGGCTGTATAAATCATTTCCTTGTTCAAAGCGTGTGTCCTCAGCCCAAAGCGGCAAAAACATCCACGAACATATTATATATATAAGTAACTTTTTCATCTATTTATAATTTGTCAAAACCTATATAACCAATGCAAATTACCAGTATGCTTCTGGAGTGCCTAATAATTTGCTCTGGCCATGCCAGCTTCATGTTTACCTCTTTTTACTTTTTAACCTGATCATCAATATTACTAATGGTAGAAATGGCTTTTTTATACAATTTGTCCATTTCCTGACTTTCTCCTGCTGAAGGAGAAAAACGTGCAAATTCGCAAGTATCTAGCACTTCAGTTAATTCTCCAATGGTTTCAGTTTTTACACCTTTTTCTGATAGGAGAGTGGCTGCCTTATCCTTGCTTAGTTCACTAACCGGTAAAAATAACTTATCGCTTAAGTAGGCATAATTTGCTTTTAATATCTCATCATAGAACGCCTCATTATTGCCTTCTTTCAAATATGCCGAAGCTTTTTTAAGTCTTTTGGTAGCCATTTTGTTGGCTTGCTTATTTTTCACTAGGTGAACATTCGCATTTTCGTGCATTCTTTTTCTGTTCAGCAGTAAAGCAATTATCAGCAATAAAATAGGAATGATATAACCTAAGATAAATGGTGTTGACCCGAATATAAAAGTTCCAACAGGCTTCAATACTGTTTTTCCTGTTTTTATATATCTAATGTCTTTTCCAACAAATTTTACATCTTCTCTATTAACACTTCCCGGTACGTAGCCACCGTTGTTATTATTGCTTCCGTTACTTTCTCCTTTTTCTACCTCAATTACTATTGGTTTCGAGGTAATGGTTTTGTAACTCTTAGCCGAAGGGTCGAAGTAAGTAAACTCAATAGGATCTATCGTAAACGTACCACCAAAGCGCGGAATAATGAGGTATTCATAGGTTTTACTACCTTTCATACCCGAAACGGTATTCCTAAGATTATTGCTTACCGTTGCATCAAAGCTATCAAAGTCGGTTGGTACCTTTAATTTCGGTGCCGACATTAATTTGTGATTCCCTGTTCCGCTTACTTCAACCTTAATGGTAATACCATCATCTACCTTTACTTGGTTTTGAGAGGTAGTAACCTTCATGTTAAATTTACCTACTGTGCCATTAAAATTAGCCGGCTTACCCGAAGGGTAAGGCTTTACATTAACTTTAATAGGTTTTGACTTAACACGTTTTTTAATAGTTCGGTAGCTTTCATTAAAGAAATCATCAAAGATACTGGTTGATCTTCGGTTCACTCTTTGCTTAATCAGGAATTCAATCTCCATAGGGTCAATTACTTGCTCCCCGGTTCGTTGTGCATAAAGAACTTTCTGCTCTAATACACCAACATTATACTGTTTGTTGTTGATGGTTTCGTAGTTCCACTCAATATTTCCGCTCTTTTCAATATCCTGAACAATAAAATTCCTGAAATCAGGATGCTTTATATCTGATATGTTATCAAGATTAATACGCGTATAAATCTTGGTAGTTAATACCAAAGGTTCGCCTTGGTAAATGCTCGATTTGTTATAGGCAACACGTATAAATAAGTCATCTTTAGAGAATCCGTTGCTCGATTGTCCACCATTTTGCTGCTCTTGTTTCTGTCTGGCACCTTCATCCTTTACTACTTCTATAGTAACAGCATTACTGGTATACTTTTTACCATCAACCGTAATTTTTGCTGGCTGAATAGTGTATTTACCAGGTTTGGTACCTTTTAGTATGTAGGTATATGTATACTGTTTACTTCGGGTAACCTTACCGTTCATTATTTGTGTGCTCGAGCTAGATGTAACACTAGGACCCATTAACACATTAAAATCATTTAATGGGGCAAGCATTAGGTCGCTACCTTCTTCATTAAGAGAGTACACCAGTTGGAATTTTTCTCCAACCAGTACAGCATTTCTGGCTTGTGCCGAAAATTCTACCTGAGCTATGGCAGAACTTGCACATATTAGAAACGTAAGTATGGTAAATAAGGTATTCTTCATTTTAGTTTTACTATTTGAGCGCAAAATTAGTACAATTAGTGACTTGTAATAACATTATTGGTATAACCCTACCAATTTTTCTCAATATTTACAGGAGCTGAATCTTCAATTTTCTGCATTTCTTCTTGTAACTGCTGTTCATCTTGATTTAATGATTCCAGTATACGCTGTGCATCTTCTTCTGAAATTTGATTTTCTTGTTGCTGCTGTTGTTGATCTTGGTTTTGCTGCTGATCCTGTTGGTCTTGCTCCTGATCTTGTTGATCTTGGTTTTGATCCTGATTCTGCTGGTCTTGTTGATCCTGCTGATCTTCTTGATCTTCATTTTCATCCTGATTCTCATCCTCGTTTTCCTGATCTTGCTTCATTTTCATGGCAGCAATGAGATTATAACGAGTTTCATTATCGGCAGGATTATTTCGTAGAGCCGTTTTGTACGATTCAATGGCATTATTCAGGTCAGGCTGTTGCTGAGCCATATATGAATTACCAATGTTGTGATGCAGCGCACCCTTTTGTTCTTTATTTAGTTTTTCAGTGTCGATACTTTGAAATTGCTTCAGTGCATCTTCATATTTCTTTTGCTGAAAATAAGAATCTCCCAAGTTGAACTCTGCTTCGAAAGAGCGTTCACCTTCGTCTAGTTTATCAAGTGCTTTTTTATACTCTATTTCCGATTCAATATAGTTTGAATCGTTATAGAAAGAAGTCCCGTTTCGTATGAATTTACGTTCCTTCTGAGCAGATAGAGTAGTACCTATGCCAATAAATAATACCGCAATTAATAGATATTTCATTATTTGTCCTCCTCCTCTTTAAATAGGTTTACGTTTTTCATGTATTTGTTCTTTCTTTCTAATACCACAAATTCTATTAAAATAAGAATTAGTGCAATTAGTGCCATGTATTGAAATTGGTGATCGAAATCAGTATAAATTTTCGATTCCATTTCACTTTTTTCTAGTTTAGATAGGTGACCAACTAAATCATTCATTCCCTTGCGAATGTTGTTGGCAGAGATAAATTCAGCTTCGCCGGCAGTAGCAATGTCAATAAGCATTTGCTCATCTAGTTTCGAAATTACCACATTACCATCTCTATCTTTCATAAAGTCGTTGCCGCCTTTACCAGTTGGTATAGGAGCACCCTTTGGCAATCCCATTCCTACCGTGTATACTTTTATTCCTTTAGCAACGGCAGCCTTGGCAGCACCTATAGCATCATCTTCGTGGTTTTCTCCATCTGTAATTACGATAATAGCTCTATTAATATCTTCTTGAGCACTGAAGGAGTTAGTTGCCAAATTAATAGCAGAACCAATTGAGGTACCTTGTGCTTTTATGATATCAGTATTAATAGATGAGATAAACATCTTTGCAGAAGCATAATCGCTGGTTATAGGTAGCTGTGTATAGGCTTTACCGGCAAATACAACTAACCCAACCTTATCGTTACTAAACTTATCAACCATTTGGTATATGGCACGTTTAGCTCTATCTAGTCTGCTTGGTTTAATGTCTTGTGCATTCATACTATTGGATACATCAAGCGCAATTATAACCTCAATTCCATTGCGTTTAACGGTTTCGGTTTTAGTACCAAACTGAGGATTAGCAATGGTAAATATTAATGCAGTTAGCACTAATAACATTACATAAAACTTAATGATTGGTCTGAATTTAGATACGCTAGGCATCAGTGTTTTTAGTAGCTCAGGGTTACCAAAACGTTTGAGGGCACTTTTTCGGCGTTGGCTAATCACTAAATTAATGAATGCCAATGCAGGAATTAGAACCAATAAATATAAATAGTCTGGATGTTCAAATCTAAACATAATTCGTCTTTAATATTGTGTTATGGTAAATTGCGCAATAAAGTACTCTTAATAAATACTTCTGCTATTACAAAAACTACAGCCAGAATAGCATATAGCAAAAACTCCTCAGAGCGCTTGGTGTATTCTTTTACTTCAATTTTTGTTTTCTCCATTTTATCAATCTCGGCATAGATGCTTTTTAGTCCATTTTTTGTAGTGGCTCTAAAATACTGACCGCCTGTAATGTTGGCAATCTCCGACATCATATTTTCGTCAATCTGAGTTTCTTGCTCAATGTATTGCGTTCCGTATGGTGTTTGCACCGGGAATTTAGCCATCCCTTTTGATCCTACACCAATAGTATAAACTCTGATGCCAAATGTTTTAGCAATTTCGGCAGCGGTTAAAGGGGCAACTTCTCCCATGTTGTTTTCACCATCGGTAAGTAATATAATTACCTTCGATTTTGCATCACTATCTTTTATACGACTAACAGCAGTAGCCAAACCCGATCCAATGGCAGTACCATCTTTAGGTAGCATACCCGTTCGCATATCCCTAATTAAATTTACTAGTGTTGCTTTATCAGTAGTAAGTGGACACTGGGTAAAGCTTTCACCTGCAAATATTACTAGGCCTATTTTATCGTTTTCGCGTGCCGATACAAACTGAACAGCAACATCTTTTGATGCTTCCATACGGTTTGGTTTAAAATCTAGTGCCTCCATACTACCCGAAATATCCATTGTAATTACAATATCAATTCCTTCAGTAGTTACATTTTGAGTGCTGTTGCTCGATTGTGGTCTTGCCAAAACAAATACAATCATAACAATGGCAAACGAACGCAAAACTATTGGCAAATGACGCAGATAAACTCGTAATGTAGTGGGTGCTTTTGAAAATCCTTTCAGCGTTGATATTTGCAATGAAGCTTGTGCTTTATTGTGTTTTAGCACATACCAAGTTATCATTGGTATAAGTACCAATAGCAAATAAAAAAACTGAGGATGTAAAAAAGTTATATTGTTCATATTGATAATCTATCAAAATAAATACTAAATGCTTATTCTTCTGTTTTAACAGGAATAGTTTCGTCAGCTTCAGTTTCTTCCTTTTCAGAAGTTTCTACAACTGCACGTTTTGTTTTATCCACAAAGGCGTAAGCATTTTTAATACTTCTATTATTTTCTTCGGGAAGAGGATTGAACTTCGCAAATTTAACCAAGTCAGCAAGTTTAAGTACTTGGTCAATCTCGGCCATAGAACCCTTATCAATTTCGCCTACCGACTTTAATGTGTCTAATATTTCATCAGAGGTTTGCTCCATTGCGGTAACATTAAAGCGATGCTCAAGATAAGTTCTTAATGTATCTGTAATATCTGTGTAATATTCTTTCTCTCTATTTTTCTCCCAAAGTTTTGATTCCTGAATTCTATCTAACTCTCGCATTGCAATAATGTGCGCAGGCTCAAGAGGAACAACCTTTTCTGCAGGTTTCTCCTTTTTAGATATTAGGTGCCCGTACTTAGAGTATAGGAATATTAACAAGCCAATTAGCAATATACCTATACCAGTATATGTAAGAATATCTTGAATCTCACTTAGCTTAAAGGGTGTATTGATTGGATCTTTTATGCCTGTGATTCCATCTTCAGGATTTACTACCGGAAATGGATTGACCACCATTAAGCTTAAGGAATTGGATTTTGCAATTTCTTTAGATTCGGCTCCGATTAATTCTAATTCAATTGGAGGGATGTAATGTAGGCCACTATCGAATGAGGTAATTCTGAATAACTGAGAAAGTACAATTCTATCATTAGCTTTTGTGGTATCTACCTGTCCTCGTTCAACTATTTCAATATTTGAGGTTATGGTATCAGCGGCAAATGCTGGCCAAGAAATTGTGGCATCAACAGGCTGGCTCACTTCAAGCTTTAAATCTATCTGTCCACCAATAAAAATTAATGTAGAATCGAGCGTGGCAGAAGCTTTAACTCCCTGCGCAAAGCCATTGTGTGCAAATAAGCTTAAAGCAAATAAGCATATAAACGCAAAGTGGTGCTTTAAGCGCTGTATGTTTTTGTGTGTTGGTTTTAAACTTTTAGGCATTACATACGTGTTTTAAATAAATACATTAAGGCCTTCACATAATCTTCGTCGGTACGAATAGAAGTAGCATCAACGCCTGATTTACTGAATAGGTCTTTGGTGTATTCATCATTTTCATTCCACCATTTTTTATACGAGTCGCGTACCTTTTTACTAGATGTATCAATCCATGAATATTCTCCAGACTCTGCATCTTTAAGTTTTACCAATCCAATAGATGGCATTTCGGTTTCTCTTTCGTCGTATATCTTAAGGGCCACTAAATCGTGCTTTTGATTGGCTATTTTAAGTGGCTGTTCAAATCCTTCATCTAAGAAATCGGAAATAACAAACGTGGTACAGCGCTTTTTAATGGCATTGGTTAAGTAACGAAGTGCCATGCCAATATCAGTGGTTTTGTTATCCGGCTCAAAAGAAATAAGCTCCCTAATAATATGTAGTATGTGTTTACGTCCTTTTTGAGGAGAAATAAACTTTTCAATTTTATCAGAGAAGAAGATTACGCCAATCTTATCATTATTCTGAATGGCAGAAAACGATAGTACAGCTGCAATTTCTGTAATTATATTCTTTTTAAAAGCGAATGAAGAACCAAAATCTCGCGAGCCTGAAACATCAATCATTAACATTACAGTTAACTCACGTTCTTCTTCAAAAACCTTAATAAAAGGGGAGTTAAAACGAGCGGTAACATTCCAATCGATGCTTCTTACATCATCGCCATATTGGTATTCGCGCACCTCGCTAAAAGTCATACCCCTGCCTTTAAAAGCTGAATGGTATTCTCCTGCAAAGATGTTTGAAGAAAGCCCCCTAGTTTTAATTTCTATTTTACGTACCCGCTTTAATAATTCAGTAGTATCCATATTCAATAAGTTTCATTTTTCAAGATTATAGTTTCAGAATTGCACCAAGATTAAGAGTGCTTTCATCGACTTGAAGAAACTTTAATAATTAGCAGCCTTCTCTACTAAATAAGAGAAAGCTGATTACATATTAATAAGCTAATTGCCAAAAACTAATTCTGCCAGATGCAGTTTAGTTTTGACTATGGTACCTCAACAGTATTTAAAATGTCGTTGATAATTTCTACTGATGTTACGTTGTTTGCCTCTGCCTCGTATGATAAACCAATACGGTGACGTAATACATCGATACAAACCGCTCTAACATCCTCTGGAATTACATAACCTCTGCGTTTGATAAATGCATAAGCCTTAGCAGCCATTGACAGACTGATACTTGCACGAGGAGAACACCCTGTAGATATCATATCTTTATATTTTTCTAAACCTTTGTAATCATCCGGGAAACGAGTGGCAAATACAATATCTACAATGTATTTTTCAATCTTCTCATCCATGTACACATCTTTAACTACAGTACGTGCTCTGATAATATCATCAGGCTTAAGAATAGTTGATGCTTTTGGGAATGATTGCGCTAAGTTGTGACGAATAATCATTTGCTCCTCTTGTTTTTGAGGATAGTCAATTACAAGCTTTAGCATAAAACGATCGACCTGTGCTTCAGGAAGCGGGTAGGTACCTTCTTGCTCAATCGGGTTTTGCGTTGCCATTACTAAGAATGGTTTGTCTAATTTGTAAGTGGTGTCGCCAATTGTAACCTGACGCTCTTGCATGGCCTCAAGTAAAGCACTTTGTACTTTTGCAGGAGCACGGTTAATCTCATCGGCTAATACGAAGTTTGTAAAAATAGGTCCCTTTTTAATTACAAACTCCTCCTTTTTTTGGCTATAAATCATGGTACCCAATAAATCGGCAGGTAATAAATCAGGAGTAAATTGGATACGACTAAAATCAGCATCAACAATTGTAGCCAGTGTGTTAATGGCTAAAGTTTTTGCCAAACCAGGTAAACCTTCAAGTAGGATATGACCATCACTTAAAAGCCCTACTAATAATCCTTCGATAAGGTGTTTTTGACCTACGATTACTTTGTTCATTTCAATGGTTAGTAAATCCACAAACGAACTTTCATTTTTTATTCTCTCGTTTAATTCTCTTATATCAACTGATTGCTCCATGAGACGATTGATTTATATGTATTTTTTATAATTTCTATTTAAGGTTTCCAAAAATAGTCCTTTACATTTCTTGATTGGGTTAGTGATTGTTAAAAAAAGTTAATAGTGTATGCGAGTATCCCGTAGTTCGTCTATTTTAACACTTCGTTAACTTTTTGTTTTAACTTTTTTAAGGAATGTGAGGAGGTGCAAAATAAGCTTGTTTTTAAGCGTGGTATTGATTTAGATACAGGCTTGATTGCTTAATCAAATTACTGTAAGATTTGTATTAATTAATCATACTTTTGAACCATTTATTATTTTCGTAGTTTCAATGAAAAGTAGCTATACTTGCACTTATTAAAAATGGGATATAAAAACTTTAAATATGTTAGAAGATAATGATTTTGCATGCCGACACATGCTAAAGAAAAAAAAGGACGTAGTAAAAATTATACAGGATAATAACTTTACTACAATGGATGAAATACAAGACGAAACAAATATTGCAACAATTTGCGGTAGCTGTTTTTCTGATATTGAAGAAATATTAGAAGAGGAAATTGCAAAAAGAGAAAATAAATAGAGTACGTAAGGGGCTTAGTTACTAAAAACTAAGTCCTTTTTTTTATTTTGTTCGGTGTAACAGAGAGCTATCTCCATAGCTTAGAAAGCGGAAATCATTGCTTAAAGCATAATCATAAATTTTCTTCCAGTTATCACCTCCAGTAAATGCCGATATTAGTAATAATAATGTACTAGTTGGCTGATGGAAATTTGTAATTAAACGATCTACAATTTTAAACTGATAGCCAGGAGCAATCATAATACCTGTATGACTTTCAATTCTTACTCTCTCATTTGTTTCAAGATGTTCTTTTAGCTTGTTCAGCGCATCCGAAAAACTATAATGCTGTGGTAATTCATAAGCATCCCATTGTTTAATGTAAAACTCATTACTACCCTCTAAAAGTTTAACCCCTAACCAATACAAACTTTCTAAGGTTCTTACCGTAGTTGTGCCAGTACTTGTAATGTTACCTTCGTGATTTAGTAGGTTGTTAATGGTATCAAGCTCTACAAAAAAATGCTCAATGTGCATTTCATGGTCGGCAACATTATCTGTTTTAACAGGTTTAAAAGTCCCTGCACCAACATGCAAAGTAACGTACGATAAATCAATTTCTTTATCACTGAGATTTTCTAATATTTCAGGCGTAAAATGCAGGCCAGCAGTGGGTGCAGCCACAGAACCTTTGTGGTTTGAATACACGGTTTGATAACGTGTGCTATCAATTTCTTCTGATTCTCTATTTAAGTATGGAGGAATCGGAATTTTACCAATGGCTTCAATTAAATCGCTAAATAAAACGTTTTTATCCCAGTTAAACTGGATGATTTGAGAATCAAAACCAGCTGATATTCTATTTATTTGTAAGGTAACATCTTCACCATTAATTTCAATTTTCTTTTCAAGTGGGCCTGTTTTCCATTTTTTAGAATTACCCACAATACATTTCCAAGTACAGGTATCTGTAGTCTGAAAAATAAGATTGATATCAACGGGTTCAATAGGCTCTAAACAAAACACTTCAATGTTAGCACCCGTAACTTTCTGAAAAGGTAAACGTGCCTGTATTACCTTAGTATTATTAAAAGTAAGCAGACTGTTATTGGGTAGTTCGTTTACAATATCAGAAAATTTTAATTCTTGGATGTTACCACCATTAAATACCAAAAGTTTCGAATCGGATCTGTTATCTAAAGGATATTTAGCAATTCGTTCGTCGGGCAAATTATAGGTGTATTCTGCTATTGAAATATCTGGTCTACTCATTTATCTTTTATTAATACAGGAATATCTGCTGTAAATCGGATGCAAAAATAATTAACTTTGGCAGAATAATACGATTTGTAATTATCTAAAATGAGTGAAATGCAAATCAGTTTGTTCAGATAAATAAAGTTGAAAAAGATATGAAATTAAATATAGGAGATAAAGTCCGCTTTTTAAACGAAGTGGGTGGAGGTAAAGTAAGCCGCATTGAAGGTAAGGATATGGTTTACGTTTTGGATGATGATGGTTTTGAAGTGCCTGCTTTAATGACTGAGGTAGTATTAGTGGAGCGTAAAACAGCAGATACTTCTAGTGCAAACTCAAAGCAAGAGCTTGTAGAACAAGATTCTTTTGATTACGAGGAATCGGAAACCGACGATGAACCAAAAATGTTATTGGCATTAGTTCAGGATGTAAATATTGGAGGCAATGTTAACATGTATTATATAAATGATAGCAATTACTTTGCCTTTTACACCATCTCAAAAATTAATAAAGATGTGATGTCGCCATTATATAATGGTACTCTAGAACCAAATACCAAAGTTACCTTAGATACTTTAGCCATTAATTATATTGATGATAGTAGTTTTCAGGTTCAAGTAATTTTCTATAAAAAAGATAAAGATTACACACCGATAGAACCTATTATTGAAAAAGTCAGTTTTTCAGGAGCTAAGTTGATGAAAGATGCATCGTATGTTGAAAATGATTATTTAAATGATAAAGCCGTTTTAGTACACTTGTTAAAAGATAGTTTCTCGAAAAAGCTTGAGGAATTAACCGATAAGGATATTAAAAAGGCGATGAAAGAAAAAGCACCTGCTGCTCCTAAAAAATCAAATGTAAAGCGAAGAGATGATAAAGAAATTTTAGAGGTTGATTTGCACATTCATGAGTTGCTCGATATTACCACTGGCCTATCAAACAGAGATATGCTAGATGTGCAGCTAAAAAAGTTTCATGAGGTAATGGCAGCCAACGAGAAGAATAAAAAACGAAAAATTGTTTTTATACATGGGGTTGGTAATGGAACCTTGAAAACAGAGATTAGAAAATCTTTAGACCGCAAATACAAGTGGCACGATTACCAAGATGCTTCTTTCCAAGAGTACGGATGGGGCGCCACTATGGTAATTATATAATTGGCTGAGAATTTAAAATAGAAACCTTGTAGTAGTAAAATATTACAAGGTTTTTTTATGATAACCTTATGAAGAAATAAATGATCAATATATAAACCTTATGTTTTATTGAGGTTATTAATTATCTTGGTCGAACAAAGGATAAAATCCTTATAAGTTGTACCCAAGCGATAGAGTTTAACACTCATATTAAGGGTAAATAAAGAAACATTAGTGTAAATTACATGCGAATATTTATGACTAACCTCATGAGGTTCTTTAAGATGAAAGTAATAATTCAACTTTTTATTGTGTTTTGTTTTAGTATAACAGATTCACTAGCACAGGTTGTTAAATTGGGAAATTTAGATGTTAATGTAAATGAAATACCTCTCAATAGACCTTTACATATCAAGGATCTATCAGCATCGGAAAAAGATGGAATCGAAAATATTGCAGTATTTAAATCTGATAATAAAAAGTATTTTACTAAAGCAATAAATTCTTATGAGGCTGGTGAAGGAGTAGGATACGACAATTTTGATGAAAAAAGTCTTCTCGAGTTATATGATATTGAAGGTAACCTGGTTTGGAAGAAAGAGTTAGATAAGTTTGTATCTTATTGTAAAATTTCAGATGATGGAAAGTTTTGTCATGTAATACTTTCGGAAACTGACCATATGGAAATGGATGTAATTCAGTTTCTGTTATCGTTAGATGAATCAGGGAATAAAATTCACTATGAAGAAAGAGTTGGCCAAGTATATCCGAACGCAGATAAAAGTATTATCTATTATTTAAAAATAATAGATAATAATAGATATTTGACATGTAAGGACTTTAATACAAATGGTTCATGGAAACAACAAGTTTGTGATAACTGTAGCATTGGGGCTGTTTCAGGTCGAGGAAATAATGTTTCAATTTGTTCTTCAACTTCTGGTATATATTCTTTTAATAGAAATTGTGAATTGATTTGGCGCGATACATCTTTAATTGGAGGTCAAGCAAGTTTGTCACCCGAAGGAGATTATTTGTTAAAAGGCTTTGATCTATACAATAATAACAATGGAGAACTTTTGTTTTCTCTAAAAGAAAGTATATTTAACGCAAATAGGGTTGATTATATAGATGGTTGTTTCGTTAAAAATGGAGGTAATAAGATTGTTGTTGTTGGTTGGTGTGGATCACGTCAGAATCGAATTAAGACTATAAGTATATTTGAGATTAATGGAACTCTTATTAGAAATTTAAGCTTTGATGAAAAATTTAAAGCGTTTTTTATAGATTGTGTTGATAATGGAAATAGCACCTTTGATTTGTATTTGTATAATAAATTTATAAAAAGGATACATTACAAAGAATAGAAACGCCAGTGCAACAATGACTCATACGCACTATGCCTGCCGCAGGCGCAACACAAGTCAACGCTTCATACTACCGACGTTGTATCGATAAAAGAGGCCTACATCGTGTGTTAAGTTACTATAATATCAATGCGCATAACACACTTTAATCCAACAAAAAAAGGGTGAATCAACAATAACACTTTTACATTTTAATCAATCAAATATTACCAAATGCATAATTTTGTAATGTTTATTTGTTGTAAAATTTCCTTTGCCGATTTTCGGCAAGGCGGTAAAAAACTAAAATATAGCCTGCCGAAAATCTTAATCGTCTTATTTCAGTTAAATAGAGCTGCACTTTTTTCGGCAAGCTATATTTTTGTCATTTTGTTCTGATTAAGAAAATCGGCAAGCTGCATTTGTAGTTCTATAATCCAAGTTTTTGAATTTGTGTTTTCGTACAGAAAACTGAGTATGAAGGGTGGGGGCGAATTGGTATTTTATACGTAAGCCCCTTGGTGGGTCGCTCGCTGGTTATGCCTTTTGTTCTGTTGTAAATATAAGCCAATAATACATATCGGGTTAATGGTAAATGGAAGGTGGCTAGCATGTTAAAGATTTTATTTGGCTTGTTTTTTAATTCAATACCGAAGATAATTAAGAGATGATATATCTCATAAAAAATATGCTGTGTATTGATGTATGTGGTATTTTGTGTGACAAAAGGGGTGAACAGAAGGATTAAAGGCGTGTGACAGTGGTGTTTGTTATGTGTGGGGCTTTTGGTATTAAAGAAATACTTAATTAAATGTAAAGTACTGCTTTTGCAAGCACAGCTTGCATAATTGTTTTGCACATGTAGAGTGTGCTATAATCTATGAGTATGGATACGTCGCTACTGTGGTAATTATACAATCCGTATCATATATACTCATTAACAATATTTTTCAGGTCGTTAGCCCGTATTGGTTTATTAATAAATTGTTTGGCTCCTAGAATAAAACAGGATTCGCGTATGGTGGTACTTTCGTCACCAGAAAGCATCACAACAGGGGTTTCTATCCACTCAGCTTTCATTTCCTTTAATATATCTAATCCGTCAATTTCAGGAATGTGAACATCCATTAATATTAAATGCGGATGATGCTTAATAATTATATCCCATGCCTCTCTGCCATTTTCTGCTTCAAGTACTTCTATATTAAATTTCGATAAAACTTTACTCATTGCTACTCTTGAATCCATAGCATCTTCAACAATTAATACCTTTTTCATAAGTCGATTTATTAAAAAGTTAATCTATAAGGTAGGTTAAAGATTTTTGCTAGCTTATCATCTATCTATATGTTAATATATAGGCTTATCTCCATGTTTAAATTAGTCTTTATAAATTAAAAGCCTTTATTTTTTACATAAGATGATCTATTTTATTGGTGAGTAAGTGTTTCTATGGTTCTATAATAGTTAGAATTGCCTAAGGATGGATGGTTTAGGGCTTAGGTAGAAGTGGAAACATATAACTAATATTTTCTAATTCTTTATTGATTTTATCATTGATGCTGCACCAGAATGGGGGGGTAAACACTTATTATGGTATTATTTTGCAAATCTAATAGTCAGAATTTATCTCATAGAGATGGATTATGATTCCATATTCATAAATGATTTAGCTAAGCGTATCCTAAAAACAATTATAATTTTATTTAAGGGTGTTTTTTTGGTAGTCATGCTTAGTGTATTTTATTAATATTATTTCGATATGTTCTAAATAAAGGGGGTTCTACTTTCAAAAAGTAATAAAATTTGCACGTTAACTGTAAAAATTATAAGTTTGTCGCCGAGAAATGAAAATTACCACCTATTAATTGAATTTTATGAAGCGAATACTTCTTATGGCAACAATGTTGCTTGGATTTTTTATGACTGGAATGGCCAATGATGGCTCGCAAGTTGATACCGGCGCTACAGCTTGGATGATCACATCAACCGCATTGGTATTACTAATGATTCCGGGATTAGCCATGTTCTATGGCGGTTTAGTTAGATCAAAAAACGTATTGGGAACAATGATGCACAGTTTCGCAGCTATGGGCGTTATGAGTGTACTTTGGGTGATCTTTGGTTACTCAATGAGTTTTGGAGAAAGTGTACTAGGAGGCTGGTGTGGCTGGAATAGTGATTTCGTGTTTTTAAAAGGTATTGACACTACAGTAACCGACGGTGTACCTGATTTAGTTTTCTCTATGTTTCAAGGTAAGTTTGCCATTATAACTCCGGCTTTAATTGCAGGTGCTTTTGCTGAGCGCGTTCAATTTAAAGGCTATTTAGTATTTATAGCAATATGGGGTATTTTAGTATATAATCCACTATGTCACTGGGTTTGGGCCGAAGATGGTTTCTTACACCATTGGGGTGCTGCGGGAGCTATTGACTTTGCAGGAGGTACAGTTGTACATATTTCTGCGGGTATTAGTGGTTTGGTTGCGGCTATTTATTTAGGAGCACGTAGAGGGTATCCTCAGCGTCAGCTACGTCCGAATAACTTAGTAATGACAATGATGGGAGTTGGTTTACTTTGGGTAGGCTGGTTTGGTTTTAATGCCGGAAGTAGTGTTTCTAGTGGTATTGAAACAGCACAAGCTTTAACTGCAACACAAGTTGCTGGTGCAGCCGGAGCGTTAATGTGGGTGATTGTTGAGTTATTACACCATGGAAAAGCAACTGCATTAGGTTTTGCATCGGGTGTATTAGCTGGTTTAGTAGCTGTTACCCCTGCGGCTGGTGTTGTACAAACTACCGGAGCAATGGCCTTAGGTGCTATTTCTACTATAGTTTGTTACGGTGCACTTATAGTAAAAGATAAATTAGGATATGATGATTCATTAGATGCTTTTGGTATTCACGGTATGGGTGGTATTTTAGGAGCAGTTGTTTTATCATTCTTCATTAGAGATTCGTGGATGGCCGATGCAGCTGCTGCTTCAGTTACAGGTGAGTGGTCTGTTTGGGATCAGTTCGGAGTACAAGCAATTACTGTTGTTATTGCCATAGCATATTCAATTGTATTAACAATTGCAATTATTTGGTTCGTTGAAAAGGTATTTGGTTTGAAATCGACCGAAGAAGAGGAAATGATGGGATTAGATCATTCTTATCACGGAGAACGTGGTTATGGTATGATGAATCCAAATTAATTTTACATTAGTAGAAACCTTTAGCAACATTTCAAATTATTAGTATTATGAAATTAATTACAGCAATAATAAGAGAGTATCAGTTAGACCAAGTTAGAGAATCTTTAATAGCGGCTGGTATTACTAGAATTACGGTTACTCGTGTATCAGGACATGGTAACCAAATTAGAAAAGAAGTATATAGAGGTAAAGAAGTAGTGCCTAACTTAACGCCTAAAATGCGTGTTGAGGTTGCAGTAAACGAAGAGTACCTTGAAACAACAATAGATGCAATTATTAAGGCAGCTAAATCGCACAACGGTCACGAAGGTGAAGTAGGAGACGGAAAGATATTTGTAACACCCCTTGAGCAATGTATTCGTATCCGTACCGAAGAGCGAGGTAGCTCTGCAATATAGGACTTGTGTGAGTAAACAAGTTAATACCAAAGATTTTTAATCTAGACTCAAAAGCCATATACCTTTGCATTGCAGGGTGTGTGGCTTTTATCTTTTAACCCGCAATATGCAATAGGCTATCTATTACAAGCTGAAACTACTTTACAACAAGACGCTTCGCTTACTTTTTTCAACTCACCATAACGATGCTATGTCTCATTTCATAAAGTTATTGGTTTATTGCATTTTAAGCTTTTATATACAATATCCCATTGCATAATGCGGGTTTAAGCAAGTAATGGCTTAATCACATTTATTATTTTGTTGAGGGCAAACCAATAATTCAGAAGTATCAATGTTGTTAATTAACTTTTGCACTTTGGGGTGATCAAAACCACATACACGATGACCGTCAATAATCATTAGAGGTCGTCGAATTAATAATGGTTCTTTCAGCATTACCTCTATTGCACTTTCCTCATCAAAATCACTTGGTTTTATGTTACCGTTTTTTATACTTGGAGCTGTGCTATTAAACCATTTATTAATCGGTAAGTTGCCAAAAAAAGGACGCAAGCTTTCTTTTGTCCATTGCTCTGTAAGTAAAGATTTGGCTTCAACTTCAACATTGTGCTCAGCCAATAGCGCTTTTTGTTTGGTGTTATTAATACATCCTGGCTTTTCAAAAAATATAACTTTCATAGTAAATAAGAATTAGTAGAAATTAATTCCACAACCAATATAATGCCACCTCTTATTACTACATGGCTTACAATTTGTGTATGTCAATAATATCCTAGGTATGCTCTTGTTTTGATCTTTGAAGCAACCAGGTACTGTAATTATTAAGCTACATTTTTGTAAACTTTAAAGGCCAAAGTTACAATAATGTGTTGCATCATATTCTCAAGAATTTTCTGAACCATAGTCCGCTGTATTTTATAGTTCTTTTCTGAGTTTCAAAATTGTTATGTACCAAACCAAACCTTGGCTCAAAACCTTCTCTCCACTCAAAGTTATCTATCAAGGTCCATATAAAGTAGCCTGTAATATTAATGCCTTTCTTTTTGCATTTTAAAATTTCTTTGAGCATTCTTCTGTGGTATCGTAGTCTTTTTATATCGTATATTTTTCCGTTTGTTAAATGGTCATCGTAACAAACACCACTTTCTGTAATAATTATATTTTTTATTCCGTCGTATTGATTGTAAAACTGTAATACTTTAGAAAGGCCCTGAGGGTATACCTCTAATCCCATTGTGTTTAAATTGCGAGTGCGTTTTTTAGGTTCAATTTCACTGGCGAATAAAACAGGTGGAAATAGACTAAATTTAGTAACCACTCTGAAATAATATTGAATTCCAATAAAGTCAAAATCGAATTTTAACCTTTCGAGGTCGCCATCTTTAAAATAGCGATTGATCATATTTAACCCGGGCATTACATCAGTAGGGTATCCTAACCCTAGAGTAGGTTCTAGGTAAAATCGATTCAACATAACCTCAACGCGTTGAGCCGATTTTTTATTAAGTCTGCTTTTATTTATTGGCTTAACATACGAGCACGAGAAAGCTGTACCTATTATTGCATTTTTTACGTTTTTTCTTATTATTCGTGCCCCATCAGCATTACAAAGAGCTGTGTGGTGCGCTGCTTTTAAAAAGTTAGAGATGCCTGTTTTTCCTGGTGCATGGTAGCCCATAAAATAACCAAGACCAGTAAAACTCATGGGTTCATTAAGTACAATCCAATGCTTAACTTTTTCGCCGTACTCATTACTGCAGAAGTTCGCATATTCGCTAAACCAATTAATAATTGATCGAGTAGTCCATCCTCCAAGTTCTTCTAATTTCTTGGGTAAATCCCAATGGTATAATGTAATCCATGGCTCCAGATTATTCTCAATGCAGCAATCAATCACCTTATGGTAAAACTTTACACCTTCAGGGTTTATTTCGCCTTTACCATTAGGAAATATCCTTGTCCATGAGAGTGAAAAACGAAAAGTATTCAGATTTAGTGAACTAGCTATCCTGATGTCTTTTTCATAGTCTTTATAAAAATTACTAGCATTATTTATTGCATCGTTATTTTTAATGTTCTTCGCGTCACTTGTAAAATCATCCCAAATAGATTGGCCTTTATTATCCGAGTTAGCCCAGCCCTCGTTTTGGAATGCGCATATGGTAGTGCCCCATTTAAAATTAGATCCAAACTTTTCTTTATTTAACATTAATTGCCTATTCAATAATTTGCCCAATTATACATGAGTAGTATAAACTGAGTATTATATTAAAGTTACAGAATAGAAAAATAATTGTAGGTTTCGCTGTTTTGTTTAAATTCGCAAGTAAAATATACCTAAAACGATTACTGATGAGATTACTGCTATTTATCGCAATAATTGCGATTCCTTTTGTAAGCCAAGCACAAACAAATGTATACGGAACAACTAGTATTGAATTGATATTTTCAAGTGCGGATGTAAATATGGATATTGGGGGAGAAGATATTGATGTTCGAAGCCCAATGCGTTTTACAGCGTGGTTTCATTACGCACAATATTTAAATTTTGATTTCACCAATAATATTGGTCTGTATACAGGAGGAGCAATTAGAAATGTTGGATTTATAACCAATGATGCTGATTATGATATTGAAAAACGAGTTCATCGTTCATACAGTTTGGGTGTACCTTTGGCAATTAAATTAGGGGTTTTTGATAAGCGATTTTTTATTTATGGTGGTGCAGAATATGAGTGGATGTTTCACTATAAAGAGAAGTATTGGGAAGCCGGCCAAAAATATAAAACCTCAGAGTGGTTTAGTGATAAAGTAAATACTTTTGTGCCTTCGGTTTTTGTTGGTATACAGTTACCAAAGGGGGCAAATTTACAGTTTAAGTATTATTTAGAAGACTTTTTAAATAGCGACTATAATAGAGGTTCTGTTGATTTTAGCAATTTTAATAAAACCAGAATGTTTTATGTATCCTTAGGATTTCAGCTAAGAACCATTCATTTTAAAAAGGTATTTGAAGAGGATATTTATAGAGGCCAAGTTCAGGCAATGCGATAAGTGTTGTTATTCAAAAACCTCAAGCCAGGCTCCAAACATTGCATTATCAGCAGGAGGAGTTAGAGCTTTAAAGCCTGAAGATATTTTTCCGCCACTTATTTTAAGTGGCTTTTTTTTGCTCTCACTTCTAGTAAACTCATTCCATTCACCTGCCTTAAATGAGTCAATTTTCCATTCTCCTTTGCTATTAGGTGCCACATAATTGGGGAGCATAATGTTCACATTCCCCATATTATACCTCCAATTGATATCAAGACAAGGGTGAATCTTTAATTGCTTGTTTTCACCTCTATAAATAATGCCATCTACCCCTAAGTACCCTTCGTAATGTTTATTTGGGCTGATGCTCGAAATGGCTTGAATTAAAGCTCCTGATGTTTCTTGAATAACCTCTTCATTAAAGAAGTTGCTGATTTCATTCTCCTTATGAGGCCAGTTAATAATGCCTCCTGTAAAGTGACCTTTATAATCATTGTTAAAATGTGAAATGCCTAAAAAATCAATTTCCCTATTTTTATTAAGTTTAAGTTGGTATGAAAAATCCTTAACCTTATTTAGCAACGGTTCTATACAAACAAAACCTTGTTGTTTTATTGCTCCAGATACCCATTCTAAATTTAAGGGTCTGTTATTTTGTAAGTCCACAATGTGTATACCTCTTCCACTTGAGCTCCAGGGCATTTTTATTACTGCTTTCTTATTGATAGTAAGCCATTCTTTAACCTTTTCAATTGAATTTAGACTTATTGCTGGTTTCGATATTTTAATAGATGAATTATTAATGTTGTTAAAAATATATTTCTGAACCTTATTGCACGATTCTCGGCTGAAGAAAAGTTTGTTAGTGTTATTCCATTTGTGGTTAGGAGATGTTTTAAACGCATCACTAGCTAAGAGTTTTAAGTTTCTTAGTAGGTGATGGCTGGCAGGATTCCAGCTCCATGGTTTCAGATAGTTTATGTCATCAGCCTTAAGAGCTTCTTTAATGCTTAAGTAATTTGTTTTTGGTAGACCAAGCGTTTGCCATTCCTTTAAAAATGAATCATAGGGTTTGTTATCACATAAAATTATATCATGGTCATTTGCAAAGTATGTAGGCATAAATGCTAAATCGCGTTCAAAAATTCGAAGCATTTTAGGGGCCATGTAACTATGATTGCCATTTGCAATAGCCATTTCTCCAGTAGGGTTGAATAAATATATGTCTGCCATCGATACTTGATCGTAATTAAATGAAGTGGCAAATGTAATAAATATGCTTGATGACTTTCGTTTTTTAAAGGGTATATGAATGTTACTTAAACATAGGTAGGTGGCTTCTTAAATAATTCAGTGTGGTTATTAGTTGGTGTCTTTATGATTTTCGTTGTTCTAGTTCCTTTTCTCATGTAGTTTACTGAAGTACACTAAACACCTTCCATAACACATTAGGGTAGATGATGTAGTATAGTTTAACTGTCCATCAATGCCATTCATCGAAGCATAAAGTGCCCTTAACGAGAATGACAATTTAGATGAATGATATGATATATTTTTGAATTGTAATTAACGAAACACCAACAAATTATTGTTTGGACTCTAAGGATACAAATTAGCGCTAGTAGTATCTAAACAACAGTCTTAAAGATGTCATTAACCATTGGACGTTATTTTTTGATAATTAATCAATCGTTTTTGGTAGTTGATAAATAAAAGGCACTGATATACAGTAGGTAACAGGCCTAATTATTAAATTTATATTAAATCTTAGGAATTATGAAATTACCAAATATACATATAATCACGGAAGACACTATATTTTCATCAATCATTTATCGCTTGTTGTTAAATCGATTTGGAAAGATAAATTTTACGCAGAGTCATAATCTTTTTGAGCTTAAATCAAACTCATCAGGTAAAGTATATGATGCAGTATTGTTAGATAACTTTATTGCTGGTACTTCACAGTTTGAACTTTTAGCGTATCTGCGCAATAATAAAGAAATTTGTGCACCAATATTATATTTCACTAATAATACTCTTGATGAAAACGGAGCACTTGCTGCAGGAGCTACTAAAGTGATTAATAAGCCTTTTGTTCCAGATGGTTTAGTTGATCAAATACAATTTTTTACTACTTTAGTAAATGAATGAGAAAAAATTGTAAAAATATAAGCTTATTAATACTGTTATTTTGGATTACATTAAACTGTAATGCGCAAGTAAATATTGATTCTTTATTCAATGTTGCTATAAATCATGCAAGAGTTAGTGAATACACAGATGCTATTGCAAAAGCACAACAAACCCTCACTTTAGATTCTTCCAGAGGTGATGTACGA
This sequence comes from Saccharicrinis aurantiacus, assembly GCF_001660705.2. Classification (GTDB taxonomy): domain Bacteria; phylum Bacteroidota; class Bacteroidia; order Bacteroidales; family Marinilabiliaceae; genus Saccharicrinis; species Saccharicrinis aurantiacus. The sequence continues at coordinate 171,342 of NZ_LYBV02000030.1, forward strand.
CTGTTTATTGCAAATGTATATGCTTGGCAAGGTGAGTTTGATAAATCTAAAAAACAGATTACAAAGGTATATAATAACGATCCTAAAACATCAAATCTATATGATTCGTGGTTAAATGTGTTATTGTGGAATAGCGAATATTCTGAATTGTTGAAAACAATTAAAATAGCAGAGAAAAACGAATATGATAATCAGCATAACCTAACAATGAAAGAAGCTCTGGCTTATAAGGGCTTAAAACAATATTCCGCCGGAATACGTAGTATAATTCAACAGCCCAATTTATTAGATTCAGCCGATGTAAGTGATTTATATAACTATCTAATGAATTTAGATAAATCTAATGTTGTTTCGTTTTATTATCGATTAGAGATGTTTGATCAAGAATCGATTGATCCGCAGCATCTAGGTTATGTAGATTATGGATTGAGAAATAGTAAGGATATCTGGATAGTTCGTTTAAATTATGCCAATCGATTTGATTTACAAGATTATCAACCTGAAGTTGATTGGTATCATAACTTCTCCAACGGTAACTATTTTTACGCCAACTACGGTTTTGGTTTCAATAATAACTTATTTTCAAAACATAAATTAGGTTTTGAATACTACATGCCTTTCGGAAGAGGTTATGAGGCGAGTTTAGGTGCGCGATATCTTAATTTTCCGAGTAGTGATGCTATCGTTTTTACTGCCTCCATGGCAAAATATATCTCTAATTGGTGGATTAGCGCAAGACCTTATGTCGCCTTAAAAGATGGAGGTTATAACTTTATGGGTATACTCAATGCACGTATGTACGGACGCAATCCTATAAGTTATTGGGGTACAGAGCTTGGTTATGGCAATTCACCTGACGATTTGTATTTTTATGTAATAGGAAAAAATAATGAATGGCATAATGTTTATAGATTTAGCTTACAGAGAAATACGGCAATTGGAAAAACCAACGAATTAAGGTTGTCGATAGGTTACGGTCATGAAGAGATTAGAAAAGATTATTATCGAGATAGGTTTATTTTTGATATTCTTTTTAAACATAGGTTTTGATTATGCGACAGATATATTCATTACATATACTACATTATATAAAGTGGATTATTCGGGTGGTTCTTTTACTAATTCCTTTTGTGATACTGTACTTATTATTCTTGCCAAGTATTACTATAAACGGAGCGCAATATATTAATCCTTTTATCCATCTTGAATGGTGGACTATTTTAGTAGGCTATTTTATTTTTATATGTGCAGGCGGAGTATTGGGCTTTGTTCTAATGAGTAGTTATATTACCTACAAAAGAGCTAGGGTGGCTAACCTTTTACCTCGATTAACAAGCTTATATGTAAATGTAATTGTAGAATATTTATACGCTGATAAATATAAAACCAAGGCAGAGCGCGATGGATTACGAAAAACAATGAAGCGCTTTGGGAATCAGAAGATGAGGGTAGAGGCCTTTTTTTTGTCTATTGCCAAGGTACAAGAAATGGTTGCTGAAAACCATAGTGAAGAATTTAAGCAATTAATAAAGGAAATTAATATTGAAAAATATATAGATCAATTCTTGTATTCTTATCACTTAAGTGATAGGATTTTGGCAATGCGTTTCATCTCCTATTTAAGGATAAAGGAACAGCGTTATATAGATTGCTTATTTAAATATTCAAAATCTAATAATTTTGCATTAAGAAGCGATGCTTATGCAGCTTTGATACGAATGGTGGAGGGCGACAATAAGTTAGCTGAGTTTGTTGGTACATCTCACGATCTTTCTCTCTTAGATATCAATTTTATTGTAAGCGCGGTAATTAAAAATTTTAAGATGAATATTGATTATCACGACTTCTTAGCATCTCCTATTAAGAGGAAAATCATTGTAGGGTTAATCTTATCAAAATATAGATATCGTAAGAGTAGAAAAAGTTTAATCTTAATCTTGAATTTTATAGGCAATGAGGATTATACGATTAATTATTTAGCATGGGATGCATTTTTGAATCTAGTACCAAAAGATGAAGCTGCTGATATTATTGTAGATCGTTTTTTTCAAGAAAATGACCGAATACAACTAATGATTCTGAAAAGTTCGTACGGTATCTATAATAATAGACTCTACGACTTACTTGAGAAAGCCATTGTTAAAGGGTGTTTACAGGTTAAGTTAGAATCGATGCGAATATTATTTAAAGAAAGATTTGATAGGATTAGTAAATTTTATAAGAGCGAGGACTCTGATATTAAGGTGGTTTTAAGAGAAGTTGCAGATATACACATAGGCGTTTAATTATGGAATGGATCGAATATCTACATAAAGGATTTAATGTTTTTTTCTTCATTTATGGGTCGCTGTTATTCATATCCTATTTGCTCATTGGTGTTATATCCAGTATTGAGTTAAGGTTTTATACTCGCAGAAATAAATATTTTGACTTCACCAAGATAGCTACGTTTAAGGTTTTACCATCAATCTCCATTATTGCCCCTTGTTATAATGAAGAAATGAGTATTGTTGACAATATAAGGAGTCTCCTTTCATTACATTATAATAGTCTTGAAGTTATTGTAGTGAATGATGGTAGTACTGATGATAGTTTGAAATTAGTTATTCAAGAATATCAATTAGTTAAAATAAATTATGCTTATGAACACGTTATAAAAACAGCTAATGTTCGAGGTGTATATAAATCGACAAACCCTAGTTATAGTAATCTAATTGTAGTTGATAAAGAGAATAATGGGAAGGGGGACGCCCTAAATGCCGGAGTTAATATTTCTCGCTCCAATTTATTTTTGGGTATCGATGTTGATTGCATTATAGAACCCGATGCTCTATATCGTATGGTTAAACCCTTTCTTGAGGAGTATGGAATGAAAAAGGTAATAGCCTCAGGCGGGGTTATACGCGTGGCTAATTCTTGTACAGTTGAGAATGGACAACTTACGAAAGTTGTTTTTCCTAAGAATATATGGGCACAATTTCAGATTCTAGAGTATTTTAGAGCGTTTATTTTGAGCAGAATGGCTTGGAGTAGAATTAATGGTTTATTAATTATTTCTGGCGCTTTTGGCTTATTTGATAAGGATTTGGTGCAAAAAGTGGGCGGCTATGATACAAGTACTGTTGGTGAAGATTTAGAATTAGTAATACGTATGCGAAAATATATGCATGAGGTAGAAAAAGTTCCCTATCGAATTGCTTTTATCCCGGATCCGCTTTGTTGGACTGAAGTTCCCGATAGCCTGGGTGTTCTATATCGTCAAAGAAATAGGTGGACCAGAGGGTTGATAGATTCTTTATCAAAACACCGTAAAATGTTTGGTAATCCTAAATATGGCAGAGTAGGTTTAATTGCATTCCCATTTTGGGTAATGTTTGAATGGTTAGGTCCGGTTTTTGAGTTTATTGGTATTACTTACTTTATCATTATGTCTGCTTTGGGACGTATTAATTTAAAGTTTGTGTTATTATATACGATTTTCGTTCTCGCATTTTCGGTCCTTTATTCTGCATTTTCTGTATTTTCTGAGAAATATCTATATGATAGATATAAGGGTGTAAGTTTTATGTTTAAAATATTTCTAATATCAATACTAGAAATCTTAATATATCATCCACTAAATGTAATTTTTGCTTTAGCAGGGAATTTCGACTTTTTTATTAGAGGAAAAAGAAAGGGTTGGGGTAAAATGAGTCGTAAAGGATTTAAAAGCGATACTTGAAGATGGAATTACAACAAAATAATATTAGCGGAAGAGTAGAGATGATTCTAGACCTATTATGTGCCCAAGACCGTAAGTTTAAGGATGTAATAAGTACTAGTAATTCAATGTCTGAAGAGTTTGTTGATGTAGAATTTCTTTTAGATGTACTCACAGAGTATGTGAGTGTTTTTGAATTCGAAGAAAATGTTATGCACGAAGTTGCTTATACAAATGAGGATTTACATAAAGAGCATCATCAATATTTTCATCAAAAGTTAAAACAATTTCAACAAGAGTATAGAATGCGTAATACCACCATCATTCCTCGAATAATTATTTTCATGAAAAAATGGTTGGTGTCGCATATTGTGATTGAGCATGATGAGCTATTAAAAGAGGTACGTGCATTTAATTTTGATAAAAATTGAACTAGTTCGTAGATTATTAAAATTGACTTTATGATTCTAAGGCTTCTGTTGTTTTATGTTTCATGTATGCTTTTTACCGAAGCTAAAAGTCAGTGCTATATAGCTGAGGATGGTTTGATAAGATTCAGCAATTTTTTGTGGGTTGAGAAGGTGACTAGTATAAAGGTTGGGCCTGGACCTAATTATTTTGGTTTGCACAAGAAAAATGTTTTTGTAGATCGATTAGGAAACCTTCACCTAAGTTTAAAAAAGAAACAAACACATTGGTCGTGTGCAGAAGTGATTACAGATTCTATATTGAAAGAAGGGGTTTACGAGCTTAGTTTCTACTGTAATAATACTATGCCGAATAATGTTGTGTTTGGCTTATTTTTATATGATACGGAAAATCCACCATCCTATAATGAAATTGATTTTGAGTTATCTAAATGGAATGTACCTGAGGGGTTAAATGCTCAGCATGTAGTACACTCTAATAAAGACTTTATTGTTAATAGATTCGATTTGCCCAAGGTGCAAGATGAAACGAAGCACATTTTTAAGGTGTACTCTGATAGTATTTTCATAAGTAGTTATGCTACTAACCCTCTCAATTTGCTTCAGAATAGTGTTTTTAGAAGGCCAAAAGCCTTTAATCTAAAGCAAGCTAAGTTCAGGATGAATCTTTGGTTGATTAAATCTCCTGTTGAAGAACAAGAACCATTTGAGGTAGTTATAACCTCATTTAATTATAGGGCATTTTAGTTACTTAAATCTGTTTTATTCAAAGTAGGTTTCAAATTTTTTTAACGATTCTTTGATAATATAGAATGAGGATTTTACGTGTTCTTTGGTATATGGCATTGAACCGGAATCCCATTTCTCCCATTTATACCTTTCTGTTTCAATCATTGAATCCTCAAAGAAAACAGAAACCGCAATTCCATCAGACGTTTCTACTTGTTTGTTGTTTTTTCCAGTACCTCTTCTAGGTTCATAATCTAATATATCCATAACTTCCATTTGAGCAGGATTATTGAAGTTAATAATGGGCCATGGTAGTTTTATGGTAATAATGTTTTCGTTAATAATTACAGCATCTCCTCTAATTGGGTTTTTGCCTTCTCTTAATTTTAATTTGCTGGCATCAAATTCGCTTCCGGCACAATAGTCATCTTCTTGTTTATTTCGCCATAATACTTTATTCCAGCCTAAGCCATCACTTTTTGTAGAATAGAAATGTTGTCCTTCAACAGGGTATCCTTCAAGGCCAATACCAAACATGTCATAGGCCTTCGTAACAAATAAATTGCCTCCGTTATTAGTAAGTTTTACACAAAATTCAGCTCTATTATTCACGTTTTTATTATTAGGTAATATAGACTCACCTTTATTTTTATCGTAGGTATCTAATGCTAACCAAAGAGTATCTGTTGTTGTAAGTTCTGATTTAAGTTCTAGTTGAATGTAGAAGCCTTCAATATCAGAATCTAACTTAATGTTTTTGATTTTTTCTGATTTGGAATCTTGATCGTAATTTGAATATTCTGCTTCCTCAGGAATATAGGTAATCATTCCAAAATTTTGTTCTGGATTATACAGATTATGCCAATGTAATCGAGTATCAGGATTTACATTTTCCTGATAAATCCAGGTTACCTTAAACCACTCATCTATCCAGGCAAACTGTATTGCACCTGCGCAATCTGCATCTTTAATGTTATGCATCATTCTTATTGTTTGCGCAGCCTGAGTTTCTTCATTGGCACCCCCTTGATGCATTTCATTTGAACTATATCTAACAACACCCCAACCATTAGGTATACCAAATTCGGCTATCAATAGGGGACGGTTATTGTAATGGTTTTTTAAATCGTTTAAATAGCCTAAGTAACTGTTTGAGCCTTCATAGTCGCTATATTCTTGGTAGTCTGGATCACATGATATAAAATCAGGAAAATACGTGTAAGCATGATAGCTAGCAAAGTAACCTGCTGGGGCATTGTCTTCGTTTATGTGGTTTAGGTCGATTTGTGTGAGATCTTCATCTCCTATTTCGGTGGGATGATCCAAAGGGTCTAAAGTTGGCCAGCTTGAAAAACTGATGGGATGCTGTTGGTTGTACTTTTCTATCTCGTAGTTAACAGCTTTGTCTAAGCGCTCTGTAGCCCATGCCTCGGTAGGACTAGCATTGTTAATACTAAATGATAATCCATTGTAAGAGTTGATATCAGGATTGGCGTCATCTGTTTCGATTACTTCGTGTGGAGAAATTTCTCTTCCAATTATGTAGCCAATAACCCACTCAGAAACATCTGCAGTATAGTTTCCTGATGCCCATCCCCATCTTTCGGGTAAATTGGCATTTCCATGTATTACGTCTATAACTTCTCTAATTCGTTCATCGAAGTAATCCATTAATGGCATTTTTTCAAATTCGGTACTCTCATTTATATCTCTCACGAACCAAATTTCGCTAGTATAAAAATTGGTAGGCTTTTCATATTCCTCATCAAGCCATGCGCCTGGCATCAAGTATAGTGGAGTTCCTTGATTGGCATCATTAAATTCCTTTAGGGCTTCATAAAAACGAGGGTAATGAATGGTGTAAATTCTAATTGTATTATAGCCTGCGTTGGCCATCATCTTAAACCATTTTGCATATAACTCTTTAGAGGGAGCCATTTCTGCAGGACTGGTTCCGGGTATAGCCGCTCCAAGATTAATGCCTTTTATATAGAATGGAACGTATTTATCTCCATTGTGTTGTTCGATGAATTTTTGACCACATTGAAAAGGTAAGAAGGTGTCTTTATTAATAATAAAGTTTTGTGTTTTATTGTTAGCATTTAGATTTCGTATGGTGTGGGTAGGAAAGCCTTCACCACTTATTGTTGCCGTAAAAAGAGAGTTGTTGTAATCGGTTGTACTTAAATCATTACTATTTGATTCCTCAATGTAGAAATCGAGTCTATTAGTTACTGCCTGAATTAGTTTTACACTCTTGCTATTATTTGAAGACTTGAAATTGACAAAGTACATTTTGTTTTCAAGTAAGCCTTTTATATTTGAACAGTTATATGAGAACTGATGCACACCTGCACCAAAATCTTTGTTTATTATTAAGTCAATTTCTCTTCCTGATATATCATAGATCGCAAGTCTTAGTTTTGATTGATTTTTTAGGGCCACATTAAAATTCATAATTTGAGAGTGCCAATCAACCACCGCATAAGCATATTTAATGTGCTGCGAAAAAATGTTGGAGAGGTCAAGTTCATAATTGCCATTTTCGTCACTAGTTGTGCTTGAGGCTTCGTTGGGATTAATATTATTATATATATCAACCCTTACATTAGGGCAGGGGGTGCCATTAGTAAAGCTGATTCTACCATTAAATTCCTGTCCTGTTACATTAAAAGAGAGTATGTTAAAGAAAAGGAATAATGCGGTTAGCGAGTTGTATGTTTTTGTTTTCATAATGCACATGTTAATAATCTGTATATGAGTGCTGCCACTAATGCTACTATAGGCATTACTAAAATTAGTTAATTTATATTGAATTCATCATGATCTCCCAATAAAATCTCATTAACCAGTTTCTAACTAATTATTTACACTAATCTAAAGAGTAGTAGTGAAAATATCATAAGGTTGTTTTGTTATTTATGAGTACAAATGAGAAAACTATTTGTGTGGTATATTCCAAAATAGGAGTATTGTGGTTTGAATGTTGTTTTTTGTCATTTGGGGCTATTTGTGTGCGGTTATTTAGATTTAAAAATACATTTATATCAAATACACCCCTGTTTTAGAATTCGAATTCGGCTTATAATATAAAAATATTGCAAACAACCCCCTTGTTTAATAATATGATTTTAAACATCGTTTTTCAGTGATAATATTCATTTCTCAAATTCAAACTTCTTATTTAATTTGAAACATCATTAATACTTAAAAACAACAATAACTTTTTAATGCGTTAAGCTATGATTATAGGAGTTCCTAAAGAGATAAAGCCAGCCGAGAATAGGGTCGGTATGACTCCAGCAGGGGTTTTGGAGATGGTTAAAGCAGGACATACTGTTTATGTGCAATCAACAGCAGGTATAGGTACCGACTTTTTTGATGAGGATTATGAAAAAGCGGGCGCAAAAATTTTACCAACTATCGAAGATGTTTATGGCATTGCAGATATGATTGTGAAGGTAAAAGAACCAATAGAACCAGAATATAAATTGATTAAAGAAAATCAATTATTATTTACATATTTCCATTTTGCTTCGTGTGAGCCATTAACGAGGGCTATGATTGAGCAAAAAGCGGTTTGTTTAAGTTATGAAACGGTTGAAACTCCGGATAGAAAGTTACCTTTGTTGATACCTATGTCGGAAGTAGCAGGAAGAATGGCTACGCAAGAAGGCGCTAAGTATTTAGAGCGTACTTATGGCGGACGTGGGGTGTTGTTAGGCGGAGTTCCAGGAGTACCTCCTGCCAAAGTATTAGTAATTGGCGGTGGAATAGTAGGTACTCAGGCGGCAAAAATGGCTGCAGGATTAGGTGCTGATGTAACTATTATGGATTTAAGCTTAGAGCGATTACGTCAGTTAGATGATATTATGCCTGCTAATGTGAAAACTTTAGTTCCAAACGAGATGCGTATGCGTGAGTTTGTTCAGAATGTTGATTTAATTATTGGTGCAGTATTGATTCCTGGAGCAAAAGCTCCTAAATTAATTACGCGTGATATGTTGCCGACTATGCAACAAGGAACAGTTTTGGTGGATGTGGCAATAGATCAAGGAGGATGTTTTGAAACGTCAAAACCTACCACGCATCAAGATCCAACTTATATGGTTGATGATATTATTCATTATACAGTTGCTAATATGCCAGGTGCAGTTCCGTTTACATCTACCATGGCACTTACAAATGCAACACTTCCTTATGCCATTAAATTAGCAAATAAGGGGTGGGAGCAAGCTTGTAAAGAGGATTCTGCCTTAAGATTAGGATTAAATATTATCAAAGGTGATGTAGTTTATAAGGCTGTATCAGATGCTTTTGATATTCCATATGTACCTCTTGATGAGGTGCTATAATTCAACTTTAAGTTGAATATTAAATTGTAATAGATTCCATTTTGATATCTAAATTTGAAGTGGATTTATTAATATAGGTTAATTATAGGTTAGAAGCCGGCTTTAGGGGTAAAGCCGGCTTTTTTGTGTCTTTTATTTTAAAGTTTAGTGTTAATTAATAATTAACAATGTTCGCGCATTATAATTAATGGTTTAAATTTTTTATTTTTGCAGTCCTATCCTTCAATTGACTATTTCTATGTAGTATACCGAGCTTATAATTACCTTAAAAAATAAACAATAGACATATTAAAGAATGAAGAACAAAAAGCTTATTATTATTTTGGCTATCGTAGTTATTATGATTCCAATTGCTTACAATTTATTTAGTGATCACACATATCATCTGGAACACGCGACGGAATCAGTAAGAAACCAGGCTCTCGCCGTATTGAAAGATAATGACTGTATGGCATGTCACTCCGTAAATTCGGTTGCTCCACCATATTCAGTACTTCCTATTATTGGAGAAACAATTAAAAAGGATATGGAATTTGGAAAGCGAAGTCTGTTATTAGATGATGTAGTGGCTACACTAGAGAATGACGGATTGGTTGGAGAAGTTGATTTAGCAAAGATTGAGCATGCGGTTGATGCCAATACAATGCCTCCAAAACCCTATACTGCTATTCACTGGGGCGCTAATATTAAGAAAAACGAGGCTGAAGTTATTAAAAAATGGGTTGCTCATGAGAGAATGAATAACTATAAATCGATGAGCGCTTCTGCTGAATTTGCCTTAGAACCAATTAGACCAATTGAAACGGAGTTTGCCGTAGATGCAAATAAAGTTGCTTTAGGTAATCAATTGTACCACGATACGCGTTTATCTGCGAATAACACAATTTCTTGCGCAACTTGTCATGATTTGGCAAAGGGTGGTACAGACCAATTACCAGTTTCTATCGGTATTCATGATCAAGAAGGACCTATTAATTCACCAACTGTTTATAATGCAGTTTATAATTTGGCTCAGTTTTGGGATGGTCGTGCACATGATTTACAAGCTCAGGCTGTCGGACCTCCAATGGATGCCAAAGAAATGGGAAATAACTCGTTTGATGATATTGTAGAGCGTTTAAGTGCAGATAAGGAATTGGTAACGCAATTTGCTAATTTATATACTGAAGGAATCACTCAAAATTCAATTACTGATGCTATTGCTGAGTTTGAAAAAACTTTAGTAACTCCCAATGCGCCATTTGATAAATATTTAAAAGGTGATAAAGATGCCATTACTGCACGTCAGGCTGAAGGTTATGATGTATTTAAAAGAGTAGGTTGTGCTAGTTGTCATGTTGGTGAAGCAATAGGAGGACAGTCGTTTGAGCACATGGGTATATTTGATAATGGATTTGCGCTAAGAGGTTCTAGTATTGAAACTGCAGATAAGGGAAGAGCAAAATTCACAGGTGATGAAAAGGATAACTTTAAGCAGAAAACGCCAACCTTAAGAAATATTGCTTTAACAGCTCCATATTTTCACGATGCTTCGGCAAATAGCTTGGAAGAAGCAGTTTCTGCAATGGCTAAATATCAAGTAAAAGAAAATGTAACACAAGAGGAAATTACATTGATTACTGAATTCCTAGAGTCCTTAACGGGAGAATATAACGGACAGTCTTTGTAGACTATTAGTTTTACAAGACTAATTCAGTTTATTATAAAAGAATAGCCCCTAGTAAGTCTATTGATTTACTAGGGGCTATTTAGTTTATATCGCTAAGTTATTTGTTTCTTCTCCAGAGTGTTTTTTGTAAAATAATACCCCAGTATACATCTTTAGTATCTGCCATTACACAATATTCTACCCCCAGTTGAATTCCACCTAAAGCTTTTATGTTGTAGTATGCATCAACCCATAAAGAATTATTAGAATATGTACCTCTTGTGAAATTGGTAGTTGTACCTACTGCAAAATCAAACCTACCGCCATATGAGTAATATAAACCGTTTACAAGGGCTCCATTATTCCAAGTTTCTACATTATGATTGTACGTTGAGTAGGGTAGGAATAAATGGTTGTTGGCATAAAATTCATATCCATAACCCAGTCCAATTCCGAAATATTCTCCTTCAAACCTGTGGTGCGATAAACGTAAGTTTACGTTGTGACGAGGGTTATTACTCACAGAAGCCCAAAAACTTGCTTCTATATCATCGTAACCAGCGGTGTTGAATAGCTGAATTCCTAGGTTGTTGATTATACCGGTAGTTTTTGTTGGAGCATCAAGTTCAAAACGCTCGGTTGGTTCTTGTGCATAAATATTAGTTAAAAAAAGCAGCCCAATTATTATAAGCCCATGTTTCCTCAAGTCCTTAATTCGTATTAAAGGACACCTTCGTGTATTAGTTATGTTGTTCATATGGCAAGTGCTTTACAATAACTTTACCAATAAAACAGGTATTAAAGTAATTTGATACTTTTAAATAAATATTATATCACGTTAACGCTTATGATAAAATAATGGGGTTTAAGTAATTTTTCTCTATCAATGAATTGATGAATATTTATGAACTTGAATCACTTTAAGTTTTATTTACTCTCATATTAAAGAACTAAAGTGGCTCTCAAAAACAAAGAGGATGTTAAATATTGAGAAGATTAAGCAATTGAATACTCAATTGTATTAATAGAAGTTAAAGGAATGTATTTTGGTAATTATTGGCATAGGCTTTGATAAGTACTAATACGAAGAGCATGAGAGAGTTTTTCATAGATTAGGTTAGGGTTTAGGTTTAGATCGGAATGTCATTTCGGCATTCCGATTTTTAAAAGAACTCAACTATACAAAATAGACATAAGAAGTTTTTTTTCATAGATTAGGGTTTAGGTTAGAAGAAGAGGCTGTTTCAGAATAAAATGATTCAGCCTCTTTTTTTATGACTTTTTTGGGGAATTACCCAAAATATTTTTTAAATCTTAAAAGTTTAAATTGGGCATCTTACTAAAAAAGTGGGCAGAGTAAGAACTATAGTGAATAGCCCGTTAAACTTCCCTTATTTTATCTTAAAAAATTGTATTTTTTGTAATTGAGATATTATCGTTTAACCGCAATTTGCTTTACAAAACGCTGTGTGCCCGATTCAATTGCAATAATATAATTACCGCTAATAACTGCGCTACTTAAACTGGCAGATAGGGAGTTGCTATTGCTGCGTTTGATGTTTTTCTGCATTACTGCTTCGCCCGACATGCTATAGAGTGAAACGTTAACGATGGGTGCAATTACCGATGCAAAAGTGATATTTAAATCGGTATTGCTAGGGTTAGGGTATACCCTGAATTTAAGGGTTTCATCGTTCCAAATGCTTGAATTACTTGTGGCCAACTCGGGGAAGGTACGCTCCCAATTGGGCATGGCATTGCTATACCACTTGTTTTTTGTGTTTTGGTTGTGAAAAAACTGAGGTTCGGTATGGGTGCGAGTCCAGGCATAAGCTTCGTCCTTTATTTTATTGAGTACATCAGCATTGGCTCCGGCAAGGTTTCTATCTTCATGTAAATCGTTTTCAATATCGTATAGGAACCAAGTGCCATTGCCGTAGGTTTTTGCTTTCCATTTGCCTTTTCTAACATGTATTTTATTGTTTGGCGATGTTATGGCCATGGCAAATAAAGGTTGATCGGGGCGGGCATCTTCATTCTGAATTACTTTACTATAGATGTCGATTCCGTCAATTACTTTTGCTTTATTGCTATTATCGGTAATTAAGTTGATATCAACACCTGCTGCACTGGCGAAGGTTGGATACAAATCTAAACCAGAGACGGGATGATTATAGACATCGGGAAAATCAGAAACCGATTTAGGCCATTTTACAAACATAGGTACTCTATGCCCGCCTTCTTCAATATCTCCTTTATGCCCTCTGAGTGGGTAATTATTCCATGCCACTCGTTTGGGGTTTCCATATCCGCTCATGCCACCGTTATCGCTCATAAATACTATTATAGTATTATCTAGCTGGCCATTGTTTTCTAAAGCTTCAACCAATTTGCCAACTCCTCTATCAAGGGCATAAACCATTCCGGCTAAGGTTAGTCTGTCTTGTTCTTCACCATCATCAATGGTACCATTGTTATTGGCATCGTAGTTGAATGCATATTCGCCTCCATTATTCTTTGGTCGAGTGAGTGTTTCCATGTCTTCGGCCTTGGCATCTAATAAACTATGTGGGGCGTTATACGACACAAATAAATAGAACGGCGAATCATTGTTTTTTGCATCGTTTATAAAATGAACCGCTTTTGTTGTTAAAATATCAGTAATGTAATTTGAGCCTTCAATTTCACCATTAACAGGCTCTGGTGCCCAATTATTATTGTGCTTTAGCGGATCGGGGTATTCCCAACTGGCTTCGGCCTTTGCTTTATTATTGTATTGATTTACGCTAATCCATTTATTAGTGAAATACTCATGTCCACCACCAAGGAAACCATAAAACTCATCAAAGCCGCGCTGGTTTGGTTGGTAAGGTGTTTCTTCGCCAAGGTGCCATTTGCCTACTATGCCAGTTGTGTAGCCTGCTTCTTGTAATACCTGACTAATAAATTTCTCGTTCAAGTCGATACCTTCTTTGCTGTAAGATGCTAAGTTAAATTGAGAGCCTAAAGCATGAGGGTATCTCCCTGTCATTAATCCCGCTCTACTTGGTCCGCAAAAAGGATGAATGGCATAGGCCGATGTAAATTTTGTACCTGCATTGGCTAATTTATCGAGGTTTGGCGAAGCTATATCTATAGGTCTGCCAGGATGCATTTGGGCATTAAAGCCCACATCGGAATAACCCATATCATCTGCAAGTATAAATAATATATTAGGTATAGGCTCTTCAGCTTTTAGTATGCCAACAAAACAGAGAGTAAGTATACCTAGCAATAGTTTTATAGAATTCATATTGTTATAAAGTTTTATTTCTTGTGCACAAATCTATCCTCTTGCTATATATCCGGTTTATTTCTCCATACAATATGCATAAATATCTGTCCATTTATATTGTTTACAGTGTTCAAAGTGCTAACTATCAAATAGCATTTATTGTGCGGATTTTCTATTGACTCTATGGCTTGCATGCTTTATATTGCATCAATTGAGTAGAGCTTTGCCTAAGTGTTTAATTATACACACATTAAATATGATAAAGATAATACTATCTGCCACCCTTACCCTTTTAATGGCCTTTAATAGTTATTCTCAAGAATTTGAATTGGCGAGTACTTTAAGTAATACCACTAATGAATCTTCAGGATTAATACATATCAGCAATAGGCTTTTTACGCATAATGATTCTGGAGACAATCCTCATTTGTATGAAATAAGCAAAATTACAGGTGAGGTAGTTCGTACCATCACAATAAATGGAGCAAAACATATGGATTGGGAAGACATGTGCAGCGATGATACGCATGTGTTTATTGCAGATATGGGAAATAATGCTGGTAGCAGAACTGATTTGCTTGTATACAAAATTCGAATAGAGGATTTACTTTCGAAGGAATTGGTAGATACTGAGGAAATTCATTTTTCGTACGCTGATCAGTTTGATTATACTAGTACAGATAGAACAACAGAGTTTGATGCCGAGGCTATTGTTACCATAGAGGATAAACTCTATATCTTCACTAAAAATTGGACAAGCTATAGAACCAATATCTATGAGCTACCAAAGTCGCCAGGCACATATTCTGTTAGTAGAATAAAAGAAATTGAAGTTGGAGGATTAATTACAGGAGGTGTGTACAATCAACATTCAAACTCTGTTTTATTGGTTGGTTATGAATTGATATTTGTATTTCTTTCACCATTTAAGATAGAAATATCGGGTATTACCAATGGTAGTTTTGATGGTGTTTATGTAACTAAATCTGGTTTAAATGTACCAAGTGGCATGTCGCCGCAGATAGAGAGTATTACCTATAATAATGTTAATGGGTATTATCTAACAGCAGAAGAAAGCCCTTTCGGAGCTTCGGGTTTATATACCCTAAGCAATGGCGTTGCTACTAATAATGCCTTTGTTACTAAAAAAGTACGGGTTCGATATCCGACACAAACTCAAAGAAACCTTATCATTTCGTACCCCGAGCTTACCATAAATAGTATATACGGGGTGAATGGCTCACTCCTTATAAAAACAGAAGACCCTAAAATTATCACTGACCATTTGCAAAGGGGTATGTATATATTAAGAATTAGTGATACGAGTAATCAAATTCTTTTAACCGAGAAGTTTATAGTGCAGTAAAATGAGATAATGAAGTTTAGTATTTAACTCAGTTATTATTTAAAATAGATTATAGTAGAGTTCATGTTAAAATACCCCCCAAAGAGATGAAGCAATCTTCGGAAGGTATTAAAATCATAACGGTATCTAAAAACAATTAATCAGAGTCTATCCTTTTTTCTTCGCTTTATTTTCGGCTTTATCCTTCTTCTTGCTAGCTTTTACCTCATTATTATAGGTTTTGTATTCAGCCTTACTCATCAATTGCGATTGATCGTAGGTGCGCAAAGTTGTTTTATGCTGCACATAAGGCAAGGGAGCAATGGCGAAAAACCAAGGTTGCGCCACCGCTCCAATGGTAATTGCAGCAGTACATAAAGCCTTTTGGTTTTGTCCCTTTTTATATCGTTTTGTCGAGTAATACCTTAAAGCATCATTATCTAAATCCGACACATCCATACCAACCCCGGTTTTAGTTAAAAAATGATGCGTGGCATCGTAAGTATCCATCGAGTGCACAGTCATGCTTTCAATGGCATCTACTTCAATATATTTAATTTCCTTATCCACCTTAATGGCAATTTGAGTGTCCGACGATTTTTTAGCTTTCAACGCAGAAGGTAACACTCTAATTACTTCCCCTTCTTGCATTTTTACCTCTAGTAAATCGGCTGAAGTTGGCACCGATATAGAGCTTGCGATACTCGCTGCTATTATTGCTACTGGCATAAGCTGTAATTTTAGTAAAGGCTTTTTATCGCCTTATTGTTATACAACAAAACTAAACCATTGCGTAATAGTAAATTTGCAGAAAACAATCTATCGTTTACTCAAAACCGTATTTTAGGTATTTTTTAAGCATCTTATTTAGGGGCTTCCCTTCGGGGCGGGCTATCCACTATATCTTTGTTTCGCCCTAAAATCCTGAGTTCTATTATAAATAAAGTTTTATGAATAGGTGTTTTTATCTAAATTGGTGATGCAAACAAATACCGATATGAAAATACTAACTAGCACACCAATCTCCTCATTTGGAGGTTTAAGTTATGTGCTTGAGGAGGTTTTAAAACTAGTTTTACCAAACTTATTTCATGCTAAGCTTTTGAGCTACGGAGGCAAAGCCAAATTATCCTAATGGTCCATATTCTTTTGTGGAGGAACTTGAGCCGAGGATTCGATAAGCTTACAATAGCATCGTATTTCTAATTTACTTTTTATACTTTTGGCAGCTCTTTAATCGTAAATAACCAATAAAGTTATTTACGATATTCAGTACAATATTATAAACAAGAACGATGTCTGAGAATTATAAGTTTACCCAAAATCGCAAGTGCGAATATTTCCCTTGCCATAAAGTAAAAAATGAAGACGATTTTAACTGTCTTTTTTGCTTTTGCCCTCTGTATATGTTAAAAGATAAGTGTGGTGGAAACTTTAAGTATACAAACGGATTTAAAGATTGTAGCGATTGTACCATTCCGCATACCCGCAAATCGCACGCCTTTGTTATGAGTAAAATGAAAGAAGTAACTAAAATAGCTAGCGAACGCAACTAAAAGTAAGTACAAACATCATTATTATACCTAATATTTCTAATCTTCTTTAATTAGTATTCACCTTCTTCGGAAGACAAAGAACAACAAATGAAATTACGAGGATTATTAACACCATTATTTTTCACTCTACTAACTGTAGGAATTTTAACTAGCTGTAAAAAAGATACACCCAGTAACCCTTGGGACGATTATGATTTAGAAGAACAGCTAAAAATTGACGCCAAAATAATTGAAGATTATATAGCTGAAAATAATATTGATGCAGAGAATGTGGCTGTAGAAAACTCAGAAGGAGAGGCTGTTGAAACAGGAATTTATGTAGCTGTTACAGATTCATCACACTCTGAAGTTTACCCTAATAGCGATTCGCTTGTTGAGGTAAAGTATAAAGGCTATTTTACAAATGGAGATGTTTTTGAAGATACTGGAGACGAAAGTATTAAGTTTTTATTAGGGCAGGTAATTGTTGGTTGGAGAATTGGTTTTACAGCAGTTGCAGAGGGAGACAAAGCAACAATTATTATTCCTTCGGCATATGCATATGGACCTGTAGGTGCTGGTCCGATAGGACCGAATGAAGTAATAATATTTGATGTAGAATTAATTAAAGTTAGCAACGGGAATATATCCGAACTTTAATAGCTTAAGATATATAGACAGAGGTTGGCTAAGTTTAGTTATACTCAATAGAGTAATACCAAGTGAACTTAAAATGCGCTTTATTTCCACGTTCTGTGATTAATGAAACTGTACGCACTTTAAATTCATTTGGTCTAGCTGTAATTCTAAAGCTGCTGAATATTCATTATTAACTCGGCTGCCTTTTGGTTTTGACCGGTTTCTTTATAAACAACAGCCAAGTCATAAAGGGGGTCTAATTCATTCTTAGGTGCATATTGTATGGCTTTTTTTATATTTGTAATGCCAGCCTCTGATTCGCCCATTTTATGCATGCATAAACCTAGGCCTTTAAGGGCATACCAGTCTGTTGCATTATTTTTTAATATAACTTCATTGCTATTACGAGCAATATTATAATTACCCAAGAAGAAATTAACAAAACCATTTAAAGAATTAAGCTTTGTATCATCAGGATTGTTTTTTAACATGTGTTTTAATATTGTAGCAGATTCTTGATAGTTGCCACTAAGAGCTAAATCTTCTGAAAATTTATACAGATTAGATTCTGAGTAATTCAGTAAAGATGCGCTCAATTTACTTAATGCAACATTGTAAGCGCAGAATTTATTTTCGGCATAAATAGACCCTTCAGTGGTTAATCTGGTATTTGGGCAACCACCTAAACAAACATCTCCGTATTTACATTCATTGCACGTACCCTTTAGGTCGGCCTTTTTCATGTTTCGTGACCAAGCAAACGAATTTGCATCTTTCCATATTTCGGGTAAAGTCCGCTCACGAATATTACCTTCAATAAATTCACGGTCACGAATTGATGTACATCCTATTATATCACCATTGTGTAAAACACCAAAACCTCTTATTCCGGCATTGCATCCCGACCATGGCATATCAGTGGAGTTACCCAGACTAATTTTACGTACTTCTTCTTCTTCTTCGGTATAATAGCCTAAACAATCAGCAGGGTAAACTGTAATTTTATTTTCGCGTGCTGTTTCAAGGCAAAATTCTAATATCTTGGGTATGTCTTCAGGCTCTATAAGTTGTTCTTTTTGTGTTTTCATATTTCCCATAGGAATACAAATCTGTAGCTGCCAAGATTTCACACCTTTATCTACTAGGATATTCTTTATATCCCTTAATTGATTTATATTGGTTTTAGAGATACTTGTAATTGCCCCAGTATATTGATTATGCTTATGAAGTAACTCAAAAGCATGCATACTTTTATTAAATGAGCCTTTTTTACGTATATAATCATGTGTTTCTTCTGTACCATCTATACTGATTGCAGTTGTTCCTATTCCTGAGTCAACCATTTTAGAGACAATATCTTCCGTAATAGCCCATCCATTGGTTATAATATTAGGGATCACACCATTTGATCTTAGCGTTTTAGCAATAAGCGGCCAATCTTTTCGTGTTAATGGCTCACCACCAGAAAGTGTGATCCACTGTAAGCCTAACTCTGCAATCTCATCGCAAAGAGATAGAGCTTCTTTAGTGGATAATTCGCCTTTTAAGGCATTTTCGCAGCTTGATCCACAATGTTTGCATCTCATATTACAAGCCATTGTAATTTCCCAAACTGCTGTTGTAGCTTTATATTCCGACATAACAATAAAAATTTTAAATAAATAAGGGCTACTTAATAGCCCTTACCTTATTAGTTAACAACAATCTGAAGGATCATCACAAGGATCATCACAAGGATCACATTGGTAATTTGGATCACAAGGGTTTGGAAAACCGTAAGGTATCATTGGAGTGCACATGTTCGCACTATTGATAGGATATCCATAATACATGCGAGTATTTAGACCTTGTATATTTGGTCGAACATTATATAATGATGATATACCTGGTATATTGTATTGTGTTTGCGGACGTATGCCGTACTTCAATCTTCCGTCTCCAGGGCCTTGTGTAAGTACACCATATTTTAAGCGAAGATCTCCTCTTCTTTCGATAGGTATCCCATATTTCAAACGAATATCACCAATAGTACCGCTGCTTCTTTTAAGATCACTCGGCATTTGAACTGCATACAACATTGTTGGGTCGTATTGTCTTAATGATACCTCGGGCTTACTTACAAAGCCTTTTACTTTTAACTTATCTAGATCAATATTTTCTTCGCTCTGTTTATCTACAGTGATTTGATATTCAATTGTTTTAACAGGTTCTCCTTCTTCTTTCCATGAAGCAGCGAGCACAAATGTAACAACAGCTTTACCAGTACCTGTTGGTATAAAAGAAAATATTTGTTCAATCGGACCCATGCGTCTGCTAGAATTTTGTACTCTTATATCCAATAGATTAACACAACCATTTAGTCCTTCCAATTGCCATCCATATCCTGTTGAACCCATCATAGATTCAAGGCTAATGTCAATTACATGCCCAATTTCGGCGCTGAGAGTTTCTTTGTTTATTTTATCCATTATTGTTTAATTAAAGGTGTTTGAAGATTTATTTGCAAAGCTCAATTGATGAGATGTGTTCTTCTCCTTTTAAAGGTTGGAAAATTGTAATCATCGCAGGTTGTGTGATAGCTTTAAGGGCAGTTACCTTTGTATTACAGAAAAACTTGTAATTAGTACCAGCCACAACTTGTGTAGCAACAGCTATAGGTTGATAGTTTACACCATGTAAACCTTGGGTAGCTCGTTCGAAAATTTGTTTCTCATCATCAGAGATTTTTGAATTAAAGGCTGTGTAAGCTCCTGTCATTAATGAAGTTTCCATAATTTGTTTGTTAAAGTTAAAATAGAATAATTCCATAAAGTAAGTTAAACAACGTTGCGCTGTTTCTATTTAAATTTACGGGAAACTGGGAAGAAAAAATATTACACAATATTACATACAGCCAATTGGCTTTAACCTGTATTATATATTATAATTTCGTCATGAGTATTGAAATAGTAATAAAATATAGCTTTACAGAAATGCTCCAAGGCATATTTCTAAATGGTTGAGGTTAAGTAATTATGGGTCTTGTTTGAAGATAGTTTAAGGTAGAGTAGTTTTACAAATGTGGGTCTTATTATTTAGAATACGGAATAAATAAACTAAGAGCTTACAGGGTAAGGTCAGCATCTTCGTGATTAAAACTTGTGTTTGATTCTATTTGGTGTTTTATTGAGGTAAAATCTAATGAATTAAACTCATTAAAGATGATTTGAGATTCATTAGGTCGTTTATTTGGATCTTTATGGAGTACTTTTTTTAGTATAACTCCAAGTGGATGATTTGCAATGTTTGGGGGAATAAAAATATTGTTTGAAGATAATTGGAGTTGTAGTATTTCGTTTATAGAATTACCTATAATTGCCGGCCTGCCAGTTAAACATTCTAATAGAATTAGTCCCCACGAATACAAATCAGTTTTGTAAGTTGTGGGTTCTCCTCTTAATTGTTCAGGTGAACTATATGCTGGAGAGCCTGACATTTGATTATAGCAGTTATTTTTGTTAGAGTGAATATATAGGGTTTTGTTGGTAAACTGACTTATACCGAAATCTAAAATTTTAATATGCTTTTTTGCTCCTGAGTGCTGTATCATTATATTTTTCGGTTTTAGGTCTTTATGTATAATTCCCTTATTATGTATACAAACTAAAGCATCTAGCACTTGACTCATTAGCTCAACAATATCCGAAATAGACAATTTTTTCTTTGTTAAAATATAATCCTTCAGTGTTATTCCAAATATATACTCAAATACAGCAAACTGTAAGTTGTCATTTGTAATTCCTCTATCCAAAACTTTAATAATATTTGGATGACTTATTTTAGTACACAAGTGTATTTCTTGTTTAAATTTTGTTATCTGCTTATTTTCAAAGTTACTATAAGAGCCATTAGTGTATTTGATTACTTTTATTGCAACTACTTGTCCAGTACTAATTTGTGTGCCTTTATATACTCTGCCAAATTTTCCTTCGCCAATTTTATTGTGCAAAATATAATTATTGTGAGAGAATTGTTGGGTAATAGGATCAGTCATGATTTTTATCTAATAAAAGTAGGATTGGCTAAAAGTGGATCTCAATAATATGGATTGAAATATTTTAATGGACCCTTGAGTGCAATTACTAATAAATCTCGAGAACAGGCTGTTTCTGTTTTGCAATGTTTAGCGAATTACTTCTTATAATCTTGAAATGAGGATGCGTAAATCTAAGTTTTCCTTTTTTTCGTTCAATAATATTTGAGAAGAGGTATCCATATGGTTTAATTTCCATTATTTTTTTTCTTAATCGGTGTACCTGAATATTTAAATAGTAATCATCAATATCTATTAATAATTCTTTACTTAAGAAATTCTCCATTTTAGATACAGAGATCCACCCCTGATTTCTCTGATCAAGCCCACTATTTCTATCTATTAATTTCTGACGTACTAGCTCTAATAATAGATGGTTATATACTTTGACGCCTAACTCTAAGTGCAAATCATTAATGATAATCTTTACATCAACATCTTCCTCATCGTCGCTTATTGTAAAGAGAAAGTATGATTGATCGATGATATTACAAAAATCTATGGTGTACTCTATTATTTCATTTTCAATAAAGAGCCATTCATTATTTCCGAAAATATATTTATTACCATTCTTAAGTTCAATAGTTTCGTGACCAGTATCGGCATTCCATTTATAGGTATTAGTTTTAAAAAAAGATACTAGTGGAGTTTTATTATTTGGTAACATGTTTAAGGAATTTAGCTCGAAGATACAATTAGGTATTTTTGTTGAGAGTAAATAGCTAGAAGGAGGTTTATCATCAATTATTTCCCAAATTATTGATTTATCATTGGCAAATCGAATAATATTGCCAATAGATAATGTTTTGCATGAGTGATGAAAGTACTTGTTATCTAATATAGTTCCATTCTTACTATTGTCAATAATTTGCCATTCTGATTCTTCCCATCTAATTACAGCATGAAAGCGCGAAATGCAATTACATGTTAGTTGAGTTTGATTATGTTTCGCACGTCCAAATTGATGGATCGATTTTAAGATTATTTCTTCACCTGTATTTCTATTTTTAATGATACCCATGGGAGTTTGGTATTGAGTTTAATAAAAAGTATCATGATCTATATATGTTGAGAAAATAGACTCAATGTAAACAACTTTAGACCCATGTTGATTTTTATTCAAAATTATTAAAGCTGTATTTTAGCCGTAGTTTTTATTAAGAATGAAAATTGCAGAGTTTTAAAGTTGATTAATAGCTCTTGATATTGATTAGAATAAAGTTAACTCTTTTCTTGAGAAGAATAAAGGTCATTTTTTATATTCCATTAAAAAGTAATCCTACGTGGGTTGAGAATGTCTTTTATTCTTTATATCATAGAATAATAATGCCTCAATAAATTGTGGGTTATACATTTTATTGAGGCATTAATTATGATATTGTTTGTATTACTGTTTATTATTCAGGAGAATGTTCGTCAAACTCCATTATCAATGGATTTTTCATCATTCGTTCCTCAACCTTCTCAAATTTGTCAGTCCATTTATTTGCAAAAAATAAGAATTGCGACTTTTCTATACCATCTGCAATACGATAAATAACAGGATGGTGCAGGTGCGGGCTTAGCATTTCAGCATCATCAACCGCAAATATCTTCACTTTAGTCATTGGAATCCCTTGTACTGATAGTAACTCACCAATACGTTTTGGAGTTCCAATAACAACATCAACACCTTCGTAGATCATATCTTTTTGGTATTGCATTATTCCTTCATCAAAAACAATAAAAGAACGTAATTTGGTTTGTTTGCTTAGCAAGTCAAACTGTTCTTCTACAGCAAATGCTTTGGCTTTTGATTCAACCATAATTATGGCTCTTGGAGCCTCCTCAAAAGGTTTTTTTAATTGTTGAATAATAGAAATAATAATAGCAGTTGTTTTTCCGCTACCTTCAGGAGCAATTACAAACATATCTGCTCCTGATTTAATTTTAGGGATACATACTGTCTGTACCTCACGAGGTTCTTTATCGTACTCGTGATTTATAAGTTCCGAAGCTAATTCAGGTATTAATTTCTTTAATTTCATTAATGTTATTTTATGTTCAAACCTGACTAATTAAATAAAGTCAGTTTTGAGTTTTTGCTCTTGCCGTACCTGATTTAAAAGGTCGCGGGAGTTTTATTTCAATTCGTTCTTCACAATTATAGCAGATGTAAATTTCACACCCTGTACAAGCAAAACAATTACTACAGGCCCTCTTTAAGTCATCTTTTTGAAAGTATGCCTTACACGAGGGACAGTATATTTTTTCAGACTGGTTACTCATTAATCTATAATTGTGGTGCAAAAGTAATTAAATTAAACAAAGTTCTTACTGTTTGTAATTGCAGAAACAATATATAGGGCTTTAGTTAGTTTCTTATTATATTGGCAATCGATTATTCAATAAAAACAAGATAGGATGAAGAAACTTATAATTGCAGTATTATGCATTTTACCACTAGGATTATTTGCACAAATAAATGCAACTACTGAGGATGGGAAGAAAGTGTTACTCTACGAAAATGGTACATGGATTTTAGCTGACACAACAAGTTTTTCAGAAACAGTGCAGGCGGGTGCAGGCGGAGTATATGAGCTTGACGCCAATGTAAATAAAGAATCAAACATGGGGGAATTGCTCTATGAGGTTAGTCCTCGTTTAGAGAAGTATTTTGGCCCTATAAAAGGTAAGGTAAAAGCTAGCAGTAAAGTGATTGCGCAAAATGGTAAGGTAAAAGTATTTTTTCAGTTTGAATATACTTTACCTGATGCAAACCGTTATTATGGCCGAGTTCAGTCGGGTACTATTATAAAATTATATAATAAAAAGGATGAAGAAATAGAGTTAAGTTTAACTGATGACATAAAGTTTGAGGTACTTGAAAAATATAACTTTTCATTTTATACAGTAAGTGCATGGTTAACACCAGAACAAGCTCAAGATTTATTTGAAACGCCAGTTGAATATTTAGAGGTACATTGGAAAAAAGGTGCTGAGAAATATAAAGTAGGTAACGAGTTCTTAATCATGAATGGTTTAAAAGAACTTAAGAAATAGTGTTTTTTGACTGAAATTCACCATTACAGCAAGTAATGGTTACAGCCAGCTACTAAAAGAAAAGCATCAAGTGGAAGTTTATTTCACTTGATGCTTTTTTTGTTCTATACATCGGCTTAGCCAGAATGAGTATTTGATGGGATTAAGGCACTTATTCTAAAAATTAAAGACTAACCCTTTTTGCTAGGTTTATTATCTTTCCATAAGCCTTTATACAATTGCTTGCCATCCTTATCTAGAAGCACGCCATTACCGTGTCTTAAATCATTTTTCCAATTACCTATATATCGTTCTCCACTTTCAAAATGATAGGTTCCAAAGCCACTACGCATGCCATTACTATATTCTCCATCATAGAAATCGCCATTTTGCCAAAAGTATTTGCCATTGCCGCTGCGTAAATTATTATCCCATTGTCCTTCGTAATAACTCTTATTGTCAAAAATGGCATAGCCATATCCACTAGCTTTGCCATCTTTGGTTTCTCCTAAATACTTTATATTAACTCCGTCAGCATTTACAATGCTTAGAGTGTCGTTTGTTTTAATGGAATTAATACTATCGTTTAATTGATTAACCTGAAGGGCAATGTTACTATTATAGGCTAAAATTGAGTCAAACTCTTCTTGTAAAACACCCAGTGTACTTTTAATATTTTCAAGGCTATCATTCAGTTCCTTTTTATTATCACTTAGTTTTTTTATTTGCCCGCTACGCTTACGTAAATTGTTATAGAGCTTAGAATAGTTTTTGCTAAAGCGATTTCTCTCTTCATAAATTTTTGAGGCATATTGTGAGTATTCATCACTATTCGTAATACTATCCATTTGAGTATATAGTATCAATGCTTCATCAAACTCATCTTGGTTAAGCAGTGAATCAGCTTTAGCTCTTAATTTATAGAACTCAAGTTCGCTAGTGTATTCGTTCAAAACACTATTTTCGAGTTTTAATTTTTTGTTTGTTTTTACTGACAATGTGTTCAGTACAATTAATATCACAACAGGAACTCCGACAAGAATATATTTTTTAATCATTTTTCTTTATTTAGTTTGTGCTGACTCTGATCTCACTTGAGCAATTAGAATTATTGGTTTTGATTAATAACCAAGGTTAATTCGAGGTAGCTTTTTATCTAACTTACGTGCATCGAGACCTATTAAAAGGTTAAATCTTAATATGTGCGATGTTCTGTATGATGAACCATCGCTTTTTTGACCTATAGTCCACATATGACCGGCAAAAAAAGTAATGTTATTATTAAGTACATAGCCAAATCCATTGTAGGTTCTAAAGTCTTCTAGTGGATTATAAACTATTGATTTACCTGTGTGCATAAAGATTTCGGCACTGGGAGAGAAGTAGAGCGTTTTTTCTTTAATAGTAGGCGAGTTCAAAGGTATATATGCAAAAAACTTATATCTGTATCTATTGGTGTAATCATGTTCATCGCCAACATTATTATCACGTTTCCACCTGTGCTCAAATCTAAATTGATGATATAGGTTAAACCTTCCTAAGTCAGGAGTTTTAAATAACCATTGGTGCCAAATTCGAGGTTCGTAGGTTACCTTTTCATAATCCGAATTACCAGGATCAGGACTATAGTTCATTACTAGTGCAGGACCAATAACAGCCTCAAAGTTTTTGTTAAAATACAAATTGATTCCGGCTCTATTGTATATCTGGCGTGTTCTTCCGTAAAAGGAAGTTACATTATCAATTTCGTTGCGGACCCTGTAGTGGTGTTCTGCGTAGTATCCTATTTTATCGCTTAAGCGAACTTTTAAATAAAGACCGTTCCATATACCAGTTTCTTCTAAATTAGTAGTGCTATGTTCACTGTTGTTTTGGGCCATGCTAAACCCGTAAAAGCATAGTAGTGTAAATAGTATCGTGCTCTTTGTCATTCGTATTAATGGTTGTTTTCAACCATACTTTTATTAGTAAGTGTTGTTGTGTAATCGTAATGTGTAACTTATATTTCACGCATTAAACAATAACGATGCCATATTTCAACTCAATTTGTTATTTTAAGGAACTGAAGTATTTGTTCACATTAAATTAAGCTCATCGTAGTTAGGAGCGTATTATAAAGTGAACTTGGTGTATTTACTTATCTAGGAGTAGAAATTAGAGGTGATATTATGAAGGTGGGGCTTTCTTTTACTAAAGCTGTTTATGTTTTCGAGAAAGGATAAATGTAAAAAAGCATCAAACAAGCGTTAATCTTGCATGATGCTTTTTATAATATTGAGAAATATATTAATCATGTTGCCTTAAGGCATCCATAATTTTTTCTTCTTTTGTTGTTTCTCCTTCAGAGATATTTATGGCAGTTTCAATTAATGCCAAGTGTGAATAGGCTTGTGGGAAATTACCCAACTGTTGTTTCGTTTCAAAATCTAAATCTTCACTAAATAACCCCAAATGGTTATTATAAGTCAATAGTTTTTCAAATCGCTCCAAGGCAGCTTCTTTTTCACCGATTTTATAAAGTGCATTTACTAACCAAAAAGTACAAATTGTAAAACTTGATTTTGGTAATCCGAAGTCGTCTTGATTGATATAACGATACATTAAACCTTCGTGCTCCAATTCTTTCTGAATTCCTAGAACAGTAGTTCTGTACCTTTCGTCTGTTGGTTTTGAAAAGCCATAACTTTCCATTAATAAAACAGAGGCATCTAAGGCATCATCGCCATAAGCTTGCGTGTACGATTGTTTTTCCTCGCACCATGCATTCTCTTCAATATCTCTTCGGATCTCATCTTCAAGTTTCTTCCACTTTTTCTTATAAGTATCTTGCTTTAACAAGCCAGCAATCTTCATGGCTCTATCAATAGCAACCCAACATAAAACTTTACTAAATGTGAAATGCTTGCCTTCGTTACGGATTTCCCAAATACCTTTATCGGGTTTATGCCAATTGGCTTCTACCATTTTCACAACATTTCTTACAACAGTCCAAAGGTCTTCGCTATATCCAAGCGAAGCTGAAAACATTGAAAAGTGTTGATAAATGGCATCCATTAAAATACCATAGATGTCGTTTTGTTTTTGCTTATAAGCAGCGTTACCAACACGTACTGGTTTTGAATCGGCATAGCCAGATAGGTGTGGAAGTTCATATTCAGATAAACGTTTTTCGCCGCTGATTCCATACATTATCTGCATTTGTTCGTCCTTTTCAGGTAACACATCTAATATAAATCGTAGGTAATTTTCAGCAACAGTATGATGTCCAATTTGAGTTAATATTTTAACCACCATCGAACCATCTCTAATCCAACAGAAGCGATAGTCCCAGTTACGCACTTCACCAATAGTTTCGGGTAACGAAGTAGTAAGAGCTGCCAAAACAGCCCCAGTCTTTTCGTAACTTAATAGCTTAAGCGTTAATGCACTTCGGTTTATTTCATCATTAAACCTCTTAAAGGTAGTGGTGCGCTCCGACCAGTTTAACCAATATACTTTGGTGCGTTGCAGTTTAAGATGGGTTCTGTGAATATCTTGGTTTAAAAGTTTTTGATTGTAGCTGATTAAGAGGAATTTATTCTTCTCAAGCGTAATTGTTTCCTTATTAAGGATTGAAGAAAACTCAAAATCTGTATATAAATACAAGGAGTCATAAGGCCCTTCAGTTGTGTAGGCTTTTATATAATTTTTGTGTTCCTCAAGTTCTGTATTATGAGCCGCATACTCTAGTTTAGGATCGTAGTTAATCGTAAAACTTGGCTTTCCACTAATTAATTTAAAATAGCGTACAATATCAGGTGGCGAATAATAGTCGCCCTTTTCGTTGAGATAGCGAGGCATAAAGTCAATTACCTCAAAAACACCATCTTCACAATTAAAAGTTGTTCTTAATAAATTTGTACGTTCAATATACTCTTGTTGTATATTAATAAGCTTGTTGGCTTCAATAGATATAGCGCCACCTTTCTTAGTATCAAGCAATTTGCCAAATACCGATGGGGCGTCAAATTTAGGCAAACATAACCAATCAATACTTCCTTTCTCGGAAACCAGAGCCGCTGACTTACAATTTCCGATAATACCGTAATTAAGATTTTCCATATTTTCAATTTTATTGGTTAGTTTTGTATCACACCTTAAAAAAAGGGGATATATTCTTAAAAACAAAAATAAATGCGTTAACATATGCAAAAAATTCACATTGTATCAAACAGACTCCCATTTAGTATAAAGGAAGAAGACGAAAAAACAACACTTGAAGCGAGTGTAGGTGGTTTAGCCACAGGTATGAAGTCTATTTATAAAGAATACGGTGGAACATGGATTGGATGGCCAGGTGTTGACAGCGATTCCTTAAGTGCAGAAAAGGAAAGCGAAATTGATGCTTTATTCAAACGCGAGAAATGTGCCTCGGTACATTTAAATGCTGAGGATATTGAGCTATTTTACGAGGGTTTTAGTAACAGAACTATTTGGCCTTTATTTCATTATTTTACACAATATGCCGATTTTAACCAGGAAGCTTGGGATAAGTATGTAGAAGTGAATCAAAAATTCGCTGATGCTGCTCTTGAGACTGTTGAGGATGGCGATGCAGTATGGGTGCACGATTATCAGTTACTATTAGTACCAGAGATGATAAAATCAAAGAAACCCAATGTAACCGTTGGTTTCTTTTTACATATTCCATTTCCTTCGTTTGAGGTATTCCGAATTTTACCTTGGCGTAAGGAAATTATTCAGGGTATGCTAGGTGCCGATTTAATTGGTTTTCATACCTATGATTATGAACGACATTTCTTTAGTTGTGTTCGTCGATTATTTGGATACGAAATTTCATTTAATCAAATTCATATTGATGATAGAATTATTATCGCCGACTCATTCCCAATGGGAATTGATTACGATAAATTTGTGAAGTCGGCACAGGCCGTTGCAATGAAAGGTGTTAGTGAGAAATCAGAGCTACATCAAGAGCTTGATAAGTATTTTTTAGCATCGCCTGACCGAAAACTGATCTTATCTATTGATAGATTAGATTATACTAAAGGTATACCTAATCGATTGAAGGCCTTTGCTCGTTTCCTTGAGAAGTATCCTGAGTTCAGACAAAAAGTAACCTTAATTATGCTTGCTGTTCCTTCGCGCGATCAGGTAGATCATTACCAGTTGCTAAAGAAAGAGGTTGATGAACTTGTAGGACAAATTAACGGAGATTATGGTAGTATAAACTACACACCTATTTGGTATTTCTATCGATCTATGCCATTCGATAACCTCATAGAGCTTTATAGTTCATGTGATGTGGCACTAATTACACCCGTTAGGGATGGTATGAATTTGGTTGCTAAAGAATATGTAGCTTCTCGTATAAATAATACAGGAGTTCTTATTTTGAGCGAAATGGCTGGTGTTGCAAAAGAAATGGGAGAGGCTTTAATCATTAACCCAGTTGATGATGAAAATATGGCCGATAGTATCCATCAAGCATTAACAATGCCAATTGAAGAGCAAAAATCGCGTACTGCATTTATGAAAGAACGTATACAACGTTACGATGTATTTAAGTGGGCTAGTGAGTTTATAAAATCATTAAAGAAAGCAGAAGCCAAGCAATCAGATTTTCTTGCCAAGATGATTACACCAAGCATTGAAAAAACGATGCTGGATAAATATAATAAGGCAGAGAAGCGTGCCATTTTCTTAGATTACGATGGAACCTTAACTTCGTTTAAAAAGAATCCGCAAGATGCGATGCCGAATGAAGAGTTGCACAATATCATTAAAAACTTAACCGATAACGAAAAGAATATAGTTACCATTATCAGTGGTAGAGATAGATATACGCTTGAAAAATGGTTTTCAGGGCATAGAGTTAATTTGATTTGCGAACATGGCGTTTGGATGAAGGTTGTAGATGGTACTTGGGAAATGCTGAGTACTGTAAATAACAATTGGATGCCAAATGTACGACCTACAATGGAGAACTTTGTAGATAGAACACCTGGTAGTTTTATTGAAGAGAAAAATTACTCGCTTGTATGGCATTTCCGTAAGTCAGAACCAGAACAAGGTGAACTTAGAGCTAACGAACTGAAGGATGAATTAAATACACACCTCTCAAATCATAACCTTGAGATAATGGAAGGTAATAAGGTTATTGAGGTGAAAAGTGGAGGTATTAATAAAGGTATCGCTGCATTGCAGTTCCTTAACAATGAGCCCTACGATTATATTATGGCTTTGGGAGATGATTGGACTGATGAGTTTATGTTCCGTGAGTTACCTGAAGAAGCCTATACTATTAAGGTGGGCCTAACGCATACAAAGGCTTCTTATAAGGTTGAGTCAGTAGCTGCTGTTCGCGCTTTATTGAGTAAGATGTAAAAAGTAAGATCATATTTTATTCAAAGGTCGTTCTATTATTAGGGCGACCTTTTTTTATTCGTTAATTATTTGTTAATTGATTGTGAAAAATTGTAACTAAATATGAATACTCGCAGTATAGGTAGTGTTAATACGCACTGCATCATATCAGCCTCATATTCATTTAAATTTCATCTTAATGAAGAAGTACACGTTTTTAATCACACGCGAATATTCTGTTAGAAATCGATTGATAGTCAGTTTCTCATTAATGGTATTTTTGTCAGTAATTATTGGATTTATTGGTACATCAGGATTGAAAAAATCAAGAGGTCTGGTGGATGCAAAGAATGAGCTTGTGAACATTGAGAAGGAATTGCTGAGTGCTCGATTACAAGTAATGTATTTTAGTAATTATAAAGATACATCTCGAATAACGGATATAACTAATCAGTTAAACTATAACATTGAAAGACTAGAAACTGCTAAACACAATCCTTATTTTACTGATGCAAATATTGATTCATTATTATTGCAAGTAGTTAATTTTAGAGATGGTTTTACATCCTATGCTAATATTGAAATTGAGAAAATAGAATTAATAAAAGAATGGACTAATCAGGGGGATGTTGTTAGTAATCAAATTGGTTTATCCTCTGAAAAGATAAGGGAACGGAAGACATTAAATTATGTAACTACGCTAACTAGCCAATTAAAAGTAATCTGTTCAGGTTTTTACTCTTCACCAATCGATGTTGATGGCTCAATAAATGAAAAACTAGCTAATCGTGTTAAAGGTAGATATGAGAAAGCATTTACAAGCTTAAATAAAGTTGCCACAAATAATAAAGCCTACGCAAAAGAAGTAAATAAGATTATAGATGAATACTTAAAATATCAGAATCTATTTAGTAAATATCTTACCCTAAATGAGAATCAAAGTTATTCTCAGAAAAAAATGAATGGAGCAGCTTGGTTGGTAGGAACAGTTAGTTGGGAGATAGCGCAAGCAGCCGGACATGAAGAGTATTTAATAATGCGATCGGTTAACAGCAATATAATCGTGTTTTTAGTGCTATCTCTTATTTTTGGTGTACTTATAAGCAGAACTACAATAATAAATATATTAAAGCCACTACGTAAAGGTCTTGATTTTGCAAAAGGATTAGCAAATGGGCAGTTATATCATGAGATAGAATTAGAAGGTAAAGATGAAATAAATGACTTGATGATTTCTTTATCAGAGATGAAAATGAAATTAAGAGAAGTGGTTACTGAGATTACCGATAATGCAGAATCATTGGCCAACTCAAGCACGCAATTATCAAAAACTACAGTTGATTTAACTTCAGGGGCTAACATTCAAGCGTCTGCAATTGAAGAGGTTTCTTCTACCATGGAAGAAATAATGTCGAATATAGAGCAGAATTACTCTAATGCAAATAGTAGTGAATTAAAGGCAACAGAAGTGCATTCTAAAGTTTTGGCCACTAGAAAAGAGTCGGACAGTGCAGCAACTGCAAATGTTGAAATTAGTAAGAAAATTGCGATCATTAACGAGATTGCTAGGAGTACAAATATATTGGCCTTAAATGCAGCTGTTGAGGCAGCGCGAGCGGGTGAGCATGGCAAAGGTTTTGCTGTGGTGGCAGCCGAAGTGCGTAAATTAGCTGAAAGAAGTCAGAGTGCTGCTGTTGAAATTATAAAGTTAGCTAAAGAGGGAGGTGAGTTATCCTTAAGTTCTAACGTGAAGTTAAACGAAGCCATTCCGTTTATTGAAGAATCTAACCAACTCTCTAAAGAGATTGCTGCTGCAACCAGAGAGCAAAGAGAAGGGGTTAATCAGATTAATAACTCCATACAGCAAATGAATAACTCAACCCAAGCAAATGCATCTAGTAGTGAAGAAGTATCAGCAAGTGCCGATAACCTGAGTAAACAAGCCAAAATATTACAGGAGTTAATTCACTTTTTCTCTCTTGATGAGGAAGTGATTGAGGAAGAAGAATAGGTCTTTAGTTAATTTTGTAATGATGAATTCTGAACCTTGATCAAAATTAGGTTTGGAATAATTCCTTATACAATAAATATGGTTAAAAAACCTATCCATTTCTCCCCCAAAAAGAGTGATATAATTTCCATCATGTTTATGTATGGAATGCCTTTGTTTTATCCCTCATAAAACCGGATTATATAGTTTTTTGTACAGTTGCATTAATTCACTTCATAGTAACTTATGCAACATGAAATAGCAATTAATTCGCACTCCCAATGCTTAACAATTACTTTACTGAAGCTATATTTCGCAATAAAACAACTTAACTATAAATTGTTGTGATTTTTATTAGGTGTTGGTATTTAGATTCTTAGATAATATGTGTGGTTCTTGATTACTTTATCGATGTACTAAATTGGGAGTAAAAAAAACTTACAAATGCATAATGAGTTATATCTTTTTAGACGTTCAGTTACATAGAAAATTTTTAAAAAAAATAGAGTTTTTCAATGTTTCTAATTCACTTCTGAAAATCCATATTAGGACGGAATCACGATAGCTGATTAAATGGAAAGAGCCAGTTGAATTTCATTTGGCAATAAATAAACTGCCCCCGTTAATTCTCAAATTACTATACCCTCACACAATACCGAAACCTGTATGTTTGGTATAATATTAAAACTCATGAATCGATTAGGTGAGAGATATTTTACCTAAGACTACTATCTGTGGGTTTCTTCAAAGAGTATTATACAATTTAAACTATAATAAGATGAAATCATTGAAAACCATATTAATTATTCTAAGTTTTCTTTTTATCGGGAAGACTTATGCGCAACAACCTAATGTGTTATATATTTTAACGGATGATCACCGTTATGATGCAGTCCGATCATTTAACAAAATGCTTACGGGTAATGAAATGAGTGAGTTGGGTTATGTTGAGTCTCCTCAGGTAGATAAGCTAACCCAAATGGGAACAACGTTTATTAATACCTATTGTCAGGCGCAAGGTTGTGCACCATCTAGGGCATCAATGCATTATGGGCGTTACCCTTTTAGATCGGGTATTTACGAGTTTGAATATCACAACAATATTGCAGAACACACACAACCAACACTACCTGAGCAAATGGCCAAATTGGGTTATCAAACATTTCATGTAGGTAAACTTGGTGTTCGAATTAAAACCTTAAAAGATGGCAAATCTAAGCCGTATCCAATCTATCAAACCGATATTGATTTTAGAACTTTAGCACGTCAGGGATTAAGCGAATGGGGAAGTGATTGGATTAGGGAAGTTAACGGGCAAAAGCTTAAAACACCTATGCAGAATGTTTCGTTCTTTATAACTCCTGATGGGAAAAGGGAATACCTTTCTTCAGAAATGGAAAGTATGGGTTTGCAAAAGAAAGGAACAGCTGAGGCTACCATGAAGAAATACGACCTTTTGCGTTTTAAAAAGGGAAAGCAAAAAGCCTATTATGAAAATGGAATGATAGTAGGAGGGGTAAGCCCTCGAGAAGCAGGTAAAACTCGCGATGGTTATTATACTTCTGTATTTCAAGATTATATTATAAATGGAGATAAACCATTTAGTGTAGGAGAGTTAACTTATGATGGGATTAATACTTCTAAGCCCGTATTCTGCCATATTGGATACGATTTTCCACATACACCTGTTCTTCCTCCGTCCGATTACCGTAAGCGATTCAAGAAGCATACTTATAAGGTTCCTGAATTAACGAATGATGAGTACGAAACTATGGCTAAACAGATGAAAGTTCAGGTTGATAAGAATTTTACCGATAAGTTTAGTGATAAAGACAAACAAATAATGATTCAGGATTATTTTGCCTTTTGTGCCTATGGCGATAAACTTATTGGCGATGCTGTAAATACTTTTATAGAGTATAGCGAAGCGCAAAAGCAAGAGTGGATGATTATTTACGTACATGGAGATCATGGTTGGAAATTGAATGAGCATGGAGCTATTTCAAAGTTTACTCCATGGAGAATTGATAGCCATAACCCAATTGTAGTGGTATCTTCAGATAAAAAGAAATATCCGGCCGGAAAAGTTGTTCGTGAGTTTACTGAGTTTGTTGATGTTGCACCAACTGCACTATCTGCCGCAGGCGCCAAGTTAAATAATGCGGAATACAACTATTTAGATGGTTTAGATTTAGCCAAGGTGGCTAATGGAAGTGCTCCTGTTAGAGATTATGTAATTGGCGAAAGTCATGCAGTTACCGGACCTCGTGCTTTTATCAGAACTAAAGATTATGTCTTCTCTATGAAAACGCGGCCAAGTAAAAAACGTGGCGAAAACATAGAGTGGGCAGTAAATGCAAATTACAGCGATTTAGATCCAGCACTGTATGATATGCGCAAAGATCCTAACGAAACCAATAATGTGGCCTTTAACGCAGAGTATAAGGCTATTGCCAAGGCAATGAAAGAGAAGCTGATTAATATTGTATTGGGAGATAATAGAGTAGAAATAAACTGGGAAAAGTGGGGCACTGGAACCGAAGTCTACAAAAGTAATTTTGCTCCTGGGGCTCACGATTATAAGCTAAAGCTTTAAGTAGCTTATAGATTAGTTGATTTTAAGTTAACAACCAATAATATTCTTTGCCATTCCCTTTTCAAATCAGATTGTTGAAGGGGGAATGGATTAAGAAAGTGATTTATATTTAAGACATCATGAAAATGAAAGTACAAAGTATTATTGTTAGTGCATTACTTTTTTGTGGTATTGCCATAGCGCAACAACCAGCAGTAAAAGTTTACGCTGTGCAACTCGAAAAAGGAAAAGCGAATCCTTTAGTGGAAGTAAAACAAGAAAATGTAGAAGAAAAGATTGGCTGGAAGAACTTTATTTATCTTCAGCCAGAGATAACCTTCCAAACCATTGAAGGTATTGGTGGCGCCTTCAACGAAATTGGAGGAGAGGCTTTGTTAGCAAGCTCAAAAAAAGACCAAAAAGCATTAATGAAGCAATTGTTTTCTGATGAAGGAGCAGGTTTTACTTTTTGTAGAACAGCCATTGGAGCTAGTGATTTTGGTATTGATGCCTACAGCTATTCTATGGTTGCAGATGATTATAGTATGGAGCACTTTTCTATTGATCGCGATAAAAAGTATGTGCTTCCTTACATAAAAAGTGCTTTAAAAGAGAATCCGGATTTAACTGTTTTTGGTTCTCCTTGGAGTCCACCGGGATGGATGAAAGAGAGTGGTTATATGATTGGTTTAAAAGAACCAAATAACAATATTAAAAACGACCCAAAAGTTTTTAAGGCATATGCCAATTACTTTATAAAATACGTTCAGGAATACCAAAAGGCAGGAGTAACAATAGATCGTATCTGTATTCAGAATGAAAACGATGCCAATACGAAATATCCAAGTTGCACATTTCCTGCTAAGCAGATGGTAGCTTTTGCCAATGATTACTTGATACCAGCTTTTAAAGAAAATAAGGTTGAGGCAGGTGTATATGCGGGTACACTGCGTGCTGCGCAGAAATTGGATTTGATGGACTTTATTACTGCGGATGGGCATGAAAATTTAGAAGGAGTTGGTATCCAATATACCGATACCCGATTTTTAGGTGATGTGCGAGCCATTAAACCCGATTTAAAGATCTTTCATACCGAAGGACATTGTTACAACGGCAAAAACACGGTAGAACAAGCTGCAGATCGTTTAGAAGAAGTTGCAGGATACATTAATGCGGGTAGCACCAGTTTTACCTACTGGAATATGATATTGAACGAAACCACTGAGAGTGGATGGGAATGGCCTCAAAATTCATTAATTAATATTGATCGTAAAACCGGAGAGATTACTTACAACCCTGATTACAATGCAATGTATATCATTAGCAAGTTTATCAAGCCAGGAGATGTTAGGTTTGCTGCTGTTCAGCGTGGTAAAGAGCCTATTATTTCTGTTGTATCGCCTGATGGAACAATTAAGGTTTTGATTCAGAATACCAATGCCAATGATAAAAGTTTTGAGATAGCTTTAGGCAAAGAAACGATAAAGGTTAAGGCTTTGGCAAAATCGATTACTGCAGTGGTTCTTAACTAATTTAATTCATTAAGGTCTATGTATGGCTTGCCAAAGCTCGTCTTACATAGGCTTTCTTTAATCTATTTAAATATCATGAAAATTGTCGCCTTTCTTATTTCGTTTTTATTCATTTCCTTTTCTCTATCCCAAACGTTTGCCAGGCCAAGTTTCGATAAATCAAAAGACTTACTTCTTGTAAATTTTGACCTAAAGCCCGATGAAGACGATGTTATGGCAGCAGCAGCGTTTGCTTGTCAATTGCATCATGCTGATTTTGCTGGAATAAATTACTATGTGGTTGCCGGGGCATATGGTTTTCAGGAACACGATTTTATCGAAATAGCAGTTCCTGGCTTTTACAACGAATTGTTTGGATCTCACAAAAGCAATTGGACTAATGCGCATCAAAATTGGAAAGCATCGGTAAAAAGAGCAACAAACAAGGTGCATAACGTAATCAAGCAAGGAGGTAGCATTTTTATTGCCGAAGCAGGTCAATCAGACTTTACCTTCGATGTTTGCCAATCTCTTTTAAAGAAAGGAGTACCATTATCAACCATCAAATCAAAAATGATACTGGTTCAACACAGTAATTGGAATGAGAAAATGACTACCCAAACCAAGTTGGAATGGTTAAAAGAAAATACCAATTACTATAAAATTGAGGATGGTAATAAAACCAATAGAACGCCAAATTATAAAGGATGCGAATACTACCTGGCTTAAGCAAGCAAAAAATTCTACAAACACCTTTGCCAAAGCAGCATGGATTGAAGCAGCGCAGATTTGTGACGAATGGAATGCCTCTTGGGATAACGAAGTGATTACAGGTGGAGGAGTCGATTTTTCTGATGTGGTAGAGCTTTGGTGGATATTTCAGTTAGAGAACAAAGCCAATACTATTGAAGCATTTTGGAACACTTACGTAGTTAACGAAAACTAATTCCACAGTATGAATCCTTTTACAATAAATAAAAAACAACTGCTTCTTTGGGCAATTTTTACCAAGTCACTCTTTATTTGTTTCATCAATTACAGCAGCGCCAGTTTAGTAGCAACGTCCATCATTATCCCAAAAAGCGAAGGATCGATACCCGGAGCATCTTTTAATCATACAGGACACTAAGGTTAATGAAGACTTCTATACGATTCTTAAGGATAAATATCCAAGTTTATCTACAACAGATTTAAAAAAGTGTGCTTTAATCCAGCTAGGATTACCAAGCAAAGAAATGGCTGATATTATGGCTATTGGCGCAGATAGTGTGAGTGCATCTCGTAGCAGAATTCGAAAAAAGATGAACTTAACACGCGATGTGAATTTAGTAGAGTATTTAGGCTCAATCAACTAAGTTGAGTTACTATTCAATAATTTCTAATTCTACTAATTCGCATGTAGCATCAGTTCTTTCAATGCCTTCTACTTTAAATAGTGCATTGAAGTAACTAGCCTCCGATGGAAGCTTTTTGTAGAAGCTTTTAAGGTAATCTACATTGGTGAAGTTATTCACCAAAGCCATAGTGCCTATATCATTATCCGAAACAAAATACAAGGCATTGTTTCCATTATTTAGAGGCATAAAAGAAACCATCGCATATTCTGATTGAATATCGTTTTTGTATTTGGGACGATACTCTTTTTTATTACCATCCTTAGTCGCAATAAAATAATCACGTTCAGTTTCAAAAATCTTGCTGTTTCGCAAAAAAATCTCTTTCGAGATACTCATGGTTTTTTGCTGGCCAACATAAATAATGTTATTCCTCTTACTTTGCGCATATTTAAATTCGCTTTCTGCTAATGTCGCAAACTCAGAATCGTGCTTAAAAAACCAATTAGCTAATTTATAAACAGAGTGAGGAATTGCTTTTGTATAAAAGGTATAGCCTGGTTTCTGCAGGCTGTCAATATTGTTTTTTTCAATATGAGCCACAAAATCTTCAGTGCTATTTACGCCTGCTATAGTATGTAATTCGCCAATGTTGCCACATTTTCGTTGCACAACAACCTGATCGGCTAAAACGCAAAAGTTAGAGGCATTCTTACTCATAAACGAATCCCACAGGTATAATTTACCTTTACCATTGAGTGAATGAGCGATAATTCCAGTAATAAGCATTAATGGTATGATGAATAAAAGGAGCTTTTTTAAACTATAAAGGTTCTTTACAGAACTTGTTTTGTTATCTTTTGGAGTTTTGATTCTCACATCAGATGGCTTGGTGAACTTTACCTTATAACTTCCTTTTTCCAGAACAAATAAGATAGGAGCATTCTTACCATCCTCAGCATAATAAGTGTCTAATTTTTTACGCAGCTTGTGCATATACACACGCACAAGTCCATCGTTTTTTGATGATGAGTAATCAGCATCGAATACCTCAATACCAATAATATCTTCTTTTAAGTGAGTTCCCTTTAAAGATTCTTCAACCAGAAATGTAATAAGATTAATAAGCCTTGGAGATTTATTAAAAAGACGATTTTCGGTGATGGTCTTGAGCTGTTCCTTTATTGTTTGTGTGTCAAAATTTTGCTCCATAAGCCAACAAACTTACAAATGTTTTGTGTCATATTAAAGTGTTTTTGTAACATGCAATAAGCGAGGTGTTTGTGATTGATGAGTTACGGTAACGTAACCGTTATTTCGTGTTTTATATACCGTAATTACTCCAAGTTGGAAGGTTTTGAGCAAGCTGATATTTAATTTTGAGAGTACTGATAAAAAATACCATAAACCAGTGTCTAGATCAGAAAAAAAATTACAATGAAGCTCGCAATTACAACTCTAATTATTGTACTTATATGTAGTGCTATTTCGGCACAAGTTATAGGCTACGAAAACTTACCAAGGACAAAAGAAAATATCAATGTT
Source organism: Saccharicrinis aurantiacus (assembly GCF_001660705.2). GTDB lineage: Bacteria > Bacteroidota > Bacteroidia > Bacteroidales > Marinilabiliaceae > Saccharicrinis > Saccharicrinis aurantiacus. The sequence continues at coordinate 211,409 of NZ_LYBV02000030.1, forward strand.
GATTGGCATTGGATGAAGGATAATGCAGAAACGCCTGAAAAGTTAAATGCCAATGGATGGAAACGAGTTTCTTTGCCACATAATCCCGATCCTGTTTCATTAGGGCTAAAGGAAATTAACGATACCTGGCCACAATCCGAAAGTATGCGCGATATAAGTTGGTATCGAAAAGAAATAAAAATTTCGTACAATGAGAACCAGCTAGTGTTTTTGGAGTTTGAAGGTGTTCATTCTGTAACAGAACTTTGGGTAAATAAGCAATATGCTGGGAAAAGTGACATCAGCGGATATACGCCTTTTCATTTTGATATTACTAAATTTTTAAAACCAAACTCGTCAAATGAAATTATAGTTAAAGCGGATAATAGGTTTAATGCTTTGGTACCGCCCGATCCGCATAAGACGGACTTTTTAAAATGGGGAGGTATTTATCGCGATGTCTATCTGGTTACTACCAACAAACTTCGTGTTAATTTTAATTGGGAAGATAAAGAAGCTGGTGTGCGAATTACAACGCCAACGGTAAAACGTCGGTATGGTATAGCCGCAATTACCACAACCGTAGTTAATGATTATAATACAAAGCAATCTGCCGAAATTATTACCAAAATTGTTAATGCTAGCGGACTTGTATTAAAAACAGTCATCGATTCAAATATCATTCAAGCTGGTACATCTTATACATTTAAACAATCGTCAGTTCTCGAAGATGAAGATTACTATACATGGTCGCCCGATAATCCTTATCTGTATCGTGCAGTTTCTTATATCTATGCCAATGGTAAGTTAGTTGATTTTATAGAGAATAAATTTGGTTTTAGAAAACTTGAATTGGTTGATGGACAGGGTTTGTTGCTAAATGGTAAACCGTTTTTTATGATTGGAGCTAATAGGCATCAAAGTTTTGCGCATATAGGCGATGCTGTTCCAAACTCAATACATTACGAAGAAGCTCTTCGTTTTAAAGAAGCAGGTTTTAATACCATTCGCCTTTCTCATTATCCGCAAGATGATGCTTTTGTTGAGGCCTGCGACGAACTGGGTATCCTTCTGTACGAAGAACCTGCTACCTGGATAAATTGGCAACAGGGCGAGTGGATGGATAAACTGGAAGAGCAAACCCGTATCATGATTCGAAATCATCGAAATCATCCTTCTATTGCCATTTGGGGAGCAGGAATCAATCACAGAGGTAATGTGCCACGGTTGGCAAAAGCTTGTAAAGAAGAAGATCCAGAACGTTTGACTGCAAGTGCTTCCAGTCCTTGGAATGGTATGCGACATGCAGGACCAACAGATATTTTTGCAACGATGGATTATCGCAGATCCGATTGGGCTGAGGAAGGTTTTACGCTTGTTATGGAACATGGCTGTAATCCGAGTGGAATTGCCAATCAGTTTCATATTTCCAGATATAAAAAACGAAATAATAATATTGGGACAATAACTTGGTTAGCCTCCGATTATTATCATTTTAAAAAGCAAGTTGATCATCCCAATAAGCACACAGATTATGCTGTGTTAGATATGTATCGCAACAAGCGTCCCGTCTATTATTGGTATCAATCGGAGTTAAATGCTGAGCATATGGTTCATATTGCCGATGAGCGTGTTTCTACAGATGGAATTATTCATGTTTACAGCAATGCTGATAGGGTTGAGCTATATGACAACGGTAAATTAATAGGTTCTCAAGCGCCGGATAATGTGCATGAGAAGTCAAATAATAACCATCCATCTTTTACTTTTTATCATCAATGGAAAGGAGAGGATTTAAAAGCTTTGGCATACAAAAAAGGAAAGCTTGTGGCAGAGCACGAGCGTAAAATGCCAGGGCAACCATATGCTTTAAAACTGATTGAAGATTATCCTGAATTAAAGTTAAAAGCAGGCGGATCTGATATAAAGATGATAAGAGCTTTGATCCTCGATAGAAATGGAACTATTGTTACAGATGCAGAGAACCTTATTCATTTTGAAGTAGCAGGCAATGGCAAGTTGGTAGATGCTGAGAAAGATTATATTGATCAGATGAAATCTTTAAATGGAATTGCTACAGTCTATGTCCGTGGGAAATCTCAAGCAGGGGAAATAACAGTGAAGGCGACTTCAAAAAAGCTAAAATCTTCAAATATGTCTATGGAGACAGTGGCGTTTGAGTCCAACCAGATTTTGGTAAAAGCAGAACCTATTTACGATTTTCCAATTTATCAAATCGATTTAGGACATAAAGGGCAACTAACTCAATTTGATTGGACAGCCTGGGATGTATCAAGCGTAAATGATTTAAAGTTTACAGATAAGTCGGGCCTTCAATTTTCGGTTTCATCAGTTAATGAAATTCAATGGTCAAAAGGACAACCTTCTATGCTTGGCGATTTGGCCTTTGTTGGAGCCGATGGCGTTTTTGTTCAAGATGCTTCTTTGGTGTTGTCAATTAAAGGTTTGGAGCTAGGTAAGTACAAAATGGTAAGCTATCATAATGCACATTCACATAAAGGCCAGTTTCCATACAATATCAATAATAGTAAACATCTTGACGAACGATGGAAAGCACCAGAGCAGCATATGGTTGGGTATTTTAGTAATTCAGATTCCGGCGAACGTGCTCCAATCCATTACACACAGTTTTTTGAAGTAAGGGAAAGAGAAGAAATAAACCTGAATTTTCAAAGTGATAAACCCGGCAGCTACACTTGGTTGAATGGTTTTGAGTTGAGAAGAGTAGTCAATAATAGAAAATTAAACACAGAGACACAGAGTCGCAGAGGATTATAAAATTGCTCAAAAATAACTCAGTGCCTTTGTGTCTCTGTGTTTTTCTTTTAAGCATAAATGCAGACAATATGATGAACTAGAGTCTTAATACTAAAATTTTAATACAATGAAACAATTCATATTTATAGCTCTTTTGGTACTATCCTTAGCGGGATGTAAAAAAGAAAACAAACCAGAAGAAGTCGCCGCTCGTTATCCAATTCTTTACAATATGGTTCATCATAACCCAGGCGAACCACGTTTTAATACCAAGTATACCGAACCTTCTTATATAAAGGAGTTGGGCTATAATGGTCAAGTGCCAAAATTCGAAATTCAGTGTGCCGTTACTTACGATGCTTATGAGGATAACTTAGTGCCAGATAATACACCCGAAAAAATGTGGATTCACCGAAAGGCTGCAGATGTTCGTATTATGCTTGAGAATGCCAAGCGTGCAGAAATGCCAATTTATCCGTTTACGGATGTTTTTGTAGTGCCTAAATCAGTAATGGCAAAGTATGGTGATGAAATGAAACTTGATGGCAGATTATCTATACATCAACCACGAACGCAGGAAATTTTAAAAGCTCAAATTGATGAAATATTTACTAAGTTTCCTGAGTTAGGGGGCTTAACTATTCGTTTTGGAGAAACGTATTTGCACGATACTCCTTATCATGAAGGTAACAGACCTGTTTACGGGCCTGACGATCATATAAAGATTCTTAATTTGTTAAGAGAAGAGGTTTGTGTAAAGCGTAACAAAAAGTTGATATACAGAACTTGGGATTGGGGAAAAGTGAAGGAGAAATTTCACTTAAGACCTGAGGTTTATTTAAAAATAACCAATGCTGTTGAAACACATCCAAACTTATATTTTTCAATAAAACATGTAAATGGCGATTTCCTTCGCGACCTTCCTTTTAATAAAACCATCGGAATTGGTAAGCATCAGCAAATTGTTGAGGTTTCTATCAATCAGGCAGGTATGTACGGACGTAATGCACACCCTTACTACATAGGTAAGGGTGTAATTGAAGGTTGGCCAGAAATGGAAGAAAAGAAAGGGCTACGTGATTTGTATGATAATGAACAAGTAAAAGGTATTTGGACATGGACTTGGGGAGATGGCTGGTTTGGGCCATACTTTGGCAATGAGTTTTGGATGGACTTAAATGAGTTTATGATTCGTGAGTTCACCAAAAATCCCTTAAAATCAGAAGAAGCGATTTTTAAGGAATACGCAAGCACTCATTTAAAAATGTCAACTGATAATATCACTAAGCTTCGAGACTTATGCCTATTGTCTGTTGATGCTGTATTTAAGGGGCAGGCAACACATATGCAGTATATGCAACCATGGTGGATTCGTGATCACTTTTTCTCTGCAATGGACATGTCCATTTATGTAAAAAAAGGTATTGCTGATGCAGTATTGGTTGAGAAAAAAGAGAATCTTAAAACCTGGTACAAAATGGAAGAAATAGCCAATAGTATCTCTTTGCCAAATAAAGAAGACCAAGAATTTTTAAAAGTTTCTACCACTTATGGATGTATCAAATATGAGTTGATAGAATTGATTTTCCGTACGCAAATTATGTTTGCACAAATGGAAATAGACGGTAAAGCTTTTGATAAAGAAGAGGCCCAACTGATTCTGAAAACCTATAAGGATAAATGGGATGAATGGTTGACTCTGAAGAAGGAAAACCCATGCTGCCCAACTTTGTATGTCGATTATGCAGCAGATCATTGTATGGGCAATGAGCCTTTTAATACTTCTATTAAAAAACTAGAATCTCTTTTGAAAAACAACTAAAATCTGATAACAGGATAATCACATGAAACTGTCTTGATACTTTTATCTTGACACTAATTTTTAAACAGATGAAAAACATTATAACTCTAATTATTGCAATTTTATTTATTACTGAATTTACAAATGCACAAGTAGCTGTAGATGTGAATTTAAATGTAAAACATATTGTTGGTGGTAAATCCACGTTCGATCGTGAAAAATACATCACCTTACATGCAGGTTTGCACCATGGCGAATGGCCCAACGAAACCATGCGCGACACTTTCCTTTTAAATTATGATGTTTATTTAGGACGCGAAAACGGAACATTACCCGGAAATATCAGGCGAATAGGAGAAGACCCAAATAAGCCGGGATGGCCCAATGTAAAAGATATTGAGAAATTAGGGAAGATTCTCAAAAAGAAATATGCTTCAAAACCTCTTGAAAAAAGTATTGAGGAAAGATCCAAAGTTATGATGATTGGCGGACAGTTTAACAATTATCCAACCGGAAAACCAATACCAATGTACAAAGGTTACGAGCCTTGGACCATTGCCAATAATGAAGCAGCAGCAGAATATTATGCAAACTTTATTAAAGAAGCTTTTGGCGATGATGGTGAAGCACAACCTAAATATCTGGAGGTAATCAATGAGCCATTTGTAAAGGCAGGTAGTTATGGTACAACCCGACAAGCCATTTCAGAATACCATGTGGCTGTGGCAAAAAGGGTAAAAGAGCTTAATCCGGATGTTTTAGTTGGAGGATACACAGCAGCATATCCTGAGTATTCAGCTGGTAATTCAACTTTTGGGCACTGGAACAACAATTGGAAACGATTTATTGATGTTGCCGGAAAGGATATGGATTTTTTCTCATTGCATATTTATGATGGAATGGCGCGCGAGGGTGTAGAAAACTATTACAGATGTGGTAGCAACATGGAAGCCATGCTTGATATTATAGAAGCATACAGCATGATAAAATTAGGAGAAGTAAAGCCTTTTATAATTTCTGAATATGGGTATTATTGGCAAAGAGAAACCATTGAAAAATATACCAAAGAGTTCGACTGGCAAAATCTAAGATCATTCTCAACCATAATGATGCAGTTGATGGCAAAGCCTGATGTAATGGAATGTACCATGCCATTTATGTTATTACAAGGTAATTGGTGGAAACCAAAAAATGACTCTCCAACAGCAAAATACCCTTATCGTTTATTCCGACAAAAGAAAGATGTGGAAGGACAAACAGGCGATGAATACGAGTTTACAGAGTTAGTAAAATTCTATCAGTTATGGAGCGATGTAAAAGGCACTCGTATTGATACAAAATCGGCTGATATAGATATTCAGACCGACGCCTATGTGGATGGTAAAAAGATGTATTTGATTTTAAATAATATGGAAACTACCCCGCAAACTCTCAATTTGAACCTAGTAGATAGTAAAAAGAATAAAGTACAAAGCATCAAACTAAAACATCTTTACGAGGTAAACGAACTTCCGATATTGGATGAAAAACAGTTGGATATAAATACTAAAGAGGTAACACTTTCACAAAGTGCCACCATGATTTTAGAGTACACATTTAAGAAAAATATCAATATCAGTGAAACCAATCACGAGACAAAAGTATATGCTGATTCATATCTGAAAAAGATAGAAGCAGGAAAAAAGAATTCATTTGAGTTTAAATCAGATAAACTAATAAAAGCAGCAAATGGTGAACTAGTTCTTCGCCTCGGTATGGGTAGGGAGCACCCAGGTGAGAACGCTTCTTTTGTTTATCCTGAGGTATATTTTAATGGTACTAAAATTAATGTTCCAACAGATTGGAGAGGCGATGATCAGAGCACAAGAGCGCGTTTCTTTGGCGTACTAGAAATTCCGGTTCCTTACCATCTTCTTGACGATACTTTATCAAGTCAAAAAGTAGAAGTTCAGTTTTCTAATACTGGTGGTTTTATCAGTAGTGCAGTGCTTCAAAAATTCGATTTCAGTAAAGATTTAAATAGAGGAGGCAAATAATGCGGTATTTAGTTTTAGCTGTTCAGTTGTTATTTGCAACATTGCTATTTGCACAAAAGAGCCATCAAAAACCCAATATCATTTTCATCATGTCTGATGATCATGCGGCTCATGCTATCGGAGCTTACGGTGGGAGGTTATCCAAGTTAGGCATGACACCTAACTTGGATGAAATGGCATCGGACGGAATGCTTTTTCAGAATGTGTTCTGCAATAATTCCATTTGTACCCCAAGTAGGGCATCCATCATTACAGGGCAGTATCCGCAAACCAATGGCGTTTTAGATTTAGATCATAAGCTAGATACAGACAAACAGTACCTCCCTATCGAACTTAAGAAACTAGGGTATAGCACTGCTGTATTTGGTAAATGGCACTTAAAAAACGAACCAATTAACTTTGATTACTACAAAGTTTTACCCAGTCAGGGCAAGTATAATAATCCTGTTTTCCTCGAAAAAGGAAAAGGAGAGTGGCCCAGCAATAAAGTTGAAACAGAAGGGCATTCAAGCGATGTAATTACCAGCTCAGTTATTGAGCATATTAAAAACAGGGATCAATCAAAACCTTTTTTTGTAATGCATCATTTTAAAGCACCACATGGATTTTTTCATTATGCACCACGTTACGAGAGTTACTTAGCGGATACAGAAATTCCAGAACCTGCCAGTATGTATTATCAGCCCAATTGGGGTTCTGAAGGTTCTCGTGGTAAAAACGATTCATTACGAAATTATATTGGATCATCCACTTCTAACAGGCATTTTGATATCAATTACTACAGCAACTACTTTCAAAAAACAGATGATCAACAGCAGTCTGCTCATGAGGCTTATCAGCATTACCTGAAAGCCTATTTACGTTTGGTAAAAGGAGTGGATGATAATATTGGAAAATTGATTGCTTATTTAAAGCAAGAAGGTTTATACGATAATACGGTTATTGTTTATACTAGCGATCAAGGTATGATGCTTGGCGAACACGATTTTCAGGATAAACGTTGGATGTATGAAGAATCAATGCGTATGCCTTTTATTATGCATTATCCTAAAATGATTGAGCCTGGTAAAGTAAACGATTTGTTAGTTAATAATACCGACTTTGCACCAACCCTTATTGAGTTAGCCGGAGGTAGCGCCCCTAAATATATGCAAGGTAAAAGTTTCATTAATACTTTACAGGGAAAGGATGAGTTAGGATGGCGAACGGCAACTTACTATCGTTATTGGATGCATATCATACACCATTACGTTCCGGCGCATATTGGTATACGTTCTAAAAACTATAAGCTGATGTTCTTTTATGGCAAGCATTACCTGCCCGAAGAAGAACACGAAGGTCATTACTGGAAAAAGCGATATGATGGCGAAGAGCGAGAAACCCCGCATACTTGGGAATTCTATGATTTATCAAATGACCCTCAGGAACTAAACAATCGCTATAACGATACTGCTTATTCCGAAATTATTGCAGAGCTAAAAGCAGAGATGTTAAAGCAACGCGAAGAACTTAACGAAACGGACAAGGACTATCCGGAGATTCAAGCCATAATTGAAAAGCATTGGAATGACTAAATTAAAGACAAGAACAATGAATTATAGATTATACTTATTACTAATCGCCTTTTTATCAACCATGATAACTAGTGCCCAGAAAGAATACCACGTTTCGCCAACGGCAACAAAAAACGGGAAAGGAACGCTTGAATCTCCATTTAATTCTTTAGAGGCGGCAAAGAGAAAAGTAACCTCAATCAATAAAAATATGAAAGAGGATATTGTGGTTTATCTGCATGGCGGAACTTATAACTTAACAAGCCCAATTATTTTTAAAGAAAAAGATTCTGGTACAAACCAACATACCATTACATACAAGGCCTATAACAAAGAAGTTCCTAAAATCAGCGGAGGGGTTCAAGTTACAGGATGGGAAAAAGTTGCGGGCAATATCTATAAGGCCAAATTAAACCGAGATAGTAAGTTGCGCACTCTGTTTGTAAACGGTAAGAGAATGCGCATGGCCGGTACAGAAGTCCCAGTGAAAGGACTAGGGCCATGGGGGAATTTTGAAGTAGAAGGAACAGAGAGCTGGGCTTTCGATGCAGGTTCAGCTCTGGATGGAATTAAGTTTAAAACGGCAGAGGTTGCAGCATACAGGAATGCCGAAGATGTTGAGTTGGTACAATGTAATGTTTGGACCGAGAAAATTTACTGCATTAGAGAATCAGAGCAAATTGCAGATACCACTATTCTTAAACTACAACAACCCTATGGTGCCATTGCAACAACCATGGGTTGGAATGCAAAAATAAATCACAGAATGCCTTTTGTGGTGCGTAATGCTTATGAATTATTAGATACGCCTGGCGAGTTTTATTTTAATCGAAAAACACAGACACTTTACTATTATAGCAATGGTGAAGATATGGCTAAGGCCGAGGTAATTGTTCCTACTTCAGATGGTTTAATTCGTGTAGAAGGCACATCAATAAAGTCTCGAGTAAAAAACATCCATTTTGAGGGAATCACTTTTTCATACGACCATTGGAACTTAATGGAAATAGAAGGTTCGCATGCTTTTGCTGGAGTTCAAAGCTCGGCTATGGCCACTCAATTTATTTCAGATGGTAATTGGCATCGTACAGAATACAATTGTACCGGTATCCCGCGGGGAAGTATTGAAATTAGTAATGCCGAAAATATTTCGTTTGAGAATAATCGCTTTGAAGGATTAAGTTCTGCCATTGCCATTAATATGGTGAATGATGTAAAAAACGGTAAGGTTAACGGAAACTGTTTTCACGATTTATTGGGAAATACTGTTAATGTCGGTCATCCGCAACATTATAAAATAGGCGATGGTCATTTATACGCTCCAGAGGAAGAAGCCATTTGTGAGAACATCAACATCACCAATAATTACATTCGCAATGTTTGCCTCGATTTCCGTCAATTAGAAGGCATAACAGCCTTTTTTGTAGCCAATGTAAAGGTAGATCATAATGATATTGCCAGAATGCCATACGGAGCCATTACCATAGGTTGGTGGTGGGGTAATTCAGGTCTGCCAGCTTCAACAGTCGCAAAAAATAATTCCATGAGTTTCAACAAGGCCGGAGACACACATCAAGCACTAAAAGATGGCGGTATCATTTACAGTTTGGGTGAGCAGCCAGGGAGTATTATCGAAGGGAATTATTTGTATAGAGGACAGCGATGTATCTATCCTGATGATGGTTCTGCCTATTGGACCATAAAACGGAATGTAGTAGATAATCGTATTCCGCATAAAAAAGGTATTTTTTGGCTACATACCTGGACCGATAAGTGTCATGATATCATAGCAACGGATAACTTTGTAAAGGATAATAATATCAAGAACAACGGTACCAACTGTCCAATTGAGAATACGGAGTCTTTTGTAAGAAGAGACTTCTCTGATGAGGCTAAAGCGATAATGAAGGCTGCCGGTATTCAAGATGATTACAAACATTTAATTCCTGCCAAAGAGCCTAAGAAGATTAGGCTTTATCCAAAGGATTTTAAAGATACCGACCACTAATAAGAATATAAGGAAAAGACCACCATAATACAATAATAATACCCCTTTATGAACGAAATAGTGAGCTTATATTTACGCAACAGAATAAAGGGAATAGTTGTTGGGCAGATAACTTTATTTAATTGTCATGAGAAAAAGAAACACCATAATAATTGGGGCTACTTTAAGTTTATTTTTTGTTTTACCTGGTAGTTCACAAAATAAAACAAAGAGAAGCGAACCATTAGCAAAACCAAATATTGTATTAATTATGGCCGATGATATTGGTCAGGGAGATATTGGAGCATACCATAAATTAAGAACAGGTCAAGAATCGGCTATTCCAACTCCTAACATTGATAAACTGGCCAATGAAGGAATGATTTTTACAGATGCACATTCGCCAGCATCATTATGTGCGCCTACTCGGTTTTCTATGATGACCGGAAATTATGCATTTCGGAATCCTAAAGGAGTATGGGGAGTTTGGGGCGAAAGTAATGATTCTGGTGTTGACCCAAACTTTACTACAATAGCTCGTATTGCAAAGAACGGAGGTTATCAGACTTCATTTTTTGGTAAATGGGGATTAGGTGGTAATTGGAATCGTGAACCAAAAGAATATTCGGGATATGAGAAAGCGGATATGGGTCCTGATTATTTCGGATTTGACTATTCTTTTTGGACGCCTGACGGCATACAACATCACCCGTATATGTATTTTGAAAATAGCGATTGGGTAAAAATAAAGCCTGATTCTAAGATTGTGCATATTGAGTTTGAGCAAACGCAATATTTACCAGAGTGGGGTGATCGAAAGATGGACGGCCCTGGAGATTCTAATTGGAATCCGGCTATGGCCGGACCTAAGTTAGTTGAGAAAGCGGTTGATTATATAAACACCTTGGAAAAAACTGAAAAGCCTTTCTTTTTATACTATTGCAGTCAGGCGGTTCATGAGCCACATACGCCGCCTGCTACATTAGGTAAAACTAAAATTAAAGGTAAAACGGATTATGCCCATGGTGATATGATTTGGGAGCTCGATGTACAGGTGGGAGAAATCATTAAAGCTTTAAAAAAGAACGGTCTGTATGAAAATACATTGTTAGTTTTTACTTCGGATAACGGGGGATTAAAAGGTGCGGCCTATGACCATACACCGAGGCATGATGCCAGTAATGGTTGGGTGGCCGCTAAAGGATTTATTGAAGAAGGTGGGCATCGTGTTCCATTTATAGCAAGATGGCCCGGTAAGGTTAAGGCAAACAGTAGGTCAGATGTCATCATTGAAGGACATGATATGGTTGCAAGTTTAGCTTCAATTGCCGATGTTACATTGGATGGGTTAAATGTTCGAGATTCTAAAAGCTTATTGCCAATTTTAATTGATGGAGATAAGAAAGAAATACATCCATACATCATTCATCGTTCTGCAGCTAATCGAAAGTTCCGTTATGCTATCCGAAAAGGAGATTGGAAATTGGTGATGAAAACAGATAAAAGAGACCAGTGGGAAACTCTGGAATCGATGGCTCTTTATAATTTGAAAGAATGGAAGGAAGAAAGTGATGCATATAATCAAATCCAACTGAAGAAGAATAAAAAGCGGGTGGAAGAATTGGAGTCCTTATTAAAAAATGAGCTTGTTAACTAATGAAATAAATTAAATCTAAAAATATGCAAACAAGAGTATTATTGTTAGTTCTGTTGCTTTGTTTAGTAGCCTCTGGCTCTAAAATAAAAGCACAGGAGTTTTGGAAAGATAAACAAGTATACACCGTGGGTACTGAGCCCCATGCATGTAATCATTTTAGCTATCCTGATAAAGCTTCGGCTCTAAAAGGGAATTATGAGGCATCGCCTTATTATAAAAGCTTAATGGGCGATTGGAAATTTAACTGGGCAGAAACACCTGATGATAAACCAGAGGGATTTGAGGCATTAAATTATGATGATGCACACTGGAAAACTATTCCAGTTCCTTCTTGTTGGGAGCGAGAAGGATATGGCGTTCCTTCGCATCGTACCATTGGTTCTTTAGTTAAAGAAGGCAAGATAAAAGTGCCCGATGTACCCAATTACAACAACCACGTAGGTAGTTACAGAACTACTTTTGAGCTGCCATCCGATTGGAAAGAACGCCAAACAATGCTTCATTTTGATGGTGTTTCTAGTGCATTTTACGTTTGGGTAAATGGTGTTAGAGTGGGTTACGATGAGGATGCCATGACTAGTTCTGTATTTAATATTACGCCTTATTTAAAAGAGGGGCAGAACACATTAGCAGTTCAGGTATACCGTTGGTCAACGGGTAGTTATTTAGAGTCGGGCGACACATGGACTTTTAGCGGAATATTCCGTCAGGTTTATCTGCAAAGTCGTCCTAATGTTCAAATCAGAGATTTCTTTTTTACATCTGATTTAGATGAGAATTATAAGAATGCTGAGTTAAAGTCGAAGATCAAGGTTTATAACCACACCAACGAAATTGTACAGGGATATAAAGTAAATATTGATGTGTATGATGAATTGGGTAATATTATTTCTAAACCAGGATATAGCAGTCCTAAGGTAGGTTGGCGTATGGGAAGCCCGGGTACCGAAAGCGTATTAGAATCCTCAACTACCATTGAGAACCCCAAGCTCTGGTCGGCTGAGTTCCCTAACTTGCATACTATCGTGATGACCTTAGTTGATCCGGAGGGAGAAACGGTAGAGGTAAGCCAATTTCCTTTTGGTTTTAGAGAAATTGAGATGAAGGACTTACAAGTGCACGTGAACGGAAAAGCCATTAAATTTAAGGGTGTAAACCGAGGAGAGTCACATCCCGAATACGGAAAAACATTAACAGAAGAATCCATGATTCAAGATATCTTGTTAATGAAACAGCACAACATTAATTCAGTGCGCTCTAGTCATCACCCCAACGATCCACGATGGTATGGCCTATGTGATAAATATGGACTTTATGTGATGGATGAAGCATTAGAATCTCCTGATTTTATCATACGCGGTAACGTATTGCCAGGAAGCGATATTGCATGGTTGGCCACGAGTTTAGATAGAGGTGTAGCCATGGTTGAGCGCTCTAAGAATCATCCATCCATCATTTTTTGGTCGTTGGGTAATGAATCAGGATGGGGGCAAAACTTTGCGCTTATGAGCGATTACATTCGCAGGTTCGATCCAAGTCGTTTAATTTCATATGATGGAAGAGAAACAGACTGTTGGGATGTGAAAGATTATTTTGATTTAAACAGTTCGATGTATCCCTTTATTGAAGATGATGCGGAGCAAAAGCATTGGAAACTATTGAGCTTTTGGGCCACCCCAAGGTACAATAAACCTTACATAATGATTGAATATGCACATGCACAGGGTAATTCGTTGGGTAACTTTGCCGATTATTGGCGCGTGGTTGATGAAAATCCATCCTTTGTAGGCGGTTATATTTGGGATTGGGTAAACCAGACTTATTATGAGGAAATGCCCAATGGCAAAAAGCGCGAAAGCCATCGAATAGATTATCATCCTATTGATAGTGTTTCAATAGATACTGATTTTTCGGATATGGAGCGACCAAGAGCTGCTTGTGCTAAGGGCGTTATTTTTGCCGATAGAACTCCAAAACCATCGTTGTTAGAGGTTAAAAAGGCACAGCAATACATTTCAATAAGTCCAGATGAAAATCGTAATAATGTATTTCATATCACCAATAAATACAACTTCACAAACCTGGGTGATTTTAACGGAACTTGGCACTTACTAAAGAATGGTAAAGAAGTAAAAGAAGGCAAAATCACAGGTTTAAACCTGAAACCAAACGAAAGTCGAGAGCTTGTTTTGGAGCTCCCAAAAATGGATGCATCTTCAGAATATGTCATCAACTTTAGTTATAAATTGAAGCAAACAACTTTATGGGCCAATGCGGGTTTTGAGGTAGCTAAAGAACAAATAGTATTGCAAAAATGGCAAGCCGGCAATGTTGCAGAAAAAGGCAAGCTGAACTTATCAGATACCGATAATACTATTATTGTATCCAATAATAAATTCAAGCTTAAGCTTGATAAGGCAAGTGGTACCATAAGCTCTCTATTGGTAAATAAACAGGAAGTAATAGCGCAAACAAATGGTATTACAGGGCCAAGGCTGAATGTATATCGCTCGCCAATTGAAAACGATAAAAAGTTTTATACAACAAGTTGGAGAGATGCTGAGCTGAATCATTTAAATGTAAAAACCATTTCTGTTGAATCAGAAATCGTAAATCCATCTGTAATTAACATTAAAGTGCTTCAAGAATTTAGTTCTGATGCCGGTAGATTTTTGCATGAGTGCACCTACAAAGTGGGCGCTAACGGAACAGTAAAGCTTAACAATAAAGTTACGCCTAAAGGTTTTGATGATATTAAAAGCTTACCTCGTATTGGTTTAAAATTAGGCCTGGCTGAAGAATTAGAAGATGTAAGTTGGTACGGAAGGGGCCCTCACGAGAATTATCCCGATAGGAATGAATCTGCTTTCATTGGTTTGTATCATTCAAATGCAACAGATTTGTATACGCCTTATTTGATGCCGCAAGAAAACGGGGCACGTTCAGATACGCGTTGGCTCGGACTAAAATTTAAGAACAGTAAAAAGCCAATAGTAACTATCGAATCTGATTCAGCCTTTATATTCTCAGCATTACATTATGATGCCAGCGATTTAGATAGCGCCATCCGACCCGAATATTTGAAAAGTAGAAAGGAAACCATTTTATGCATCGATGCACATATGATGGGCCTTGGTAATGCCAGTTGCGGACCACCTCCGTTTAAGCAATATTTATTGCCGGTTAAACCTTACGAGTTCAGTTTTACTTTTAAGTTTTAGTGAGGTAGGTGTTAGGTAATTGTTGTTAGCTATTAGGGAGTAAATAAATGCGTTATTGCTACGCAGGAAGCAATCTCAAAGCGAGATGTAAACGCTTTAAATTATAGATTAACTAGGAATACATAAATAAACAAAGCCGCATTTTATAAGTGCGGCTTTGTGGTTTATAAATGATTTTTTTTAACCCTGCTGATAAGAAGTAGTTTGAGTGCTTTACTTGGCGCCTTTAGATTCCTTCGTTCCTCGGAATGATGAGGTGCAAAAAGTACATTATTGCTATACGATATTGCGTCATTGCGACGAAGGAAGCAATCTCAAGGCGAGCTGTAAATCATCTTTATACTACAAGCTAACGCGAGTTTGTAACTCGTGCTTCTAGCACATAAGTCTTGCAGTATCTAAAACACATGAGTTTTGTGCTACCTTAGCAAAGATAATAATATACATAATAACCAAGTATAGCAGTGCAATAAGAATGCTAACGAATTTAGGTTATTAGATTTAAAAAAAACTATAGTCACGCGCTAAAAGCTCCGCTACGGGACAAAATACTTATTAATTAGTGATAAAATGAGAATACATGTTCGATTAAAAAATGTTAACAAGATGAGAAGGGATGAACTTATGCAAGCCTTAAAAGAACAATTTATAAGTAATAACATGATGTTCACTATTAAAAATAAAGGAGTCATTAAGTTTAGATTTAAATCAAAAGGAACTCGTTCTTTTAGTTTAAGACGTGGTGAAATTAAGCAAATTAAAATTACGCCTGAATTTATTATATTTGAAATTAAAGATAGTGTAATTATGTTGAGAGCATTGATCTTGGCTATTGTTTTATCAATAATAGGTCTCACCTTGTTATATAATCTTAACCCAGTCATTTCTGTGATTTTAGCGACAGGGTTATCAATAACTAGCTACATCTTATCATATATATATCATAAAATAAAATATTATAATCAATATAATTCCTTAGTTAAGGAAGGTTCGTCCCCCGCTCACCATAACAACTAAACAATGTAAATCGTTCGGCGTATGCCTCTGGCTACGCCGCATAATACATAAGGCTTTTAGCTTGTAAACAAAAAAGCCGCATTTTAAAAGTGCGGCTTTTGTTTTAAACTCTCTCACAAGCCTTGTTAGTAGTAAAAAAACATAGGAGAACACCTTGCAACATACTTTTGAATATAGGTTTTGCACTTCGCAATACTTGCGAGGTCCATTTTGAACGTTCTTAAGTTACTCGCAACACTTGTTAAATGATCTTCTAAGGTTCAAAAGTAGCTAGCAACACTTGCAACATACTTTTGAATGTAGGTTTTGTATTTCGCAATACTTGCGAGGTCTATTTTGAACGTTCTTAAGTTACTCGCAACACTTGTTAAATGATTTTCTAAGGTTCAAAAGTAGCTAGCAACACCTGCAAGGTGCCTATTAAACATTGGCTTTGGTACTTGCAAGGCTTGCGAGCTCCTTAGGCAACGTTCTTACAGGTGGTTTCAAGCATTGCGAAGTGCTTGTGCTTTTAAGAGTAATATACTAGTCATATAAGTTACCTACCTATGCCACAAACATTGAGTAGCATTAACAAGCTGCAAACTCTCTCGTCTAGATCACTCACCGTAACAACTAAACAATGTAAATCTTTCGGCGCATGCCTCTGGCTAAGTCGCCTAATAAATAAGGTCTCTGGCGTGTAAACAAGAAAGCCGCACTTAATAAATGCGGCTTTTATTTTATGATTGGCAAGATACCTTGCTTTTGTTTAAAGTTACAGGTCAGCTAACTCACCAATTTTTCTATCATATAAAGGTTGTACAGGTCTGTTATTATGGTCTGGCATTACTTTGTGCAAAGCTTCAAGCTGTTCGTGTGTGGCTTGCATATGTGTTTTTCTAACAAACCAGTTTACACCTTCAGTACAAGGAGGTGTGGTTAACGAACCTTCATAAACATAAAAGTCATCATGTTCTGAAAAGGCACTTTGTGCACAAATACTTTCAGTAACCGTAGTGGTTTCTCCTTCTTTGGCAGGAATATGATGCGTAAGTCTTTCTATAAAATCATTCGGCTCGCCTTCTTCAATAAATACCCCTAGTACTGAGATATGCCCGTCTTCAGATACATGTACAAAGTGCGCTTCACCGGCTAACTCTTTACCATCAATAGTATGCTCACTTGGAAAATGGAAATGAAATTGTTTTAAAATAAAATCTTTGCCATTCACATTCAGCATGTTCTTTTGAGCATCGTTAAAGTTAACCTGTATTGAATGACCATTATTTACAAAATCAACACCTGAAACATAACTGTAATTTTGGTGTATTTCTATATCGGTAGATGTAGATAAGTCGGATGAAATATCGATTGGCGATTGGTGGTGCCCCTTACATTCTGAGTAAGCCGGGCATAATTTATCCCACTGCTCAGGGCCTTCATCCCCTTCGTATCCCCAATGGGCAAGTTCTGTGTCATCATGTTTCTCATGTGTTGTACATGACTTTTTACCAGAGTTGCTGCACGCAAATGTCAATGATAATAGCATAGCGGCTATTATAGATTGAATAGGTTTCATCTTAATATGTTTATTTGTGAGCCGCAAATGTAATTTTTATGTGTTTTAAAGAAATTAAAAATCTGTTAAAATAAGTAATAGTAATTAATATATATAGCTTCTAAATAAGGTGGCTTATTGTAATAAATACCATTTTTTAACTGCTGAGTGGTATGTTTCAGGGGGTATATTATACTATTTATTGTGTTTTGCATTTGGCTTTCTCGATGCGTTTCAGGGTCGTACTTTTAAAGGTAATTACACTTCGCGTATGATCAATTTTATTGCTGCCGATAAGGATCGGAGATTAAATAACGTATTTAGCAAACTAGGCATTGGGATTTCAGATATCTGCCATAGACAAAAGAGAGTTTGAGAAGATAAAAGTGTACTGAGATCCGTTTGTTTTACTCAAAAAAAAAGTAGCAATTCAGAAGATTCACTCTCTGATTTGCTACTTTTTCACTAATCTATATAGTTGTGTTATATTTTACTCAAATAGATACGCTTACATGTCATTCCAATGCGCATCGATAATCTCTTTTAGTTGCGGGTAGTTGTTGTCCTCCTCGTTGAGTTCTTTTCTTTTCGCAGTCAACTGTTGTTTAAGTTCTTTGATAATTGGACCATATTCAGGGTTATTGTATCTGTTATCCATTTCGTTAGGGTCCGATTTTAAATCGTAAAACTCCCATGCAACAGGTGTTTTTATTGCCGGTACGGGCCTTTTCTTTTTGCCTTCAGCTTGCCAATTGGCAAATCTTGAATCGTAATTAGCGCCATAAAACATAATCAACTTATAGTCTTTTGTTCTGATTCCGAAATGCGCTGGGTTATTATGTCTGTGTGCCATGTGCATCCAATACCTGTAATAAGTGGCTTGTTGCCATCCATCAGGTTCTTCACCTGTTTCAAGTATGTGAGCAAAGCTATGTCCTTGCATATATTCAGGAGTCTCAGCTCCAGCCAACTCTAGGATAGTTGGTGCATAATCCGCGTTGTTTACTATCGCATTTGTTCTGCTTCCGGCTTCTATTTTTTTAGGGTAGCGAACCATAAATGGCATGCGCATGGCTTCTTCATACATCCACCTTTTGTCAATGTAATCGTGTTCGCCAAGCATAAAGCCTTGGTCTCCTGTGTATACAATAATGGTATTGTCCATTAAGCCTTCTTTTTCAAGGTAGTCGAAAATACGTTTCACATTATCATCTACTCCTTTTACGCAACGTAGGTATCTTTTTAAATACTCTTGATAAGCTAATTTTTTGTATTCATTTTCAGGTAAGCTTTGATCAATATCCATATGCATACCCATGTTACGTATTACATTTCTGTGACCAACAGATGAACCAATAGTATCTATTAAACTGTTGTTGTAACCTCTGGTTGCTACCGATCCATTATTTTGGTTATCATATAAACTGGCAGGTTCAGGAATCTCAACATCCTCGAGATAATTTGAATAGCGTGGTGCAAATTCAAACATATCATGCGGTGCTTTAAAATGATGTAAAAGCATAAATGGCTTGCTTTTATCCCTCTTGTTCTGTAACCAATTGAGTGAGGCATCTGTTACAATATCAGACGAATGACCCTCGTATCTTTTACCTGCGAACGTACCTTTTGCACGATGAACCTTATAATTATATACTGAGTCGGTGCTACCTTTTTCGTACATAACCGGGTTAAAATATTCGCCTTGGTTGTAAAATACCTTATAATAATCAAAAGCATTCGGCTGATCTTTCAAATGCCATTTGCCAATTACCGCAGTTTCGTATCCTATTTTTTGCATTTCTTGCGGTAGATATTGCTTGCTGGCAGGTAGGTGTCCGTCTAAATCTAATACCCCGTTAGCCTGACTATATTGCCCTGTAATGATTGTTGCTCTCGATGGTGTACATATGGCATTTGTGCAGAAGGCATTTTCAAATAACATACCTTCGTTTGCAATTCTATCAATATTTGGTGTAGGATTTAGTTTTGCCAAGCGACTACCATATGCACCAATGGCCTGAGATGTATGATCATCAGACATGATGAATAAAATATTTGGCTTTTTAGGAGTCCCTATTTTTTTCACCTTTCCATTACACGCTGTTATTATAGCTATCAGAAGTATAATTAGTGCTAATTGTGTGTTTTTCATATTGTTTTTTAGTTTGTTTCTTCGAATTATTGTTAAAGACTATTATGTCTTTGTATCGCCTTTATTCGTGTTTTTGCTTTTTAACTTTTTGAGCATTTTTAGGTAAAGCACCTTCATAAAACTGATCTCTCTTTTTATGATAGTCTTTATAACCAAGCATATTACATGGAATATTATTTTTGTTCCACTCAGTCCAACTTTTGTAAAGTACCTCTGCACGTTCGGGGTGCTTGCTCATTAAATCTTTAGCTTCACTAGCATCATCTGGTAAATAATATAATTCAGGTTTATTGCTGTCTTTGTCATTTACACTTTTCATTTTATCAGATGCTAATATGGCCCAATTTTTTCCATTGCCGCCACGCCAATAAATGAACTGATGCGGAGCACCTTTATCTTTACCTGAGGCAAATGGGATTAAATCAACGCCTTCCATTTGAGGAGACGTGTTGGCATTAGCACCTGCAACAGCAACGGCAGTTCGTGCAATATCAAGTGAGTTTACAGGGTATTCAATTACCGTATTGGCTGGTATTTGTGCGGGCCAAGATGCGATAAATGGTACATGTACCCCGCCATCGTAAAAGTTGCCTTTTCCTCCTCTGAAAGGTTTGTTGCTTGACCCATTTCCTTTAGTTGGCTGCTTAGTAGAGCCTATTGGGCCGCCATTATCACTTAAAAAGAAAACCAAGGTATTCTCGTAAATATCGTTCTTCTTTAGTGCGTTCATTACCTCGCCAATACCGCGGTCCATAACATCAATCATAGCGGCATATACTTGGCGTTTTTTATTTTTAATGTGTGCGTAACTTTCAATATCTTCTTTAGGGGCTTGCAATGGCATGTGTGGGGCATTGTAAGCTACGTACAAAAAGAATGGGTTGTTTTTATTTTCGTTTACAAAGTTTACTGCATCGTGACTTAAGGCTGTGGTTAAATATCCTTCGAAGTCAGCAGGTCGTTTATTACGAACCAATCCTTGTAAATATGCTTCCCATACGGGTTTTGTCATGTCTATTCTGAAATAGTCATGACCACCACCTAGAAAACCATAAAAATAATCGAAGCCTCTGTTATTCGGATGAAAATCTTCAGCAGCACCTAAGTGCCATTTTCCTATGGCGCCAGTTTTATAGCCTACTTCTTGTAAACGCTCAGGGAATAATTTTTCACTCTTGCTTATTCCTAAATTAGGGTTAGCCGGGTCATAAGCCGGATTTGTTTCGAAGCCAAAACGATAAGGGTAACGTCCCGAAAGTAATGCGGCTCTACTTGGTGCACAAAACGAATGGTTTGCGTAGCCATGAGTGAATATTGCTCCTGAAGCTGCTATTTTATCAAGGTTAGGAGTAAGTATATCTGTTGCTCCTGTAAATCCTGCATCTTGATATCCCATATCATCAGCCATAAAAATAATGATGTTGGGTTTGCTTGCTGTGTTTTGTGCATTACAATAAACAGAGCTTATAGCAAGAAAAGATAGCAAGGAAATCAATGAGCGTTTTAGTAATTCCATAAGAAGTATATTTTTTAGTCGTAATACAAATATGGAATATAGAGCTCAATATAAACGGGTACTAAACAGGGTAAAAACCAAGGCTGTTTAGTAATTTGAGTATTTATATAGTGAGGGTGTGAAGGGGTGTGTATGAAATGTAATGTTTCAACCCATTGATAGGTAGTTCTATATGGGTTTTTGTTGGAGTGGTAAAATTTATTTAAAAAAAGCGGGTAGAATAGGGGTAATTTGATGAGGCTAAGAAATGTTATACATGTATTTATGAGTAATGGAAATGTGTCTTGCAGTAGTGATAGAAACGACAGTGAATGCTTTGTGCACGTATTTTATAGGGAGGGTGTAGGCGACCAACGGAAGCACACGCACCGACCATATAAAATAAGATGCGCAAAGCATTTACTAGAGTGGATAGCACGTTTAACTGCCCAAATTAATATTCGGCAGTATATGGAATGGGTGCTATTGCTTTAATGCGGCTTTTGTAAATATATACTCAGGAATATCTTGATTGAATTTAATGCTGATAACATTCATATCTGTTCCTTTTCCTTGTTTAAGCATATCTTTGTAATTCATTTTAGTAGGATACCATCTATTATTAAATTTTTTAACCTCACTTACTGTAAATTGTTTTAATAGTTGTCCGCTTTTAGCATAGAGTTCTTCCTTAAGGGGAATGAACTTTTGTTTGTCGACCCACATTTTTCTGCTATGATATGCAATGTCGTTTACTGTGGCATTGAGTTCGAGAACATAAACCGCTTTATCTTCGTAAGTTTCTTCACCTATAATATTAGCTTCATATACTTCACTTAGTTTTCTATCGTCCATAGCATCTTCGTAAGACATATCAGACCCCATTACTGATTGACGAAGCATGTGTCCGGATATTTGTATGGTACGATCGGTGCTAGGCGAGTATATCCAAAGCTTATCAGTTAGCTTTAGCATTTTTGTGCCTTTTTCGCGAGCTGGTGAAAGGTATTCGGTAAACGATTTTTCAGTTCCTACGGTATAGGTAATGGAAGTGATGGTTCTGCTGTTTCGCTTGCCATGAATTGTCATGCTTGATTCGATAATTTGATTATCAGATGACATGTTATCGTCGATTTTTTGTAGAATTTCGGAAGCGGTTTGTGCCCAGATTGAAATGGATAAAAGACTTAATATGATGATGGCTATGTATTTCATGATTTTATTATTTGTTGATTAACTAGTTGTAACATAATGCTTATAATTCCATTAGACCTCTAATTCTTTAAAAAGAGTGGCTGTTTTTCTTTTGTAGATTGAGTATCCGGCTAGTGCATTACCTAAAGTCATGGCAAATAAGCCTGGTATAAAGCCAATGTAAAATAAATCAGGCGTTACTATAGCTCTGTATACTGGCGGCATCATCATATCTACGTTTTTCATTAAATCACTAAAATCGATACCATTCTCTTGGAGGTAAAAGCAGGCACTTAATCCGAATATTGTACCCACAATAGAACCAATAGAGCCTATAATGATCGCTTCGTAAATGATGGTTTTATAGATGTGGCTTTTTTCTTCGCCCAAAGCTAAGCGAACGCCATACTCGCTATAACGACGCAGACCGCCCAATAGGCCAGTATTCCATAAAACAATTGACATGGCTACAATAAATATAAATACCATTATGCTAGTCATATTTTCAGCTTGCATTAACATCTCTTTTAGTCCGCCTTGATCGGTAAGTTTATACATTTGTGGTGAATATTCATCATCGGCTTTGGTGTACTTATTATTGAAATTGGTTTTAATAAGTTCAGCCTGATTATCGTTATAGTCGCCGTTAAAATACCCTAATATTTCGCTGGTAACATCAAGCATATCTAAGGCTTGTTGCGCATCGCTAATGTCAATAATTATGGCACCTCTATCGAGGGCACTCATTCCAAAATTTAAAGTGCCCGAGACTTTAAAGGTTTGAAAGGTCATACTTCCGTGCATGGTAGATCCAAATAAAGTAATATCATCACCTACGTTTACTCCAAATCGTTCGGCAAATTCATTACTGATTAAGGCCTGTCCGTTTTTGCTAGGCAGGCTTCCTTTAACCAGTGATTTGGTAATATTCATTCTGTTGGCCTCGTGCGAGTTTGGGCTTAGTAAATCAATTGCTTTTCCGATGGCCGGACCTTGTGCCCGAGTTTCACCATTGCTATCTGGAACATCCAACAGGCCTCCGAAGTGGATGCGTTGTACCCATTCCATTTCTGGATTCTCTTTTTGCAAGATACTCAACCATTTATTGGCATCCATCAGCGCTAAATCATTAGGCAATTGCTTTTCGTTTTCAGCATAGGCTTGGGTCATTACCTTAACGTGACCTGTTGTAAATTTGGCATTAAGGTCAATCATATCTGTAAAGATACCCTTCATCCATCCACTCATAAAAATGGTTAGAAAAACCCCAATGGAAATAATAATAACCGGTAGCAAACTTCGGCTTTTATCTCGTAATATTCCTTTAAATAGAAATTGTATCATTTGAGTATAATTAGTCTTCTTATATTTTTGTTGCTCAATGTTTACTTGAGCTTAGTATTGAGTCAATTAAGTTTGTATATGCGAGTTTTGTATGTAATTGTAGAGAAGCCTTGAGTTATTCGTTATTGAATTTTTCCTTTTAAAGCTTCAGTTGGTTTAAGTTTCGCAATTTTACGTGCTGGCATATAACTTACTATTGTTGCCGAAATAATAACCAATAGGAGAGAGCTGATTATTAAATCTAAGCTATAGTAAGGGTAAATGGTGTCGGCAATGGTGATGCCCGCATCTTGCGAGTTTGCCGCCATTGGAATGCCAACCTTGTTGAGCCATATGAATAGTGGTATGCCATAAATAGCTCCAACTAGTGCAGCTAAAATGCTATGTGCTCCTCCTTCAACGGTGAAAATACCTACTACTTGAGAGCGTGTCATACCCATTGCAATGTAGGTTCCAATTTCTTTTTGTCGTCGAAAAATTGACAATACTTGCGTATCGAATATGGCTAAGAGAGCAATTATAAGTAGTAGGCCACTCATAATAATCCCTCCGGCCTTTTTGGATTGTATCATAGCATCAAAATCAGTTAATAAAAAGTCGGGTGTTTTAAAATCCCAATTTGTAATATCGTATAATTTAGAATCCTTACCAGCAACTAAGATGCTTGCCTCATTAGTCATTCCAGTCATTTTTTGCAATACTTCAATGTTGAGATACATATTGCCATTTTCAACTGAAGGAACATCCGTTTTAAAGATGGATGCAATCTTAATTTCTATTGCATCAAACATTCCATTTTTATCGCGCCAACGCACCAATACTTTATCTCCAACACTCAGTTTATTTTCATCTGCCAAGCGTTTACCTATTATTGCGCAGGTTTCGTTTGAGCTAAACCTTAAATCCGACGTGGGTAATTTTAAAATATTTTGCTTTGGATCAACCCCTTTCAGTAATACACTCTGCATCCTACCTTGAGGATACATATTGGCTTGTACTAATAAAATGGGAGTGAGTAAGCCTTTTTTTATTTGTTGTATAATTGGTTCTGATATAACTTGATGAGCATCTTGGTAGGTATATGGGTCGTATCTGTCGAAAGAGGGTTCCCAATATTGTCCTTGACCAATTTCCCAGTCTTGCGTATCGTTGCGGGCTTGACGATTCCAACCTTCAATCATTCCGTTATAAAATATCATCAACACAAATGCGAATGAAAGAACAGAAACATTTAGCCAAGTGCGCAAACCTGCACCAACTAAATTTTTATATGCGAGTTTTATGGCAATCATTTAAGCATTTTTTATAGTGTCACTGATTACTTTACCATCCTCGAGCGAAATAAGTCTATTTAAATATTGCATTACTTTTTCATCATGTGTAGAAAATAGAAAAGTTACGCCCAATTCTTTATTTAGCTTTTGCATGGTTTGCAGAATATGATGCGAATTTTTTGAATCGAGATTAGCGGTAGGCTCGTCTGCTAAAACAATCTGTGGCTTTTTAACCATGGCACGAGCTATAGCAACACGTTGACACTCTCCGCCAGATAACATGCTAGGTTTCGACTTTATCTTATCCGTTAATCCGACCCACTCCAAAGCCTCCATTACCGCATTTTTGCGTTGTGTCGCATTTTTGTTTTGAAGCAAAAGTGGGAATTCAACATTTTCAAATACCGTGTAAACAGGTAGTAGGTTATAGGTTTGAAAAATAAATCCGATATGTTGGTTTCTCAGCATAGCTGCCTCTTTGTGACTTAACTCAGCAATTGACTTATTCATAACAATGGCACTTCCATAGCTTGGAGAATCTAAAGATCCGATGATATTTAATAGAGTTGTTTTACCAGATCCACTAGGGCCTACAAGTCCGGTGAATTCGCCCTCTTTAAAATTTAAATTAATATCATTTAAGGCAGTAAACTCTCCGTTACCAACAGGATATTTTTTTACTAAATTATTTAATTGTATGATGTTCATTATATATGAATTGTTGTTGATTTCGTTTTAATGGTTAAATACAAACATAAATTGAATGCCCTTTCCTGCATATAGATTTTGTATTCCTCCGGTAGGTACTACTGCATTTTCGGGATTCCAGTATGCCATTAAGTAAAATGTGGTTTTGTCGAAACTACGAAACCAATTTACGAAATTATAAATCTGTTTTTGTTCCCAGTTATAGTAGCTTATTGCTTGTATGTTATCAAACATTCCTATGGGATACATCATCGAAAGTGCTGTATTGTTATTTGTATTGGCAAACTCAAAAGCATTTTCGTCGTTAGAGAAAAGCATATGCTCAAGGGTTACATTAAGTCCAGCACCAAGGTTAAAAGTATAATCACTTCCTAAAGTAAATATTTGTTGATGCGTTAGTGCGCCTACATATTTCGATTTATTTACATATGCACCTTCAAACCAAAGACCAACAACCAAGTCCCATTTGCCGTCTATTCCTATTCTGTTTTCAGGTATCTTTTCATATTCAGGAATCACA
Source organism: Saccharicrinis aurantiacus (assembly GCF_001660705.2). GTDB lineage: Bacteria > Bacteroidota > Bacteroidia > Bacteroidales > Marinilabiliaceae > Saccharicrinis > Saccharicrinis aurantiacus. The sequence continues at coordinate 237,665 of NZ_LYBV02000030.1, forward strand.
CCTTCAAATTCCTCTGAGTTTGCCACTCTATGGTGATAAGAAATTCCGGTTTCTCCCATGGGTACCGGAAATTGAATTCTACCACCAAATTCTGGAATAGTTTTATTAGTGCCAATTACTTCCATCCCTTTTTGGTTATTATTCCCGTATAAGCTCCATAACCATATATTGGCATTGTTTAGAAAGTAATACCTAGCAAGAGCACCATAAACCCCATCAGTAAGTTGCAGCGGATCGCGCGGATCTACTTGATCGAACCAACGCAGCGCACGTAAAATTTGAGCAGTACCAAAGTCAATTTTTTGGAGGCCTATTCTAACCTCAAGTTGATCTGTAGAATATCTTCCCCATAAACGATAAGCGTTTAGGCTAGCGTTACCCTCTGCCTTATCCCAAAATTGAATTCCCACATCGCCAACAGCATTGGCCGAAGCTTCAAAATCGATTTTATAATTTGTACTAGTGTTGAATTCGTAATTTAGTTGCGGGATATAACGAGTGCCTACATAAACGGGATATGTATTATTGTTATTATAATGCACCCAACTAGATAGTTGACCTTTAAACTCGAGTTTGTTTTCTTCTTCTTTCGATTGCGAAAACGCGTTTAATGAGGCGAAAATTAGAATTGATATGTGTAAGATTTTATTCATCTCGAACTCCTAAGCCATAAAATAAAAATCGCAAGGATTCCATGATCAACTCTTCAGGATTCTCATATTGATTTACTAAATCAAGATTCTCAAATATTAAATTCATTTGATTTAATTGAAATAAAACAAAGTCTATTTTTATGTCAGATCTCATCAGCTTATTTTTCTGAGATTCAATTAAGAATTCAATAAACAAATTAAGAGACTCCTTTCCTTTTTCTTCTATTAATAAGGATAATTTATCATCCTGTAATTGATTGATATCTTTTAATAGTTCGATACTAATACCTTGAGCGCTTTTTCTTTTGAGAATAAAAAGCTGTTTCATCTTTTCAGTGAATTCAATATTTGATGACAAGATTTCTTTGAATTCGTTTAATGATTCATCATAAATTTCGGATAGGATTGAATGAACAAGCGCTATTTTATTGGGAAAGAATTTATAGAAAGTCATTTTGCTAACTTTTGCTTCTCTACATATTTCCTCAATACTAACACGTTTAATACCATATTTCCAGAAAAGGTCTTTTCCTTTAGTACTTATGGCAATTAATTTGGATTGTTTTGTAGGTGTCATTTTAGTACAAAATTTTCGTAAATGTACGAAAAATATCAATTAGTACAATTATCGTCTATTTTTATAGTAAGTGATTGACTGTGTAAGAAACTTTATTTTGTTAATTTCGCCTTAAAATAAAACCAATGTTCAAGCATCAAGGAAATACTCGCACTTTAACACACAATTTGAGATTAGCAGTAGTTTTATCTTTCGTAGCAGGCTTGGTAAATATTACTGGTTTACTATCGTTGGATATATTAACCACTAATGTAACAGGTCATTTTGCTTTTTTCGTTCAAAAAGTGTCGCAGTTAAATTTTAGGGGAGGACTTGTGTTTTTAACTTACGTAAGTTCATTTCTATTTGGTTCGTTTTTATCAAACTTGATTATGGAATTTTTTAGGCATAATCGAAAGTTAAATGTGTACCTCGTTCCAATACTTCTTGAAGCATTGTTGTTAATGTTAATTGTAATAATTGGCTTAAATTCGGGGGTACAATCTTTTGTAATAAGTAACTTGCTATTACTGTCAATGGGACTTCAGAATTCATTTGTTACTAAAATATCCAATGCCGTTGTGCGCACAACACACTTAACTGGGTTATTTACTGATTTAGGTATAGAGTTGGCTCAGCTTCTTTTTGAAAAAGATAAGGTAAAGCGTAAGGAAATTCAATCAACAATCTCATTGCGTATTTCCATAATATCTTTCTTTTTTATAGGTGGTCTCGTTGCAACTATTCTCTATATTAATCTGAACTTGGGTTTAGTAAGCTTGCTTTTGCCATCTATAATTTTAATTCTAAGTTTAATTTATGATGATCAAAAGTTTATATCTAAACATACTATTATTCGCTTTTAAATTAGCTTATCGAAAGTAGAATTTTAATCTATTATTAATTTACTACTAGTAGGCCTATAGTTAGGCCTTAGGTGACATTAATTTGTGCAAAATGAACAAGATCTTAATATCTTATAGTAAATAAGTGTAAAACTTAGGTATTAAATATCAATAAATTGATTAATATTACAGCCAATAATTATGGAGATAATAATTTAAAACCTTAAAAACTAACTTAAACCACTGTTATGGGACTAGATAAAACTATTGTTTTTTTTAACAAGCAGTTAGAGGAAGCAAAAAGCGAGTCTGAAAAGAAGGCTTTAAACAGATTTGTTGTTGTTTTAAATGACTTGATTAAGAAAGAATTGTCAGTTGATGAGATAAAATCGATTGAGCATCAGATTGCAAACCTTGGAATACAAGCCAAAGTTAGTAATAAGGGATCATACGTAAATAGGCGATTAGCTGAGTTTGAACGATACCTGCAGCAGCAATTTAAATTTAGACCAGTAAATTACCATAGGTCATTCGGTATTATTTTAGGTTTAAGCTTTGGTATTGCATTAGGCTTTTCAATCGGATCTTTATTTGAAGGTTTATTAGCGTTAATTGTGAGCCTTATATTTACAACTATTATTGGAGGAAGTATTGGGTATTTACTAGGTACAAAGAAAGATGTAGCTTATGCCAAAGAGGATAGGCTTTATCAAAATAAATAGATCTCTGCAGGATTGTAGAAAAGTCTATTAGGTTGTAAATTCGATTTTACCGAAATAAAAATATTATGCGTGTTCTTTTATTGTGTTTGCAAAGCATGATATAAGAACATTTTTTTTGTGCTAACTTAAAGTCATTAAGCGTAAATAGATTTTTGTTTAGTTATGGATTATAGAGATAAAGTTTTTTTAATTGTAGCTGAGAATTTAAGTTTTTCTAAAGCTGCAAGTGAGTTGTTTATCAGTCAGCCTGCAGTAACCAAGCATATTAAAGAGTTGGAAAGAAAGTTGGAAATATCTGTATTTGAACGCAAAGGAAATCGGATTTATTTAACTAAGGCAGGTAAGTTGGCTTATTCAAATTTAAAGAAAATTGAACAGTTATACCAAAACATGGAATTTGAGATTGGTAGACTTAATGATACTTTTAAAGGGGAGCTTACTTTAGCAGCTAGTTCAACAATATCTAATTATATTTTACCCAAAATGATGGCTTCGTTTCATAAGCGATACCCTAAAATACAACTCGACTTAATAAGTGGGAATTCGTTTAAAGTAGAACAAGCTTTAATGAATAACGAAGTAAATGTTGGTTTGCTTGAGAACGATACTGTCCATTCCGATTTGAAGTACTCAAAATTTATGGATGACGAATTACTTGTGGTAACTGGGGTTAATAGTATTTATGCCAAGCGAAAACAAATTAGTTTAAGTGAGTTTAAAGAAATACCACTAGTTCTGCGCGAAAAAGGGTCAGGTACCTTGGAGGTGGTAATGACAAAACTGAAAGAGGCTGGTGTTTTGGTAGAGGAATTAAATACATTAATTCACCTGGGAAGTACCGAAGCGATAAAGTCATTTCTTCACGATTTTGATGGAATTGCTATTGTGTCAGAGCAGTCCGTTCTAAATGAGTTGCATCAGAATCGGATTATCAGACTAAATGTAAAAGGCCTCATTATAAACCGAGAGTTACGTGTGGTTATGCGCCATGGTTATGAAAATAAGCTGGCATCGATGTTTATTAATTTTGTTAATCAATATAACTTTTAGTTATTCAATATAAAAAAATACTATTTGCTTTGGTTATAGTGGGCGGATATCTTTGTAAAAAAAGATAAGGTATGAAACTCACAAATAAACAGCTTAATTACTTATTTATTGGCACAATGGTATTCTGCTTTATGCCATTTGTTTCTCCAGCAATTGCATTAGGTATTGGGATTTTATTTTCAGCATTAGGTTTTAAGAATGCTGATGTCTCGAAGAACTCTTCTCTCTTTTTAAAAGGATCTGTTGTTTTGATGGGTTTTGGAATGCAATTACCTGATGTTTTAGAAGCTTCAAAAGATGGTTTACTAGGCACTGCGGTATCCGTTATATTGGTGATGTCTTTGGGTTTTGTATTAACCCGCTTATTGAAGGTTGATACAAAGGTAGGTTTACTAATAGCTTCGGGAACTGCCATATGCGGAGGAAGCGCCATAGCAGCAATAGCTCCTCTAACAAATAGTAAAAATGAACAGATATCCTTTTCCTTAGCAGTAGTCTTTATATTGAATGCCATTGCCTTAGTCTTATTCCCATTGGTAGGACATGCATTAAATATGGATGAATATACTTTCGGTAAATGGGCAGCAATTGCTATTCACGATACTAGTTCAGTTGTTGGAGCAGGTGCTATTTATGGAGAAACCGCATTACAAATTGCTACAACAGTAAAGTTAATAAGGGCATTGTGGATCATTCCTTTATCCTTAGTAGTTATGTTTTTTTCAAGAGGGCAGGAAACCGGAAAGATCCAATTCCCGTGGTTTATTCTATTGTTTGTAGGCGCTATTATTTTCTCGTATTTCGTTCCAACATTAAATGGTATTTATCCAAGTTTTGCATGGTTGGGTAAAAAAGGGATGGTAGTTGCGCTGTTTTTAATTGGGTCTAGTATTTCATTGAAAAGTGCTAAGCAAGCAGGACTTAAAAGTTTTATAATGGGTATTGGTTTGTGGATTTTTATATCAGTTGGTTCCTTAATCTTTTTAATGCAATAGACATGGTTAACATCGGTGCAATTGTTGTTGTAATTTTTAGTAGCCTTTTAAAAGGCATTACGGGTTTTGGTTTTGCCCTGTTATCTCTTCCGCTTCTAATGATCTGGTATAGCCCAAAAGAATTAATACCAGTATTGGTAATGTGCAATTTATTGGCTTCAGTATTTATTATACTTCAAAAAAAGGAGAAGAAATTGATAGATAAGAAGTTTATGAGCCTCATTATATTTGGCGGTATTTTTACAATATCTGGTGTTGGGGTATTAAAGTATATTGATGAAGGCTTTCTTATTCAAATTGTATCTGGCCTATTTATTATTTTATGCTTGCTATCGATTTTTAAAGTTCGGTCAAACATAAATTTGCCTAAATGGACTTATAGTTTGGCCGGCTCTATTATTGGTTTCTTAACAGGTAGTATTTCAGTGAGTGGACCTCCATTGGCTTTATTTTTAAATCAGACTAATACCAGCAATCAAACCTTCAGAGAAGTATTTGCATGGTTTAGCATTGTTACCTCTGTTGTTGCTGTTGTTGGATATTTTATTGCCGGTTTAATTTCGCGACAATCTATTGAAATGGTTCTTGTTTTTGCACCTATTCTATTAATAGGTGCAGTGCTAGGTAAGCGATTAAATGCTGTGATACCTGCCCAATTATTTAAAAATATTAGCGTTGTTATTACATTGATATCTTGTGTGATTCTTTTAATATCATAATAGCAGAAATCTTGAGATCATTAATTATTTATATGCTACATCTAAGATTGTATTAGTAATTCTTTAAATTTGCGATTCTAAAATAAGAATAATGCAAAAAGAAAATGAGTACTCAGCTAAAATGACCACCAAATCAGAAGCTGAGTTGTACGAATATATAAATAACGAAAACCGATATCAAGAAGGTGCTATTGTAGCAGCAATTTGGGAACTCGAAAAGAGAGGTGTTAGAAATGAAGCATTGGTAATGCTAGAATCTAAATTAGATGGTGTTTTGAGCCAGAAAAAAGCCAACTCAATTATTGATACGATAGAGGAGGATGCTCAGGCAATAAATTTACCCGCTCCAGAATTATATAGTCCATTTTTTATGAGGATTTTCGGGGTGTTGTTTTCGGTATTTGGAGGTAGTATTTTAATGGCAATTAATTTCTCTCGACTTGGGAAAAAAGATATTGCTCGTAATGTAGTTCTTGCTGGATTGGCATATTCATTATTGCAAGGAGTCGTATTGAACTTCTTCGGACCATCGGCCACCATACTTAGCGTTCCTGCTAGTTTAGGTGGGGTTTATTTAATGGAACATTGGTTTTGGAATAAACATGTGCCAAGTAGTCAGGTGTTTGTTAAGCGTAGTTTTTTACCTCCTGTACTTTTTGCAATTACTATTGCTATGCTGTTGGTTTATCTAATGATAGAAAATGGAATAGCTCTTCAGTAATTTAATAGATCTACTTTATAATGACTTCTAATAGCGATGTTTAGAAGTCATAATATAAGTTCTTTAAGCTTGTTCTGATTGCAAACCAAACTTGCTGTGTTTCTAATACTTGTAAATTATTACTTTCTCTTCTTAGCCTTGTTCCAAGGGCAATATTGAAGTTATTTCTTGGGTTGATAAGGTAGCTAACACTTAAATCAGTATAATATAAGTTAGTTTTTAAGCCTTGCCCAATATAGTGGCCATAATCACCAGGTCTATTATCGTTACTTTTATAGATGTCTTTACCCCAGCTAATATCATCATCTTCATAATCCTTACCATACATGGCTAACATAAACTCGGCATTAAAAATGAAACGTCGGTATTGATATTTAATATGGGTAACACTTTCTCTAAAGTTTGCCCCCAAAGGATGCGCCAATGATTGGTTATAGTGTCCGTAATTAGTAATGCTTTCTCGGTGAGAATAGGTGTAAGGCCTCACCTGATTATACTCGGTTTGGAAGTCGAGTTTGTTTATTTTAAACACATCAAAGCTTTTAAAACCTAGTTGAAATCCATGTTTATTGGCCCACCACTTATTGCCTCCAAATACCTCGTCAAACTTAAATTCACCTAAAACGAATTGTCCATAGAATGCACTCTTGTTTCCTACAATATACTTTGCATTTAATCCCATTGTTACAGCGTCAGGTGATCCTGTCGCATATTCTATTGGTCTAAAAAACGCGAATGGATTCAAGTAAGTAAAATCAAAACCTCTATAACCCATAGTATCTTGCGCAGCCCATACAACATTCTCAAAAAAACCAAGGGAAAGCCTGTTTCCTATGTTAGCGGTGAGGTAATGCGAAACAGAATATTTCTCAGGGTAACGAGCATCGTTACCCTCTAGGGCTGGATCAATATTTAAATCGCGGTGTTGTGCCCATTGTATCATATATTTTATTTTACCAAACTCAGCGTTTAGTCGTAAAAACGGATAGCTAAAAGCATTATCAGAAAGCAATAGAGAACGATGACCATCACCAATAAACATTTTGCCATTACCCATCTGAATATTAATATATTCTTTATAAGCATTGAATGAAATATAACCAGTGGCCTGAGAAAAGTCGTGCGGACTTTCGTTGGCAAAGTTCTTACTTTTTCCTTGCCCGGGAACAACTTTGTTGGTTCTAACAAAGTCATCAATATAATTTGGGAATACCGCTTGATTCTCGTAAAAATCTGCATAAAAATAGAAGCTTTTACCTAACTTTCCATCTACTGATATGCCACGTGTATTAGTCCATGTAGTTTTATTTTCAATACGTTCTTGTCCAACATTAAAATCAAAAAGAGGGTTTATCTTAACCCACCAATCTTCGTTTTCCCATTTAATTAAATCATCATGTAAGAAGCGTTTCCAGATATTTAACTTTCCATCTGGTACTTTTATACCGTCATACAAAATAGAGTCAACATTCGTTAATTGCTGTAGTTTTGTATAGTCAATTGGTCTTAACGAAGTATGATAATTAGTTCCGGGTTGATAAAGTACTTTGCCAAAAGGGTGGAATTGCCAATTGTCATAGTAGCTTACTTCTTGAGCTTTAGTTTGATGAGAAGCGCAAATAATTGCTATAAATAGAATTTTATATAAGTGTGTTTTTAATTTCATTAATGTCTTAATTGGTAAAATAGGGTATTAAATAGCCTAATATTTTAACGTTTTATAAATTGAGGAAGCTTAGATAGGTTTTTCCAAATTATGGTATGAAACCCTCCAATCTTATTATTCCTTAAAGCCTGAATATCTTCTTTTGATTTGGTTATAATATTCGTAAGGTTTTTATTACTAGCTCCACCCAGTCGCATTTTTGTTATAACATTTGGTAAATACGAAAAGTTAAGGGTTTTGTTTTTAAAAACGCGTAAAATAAAATCATAATCTGCAGCTATCTTAAAACGCGTATCAAAATTCCCATACGTTTTGTAAACTTCTTTTCTTAAAAATAGAGTAGGGTGGGCGGGCATCCATCCTGCTTTTAGCATTTTGTACTTAAATGCTTTACTTTTCCAATATCGAATTACTTTATTGGTATTATCGGTAGCAACATATTCTAAATCGCCATATACACCATCCGATTTTGTGTTTTCAAAAAGAGAAACAATTGCTTGTATGGTGTCTTCCGATTTAAAGATATCATCAGCATGCAGAAATCCAATTATATCACCTGTGGCTTTATTTAGTCCTTTGTTTAAGGCATCATAAATGCCTTTATCAGGTTCAGAAATATGCTGGCTTATATACTGTTTGTTATCGGCAATAATTTGCTTAGTGTTATCCTTCGAATCTCCATCAACTACTATATATTCAATATTTCTGTACGATTGTTCAGCAATGGAATCAATGGTTGATTGAAGTGTTTTCGCTGCGTTATATGTGGCCGTTATTATTGAAACTTTCATTATTCTTTGTTACTTACCTTATTCAATAAAGGTTTCGCTCTTGCTAAAAAATGATTAAAGAATTATTGTATTTTGTGTAGTATCGATATATTTATCGGCAAATGTACTATTTAATGTGTTTAACAAAGCATTGTTTAATGTTCAAATATTGTTCATCCCCTTTTTAGAATAGCGATTTAATTATAAGCCTTGTCTTTAACTAATGGTTGGAGTTTAAATAAATGTTAAATGCGCTTATCATGTATAAAAATGCACAGTGTATTTGAAAGTTTTTATATTTTTGCCTCCGTATGATGTTTAATTTTATTGACAGCTAAATTGGAAAAAACTGATTATAAAAGGATAATTAAAGAAAAATGCTTCTATGATGTTATTGGAGATATCCACGGTTACGCTAACGAATTAGAAGAACTATTATTAAAATTAGGCTATCATAAAATATATGGTGTTTGGCAGCACGATTATAGAAAGGCAGTATTTGTTGGCGATTTTGTTGATCGTGGTCCAAGCTCGCGAGGGGTTCTGTCTATTGTTAAAGGAATGGTTGAAGGAGGATTTGCTCATGCTGTATTGGGAAATCATGAACTTAACTTGATACTTTATCTTACTAAAAATCCTGAAACCGGGAAGCCCTTTAAAAAGCCGAGTGAGTCGGGTAGAAAATACCTTGAAGCTATCAAAAACGAATTTAAAGGAGAGCCAAATGCATTGAAAGAGTATTTGCGTTGGTTACGAAAGCTACCTTTCTACCTCGACTTTGTTAAGTTTAGAGTGGTGCACGCCTATTGGAATTCAGAATATCTTCAATTGATAGATGATCACCGAAAAGGAGGGAAGTTATCTAAAACGATGCTGGGTTTATTGTCTGATCCTGATCATCCGTTTACCGCAGCTGTAAATGGAGTTAGTAAAGGGTTGGAAATGAAATTACCTGCAGACCTAGTAATAAAGGATTCAAATAATATTAGACGGACTAATTTTAGGATTAAATATTGGGAAGAGCCAGCTGATAAAACTTTTTATGAGTTGAGTTATGGTAACAAGTTTAAATTACCTGACTATACAGTACCGAAGCAATTATTATTTCCATTTGAGGTTTACGATAACTCAAGGCCCTTATTATTCATAGGCCATTACTGTATGGGTAAAGAGAATATGATTGCAACCAAAAATATTTGCTGTATCGATGCCTGTATTGCATCTAAGGGAACCTTGGCTGCTTATAAATGGAATGGCGAAACTGAGATAAACCCTGAACATTTTGTATTTGTTAATCTGAAAGAAAACTAAAACTATTTCGTCAAATTTGGGTTGTTCTTCTTGTATTGGATAAAGGAGTAAAATAATGATTACAGGCTGTATATTGTATTGTTTATGCCCTGTGCACAACTTTTATTTTAAACTTTAAAGCCATCAAATTAATATTATCTTTGACGTAATATTAGAAACCTAGTTTATATGCGTAAAGTTATTCTTACACTGTTTATGGCAGTGTATTTTAGTTTAAATATATTTTCTCAAATTAATACTGATCGAGTATTAATTATGGGTAGAAGTGCCCTTTCTTACGAAGACTATGTTCTTGCTATTTCCTATTTTAACAAAGTAATTCGCGTAAAGCCCTATTTAGCAGATCCATATTATTTTAGAGCTTATGCCAAATACTCGTTAGATGATTTTAATGGCGCTAAATTAGATATGACCGAAGCGATTGATATCAATCCTTTTCACTCAGAGTTTTTTAGGTTCAGAGGAGATATAAATAATCGATTAGGTGATTATAAAGAGGCATTAGCCGATTACAAAAAGGGCTTAGAAATTGATCCAAACTCCATAGGTATTTATTTTAATCGAGGTTTAGTTAATATGACCATGAAGCGTTATGCCGATGGGGAGAGTGATTTTACCGATGTAATTAATCGTGATAACACACAATATGGAGCTTATATAAACCGTTCAATAAGCCGTTTAAATCAAAAAGATACATTAGGAGCCATTAATGATATGGAAGAAGCCATATTGGTGAATCCATTGGTAGCAGATGCCCATAAATTTAGTGCAGCAATTTATTATGAGCTAAATAACTTTGACTTGGCTTTAGAACGAATAAATGAAGCAATTAATCTTGACTATAAGCAAGCCATGTATTACATGTTACGTGGTGCTATTCGTTATCAAACAGATAACTTAAGAGGAACGTTGGAAGATTTTAATCGTTTTGTTGAGTTGGAACCTCGCAATCCAATGGGATATAGTAACAGAGGAATTTTGCGTGTTGAAATTGGTGATATTAATAATGCTATTGATGACTTCTCGAGAGTGTTAGCTATTAATCCAAACGATTTATTAACCTTGTTTAATAGGTCGTTACTATACTTGCAAGTTGGCGAGTTGAACGAAGCAGCTTCTGATTTAAGCTTAATTATTGATGCTTATCCTGATTACGCAAATGCCTACATGGCGCGTAGTCAGGCATATCAAAAGCTTGGTAAGAATGATTTAGCGCAGAAAGATTATAATATGGCGGCAAAGCTTGAAATTGATAAGCGAAATAAAGCCGATAAAGAGGGTGATGAACCTAAAAAGGGAAAAGCTAAACCTAAGAAAACCAGAAGTGAGAAGGATGAAGATATTAATAACTACGATAAAATTGCCGTGCTAGATGACTTTGGTTTAGATGAGGCTGAGTCGGATGAGGTTGATAACATCAGAGGAAAAATTCAAAATAGAAATATCGTAATAGATATGGAGCCTATGTTTGGTTTAACTTTCTTCTCTGTGGATTCATTAGTTAACAGAACGCGTTACTTTAAGCCTGAGGTTACTCAGTTTAATATGCGTAAAAAGTTTGGTCGTCCTTTAATATTCTCTAATAGAGAAGTGGAAACAGACGGCGAAAAATCACTTGAATATTTCAAGACTATAGAAGATATTACTGCTGAAATTAAAACAAATAATGACCCATATAGTCTGAAGTTTATCAGAGGTATTCTATATGGTGTTGTGTTGAATTATAGTAGCGCTTTAGCCGATTATAATAATATAATTAAGAATAATGCTGAAGTAGGTCATTTCCCATATTTCAATAGAGCTTATACTCGATTTAAGATGGTTGAGGTAATGCAGTCGTTTAATGAAGATGATATGCCCGATAATTTACTGGGTAATAGTCTATCTAAACCTGGCGTAAGCAATACACCACAAGTAACACAACAAACAATTGATTACGATTTAATAGAGCGTGATTTATTAGTGGTTATAGAAAAGGCACCGCAATTTGAATTTGCCTATTATAATTTGGGAATATTAAAATGCATCAGAAAAGATTATGAAGGTGCTCTTAAAAGTTTTGATAAGGCCTTAGAAATCAATCCATTCTTTGCAGAAGCGTATTTCAATAGAGGATTAACAAAAATATTCCTTAAGGATGACGATGGAGGTACGCTAGATTTAAGTAAAGCGGGTGAATTAGGCTTGTACAAGGCATACAATGTAATCAAACGATACGGAGCTAAAAAAGATGTTCCCATTGAAGAGGAGGAGTAGTAATAATATATGAGTAGTTGGTTTGAGAACATTGATACTGATAATGCCGAGTTTCAGGATGCACTAAAATTAGTGCAATATACCAATAGGTCTGTTTTTTTAACGGGTAAGGCTGGTACAGGTAAGTCTACCTTTTTAAAATACATTTGTAGCATTACCAATAAACGCACAGTGGTACTTGCGCCTACAGGTATTGCTGCTATTAATGCAGGAGGTCAAACTATTCACTCTTTTTTTAAGATTCCATTCAGGCCAATTTTACCTGATGATCCTGATTTAAGTACAAAGGATGGTCGTATCTACGATTTCTTAAAATATAGAAAAGCCCATCAAAAATTAATCAAAGAACTTGAACTCTTAATAATAGATGAGGTATCCATGTTACGTGTTGATATCCTTGACTTTATAGATCGGGTTCTTCGTATATATTCGGGCAATAAGCAAGTGCCATTTGGGGGTAAGCAGCTGTTAATGGTTGGCGATGTTTTTCAGCTTGAACCAGTTGTACCTCGCGATGAGTGGAATATATTGCGTAGGTTTTATCAAACACCTTTCTTTTTCTCAGCTCGTGTATTTCGTAATTTGCCTATGGTGCAGATTGAACTAAAGAAAGTGTACCGTCAAAATAATCCCGAGTTTGTAAATTTGTTAGATCGAGTTAGGGTAAATCAAGTGAGACAGGCAGATGTGGCTACCATAAACGGAAGGTATAATCCTAACTTTAAGGTTCCCGTAGATGAGCTATTCATCACCTTGGCCACTCGCAGAAATACGGTTGATTATATCAACGAAAATAAGTTAGCCGAATTACAAGAGGAAGAATTGTTGTTTGAAGGTACCGTAACGGGTGAGTTTCCAGAATCAGCATTGCCAACACCTCGCACATTAGTACTTAAAGAAAATGCCCAAGTGATGTTTATTAAAAACGACATACATAATGAAGGGCGTGATCGTAGGTGGTATAATGGTAGCCTGGGTAGGATTGATGAGATTAACGAAGAAGGCATTTCAGTGCGCCTAGAGAATGATCAAACCTACCTTGTTGAGAAAGAGGTTTGGCGAAACGTTAGATATAAATACGACGAAAAGAACAATAGAATTATTGAAGAAGAATTAGGTTCGTATATGCAATATCCCTTGAAGCTAGCTTGGGCTATTACGGTTCATAAAAGTCAGGGTTTAACCTTTGATAAGGTGATGATTGATTTCTCAGGAGGTGCATTTGCTGGCGGTCAGCTTTATGTGGCACTAAGTCGTTGTCGCTCATTGGATGGTATCGTTATGAAATCAAATATCTCGCCACGCGATGTTATTGTGCGTAGAGAGTGTGTTGATTTTTCTCGAAAGTCAAATAATAAATTACAGATTAAAGAGAGTTTAGACTCGGCTCAAGCTGATGATTTATATAAAAGTGCCCTAAAAGCTTTTAAGAAATACAACTTTCGCTTTAGTGTTGAACAATTTGCTGCTGCAATTACAAAGCGAAACGACTTAAAGAGTCCTTCGGTAGTGCGTTTTATTGGTCTTCAGTTAGGGGTAATTCGTAAGTTAAAAATAAAGATTGCAACGCTGGAAAAAAGAGAGCGTAAACGCAATAATCAACTAGCAGAGTTTGCTCGTGAGTACTTTTTAATGGCCAATGAGTGTATTGTAAAAGCAGGGGATAAAACTGCCGCTATCGCAAATTTAAATAAGGCTGTTCTGCTCAATCCTGAATTTTTTGATGCCATTTTTAAGCGCGCAGGAATAAAAGTGGAGTTAAAGGATTATGATGGTGCAGAAGCCGATTATTCTTTAGCTCGTAAATTAAAACCACGAACCTTTAAAGTTTATTATAACAGAGGTAGAACTCGTATTTTATCGCGTAATTATAATGGAGCTTATAATGACTTGAAAAAGGCAATTAATTACAAAGAAGATCATGCTGAATCCTATTATTACCTATCGCAAGTGTGCGAAAAAATTGGTGAGAAGGATGAAGCTGAACATTATAGAAATATGGCTGGAAACTTGGGTTTTGAGGATAATGCATAAACTGCTAATGATAATTCTTTCTTCTATGGTGCTATCAAGTTATTGAAAATTACTCGGAGTTGTTATTATCTATAATTAGAGGAAATAAAAATGCCAAACATAATATAGATGTATGTGTCTGGCATTTTATGTTTTAGAGTGAAATTACTCTATTTCATTAATGTTTTTATATAGCCTGCTACTTCTGTATGTCCTTTAGATATAGCAAAGTCGTATGATGACTCTCCATCAACATCAAGCATATTTACATCTGCTCCCGCATCAAGTAATATTTTTAATATTTCCATTTGTCCTTCGCCAGCTGCAAACATAAATGGAGTCCAATTTTCGTGGTTGTCGGTTAAGTTTACTTGAGCACCCGCTTCTAGTAGAACCTTTACTGTTGGGGCAAACGGACCTGTACAAGCAAACATTAACGGTGTACGATCAGTAGCATCTCTGGCATCAACTGTCGCTCCTTTTTCAATTAAAGCCTTAACAATTTCAGTATGGCCATTAAAAGCAGCAAGCATTAGGGCTGTTCTTTTCTCTTCTCCTACTGTATTCGCATCAAAACCTTTATTTAAAGCATTGGTAACTACTTGTATGTTACCATTCAGAGCGGCTTCAAATATATAATCTAAGTTGAAGCTTTCACTAGCTACTACTTTTTGCTCAACTTCTTGAGGTTTTTCTTTAGTGGTTTTCTTTGAATTATTACAGCTGCTTATTGTTATTGCAGCTAATAAAAGAAGGCTTGTTCTTACGAAATTCATATTCATTAATTTTGTGAATTGCTAAAGTATTTAAAAATCTTTTCAAACTCAGGGAAATGTTCTTTTTTTTATTGTCGAGCCCCAGTTCGAAGTACCTCGGTTAGGTGGTGTGGAGGTTTAACCACATCCATTATGCCCTAATTCTCTGTAGAAAGTATGATACCGTGTGGTTCATGATTACGATATCTTAATTCATGGTAATTTTGGAGTAAATTAGGTTAAGTGTAGGCTTTCTGAAAAACGCATGAAGGGTAAAAATTGGGAGGAGTTATTCTTTTTTAATAAATTAAGAGTGAATAATTTAATAGTATCGTTTATGGCTAATGATAAAAAAGGAGAATTACGTAATAAAGATTATCTGCAAGAACTGGAGCGTTTGGAACTAGAGTTGGTAAAACTGCAAGAGTGGATTAAGAAAGAGAAGCTAAAAGTTGTGGTTATTTTCGAAGGTAGAGATGCTGCTGGTAAAGGCGGCGTAATAAAGCGAATTACAGAATGCCTTAATCCACGAATCTGTAAGGTAGTCGCTTTGGGAGTACCTACTGAAAGAGAAAAAACACAATGGTACTTTCAACGCTATGTACCCCATTTACCCGCTGCTGGAGAAATGGTGATATTTGATAGAAGTTGGTACAATAGAGCTGGAGTGGAGCGTGTTATGGGATTTTGTAATGACGAAGAATACGATGAGTTTATGAGAACTTGCCCTGAATTTGAGCGCATGCTTATACGATCAGGAATTCTGTTAATTAAATATTGGTTTTCGGTTTCTGATGAGGTTCAGGAAAAACGCTTTCAGGATAGAATTGATGACCCTACGAAACGATGGAAACTAAGCCCCATGGATATTGCATCCATTGATAAGTGGGTAGAGTATAGTAAAGCAAAAGATAACATGTTGCGCTACACAGATACCAAACAATCGCCGTGGTATGTAGTAAATGGCGACAAGAAAAAACAAGCACGTTTGAATTGTATCAATCACTTACTCTCGGTAATACCTTACGGAGAGGTGGAGTATGAAAAATTAACGTTGCCAGTTCGTAAAGAGGATGTGGGCTATATTCGTCCTCCGTTGAGTGATCAAACTTTTGTGCCTGAATTGTTTTAAAGATTAGGTTAATGTAAAAGGGTGAAGATTGTAGTGGTGCTTGGTGATCAAAATGGGGATTAAATACCCATTGTATCACGCTTATCACTTCATTCTTCACCCTTCTTTATTTATTTTTACAGATTACTTTTCACTTGGGATTTTTTTCATTTTAAGATGGTCGCCAGTTTCGTCAGCAACTCTTTTATAATAGTCTTTGCTATAACCTGGGAATTTAGCATGAGCAGGATTTCCATGAGCGTTCTTTAAGAATACTCCATTCTCCTCAGGATGCAAGTTGCCATCAAGGAATTTTACCATTAAAAACTCGCCCAAGTGTTTCCACTCTTTGACTGTAATGCTCGACTGATTTAAAGAGTACTCAGTTAAATAATCTTTGGCCAGATCAGGGTTTACTTCATAAAGCGATTTTGCAGCAATATCAGTTGCTGAGGTAAAGTTTTCGAACTTATTTTCTAAAGCCAATTGTACCTTTTCTATATCTTCAATCATTAAGTTGTAACGTCCGTAGGCTTGGTTCGATACCCAATTGAAAACCCAAAAGGCTGACTCCCAACTGAAATCAAGCAATGATCCATTACCCACTTCAAATTCTGTAGGAATAGCATTAATACCACAGTACATTGGTACGTATACAGTGGTTGCAGCATCATCCACACCAAACCATAAAATTCCGCCAATAGCATCAGGTAGCCAGCTGCGCATTTGTGCCACAAACGAAAATCCGGTTTGCTGAGTTGCGATGGCTCTTTCGTTAAAATACTCTTGTCCGTCTACCTCCCATGTCAATGGTCTAAAACGGTATGGCGCTTTAAATGGTCCTGCACCAGTATCTTTTGACATATCCAATGAAGTACCCTCAAAATGGTCTCTCATAATGTTTTGTATGTCTCGGTACGATACTTTATTGGCTGGTTTCATCCATAAAGGCATTCTTTCTGAAGATTCACCTTTAATAAAGGATTCGTATTTATCCATCTCAGGATTCATTATACGGAAACCTGCCCATACGCGAGCTTCGCAAAAACGAAGCGCACCAAAATCTAAAGGTGCATATGCATCGGCAAAACTGAAGTCTTTATCTTTTCCTTCAAAGTAACCCTGTTTTTTTGCAAATGAAATTACATCTTTTGAATATAGGCAGTTCTCAGTATCCTTAAAAGGAAAATTTGTGATGCGAGCTTGGTTGGCATGTCCTGAAACCATTCCATCCGGAATTCGTTGTGCTACCCAAACGGCACCTTTGTTGCCAGCGCCTTTTCCTATCATTTCCATTATCCAAAGCTCATCTTTATCACCTATAGAAAAAGATTCACCTGAACTGTAATAACCATATTCTTCTACTAAATCTGTCATTACTTTTATAGCTTCTTTAGCAGATTTAGAACGCTGCAGAGCAATATATATTAAGCTACCATAATCCATTATTCCTGTAGAATCGGATAATTCTTTTCTACCACCAAAAGTAGTTTCGGCAATGGTAACTTGGTGTTCGTTCATATTACCAATAACAGTATAGGTTTCTTTGGCTTGTTTAATTTCGCCTAAAAATTTACCCGTATCCCATTCGTATATTTTAAGCATTGCATCATCTTCCCATATTTGTCCGGGCCAGTAATATAGTTCTCCGAAAAGGTCATGTGAATCTGCTGCGTAACTTATAATGGTTGACCCATCTGCAGAAGCACCTTTGGTAACCAAAAAGTTAGTACACGCCTCGCTAAGCTGTGGGGAAAGCATTAAAAGGCCTAATGAGAATACTTTAAGTAATTTGCTCATAACAATATTGTGTTTAAATTTTTATTGATTGAAGTGCAAAAATAAAGGATATTTTAACTTCCTATAATTTATTGTGTGAAAATAAATTATTTCCTTTAGCGCCTTAATCACAGGTAAAAGATATTTTAAAGGTATGAGGTTTATATATATATGTGTATTTAGTGTTTTTTCTTTTTTTGTAAGTGCTCAGAATAGCGATTTAGAAACAATTGTGAAAAAGGGTAGGGAGGCCTACGATGCGGGTAATTTTGAAAAATCAGTTAAATGGTTTAAACAGGCACATAAGTTCGATAAAAAGTCGGAGGAAATTATGTGCGAATTGGCACTTTCTTATTTAGCGCATGGCGATTATACCAATGCTGCTCTTTATAGTGGAAAAGTAATAGCCAATAAAAAGGGGAGCGATTTTGCGGAAGAATGTTATATCATACACGGAAATTCGTGGGATAAACAATTAAGAAGAAAGCGCGCCCAAAAAACATATAAAGAGGCCATTGAAGCCTATCCTGATAATTATTTATTGTGTTATCATTTAGCCAATAGTTTATACAGAGAGAAGAAGTATGAAGAGGCCCAAGAACAGTTGATTCATTTGTTTAAGATAAATCCCACCTATGGAAGTGGGCATTTATTAATGGCCTATATTGAATACGATAAAGGAGAGCGTATTAAAGCTATGCTTCCATTATATTATTACTTATTGGTTGAGCAGGATTCTGAAAGAAGTGAGGGTGTTTATGATTTTTTAAATAACCTTTGGAATCAAGGTGTTAGAGTTAAGGCGCAGCGTGAGTCGAAATTATACACTGCTGGCGTTAATTTAGGCGACTTTGCGGAGCAGGAGCACTTGTTAAAGGAATATGAAATTAATAGAGATACTGTAATTAATGAGGTGGGTGGTATTAAAAACCTTACTTTAATCCGTTTTGCAGAAAATACCAACTATTTATTTTCAAGTTTAGGAAATACGCCCGAAGTTAATTATGGATTTTATTGGGAGTTTTATGTTGATCTTTTTGCCAAGATAAATAGAAACCATTATAGCGCTGCCTACTCTTACTTTATTAGCGATTGTAAATATAAAGATGACGTTTTACTATGGATGTCTTCTAATTACCAAACTTTTAAGAAATTTACTGAGTGGATGGAGTTGCAGTAAGTAAATTAATCTCGAATAATTATTTGTATAAATCGTTGTTATCACTAAATTAGCCGGGGTTATTAAGTAGTAATACAAAAAACATTTTGACTATGGAGAGAACAAAAACAAAGCATTTTCAGTATACGGGAGTTGATGATTTTGATGTGGCTATTGATGAGCAAATCAATGCTTTTCTTGTGGAGGCAGAAATTACTGGAGAACGATTAATTGATATTAAATATCAGGCACACTCTTCGCAGGGGGTGAATAATTATTCTGCTTTAGTAGTCTATGTAGATTAGCATAAATAATTTTTAAATATATGAAGCCAGTTTTTTTTGAACTGGCTTTTTTTATGCTTTTAATCAGTGTTTTTTTCATTAAACTATAATGATAATGAATTTAACTCTTATTTCTAATACACCCATTGCTCACTTTTAATATTTAGCTTGCTTTTTAAATCTTTAAATAGCTTGTTATGTTAATGTTGGGGATATTAATCATACTCAAATCCTGATTGATTATTTTACTTTTATTAATACTTGAATCATTGTCATATGCTGTATTATTAATAAATGATAATTTATTAAATTATACTGAGCTAATATCAGTTATCATAATGGATATACCTAACCAACGTTATGCTATAATTGAATAGGCCTTGTATGGTTCTCATTTAATAATAAATGTGGTGTAATTTAATTTTACAATTCTTAAATTTTACAGCTTTTAATTTTAGCTAATTATAGTGTTAGTGTTGCTTGTATATGGCATTTTAATTGATGTGTGTTAAAATATTAACTTAATGTATAAAGAGGTTGTTTATATTGATTATTTATAAGCCAGGCTAGTATTTAGATGAAGGATATTAACTTTCAAGGGGTATAATCTTACGTATATGAAAATATTTTTATTTCAGTTTGTTTTTTTTATGTAAAATTGATAATCCTTGTAACAATTTGTGTATTTTAGCGTACAAAATACGTGCAGTTGTGGTAGTTAATTTAAAACTCAATTATCATAATTGTTATCAGGGTGTTGAATTTTAATGTTGCATTAGAGGATAACAACCTTATCAGAATTATTTAACTAGACTAAGATTATATGTATCAATATCTTAATAGTATGAAAAATAACTTCCAGTTTTTACGAATTGCATTGTTTAGTGCATTTATAATTATTGGGTTTAGTAATACAATTGCTCAGAGTAGCGAGGAATGGTCAGAGAAAAAAATAGAGAAATATTACTCGAAACGAGAAAAGTCTCTTAGTTCTTCATCCTTAAAAAGTACAAGTTCATCGGTTGAGCTTAATGGTGTGGATGGTACAATACCTTCAATAAGTGAAAAGTATTGTTCTGATGAAGGAATAATTGAGATTGTTCCAGATGATTGGACGGGAGCAAATGAGGTTGTATGGACTATTAAAACATTTGTAGGAGATGTTGAAGACAAAACTGATGAGTGGTCTGAGATTGTAGGTGAAGGTAAGGATGCGATTCTTCGATTTGACTTAAGTGCAATAAAAGACACTAAATACTTTGGTGCTAAAATTTATTTTGAATTTCAACTTTATGATTCAGGCTTGTGGAAACGAGGAGGAGTTGATTATACTATTGTTTATCAAACCCCTACGATTTATGATTTGACATCGGATATTACTATATGTTCGGGTGAATCTGCGGATCTTTTACTTTCTGGTTCTGAGATAGGAATGAACTACCAACTTAAAGATGGGGATAATAACAATATTGATGTAGAAAGGAATGGTAGTGGAAGCGCTTTTACATTTACCGTTTCACCGATTACTACTACTGATTACTATGTTGAAGTTACAAATGGATCTGATGTAAGTTGTAGTTCTATTATGAATAATACAGTTACAGTAACTGTTAATACTCCAATACAGGCAACCGCATCGAACGATGGTCCAACCTGTGAAGGTGATCCATTAATACTCACTGCTACACCTATTGGGACAGAGTATACTTATGCTTGGACGGGGCCTAACGGTTTTACAAGTACTGAGCAAGCTCCTGTTATAAATCCAACAAGTGCCGCCAGTGGGGGTGATTATACCGTTGAAGTAACAAATACAAATACAACTTGTCAAAGTAGTGCCACTACAACTGCTGTTGTTCGTTCAATTCCTGTTCCAACTATTACAGGAGATCAAACAGTTTGTCTGAATTCGTCAGTTACTTATACCACAGAGTCAGGGATGTCAAATTATGTGTGGACTTACCCAGCAGAATTTGTTCCTACGAGTGCTACTAATACCAATACTATTACTGGTACCTGGATCACTTTAGGAGTAGGCAAATTACAAGTTGTATATGAGAATTTAGATGCTTGTACTTCTCCTGTTCTTGGAGAGTTAGATATAACTACAACAGAAGCTACTGCAGGTCTAACATCTGATAAAGGGACGAGTATTTGTGTAAATACACTAGTAGTATTTACTGCTACAGGTGGAGTAAGCTATGAGTTTATGGTTAATGGGATGACAGTACAAGGTCCTTCTGCTCAGAGTACCTTTAGTATAAATACATTAAATGATGGAGATGTTGTCACTGTCAAAGTAATTGATACTAATGGCTGTGAAGATACGCATTCTGGTATAACTATGACTGTTTTACCCGAGCCTACCATAAACCTAATTGCTGATGATTTAACTCCTTGTGAGAATACACCTATTACCCTAACAGCTAGTGGAGCTACAACTTATACCTTTTATAAAAATGGTTCTATTGCTCAAGGGTCAAGTACACAAGCTACATATACTACTGTAGCCAGTCTAAATAGTGGAGATGAATTTTATGTAGTCGGAAATGATGGGTCTTGTGATGGAACAAGTAATACGCTAACAATTAATGTAAATCCTTTGCCCGTGATTAGTTTAGTTAGTGACAAGGGTAATGTATTTTGTGCAAATGAGAATGTAACTTTTACAGCAAGTAATGCCATAACGTATGAATTCTTTGTTGATGATGTTTCTCAAGGAGCAGCATCTACAACAGCAACTTTTACTTCTAGTTTGTTAACCGATGGACAGGTAGTAAAAGTAATCGGGACAGATGGAAATGGTTGTGAAGGTGAAACTTCAATTACTGTAACAGTAAATGAGACGACTGCTGGTTTAAGCTCAGACTTAGGTACTACAATTTGTGAA
Source organism: Saccharicrinis aurantiacus (assembly GCF_001660705.2). GTDB lineage: Bacteria > Bacteroidota > Bacteroidia > Bacteroidales > Marinilabiliaceae > Saccharicrinis > Saccharicrinis aurantiacus. The sequence continues at coordinate 259,920 of NZ_LYBV02000030.1, forward strand.
AATACACTAGTAGTATTTACCGCTACAGGTGGAGTGAGCTATGAGTTTATGGTTAATGGGATGACCGTACAAGGTCCTTCTGCTCAGAGTACCTTTAGTATAAATACATTAAATAATGGAGATGTTGTCACTGTCAAAGTAATTGATGCTAATAGCTGTGAAGATACGCATGCAGGTATAACTATGACTGTTTTGCCCGAGCCTACTATAAGCTTAATTGCTAATAATTTAACTCCTTGTGAGAATACACCTATAACACTAACGGCTAGTGGAGCTACAACTTATACTTTTTATAAGAATGGCTCTATTGTTCAAGGGTCAAGTACACAAGCTACATATACTACTGTAGCCAGTCTAAATAGTGGAGATGAATTTTACGTAGTCGGAAGTGAAGGGTCTTGTGATGAAACAAGTAATACGCTAACAATTAATGTAAATCCTTTGCCAGTGATTGGTTTAGTTAGTGATAAAGGTAATGTATTTTGTGCAAATGAGAATGTAACTTTTACAGCAAGTAATGCCATAACGTATGAATTCTTTGTTGATGATGTTTCTCAAGGAGCAGCATCTACAACAGCAACTTTTACTTCTAGTTTGTTAACCGATGGACAGGTAGTGAAAGTGATTGGTACAGATGTAAATGGTTGTGAAGGAGAGAATTCAATTACGGTTACGGTAAATCAAATAACAGCAGTACTTAATATTACAAACCCAAGCCCTCCAGGAACAAGTGTATGTAGTGGTACTGAAGTTACTTTTAATGCAAGTGCAACCGGAGGAAGTGGTAATAATTCGTATGAGTTTTTTGTGGATGGTACTTCTCAAGGGGTATCTTCAAATCCTATTTTTAAATATACTATAATAAGCGATACTAAAATATCCGTTAAAGTTGTTGATTTAACTAATGGTTGTGAGGATACAGAAGAAGCAGATATGGTTGCATTGGCTTTACCTTCTGTTTCAATTGTTAATCCTGCTGATGGAGATTCATTTTGTGCTAATACCCCTGTTACAATAATGAGTTCACCTGCTGGTTACAATAGTTATACTTTTTATTATGATGATGGTAATGGGCCAACTGTATTATATACAAGTGCTTCAGAAGAATATACAAAAGCTGATGGTTTTACTCAGGGTGGGCAATTAGCTGTTGTGGCTGATAATGGTAGTTGTTCATCACAATCTACGATTATTGATTTTACAATAAATCAACTCCCATTAGTTACTTTAACAAGTGATCAAACAAATGATGAATTTTGTTCTGGAAGATCTGTTACATTTACAGCAGAAGGTGCAGTGAATTATGAATTTTTTGTTGATGATGTTTCTCAAGGAGCATCATCTACAACAGCAACTTTTACTTCTAGTTTGTTAACCGATGGACAGGTAGTAAAAGTAATAGGGACAGATGGAAATGGTTGTGAAGATGAAACTTCAACTACAGTAACAGTAAATGAGACGACTGCTGGTTTAAGCTCAGACTTAGGTACTACAATTTGTGAAAATACACTAGTAGTATTTACCGCTACAGGTGGAGTGAGCTATGAGTTTATGGTTAATGGGATGACAGTACAAGGTCCTTCTGCTCAGAGTACCTTTAGTACAAATACATTAAATAATGGAGATGTTGTTACAGTTAAAGTGATTGATGGAAATGGTTGTGAAGATACTCATGCAGGAATTGTAATGAGCGTTTCTCCTGTGCCTGTAGTGATACTTAGTCCTGACCCTGCGGAAATATGCCAAGGAGAATCAATTAACTTTGCAGCTAGCGGAGCAACTCAGTATGAATTTTTCGTTAATGAACTTTCGGTACAAGGGCCTAGTAATCAGGATACCTTTGTGTTAAGTGGTGCTAGTGATGGGGACGATGTATATGTTGTTGGGAGCGATGGCACTTGTGTAGGAACCAGTAATAGTGTTTCTGTAATAGTAAATCCATTACCAACAGCTAGTCTAAGTTCCTCACCTTCAGGCGCTATAGTTTCTGGAACTGAAGTGGTATTTACTGCAGGAGGTGGAGATGTATATGAATTTTTTGTTAATGGTTCATCGGTTCAAGCAGGTGCCAATAATATATATATTATATCTACTTTAATTGACGGAGATATTGTTAGTGTAGAAGTTACAGATTTAGAAGGTTGTTCTAATTCGGAACAGCTAACAATTAGCGTTCTTGAAGGTATTGAACTCAAAGATATTATTGCTACAAGTGAAAATTATTGTGAGGGTGAAAGTGGAATTAGTATTTATGTAGATGATCCACAAGTTGGAATAACCTACGAACTTGTTGAGTCTGTGGATAATAGTGTAATTGTTGGTGCACCATTAGAATATACAGGAAAAGAGGCTATTGAATGGCAAGATATTAAAGAGGGAAGATATACCGTATTGGCATATTATGCAAGTCTACCAGATACGTACGTTGAAATGAAAAATGTTCCTGTTGTTGTTACAGAAATTACTCTTCCTAAAACTTTTGAGATGGACCCTATAGGAGTAATTAATACTTGTAGTTCTGGAGGAACAAATATTTCTATTCCTGATTCTGAAAATGGTGTTACCTACACTCTTATGCTTAATGGATTTTCTACGGGAAGATCATTCCAAGGAGAAGATGATAAACCAATAATATTTTATGCAAATACATCGTTAGGTGTATACACTATTTTAGCAGAAACGGATAAAGGTTCATGCCCACAAGTAATGGATGGTCAATTAGAAATCAAAGCTGATGACACTCATCGTATTTTTGATTTGGAAGTAAAGGATCCTGCTGATTCATCTAATCCTTTAGATGGTCGTTTTTGTGTTGGTAATTCAGGAGTAGAACTGATACTTACTAATTCTGCAAGTTCTGATACAACATATGTATTAAAAAGGGAAGGTGATACTGATCCAGTTAAAATAATATCAGGTGGAGATGGTGAAATCTCATTTAATATTATAGATGTCCCTGGGGTATATGCTGTATTCTCCCAACCTGATAATGGTTGTGAATTGCAAATGAATAATGTTATTGAAGTTATTGAAGTAGCACAACCTATACAATATAAGTTAGTTACAGATAATGTTTTAGATAATTCATCAGGCGAATTTTGTAAGAGTAGCGCTGGTGTTACCTTATCACTTGATAATAGTGAGGTAGATATTAGTTATGACTTACTTAGGGATGGTGTTGATGTGGTTGATAACCAAGTCGGTACTGGTTCTGTTATTGAATTTGATGGTCCTATTGATGTAGAAGGAGACTATAGTGTTCGGGCATCAGTTCAGAACCTTGGGTGCTCTTTAACTATGTTAGATACTATTGATGTGTTTATTAGCCCAGATCCAATTGATGTAACTGTAAAACTTGACCAAGGATTTTTCTGTTTTGGTGATAGTGCAAGGTTAGTAGTTCAAACTCCTGAAACTAATGTTGTCTATTCATTGGTTGAGACAAATACAGGTAATGTTTACACTGATTGGTTGCCAATTTCTTCAAGTGTTGATTCTATTGAATTCTATATAAAGGATGCTGGTGATTATGAAGTTTATGCTAAAAATAATTTAACGGATTGTGATTCTGTATTAATAAGTGGCGGACCTTATAATATTTCAGAGATAGGCCTTCCGGCTAAACCAACAATTAGTAGTGCTGCTGTACCAACTGGTTGTGGTGGTGAAATTATTACAGTTACAGCAAGTGAATTAGATGTTGTTTATCAACTTGCCTATGAAACTAGCTCGAATAATTTTGTTGATATGTTAGGTAAAACTGTCATAGGTGATGGGAGCGATATCGATATTGATACTGTTTATAATAGTGGTAGATATTATGTATACGGCACAAATGTAAATGGATGTCTATCTGCAAATAGTGATACGCTTACGATAACAACTACATCTACCATCACTCAATATGATTTATTAGAGAGTGATAATAATGGAAGCGTATGTAAACCTACTGATATCTTGAAACTTAGTTTGTCGGATTCTGAAGCAGGAATAACCTACACCTTATGGTTTATTGATGGTGTTGGTACTAGTACTTCTTTCGTTCAGGATACTGTAAGTATAGGAGGATCACTTGAGTTTAGTGAAATTTCGTATGACACTTATGGACATGGTCAGTATTATGTAACAGGAAGTAATGGTACTTGTACTGTTGATATGAATAATCGAATTACTTCTAATTTGATAGTTCCCAATTTAGGCTTATCAGTTGACCCAGATACGATTATTTGTGAAAATGATGCAGTATTGTTTACTGCTTCTGGAACTGAACTTTATCAATTTTTCCAAAATGGAGTGAGTAATGGTGTTCCAAGTAGCACAAGTACATTCAAGCCATCATCTGTATCTGATCGTGATCAGTTTTATGTAATTGGTGATACTGTTGGATGTTTATTCTATTCCGATACTATTACTATGACCGTGAATCCTGTACCAATTATAGATTTATTAGTCGATAATTCTATTATTTGCGAAGGTACTGAAGTGCATTTTGAGGCAACAGGCGCAAGTCAAGTTACTTATTATCTGAATAATGTAGTTGTTTCTACTTCTACACTATATAAATCTTCTACACTTGAAGATGGTGATAGTATTTATGTTATTGGTTCAAATGGTAATTGTGAGACACATAGTGATACTATTGTAATGACTGTCTTTGATAAACCTGAAGTCACTTTAAGTGTAAGTCCTAATGATACAATTATAGCAGGTGAAAAACTTACATTTACTGCAGGAGGTGCAGATGAGTACGAATTCTTTGTTAATGGAGATAGCGAGCAAGGACCAAATGTTTCAAATATTTTTGTACGTAGCTTAATAGGAGATAGTACTGTTACGGTTGCTGGATATATTAATTCGAGCGGGTGTATTAATGATTCTTCTATAGCGATTACTGTATTAGATGCCATTACAAGTATTAATGTTTATCCAGAAGAAGGTAACTACTGTATTGGTGAAGATGGCGTAGATATTTATCTACAACCGGCAGATAGTCAGTTTGATGTTACTTATGAATTACGTAATAGTTTAGGAAATTCTATTTCTGCACTAAAGTACGATGGCATTAATCCTATTATCTGGAATAATATTAAGGGAGATGATACATACTCTGTGTATGCCTACTATGATATTTTTTCTAGTGCAGAGATTAAAATGCAAAATGATGTGGTTGTAACAGAGAGGCCCTTACCGGATGTCTATAATATGTTCCCAACTGGTGATACTACCGGATGTGCAAACTATATTGAATTTGGTGTTGATTCAAGTCAATTAGGTATTAACTATGAGCTACTAGTTAATGGTACAAGTCAAGCTCAAGAGTTGGGCATTAATGATACAATTAAATTTGGAACCTTTAATCTTTTAGGAACTTATATTGTTGAGGCTATAGATACTACATTCGGATGTCGATCGGTAATGAATGGTAACTATATTATGAATACAGATAGTTCTGAAGTTGCCTATGACTTATATTTTGAAAATGGTATTGATTCTACTTATGCTGTTTTATGTACTGATGATAGTGTTCAAATCAGCTTGAGCGGCAGTGATTCTGTTGTAAAGTATGTATTATTTAATAATAGTAGCTCAACTGGAGATACTATAGTGGGTGATGGTAATCAATTAACATTTGGATATTATAATGCCCTAGGAAACTATTATGTAGAGGCTATAACTAATGATGATTGTAGATTACTAATGAATAATCAACTTCTACTTGAAGCAGGTTCAGAAGTAAATAGTTATCAACTAATTTCAAATAACGATGATCCTACATCAGGTAAATTCTGTGATGGGGGTAGTGCTGTTATGTTGGGTATCAATGGTCAACAAGCCAACGTGGTTTATCAATTATTGCATAATGGAACTGCCATAAAGGATACCATAGGCCTAAATAGTATTCAGATACTATGGTTTGGAGAGTATTCAGATCTCGGAGAATACTCTGTTGTTGCAAGTTATGGAGGAGAGGCATGTACGCGTGATATGGATAACACCATCGAAGTAGAGATGCTTGAACAACCCAGCGATATATTTTATGAAACCACCGGATTCTTATGTGGGTCTGATGCTTATGCTATGGTACTTAATGGTGCTGAAGACGATGTTTTTTATGAGTTAATTTCGTTAGGTAATAGTGACATAATTTACGAAGAACGTGATAGTCAAAGTCAAGTATATTTCACAATATCCGAAGCTGGAGAATACCTTGTTCGTGGGGCTAAAAATAGGGGTATGAATCAACTATGTTCTTATCGAGAGTTTAGTGATACCGTATCAGTAATACAATCAGATAAACCTTATTTTGAGATTACATCACTTGGTAATAGTTCTGACTGTAATGAAGTAACAATAGGTGTTAATAGCTCTGATTCTGATATTACATATCAATTGGTTTATTTTGATGGTAGCAAATATGTTGATGTTGTTGGGCCAAATGGTGACCCTAGTTATTATACAGAACAAGGTAATGATGGTTTACTAGAATTTAATTCAATCAGTGATAATAACCGTGATTATTGGGCCAGAGGGGTTAATAATATTACGCTTTGCTCTGAGTTATCAATTAATTCTGTAAATGTTAGTGGAGGTATTGAAAAGTTTGAATTAAAGGGAGACACGCCTTTATGTAAAGGTGAGCCTGGTGAGTTTTATTTAGAAAGCTCACAGCCTGGTGTTACGTATTTATTATTTAATAGTAGTAATGATACATTAGCTACTGAGCAAGGAACTGGTGAAAAAATCGATTTCGATTATTTAGCATTTCAAGCAGATAATTATTACGTAGAAGGCTTTAAGGTAATTAGTGCTACAGATACATGTAGTGCTCCTGTGTCAGACGTTCTAAAACTTGAGGTTGCAGATCTTCCAATCGCTTTCCCAATGTCGGGTAGCGGCATCACATGTGATTTAGAAAATAAAGGAGCTCTTATTACCCTTGATAGTACAGAGGTAGATACAGATTATTATTTATTTAGGGATAAGGTGAATTATGTAGGTACTTTAAATTCAAGTGCTGCACCTAATGCTATTGATACCCTTATTCACCAAGTTGGGTTGTATACTATTGTTGCAAAGAATGAAATAAGTAACTGTACATCAAATATGAATGGTTCAGTGAATGTTGAACAGTATTCTCAGGTTCTTTTAGATACTGTGCTATACGATAAGAATGGATACTGTGAGAATGATGAAGATTTAGGTTTACCAATTAGTTTAACTAATGGACGAGATAGTATTTATTATCAGGTTATAGACATAAATGATCCTACTATCGTATATCTTCCTACTGAAGGCAGCACCGATTTAGGCGGATACCCAGCAGGTACGTATAATGTATTTGCTTATCGTGAAGGTGGTGCTTGTGAAGTTCAGCTTTCACATGTTACTGATGCTGGTGATCATGAATATGACATTATAGTTGTAGAAAACCCAAGACCAGAACTGAATTACGAATTATTTATTGAAGGTACTGAAGGCTCTAAGCAAGGCTTTATTAATTCTAAAATAGGAATGGACAATAGTCAATCGAGCGTAACTTATCAACTTAGCTTCGAGATGAATGACGTTGTTGGTGAAATGAACGGTGTTACAGGTGAATCTATAGTTTTTGATAAACCTGTTGATACCTCAGGTAAATACTATGTATTTGCAGAGACTGACAAAGGTTGTTCAGGTTGGATAAACGATTTTGTTTCTATCTACGATTCACCATTAATAACTTATGATGACCAATTGAACTTTAAGAAAGGCTATAATCAGGATACGGTTAATGTAGCAATAAATGACATATTTGTCTTACCACTGGATTCTTGTATTAGAGATACAGCAATAGGTGTACATCCTGATTCTTTGAATATTAATTTCTTCTTGTTAGATATTGATGAAAATGGAGATACAACTGAAGTTGAATCAATAAAACGAAATAGAGTAGGCGATTATAAAATCAATTCAACTACAGGAGAAATTATTTTAGTCAAAACACCAGAGTTTTTTGGTAGAGATACTGTAAAGTATGTGGCAAAAAATATCAACAAGAATTATTCTTACCGTCTTGACACTGCCTCTGTTTATATTTATATCGGTAACAAATATTTCGATGATAAACAGTCCTTTTTATTACCAAATGCCTTTTCACCTAATGGAGATGGTATAAATGATTTATTCAAAATTACAGGTTTAGATTTATATTACGGTAGTGGAGCTATAAAATCAACACTTGAGGTCTTTAATAGATGGGGATCGATGGTATATCGCTCTAAAGAGGATTATTATGGTGATGGTGATAATTGGTGGGATGGAAAATCTACTGAGTCAAACATGGTATCTCTAGGCCAAGATTGCCCTAATGGCACATATTTCTATATTTTCACAGTGAGTGTTAATCTTGGTGATGGCGATATTATAGAGGATAAGTTTAATGGTTACATTGAATTAAGAAGATAAGCATACCTAACATTTCAAATAAAGATTATGAATAGATTATTAGTTATATTTTCTTTGATTGGCTTTTTAGTAATTGATATGTATGGTCAGGATGCTGTACAGTACAATAACTATATTGCCAACCAGGGAATGTTAAACCCGGCATATAATGGTACTCGTGATATTATTAGTGGATTAGTTACGCACCGTAGCCAGTGGATTGGTATGGAAGGTGCTCCTATGAATCAAAGTATAAATGTTCATAGTCCAATTGAAGATACAAACATAGGTGTAGGTTTAGTGATGCAAAACGACATGATAGGCTTCTCAAATACCTTTGATGCTATGGTTGCCGGATCCTACAAAATAAACCTAGATAATAGGGGTAAGAAATGGGTATCGTTGGGCTTACAAATGGGAGTCACATCTTCTGTTTATGACGGAACCAAAGCTATTACTGATGAATTAGATCCCGTTTTTCAGGGAAGAACCTCGAAAGTTGGTTTTAATACTGGCTTTGGGGCATACTATTATGCTACAGATTATTTTCTTGGTTTCTCCATACCTAAAATGTTATCCCAAAGTTTTGATGAATCAACATCGCAGTTTACAAATAAGTTTGATGTGAAGAATATGACTATGTTTATATACGGTGGTTATGTTTTCGATATTGAACCTGTAAAGGTAAAGCCTACCTTATTATTTAGGGAAGTATACGGTGCCCCTTTGCAATTTGATGTAACATGTAATGTATTATTAGCAGAAACCATATGGGTAGGTATGTCTTATCGATCGACATCTCATTTAGTATTCTTATCTGAATTTGTTTTAAACAGACAGTTTACTTTTAGATATTCATTCGACTATGCCTTAAATTCATTAAGTCAATTCTCACAATATGGTTCGCATGAGATTGGCTTACAATTCGATTTTACTTTTAATAAGCGACCTGGAATGAGGTCTATAAGATACTTTTAATGCTTATTGTTCGACAACAAATAAATGCTTAAGAAAAACAATAGCATAAAAAATAGCAATTTTAAAAAATGTTTGTAACTTTTGTTAAATAGTTAACATGGGAACCACTTTTGATCTTACATATAATATGAAACATATTACTAAGTATTTAATTTTTTCAGTAATTCTTTTTACATGTTTGCAAGGCACAGTTGCCCAAAGTAAATCTGTAAAGAAAGGTGATGGATATTATAAAAAAGGAGAGTATTATCATGCTCTAGTTTCATATAATTACGCAAGAACCGAGGGAGAAGAACTCGATTCTAACACTAAGAAAAAAATAGCCAATTGTTATTATCAATTAAATGATATACAAAATGCTTTTGAATATTTCGCAAGTGTGCAAGATGATCTTTCGGGTGATGATGTTTTAACTTACGCTATGGTAGCACATCGTTTTGCTGCGTATGATATGGCGATTGAATGGTATGAGTTAGCCAAGAAAGAAGGTGCTAATGCTATGAAAGTTAATGAGCTTATCGAATCTTGTAAATGGGCTTTAGCGAATAATGAATTTGATGAAGATTATCGTGTTAACCCGAGTAGTATATTTACTTTTGGTCAGTCATTTGGTATTCAGTTTTATAAGTCAGGGGTTGTGTACTCATCTTCCTCTTCTGAAGGAAATACAAAGAAGATTGATAAACAAGGAAAGGCTTTTTTAAATTTATACTTTTCTGAATTGGTAGATTACGAAATTCAGAAAGGAAGTTTATTCTCTAAGAGTCTGAATTTTGACTATCATATTGGAGCAATCAGTTTTACCACTGATTATAACACAATGTACTACACACGTAGTGTACGCGTAAAAGGAGGACAAAGTAAACTTAAGATATTTAGAGTAGAGTATGATGGTAAAGATTGGGGTAACGAGTTAGAATTGCCTTTTAATTCTGATGATTATGATTGCGCTCACCCGGCAGTATCTCCTGATAATAAATTTATTTATTTTACCTCAAATAAAAAAGGCGGCTATGGAGGGAAAGACCTCTATAAAGTGGAACGTCTACGTGGCGGCAGTTATGGTAAGGTAATCAACCTAGGTCCAGAAATCAATACATTTGGTGATGAAGTATTTCCATTTGTAGCTAAAGATTATACTTTATATTTTTCATCAGATGGACGATTGGGTTTTGGTGGTTTGGATTTATATAAAGCAGAATATGAAGAAGGTGCCTGGAAGAATGTAGCGAATATGTTAAAGCCGTTCAACTCGGAGCGTGATGATTTTGGTTATGTCCAAAATCCACAAAATAAGAACAAAGGGTTTCTATCAAGTAACAGGACTGGAAATGGTGATAAGGATGCAATCTTTTATGTTAATTTCATAGGTCAGGAAGAATCTGATGAGCCTAAAGTTGGTGAAGAAATTGTATTAGAAGAACTACCCGAAGAAAAAGTAGAAGTTGTTGTTCCTGTAGTAGTAGCACCTGTTATTATTGAAAATACACTACCTGCAAGTTTTAATCCAACAATAAAGTCAAGCATGGGTAATGTGCCTGTTGCTGGTATTCAGTGTGAGATCGTCGATGATGTTACTGGTCAGGTTGTAGCCACAGGTATTTCAAACTCGAACGGAAAACTTGCTCTTACGATACCAGATGCTTATAGAAAAGAAGGTCAGGAGTTCGAAGTAGTTTTCTCAAAGGATGGGGATTACGTTTCAAAACGAATGATAGTAAATATTATGGAGCTAGAAGACTTATCTAAAAATGGCGTTACTTTAACTCCTGTATTTAATGATGTTGTTTTAGATGATTTAAGTGAAATGGTCCTTTACTATAAAAATGGTGAGCTTACCGCAGATAGTGAAAAGGTATTAGGTCGTTTAGCAGCTTATTTAAATGCAAACCCAAATATTGTAGTAAAATTAAATACCCACACTGATGCTAAAGGTAGCAAGTTAGATAACCTATTAAACTCTCAATCGATGGGAGAGAAGGTTGAAGGTATGCTTGTGGATAAAGGTGTGAATGATGATAGTATGATTCCTCGTGGTTATGGTGAGCGCTATTTAGTAAATGAGTGCAAAAGAGGGGTTGTATGTGATGAAAGTGAGCATCAAAAGAATAGAAGAGTAGAAGTAATTGTTTGGAAAGTGAATAAGTAACTAATATTGATAATACAGACTATTGATGGAACAAATAAGTAAGTTTAATATTCACTTATAGTGATGAATTGAATTAAATTACTTGACGTTTCAATTGTCAAAAACAAATAAATATAACAGATGAAAGCTAATATATTATTCTTAACAATATTCTCTTGGTTCTTAGGCTTTACTTTTTTTACTGCTAATGCGGATAAATTGGAACATCTTAGAACTTCAAAAAAGATTGTGAGTGTAAGCCACCTACCAACTTCAGATGATTTTGCAGTTCAAATTATAGCTTTAAAGTTACCCGCAAACGAACCTGGATTCTTTAACAATATTGAAAATGCTCGTGAGTTTACCTGTTCTGATGGATATGTGAGGTATACAGTAGAGAGTTTTGCTACCTACAATGAGGCCAAAGCAATGGTAGACCATTACAAAGAGTTGGGATATGTACAGTCTTTTGTTGTTAATTGTGCAGATTACATTTTAGACGGTTCTGTAAAAAATCGATTTGATCCCAATGCCAATTATACGGTTCAGTTAAGTGCTTTTCGTTTTCCAGTCTATTTAAGCCACTTTGATGGTGTAGATAATGTAATGGAGTTCTATATGAAAGATAGGGTCTATAGATACACTGTTGGAAGCCTAAAACATGAAGCAGCTGAGGTATTGCTTGCCGAATTAAAAAAGAAGGGCTATAAAGATGCCTATATCACTGCCTTGGATCCTTATTTGCCATTTCAAATTGAATAATGCTTGATATTCTACTTAAAGAACTATCTTTGCAGAAATAGCAAGTCAGTCTATCGCCGCACTATGTGGGGAGGAAAGTCCGGGCAATAAAGAGTACCATGCTTCCTAACGGGAAGATACTTGTGAGAGTATAGTAATGTAACAGAGAATAACCGCCTTGCTTTCGGGTAAGGTAAGGGTGAAAAGGTGAGGTAAGAGCTCACCGGTGTTTGTGGCAACATGAATAGCCGTACAACTGATGGATTGCAAGACCAAATATATTACGATTTCCTTCGGGATACAGAGCTACTCGCTTTGATATTTATAGTCGTAAGGGGTAGGTTGCTGAAGCTTATGAGTAATTATAAGCTTAGACAAATGATAGACACATTCCTTTGTGAATGACAGAACCCGGCTTATCGACTTGCTATTTTCTTTTAAACTATATCCATGAATGATTATATACAAAGAGCCGTAAAGTATTTTACAGAAGATATTTGGAGAGTGCAAAAGTTTGAACTCTCTAAGCCTCATGTATTAATTATTAACACGGTACGTATCATATATCTGGCTGTTAAGGGATTCATCTACGACCGCTGTCAGCAAAAAGCTTCTGCACTCACTTTTTACTCACTTTTATCAGTAGTACCACTACTTGCCTTAATTCTTGGAATTGCAACAGGATTCGGATTGGATAATGTTGTTGAAAGGGAATTGATTAAACATCTTTCCACTCAGCGAGAGGTTCTGGATTATGTACTTAAGATGGCAAAGAACTACGTTAGTCATACCAATGAAGGTATTATTGTTGGAGTTGGTTTGGTGCTCCTGTTTTGGTCTGTGATGAAAGTGTTGGGTAATATTGAGCAAAGTTTTAATGAAATTTGGGAGGTGACACGCGCAAGAAGTTTTGCACGTAAATTCACAGATTACCTTGCTATACTTGTTGTAGGCTTATTGTTTTTAGTTTCAACGAGTAGTATGTTAGTTTTTGTCGCCAATAAATTCGGCGAAATAGAATTGTTTAATAACAATGGTTTTGCTGAAGCCATAAATTTATTATTGCCATTTTCATTAACAAGTGTTGTATTTACGCTATTGTTCTATATTATGCCTAATACAAAGGTTACTATACTTTCAGCAGCAGTTGGAGGTATTGTGGCAGGTATATTATTTCAGTTGTTACAGTATTACTATTTTCATTTTCAAGTAGGTGTTTCTCGCTATAATTCTATTTATGGTAGTTTTGCAGCCTTACCTTTATTTTTAATATGGTTACAATCGAGTTGGCTAATTGTTTTATTTGGAGCTGAAATAGCATTTGCTGTGCAAAATGTAAACAGTTATGAGTTTGAAGCCGATACTAAGAATCTTAGCAATCGGTATAAAAAAGTGGTTGCACTTATTGTTACTTATAATGTTGTGAAGCGTTTTAAGGAAGGAATGAAGCCCAATGATAGTTTACATATGTCAGTGGATCTGAAAATTCCCATAAGGCTCTTAAATGAGGTTATAATGGCTCTTATAAAAGCAGAGGTAATTGTTGAAGTTAATTTGAATGACGGAGACACTGGTTTTATTCCTGCAGTTGATATTAATACATTAACTACTTACGATGTAATTGATAAAATGGAAAACGCAGGTATTTCAGATGTGTATTATGAGAAAACAGAGGAACTAATAAACTTCGAAGGGGTGGTTAACGATTTTAATAAGACCTTGATCAGTCATAAATCAAATATCCTTGTAAAAGATATGTAAAGAAAAAAGGTTACTGAAAACAGTAACCTTTTTTTATAAGAGCCGCATCAACCGGATTATTTAAACTCCTGTAAACAGGATTTGAGTGTGCCGTGATTCGCAGTAATCCTCCGTACCATAAATGATAACCCGAAGGCGAGGCCCGCCTTTAAACCATGCAACTTTACTCGGTTCTATTGTAGCGTTGAGTTTAACAATCTAAATAAATTGATGCGGTGTGCATTTGTCAATAACTACATAACAAAAATAGGCATTAATAGTATTCTAAGCAAGTATTAAGGCGGCTTTTAGGCTTATGATGCTCGTATTACTTCGTAAAATATTTTCTAACAAACATATACGCGTTCACTTTTTTTGTTGCTAAATATTTAACTAATATTGCAAACATGCGCTATGCCATTATAGATATAGAAACCACGGGGAATAAAGCCACTCTTGGAAAGATCACAGAGATTGCTATTTACGTTCACGATGGAAAGGAAATTGTAGATGAATTTGTATCCTTAGTTAATCCCGAGCAGTATATTCCTCCTTTTATCACTCAGCTTACAGGTATCACAAATGATATGGTGAAAGATGCCCCAAAGTTTTACGAAATTGCTCGTAGGGTGGTTGAGGTTACTGAAGATTGTATTTTTGTAGCACACAACTCTAGCTTTGATTATGGGTTTATTCAAGCTGAGTTTGAAGCTTTGGGATTTCAATATGAGCGAGAAACTCTGTGTACAGTTAAGTTGAGCAGAAAGCTAATACCTGGACATAAGTCGTATAGTTTGGGTAAAATATGTGATTACTATGGAATAGGAATAAATGGCAGGCATAGGGCAGCTGGCGATGCCATGGCGACTGTCAGCTTATTTGAGATATTATTATCTAAGAACAGTGGTATTATTATCCCGGCAGATAATGGATATGTATCCTTAGCCGATTTGCATCCTAATTTAGATATTAATAAGGTTAAAGAGTTACCTCATAGCACTGGCGTTTACTACTTCTATAATGAATCGGATGAATTAATTTATATTGGTAAAAGTACCGATATCCGCAAAAGAGTATTTAACCACATTGGTAATGTAAAAACTCAGAAGGCTATTAAGATGAAGAGTCAAATTAGTAGAGTGGAATATGCCATTACTGGGAGCGAATTAGTAGCATTGTTAAAAGAGTCGGCAGAAATTAAAAAGAATAAGCTAGTTTATAATAAAGCACAGCGTCGTAATAAAGTGTTTTATGGTATTTTCTCCTTTAAAGATAGGAAAGGTTACATTCGCTTTAATATTGCTAAAAATGATGGTCGTTTAACCCCTCTTATTAGTTTCGATTCACAAAAGGCGGCTAAGGAGTATATGATGAATTATGCTGAGGAGTTTAATTTGTGTCAGAAGTTAAGCGGATTATCAGACTCTGTAAGTGCCTGTTTTCAATATCAAATTAAATTGTGCAAAGGTGCCTGTGTGGGTGAGGAAGCCAGTTCAGAGTATAACCTTAGAGCAGAAGCTTTCATCAAGCGTATATCGTTTGGAAATAGTTCTATGATTATAAAAGATATTGGCCGAACAACTGAAGAAAGTAGTTTTGTACTTATCGAAAAAGGAAAATACCTAGGTTATGGTTTTGTAGCTAGTGATACTTCGGTAACAGATACTAATTATTTAATTGATCAATTGGTTTATCAAGAGGATAATTACGATGCTAAAATTATAATAAAAAGGCAACTCAGCGAGAATGAAAACCTAGAGGTGATTAAACTTTAGGTGCCTTTGGTTCTGCAATAAGGTTGTTTTTATTAACTATAATTCGCTCGTGTGCACCAATAGCAATCACATCATTTTCATCATCCAATAACACAAAATCAAAAAAAAGTTTCTCGTCATCTATATACTTCAGGTGTACCGATGTAGTAACCGTTTCTTCAATATAAATAGGTTTTGTATGTTTAATATTAATTTCAGCAGTTATAGTTGTATGTTCTTTAGGTAGGTGTTTATTCAAAAGTATATTACAAGTTTGTTCCATCAATAATAATAACGAAGGGGTAGTTGCATAAAGGTTGTCTCCTAAGTTTTGGTTTGAAGCAATAAGGTTATCAGTTATCATTTTTTTAAAAGATAAACTCATTCCTTGTTTTAAACTATTCTTCATATCTCGTATTTTATAATTCTAAAATCAATACGTAATTTGTTTTCTAAACTTAAAGTATTTAGGTAAACCGCATTGTGATTTTAGAGTCCTATTTGAACTTATTAAATTACAAAAAAAAAGATAAGATGTACATCGTTTTTTACGAGTAAGGTAAAAATACATAACAAAATACCCTAAGCCAATTATAACAATCAACTTAGGGTATTCTTTTATTCTTAATTGTTTAAATATTAAAACTCACTAGTAAAGTGAAATTCAATATCTTCGAAGTTTTGTTGTGCCAACTGAAGCATGTACGATGAGTCTGCTAAAAACACATCTCTTCCTTGCTTGTCTTTTGCCATATACTGGTGCTTTCTCTTTTTAAAGTCAGCCAGTTGGGCTGCGTTTTCTGAGCGTATCCAACATGCTTTATGCAAGTTAATAGGCTCGTATCTACATTTGGCATTATACTCGTGTGCCAAACGATGCTCAATAACCTCAAACTGAAGTGCACCAACAGTACCAATTACCTTACGTCCGTTAAAGGAGCTAGTAAATAACTGCGCCACACCTTCGTCCATTAGCTGATCAATACCCTTAGCCAATTGCTTCGATTTCATCGGATCATCGTTCTCAATGTATCTAAACAACTCTGGCGAGAAACTAGGCAAGCCCTTAAAGCTCATCTTTTCGCCACTGGTTAATGTATCACCAATAATAAAGTTACCCGAGTCTGGCAAACCAACAATATCACCAGGGAAAGCCTCATCAATAATCGATTTCTTCTCAGCCATAAAAGCAGTAGGAGAGGAGAATTTAAAGTTTTTCCCCTGACGTACGTGCAAGTAGTTTTTGTTACGCTCAAATTTACCCGAGCATATTTTCACAAAGGCAATACGGTTACGGTGGTTCGGATCCATGTTGGCATGAATCTTAAATACAAAACCACTGAATTTATCTTCCTCAGGTTTTACCTCTCTTAAATCAGTGTTCGAAGCTTGTGGTTTTGGCGCAATCTTTAAAAAGCAGTCCAATAACTCGTTTACACCAAAGTTATTTAAAGCACTACCAAATAAAACCGGAGCCAAGTTACCCGCTAGGTAATCTTCCACTTCAAATTCAGGGTAAACACCCTCAACAAACTCATGCTCTTCGCGCAATACTGCCGAAGCATCGTCGCCAATGTAGCCTTCAAGTTCCGAGCTATTAATATCAGCAAAGCTAATACTTTCGCCAAGTGTTTGTTTACTTGCCTCAAACAAGTTAAGGTTCTGTTCAAATATATTATATACCCCCTGAAAGCTTGGTCCGTTTCCTATAGGCCAACTTAATGGGCGAACGTTAATCTTTAATTCCTCTTCAACCTCTTCCAATAAGTCGAACGGGTGCTTACTTGGGCGGTCCATTTTGTTAATGAAAACAATCACAGGTGTATTTCTCATTCTACACACCTCCATTAACTTACGAGTTTGTGCCTCAACTCCCTTAGCGGCATCCACCACAATAATTACACTATCAACCGCTGTTAAAGTACGAAAGGTATCCTCAGCAAAATCCTGGTGACCCGGAGTATCCAAAATGTTTACCTTGTGCCCACCATATTCAAAGCCCATTACCGAAGTAGCCACCGAGATACCTCTTTGCTTCTCAATTTCCATAAAATCCGAAGTAGCAGTCTTCTTAATCTTATTCGATTTAACAGCTCCTGCCACGTGAATAGCACCACCAAATAACAATAATTTTTCAGTAAGTGTTGTTTTACCTGCATCGGGGTGACTAATAATAGCAAATGTCCGTCTGCGTGATATCTCTTCTTGTAATCCCATTTTGAATCTGTTTTAAGCGGCCGCAAATTTAGTTAATGTATTTAACTTATACTAAACTAAGTCTTTCTTTTATCCTAAGTGCGTTTATATATAATGTGGGCGCCTTAACCAGCTATCCGTTATAGCTTCTGCGCCTTTGTTAAGTTTGCTTAGTTGGTGCGTGTGCTCCTATGGTCGCAACGCATCAACAAAGCGCCCTAAACAAAGTACTGCAAAAGGCTGTCACTCCTATCAGGGGCGCGGTGCATATAATGTTCCTGAGTAATTACTTAAGAGCATAATTATGGTTTTTATCAATGTCGCTAATTTTATATATTTGTTAGTCTACTATTTAACCAACTATTTTATGGATGATTCATTAAGTGAGTTTTTAGAGAACATTAGTAAAATCACAGCCGATTATAAGGAATATGTAAAAATGCGTGATGCTTTTGCTAAAGATTTGGCGCAAGCCCTATCAAAATACACACTAAAAAAATACCCCTTTATAAATAATAATACCGAACGAGTACAATTTCTTGAGAAGGAAGCTAATGATAATGCGCTATTGGCTTTCGAATATGTGATAGATGCAATTGAAAAGGAAGACTTTGGTGAAGAAGTAAAATCAGACTGGAAAATACCCCGACAACAAACCGATAAAGAATATGAAGTAGAATTAGAAGAGTTCTTAACTCTTATGCCCAACGAAAAGCATGACATTGCCAGAAAGATTTATGGGAAGGATAGAGAAGATCTAATACAGGCCAAGCAGGAAGAAATAGATTTGCATAATATAATAAAGAGAGTTATAGTACAGCACTTTGAAGCAGATATTATAGGAATTGATGCCGATAATATCCGTTACCTCGATTACATAAGTTGGTTAATGTGTGGCTTTGGTTTTTTAGATATTATGTACCAATGCGCCGAAGCTAGTGGCTACAATTAACATGCTGGGCTTATAATTAATGCGTCTATTTGGTATAAATACTTTGATTTGCTGAAAAAATGTTCAATTTTTAAGGTTCAAACTGAAAAACTACAACTAATTATGAGTTGGACTAATTATCACGGGCATAGCAAATATTGCGATGGTCACGGCGAAATAGAATCTTACGTGCAAAGTGCAATCAAACTCGGAATGCCAGTTCTTGGTGTTTCTTCGCATGCTCCCGTTCCTTTTGAGTGTTTCTGGACCATGAAACCAGAAAGCTTAAGTAATTACAATGCCGAATTAATTACGCTGCAAGGTAAGTATGAGGGTAGAATAAAACTACTCCGATCACTCGAAGTAGATTACGTGCCCAAGCAAATTGGCCCAAATACCGATTACATAAAAGCGCTTCAGCTCGATTATATTGTGGGCTCCATCCACTTTATTAACCAACTTAATAATGGCGAGTATTGGGCTATTGATGGCAGCTTCGAAGAGTTTCAGCAAGGCCTAAACGAAATATTTAATGGCGATGTAAAAGCAGTGGTTCAGGAGTTTTACCGACTAAACCGCGAAATGATTGACACTCAAGATTTCGAAATAGTAGGGCATCTTGATAAAATAAAAATGCATAATGCCACCGAGGTCATCTTTAATGAAACCGATCAGTGGTACAAAAACGAAGTTATTGAAACCCTAAAAAGCATTGCTGCAAAAGATTTAATTGTAGAAATAAATACCAAGTCCATAGAACGAAACGGACTTTTATTTCCGGGTATTGAGTGGTTCAGTACCATGTGCGAAATGGGTATTAAAGTAACTATAAATAGCGATGCCCACTTCCCTGAAAAACTAATTGAGGGTTTTGAGTTTGTGGCCGAAGAGTTGCTAAAAGCTGGGTATACCCATTTAAGCGAATACATTGACGGACAATGGCAGCAAGTTGCATTTACAAAACACGGGATTCAATGGAATTAGTAAAAATAGATATAAACACCCCTTCTCATCAAGCTGCTATTATTGAATTAATGAACGATTATATGCTCGATGAAATGGGACTTGGCGCACCCATGAAAGCGGGTTTAGCAGAAAAGATTATTGCGGGTTTAAAAGAGCAGCCTAATTATTTAGGCTTTCTTTATTTTGATGGAAACGAGTTTGTTGCCTTAGCCAATTGTTTTGTAGCTTTCTCAACATTTAAGGCCAAGCAGCTTTTTAATATTCACGATTATGTGGTGCATCAAAAATATAGAGGAAAGGGGTATGGACGTTCCTTTTTAAAAGCCATAAATGATTATGGTGCCGAGCACGATTTTTGCAAAATAACCTTAGAAGTAAGGCACGATAACCCGAAGGCTCAGAGACTTTATAAATCACTAAATTTTGAAGAGAGCAACCCTCCAATGTACTTTTGGTCGGCAGAGTTGTAATGGCTAGCTTTCTATAGATAGTAATATTTATTATAAAATAGTAGTATGACTAGAACCTTATTATTTGTTTTGATTTGTTTAGGTACATATGTAAAATCACAAGAAAAAAAGAAGCCTATAATTTTATTGAAAGAGACACATTCTGCGAATCCTTCTATAGAGAATTATTTGGAGGTGTCTGAATGTGATTCAACTTACCGATTAACCTTTTCATATTTGCAATGTAGAGATGAAAGTCGCTTAACTAGAAAAGATAAAAAGGGAAAAAAAAGTTAGCTAAGTTATATATAAAGGAGACAGATAGAAAAGAAATAGCTAAGTATGAAGTTCAGATGTTAAAGTATATAGATAAAGAAAAGGTGTTCACTCATGAGGAAGTTATGGTTAGTAAAACTAATGATTCGGACTTCTCGGAGAAAGTTAATGCCATATTAATGAGCGAAAAACTACTTCTCGAAAGAGATATTAGAAAAGGTACATATATTACACTCGATGAAAGGTGTTTAAAACTTGAAGTATACCAAGATAGTAAAATAGAGAAGACTGTATGTATTTACGGTGCAAGTGCAGAATCACATCCAATAGTTTATAGCTTTTATAGACATGCAAAAGATATTAGAAATGATAGTCGTTAATATATAGATTTTGTTAAAAATAAAGTATTCTTAGTGCTAAGGCATGATACTCCCAATAAACAAGTTCTACGCAAACCGCTATCTTAAACAAAGCATGCCTCCAATGTACTTTTGTTCGGTAGACTTTGTAAGTCATTCATATATGAACGTGTATGAGGTGTGGGGAATGGTTACGAAAAAATGCCCATCATTTTTCAAAAAACAACGGACATTTTTTTAAAAACATCCGTCATTTTTCTAAAATCGTTGGGTGGTTTTTGTGTATTAACCTTAAACTAACTTTTTTTAGAGTTGAATATCTATAAATCAACCCCAACCGGACAATGATCCGACCCCATTACATCCTTTAAAATATAAGCATCTTTTATTTGAGGTAATAAGCTTTCTGAAGATAAAAAGTAGTCGATGCGCCAACCTACATTTTTGCCTCTTGCACCAGCTCGGTAGCTCCACCATGAATACATGTCTGTTTTATCAGGGTTGATGTGGCGGAATGTATCGGCTAAGCCCCCTTGTGTGAATCTGTCCATGCCATCAATTTCTTCTTGCATAAAACCGGCCGACTTGTTGTAGTTTGGTTTCGGTCGGGCTAAGTCAATGGCTTTGTGTGCCACGTTAAAATCGCCACAAACTAAAACTGGTTTCGTCTTTTCAAGGTCTTTTAAATAGTTGAAGAATGCCTTATCCCAATCTTGTCGGTATGGGAGGCGCGCCAAAGCACTACCTGAGTTGGGTACATAAACAGTAACCACAAAATAATTTTCGTACTCGGCACATAAAACCCTTCCTTCGGTATCGTGCTCTTCAATGCCCATATCTTTAGTTACGTTTAGGGGCTTGGTTTTTGAAATAATGGCCGTACCCGAGTAGCCTTTCTTTACTGCTGAGTTTGAGTAAATATGATAACCTTCGAGCGGAGCAAGGGTTTCCGCCACTTGATCGTCTTGTGCTTTGGTTTCTTGTAGGCAAAAAACATCGGCATCTATATTTTTAAAATCTTCAAAAAAATTCTTTTTGGCAACGGCTCTGATGCCATTTACATTCCACGATATTATTTTCATTATGCTTTTGTCTTATACTAAATACCTGGGTATTTATATTTTTTGTAATATTTTACAAATATAACTTTATACGGCATTTTATGTTTCGAATACTTTATATTTTACTGGGTGTTATTTGCCGCGACCTCGATAGGCGTGATAGCCCTTTGCTTTTGTGGCTTTGTGCAGCTTACTTGGTGGCTGCGACCCCAGGAAGCACCCGCACAAGTTAGCTAAACATGGCCACAAAAATAAAGGCTAAAACAGATAGCGAGATATGGTTCGCCATAATATTACTTTTTCTTGTACTTATCTGTGGTTTAGTTTATTTTTGGGAAACATTTAAACCACTAGCATGGCAAATAAAACATCAGACTTAGAAAAGGGCGTGCAACTTTTTAACGCCGGTTGTAATTGTGCGCAGGCCACACTGCAAGGTATTGCGCCTGATAATATGAACTCGGAACAAATGCAATTGATATGTTCTGCCTTTGGAGGCGGAATTGCGCGATACGGAAAAACCTGTGGGGCTGTTACGGGTGCCCTAATGGGAATTGGTTTAAAATATGGCTATACCCTGGATACAAAGGATAGTGAAGCGGCAAAGTGTTTAAATTTATCGCAGTTATTGGTTTCTAAATTTGAAGCGGAATTTGGTTCAAGCGATTGTAAAGCCCTAATAGGTTATGATATTTCAGACCCAGAGAAAAAGGAGCTAGCTGGTAAATCGGGTGTTTTTGAAACACGATGCCCTAAATTTGTAGCGGGAGCCATAAAAATAGTTGAGGAACTAGATTTGTAGGTTGTTTATATACAGATTTATTAGTGGTTGCTGGTTATGTTATTAAAAATTAGTATCTTAACGTTGAAAAATTTTAAAATGCATAATATGAGACCAAAACTACCCTTTTTATTATTAACTATAGTTTATTGTTTATTGAGTTGTAGCAGTAATGCTCAAATTTTGGATGCTCAAATTTTTGGCTTTGAACCAGATGAAGGAATTCAATTTAACCAAGGTGGTATAATTACCACAGGAAACATTATAGAAGCTTGGGAAGAAGAGGCGGGATTTAGTCAAACAAGTGAAGATAAACATACAGGTAGCTATTGTGTAAAGGCCGTTTTAAGTAATACAACTGACCCATTGCCTAAATTAAATACAGAATATGCTATTACAGGAGAAGGTACTTTTAATTTAGCGGCAGATACCTATACAGGAAGTATATGGGTGAAGATTATAGGAGATAAACCTAAAGCAATAAAAGCAACTTTTGATAAGCCTAGCGATACACCATCTTTAATATTTAATTTGAATGATTTAACAGAAGCTGATGGTTGGGTTGAAGTAACTCCTAATAATCCGATAATTGTAACCTCAGCTACAGTGAGTAATTCTATAAGATTTGCTATTCAGGATGTTAGTAAAATCGGCGCAGGGGGGGGAACCTTGTATTTTGATGACTTTAATATTGTTAAGGATATATCCACAGATGAAAAATCGATTGCAGGTAATGATATTACTATTACTAACACAACATCTAATCTAAAGGTTGAAGCACCTATAAAAAGTAGAATTTATATTTACAATACAACAGGCTTTTTAATGCATTCTATTGTAACAGAGTCTAACAAAACGGAGTTTGCTATAAGTAATTATAAAGTTGGTATTTATATCGTTAAGGTTGTGTCGGATAATAGTACTTACTCAAAAAAAATTATTAAAAGATAAGTATAGCTCTTCTACATAGGTATAATAGTTTAATCATTAAAATGCCCTTATTTCCTTAAATAATTTGGCATTATAATGTATAAAATAGCAAAGAAACTGGATGTTTACAATATCCAGTTTCTTTGTGTTTAACTCAATTTTCTTTTATAAAAAGTAATAGTGAACTACAGCTGGTAAGAAGTATAATGTTAGTTTTATATGGATAAATAAATTTGTGTGAATATAAAAATGTTATTTTTGCACTTTCAAAATTTAAATATTAATGATGGATATACAGTTATTGACGGCAATTTCGCCAGTAGACGGACGATACAGAAGCAAGGCGGATGGTTTAGCACTTTATTTTTCAGAGTATGCATTAATTCGCTACCGTGTTTTAGTGGAAGTGGAGTATTTTATTACGTTATGTGAGCAGCCATTACCACAACTGGCAGATTTCGATAAGTCGCTTTATAACGATTTAAGAGATATTTACAAGAAATTTCAGTTAGAAGATGCCGAGCGTATCAAAGAAATTGAAGGGGTAACTAACCACGATGTTAAGGCTGTAGAGTATTTCATTAAAGAGAAATTTGACGTTCTTAAATTAGATAAATATAAAGAGTTTATTCACTTCGGATTAACTTCACAGGATATTAATAACACCGCAATTCCTTACTCGTTGCGCGATGCTGTTAACGAGATGTATTACCCATTATTAGAAGAGCTAATTGAGCAATTAGATGGCTTATCTAAGGATTGGGAAGATATTTCAATGTTAGCTAAAACGCATGGTCAGCCAGCTTCTCCTACTCGTTTGGGTAAAGAGATGAAGGTATTTGTGGAGCGTTTAAATACACAATTAAACTTATTAAAAAGGATTCCTTGTTCGGCTAAGTTTGGCGGTGCTACAGGAAACTTTAACGCACATAAGGTTGCATATCCTGAAATTAACTGGGTTGATTTTGGAAACAACTTTGTAAATAATGTATTAAAATTAGATAGAGAGCAGTATACAACTCAAATTTCTAACTACGATAACTTAGCTGCCATTTTTGATAGCTTAAAGCGTATTAATACAATTATGTTGGATCTTTCGCGCGATTATTGGACTTACATTATGATGGAGTACTTTAAGCAAAAGATTAAAAAAGGTGAGGTAGGTTCAAGTGCTATGCCACATAAGGTAAATCCAATTGATTTTGAAAATGCTGAAGGTAACCTAGGTATTGCCAATTGTTTGTATGAGCACTTATCGGCTAAGCTTCCTGTATCTCGCTTACAGCGCGATTTAACTGATTCAACCGTATTACGTAACATTGGTGTACCTATTGCACACACGGTTATTGCCATTAAATCCTTACAAAAAGGATTGGGTAAATTGTTATTAAACAAAGCTGCTATCGATAAAGATTTAGAGGATAACTGGGCAGTAGTTGCTGAGGCTATTCAAACTATTTTACGTCGCGAGGCATATCCAAACCCATACGAAGCGTTAAAAGAGTTAACACGAACAAATGAAGGCATTACAGCCAAAAGTATAGCTGAATTTATTGAAACTTTAAATGTATCAGAAGCAGTGAAAGATGAACTTCGTTCAATCTCTCCTCAGTCTTATACAGGAGTTTAAGCATTTCGGTATAATTTTTTTGAAAGTCAGCCTTGCTATTACTACTTTAGCGGCTGACTTTTTTTGTACATCGTAATGATGTTTTTACAGACTTAATAGATTAATGAAAGATTTTATTCAGATTCTAAAGCGATTTATACCTCCGTATAAACGTGCCCTTGTTTTAAGTATTTTTTACAACATTATATCAGCCTTGTTTTCAGGAATAGCTATGCTATTTATGATTCCTATTTTAGAGGTGCTATTTCAAACAGCAAAAGAGGTAGATGTTTTGTTGCCTTGGCAAATGACAAAAGATGTGTTGGCCAATAATTTATACTATTACGTTACCCTTGTGAAGTTAAAATACGGGGTTGTATTGGTTATGCCATTTATTGGATTATTCATGCTTGTGGCAACCTTAATTAAGGTGGGTAGCATGTATATGGCCGATCATGAAATGGTAGGTATTAGAAATGGAGTAGTAAAGGATTTACGTACCCAAATTTTTAATAAGCTAATGCGTTTGCCAATGGCTTATTTCTCCGATGAGCGTAAAGGCGATTTGATATCTCGCGCCACAGGCGATGTTACCGAAGTTGAAGGTTCAATAATGGCCTCGATAAATATGTTATTTAAAAACCCAATTATGATTATTGTATCGGTTGGATTTTTATTTGCCATTAGTTATCAGTTAACCATTTTTGTTTTTATTATGCTGCCTATTGCAGGTTGGATTATTGGTAAAACCGGAAAAACCTTAAAGCATAAATCTAAAGAAAGCAGAACTAAGCTTGGCGATTTATTAGGGATAGTAGAAGAAGCATTAGGAGGTTTAAGAATAATTAAAGCCTTTAATGCAGAGCCTAAAATGGAAAGGTGGTATGGCGATGAAACAGAGCAATACCGCACCATAATGAATAAGCTACAGCGTAGATATGCCTTAGCGCATCCGGTCAGCGAATTTTTAGGAACCATTGTAATGGTGTTTATAGTTTGGTTTGGTGCCATTATAATTAATGGCGAGGGAAGTACTCTTGATGGGGCTAGTTTCATTGCTTATATCGGGGTATTCTATCAAATTATTAATCCTGCAAAACAGTTTTCAACAGGATACTTTAACGTGCAAAAAGGCTTGGCGGCCATGGAGCGTATTGATACCATTTTACTCGCTGAAAATAAAATTACAGATAAAGCAACTGCCATTGATAAAAAAGGGTTTGAAACAGCCGTAGAATATAAAAATGTGACCTTTGCCTACAAGGATAAAAAGGTACTTAAAAATGTATCTGTTTCTATTCCTAAAGGAAAAATGGTTGCCTTAGTTGGTCAATCGGGCTCAGGTAAAACAACCTTTGTTGATCTAATGCCTCGTTTTTACGATATACAAGAGGGAAGCATTGAAATTGATGGCACTGACATTCGTGATATGAAAGTATTTGATGTTCGCGAATTAATGGGTAATGTCAATCAAGAAGCCATTTTATTTAACGATAGTTTCTTTAATAACATTGCTTTTGGCGTTGAAGATGCCACTTTAGAGCAGGTTGAAAATGCCGCTAAAGTAGCGAATGCCCACGAGTTTATTATGGCTACTGAAAATGGTTACGATTCTGTTGTGGGCGATAGGGGAGGAAACCTTTCGGGAGGCCAACGCCAACGTATTAGTATTGCGCGTGCTGTACTTAAAAATCCCGATATTTTAATTCTCGACGAAGCCACATCGGCCTTAGATACCGAATCGGAAAAGCTAGTGCAAGAAGCCTTAGAAAATTTAATGAACTCACGAACTTCAGTGGTTATTGCTCACCGTTTATCAACCGTGCGTAATGCCGATATGATTTGTGTTTTTGATGATGGAGAGATTGTAGAACGTGGTACACATGACGAGTTAAAAGCTAAAGGCGGTGTCTACAGTAAATTGCACGATTTGCAGGTGCGATAATTATACCGTATAATTTTAAATAATCAGATTTAAATATGGAGCTTGTCTTTTTTCAGACAGGCTCTTTCTTTTTGGGGCTTCCCCTGCGGGTCGGGCCATCCGCTATATCTTTGCTTCGCCAAAATGGGCTCACAAAGGATGCCGCTTCTGTCCCTAAGCCAACTGGGTTCGCAGGCAATATAGCAGCCGCATTTTTTCTTTAAACAACTTCTTTAACAAAAATGCAAACCCCATTGCTGTAAAACCATTTTTAGGCAAAAAAATGCCATCCCCTAAACCGATATGTTCCACCATGCATTAAAAAGTATCAATCCGCAAAAAGGATTCTGTATCTGCCATCATAAAGTCCCCTCCCGAAAAAATAAAAGGTTCATCATCGCCTAAAAAGTACCATACACAAAATGTAGATGGAGCATCTGCGTTTGTAAAGTACCCTCTCCAAAAAATAAATGCATCATCGGGGCCCAAAAAGTGCCATCCCCAAAGTGTTGATGCTCTATCGTGGATAAAAAAATACCATCTTGAAAAAAAAGAAGCCCTTTTAATCCCTAAAAAGTACCATCCCGAAAAAAGGATACAACTTAATAAGCTCCAGTTGTACCCTCACGCAAATGTAGATGCCCCTTCAGAATGAAAAGCATGGCCTCACCAAATAGTTGATGCCATTTCACGGGCGAGGATGAGAAATAAAGAAGTAGAAGATTGCACTCCCTACTTGTATTGGAACTCAACCAACGAGAAACTGGCTATTTTTAGTTCTCCATCTATTCTTTTACCAGTTAATGATACCATGGTATTAGTGGTGTATTTACGATTATCATTCTCATACAAACTCATTTTAAGTTTATATAAAGCATTAAAAAAGCTATTTTCCTTGGTTTCAATATCAAGTATATTAATGTTGTCAATTACATACCTGCTCTTTTTTTCTTTGCTTAAATCCTTTAAATGTTTCTTATAATCCTCGTGATTATACTCTGCAATATGACCCAAATTATCGGTATCTATTTTTACGTGTTTAATAGAGAATTGAGGTAAGAAATATTGTAAAACAGCCCCTTCTTGTTGCTCGCTTCTAAGTTGGTTAATGGCAGTATGTAAATTGGTAATTAAGTTTTTTATTTCCTGATTCTGAACTTGCTTTTGCTGCTTCTTTTCACTTAGCATGCTTAAGCTTTTATCTTTACTTCGAATCACTTTTGTTAACGAATCAGTAATTAGAGTTTCTGCGGCATAATCCTTTTCCAATGCAATACGTTTTTTACGCTCATTTAGGTAGTTGGCTTTTAACGATTTCTCATCTAATTTAGAATCTTCTATGGAGTCTTTTAGTAATGCCATCTCCTTATTGAGTAGTTCTGTTTCATACTGCGCTGTATTTATCGAGTCTTGATTTACTGCAGGTGTTTTAGTACTCTTTTCTGAAGGAGCATTGCAGCTTACAAAAATCATAGTGATACCGATGAAAAATAAAAATAGCTTCATAAGGAGTGTTTTTAAAAGTTTATATACTTAGCTGGTATATATTTATAATCTTTATTTACTCTAAATATTATCGAAATCATTGGTGTAAATGAATAAGCCCATCCATTGGGTTTTATATTCCCAGCACCAAATAGGGGAGCAAAAGCAATGGTATGAATCTCATCAAAAATATAAGTAAAGGTTGGCCCGCCCCTTATAAACTCAATGCCAGTAAAGCTTTCCGACCAACGATAGAATGGCCCAACTAAACCGCCAATTAAAAGTTTTTTACTGTAAATGTAATTGTATGAGAAAACGATCCGAATACCATGCCTTACGTTGTTTTTGTTATCAAAATCAAGTTGATACTTTGTTTGTGTAACAAATTGAGAGTT
Source organism: Saccharicrinis aurantiacus (assembly GCF_001660705.2). Classification (GTDB taxonomy): domain Bacteria; phylum Bacteroidota; class Bacteroidia; order Bacteroidales; family Marinilabiliaceae; genus Saccharicrinis; species Saccharicrinis aurantiacus. The sequence goes on from NZ_LYBV02000030.1 coordinate 289,047, forward strand.
AAAGCCATTCTCTCCCGATCCTAGATACTGTTTATTTACAGCACCTAGTCCTAACCTAAAGTCTAATCTATCAGACTGAACACTGGCCCTAAAGTCAGGAACTACCTCCCAATTTTTATTAGGTGTATAGGCAAATACACCCTCATAAAACCATTGATTCAAACTTTGCATGTTATTATCAACACGCCACTGAAGTTCGTGCGAATGCCTATAATCTTTATCACCGCCAAATACTATTTTGTTACCTAGTATAAGCCAATTGTCCCACCTATCTATTTCATTTTGGCTATACGTTGAGGCACAGGCAAGCATAAATAAGCTTAATGCTATAGTTTTTGTAAGCGATGCTCTTTTCATATATAATTGAATTATAAGGTCAATCGAGCTCTGATTCCTCCTAAAAACATTGTATCTTCTTCAGAATTTAAGGCCGGATTTATTATAAACTGTACATCTGGAGTAAGCGCAAACTTTGTTGAAATCTGAAAGCGGAAAAAAGCTTCCATTGATATTTGATTGTCTAATCCAGTACCCCATGTTGATTCATTCACTTCGCCCCAACCAATGGCTCCTGCAAGTAAATGACCTCCATCAGCAAAGTAGTGGCCTAAACCTGTGGTAATTGATTTCTGAAGTATAGAGCCGCCATCCTCGGCATAACCCCCTCTTAAAAAAGGCATCAATTTATCATTCACAAACCAGGTGCCCGAGAAATTTAAACCCCATCCATCGGGCGAAGCCTGAAAATTGCTGCCATCGCTATGCCAATACATCACATGTATATTATCGAAGTAATGACGATCTCTGCCATTGACCCAACCAAGCTCTATACTTTTAAAATATTGATTTTCTGAAAAGAAAGTTTCAAAACTTTTAAATGGCTTTGTTGGGTCTGAGTTGGTATCATTAATACCTGCAATCAAATAAATATTTTCGGTAAGGTAAGCAGCAAGTGCAATGCCTAAGTTTACATCATTCGGAACAAACATGGTTTGAGAACCAGTACTAAATTGGAAATTGGTGAAATGCATCCAAGGACTTGCTAAACCATACACATCAATATAATCTGTAGCATCTAATAAGCCAACAGCCATCGATATTTTACCATTGGCAAAACGCTGACGCCAATAAAAGTTGGTCATTCTAAAGCCATCATCACTAAATGGAGGCAAAACCATACCCACGTAACCTGATTGAAAACCAAAATTCTTAAGTGAAGTATTGGTGTATTTATGCCTATGCTCCAATTTAAATATAAATGCCCCTGTGTTATTTTTGCCTTTACCAATTAAATCCCAGCTACCATATAAACGCACCATACCACTTCCTGCAGCATTGTTGCCAATACTATGGTTTGTACCAAAGTATGCAGCACTATAGTCAAGCCCATAATTGATTCCGGTTTTTTTGTGTAATTCCGTTTTTAATCCGAAATAGGCTTGCATCCATCCTAATTCAAAAAATGGTTGTTTCGGCTTCTGGTCTTCTTCTAATGTGCGCTCAACATTATCCGGTCCTACAAAGCTGTTGCTTTTTTTTCCTTCTTGCTCTTGTGCATTAAGAGTCAATGTGGCAAATAAAATACAGATTATATATATGTTGTTTTTCATAGACCTAGTTTATTTATCAATAAATTTCGCTCTTTAATGTTTATTTACCGAGGCATTTTCCGGACTGCTCTCTTCCCATACTTGGCGGTAAACTCGCATTTTGTTACCACCGTATATTTTCTTGATTATAGGGAAAAGGGTTTTTATAGTATTGTTTATTAATAGTTATTATTTTACAAGCTTGTTAAATTTTATTAGCTCAGTATCAATTGCAGTTTTATAATTCAAATCTGCAGCTTTAGCTTCATCAAGTAAAACTTTATATTCCGTTTTCATTGAGTTTGAAACAGGTCCTTCTGAGTGGTCTAATATGCCGCTCATAAACGAAAGTTTAAATAGTATAGTTGCCGGTAGGTTAATTACTTCAGCCAAAGTTCGCCCAGTTGAAACATAGCTGCCTTCGTAAGAATTCACCGTTTTGGCAATTACATCGTATTGTTTCTGAGCCTTTTTAATTGCACTAGGGGAAGCACCAGAAGCCTCTAAAACTTCAAGTTTAGATTTTGCATCATCACGAACCTTCAAGGCATCCATTACATTTTTAGTCATTTGTGATGCTGAGTTATACATGTTCATCCAAAATTCAAACTTCGCATCGGCCTGAGCCTGCGTATATTTTTCTTTTGGACTCATATGGATTTTAAACTTCTGTGTTTCACTATAACCATCTACCGTTAATTTAACCTGATATTCTCCCGGTGCTACTATAGGAATGATTGCAGTAGCAGGGCGTTGCGGAACTCGTGGTAACATGTTAATACGCATATCCCAAACAAATTTATTTAAACCACTGTTGAAGTCGTCTCCTTTACTAAAATTAAGCATCATGTGCTCCTTGCCGTAGTTGCGAATTACCTTATTATCACTGTTCATTATTTCTATTGAAATATCTTTAGGTTCACTCTCAAGCTTGAAATAGAAAGTTGGTCCAAGAGGTTTCGGATCTCCAGCATCTATAAATTTGCGTTTGCGTTCGCCATTAACTTGCTTAAAACTTTCTTCGTAATAAGTTAAACCAGGACGCATATTCTGCACAAAATAATTCTTTTTCATAGCAGGGTCACCACCCGGTACATAATCTAACCACCAGTTATAACCAAAGCGCGTATGATCTTGGATAGGGTATAGGTGTGTGGGTTTTGAGGCAGCTTCAGTTCCTAACTCACGAAGAGGTGTAATATCTTCCATTATCCAAAAACCACGTCCGTTTGTAGCTATCACTATGTCATTGTCCTTTATCTTAATATCAACCACAGGAACGGCAGGTAAGTTGGCTTTTAGTTTATCCCAACTTTTACCATCGTTTAGTGAATAATAAGCTCCTGTTTCAGTACCCACAAAAAGAAGATTTTTACGCACTTTATCCACTCTAATGGTACGCGTAATTTCTTCCTGAGGGAAATTGACAGATAAATTGATCCAAGTTTTCCCGTAGTCGGTAGTTTTAAAAATGTAAGGCTTATAATCATTGTAGGTGTTAAAGTTTGAGAAAACAACATATGCTGTGGCAGCATCATAAGGCGAAGGTTCAATTTCGTATACCTGCGAGTATTTGGGTAATGCTTTATCCTTAATAGAAATATCTTCCCAGCTAGCACCTCCATCTTTTGTGATAGATATTTTTCCATCATCGGAACCAACCCAAATTACGCCCTGTTTTATAGGCGACTCATCAAGACGCTTAATGGTGCTATAAATCTCCTGACCAAAGTATTCAGATAGCCAAGGTGTACCAGTTATTTTTTGGCGATCCTTTAAATCATTTGTTAAATCCGGACTAATAACCTCCCATGTTAATCCTTCGTCGGTACTTTTAAACACCACATTACCTCCTAAGTACAAGGTTTTATTATCATGAGGAGATAAAAAATAGGCTAAATCCCAGTTAAAACGGTATTTTAGATCATAAGCATTTAAGCCAAACAAAGGAACAGGCCACACTGAACGCACTTCGTTTTGTCCGGTTGCGATATTATTAACCGTGAAAGGAGCACCGCTTCCCATAGGGGCTCCACCCGAAATATTGTAAACAATGTTTAAGTCGTTCGGATTAGGTATAACGCTACTGGTCTCACCATTGCCAATAATAGTAGTTTCATATCCCGAAATCCCTCCCCAACGTGAAGCACTTGGTACTTTATACGCCAAAACATCTTGTCCGCTGCCGTATACATTATAAGGAAAATCATTATCTACATTAACGCGGTAAAATTGTGAGTTTTTCTGTGTATGTTGGCTACTCCATGTATTACCACCAGTCATACTAATTTGGCAACCACCATCATTTGTGCCAATCATTCTATTTGGGTCTTTGGGGCAAATCCAAATATCATGAAAGTCGTCTTTAATGCCCGGGTCGAGCACCCAAGTTTTTCCTCCATCTTTGCTCATAAACATTCTGTTGTTTGGGGACCAAAGCTCGTTGGCATCATGTGGGCTTGCAAAAATGTGGCTGTAATAAAATGGGCGCCCTATAATTTGGAAGTTATCTGACACAAAACTCCAATTATCTCCTAAATCATCAGATACATATAAACCAGGTTTAGTTTCTGAATCAATTAGTGCGTATACTTTTGTAGCATTTGCTGCCGACATGGTTATACCCGTTCTACCACGCTCTTTTTCAGGTAAACCTTTATTATAAGTTATTTCAGTCCAATTATCACCACCATCCGTCGATTTGTAAATTCCCGACTCAGGACCACCTGTTTTTGGTCCCCATGCTTTGCGTTCAAACTCCCACATAACAGCAAATAGCACATCAGGGTTTGATGGATTAAGAACCAAATCAATTACACCTGCTTTATCGCTTTTAAAGAGTACTTGATTCCATGTTTTACCGCCATCTATAGTGCGATATACACCACGATTAGTCCCAGGACCAAAAGCATCGCCAAAGGCTCCAACGTAAACAATATCAGGGTTAGTTGGGTGCACTCTAACTTGAGATATATGTCTCACCTTATCTAAACCAATATGCGACCAATTATCACCACCATCAGTAGATTTATATACACCGTCGCCCCAACTTACATTATTACGCATTTGGGGTTCTCCTAGTCCTACATAGGCAATGTCTGGGTTCGACTCAGAAAACTCCATCGCCCCAATGCTTCCGTAGTTAAAATCATCATCACCCACAGCTTCCCAATAGGTACCTGCATCTTCCGTTTTCCATAAGCCATTGCTCGCACCATGAAAAAAAGTATTTGGTTTTGTAGGATGCCCAATCACTACGGAACCTCTATTTCCGATGATAGGTCCAATAAACCGCCAAGTGAGGGCATCAAATTGAGTGGGTCTTTCTTGGGCAAATCCTAAAGTGTTAAGTGTTAGAAATGCTATTAGAATTATTAAGCAAAGTTTTTTCATAGCAATTAATTTAAAATTTAGATCTTATATTTTTAGTGTATTATATAGACAAAATGTAATGCTAAGTTGTTGATATGGGATTAGATAAATTGCTGCTTCAATATTTAATTAACAGTAACCTATTTATTATGTTCAAATTAAGGAAAGTGCTCATAAGAGTCAACAAAAAGGGGAAGTAATTGTGGGAGTATCGGG
>NZ_LYBV02000031.1 GCF_001660705.2 Saccharicrinis aurantiacus
CTTTCTTTTCCGTAAAATCTAATAATTTCAATGAGGTCATTAAAAGTGCCTCTTTCAATGATTCTAATGGTAAGATACGCACTTGAAGCTTCCCAATCTATTAAGTCAAAATTAGTGTCCCAGAAAGCTCTTTTTGAAATATTGGGCTTGTCTTTTTTATCTTCCATGAGTATAAAAATACATGCGTTTGATGAGACTATAGTCAACTTAATTTTTCACGTAGTATCTAAAGCCTTTCTTTTTAATCTTTTCTTTCGATTTTTTTATCCACATAGGTTCGTTTTCCCAACCATTAGTAAAACCTAGAGCATTTTTATCGATAAGAGGATATTTGTTAAATAAGCTATGTAGTTTTTCTTGAAATGTATTATTCGTATTAATTGATTGCAGAAGATACTGGATCATACAAATTGCAAAGTAGGTTCTATTTTTAATTGACGACGTACTTCCTGTTCTGGTATCAGAAATCTCTAAATTTTCTATCCATGGGTACTTTGTTTTTCTGGGAAATTCTGCTTTAATAGATAACTTTTTATTGGTCTCAATAGTAGTTAAAACTATGCACTTTAGTGCATCTCGCTTTTAGCTTCTAAAAATGTATCTTTGTTATATGGTACAAAGAACTAATGGTCATACGGTTTCAGAAATGACTGCTCACATAGTTTGGTCAACAAAATATCGCTATAAAATACTTCAAGGTGACATCAAAGTTCGTTGTCGGTCATTGCTAATTCAAATCTGCGAGGCCGAAGATGTTATCATTCAAAAGGGAGTTGTCTCATCTGACCATATTCACATGCATATCAATTACCGTCCCTCTCAGAATATAAGTGAGTTGGTAAAAAAGTTCAAAGGAAGAACATCTAGAAAGCTACAGCAAGAGTTTCCAGCCTTAGGTAAAAAGTATTGGGGTCGTCACTTTTGGGCCATTGGTTTTGGGTGCTGGAGTTCAGGTAATATTACAGATGAAATGGTAGATGCATATTTGGAACATCACCGAAAACCAAATGATCAAGATGAATCCAATTTTATATTGGAATAGTTGAGAAACGAGCCAGAGAATGACTTTCAGTCATTCTGTTTAACGCAAACCTATGGACTTTCAGTCCATAGTGGTTTAGTCCATAATCGACTATGATGAGCACATGTATTCCTAAGATACACAAGTGAATGAAGCCAGGATTGAAAAACTTTATCGTTAAGACCATATGATTTGACAATATTTCGTTTTGTTTGTCCAGGTTTTATTATACTATATACCCAAGATAAGTTACCAAACGAACAAACTTCCAAAGTAATCCAACTTGGAGGAGATTCTTCAATATAGGTATTTTGGTATTCATCTAAAAATAATTCCTGACTCCTTTTGATTTCGCCAAATATTTTGCTTATGTAGAAGTATATTTTGAAAAACTAACGAAATTGTTTTTGTCAGATAACCAGAAGGTTCCCCAATTCAAAGAAGGTTCATAGGATAATGCTGCTCTAATGGATACTTCTATTTTCTCAATTTGATTTAGTAATAGCAACCTCAATTCTCTATCAAAGCAATATAATCTAAAAGCCTGATCGAAAGTGGCTCCATCTTTAAAAAGATGTTCTTTTTTAGGTTCTTTTAGAAGAGTATGCCAATATCCAGATAGTCTATAAATAGCTTAATTGTTGCAATAAGTGTAATGACTTTTCCTCGCATTCAACAATAAGATTTCGATCTTTTAATAAATTAAGTTGTTGGCTGTAAGTAAGAGGTTTTTTGTGTAGTTCCTTTTATCCATAAGGAGAATTTAGGGCAAAAAAAAACTTACCCTAAGCGCGCTTTTCAATGAAGGAAGCGGGGTAAGTATGTTGATGCAACATATAACGTATTATAGCGCAACTAATATACTTGTGATATATGTTATACAACATATATTTATGCGATGATTCAAAAACAAAAAAACTAGTTCTGTCGCATTAATCTGCCTACGGTTTCTTTAAATTCATTCATATTTCAAGTTTGCTAATCACAAACTAACAAAAATTTGCGATTAGCGAATGAAATTGTCTTAGTAAAAGATACAAATAATATATCTTAACTCATAGTGTAATTGGTATAAAATCAGTAATATGCTTATTATTTCGGATGTAAATGGGATACCAATCGCTTGTAGTGAACCTATCGCAGGTAATCACAATGATGCTTACGAACTTGTAGAAAACTTTGAAAATATGGCTCAATCGCTAAAGAAATCAAATATCTATATTGACGGTCTTTTCCTAAATGCAGATGCTGGTTTTGATACTAAGGCATTTAGAGAAAGCCTATGCAAATATGATATTACAGACAATATTGATAAAAACAAACGTAATGGATATGATGACGATCTATTGTTTGATAATATACTATACCTGAGACGATTTGTTATTGTAAGAACGAATGCTTGGTTAGATGCCTTTAAAGCTATATTAGTCAGGTTTGAAACAAAAAAATCTCATTGGAAATATCTTAATATCATAGTATTTTACGTGGTTTTACTTAGACAACTTTAAACAACTTCTACTAAATGATTTCCTTGTATTTCTATCATTGTAGAAAAACTAAACAGTCCTTCTTTACTAAAATTATCCACTATTAATTTGCTAGATTCCTCCTTGTATATATTGCAAAATACTTATGGTTAGGTGTTGTATACCTCTATAGCATTTCTAGCATGTATTTTACCAATTCTTATTAATTCTCTAGCTTTATTAAAATTGAATATACTATAACTACTTCCTGGTAGTTCAATAACTAAATCAGGTTTATACTTCTCAATATTTAATTGGATAATCTGTTGTACCATTACTGTTAAAGATTTCATTAATATATTTTGCTTACCTAGAGCAGAATTAATTTCAGAATACTTATTTATAGCACCAGCTATACAAGCTATAATAATATCACCTTCTGTTCGCTTAACATGATTAATAGGAAGAGGATTTATAATACCTCCATCTATTAATCTTTTAAAATTATATTCATAAGGTATAAAAATTAAAGGTAATGAAATTGATGCACGTATTGCATTATGTAAACTCCCCTCCTTAAAAACAAATTCTTTATTATTATTGATATCCGTCGTCACAATCGAAAGAGGTAAAGGTAAATCTTCAATAGCAACATCAGGAACAATTTTGCTAAAAATACGCATTACTTTGTTTCCTTTAATAATACCCTGTCGAGAAAAACTGAAATCAACTAGGTCCATAAATCGGTGCTTGTTTAGTACTAACATAAGTTCATTACAAGCTTCTATATTACCATAAGCGTATGCCGCGCCAATTAATGCACCCATTGAACTTCCTGCAATTGCACTTATCTTAAATCCTGCATTAACTATCTCCTCTATAGCTCCAATATGACCAAACCCTCTTACTCCTCCAGTAGAAAGTACTAAAGCAACTTTCTTTTTACTCATAATTAACTTATTTTTATTTAAATCCTGTATAGGCAACCTCTATAAATTAGGAGGAAACAACTTGTACATAATTGGTGTTACTATTCGTGAAAACATTGTTGAGGTAATTAACCCTCCAATAATTACTAATGCCAAGGGAGAATACAAAGGACTAAACTTTATAACTAAAGGTATTAACCCTACAATTGCTGTCACAGCTGTAAATAAAATAGGAACAAACCTTACTTCTCCTGCAAGCAATATAGCTTTATCTAAAGCATGACCTTCGCTTCTTAACTGATTTGTAAAATCTACCAATAAAATTGAGTTTTTAATTTCAATCCCTATCAACGCAATAAACCCAATTACAGCGACAAATGATAAAGGTAGATCAGCTATATACAAAAGAAAGATAGCTCCAATAATACCTAGTGGTATTACAGATAAAACAATAATTAAACTTCTAAAATCCCCAAACTCCAATATTAATATACCCAAAAATATAAATCCACATATTATAAGAATGGAACTAAACCCTTCAAATGAATCCTTAGTATTTTCAACCTCGCCGGCCATTTTAAAATGATAATTCTCGGGGAGTTCAAGTTTTTTTAAAGACGACTTTATAGTCTTATTTACATCATTTGGCATAAATCCATCATGAATATAAGCTGTAATAGTTGTAAATCTATTTTTATCTAAATGATTAATTACAGGAAAAGAACGAACTAATTCTATTTCACAAATTGCACTTAGTGGAATGAATTCACCATATCTAGTGCCAATATATATATTGGTTAAAGTTGAATATGTGGCTTTCTTTTCTTTTATTGAGCTAAGCCGTATCTTATATTCATACCCATCCTCCGCTGTAATTGTACCAAGAGTTAACCCAGATACAGCTAGGCGCAATGTTTTATTAATATCATATGTAGAAATACCCAACAGTGAAGCTACTTCCTTATTTACCTTGAATTGAATCTCAGTTTTTGATTCATTAATAGAGTTAATTACATGAGTAGTGCCCTTTACTTCACCTATAATTTGCTCAAAATTCATAGATATTTTTTTAAGACTATCTAGGTTATCTCCAAAAATTCGAACAGCAACTGGAGCTTCCAAAACTGAACCCTGCTCAAAATCCTTTACAGTAATATCTGCATTAGGAATACTGTCTAAATCTTTTTGTAATTGCTTTATAATTTGTGTTTTTCTTTTTGTGGAAACATCTTTGAGAAGCTGTACAAATATTTGGGAATAATTTTCTGCAGTTTCTAATTGCATTTCATTATAATATATTCGAGGATTTCCTCGTCCGATATTTGTAGAGTAATATTTAACTTCTTTATTACTCGATAATATATTCTCAACTTGACGTACAATCTGATCTGTTTCATTTATATTACTAGCTGATCCTGATTTTATATTGATAGAAAATTGTGGTTTCTCTGATTTTGGAAACAATCTAAAACCTATTTTATAAGCAAGAAATAGGGAACCTATAAAAAGTACACCTGTCAAAAGTAACACTCGGATAGGATGCTTAAGAGACTTCATTAATATTTTACTGTATGTAAAGTGAATCCCTTTTTCCATCAACTTGAGAAGCTTGTTAGATTTTGATTCGTCTTTACTTTTGAGAAGTAATGTTGACAGAAAAGGGACAATAGTCAATGAAACTAATAAAGAAGCAAAAACGGTGGACATAATTGCTATAGGTAAACTTTTAATAAATTCACCAGACTCACCAGGCATAAAAGTTAAAGGAACAAAACAAACTATCAAAATAGCAGTACACCCTATTATTGCTTTCGTAATCTGTTTTGTTGCTTTAATAGCCGCAACATCTTTGTTATAACCACCTCTTAACCAACGTTCTATATTCTCAACGACAATTATATTGTCATCTACAACGAGACCTAATGTCATAACAAAACCAACAATACTTAATTGATTTAAGGTGTAGCCAAAAAAACTTAGAAATGCTATACCAATTGAAAGAGAAATAGGGATAGAAAGCATTACTACAAATGATGCTCTAAAACCTAACGGTAACAATGTTATCATAACAAGTGAGATTGCAAAAATAAAATCAATTCCTAATCTATTCAATCTTTTAGAAACATTTTGTGCTTGATCAAAATTCTGAATAAGTTCTATATCTGGAGGTAACTTTTGTTTATAGTTAGATATAATATCATTATATTCTTCACTTACATCAATTATATTTTTATTGGCTTTTAAACCTGCTGTTAGAAAAACAGATCTTTCCCCATTATGCCTACATATATGCTTAGCTGGAGCATCCTCATATTTTATTGTTGCAACATCTTTTAATCTAATAAAATTTTCTTTTGAACTACTAATTATTACATTCTCTATATCCTCCATAGTATGGAGATTGCCAGATGATAAGACACTAAATTGATTCATTCCCATATTTACACTTCCTGCTGGAATGTTGATATTCTCAGATTGAACAATTTGAATTATCTGACTTATTTGCAGCTTAAGTTGGGTAATTAGCTTGTAATTAAGAGAGATATTTATTATTTGATTAGGAATACCCCAAACTTTAACATTTTTCAAACTCTTAATGTTATCTAATTCATTTTTAAGATCATCGGCATAGTTTCTAAGATCTCTAAATGACCTATCTTCTGACAGAAAAGCTAACTGAATTACATTAACATCAGAGGGTGCTACTTTCCTAATTTCAATATCATGAATATCTTGAGGAAGATCCTTCTTTAAGGCATCAATTTCGGTTATTAATTCCTGTTTTTTTTTATCATAATCAGCCTCAAAATTAAACTGAACTCTTATCAGGGCATGTCCATTATATATATTTGATCTAATTTGCTTTATCTCATCTAATTCATTGATGCGTTTTTCAATAGGTTCTACCACTAGTTTCTCCATATCAGTTGTAGAAGTGCCTGGATATAATATTACTATTGGGAATATTCTTGCCTGAAATTCAGGATCTTCAGATCTTGGCATGGTTAGTAAGGAGTTTATTCCTATAACTATAACCATAACAAGCATTAAAAGAGAAAATTGCCAGTATTTGACAGAAAAGTGGGTTATATTCATATGTGTTAATTTTTCCTTATATTACAATTAGTTTTACTAGCGTATTAAGATTCTGGAATTTTTATTTAAAAATGCACCTCCTCTTGCAACAATTCTATCATTGTTACATATTCCCTTTGTTATATATAGAGTATCATTTTTTATATAATCAATAGAAACTTTTAATTTTCTAATCTTTTTTGAATTATTGGGGTCTAAGGAATATAAGAATCCTGTCTTACCTTCACCCCCCATAAGTGCATCTGCAGAAACAGTATAATATTCTTTCTTTCGATTAGGAAATATTGTTAATTGTGCTTTAAAGCCATGGATTATCATTTCATTTTCAATTTCATCTAATACAACTTCAACTTTATATAAACCTGTAATTCTATCGGGGTAGGAACCAATCATATCAATTTTCCCTATAAAACTCTTATCTTCATATACATCAAATACAACCTTCACTGAATCATCATGCTGAATATTGATTATATCTTTCTCGCTTAAAAAAGTATGAATACATAATCTATCATCTTCAGATGCAAAAATAATTACAGGGGAAAAAGGAGAAATAACATCACCTTCTTCAACCATTTTCGTCACTATTTTCCCGTCATATGGTGCAATAATAAATGATTTTTTCATTTTTTTTTGTGCAATAAGAACATTCTGTTTTGATAAATCATTTAAGGATTTCATAGTTTCTAGATATTCACTGGTTATTGCAGAATCATTAATTAGAACCAACGCTCTTTCATAGTTATGTTTACTTTTATCATAATCTATCAAAGTCTTGTTTAGTTGATATTTCATCTCTTCTGAATTAATTCTAGCACATATACCACCATGTTTTATTAAGGTTCCTTCTTTATAAATTTCATCAATTTGTCCTCCTATCTGAAAGGAAAGTTTACTTTCTTTTTGAGCCATTACAGTTCCATATGATACAATTGGAAAAGACCTATTTACTTTTCTAATCTCGGATAGCTCAACCATAACACTGTCCTTTTCTTGTAAACTTTTATGCTTACATCCTATAACTAAAAAGAATAAGATTAAGATACTACATAACTTCATTACCATAAATTATAGCTTTTCTACCTTACTTAGGTATTCCGTATATTTAATTAATATTAAAAACTTAGATATTGAAAGACTTGTTTGTGCAGATATATATTTATTTTGCTTATCAATCATTTCAACCCAAAGCAGCTTACCACTTGAATATTGTGTTAATGCTATTTCGTAAGACTCTTTAGTATTCCTTAATAAGGCAAGAGTACTTTGATACTTCTGCAATAACATATGGAGTGACTCTTTGCTACTCATAATATCTAAATCCACTTTGTTTTTAATTGATATTAATTCATTATTGGCTTGTTCCTGCTCATACTTAGTGTATCGTATTTTTGAATTCTTTATATTTCCAGAATAGAGATTCCAAACTAAATTTAGTCTTGCAAAATTAAAGAACCTATCTTGATTAAATTGATACCCATACCCCTGAAATCCGATTCTATTTTCCAAATAAATCTTTGGTAAATAAGCATCTCTTTTATTCATTTCAATAATAATTCCCTTTAAATTAACAACCTCTCTCTGAAGTATAATATTTGAATTTTTTGCTGGCAAATATTCTGATTCAAGTTTAACTAAAGAATCAGGTTCAAAATTAAATAACGTACTATCTATTACAATAGGTTCAATTAGATCTCTATTAAGTAATTGGTTAAAATAAGCTCTGCACATATTAATATTTTCATCAACATCTGCCATACGATTCTTTATTAATTCAGACTCATAATCGACATCATTTATCGCTAGTTTTGTTTTGACACCTGCTTGATATTGTTTTAGTGTAATATGAGAAAGTTCCTTTAGTGTTGCCATATTTAGATTGAAGATATTTCTAGTTTGGATCAATAAGAGATATCTGTAATATGCAATGAAAATTTCTTGCTTAAGATTACATAAATAAGACTCATACTGAATGCCTTTTATTCTATTCTCACTTTCTAATATCTTATGCTTATAATGGATATTTGTATTTAACAAAGCTTGTTCTAGAAATAACTCATTATTTGCAAAATTATTAGGAACAAATTTTTCAACAACGTTATCAATATGAGGATATTTGTTTGTCCCTGTAATTTGATTCATCGCATCATACACAGGATTTATTAAATCTCCAGCAGGTACCACAATTTCTCGTCCTCCATATGATAATAAGTAGGAGCTTCTGAAGCTAATTTTAGGAAGATATAACCCCTTAGCCTGGTTAAGTCTCTCAACTGATTTCTTAATATCAATTTCTTTATTTTTTAAATCAACATTATTAGCAATAGCTAAACTATAGTAGTCGTTTAAAATATCCGATTTTTGAGCAGTAACATTACTATACAATAAATATAGCATTATAATAACTATACTCCTATGTCTAACAATTACTTTTTTAGGTAAAGCATCATTAATGATATCCATAATTTAGTTTTTTTGTAGTACCGGATATATATTGATCCAAAGTGATCGCACAGTTCATTTGATAATTTTTATCTTTTTTCCCCAACACATCAATCACGGCTCCTGACCTTCCACATTTACAATTAACACTATTACTTACAAGACCAATATCTTTCGTCTCTAAAAAACATGGATAGGTTAAGACGGTAGGGTCTAGTACACATATTGTTCCTTCTTTTCCTTCGTCTTTACATTTTCCTTTGCCATTAGCTGCCATAATATATGTATGTACATGTGATGGAACATGTTTTAAATTCTGATCACATTCAATAGATATTTTATTAGTTTCAATAAATCCATAAATATCACGGCACTGTTCCTTACCTGCATTCAGTGATCGCATGCATTTCCTTACGAAAGCATCTTTAAGTATAAGTTCTCCATTTGCTTTATTCCATCCACCTATCGTTACAACACGATCCTGACTTTTAAACATGTGAGTTCTATTATTTGCATTCAAGTATTCCATATAATAGTTTATAATAAATGGAGGCCCTACAAAATAAATCGGAAGTTTATCAATCCATTTATTTACAAATTCCTCTGTTTCCTTGAAACGAAAATCATTATTTTTATTCATTACAAAGAAGCGATCTGCATATATTGCACCAAGTACGCCTAAACCCCTCAGCATACCAAGGTTAGGGGCATCTACAATTGGAGGTGTAAAGTATACAACAATTGGAGACGCATCAAACCTGTTATCTAACATTTCAATAAAGAGTGAGGAAATACTTGATATTGCTAACTCATTTGTAAATGAATCTCGGTATGCTTTGGTATGTACTCCATTCGAACCTGTTACGTGAAATTCTACCTGTTTCGTTGATTTTGGGAGAGTCATTATTTCTTCCATACGTGAGTCAGAAAAATAATCTACAGGAATTAATGGAATATTATGAATATCATCATAACTAACAATATCCTCGGGACTAAATTTATTTGCTTCGCATAGACTTTTATAAAACTCATTTTGATGATAATGAAAATTAAATACCTTCCTTATAGCATCAAACTGAATTGCCTTTTGCTTTTCAACAGGATAATAAAAAGCATAAGTACATGTATTTACAGTCTTAGCTAACTCTTCAATTTCGTATTTAAATAGTAAATCTCTTAATTCTTTAGTAATCATGTTATTATATTCTTATTAATAGGATTAATTAACATCTTGAACCGCAGATACTTTAAATAATGCTTTTTACAAGATCCAAATTAACTAACTCATTAGGTATGTAACCTAATTGGTTCAAATGTTTAAAATTGATATTCTTTATATAATCTTTCAGAGGTTTAATTCCTCGAGCTTGTTCTCTAGGATCAAGTTAATACCACCCTACTCTCAATATGCTCTAATATCTTTTGATACTCTGTGTTTATAAAAAAATGTCCTCCTGAAAACTTTACATACTCACAGTCACAATTTGTATAATTACTCCATTTGAAGAACTCATTTTGATCTACACTATTATCGGCATCACCATAGAGAACACTTATATTACAGTTTGCCTTCCTATAATTAGGAACGTCATAAGTTTCATATATCTCAAAGTCTGCTCGCAATTGAGGTAACAAGTATGCAAGGATTTCCTTATTGTTATAAATCTCAGTAGGAATACCTTGATAGCTATATATCTTATCTATAAAATCTTTATCCGACAGATAACTTATACGTTCAAAATTAGAATTAGGGGCTTCACGTGCTATAATTACAATACGCTCTGGTTCTTTATAACCATTTGTCATCAGCCTATTATAAATTTCAAATGCAATCAATCCTCCCATACTAAAACCTAATAGTACGTATGGTTCTAAACCTATTTGAAGAGATACTATGGAGTACATATCTTCAATTAAAGATGAGAAATTAGGATAAAATGATTCATCAACCCTTGTAGTTCTACCTTTGAGTTCTATTGGAATGATTTCAATATTTGAATTAACATTTTTAGTCCATTTAGTAAACATATTAGCAGAGCCACCTGCACAAGGGAAACAAAATAGTTTAACTACCATCACTATCGCTTTCTATTATGATTACTACTAATTTCTTCAAATGAAATTGGGTTACTAGTTTTAAGTCCTATTTCCATGCTATGTAAGAATTTCTCACCATTCATAAGCTTAAAGTAATCTTTAATTTTATCAAAATCCATTTCTCCAATAGAGCAAATACCGAGACTATTTTCCTCACAAACTTGAGTAATTGTGCCAATCATTATGCCGGAATCAATTATAGCATAATAATATCCATGTCCTCCATAAATAGGCATACTAACTGTAGGGTTGAATAAATAGTAAGCAGTAATGGCAGAACTCTTAAATATCTCTTTATTCTTGTAAAGTGATGACTTTTCATCAATCACACACGAATTAACTAACTTTAAAGAGTGAGTAGGCGGATGATAATAGTATAAACCTTCCTTAAGGTTTTCCACTCTATCTTTTTTTACATTCAGATAAACATCTATCGGATATAAACCACCAGCACTGGCATAATTATAAGTGTACTTTTCCCCAATATTATTTTGTTTAAATGTTGCAAGTATCTTTGATAACGCATCAAACGATATTAATTGCGATTCATCAAAATTTCTATATGATCTACGTTTTGATATACCATTTAAGGATCTCTGCTTTAATGGTATATTTTTATTACCATCTACAACTGTCCTTTCCATTATATGTTTCTTGAATACACTATATTTATGAGGATTAATTAATAATTCTTGGTCTAGAGTATCCCTTGAGAATCCTCTTAAAGGTTTGAATAGATCACTCCAATTTGGTAATTCGTTTATCAGTATACCCACAGATATAAATGTATCTATCAGCTCACTCACCTTGTCTGTATCCTCAGAGTTAAAGTTATTGCATAAGTCATCAATACATATACCTTCCTGTGTTAGGAAATAGAACTCTGGAAACAGATTAATTCCCTGAAAATAGGAATTATTAATATATAGTTTATTATTATCTTTTCTCCATTGACAAGTAGGGTTCCAGAAGTATATCATATTTACTGGATCTTTTGTTGATGAACAACCTTTTACTCCATGACCAATATTTGTTTTTATATAATTAGTGATTCCGGATATTGTAGGATTTTTGTAAAAATATTCAACTGGTAATTTTATATTATACACATTTTCAACTCCCACAATAACGCGATAGGCTTGCAGTGAATCACCTCCCAAATCAAAAAAGGATTCGTCTGTATCAAAATCACTAGTTTCTAATAACTCACTCCATATCTCAATAAGCTTATTTTCAGTAGATCCGAGATTTCGTAAAGTAGCACCTTGTTTTTTTTCTTTTGTGATATTAATTTTTGGCAACCTATTTTTATCAACCTTTTGGTTTTGAGTTAACGGCAATTCTTCTAAAAAAAGATACGAAAGAGGAATCATATATTGAGGTAGTCTTTTAGAAAGATTAGTGTTAAGATATTCTTGACTGACCTCTATTTTTTCATTCTCATCCTTAACGATATAAGCTGCAATAGCTTTATGTCCAGATGTTTGTTCAAAAACAACGGCTATGGCCTCCAACACACCTACTATATTTCTTAATATTGATTCTATTTCACCCAATTCAATACGATGCCCCTTTATCTTTACTTGACTATCTTTCCTTCCTTTAAATTCAATCCATCCTTTATTATGCATAATCCCATAATCACCTGTTCTATATAAGTTTCCTAAAGTAGGGTGTTTAATAAATGCATATTCTGTCTTTTCCTTTTCACCTATATAACCCTCAGTAACACCTGTACCTCCAATGAATATCTCAGCCTCACACCCTAAAGGAGCTATATCAAGATTTCTATCTAAAACATACATTTGTTGATTACTTAATGGATAGCCATAAGGTATGCTTTTCCACATTGGATCAACACAATCTATAGGATAGTAAATAGACCAAATAGCACCCTCTGTTGCACCTCCAAGGCTATATTGCTTTGAATTCGGGAAATAATTTCTTAATTTGCTAGGTAAGCTCGTTGGAATCCAATCTCCACTTAATAATATATTTCTCATAGATTCATATTGTACAAATCTTTTTTCGCTATCAATCAAATGCTGAACTAAAAGATTCACAACAGATGGTACTGAGTTCCAGAAGGTTATCTGGTATTTTGATAAGATATTTGTGATATTCTCTACATCAAGAATATTAGAAACCATATATAATGTTGCTCCAACACTAAAAGTCCCGAAAATATCATAAATAGATAGATCAAATCCCATAGAAGAAAGACCAATTACTCTATCATTAGAATCAATACTAAATCTTTGATTAATATCTAATATAGTGTTTACAGCAGATTTATGACTAACCATCACGCCTTTGGGATTTCCTGTAGAACCTGATGTGAAAATAATATAAGCCAATTTACTTGATTGTGAATAAGCCTCTTTCATAACTCCATGAAATCTGTCAATATTATGCTCTGCATAATATGTTAGATATAAGCATACATCAATATTGCACTTATCAAGAATATATTCAATTCGTTCCTCAGGTAATGAAGGCTCAATTGGAACATAAGCTGCCCCTGCTTTTAGAATACCTAACACATTAATCATTGTATCACAATGTCGATTAACTTTTACACCGACACAATCTCCTGACTTAACCCCTATGTCAATCAGGTGATTAGCTAGCTTATTGCTTCTGTCTTCAAGCTCAGCATATGTATATTTAGTTTCAGAACAAACGATACAGATCTTATCAGGAAACTTAACAACTTGCTCTGAAAATAATTGATTCAATGTCTTATCTGGGAGTTTCAATTTTGTGCTATTGTATTTTTCTATAAAATCAATATCTTTCTTAGGTACCGTTGGTTTAATAATTTCTTTTGTTTCTATAAAATTATATATTAAAGATTTATAGTTTTCGAACATATTGGTAATAGTTCTTTCATCAAACAGATTATCAACATAATCCCATATAACTGACATCTTATTTTCAATATTTGAGACCTGATTATCTAATAATACCTGCGGAGTTTGACTTAAACCATAAACAAACTTACCTAGACCTTCATTCTTATTTAATTCGTCAATAGCTTTATCATATAGCATACTAGTAAAGACAACAGGCGTTAATGCTTTTGTTCCTAGGTTCCGTTTCTTTGATATTTCTCTTAAGAGACTTACCCCATCATAATGTCTATGACTCAGCAATCTTATTATCTCAGTTTGGTAATGTTTTAATTTTTCTCGTGTAGAACCTTTAAAGTTTTTATCAAATTCCATTAATAAAACAGAAGTAAAATCACCCATTATCTTATCGACATTTTCATGAAATGGATATCGATTAAAAACGGTTATATTGATAGTATATCTCAAGTTAGATGACCAAAGATTTAGCACTTCTGCATAAAGAACACAGAGTACTGTAGTTGGCGTAACATTTAGCAACTTTGATACATCCTTAAATTTACCCCATTCTTCTTCGGTGAAAATATATTGCAATCTTTTAAAAGTAGGCTTAGATATATCAGAAATGGATTTTTTTAATGGTATATCAGGCCCTAAAGAAAGAGTATCAATCCGTTTTAAATGAAAGGCTTTCGCTCTTTCATATTTTTTTGATAGCTGTAACTCCTCATAGGTTGATATATATTCTTTAAATGAATAATCTAACTTAGGAAGACTATCATCATCATGATAATATTTCAAGAGCTCTGACTCGAACAACCGAAGACTAAATCCATCTCCTATTAACATATCATAATTAAAAAATATATAATTTTTAGTTGCTGACAATTTAAGTGCCTTCAGTTCAAAAAGAGGCCATATTGTTGGATCAAATACCCTGTGAGATAACTTATCTCTTTCTTCCTTTATAAGATATTCTTGATTCTCAGTATCAAATGTACTTACATCCACATACTCTATATGATATTTAGGGTAGTCCTCTTTTACAACCTGTTGTTGAGTATCTAATATAAATACAGTGCGGAGGATTGGGTGGCGAGCTATTATTCTATTTAGAGCACAGTTAAGCTTTGTAATATCTAAAGAGCTTTCAATTTCAGAGTAAAGGTGTGTCCCAACTCCTCCAAGTTCCATATTTTCATTACGCCCAATGAGATATGCATTCTGAATCTCTGTAACTCCAAATGGGCTAGGTGTATTTTGTGTCATAAACAGTATATTACTTTAATTTATTTTTAATTAAAGCTGCTAATAATTCAACCGTATTAGCAGCTGTAACATCTTCTAGTGGAATTTCAATACTATACAGCTCTTCTATTTCTTGACATATTTCCATAATACTTAATGAATCTGCTCCAAGTTCCATTAAATCTGTAGTAATATCAATTGTATCTTCTCCCAATATTGTACAACAAATTTCAGAAAACTTAAGTTCTAGATCTGAATAATGGTCATTGGCTCTTCCTCTAACATTGAGAATTGTTCCATCTAATAAATCTAATTTCATGTCTTTAATATTAATAGTTAAAATTTAAATTATTATTACGCTTAACAATCCACTAAATAAGCGAATTATTCACTTAGTATATGCAGATCTTAACAATAGATTCTATTAATCTATTGTTAAGTAATGCTGATGTAGTAAATCATAGGTAATCAAGTAAAATTACATATTATCATAAATAATGTACTAATCATTAGCAATGGTGATATATTACCCTAATTTTTGAAAAGTTGCCAAGTTTTAAATACATAATATTAATGCTCAAAGTAACACGTAAAATATGCTAGCCAACAACCTTCTGATAATATGCCTACAGCTATAAAACCACACTACATACTAAAATATAGGATATTGGCGTGTCTTAAAAGCTAATGTAATCTTAGTGGTATAGTTAATCTTAGTGGTTTAGTTAATTTTAGAGTTTAAGTTAATTTTAGAGTTTAAGTTAAAAGATGTTTCATAAAATTTTTATAAAAAAATGAGAATCCAAATTTAACAATAAAAATATATAAAACAATATAAAATAGATAAATATCATTGTATTTGTAATAAAACACATTTACTCTTAATAAGTATGTTGTTTAACCTAACTATGATTATTCTAACGTAAACTCACACATATGTAGGTCTATGGGTATCACTCTAACTAGTACTTTCCGTGGTTTGTTACGCTTTGTTTTACCATCAGGGACAAACAGCGATGAAGCGATCATGGGTAATCCATCCACGAAAATAATAACAGGTCATGAGACACTTAATAGCGAAGAAAAAGGAGTCTCCAGTTATATAATTGGTGAGAATAGTAGTTTAACCCTCTTACCAGGATTCGAATTTATTGCTGATTCGAATAAAAGTTTGCATATTACCAAAGGAGCTATAGAGAATACACCAGGTACTTTTGCTAATACATCCGACCCAATAAAACTAATGTATTCTTATAAGTACGATGTGCGTAAACGTATAACAGAAAAAAAGAAACCAGGATCAGACCCTGTGTATATTGTGTATGATAACAGAGACCGATTGGTGGCCACTCAAGATGGAGAAATGCGCGACCCCAATGGTGATGGAAATACTGACGATGCACAAGGGCTTTTTACCAAGTACGATGCCATTAATAGGCCAGTGATTACGGGTATTCTCGATAATGGTATCGCAACTCAAGCAGCAATGCAAACAGTTATTGATGATTTTTATGACGATAGTTCTAATCTGTTTTTTGAACAACGAAACACAAGTAATACTACCTTAAACTATACTAGCAATAGTTTTCCTAATGAGGGGGTTACAGCAGATAACTATTTAACTATTACTTTTTACGACATTTATGGCTTTGCCAATTTTAAGCCGTTTATAAGTAGTGGTAAAGAAAATATCAGCGGCGAAAATAGCGCTTTTGTAAGTGTAAAAGGCCAAGTAACTGGAACCAAAACAAAGGTATTAGATGCTTACGAACATACTGCCGATGCACAATGGATTACGAGCACAAACTATTACGACGACAATTACAGAGTAATACAAGCTATATCTGATTTATACAACCATGATAATGTAGGCGATAATTATAGTATTACTTGTTTTAATTACGATTTTGTGGGTAAAGTAAATAAAACCTATCAAAAGCAGGTGTTTGAAGGAAGCATAAAAACTGTAGAAGAACGTTTTGAATATGACTATGCCGGACGACTACTTGAAAATTGGCATAGTTACGATGGTAACCCTGAAGTATTGATTACACATAATAGCTATAACGAAATCGGTGAGTTAATTACCAAGCGAATGGGCGGTAGTACTGATGTAGCATGTAAGCAAGCAATGGATTACAAGTACAATATTAGAGGTTGGTTAACACAAATTAATGATCCTGATGATATTAGTGATTTAAAGCGTCAGTTTGGAATGAGACTTCATTATAACAGTCAGATTACGGAATAAATAATTCAAAGCAATTTAATGGGAATATAAGTGCCATTGAGTGGCGGAACCCTGGTAATTTGTGAACATTTAATTCAATATGATGAAATAATAGAAGTTTATATTAAAGGAATATTTAACCTCCAGTATTAATATTCTCAATCTGTTTAAAAAGCCCTAGAATAATTTCCGTGGCACCTTCTTCTGAAACATAAGGTAATGCACTTTCTATACCCTCTGTCAGATTAGGATTCATCAACAAATTAGTACATTCATTCTTCAAATAACTTTGTACAGTTTGACTTGAATTTAGGATATCAACGATTAGTTCACTGCAATTCTCCAAGATGTAAATAATGTCTTCAAAGTCATGGCTTTGTCGCAAATCATCTCCACCCCTTCCTTTGTGCGCCTCAAATTTAGCAGCTAAATAGTATGTAGCGGAAAATATAAAAACTTCAGTCCCATTAGGTAGTGACTGTGCTATTTTATTCTCAATATCCTCGTCGTACCATCTATTGGTAAATCCAAGTACGTCAGAATCAGAAGGCATAATATCTACTAGAATATTCTTGTACACCCATCGGCAAATTGGAGCTCCTTTTGAATTATCATTTTTAAAACCTTTAGCTCTTAAATTATCTTCTAATTTTGCATGTGCGGTTCTTGAACTTAATTCAATTACACAATCAACATCTAGTGTTGGTCTTATTTCTGATAATTCAGGATTACTTGCATATAACTCAGCAACGGCAACACCAACAAATACCACTTCATTTTTCAAGTCGTCTAAACCTATGGCTACGTCTTGTAGCATTTGAATGTTTCTACTAAGCATGCTTTAATCGTTTTTCAAGTTCTTCTTTGGCAATGTTTACTTCTCTTACTCTTCCTACACGTATAGTATCCACAAGTGCTAACAGTTCATAAAATAATTTATCATCCAATACTATCCGAGGTATTGATTTAAATAGAGGTTCTATAGCCTGTCCTCTATGTGTGCCTTTTGCATTAGCCCATACATAAATATGATTTCCGCTAGATATGTGTTCGCTAATGGGTGGGGCAGAATGAGCGGTTGGAACTCCTTTAACAATGGCTCCTGGTTGAGTTGGAAATACATACCTTAAACCATAGCAGAGAAACTCAAAGAAAGAATTGATATTAACTTTGCGTTTTTTTGAGTCAATTAACCCTGCTACCTTACATCTATTTAAAACTTCGGATATCTCAGAAGGGCTTATCTTGAGAGATTGTGCTAAATCTGAATTGTACCAATCGTCATGTTCTAAAGCAATTATTTTTAATAACACTACGATATCTTGCGGGCGCATCCCATTATGTTTTTTCATATCATGTATTTTTGATTCGCGATTCGCGAATTGCAAATATATGATATTTAAACTGAAAAAAAATTTGTTATAAATGTCCAGAGCTGAAAGTTTGCCGTAACCCTGCTTTTCCTTGTACATACAATCAGTATCAAGGTTGATTATATTTGTGTTTGATACAATTATTTTTTCACAATTCTCTACTGTAATAGGGGTATGACCATGGATAATGGTTTTACCCAATAATACAGGGTTATTATATGTGCTTTTTCGACTCCAAAGTAACTGATGAGTATCCTCAAAAGGATTGATGATATTATCATTCAGTCCAGCATGAACGAATATAAAATCATCTTCAATATGATAATACTTTAATGATTTTATAAAATCAATATAAATAGTATCAAATTCATCTGGTTCATTAACCCCAAAGCTTTGAAGGGTTGTATCTCCACCATTGTAATTCCATGTATCCTTCTGCTTAGAATCAGTCAGTGCTTTAAGTAGTTGCTCTTCATGATTTCCAATAAGTGGTACAATATTAAATCCATCAGAAATTAACTGCATAATATAATCGAGTACCTCTTTACTTTGTGATCCACGATCTATATAGTCACCAAGTAGCACTAATTTATCATGCTGCGTTAGTTTAAGCCTATCTTCAATTAAGATACAAAGCTCTTTGTAACACCCGTGAATGTCTCTTATACTTATTAATCTAATTATCATCGCTTAACAAGTCATTTAATGATTTAAGGCTTTTTGATCTTTCTTTTGTTATCATTTCTTTAATTATTTTCATAATTACTCAAGGTCATTAGAAAAGGTAGCTATTTGTTTCTCATCAAATCCGGCGAAAGTCATTTCATACATGACATGACAAATAACATCTAACTCTGTAAAGGTTTGTAATACCTTATCTGATATTTTCATGCCAAGTACTTCATTCCACTTACGAATCATTAATGAATAAGTAGATTCAGGATCTCCACCTAATTTATAGCTATTCACATGTACATATTCGATGTCATATACTTTATCGTAGATCGTCTCTAATTTAAGCACCATATTTGTATCTGAAGGGGGCATTGTTTTAACGGTATTAAAAACCTCCTTATATCCATCAATGCTTTTCTTCTGGTCTGCATATAGTTCGATAAATCTTTGTTCAACATTAACCCATTCTATTTCTGATAATAATTCTGGTAATTTCATGACTTCATTTTCTTATGATTAAACATCGATACAGGCATTGTTTCTATAACTATGATTCTCTCCAATATGAACATATCCAAGTTGGTTAGTTACTAGCTTTGTTTTACCAATCTGTTTTTCCTCCATATTAAAATGGTTGTGCCCGTATATCCAATAATCGTTACTCCAGTCTTCGATTAATGAAAACTGTTCAGATACAAATGCCGAACTAATATCTGAATTTTTGTACTGATCAGGATTGCATAGTAAACTTGGTACATGGTGACTAAAATTACCTTTTTATTCATTTTTGAAGAAGTAATTGCTGAACTCAGAAATTGTAGGCTGACTTTATGTAAAGCGTTAAATATATTGGTATTTAACTTCTTACTTCTGTACTTTATTTTATGAAAGTCATTTATATTACTCTCTACTATTAATGATTTAGAAATTGGTATTTCTGACCACAATGTGCTAAAAAATAAACCTACATCATCGAGAGTAACCACCTTATTATTTACCAAAAATACATTGTCTCGAATTGGCTCATAAACTTCGTTGTCTAATAGCCTTAGATCTTTTCCTGAATAGAATTCATGATTGCCAGGAACATAATAAACTGCTTTAAAGTGTTCCGAAATGTAATCAAAGAAAGAGTACTTGAAGTGTTTCTTACCCCAATAAGTGATATCTCCAGCCAATACTAATATTTCTCCAATTGGTTTTATGGGATTCTTATCAAGGAAAAGTCTATTTTGAACAAACTCCAAGTGAATATCAGAGCAATATTGAATAAGCATAAGGGAAAAACATTTGTTAAGTCTTAAACTTACTCATTATTTGGTAATGATTTATTACTTTTGAGGCTGAAGTATTAGATTAATTTGTTGCGTCACTGACGCTTCTCCGTAGATAAAATCGCCAATTTTAATTGAGAGAGAAGTCAGAAAGTGAATGCACCCTGATATGGGTGTGTTCCTTTCGCTTATATAATTCTCTCAGGTGTTTGGCGATACCTATCTGCGATTATATATAGCAAAGGTTCACGCCCACCTTCATTTTATAGCGGTTCGTGAGCCAAACAAACGAGCCTATGAATAAGTACCCTCTTGTTGAACCACAGATCAATGCTTACTTGAATAATCTTACAAAGAATAGTATTCAAGAAGTTGTTGAGTTATTTCATGGAAAAGGACTTAAGATAAATGAGATCATTGAGCAGTTTAACCTTGAGAAGATTGCAGCAAATACTTTTGTGAGAAAATTACCTTCAATTCAGTGTTATGATATTATTTGTCCCGACTGTCAGGTAGTATCATGGATTGATAATCGATCTCGCCAAGTTAAATCAAAGCCATATTGTCCAATATGTAAAGAGGTATTGATATGTGATTTTGATCCTATATCACATCAAAGAAAACTGGCGATACAAAAAGAACATGAAATCTTGGA
The DNA here is from genome assembly GCF_001660705.2 of Saccharicrinis aurantiacus. Classification (GTDB taxonomy): domain Bacteria; phylum Bacteroidota; class Bacteroidia; order Bacteroidales; family Marinilabiliaceae; genus Saccharicrinis; species Saccharicrinis aurantiacus. The sequence continues at coordinate 21,359 of NZ_LYBV02000031.1, forward strand.
AAGAAAAATGAATCCAGATTATTATGATCATGAAGTTAGTATTTCCAGATCTCAGTATGAGAAATTAACTCTTTTTCAGAAAGTATTTTTAGGTAGTATAATACAAGCTATAATTGAAGATGATTTATCTACAGTAAAAGGTAAATTATTAAAGGAGTTTAAAATATTTCCAATTGATGCAATACTAAACAATAACTTAAGCGACTTAGGGATATCGGAAAGTCTGGATTATACTGATTATAAATACAACATTGATATTTCTGTTACAAAGGAATTACTGAATTGCAACAATAAACTAGAAGCTAGTTTAAAAGAGCAATTTATTTTATGGAAAGAAATCGCAATGGCTGAGTCCAAAGAGTATTTAATTGGTGAAATGCAGCATAATAATTTCCGTTACCACCACGACAATAAGTTTAACGAGATTTTTAATAATCTACTTCAAGAACATTCTGTATCTCAAACTTTTCACCTTATAAATAAATCCGTAACAGATGCATGTAAGCTTTATGCTCAAAAAGGGAATCGATATTTAGCCGAAAATTCAATTATTGGAGCATGTTCAAGAATGGCTGACTATTATCCTACAAGAGGATGGCCTATTGTAAAATATGAACGCAGATGGAATTTTCAATCATTGATGAGCCAATATTTTTTTAATAAGCTTCTGAAGATTGGGAATGAGGGATTTAATCACCCTCCTTCACTTGAATTACTTATACATAATAAACTAAATAAATAGAAAAATGACAAAACAAAAACTAACCAAAGTCTTAATTAAGCTATTCTTAATTTTTCCACTTCTATTGAATGCACAGAAGTATACCAAATCTAATGAACCATTTACTGCATCTAATGGTAAAGTTTATCATATAGGTGATACTATTGTAATTACATCGCCTTGTGATTTTGGAAATATGTTTCGATACTATTATTTCGACAAAAAGTTCACTCCGCAAAGAGCTTATTACACAATGGAAAAGGTTAATAAGGGTCAAGAAGTGGATAATCGTTATGCGAAACATATTATTAAACAATTTCGTGTATATGAAGATGGAAGAACGATAGCTGTTACCAATAAAACATTTGGTTATGGTGTAGATCTGAGCAAAGGGATAGAAATGGGAGAAGTAGCCACCGATGAATTAATGCAGTTATATCATAAACCTGATATTCTTAATAATGAAAGTGCCTTCTTAATTACTATGGAAGATGAAATTACTAGTAATAATGTCAAGGAATATCTATATCGTTTTGAGAAAGATATTTATAAGCAAAATTATCAGGATGAATTTTCTTTTAATGAGTTGCTTTCAACAAAGAAAAAAGAGCTTGTTACTAAGGCTGAGAATTATAAGTTGAATAAAGCTTTCTTCTCATATACTAAGCAAAATTTTGGAAGCTATGATTTTGATACAAATTCTTTTCCAATTATTTGGGAAGGTAATTCGACTAGAATAATTAGCGATTCGGGTGAAACAAGTGTTGCCAAATATATTAATAATGAGCAGATAGATTTTTCAGTTGTGCGATTATACTTCGAGAATATTGAAGAATTTTCTAGCTTCCCTTTACCTCAAGAAAGAGCTAAGTTTTTAATAGATCATAGAAAACAACCTAGTGGTAAGGTGAGTAGGGATTTATATGTTGGAGTTCAATTTATAGTAAAAGAAATAGCCGGTTCTGAATGGATAAAAAATAAATATTTCTCAGATGGTACCGAAAAATTTTTAATTTGTGAAATTACACGAATAGATTTGTTTGAAGATAAGGATTTTGCGGTAAATTATCTTTCAACCGTTAAAAAGTAACTTGAAAATAGGTAAGGAGATATTCTCTGTTGAGTTTAACTTAAGGGAGGCCTTAGCCTCCCTTAATTAAATACATTATAATGAAAAAATATATCGTTCAATTAGAAATTCTAGAGAGTGGAGATGGTTTAATAAAACTTTCTGATGAAGTTGTTGCAGCATTTCATTTAAAGGCTGGAGATAAGCTTGAGTTATTAACACAAAAAGACGGAGTTTCTCTTGTTGTACCAACAAGAGGAGAATTTCAGCTTAACAAACTTTTGGAAGGAATTAATGAAGATAATCTTCATGGAGAGATTGATCTTGGTGATCCTGTAGGAGATGAGATTATTTAATTAGAGACCAAGTTTAAAAAATCTAAATGGTTATAATTTAGTCAACTCTCTAATGGGCGTTGAATATAGGCCAAAATTCACTGATCTCTGAATTCCCCGAAAGGAACAAATGAGATGAATGGAACAGATGGGAAGTATTAAACAAATGGTACGTTAGGAACGAAATGAAACAAAGTATTAATAAGTGTATAATGGCCATATTATGAAGAATATCTGTCAAAGAATAACTCTGTTCCATTTTGGAACAGAGTTATAGCAGTTTGTTATAATAAACAATTAGCAAGCTCTTTCTTTTTCTCAGAAGGAATAATACTCTTAATATAATTTTGGGTTGTTATTATGCTTTTATGTCCTAGCATTTCTCTTAATTGCTCTATTGATCCTCCACTAGTAATAATAACATAGGCAAAAGTATGACGAGCAACATAAGTTGTAACATCCTTTTTAATTCCTACTTTTCTGCAAACATTCCGCATGTGAGTATTTGTAGTAGCTGTAAATTGTTTTAATTTCTTTTTTCTTTCATTAGCAGATGATTCATTATTAATGAATGGGAAGATATAATTATCAGGATTCTTATTCTGATTGCCCCAACGATCTATCACTTCTCTCATAAAATTATTAATCCGAACGTCAATAATTATAGGATCATCTTTCGTAGTTCGATTAGTCTTTTCTCGTTTAAATGTGAAGTAATCATTTTCTAGCTGTTTATATTTTAAACTTAGAATATCCTTAAAATTCATTCCGTTTGCATAATAACTGAATAACCAAAAGTCTCGTGAACGCATTTCAGTACTATTGTCCAATGCCTTGTAATCATCAATTAATCTTTTTTCTTTTAAGACAAGAAAAATCTTCCCTTTCTTGCCTGTTGGGATTTTATATTCTTTTCTAGTAAATGGATATTGCTCCTTTAATATTACTTTATCATTAATTGCTTGGTTCATGAGAGCTCTTAATGGTCTAAGGTATATCCCAACTGTAGTAATACTTTTACCGTTAGAAAGCATCCATTTTTCGTAATTATTAAGGAAATTTTGTGTTACATCTTCAAAATATAACCGTTTCTTAAATTTCATCAGTGAGGATTTAGAGTCCTTGTAGTTGTCTCTAGTACCAATTCTCTCTTCGCTTGCTAAAAGCTCTATTTGTCGATCATAAGCTTCGTATACATCCATTGAATTGTCTGGTGAATTGAAAAATAAATCTTCAAACTGATGAAAAGAAAAAGAAGGAATCGAATTTCCAACTTTCTCAGCTTCTTCAACTATATCTAATAATCTTTTGAGCATTTTCTTTAGTTTTCCCTTTACGTTTATTGAATGCATGGTTTCGTATTCTTCCTTGCTTAGGTCAATAGAGGTTCCGTAATATTGTCTTTTTCTATTATAAGTTACTCTTAGTTTAATAGGATATTTACCGTTCTTTTTCTCTCTTTTAGGATCTAGCCAATAGGCAAAAGTTGCTTTTTTTTTCATCAGTAAATTTATTTCGTACACAATTCAATACACAAAATATAAAAACTATTATAAAATTTGAAAATATTAAAAGAATTATATTTATTTGTAAAGCACTATATAAGCGTATCATGAAAGAGATTGCAATGAGTATAAAAATAAATAAAAATCATGTAAGCCTGACTCATAATCAGGTGGTCCCTGGTTCGAGCCCAGGTGGGCCCACTGGAAATAAAGCACTTACAATTAATTTTGTAGGTGCTTTTTTATTTTGTTCATATTTTCTTACACTCCTTTTGTTTACTTCTCATAACAACATGTTGTTCCTCATGGCTTTAAGTATAACCCAAGTAAATGTCATAAGTTCTAATTTATATTATTGTACTTTTACGGATTATTATAAAAAAGAGAATGAATTGTTATGTCAAAAATTGAAGCATTAGGCCTGATCGGGAAAACGAATATGGTGCATTTAAAAACACTTGATCCAAAACCAGGTGTGGAGATATATGCAAAATTGGAGTATATGAATCCTACGGGCAGTACTAAAGATCGTATTATTGCTTACATGGTTCAAAAAGGGATTGAAGAAGGCAAAATTAATAAGAATACTACGCTTGTTGAGGGGAGTTCTGGCAATACAGGTGCTTCTGTAGCTATGATTGCATCAAGCATGGGATTGAAATCAATTATTTTTGTTCCGGATAAATGTAGTGAAGAAAAGATTGCAATAATAAGATCATATGGTGCCGAAGTTATTGTTAAGCCTGAATTGACATACGGAAAATTCCCAGCTCTTAAGGCGGCTGAAAGTCCAGACTACTATCACGTCGATCAATATAACAACATTAATAACCCAGAGGCCCATTACATGAGCTTAGGAAAGGAAATATGGGATGATATGGATGGGAATATTGATGCTTTCGTAGCTTCTGCTTCAACGGGTGGAACCATATCAGGAGTTGCAAAACGATTAAAAGAAAACAATCCGAATATAAACGTTGTTTTGGCCGATCCGGAAGGCTCTGTTTACAAACCATACTTTGAGGGTAAAGAGGATTACTTGTCGTATATAACTCCATTTCATGTTGAAGGAGCTGGTAAAACTAAAATCTGTGCAACCATGGATTTTAACTTGGTAGACGAAGCCATTGCTTTTAATGATGAGAAAGCCATTTCTATGGTACAGCGACTTGCTCGTGAAGAAGGCCTGATGGTAGGAGGATCAAGCGGCGGTAATGTATGGGCGGCTCTAGAAGTTGCCAAAAGAATGGAAGGCCCTGCTAAAATTGTAACTGTACTGCCCGATAGTGGTTTTAAATACCTGAGTAAAATCTTTAATCCAACGTGGTTGAAGGAAAAAGGTTTTGGACATTTGGTTAATTAATTTAGCATAACTAAATTTTATACTACCTGATGTATCAATGTAGACTCACAGGATAAAAGCACTTACAATTAAGTTTGTAGGTGCTTTTTTTATACCTATAATTTTCTTTCTATTCTAATTTCTTAATCATCATAATTATATAATAATATTAGTTATTTTTGTCAAATTATCTCAAACAAATATTCCCATAACAGTTATGATTAAGAATTCATTAAGAAGTTGGAGTTTATTATTATTAATAAGCCTTATAGTATCAGCATGTAACCACAAAAAAGGAACAAAAGATAAGCCTGATGTTGCAGTAACATACTCAGAAGAACAAGCCAAAGAAGTAAGCTTTGTAACTAGTGGAGATATTCATTTTGACGAAAGTATTATGGTTATTTTTAATAATGCAATTGTTGATGATAGCCAGGTTGGTAAGGCAGTAAAGGAAGCCATTAGTTTTTCCCCTTCAATTCAAGGGCAAGCCATTTGGAAAAGCAACTCTGTTCTTCAGTTTGTTCCAGAGAAACCTTTGGCATTGCTTACCAATTATCTCGGTACATTGCATTTTAAAAAGTTATCAGAAAAGTATAAAACAAAAGAAGTAGATGACTTAGACTTTGCATTTAATATTTTGGGAAGAGATATTAGTTCTTTCAATGGATCTTTAGAATTGAAAAATAATAATAGTCCTAAGGAGTTAGTATATAGAGGGAAAATAGTATTCTCTGAAAAAACGAAACTAGAAGCTATTGAAAAAGCTGCTAAAATAAAAGGAGGTAAGGCAACAATTGTATGGAGCCAAGTTGATGATTATAACTTTCAGTTTACTACTAGTGAGATTATACGTTCCGATAAAAGTCAGGATTTTAAATTTGAAATACGCAAAGAAGCGCTAGAGCTAGAGCACGATTATACTGAATCATTTGTAGTTTCTCCCTTAAAAAGTATGGAAGCAAATAGCTTCAAGGTTGATGAAGACGGTCGCAACCCAAGAGTAAGGGTTGTATTTTCTGATGACTTAAACATGGAGCAAAACATTGAAGGTTTAATTTCAGTTAAGCCATCACTTGAGTTTAGTGTTAAAAAGCTTGGGAAGACTGCTATTTTAGATGGTAACTTTAAGTTCGGAACAAAGTATACCATTACCATAAATAAAGGAATTAGTAGCAGGTGGGGCACTAAAACACAAAATAAAGTAGTAAAAGAAGTAGCTTTTAAAGATATTCCACCTCAACTTGAATTTGCTTCAAACGGTATTATCCTTCCAAGCTCTAATAATAAGAAAGTACAGTTCTACACTACTAATATTAGCCGCGTTCACCTTCAGGTAAAAAAAGTATTTACTGATAGGGTTTCTGACTTTGCAAGGTCGCAACAATTACAAAGTTCACGTACTCGTAATAATGGTTTTAAAAATAATTACGAGAGTAATGTAGGGGTAATTGTTAAAAGTAAAACCATTGAAATAGGCTCAACGCAAAACGAATGGCTATTAAATGAGTTTGATTTAACAGAGCTGTTTGAGAAGTATGATGACGGATTATTTCTAATCCGAATTAATTATACACCCGAAGATATGATGAAAACCCCTGAAGAGGATTTGTTGCATTATGTTTCGCAAAAAGGTCAGATTTATAAACCAGTTTTTTTAAGTGATTTGGGTATGACAGTTAAACATACCGAAAATGGAGCCAAGGTGTTTGTAACTGATATTATCACAGGTAAACTTTTATCGGGTGTGCGTGTATCACTGCTTAATTGGAGCGCAAGGGTTGAAACAAGTGCTACCACGAATAGCTCAGGAGTGGCTTCTTTTAGCAATAATAATTACTATTATTATGTAAAAGCTGAATACAAGAATCAATTAACCTTTTTGAATAAAAGCGAAATGGCTTGGAGTAACTCTGGCTTTAATATCGGAGGCGTACATTCAAGCAGAAATAATACCAAAGGTTTCATTTATATGGAGCGCGGTGTTTACCGACCTGGTGATTCAATTAATATATCTTTTATCGCTAAAAATAACGATTTCACTTTCCCACGTAATCATCCCGTTAGCATTACAATTCGAGACCCACAATACAATACCGTTTTTGAACATACCGAAATAAATGGAGTGGATGGTATGTACGTTTTTAATTTTAAAACCGAAGATAATGCACCAACAGGGTCGTACAATGTTAGGATTAATGCTGGCGGTTCAAATTTTCATAAAGAACTGAAGATTGAAACTGTAGTTGCTGAGCAGCTAAAGGTTTCAGTTGAGCCAAGTAAGCGACAGTTTATATGGACTGATAAGCTGATTGATTTTGATATACGAGCCAAATACCTTTTTGGTGCGCCTGCCTCTAATTTAAAAGCAGAGGCAACAATTGAAGTATTGCCTTACGAAATAAAATTTCCTAAGTATAAAGAGTTTTCGTTTACACGTGAAGATGCAGACTTTAATGCCAGTACACATAGCGTATTAAAATCTGAATTAGATGCTGAAGGAAACCTGAATACTTCATGGTTTGTACCACCATTAGGGCAAGTTCCATCAGCTTTAAAGCTAAAAATATCAGCAAAAGTATTAGAGAAAGGCGGCCAACCTAACGAAGGGTGGAATTTTGCTAAAATGCATGTATATCCCAATTATGTTGGGATAAAAGATCCTAGCGGTTACGGTTATTATAAAACCGGAGCAACGGTAAAATTCCCAGTTGTTTTGCTTAATATAAAAGGGGAACCTGTTGAAGGAAAAGCCGTCCAATACAAAGTTTATCGAAACGATAAGCGTTGGTGGTATCAGTATGATAGCCGTAACAGTTATCGATTAAAATATAAAGAGGATAACCAAACTTACCTTGAAACAGAGGGTGCAGTTACATCTGAGGATGGAGTGGCTTACATTAATTTTGAGCCTTCAGAAAATGGTGAGTATTTAATTGAGGTGAGCGATGGGGGTAACGGACACTCAGCGGCCATGTTCTTTAGTGCTTATCGATATGGAAGTTCGGGTAGCAGCGATAGTAACGAAGGTTCCTTAGCTTTAAAAGCTGATAAGGATAAGTACAGCCCCAACGAAACGGCCAAAATTAAACTGCCTAATCCAAAGCGAGGTAACATATTAGTTACCCTAGAACAGGGCAATAAAATGTTAGATTGGTTTTGGGTTGATCCTTCAAAAACGAGCGATGATAATTTGATTATTGATATTCCGCTTAACAAAAATATGCTGCCAAATGTATATGTAACAGTTTCTGTTCTGCAGCCGCATGATCAAACCATTAATGATAGACCAATACGTATGTTTGGTATAATCCCCTTGTATGTTGAGGATGAGAATACCAAGTTAAATTATTTGATTAAAACAAAGGAAAACCTCGTGCCAAATGAGGACTTTACAATTGATATAAGTACCGAAAACGGAAAGCAATCGCAGTTTACAATTGCCGTTGTTGATGAGGGATTATTGAGTTTAACCCAATTCCGAACGCCGAGTCCTTGGCGTGAGTTTTATAAAAAGATTGGTCTTTTTGTGCAGAGTTACGATATCTTCTCGCAAGTAATCAGTGCTAATAAAGCCGATGTATTCCAAACTTTTTCAATTGGTGGTGCCGAAGAATTGGATTACCGCGAGTCGCAGGTTGACCCGATTGATGGTAAAAAACGTTTTGAACCAGTTAGTATGTTCAAGGGGCCAATAAAGACTGATAGTAATGGTAAAGCAAGAGTTTCTTTTCATATGCCAAATTATAACGGAGCGGTTCGTGTAATGGTTGTGGGTTCCCAGAATAGTAGTTTTGGTAGTGCCGATAAAACCATTCCGGTTCGATCTGATATTATTATGCAGCCAAGTATTCCACGAGTTCTTAATCCGGGCGATGAATTTATTTTGCCGGTGGCCTTATTCAATATGAATAAGAAAATAACTCAAGCTGATTTTACAATTACAACAGAAGGACCGCTAGAAATAATCGGTAGTAATAAATATACTACTGATTTCTCGCAAGCTTCAGAAGCTGATATTGAGTTTAAAGTACGTGTAAAAAAGGCTGTTGGTCAAGCTAAAATTTTAATTAAAGGTCAATCCGGAACAATTCAGGTTGAGAGTGGAACTAATATTAAGGTTGTACCAAGTGCCACTCGCATCTACGATAAGGAAACACATAAAATTACCAAGGGCAGTCAGATTGAATTTAACGTACCTAAAGTTGGTATGGAAGGAACCAATAATGCTTCATTAGACTTAAGTGTTTTTCCTAATATGGATTTTAACCATCGATTGAAGTGGCTAATTCGTTATCCTTATGGATGTGTAGAACAAACAACTTCTGCCGTATTCCCGCAGCTAATGCTTAAGTCGATGGGATATTTCAATGCAGATGAGATGAAAGATATAGACACCAATATAAATGAAGGTATCAATCGTCTTCAAAGCTTTAGTCTTTCTAATGGAGGATTTTCGTATTGGCCAGGAGGAACTTCGATTTCATTTTGGGGAACTAATTACGTTACTCACTTTTTGGTAGAGGCCAAGAAGATGGGTTATGCAGTACCGAACCATTTATATAATAGTGGGGTAGAGTGTCTGCAAAAATATGCTAAACGTCATACCGGTAATTTAATGACTCGTGTTAATCGCGTATTCATTCTGGCTTTAGCCGATAAAACGGTGATGTCTGAAATGAATCTTCTTATGGAAAATGAGCTCAGCAAAATGACTCGAACTCAAAAGTGGATGTTAGCTACGGCATATCATTTATATGGAAATAAGGATATTCCTCAGCAAATTTTAGTTAGTGCAGATGATGTATTAAAAGTTTATAAACCGAACTCATATAGTTATGGCTCAAAGCATCGTGATGACGCCATTATTTTGTATTGTGCTACACTGATGAAAAAAATGAATGATGCCGAATTGGTAGCTAAAACTATCACAAAAAAGTTATCAACATTAGATTATTTGAGCACGCAAAGTTCGGGTTACATGTTACTGTCTTTAGGTAAGTATTTTAAGGCTGTAGGTATCGATGCAGGTAATGGGCAGATATTAAAAGGAAGTATTACATTGGCAAATGGTGAGAAGATGAGCTTTAGTAAAGCTGGAAGTTACTCTGTAAAAATACCTGATAACTTCGGGAAACCTTTGAAAGTGGAGTTAGCCGATGGTTCCGAACTTAATCAGGCTTATGCTTCTTTATCATGGAATGGAGTTCCGTTTGAGGACGAAATAATTGCCAGTGCAAAGAACCTTAAACTTGAGGTGAAATGGTATAATGAAAATGGTGCTGAAATCAATCCTCAAAAACTAAAACAAGGAGCTGTGTTTTATGGTCGTTTTAGTGTTCAAAATACCAGTGCTGTTAGTTCGGTAAATGAGTTGGCTTTAGTGCAATTAATTCCTTCGGGATGGGCTATCGAAAATACCCGATTGAATGGTACTTTATTACCATCTTGGGTTCGTAATTGGAATATAAATAAAGAAGACTACTTGGACATAAGAGACGATAGAGTGATGTGGTTTTTCGATTTAAAAGATAAAAAGAAGCTCGATTTTGTGGTTAAGTTAAACTGTATTCATGCAGGTGAGTTTGCATTGCCGGCCACATTAACAGAAGCGATGTATAATAATGATTTTAAAGCAACAACTGAAGGTGTTAAAGTGCATGTTGAATCATTTAAATAGACGATTAATAATAAGGTGGTTGGGTGTTTTATGCCCAACTATCTTTTTTTTATACCTATTGATACCATTCTCTTCATCCATATTTAAAGAGGAGTATAGTACCGCTGTTAAAGCGGAAGATGGTAGCCTTTTACATGTTTTTATTAATGATAATGAGCAGTGGTATTTTTCGCCGGATACCATGCTTGTTCCTGAAAAATTAAAAGCAGCTGTTATTGCTTTTGAGGATGAGGATTTCTACACGCATTGGGGAATTAATGTTGGTGCTATTTTACGGGCCACCTGGCAAAACATAAAAAGCGGAAGAGTTATTAGTGGAGCTAGTACTATACCAATGCAAATAGCTCGTATGTCGAGGCCAAAGAAGCGGACATACCTTAATAAAGTGTATGAAATATTATTTGCCATAAAGCTTAATCTACACTTTTCAAAACAAGAACTTTTAAAGATGTACCTTGATCATGCGCCCTATGGTGGCAATGTTATTGGGTACCGAACTGCAGCATTTAAGTTTTATGATAAAGATGCTGATATGCTAACATGGGGACAGGCAGCTACATTGGCAGTGCTGCCCAATGCACCCGGTATTATTTATCCTTCAAGTACTGATCAATCCTTACGCAATAAGCGCAATCGCCTATTAAAAAAGATGTTTGATAAGGAATACATTACCGAGCAAAACTATAATTTGGCACTCTTAGAGGAGGTGCCAGATCGTTTTATTCCTTTTCAATCTCACGCTCCTCACCTAGCCCGTCAATTAAAATCCGACCATCCTAATAAATGGATTTTAAGTACTACTATTGATGCAAAAATTCAAAAGCAATGCAATCAGTTGGCCACAAGGTATAAGCAGATTTATGCTTCTTACGATGTAAATAACCTTTCTATTTTAGTTGCCGATACCAAAACTGGTGCAATAAAAGCTTATGTTGGTTCACCTGATTTTTTCGATTACCAACACAATGGTCAGGTAGATGGAGTTATTGCACCACGATCTTCAGGATCAATATTAAAGCCTTTTTTGTATGCGCTTAGTATTGATGAGGGTATTATATTACCGCAAAGTTATATACGCGATTTGCCCACTTATTTCGATGGCTTCTCTCCCAGAAATGCCAATCGCGAATATCAAGGTGTGGTAACAGCGCATGAATCACTTGTAAAGTCCTTAAATATTCCTGCCGTACGCTTACTCAATTATTATGGGGTATATCAATTTTATAGTTTCCTTAAGTTGGCGGGTGTAAGTACTTTATTTCGATCTTCTGATGAATATGGCTTGCCTATTATTTTAGGAGGGGCTGAAGTTAAAATGTGGGATATGGTTGCTTTATATCGTGGCTTAGCAAATAATGGTGTGTTTACTGAGAATTATATTTTGCAAGGTCAGCAAGCAGAACAATCCAGTGCACAACTCATTAGTAATGGTAGTTGCAGCTTAACTTTAGATATGCTTAAGGATTTAAAACGACCTGGAAGTGAGTATTTTTGGGAACGTTTTAATAGTTCTCGACCAATTGCTTGGAAAACAGGGACTAGTTTTGGTCATAAAGATGCTTGGGCAGTTGGTCTTACACCAGATTATACTATTGCAGTTTGGTGCGGTAATTTTAATGGCGATGGAAATAAGAATATCGGTGGAGCCCAAACAGCCGGACCTATTCTATTTGATGTTTTACAAGCTTTACCATACAAATCGTCAGAAAAATGGTTTGAGAAAAATGAGATGGATTACAAGCCTATGCGTGTTTGTGCCTTATCAGGTTTCCGTGCCACAGAGGCATGCACAGAGGTGGATACGCTCTTAGTTCCTGAAGAAATGAAACCTTTGAGAACCTGCGATTATCACCTGCTTAAATATTTTTCAGAGGATAAAAAGTATCAATGTTGTTCGCATTGCTGGGATAAAGTGGGTAGTTTACGAGTAGCCACAACCAATTACCCGCCAGACATTGCTTATTATCTGCGAAAAAAGGGAAAATATATTCCGCCTCACGTAAGTCATTATCCAAAATGCTCAGCCTACTCTACAGAACAGTCATTAAAGTTTATTTATCCAAACCTTAATGCGAAGCTATTTTTACCAAGAGACTTTAATGGTGAAATGCAATCAGTGGTCTGTAAAGCCGCGCATAGTAATCAGAATGTAAAAATATATTGGTATTTGAACGAGCACTATTTAGGCGAAACCAATGGCGATCATAAAATGGCTGTTTGCTTTAACAAGGGCTGGAATACAATTACCATTATTGACGAGTACGGTTCTAAAGAGAATCAGAAGGTGTTTACCACACTAAAAAATTAATGTTAAGTGAGATGTTAATATCCGGTTTTTAGGGTCAATTACTTTAAAAATCCTTAAAAAAAACGTTTGTAAATTTAATTAACGAACAATTTCTTTAATTGGAGGTTTTATTGTTTTTATCGGGAATTATTGACCTATTATTACTAAGGATGGAGAACACATTTAACTTACCAAAAAATGGTAAAGAACGTATCATTATTATTGGAGCAGGGTTTGCTGGATTAAAATTAGCCAGAAAATTATCAGCCTCTAAATATCAAGTTGTTGTTATTGATAAACGAAATTTTCATCAGTTTCAACCATTGTTTTACCAAGTTGCTACTTCAGGCCTTGAGCCGAGTAACATTTCCTTTCCCGTTCGAAAAGTATTTCAAGACCACTCTAATCTTCACTTTAGATCAACGGAACTTTTAGAGATTAAGCACGAAGAAAAAGTAATAGTTACAAAATCGGGCGTTTTAAGCTATGATAGATTAGTAATTGCAACGGGAGTTGATACAAATTATTTTGGCAATAAAAATATTGAGGAGCATAGTATTTCAATGAAAACTACAGCTCAAGCCATTAATCTTAGAAATAGGATTCTCGAAAGTTTTGAGGCCGCTATTTTAACGGATGATAAAAAAGAGCAATCGAAATTACTTTCTGTAGTTGTAGTTGGTGGCGGCCCCACTGGCGTAGAGTTATCAGGTGCCATTGCTGAGATCAAAAATTTTGTTTTACAAAAAGATTATCCTGAATTAGATTTCAGTAGAATGAAAATCCGTTTGTACGAAGCGGCCCCTCGCCTATTGCATGTAATGAGCGAAAAGGCTTCAGCAGATGCTTTAAGATTCCTTGAAAAGATGGGTGTAGAGGTCCATTTAAATACCATGATAAAAGATTATGATGGTGATGATATGACCTTAGCCGATGGGACTACTTTTAAAGTTCAAAATTTAGTGTGGACTGCTGGTGTTGGTGGTAAAAAGTTAGTGGGTTTGCCTGAAGAAGTTTATGTAAGAGGTACACGACTTAAAGTAGATCGTAATAATCAGATAATTGGTCTCAAGGATGTATACGCCGTTGGCGATATCTGTTCTATGGAAACAGAAAAATGGCCTAATGGACACCCTCAGGTCGCACAAGTAGCTATACAGCAGGCTATGTTATTAGCAAAAAATCTTATAAAAGAACAAGATACTCCTTTCGAATATAAGGATAAAGGATCAATGGCTACAATTGGACGAAATATGGCTGTTGTTGATTTGCCTGGTTTCAGCTTTTCAGGAACTATAGCTTGGTTTCTGTGGTTGGTAGTTCACCTTATGGCCATTGTTGGGGTGAAAAACCGTTTGTTTATCTTCATTAACTGGGCACAGGGCTATTTTAGTCGAGATCAGTCTTTAAGAATATTAATTCGTCCTTTTAAAAAGGGGTAAAAGCTATAAACAAAAAAGGGAGCCAATTGAGCTCCCTTTTATTATTTAGTATGTTTTAGACCGCTTTTAAACGAGCTAAACTTTCTTTGTCGATTCTCTCTTTCGCATAATCTAGCGAAATTACAATTTCCTTATTGTCTTTCGATGGCGCTTCAAACATCATGTCCATCATAATAGTTTCGCAAATAGAACGTAATCCACGAGCACCTAGCTTAAATTCAACGGCTTTATCAACAATGTAATCTAATGTTTCATCATCAAAATTTAATGTAATACCATCTATATCAAAAAGCTTCTCGTACTGTTTGATAATTGAGTTTTTAGGCTCTCTTAAAATTCTGCGAAGAATCTCTTTATTAAGAGGATTCAAATAAGTAAGAACAGGTAAACGACCAATAATTTCAGGTATTAAACCAAAAGATTTTAAATCTTGAGGAGCAATATATTGTAATAAATTAGTCTGATCTACTTTATCTTTAGCTTTACTTGCACCATAACCAACAACTTGAGTATTTAAGCGATGGCCAATTTTACGTTCAATACCATCAAAAGCACCTCCACAAACAAAAAGGATATTCTTAGTGTCAACCGGAATCATTTTCTGATCAGGGTGCTTTCTTCCTCCTTGAGGTGGAACATTAACAATAGACCCTTCTAATAGCTTTAAAAGACCTTGCTGAACACCTTCTCCTGATACATCACGTGTGATACTTGGATTATCTCCTTTACGAGCAATTTTATCTATCTCATCAATAAATACAATTCCTTTTTCAGCAGCTTCAACATTATAATCAGCAGCTTGTAAAAGGCGTGTTAAAATACTTTCAATATCTTCACCAACATAACCCGCTTCAGTTAAAACTGTTGCATCAACAATGGTAAACGGAACGTGTAACATACGAGCAATTGTTTTTGCCAATAATGTTTTTCCAGTACCAGTTTCTCCAACTAAAATGATATTTGATTTTTCAATTTCGATATCATCTTTGGTTGATCTTTGTTGTAATCGTTTATAGTGATTGTATACAGCAACCGAAAGAAACTTTTTAGCTTCATCCTGACCAATTATATATTGATCGAGAAACTTTTTAATTTCAATTGGTTTTAATAATGTAATTTCATCAACACTGAACTCTCCTTTTTTCTTGAGTTCTTCATCAAGTATACCTGTGGCTTGCTCAACGCAACTATCGCAAATATGACCAGAGATACCTGCAATTAATAAATTGGTATCTTTTCTCTCTCTACCACAAAATGAACACTTATCCATATTTCTAATCTTGCTAAAAAAGCAGAGTGAGAATAATCACACCCTGCTTTTTGTATTTTGTAGAAAACTAAATTATTTAGCTCCTCTTGTTAATACTTCATCAATCATGCCATACTCTTTAGCTTCAGCAGCTGTCATCCAGTAATCACGATCTGAATCTTTTTCAACCTTTTTAAGCGTTGTACCCGAATGGCTTGAAATAATAGTATATAATTCTTTCTTCAACTTTTGAATTTCTCGAGCTGTAATTTCAATATCAGAAGCCTGACCTTGTGCTCCACCCATTGGTTGGTGAATCATTACACGCGAGTGTTTTAAGGCAGATCTTTTCCCCTCAGCACCGGCAGTTAATAAAACTGCAGCCATTGAAGCAGCCATGCCTGTACACATTGTAGCAACATCTGAAGAGATGTACTGCATAGTATCGTAAATACCTAAACCAGCATAAACACTTCCGCCTGGAGAGTTAAGGTAAATAGAGATATCCTTTGAAGGATCTGCCGACTCAAGATATAATAACTGCGCTTGAATAATATTAGCTACATAATCATCGATAGGAAGACCTAAAAATATGATTCTATCCATCATTAAACGAGAGAATACATCCATTGATGCTACGTTTAATTGACGTTCTTCAATAATAGTTGGTGAAATGTAACTGCTCGAAATAGAAGTATATTTATCAAGTGCTAAACTGTTTATGCCCATGTGTTTTGTGGCATACTTCTGAAAATCTTTTGGGTCTATCATAATTTTATATTTTTTCAAATAATGTTCTGAAAAAGCTAAATTATAAAATATTACTCTTGAACGACACTTTTCTAAACATTTATTAATAAAAAAGAGCCTCAAATGTTATTTGAGACTCTCATTATCAAAAAGGTATATGTAGAATTTCTACTAGTTTTCGAAGAATTTGTTGAATTCTTCTCTGCTAACTTCTTTGTCTTCTGTTTTAACAGCTTCTTTAATAAAAGCCATTACTTTTTCTTGAACTGCAGTTTCAGTCATGTTTCTGCGTTGTTCTTCTTGCTTTAACATGTCTTTTGCATAGCTCTCAACGTGCTCATCAGGAATATTAGAAAGACCATATTGCATGAATTGCATTTTAGCTGATTTTTTAGCTACCTCAACAACGTCATCTTCTTCAATTTTGATTTCGTTAACTTTAACGATCTCATTTTTGATTAATTGCCATTTTAAATCTTCAAGATATTTTGGCATATCTTCGTCAATTGTTTCGGCTTTAAATTGGTCGTTGTCAGCGTTAATAGTTAAAATCCATCTTTTAAGGAATGCCTCAGGAAGAGAGATTTCAATTTTATCCATTAACTTATCTTTAGCATCGATAGAGAATTTGTAATCACTCTCGAAGCTTAATGATTTTTGTAAGTCTTCTTTAATTTTAGCTTTAAACTCCTCTTCGTTAGTAGCTACATCTTTACCTAAAACTTGGTCGAATAACTCTTGGTTTAATTCTGGCTCTTGGTAATTTGTAATTTCTTTAACTGTGAATTGGAATTCACCTTTAATTTTCTCAGCTTCTGCTTTTTCTATTTTTAATAAGAAAGCAACATCATCAGCAGAGTTTAAAGATGTTTTTGGGTTGAATACTAAAACGTCATCAACTTTAGAACCAGTAAAGATTCCTTTCGCTTTTTTAGTTTTCAAGTTATCAACAGAAACGATTGTATCTTCAGCTTTAACACCTTCTTCAAGAACGTTTCCATCAGCATCTAACTGAATGATATCTCCTTTAACTAATGATTTTTCATCAGCAGCATCAATTTGCTCACTTGTAGCAAAACGACCTGTTGCATTTTTTACTTGTGCTTCTAAAACTTCATCAGTTACAGCAATAGTGTAATATGGTAACTTTTCTTTTTTAGATAGTTTAACTTCAAACTCAGGAGCTAAAGCAACATCAAAAGCAAAAGTGAAAGCTTCTTGAGTAGCAAAATCAATAGTTTCTTGTGCTTCACTTGGAAGTGGCTCACCTAAAACGTTTAATTTGCTTTCGTATAAATATTTTGAAATCTCTTCTGAAACAATTTTATTTACCTGCTCAGCTAATACATGGTTACCATACATCTTTTTAACCATTCCCATAGGTACTTTTCCTGGACGGAAACCTGGAACAGATGCTTTTTTACGGTAATCTTTAAGTACGTCGTTTACACGGTTCTCGTAATCTTCTTTCTCAACAGTAAGTTTTACTACTGCATTTAAATCGTCAATGTTTTCTTTTGAGATATTCATGTTTTCAATGATTTTTTAAACTACCAAAAGTAATTAAAAGCCTTAACTATTTGTATGGCTTTGTTTTAAACAATTATATTAAACTAATAGCAACAAATTACAAACTAGTTTAATTTAAAAAAACCGTCAAACTATCGAACGAATCGTAAGTAAGACGGTTTTTATATTTTGTTTGTGTGCGGATGAAGGGACTCGAACCCCCACGCCTCTCGGCACTAGATCCTAAGTCTAGCGCGGCTACCAATTACGCCACATCCGCGATAATTTTGCGATGCAAAGATAGCTCATTTTATTTTTAATTTCCAAACGTAAAACAAAAAAAATGATATTTTTTTTTAATGTGCTTTTTATTAACCACTTACATCAAAGGTTCTTCTTTTCAACTCAAAGTCGTCACCTAAATACAGTCTTCTTACTTCCGGATCTTCGGCCAATTCATACGCTGTTCCAGATCTAAATAAGGCACCTTCAATTTGTAAATAAGCTCTATCTGTAATTGAAAGTGTTTCGTGTACGTTGTGATCAGTTATAAGTATTCCGATGTTTTTATATTTCAGCTTCGCAACAATTTCTTGTATATCGGCAACAGCAATTGGATCAACCCCAGCAAATGGTTCATCTAAAAGTATAAATTTAGGATTAATGGCTAGAGCTCTTGCAATCTCTGTTCTTCTTCTTTCTCCCCCTGATAGTTGTATACCTAATGATTTTCTAATCTTTTGTAAGCCAAATTCATTGAGAAGTTCCTCTAAACGCTCCTTTTGGTATTCTTTTTCAAACTTGGTCATTTCAAGAACGGCTTTAATGTTATCCTCAACACTAAGTTGTCGGAAAACCGAAGCTTCTTGAGCTAAGTAGCCTATACCGCGCTGTGCTCTTTTGTAAACGGGTTCTTTGGTTATATCTATATCATTTAAATATATATTTCCAGAGTTTGGAGTAACTAAGCCTACAACCATATAAAAACTAGTTGTCTTACCAGCACCATTGGGTCCCAATAAGCCCACAATCTCTCCCTGCTCAACTCTAATTGTAGTACCTTTAACTACTGTACGGTTTTTATATTTTTTAACCAGTTTATCGGTATGTAGAACTAACTTTTCTTCTGACATAAGTAACTAATTTGTGCTTAGTGTTTATTTATATACTTCAAGTTCTGCTTTTGCGCGCTTTTTTTCAATACGTTTGGCAATTATTATGCCTGCTTCGTATAAAATGATTAAAGGCACACAAACTAATATCTGACTTATTACATCAGGAGGTGTTATTATGGCAGCTAAAAGTAAACTAGCAATAATTGAATGTTTACGATATTTCTTTAGTGAGGTAGAGGTTACTATTCCTACCCTAGCTAAGAAATATATAAGTATAGGTAACTCAAAAATAACTCCTCCTGCTAAAACGATTGAACTGATGGTAGAGATGTACGATCCTAAGTTTAGAATATTGTCTACCTTATCACTTACTTGATAATTAGATAGGAATTGAATGGATAGCGGACAAATAATATAGTATGCAAATAAAATACCCACAGAAAATAAAATAGAAGCAAAAAAGATAGCTCCCCTAGAGTGTTTTTGTTCTTCTTGTAAAAGAGCGGGTTTTATAAAACGCCAAAACTCCCAAAATACATATGGAAATGCCGCAACTAATCCTGCAATGAAGGATACTTTAATGTGAGTTGTAAACTGACCTGACATTAAAATATTCTGAAAAGAGATTTTACTCTGATTAATACAAAGTGCTGGTAAATTATATAAATCAGCAGCTCTACATAATAATCGATTGGTAAAAAAGTCTGGATTGCTTGGACCAAAAATTATGGTGTCAAATAGTATATCTTTGTATAAGAATGCAGCAACACCAACTACTGCAATTGCAATAAATGAACGTACAATATGCCATCTTAACTCTTCTAAATGTTCAAGAAAAGACATTTCATTAGTTTCTTGTTCTGCCATTTTTAAAAATCCTTAACGTAGTTTTTTGTTATTTGTTAATCTTTTTAGCGTATTTTTATTGTAGTGCGAATATAGCACCGATATTTTATAATCCCAATAATAGGATTATTAGCGGTTTGATCGAATCAAATTTCTAAAAAAGTGTTTATTTATTGGAGCTTTATAGTTGACAAAAGTCCTTAATTAATCTACAAATACGCTTAATTTACTGATAAATCTTGCTTTGTAGGTAAAAAAAATTATTTTTGTTAGCCTTGATTATTTTGAGGGTTATTACGTAACGTTTTTCTTGTTATACGTAAAAATAAGAGAAGCCTTATAATTGAAGTTATGGGAAAGAAAATAGATCTTTCGGCTCACCTAAAAAGGTATTTTGGATTTGATACTTTTAAGGGGAACCAAGAAGAAGTTATAGAAAATGTGTTGAAGGGTAATGATACTTTTGTATTGATGCCAACTGGTGGAGGTAAATCTTTATGTTATCAATTGCCATCGTTAATATTGTCGGGAACAGCTATTATTATATCTCCCCTTATTGCCTTGATGAAGAATCAAGTAGATGCAATTAGAAATATTAGTGGTGATGATTCTGTTGCACACTACTTAAACTCGTCATTAACAAAAACGGCAATAACAAAAGTAAAGGAAGACATTGTAGATGGTAAAACAAAGCTGCTATATGTTGCACCTGAATCTTTAACGAAAGAAGAAAACATTGAGTTTCTAAAGAGTGTTGAGATTTCATTTTATGCTGTTGATGAAGCGCACTGTATTTCTGAATGGGGACACGATTTCAGACCAGAATATAGAAGAATAAGACCAATAATTGAAGAAATTGGTACAAAACCTCTAATGGCTTTAACGGCTACAGCAACGCCTAAAGTACAAAGTGATATTCAAAAGAGTCTTGGGATGGTAAAAAGTATGGTTTTTAAATCATCTTTTAATCGACCGAACTTATATTATGATGTAAGAGCGAAGAAAGATGCTACCAAGCAAATCATCAAGATATTAAAAGAGAATGTTGGTAAATCAGGTATTATTTACTGTCTGAGTAGGAAGAAGGTTGAGGAATTGGCCGAGGTTCTGCAGGTAAATGGTATTAAGGCGCGTCCTTACCATGCAGGAATGGATGCAGCTACAAGAGCAGGTAACCAGGATGCTTTTTTAATGGAAGATTGTGATGTTATTGTTGCAACAATTGCCTTTGGAATGGGAATTGATAAACCCGATGTTCGTTTGGTGATGCATTATGATATTCCTAAAAGTTTAGAGGGCTATTATCAAGAAACAGGTCGCGCTGGTAGAGATGGTGGTGAAGGCAGGTGTATAACTTTCTATAGTTATAAGGATATACAAAAGCTTGAAAAGTTCATGCAAGGGAAGCCTATTGCGGAGCAAGAAATTGGTAAGCAGTTGTTATTAGAAACGGTGTCTTACGCAGAATCTTCAATTTGTAGAAGGAAAATACTACTTCATTATTTTGGAGAGAAGCATGATGAAGATTGTTGTGACACGTGTGATAACTGCGTACACCCTAAAGAGCAGCACGAGGGACAAGATAATGTTGCATTGATGATAAAAACGATTCTTGAACTGAAAGAGCGTTTTAAAGCCGACTATATTTCTCCATTCTTAGCAGGTAAATCTAACTCTGTTATTAAAACTTATAAGCACGATGAGCATGAGCTTTTTGGAGCAGGAAAAGAAAAAGATGAGAAGTATTGGAATGCTGTAATTCGTCAATTACTTGTTCCAGGATTATTGGTTAAGGAAATAGAGAATTACGGAATTTTAAAAGTAAGTGATTTAGGAAAAGAGTTTTTAGCAAAACCGCGTTCTTTTTTCATTACGCAAGAGCATGATTTTGAATCAGTAGATATTGAGGAAAAATCGGGCGGAGGCACTGCATCTGTAGATCCTCAACTTTTAAGCATGTTAAAAGATTTACGTAAAAAAATATCAAAACGTAAAAATTTACCTCCATTTGTAATCTTTCAGGATCCTTCACTTGAGGCAATGGCAATTCATTATCCAATATCATTGGAGGAGCTTAATAATATACCAGGTGTAGGTTCAGGTAAAGCCAAACGTTTTGGAAAAGAGTTTGTAGATCTTATTAAGAAACATGTTGATGATAATGAGATTGAACGTCCTGTGGATTTGGTTGTTAAGTCGGTGGCTAATAAATCCAAGAATAAAATCTCAATTATTCAAAGTATAGATCGTCAAATCAACCTTACAGATATAGCCAGTTCTCAGGGTATTGATATGGAGGAGTTCATCACAGAATTGGAATCTATTGTTTATTCAGGAACCAGAGTTAATATTGATTATTATATCGATCAGGTAATGGATGAAGATACTAAAGATGATATTTTTGATTATTTTAAAGAAGATGCAGAATCTGATGATATAGGAAGTGCTCTGGAGGAGCTTGGCGAAGAATACTATTCGGAGGAAAATGTTAGATTAGTTAGAATTAAATTCCTATCAGAAGTAGGAAACTAAAATATATACTGTAATTGAATTTTTAAATTGGTTCTGGAATTGCCTTCAATGGTATTATCTCCAGAGCCAATTTCATTTTTATGGCTATACCATGTTTTGCTATATTTTAGCCAAATCCTTAATGGAGGGATTACTTTCCATCTTAATTGTGTATAAAAACGAGTTCCTTCGTTTTGAAATGCGGGTGTATAGAAGTTATATAATAAGTCGTTTTCGTAGGTATATATTCTTGAGTAATAATCATCCGTATCAAAAACTGTATATCTTAGCCACAAACTTATTTTATCTTCAATCCACGAATGTTTATAATCGATATAGGATAAATAGCCTGAGCTAACATCATTATTCTCATAAAATGAGTTTTCAAATCTAAACTGAATTCTCGATACCTCGGAACTATTGTAAGTAGCATGTAGTCTTATCTTTTTTTGGTTGGTGTTGTGGATAGTGAAAGTTGGATTGCCATCTATTCTATTATTTTTAGCTTTCTCTTTTTCTTTATAGCGCACGTATATACTAAATTGCCTAGCAAATTGGTAATTTATATTTACCATATAGTCATACCCGTTTGAAGGGGCGCTAGTTTGATATTCAAGCCACTCACTCTTGAAGAAATCAAAATATCCTGATAGTTCAATGTTTTTAAACGGGTAAGTAACCATACCTAAATATATACCACTTTCTCCTGCAGGAGTGCTATATTCACCAAACGAATTTGTATAAAGTGAATAATACTTCTTACTTATGTGCCGATGAAGTAGAGATAATGAGATATTATTTTGAGGTGAAAATATTAAGCCATTCGACAACGCTACATTATATTCAGAGGTACTTGCAACCTCACCAAATAGTAGCAGTTTATTCACACTATATTTATAGTTAAGCCAATAATTACTCATTTTAACTTTCGGCGTAGTAAAAAGTTTGTAAGCGTTGTTTTGTATGATTGTATCAGCATCAAACTCGTTGTAATAGCCGCCTATACCAATATTCAATGCCCTGTAATAATAGTTTACATTTGCTCCGATTGTTTTTTGGAGTAGGTTATTTCTTTTTGATAGCTCACTATCTGTTCTGTGATAACCAGTTTCAGGCATTGAGTTAATTATTTTATTACTGTCAGGGTCTAACTCGATATTAGCATCTCTATTCTTGTAATTTGAGAAAATAGTAAGTTCTAAATCGCTAATAGAGAATGTAGCTGCCGCTCCTCTAAAAAAACTATATTCGTTTGCTGAAGTATATTTTGCAATGGTTTTACCTCTCTTGTTAATATTTAAAGGTTCAGCACTTTTACCCATTGCAGTGCTTGTCCATAAAGCTAAGCCTTGACCTATATTTGCACTGTAGTCGCCAATAATAAAAGTTTTCAGCCATTTCTTGCCTGAGTAAAGTACATGCCCTGAATAAAAGTCAATATAATTAGGGTGTGATTTAAATATTCCCTCTCCAGGGTCCTTATCTAAAGTTATACCTGCATACCAATTAGCACCATATTGTAACTGTAGGCGCGAGTATAAATGGTGTTTGTCACCCAAGTATTTACTTGCTATACTATCATTTCCGTAAGCTGATGCATTATCTAAATCAAACATATCTCTCATGATGAGTTGTCCCTTAAAGTATTTTTTTGAGGAATATTGACTTCCTTCTTCTTCAAACCGAATGAAATTTTGCAGCACTTTTAAGGTTTCTATTGGCATATCCTTAACTCCCTGAAGTTGATATATACTTTTTATAGAGCCTTGATTCTGTGTGAAATCAAATAAGTTCTGAACTTGTAAGGGACTTAAAAAGATAAGTTGATCAAGATCTTCTTTGCTAGCACTATTGATTTGAATAGGGTTGTGAATAATATCGAGCAAATCCTCGAACGCCTGATTGTTAGGTCCAATTAGTTCACTATTTTGTGATGTTGATTCAAGTAAATCTGAAACAATCTGCTCAGGATTTCTCTGAGATTGCGAGAAAGAATAACTCACAAATAGTATGTTAATTAATAAGAGGCATAATTTCTGTTTACTCATCTTTATGCCAATTAAAAGTTAAGCCAATACTAGATGTCATTCCTAAAGCCTCATGAAAACTAGCCGCATAATCAACAATAAATTGTTTTAGTTTAAGCCCTAAGCCAAAACTATATAAAATTGGTTTGCCTGATATTCCTCCTTTAAACCACAAAAAGTTTTGATAGTTATATTCTAATCCAAATTTTGATATTACCCCATAATCACTTTGTTTTTCAAACTCATAACTTAATGAGAACTGGTCTGAGGCAAGCCAACTTATACCTAAAGCGTAATAAGATGGGATGTGAACTTCTTCAGTATTGATTGTTAGGCTTGCTTGTTCAGGATTTGTAATTGAGGCTCCTATTTTAAGGTGCTTTATTGGTTGGAATTGTAGGCCAATTGATGAGTAAAGTTGGCCGCCATTCCCTGATTGCGAACTGAAGTAGTTTGCATAATTCAATTGAAAACCTGCAGCTACTTTCTCGGTTATCGATTTCGAATAGCTTAAGCTTATGTTTTGTTCTTTATATAAACTAAATCCAAACGATTGATAAGAGGCTCCAATATTTCCAATTTTAGTAGGTAAAGTACTCGCAATTTTTTGCGAGCTTAATTCTTTAATCCCATAAGGCATAGAATAGGAAATACCTGAACTAACTTTGTTAAAGTTTGCATTTCCTGCTGGATTCTGAAATGCGCTCCATACATCAGAGCGTGTTGAATAAATGCCAGCTAGAGCATTTGATACAGGAGAATTATGTAAGCTATTTTGGCAAAATGTATTGCACGAGTATAGCAATACTATTATAATAGCAGCTAGGTTTTGGGACATAAAAAAGAGGTATTCTTAAGGTTAATTACACCTTAAAATACCTCTTTTAAATCTATTTACAAAATATTCAGAGTAACTCTAAGTATTTTGGAACATCGTAAAATTACCGACTAGTTTGTTTTGAAGTCGTATTTAACAGTACTTAGCTCTTGGTTAGCTTTCACAATTTTTGTTTTAAGCTCTTCTTTAAAACCAGCTAATCTTTCAGCTAATTCGCGATCGGCTAATGAAATCATTTGAGCAGCTAAAATACCTGCATTTTGAGCACCATTAATACCTACTGTTGCAACCGGAATTCCTGGAGGCATCTGTACAATTGCTAATAAGGCATCTAAACCATCTAAAGAAGCTTTAATTGGTACACCAATAATTGGAAGTTTAGTCATTGAAGCTATAACTCCAGGTAAGTGTGCTGCCATACCAGCTGCTGCAATAATTACTTTAATACCTCTCTCTTCTGCACCTTTTGCAAATGTTTCAACAGCTTCAGGTGTTCTGTGTGCTGAAAGCGCATTGATTTCAAAAGGAATTTTTAAATCATTTAGTACTTGTGCTGCCTTTTCCATAACTGGAAGATCAGAAGTACTTCCCATAATAATACTAACTACTGCTTGCATTCTTATAAAAAATTAAAAATTAGTTTAAACTGACGCAAAATTAACAAGTTATAGAACTAAATTGTTTTATCAGAGGTATTTTTTTGTACTTTTGCGCCACAATAATAAAATAGCCGTTTGATGGAGACTATTAAGATATTAGATAGGGAGTTTAAAAAGTCGATTCCGTTTGAGACGATTGATAAGGCAATTGATAAGATTGCCAAGGGGTTAAATGAAGATGTAGCGGATAAAGATCCATTGCTAATTTGCATATTAAATGGTTCATTTATGTTTGCAGCTGATGTGATGAAAAAGTTGAGTTTTCCTTGTCAGATTAGTTTTGTTAAAATGGCTTCGTATGAAGGTACTGGTTCTACAGGTAAAATTAAGGAGTTAATTGGTTTAACCGAAAATTTAGAAGGCCGCACGGTTGTAATACTTGAAGATATTATTGACACAGGTTTTACTATTGAAAAGGTGCAGAAGCAAATGCTTTCTCATGGTGTAGCCGATTTAAAAATAGCCACATTATTATATAAGCCAGAGGCATGTAAAGTTGATGTAAAAATTGATTATACAGGTCTTGAAATACCAAATGATTTTATCGTAGGTTATGGTTTAGATTATGATGGATATGGTAGAAACCTTGCTGATATTTATACTGTAGTAGAATAAAAAATAAATACTAACTAATATGTTGAATGTTGTAATTTTTGGCCCTCCAGGGTCAGGTAAAGGGACTCAGAGTGAGAATATTATTGAAAAGTTTAATTTAGCACACATCTCTACCGGAGATTTATTAAGAGCTGAAATAAGCGGTCATACACAACTTGGGACTATTGCAAAAAGTTTTATCGATAAAGGTGAGTTAGTACCTGATGAAACAATTATTGGAATGATTGATAATAAAATTGAATCTTTAGTGGGTGCTAAAGGTGTTATTTTCGACGGTTTTCCTCGTACAGTTGCTCAAGCAGAAGCTCTTGAAGAGTTATTAGCAGAGCACAATTCTAAGGTTTCAGTAATGGTTAACCTTGAGGTACCAAAAGAAGAATTGGTAGAGCGTTTATTAAAGCGTGGAGAAACTTCAGGTCGTTCTGATGATAATTTAGAGACTATTGAGAAGCGTATTTCAGTTTATGAATCACAAACTTCTCCGGTTATCGACTTTTATAAAGCTAAAAAAGTTTACAAAGCAATCCAAGGTGTTGGTTCTGTTGATGGAATATTTGAATCTATCTCAGCTGCAATCGAAGGAGCTAAGTAATAAAGATATTTTTGATTTTAAGCCACGGGTAGTGTAACTTACCGTGGCTTTTTGTATTTAATACTTCATGGTTATTTATATATTCACATAAGTAACCTATAAAATAATAATTATGGCCAGTAGTAATTTTGTTGATTACGTAAAAATCTTTTGTCGTTCAGGTAAAGGTGGTGCAGGATCTATGCACATGCGTCGCGAGAAGTTTGAACCTAAAGGTGGACCTGATGGTGGTGATGGTGGACGTGGTGGCCATGTTATTATCCGTGGAAGTAGAAACCATTGGACACTTCTTCACTTAAAATATAAACGTCATGTATTTGCAGGACATGGTATGAGTGGCGGTGGCCAAGGTAGTTCTGGTTCTCAAGGAGAAGATAGAGTAATTTATGTTCCGTTTGGAACAATTGCCAAAGATGCTGAAACAGGCGAACAAATCTGCGAAATTACCAATGATGAGCAAGAATTTATTCTTGTAAAAGGCGGCCTTGGTGGAAGAGGAAATATGCACTTTAAAACCTCAACCAATCAAACACCTAGATATGCGCAACCGGGTCAGGATTTAACTGAAGTGGCTGTTGTTTTAGAGCTTAAGGTATTGGCCGATGTTGGTTTGGTAGGATTCCCAAATGCGGGAAAATCGACCTTATTATCTGTTGTGTCAGCCGCTAAGCCCGAAATTGCAGATTATGCTTTTACCACTCTTGTGCCTAATTTAGGTATTGTTGGCTATCGCGATAATAAATCGTTTGCTATGGCCGATATCCCAGGTATTATTGAGGGAGCTAGTGAAGGAAAAGGATTAGGTTTAAGATTCTTACGTCATATTGAGCGAAATTCGATATTACTATTTATGGTTCCTGCGGATGCAGACGATATTCAAAAGGAATACCAGATTCTATTGAATGAATTAAAGTGCTATAATCCTGAATTGTTGGATAAAGAACGTTTGTTAGCTATTTCAAAGTGCGATATGCTTGATGATGAGCTGATGGAAGAAATTAAAACTGATTTACCTGACATTCCATATACTTTTATATCTTCGGTCGCCAATATTGGTATTACTGAACTAAAAGACATGGTATGGAAAGCACTAGAAGAGTCGAATCAAGATTTGATGAACTCATAGTCCTATACAAAAGTAAGGCACAAGAATACACAAATAAGCTGTCAAAAATAAAAACTAGCCTAGGCCAAATTGCATGGCTTAGGTTACTTACCTTCATTTTATTAATTGCAGCTCCTATCCTACTTTTTCCAATTTCTGCTTGGGCAGGAGGTTTATCAATAGTTATTTGTATTTCGTTATTCGTATTATTGATAAAGAAATTTAATGCCTTAAAAACTCGCAAAAGTGAGTGCGAAGCCATTAAAGAATTAAACGAGAACGAAATAAAAGCCCAACAATACAACTGGGATTGTTTTAATGATGGAAAACAATTCTTAGATCCAGAGCACAATTATTCCTATGATATTGATTTGTTTGGGAAGGGATCTTTTTTCCAATATATTAATAGAACCATTACAATTGGCGGAGAAGAGTATTTAGCGAAACACATTTCCACTGAAGAATTAGATGCTTCAGAAATAAGCCAAAATCAGAATAACTTTAGCGAATTAGCAAAAAAGTTCGATTTCCGTCAGGCTTTCTACGGAAAGGGTAAAATTGTTGATGAGAAAGTAAAGGATGCTTCTGTCATAAAAGATTTAAAAGCTTATAAGAATCTATTTTTAGATAAATCGAGTTTATTTAAGTCTCTCATCTATGTTCTACCCGCTTTATTATTTGCATCTATAATTGCCTCATTTTATGAGGCGAAGTTTGTATCACTAATAAGCATATTGCTATTGGTTAATCTATCCATAGTTGGGTTTTACTTTAAAAAAGTGAACTACTTGCATAACAAGTTCTCTGTTTTATGTGTACAGTTAAATAAGTATGGAATTTTAGCTCAACTAATCCAGAGTGAGAAATTTGAAACGGAGAGTTTGCTTAATATTCAAAATCAACTTTTTAAGGATGGTAAAAATGCAGCTGAAGTAATTCAGATTTTCACGAAAGATTTATCACAGTTTGATCAACGATCTGGTATGATTGGTGGCTTCATTTTAAATGGATTGCTTTTATGGGATTTAAAATACGTACTTAAAATTGAGAAATGGATACAGCAATATCATTTGTCCTTAGATGAATGGTTAGATGTAATATATAAAATTGATGCCTACAATTCTATGGCTGGTTTTGTGTATAATCATCCTGGCTTCATATTTCCTGAAATGAGTTCGAGTAAAGTCTTTGAGGTTGAAGAATTAGGTCATCCGCTTATCGATAGAAAAGAGCGAGTAGATAATAATTATGCATTTAACAACTCTATTTTTGCACTTATCACAGGAGCAAATATGTCGGGAAAAAGTACTTTTTTAAGAACGGTGGCTTTAAATAGGGTAATTGCTCAATCGGGTATGACAGTTTGTGCTAAGAAAATGGTTTTTAAACCAATGCTCCTCATCACAAACATGCGAACTTCAGATAACCTCATGAAGCACGAATCGTACTTCTTTGCCGAGTTAAAACGTCTCAAGTTTATTATAGATGCCTTATACGCAGGCAATGAAATTTTTGTAATTCTAGATGAGATTTTGAAGGGAACCAACTCGAAGGATAAAACCTATGGATCGATGGAATTAATAAGACACTTATTGAAATTAAATGTGCATGGTATGATTGCCACTCATGATTTGGAATTAGGTATTTTAGAAGAGGAAAGCAAAGGAAAGGTTAACAATATTTGTTTTGAAGTTGAGAATACTAATAATGAATTAAAGTTCGATTATAAACTATACAAAGGGGTAACCCAAAATCATAATGCTACCTTTTTAATGAAACAAATGAAGATTATCGTAAATGACTGATAATTTGTAAAATAATAGACCCAAGAATTTGTTTTAATAATAATTTTCCTTTTTTTTGAGGATAGATAATTCTACATGCCCTACTATCAGTGGGTATTAGAACTATTTTACCGTTATTTATGTATTCACGGTTCACAAAATTTGCAGAAAGCGGATTCATTTCATGAGTTCGCTTTTATTTTACACTCCTCCCTCGCCAATTTGTATGGCCAAAAGCTGCCCAAATAACTGTTGCCCCAATATATACCGGATAAATGAGAAATGTTAAGAGGAAATACATACTCTTATTTTTCAGCTTAAAGAAACGCAGCCCTTTTGATATTATATTTGCATCTACCAATACTTTCAAGCCCCAAGCAAACAGAATGCACTTAGAATAGGCAGGATAAACACTGATTAGTAGTACTGAGCTTATTACTGCTAGGTTAGAAAGGAATACAATCCACGCGGTTATTAGGGTAAAATAATCGGTGTATCCTTTACTTTTTGATGCCCAACGTACTCTTTGGTTTAAAAACGATAGTGTGTTATTTTCAGGCTCAGTTTGTACCACTGCCTTATCATCTTTTAGGAAAGTTACTTTCCCTCCTTCACTCTTTATTGCATGTAGTAGAAATACATCATCACCAGATAAAAACTCTTCTTTTAGTTTATCCTTTACTTTAAGATATGCCTCCTTTTTGTATGCTAAATTGGCTCCGTTACACATGATTGGCCGGTTTATTCCAATTGCACCAGCAGTACTTGTTATTAGGCTAATAAAATCTACACTTTGAAAGTAAGAGAGGAATGAACTTTGGTCTTTGATAAAGACCGGGGCGACAATCATATCTGGTTTCTTTGTATGAAAGCATGACCCTATACTTAATAACCAGTCTTCATGAGGTGTACAGTCGGCGTCACTGAGTACAATGTTCTCATATTTAGCCAAAGAAATACCTTTAGCAATGGCAGCTTTCTTGCCTCTTCCCTCATTCGAAGTGAGGATAATTTGTAATTGAAATCCTTTTTTAAATTTTGGAGTTCCTTATATGTGTTATCCGTAGAGTGATCATCTATGAAAATGAATTCGATTTTATTTTTCGGGTAATCTAATTGGTTCAGTTTTTTGAACAATTTATTTACATTGTCTTCCTCGTTTCTTAAGGCTATAATACACGTTAAATAAGGTAAGTCTTGCCTATCACAAACAGGCGTTGCTGTGCACTTATTCCAGCCTCTTGTAAATGCAAGTATAAGTGAGCAATAGGATATAATTACTATTAAGCCTATTATAGCGAGTATAAATTCCATTAAAAATGCGTTAACATAAAAAATCCCAAACTAATTAGCTTGGGATTGGAAATATTATTTTAGTAATTTTTATTTCATTTTAAAAATCCAGCAACTCATTTGTTCCTTATCCATAACAGCTTGTTGCGTTTTTTCCATCGCTCCGTATTTCTTACTGTTGTCGATACTTACAAAATATTTGCCCTTGTAATCAAAATATTGTGCCTTATCATAGCCCTTGTTATGCAGAGATATTACCATATTTTCAGCATTTTTTTCAACTTTAAAACTACCAACAATCAGGTGGTATTTATTTGAAATTGAAAGCTTCTCTTCTTCAGCTCGTCTAAGGGAATCAGCAACAAAAGCTTCCCGCTCCTTTTGCAATCGTAAAGCCTCTTGTTGTTTAATTTTTGCCGAATCTACTTTCTGTACCATTGGTTTTTTAGTAGGTTCTATGGTTTGTTTTGGTTTTGATTGAAATAAGAAAAAGGCAATAACTGCTAATGCCACTACTCCTGCTATTATTAAAAAGGTCTTTCTTTCCTTACGCTTCTTTTCTTTCATCGCTAATATAACCGATGAACTAGCGTTGCTTTCCTTTTTGGGACTAGCCTTTTGTGTTGCCTTAACAGGTGGTGTTGTAACAACTTTGCTTTCTTTCTTAACAGGAGGTTTTTCTTCTTTTATTTCTTCTTCTGAATCATCAATAGTGAGAACCGGCTCTTTAACCACCACTTCTTCTTTTACTTCTTCCTCTATTTTGCTAGAAACTTCTGTATTCTCGTTTTCAACAGGTTCATTGTCCTTTTGAATATCTAACAAGTTCGTATTATTGTTATCAACAGAAGTTTCTTCCTTAATTTCATTATTTAGCGAAGCATTTGTTTCTTGTTGAAAACGCAATATTCCAGAATCATCCTTTTTAAAGGTACCCAACTTATCAAAAGTAAATACCCCTTTATCGTCAAGTTCTTTTTTTACTTTATTTACGTAATCATAAACCTGATCAGTGGCTGTAATAGTATCAATTCCCTTTTTTTCAGCAATAAAATTAACAAGGAGTCCATCGTTGAAGCTTAGGAAATTGTTGAACAAAATATTAACACCATTATCTCTGGATATAATAAAAGCACCAAAATTAGGAATGATAACTCTGTTGTTGTCTTCGATTAAATCTAAAATGTAATTTTCCATTTTATATGAAAAGGATTTGAGAATATTAAAAGTGGCAATAAATATAAGTAGTTTTCTATTAACATTTTAATTCTGTTCAGAATATTACATTGATTGGGTTCTTTTGTGGATGTTTATATAATATCTTCTTACTAGTGTGGCAGTTCCTATTAGTGTTGGTAGTGCCTGATTTATAATCCATACTAGAAACACAGCCATTAAAATATCAGGATTGAAAATATTATTGCTAAATACAAATATTGCCACTGAACCTCTAATGCCCATATCAACCAATAAGTGCGATGGGAATAATGTTATTAGTAGATAGTAGATGAATATTTGGCTAAAGTCAATATCAGTGCATCCGAATAAATACAAACACATGTAAAGCTGAAAACAAAATGTAAAATACCTGAGGCATCCATACCCAAAGGCCTTTAAAGTATTTGATACCGATAGCTTTGTAATGCTTTGTTTTATTTGAAATAAAAAGTCTTTAAACCTACTATTTTTGAGGAGTGCTTTGGTGAGAATGTAAATCACCAATAAGGTAATCGGTATTATTGAGTATATCCATTTATTCTGGATGCCTAGATTTAGGAGTTTAGAGTGCGAAAGTAATCCTATAATGCCACATAAAAGAATGGTAATGTTCTGCAGCAAACTACCAAAATAGCTCATTATAATTGCATCCTTGCGATAAGGTTTATCAAGGAAGGCAATTTTACCAAACGGCTCGCCTGCCTTAAAGGGAGTTACTATACCTGAGGTAAATCCTGCAAAAACCATTTTTAAGGCATCACGATGTTTTACAAGTGTGATGGGTTTTAGAAGCGTTTGCCATTTCTTTGCTTCAAAAAATAGGTTAAGGATTAATAGCAGCAGAAGAATGCTGATATTTAAGATTAACTGACTTGAATTTATTGTAACTGAATGCCAATTATCAAACACATAAAGTTTGTAGGCTATGTACGAATAAGAGCTTATTAATAATAAAAGGAGTGCTAATCTTTTGAGCCAATTAGGCACTTGCATTTTCTCTTTTACGATTAATTATCGGAAGTACAATTAACGAAACAATACCAAGTATCACAATCATAGCATTAAGCGAGCTCCAAACAATTAGTGCAAAAGCTCCGCCTTCAACCTTGGCAACGCCATACATTTGCAGACTAGCAATTACCATAAAATGCCACGGACCCATACCACCCTGAACAGGTGCTACCATGCCCAAGCTTCCCAAAACAAAAACGGATAATCCAGCAAGTGGTGTTAAATGTGAAGTGAAATCGAAGGCATAAAAGTTTAAGTAAATCATAAAGAAATACATAACCCATATAAAAACAGAGTGGGCAATAAAACGACCTTTATTCTTAATGTTTTTAATAGCCATGAAACCTTCTGCAAATTTACTCCAAAGGCCTTTTAATTTCTGATAAGGACTTGTTTGTGCAAACCATTTTCTGAATACTCTAAATAAAAGAACAATGGTTAAAAGGATAACATAGGTCCATATTGAAGCAAATATATTTGCAAAGCCAGATAAATCGGTATTTCTCGATAGAAAGTCAGTAACAATATTAAACTGAAGTGCTAACACCAATACCAAACAAACCAAAAGTGATATTACATCAATCAGTCGCTCTACCACAACAGTACCAACTAATTTACTCATCGATATTTTCTCGTAACGGGCTAATACCCCACATCGAGATATCTCTCCCATTCTTGGTATCAGTAAGTTGGCAAAGTAGCCAATCATTACAGCAATAAATGTATTGGTAGTATCTGTACGTTTGGCAATGGGTTCAATAATCATTTGCCAACGTATTGTGCGACTAATGTGACTAAGTAAACCAGCAAAAAGAGCTATTACCAACCACCACACTTTTATGCCGCCACTTAATGCATCTTTAATCTCTTGCATATCGTAACTGCGATATACAAACCACATTAAAAAACCACCAATGGCAAAATAAATGGCAAACTTTAAAATATTTATAAGAGTCTTCTTCAATTTTCTATTATCTTAAAAAGGTCAACTTCGCATCTAGTATAAAGGTAAATGTGAATTTAATATTTACCTTTGCGCTGAATTTGCGGGTGCAATGTTACAAAGATATTAGCGTTTGTGCAAAATCAATTGAAGTTGTATAGGTTAAAGCGGGTTAAATGAAGAATGTAAAGGCAAAAAAGCATCTTGGACAGCACTTTTTGAATGATGAAAAAATTGCACTCAACATTGTTGAAGGATTAAATTCATCTGTTAAAAAGGTGGTAGAGATTGGCCCAGGCATGGGGGTTTTAACCAAGTATCTTATTCAAAACAAGGATATTGATCTTAGTGTTATTGAAATTGACACCGAATCGGTAGCCTACTTAAACGAAAATTACCCTCAATTAGCCGGGAAAATTATTTCAGGAGATTTTCTTAAAATGGACTTCTCAGAGTTTAATGGAGAAGCATTCAATATCATTGGTAATTTCCCCTATAATATATCTAGCCAAATCTTTTTTAAGGTACTCGAACACCGCGATCAGGTTCCACAAATAG
Organism: Saccharicrinis aurantiacus; assembly: GCF_001660705.2. Taxonomy (GTDB): domain Bacteria; phylum Bacteroidota; class Bacteroidia; order Bacteroidales; family Marinilabiliaceae; genus Saccharicrinis; species Saccharicrinis aurantiacus. Next base: position 56,363 of record NZ_LYBV02000031.1, read on the forward strand.
TCGGAATGTTACAAAAAGAGGTGGCTGAGCGTTTGGCATCTCCTCCGGGAAGTAAAGTGTACGGAATTTTAAGCGTATTTTTGCAAGCCTATTACGATGTAGAATACCTTTTCACAGTTAACGAGGATGTATTTACTCCTCCCCCTAAAGTAAAATCTGGTGTAATCCGTGTAACTCGCAATAATGTTGACAAGCTTAATTGCGATGAAAAATTGTTTTTTAAAGTGGTAAAGGCTTCCTTTAACCAACGCCGAAAAACAATTAGCAACTCTCTTAAAGCTATTCCTTTTAATCGCGATCATATTAAAGAATTAGATTTGTTTACAAAAAGGCCTGAACAATTGTCGGTAGAACAATTTGTTGAGTTAACTAATTTTGTAGAGAAATATAGAGTATAAAACCATCAGAAACCATTGGGTTTCGCTCCAAAAGAGTAAAACATGGCTAAGTTTGAATTAACCAGAGAGTATGTTACTAACATACGTAAGCTTATTGAAAATAAAGACGAGAAAGAAACCTTTGAGTTAATTCAAGATCTTTACCCCGTTGATATAGCAGAACTATTTGATGAGCTAAGCATTGAAGAAGCAAAGTTTATCTATCTCTTGGTTGATGATGAAACAGCAGCCGATGTTCTTACCGAACTTGAAGAAGACGACCGTCGTCGCTTTTTAGCAGCTTTGCCCAGTGAGGTTATTGCCAAGCGATTCATTGAAAAAATGGACTCCGATGATGCAGCCGATGTCATTGGTGAAATGGACGACGACCGCCAGCAAGAAGTACTATCGCACATTGCCGATGTAAAATCAGCCGGTGATATTGTTGACCTACTGAACTACGACGAAGATAGTGCCGGTGGTTTAATGGCCAAGGAGTACATTAAGGTAAAAGAAAGCTGGAGCCTTTCAACATGCCTGCGTAGTATGCGCCGCCAAGGCGAAGAAATTGATGAAGTATATTATGTATACGTTGTTGATAACGATGGCGTATTAAAAGGAACACTCTCCTTAAAACGACTTTTATTAAGTCCTGTTGATAAACTCGTAAAAGACATTTATAATCACGATGCCATATCTGTGAAAACAGAAGTACCTGCCGAAGAGGTGAGTCAGATTATGGAAAAGTATGATTTGGTGGCCCTACCTGTGGTTGATAGTATCGATCGGCTTGTGGGTCGCATCACCATCGATGATGTTGTAGACCGTATTAGAGACGAGGCCGAAAAAGATTACCAATTAGCATCCGGTATTACCGACGATGTTGAATCATCCGATAGCGTTTGGATGCATACCCGCGCACGTATGCCGTGGTTATTAATTGGTATGTTTGGTGGTATATTAGGTTCGCGCGTTGTAGGTGGCTTCGTGGGCATTCTCGACGAACATCCACAGTTATCCTTCTTTATGGGATTAATTGCCGCAATGGGCGGAAACATAGGTATGCAATCATCAGCAATTATTGTACAATCCTTGGCAAGTGGTAACATGGGACTTGAAACTACCTGGGGCAAACTACTTAAAGAATTGGCCATTGCCTTTTTAAATGCCTCGGTATTAGCAGCCCTAATATTCACATATAATTATCTCATAGGAGCAAACATAGCACTTACTTACACTGTTTCAATTGCCATGTTCTCAGTAGTTATATTTGCCTCCTTATTCGGAACCTTTATTCCATTGGCCATGAACCGCATGAAAATTGATCCGGCCGTTGCCACAGGACCCTTTGTAACAACACTCAACGATATTATTGGCATGTTCCTATACCTTACCATAGGTACCCTATGTTTTTCAATATTTGGTTAATCTAATAATTTGGGCGTGCCCCTGTCGGGTCGGGCTTTACACTCATACTCCTCGCGCTAAAAAAGCGCTGTGGGGTAACCGTTTCAATCCCTCACGCTCCGCCCTTGAAGCTTACGGCGGGGTGTTCATAGTACTTGGTATGTTGGTTCTGTAAACTTTTCTAAATGCATCACAATAGTTTTATATTTGGAGTATAGAAGTGTTGACAACATAAAAACAACTAAAAATATGGCTAATAGGTGGGGAATACCAAAAGAAGTAGAAGAGTATGTTGTAAAAAGGGATTTGATATGTGTTTATTGTGGCGTTGATTTTTCTAAAAATCACGACTCAAGAAAGACAAAACCATCATGGGAACATATCGTTAATGATATTCGTATTTCAACCATAGATAATATTGCATTGTGTTGTATTTCATGTAATGCTAGTAAGGGTGCAAAGTTGCTTGTAGATTGGCTCGACGGAAAATATTGTAAAACAAAAGGTATAAATAAAGAGACGGTAGCGCAAGTGGTAAAAGATGCACTTAAGAAGCCGCCTACCCATGCTAGCCCCTCCCTCAGCGCAGCACCAAAGTAAAAATTTGCACGTTCGGCATAGCGTCTCGCTATGTCGTATGCCATAAGGCTTCTAGCCTTTGTTTTGTACAAAACTTATATTTTTGCATTTTTATTTAGTTGGCCAGAGGCCTGAGAAGAACAACGAAGCGAGACGCTTCGCTGAGCGGGGGGGGTGTTCATAGTATTTGGTATGTTGGTTCTGTAAATATTGTTTTTATATTTGGTTTAGAGTCGTATGCGCTATATATGATATAATAAGTTAGAAACCATTTTATGAATAAGTTAGTACTAATCTTAACAGCCTTACTTTTCTTGTCTTTGATGCCAGGAAAGTTTAAAGAAAATCAAAAGCGATATTCTAGGGTAAGAACTGCTTATGCAGAAAAGGAGGCTGGAGTAATTAAGCTTCTTACAGAAAAGTCAGTTGAAATAGAAAAGCTAGAGATTTATTTGCGAGCGTTTAAGTATGAGAAGGAGATAGAGTTATGGGCAAGAAATAAGGGAGAAAAGAAGTTTAAACTAATTAAGATCTATGATGTATGTAGAACTTCCGGGAGGCTTGGCCCTAAGCGTAAGGAAGGGGATTTTCAAATTCCAGAGGGTTTCTACCATATAGACGCATTTAATCCAGCCAGTTCATATTATCTTTCAATGCGAATTAATTATCCAAACAAATCAGATCGTATACTTGGTTATAAACAGAAATTAGGAGGTAATATTTGTATTCATGGAAATTGTGTAACTATAGGATGTTTGCCAATAACTGATAATGAAATAAAGGAATTGTATTTGTTTTGTATAGAAGCGAAAGATTGTGGCCAGAGTAACATTCCAGTTACAGTGTATCCAGCTAGACTGACAAATAATAATTATAAAAATTTAGTTGAGAAGTATAATTCTGAGAAAGATAAAGTAAATCTATGGACAGATCTAAAAGCGGCATATGACAAGTTTAGCGAATCAAAAAGTTTACCAACTGTGACTTTTTTACAGAGTGGGAGACATGAAATAAAATAAGAATGGTTTGTAAGCAATTGGAATAATCAACCATGCTAGCCCCGCTACCGCACGTGTCCCCACGTGTGGTAAATTATAGATAAGTAAACAATAAATGAGTCGTAATTATAAGTTCCATAATCCAGTAGGAGTATAATTTGTAAGCTTTACAGTAGTAGAGTGGTTAGACGTATTTACACGTAATGAGTATACTGCAAGGTTGATCGCAGTCAGGGAAGCGTAAACGTAAAAATCTAGTTTGTTTTCCCTTTGCATTACCATAAACCACATGAATAAGTTTCATTATACGCTTTAATGTCCATACATAGCCATATAAAAACGAAATCAATTATAATTAAATACTCGAGATAGGTTACTGTTAGCGGCTTTTAATACCTGGCCAAGAATAGTTGTCAGAACAATAAATGTGATACCTATTACAACCCAAACAAATAAGATATAAGGTATCAAAATATGATAAGAGTACTCTTGTAGCCATCTATTCATGCTAAGATAGGCTAAAGGAATAGCCAATATGCTAGCTTTGCCAATCTGTATAATATAAGCCTTGAAGAATATATATATAATATCTTTTATATCTGCCCCTACTGCCTTACGTATTGCAATTTCTTTACGACGATATTCTGTTGTTGTAATAGCTATCGCATACACACCACATAAAGTAATTAGTAACAATACTATAGTTAATAATACAAATATTATTAAGCCAGTTTGCTCTGAATAATTAAGTTGTTCATATAATGTTCTAACAGAAATTAGTTTTACTTGGGATAATGAATTATTATATTTGCTAAGGATAGTGTTCACTTGTTTTAATACATTATCCCTTTGGCCTGCAATAGTTCGGATATAGTAATTGTTTGATGGGTAGTTCGATGTTATAAATATGGTGGGATAAATACGCTTGCGAAGCGAAAGTGTATGAAAATCCTTTACAACACCAACTATTCTATATTCTTCCTTATTTCTTAAGGTCATCGATATTGTAGAGCCTACAGGTTCTTTAATTCCCATTAATTTTACGGCCTCTTCGTTAAGTACTATCGCATGCTGACTTGATTCATTTAACCATTTCCCCTGAAGCATATTCACTCTAAATGTTTCAGAGAATTGACTATCAACGGTGATAAAATTAAATGAATATTTTTCTGTTGGAGATTTTCCTTTCCATTCAACATCATCAATTAGGCTAAATGGATTAATATTATGCTGAGGGGTGAAATTTGCATCTGTGATATTCTTAATCTGCGGAATTGATCTTAACTCATTAAGAAGAGCTGTTCTTTCACTATTATTAATAAAGGGATCTAGGTTAGATAAATATAATATATCATCCTGATTAAATCCTAGATCTTTATTGTTGATAAAATGCATTTGCATCGAAACAACTAGTGTTGATACAATAAATACAATACTAATAGATAGTTGAATGTTAACAACCATATGTTGCATTTTTGATTGTCTAACTTTATTGATCTCGACTCCTTGTTTCACAGCCAACCTACTTAGCCGATAAGCTAAGAGGAATCCAATTATTACCATAAATAATAGCATGGTTATAATGCAAATGGAAAAGATCATAATTAATTTAGATAAATCAATAACAATACTTAGATGAGTTGAAAATATTGAGGAAGTTATAATTAAAAAGAAACAGCAAAACAGTACTGCTAACAGAACAGGTATAGTAAATTCTAGTATAATATGGTATATTATTTGTCTTTTTGATGCTCCGTGAATGTGGCGTAATCGAAAAGAATGAATACGCTGATAGTAAAAATGGAAGTACAAGTTTGTGAAATTAAAAATAGCACTAAGAACCAAAAGTGCCCCAGCTATTAGGATTAGGTAGATGAATTGTATTGTGAATGGTGCATCTTGAGTTAAATTGTGACGTATATCACAGATCGGCATCATTAATATATTAATGTTTTCATTTGCGTAGGATTGTGAGGGGAAGTTATATAGCTGTTCCTCCATGTCATGAATATCTGTGTTTGAGTGAAGCTTTACAAACATCTGTAAAAATGCATAGTCCCATATTTCATTGCCAGATTTCTCAACAAAAGATTTCTGAAGTGCTATTTGTTCATGCGATAAAATTGCCTCAAATGATATATTGGTATTTAAAGGAGGATTTTTTATTACAGCTGTGACTGTATAAGGAGAATCGTTTTCTAAAAGATGTGTTCCTTTTATTTGTTTTCCAATTGCATTTTCTACACTTCCAAATAGACGAATAGCTATTGCTTTAGTAATTACAATATTGTTATTTATTTGTAAAGGATTTTTAGTATCCCCACTAATAATAGTATTGGGAAATACGCTAAAGAAGGTACTATCTGTGATAAGTGTATTTAATTTCACATGTGGTATTTCTTTAGTACTAAAGCTATTTTGGTCCGTATAGAAAACAGTTGCATTCTCTATTGAAGCAAACCGTTCAGGTAACTTTTTAGCTAAAATTCCAGATGTTAGGTTGTTTATTTTACCACTTTGTTTATCTAGTGAATAGATCTGGTAAATATTCTCTGAATAGGGGTAAAAATCATCATAAGAAGTTTCATATTTAAGCCAATAAAGTGTTGGTATAAAACATGCAAGTGCCAATGCTAAACCCAAAATACTTATGAATGAGTGGGTTTTGTATTTCCATATATTTGATAGGCTATGTTTCAGTATAGAAGATGTCATAAAAGTACGTTTTATTAGTATATGATAAACGGATAATGGATTAAAGAAAAGTTTAATAACTCGCTACCTCTTTTCCATTAAAGTAGTATTTACCTTTTGAAAGATTATTTAGTAAACCAATAATGTTTAATAGTGTAGGTTTACCGCACCCCGTTGGACCCATAATGGCTGAGAATTCGCTTTCTTTAAGATATAAAGATGCGTTATTTAAAGCGGTTGTTTCAACATCTTCGGTATAGAATACTTTTGACAATTGTTCTGTTTTAATCATGGTAGATTATTTTTTAGAGTTTGCTCTTCTTCTAACAGGTATCATGCTTAAAATGTACCAAGATTGTAATATGCTGATAATGTACATGTAAGCGTTTTTTTATGTATTTTAATGTGTCTATTTATTTAACACATGGTGTAAAAATATTTGACATGACCAGATGTCAGGAACATTTTAACTGCAATTAGAAAAAATGAAATAGAAATATTTGACATTGACAATGTTCACTTTAATATAAATAGGCTCTGATTTTATATTGTATTACTAATGCCGCAGTTGATTGAATATTTACTTTTAATAATCAAATATAAATCACACTATATATTATAAAACACATCATATTGCTACTGAAATATAAAGAGCCCTATTAACCCCCCCCTACCGCATAAGTCCTCTCGTGTGGTAAATTATAGTAACCCATGCTAGCGCCCATTTAAAACCGTGCAATAAGCAAGCAGTAAAGTTTAGCCTTGCATAAGATGGTTTGTAACCCGGCTATTTAAAAGTTAAAACAATAGAGTATTGGCACCTTTCCATAAAGTATCCACAATACAAATCCTATTACTCTTATTGCATCATGGCAACAATGTAAAATTTCCCTTTAAACAACTTCAATAATAAACACCTATCAACAAGTGTATTAAACAAAAATTATTATATTAGATGTAGTAAAACTTTAACAAATCCCTTATGAAACGTATCCAAGGCCCAATGTCCAAACTAAGCCCTCAAAACCCAAAATCCATTGTTATATTCTGTAGCAATACCATCATCAAACAAAAAACATAGTTGTATAAACTATCCTGCACATTTTACTTATCACCATAGTACTTTATACGAATCGGATTATTGAATTTTAGGCTTATCCCATATGGGCGAAAGTCCAATGTATTGCCTGAAGCCATAATCTAAATAGATTATTGGCCAAATTCTCGCCGGAAGTGCTTTGCGTATATAGATTATAGGCAAAATTCTTTCCTGAAGTGCTTTGCGTATATACGATAATGCTAAAAGTTGTGCCGGAAGGCAATATCCCATATGGGCGAAGGCTATTTGCTTCGCCGGTAGCCATAATCTATATGGGATATGCCCAAAATAGTAGAAGGTTAAAATGTATTTAGGAGTTGGTTCATTATCAGTAATTTACGATATGAGGTTGTTTTTTATAAAATCATAGTTCTGTAACAAAGAGCCATTTTACCGATGCTATTACCCATTGAATGATAGAAATAATAATCCTCTTAATAAATAATCTAAATTAAAATTTATGGAAAAAATTCAGAAGATAAGAACAGATATTCGGGTTGCTGAACTAGCTGGTTTAGGTCAAATTTGCTTAGGCGAGTTTAGTGCAGAACTTATTGAAAGTGATGCCAATCTAGCTAATATAGTATCAAAGGCATCGCCTATAGTTGATGCGATAGTTGATGCCATGAATAAGGATGAGGTGTCCTTAAGTTTACAGGATAAAGACTCTGGTAGAGACAGTACCTATAAGTCTATTGTTTACCTAGTACGCGGTTATTTGCACCATCCTGATGCCAATGTAGCTGCGGCGGCCCAAAAGGTGGATGCCATTATTAAGAAATATGGTTTTGAGCTTATTGAGGTAGGTTATGTTCCGCAGTCGGCATTAATAAAGTCGTTTTTAGCGGATATGAATGCGGCTGAACTGAAGGCTGCAATAGATATATTAGTGGGTGTTGGTGCCTTGCTTATCACGCTAGATACGCAGGAAATGGAGTTTTTAGCCTTTCAGAAAGAGAATGCGACTCAACTAAACGCCAAGCTTGAGAGTGCCAATGCATCGGAGCTAAAGCAAGAATTAATAAAACTGTTGAACGGAAAGTTAATTGTTTATCTGCGTGGTATGCAAGCCATTCAGTTAGCAAATTACAAAGTACCCTGTGCAAATATTGCCAAGTACATTAACGATGCCAACGAAGTGGTGCGTCAGCGCCGATTAAGTAAAGTAGCTTAAAACTGTACAGAGAGGATTATTGAGCCAGTTCGTTTTTACGTACTGGCTTTCTTATTTCTACTTATTCATGTTGTTTAGTGCTTCAGATACATTAATGGCGTAATCACCAATTTTTTCACACTCCGTAATTAAATCGGTAAAAATTGTGCCAGCCTCATAGGTGTATTCTTTTTCATTCAAATACTGTAGGTGTTCCGTTTTAAGCTGGTAGTAGTACTGATTTATTTCCGTTTCAATCTTTTCAGCTTTCTCTATTCTTACTTTTTTCTCATCAATGCTCAAGTTATGCTGCATCACTAAAAGTGCTTCTTCAGCTTTGTGCAACATCTGATCTACACGTTCCATAATAAGAGGCGAGAAATGTATTTTATTCTTGTGCATTCGGTTAATGATGCGCGCTATATTAAAGCTGCTATCTCCAATACTTTCAAGGTCGCTTACTAATTTAAGCATTGAGCGGATGCGTTTTCGGCTTAATTCACTCAGTTTACCCTGCGATACTTTAGCTAAATAATTGGCAATTTCAACTTCAACATCATCACTAATCGATTCGTATTTGGCAATACTATTAAACAGTTTGCTATGTTTCTTTTCGTTCTCTTCAGCAAATAAGCGTCGGTTAAAGCCCAACATTTTATTGGTATGTTTTGCATAAAACTGAAGCTCTTTTTTAGCCTGCAATATCGATAGCTCCGAAGTAGAGAGCATTCCAGTGGTAATATATCTTAGCTTAAACTCCTCTCCTTCTTCACCCTTGTGCTGCACAATATCAATTACCAAGCGCGATACCAATGGCACAAAACCAATAAATAAAATAAGATTGATCAGGTTAAAGGTTGTATGAAAAAGTGCCAAGCTAAAAGGAATTAAAGCTTGCGGATTTTTAGTTTCAATGCGACTGTTATTGGCTATAATACCTTCAATAAACTCGGTGAACGGTGTAAATATGCAAAGCATCCATGCCACCCCAACTAAGTTAAATAATAAGTGAAATCGGGCTGTTCTTTTTGCCGATACATTGGCAATGGTTGCGGCAATATTTGGTGTAATGGTAGTTCCAATGTTTTCGCCTAATATCATGGCTGCACCCAACTCGTAGCTAATCCAACCCTGATTACACATTACAAAAGTAATGGCCATGGTAACACCCGATGACTGAATAATTACAGTAATAATACAGCCTATGAGTAAAAACACCAAAACAGAACCAAAACCTAAATTGGTATAATCTGATAAAAACTGAAGTATACTTGGGTTATCATTAATATCGGGTACCGAATTCTGAATAAAGCTTAAACTCACAAATAATATTGAGAACCCAATAATGGCTTCTCCCCATGAGCGATGACGAGGTCTTTTAGAAAAAACCAAAGGGAATCCTACCGCCATTAACGGCAAGGCATACTCGGCAAAATTAAACCTGAAGCCCACCAGCGAAATTAACCAACCCGTTACTGTGGTACCTACATTGGCACCCATAACCACTCCAATAGATTCAACCAGTGAAACCAAGCCAGCGTTTACAAAGCTTACTACCATTAAAACGGTAGCACTAGATGATTGAATGGTTGCTGAAACAACAAAACCCGTTAATACACCTAAAAAACGATTGGATGTCATTGCAGCAAAAATGCTTCGCATCTTTGATCCAGCTACTTTTTGAACTGCTTCACTCATCAACTTCATTCCGTAAAGGAATAAACCAATGGCTCCAATAAACTTCAGTAAATCTAATAAAGAATACTCCATGAGGGTTTCAATAGTGTTTTTAAAACTTATTCAATCGTATTGAAACACAAAAATAGAAACATTTTTTATCCTTAAGCTAGGCAATGTGTTAATATTCCTATTTTATTCTTTAAAAGCACCTAAAGCAATGATGCACGATTAAATTAAAGCAATTAGAAAGCTTTCTGAATGCGAATTATTATTCTACTACAGTGTTGAATATACGGAAGTATCGTTGGCTTAAAAAGAGGAGTGCTATTATGTGGCGAAGAAGAAAGTCAGCAGAGTTTGGAGTGCTTGGAAAGAACTAACTTATTCGAGGCTTGTTTGTTGTGCTTGTGATGTTAGTTTTTGCCTATTAGCAAATCAGTAGCGAGTGGATGCATCGATCGGGTAATATCTGACCACATAATCGCAACATACAATTCATCCATAGAAAAAATGGGATGCCATTGTAATTCCGGACTTAATGAGTCTTCTAGTATTTTTGCTAAGCTATCCATCTCAATCAAATTTAGTTTCAATTTGTATTTCACAGAGTTATAATCAATATTTGTGCCAAAGGATAAATATTTTGAGCATGGAAGATTCAACATCAGTTCGTTTAATGAAGCAACTACAATTTATTGCTGAAATTGATAAGGTAAAGCAAATAATTAGGCAAACATTATTATTAGATAAAAGCAGGCAAGAGAATGATGCTGAGCACTCTTGGCATATGGCTATGGCCGTATTTATTTTACATGAACATGCCAATGAAACGGACATTGATTTAGTGAAGTCAGTTAAGATGGCATTGATACACGATATTGTTGAGATTGATGCTGGCGATGTTTTTGCTTATGATACCGCCGGGCATCACAATAAGTTTGAAAACGAATTAAAAGCTTCGGAACGTATTTTTGGCTTATTGCCCGATGATCAGGCTGCAGAATACAAACAATTATGGCTCGAGTTTGAGAAAGGTGAAACAAACGAGGCTAAATTTGTAGGTGCAATTGATAAGTTTATGCCTATTTATCACAATTATTTAACCGAAGGACAACAATGGCATAAGCATGGTGTTACTTCTGAAATGGTTCTTAAAAGAAATCAACCCTTGCAGCAAGGGTCAGATATATTATGGGCCAGGGTAAATGAATTTATTGAAGAGTGTAAAGAAAAAGGAATTTTAGAATAAAAATCATGAGCGATAAAAGTAACGAGTGGGAAGAACTTCTTATAAAAGTAAGTAAGCGTTTTAATGTATTGGCCGATTTTGATTTTCTGCTATTTATAATTGGTATTCAGGAGCGTGGACAAGGGTTTCAGAAATATGAGAAGCAAGACAAAATGGACATGATTAATTTGGCGCGCTGTGTACTTTTTGAACAATGTGGTTATTACAAACAAAAAGGTGTTGACGAAGAAGGTTGGCCTGAGTTTGAGGTATTGAAAAAGGTAGAAGATATTGCTCCATCAGAAAGAGAGGCAATGTTAAAAAAGGCTATGATCGCTTATTTAAACGATAAATTATAAGATGTTTAATAAAATTGTAGTAGTTGATAAGGCAGGTCTTCACCAATGGGCAATAGAAGAGCTGCAGGAACTAAGCGTAAATCCGATTGTACAGTTTGAGGATGATCCGAGTAAGGATGAAATCACTTTAGAGAGAATTAAAGATGCCGACTGCGTTTTTGTATCGTGGCGAACACCCATTAGAGAAAATGTACTTAAACAGTGTAGCAACATCAAGTATATTGGGATGTGTTGTAGCCTATACGATAGCAAATCGGCCAATGTTGATGTGGATTATGCCAATCAGAATAACATTGTAGTTAAGGGAATTCGAGATTATGGCGATGAGGGCGTTATTGAATTTATAATATCAGAAACCATCCAACTCATTAAAGGTCTTGGTAAAAACATGTGGCGTAATGAGCCTGTGGAATTAACACGTCGTAAAATTGGCATTATCGGAATGGGCACAACCGGCCTCATGCTTGCCAATCGCTTTGCTGCCTTTGGCGCTGAGATATTCTATTATTCGCGCCGAAGAAATAGGGAAGCTGATAGCTTAGGTTATCAATTTCTGCCTTTAAACGAGTTACTGCATACAGCGGAGATTGTATCTACCCATCTTCCTAAAAAAACATCTCTTATGGGAGAGCAAGAGTTTAAGCACTTTGGGAATGGAAAGATTTTAATAAACACATCATTAGGTTTAACTTTTGACAAGAATGCTTTTGAACAGTGGATTGAGAAAGAAGGTAATTTTGCTATTTTTGACGGCGAAGGAATAAAGCCGCATGCCAATTCTTTCTTTAAATATGATAATATTATTGCATCAAGCTTAACAACCGGATTCACTAAGGAAGCCAAAGTACGTTTAATGCAAAAGGTACTTGAAAATGTAAAAGAGTTTGCTGCCGAACTGATCATTAATTAACGATATAAAACGAACATGCAAATTTGATTATCCCAATTGACACACAGTGGGATGATCAAATTTATTTGTGAGCCTGCCTAACGGAAGACAGGTTCCATATGGCAAATGAAAATAAATTATAAACACATGAAAAAATTACTTTCCATCCTTTTATTTATTACAGCCGTTTCTTTAATGGGTTGTGCTGAAAAAGGTAATGAGCCAATTGTGCTGATAAAAACTAAATTTGGTAACATGAAGGTGCGCCTTTTTAATGATACCCCAGCACACCGCGATAATTTTTTAAAGTTGGTAGATGAGGGAATTATTGATAGCACACTTTTTCATAGAGTTATTGATGGATTTATGATTCAAGGTGGAGATCCTGATTCAAAAAATGCAAAACAAGGAGCCCCTCTTGGGAAAGGTGGTCCGGGTTATACCATTCCTGCGGAGATTGATTATCCAAAGCATTTTCATAAAAAGGGCGCCTTGTCGGCAGCACGACAAGGAGATAGAGTAAATCCAGAGAAACGTTCTTCAGGTTCGCAGTTTTACATTGTGCAAGGAGAAATTATTGAAGATGATGAGTTGGTACAAATTGAAAATAGAGGAAAAGACCAACAACGCAGAAAAATATTTAACGAGTTGTTAGAACAATATAACGATAGTTTAGATGCTTTACAGCGTGCAAACAAGCAGGCTGAGGTAATGCAATTGCAGCAAAAAATTATGGCTGAGGTAAATGTTATTTACGAGCAACAAACTCCTTATGAAATGCCAAGCGAAGTGAAGGAAGCTTATAAAACCATTGGTGGTACGCCTCGTTTAGACGACAGTTATACTGTATTTGGCCAGCTTATTGATGATAAAACGCTATTTGAAAAGGTACAATCTCTGTTTGGTAAGAAATTCGGTTTCGAAGTATTGGATGCTATTGCCGCTCAAGAATGCGATGGTCGCGATAGGCCAATAGAAGATATTCAAATGCGCGTAAAAGTTTTAAAAAGATAGTTTATGCAGTCCTCTTATCTCAAGGTATTTCTTCTTTGTGCTTCATTATTTATTATTTCAAAGCTTGAGGCACAAAGTAAGTCCGTTGTAATTTCAACCAATATGGGCGAAATTAAAATTATGCTTTACGACGATACGCCTAAGCATCGCAATAGCTTTATTCAGCTTGCTAAAGAGGGGCACTACGATGGAACTTTATTCTACAGAGTAGTTAAAAACTTTGTGATTCAAGGCGGTTCTTCCGACTCTAAAAATGCGCCCGCCGGGAAACACATTGGATATGGAAGTTCTAAATTAACCATTGATTCAGAGTTTCAAGAAAATAGAATACATAAAAAAGGAGCCATTTGTGCACCACGTCAGCCTGAAGATATTAACCATTTTAAGATGTCGGATATCAGTCAGTTTTACATTGTGCAAGGAAAAGTATACAGCAATGAGGAGTTAGATTTATTGGAGAAGGCAACCAATAATCCAATCAAAATTGCACTCAAGAAAAAGTACTATCTACCTGTTAAAGATTCCTTGGCAGTTCTTAAAAAGACCGACCCAAAAGCCTTTAATGCGCTATTGCGCGATGTGAAAGAGAAAATTGCTTTTGATTACGCTGTTTCCAACAAGCTAGAATTTACCGATGAGCAACGAAAAATTTATACAAGCATAGGTGGTTTACCTGAGTTGGATGGTGATTATACGGTTTTTGGTGAGGTAGTTTCGGGTATGTCTGTCATCAATAAAATTGCGGCTCTTAAAGTGGATAAAAATAACAGACCTTTGCAGGATGTTAAATTGGTAATTCTCACAAATTAAATGCTGATGCGAAATCTCCTTGTTATAATTATCCTTCTCCTTTGTGGATTGTCATCGTGTAAACAATCTTCAAATAACTCAAGTACCATATCAAAAGACGAGAGAAGTATTCCGAAGGGTTCCTTCCAAAAGAATATAAAAGGAGTAGTTGAGGTAGAAACCTACGATCATTATGGGAGACTGCTGAAGCAAGGATATGGTTTTTATATAAGCTCAAAAACTTTGGTTACCAATCTTAGTCTAGTAAAAGGGAGTTTTAATGTAAAGGTTGCCATATCCGGATCTGATGAGTTGGTTCCTGTGGCGGGATATTTAGCTTATGATATCAATGCTGATTTGGTCATTTTAAAAACACATACCGAGAATCTTCGCTATCTAAAATTAAATAAGGCTATTAAAGATATACCCGATAGTATAAAAGGTTTATACCGACAAAATAAAAAGATTTATGCTCCGAAGCTTGCTATAAAAGAGCGTGTGGTAACGGATTCATTAAGCTATCTAAATCTCGATAGGGCTCTAAAAGATGGCATACCTGCATTTACCTACTTACACCATGTTGTTGGTATAACGCAGTACATTAAATCAAAAGAGGGTGATTATTCACGCTTAATTCCGATATCTGAGATTCTAAAATTGCAGAAAAAACAGGCGAAGCAACCAACCTCGGTTTACGAATTACGAGCTAAAACCAATAAAATATATCCATCCTATAAAAAGATTAAAGGTTTCAATATAGAAACTACCATGGGTAATATTGGTATTAAACTATATAACGAAACGCCTATTTTCAGAGATAACTTTATAAAATTAGTTTCCGATAATTTTTACGATAGTCTATTAATACATCGAGTATTAAAGAATTTTTTAATTCAAACGGGAGCTGCAGATAGTAAATATGCTAGTAAGGATGATTTAGTTGGTTGGCAAGGTCCGGGATATAATTTGCCTACTAAAATTGCTAAAACCCGATTTCATAAAAGGGGTGCCATAGCGGCTTCAAAGATGCCTGAAGAGCGCAATAAACATAACCGAAGCGATGGTTCGCAGTTTTATATAATAGGCGGTAGAACCTTTACGGATGATGAACTGAACGATATTGAAAAAGAAAAGGGTTTTAAGTTTTCATCGGAGCAAAGGCATATTTATAAAACACAAGGAGGCGCTCCTTATTTAGATGGCGATTATGTGGTTTTTGCCGAGGTAAGCACGGGTATGCATGTGGTTGATAAAATTGCCGCAGTTGAGACTGATGCGGTGGATAGACCTTATAATGATATTAGAATAAAAACCATTCATATAGTACTTCAATAATCATGAATCAATTATGGATTGTTAATTGATAATTAATGATTAAATTTGCAGCTCAAATTCACGAATAAAATTCAGCAATAATGCTCGATAAGATAAAAGCGCTACAAGACGAAATAAAGAAAATCACGGTTCAGTCTGCTGACGAAGCAGAACACCTTAGAATTAAATACCTAAGTAAAAAAGGGAAGATTTCTGAATTGGTTAACGAATTCAGAACAATTCCGAATGAACAAAAACGTGAAGTAGGTCAGGTATTAAATAAAATGAAGGCTGAAGCTACTGACTTTATAAATAACCTTAAAGCTGAATTTGCCAACACAAAAACTGATGAGAAAAGTGAAGATTTTACGCTTCCTGGATCATTAATGAAGTTAGGTAGTCGTCACCCATTGTCGATTGTTCGTAACGAGATTGTTGATATTTTCGCACGCTTAGGGTTTAATGTTGCTGAAGGTCCTGAAATTGAAGATGATTTTCATGTATTTACCGCATTAAATTTTCCAGAGGAGCATCCTGCACGTGATATGCAAGATACTTTCTTCATTGAAAAAGATCCGGATGTACTATTGCGTACGCATACTTCATCGGTTCAGGTTCGTGTAATGGAGAAGCAACGTCCGCCAATCCGTAGCATCTTCCCAGGTCGTGTATTTCGTAACGAAGCTATTTCAGCTCGTGCACACTGTATCTTTCACCAAGTGGAAGGTTTATACATTGATGAGAATGTATCCTTTGCTGATTTAAAGCAGACCTTATTATATTTTGCCAAAGAAATGTTTGGTGAAAAAACTGAGATTCGTTTACGTCCATCTTATTTCCCGTTTACGGAGCCATCTGCAGAGATGGATATTTCATGTACACTTTGTGGTGGCAAAGGATGTAATGTATGTAAATACACTGGTTGGGTAGAAATTTTAGGTTGTGGTATGGTAGATCCGCATGTACTTGAATACTCAAATATTGATAGTGAAAAGTATACAGGTTTTGCCTTTGGTATGGGTATTGAGCGTATTACAATGCTAAAATATCAAATTAAAGATATTCGTTTATTCTTTGAGAATGACGTTAGGTTTGTAGAGCAGTTTAAATCTGCTTTATAAATCAATTATAAGCGTATTAGTAAGCCGGTAACATGTATTTGTTGTCGGCTTTTTTATTGGATACAGTTAAGCGCTGTTGTATATTTGACATAACAATAAATAAAAAGTATGGCATTAGATTCAATTTGGTTAGGTATTGCGTTTGCGTTAGGTTATGTTTTTAAAAGAATAAACCTCCCCCCTATGCTTGGTTTCTTGTTATCAGGTTTTGTATTAAACGCTACCAATGCTGAGCATAGTGAGTTGCTAGAGGGTATTGCCGATATTGGGGTTTTGTTATTGCTTTATACCATTGGATTAAAAATAAATATAAAAACGCTAGCTGAGAAAGCCATTTTCGGAGGAACATTGCTTTCTACAAGCATATCGGTAGTGGTAAGTTTTGGTTTTATTTGGCTTATATCCCTGGTAGGGTTACCATTGTTTACCGATCTTACTTTAGCTCAAATTTCAATTATTGCATTTGCCCTAAGTTTCTCAAGTACTGTATTTGTAATTAAAATATTAGAGGAACGTGGTAACCTAAACTCCTCTGAAGGGAAAGCGGCGGTAGGCATATTGGTGATTCAAGATATATTGGCCGTTCTGTTTATTACCATTGCTTCTAAAAAGGTTCCTTCGCCTTATGCATTATTGCTCTTGTTACTGCCATTTCTGCGTCCTTTATTATTGCGTATACTAAAAAAGAGTGGGCATGGTGAAATGCTTACATTGTTTGGTTTTTTAATGGCTCTTGTTGGGGCTGAGCTATTTGAATTAGTCGGCTTAAAGCCTGATCTGGGAGCGCTTATATTTGGGATAATTATCTCCAATAATGAAAAATCAAATGAGTTAGCGAAGAATTTGCTCCACTTCAAAGATTTCTTCCTAATTGCATTTTTCTTAGGAATTGGTTTTAACGGAATACCAACTATTGATACTGTAGTGGCAGCAGTAATAATTAGTGTATTGTTGTGGGCCAAACCTTTAATATATCATTTCTCATTTACACGGTTTTCATTTCCATCTCACTCCTCATTTTTTGCATCCGTAAGTTTAACCAACTATTCTGAGTTTGCTTTAATTGTAGCAGCATTTGCCACTAAAGCGGGTTTAATAACTAGTGATTGGGTTCTGGTTATTGCATTAATAATTAGTATCTCTTTTATCGTATCCTCGTTATTAAATGGAAGGGCACACTTGCTATTCGAAAAGTATAAAGAGCATATCAATAAGTGGGGATCGTCGAAGGAAGAAAATGAAGAGATCATTCGTGTGGATATTTCAAAACGTGAGGTGTTAATTATTGGGATGGGAACCGTTGGTACCAATATTTACGACCAACTAAATAAAGTATACCCCAACAAAATTGTGGGTCTTGATTCTGATCCAAAAAGAATTCATCTACATGAAAAATCCGTTAGAAATGTGGCCCTGCATGATGCAACTGATATTAAGTTTTGGGATTCAATACCACCCAATCAGATCCATACAGTTGTTTTGGCTTTACCCGATTTCCAAAATAATATATTCGCCATCAAACGATTGATTAGTTTAGACAGATCCATTGATATATATGCAACCGCACGTTACTCTGATGAGGTTGAAATGCTAAGAGACGCCGGGGCACAGCATGTATTTACATTGTTTGAAGAGGTGGGTAAAGGTATGGCTAACGAAATTCTTCGAAAATCTAACAATACGCTAGAATTTGAAATAGGAGCCAATTAACTTCTCATTAGTGTGTTAGAGATATAGTCAGAAGTCAGTAGTGGGCATGCACAATTTTCTATTAGTAATAATAAGTAGAATATTCTGCCCTTCAGACTCCTCACTCCTGACTGAAAATTGCTTAATTTACTTTAATCTTGAAATGAACAGGAATGGCCAATTGGTATAGAGCCGAGACCCCACAATATTGTTCTTCCGATAATTTTACTGCACGTTCTAACTTTGCCATTGGTAAGTCCTCACCTATAAAATGATAAATTACTGTCATCTCTTTGTAGTATTTAGGATCTTCATCTGTTAACTCACCTTCTACGGATATGGTTAAATCATCGAACTTAACGCGCATTTTTTTAAGCATCGATGTAATATCCATACCAGTACAACCTGCCAAAGCCAAAAGCATTAAAGGCTTAGGTCTGTGGCCTGAATTATCACCACCATGTTCTTCCCCTGCATCTATCCTAATTGAATGACCACCAACGTTTGATTCGAAGGCCATATTCTCAATCCATTTTAAATCTACTGTTGTTTTCATAGTTATTATGTATTGTTTTAGTTAATTTCACACCAAGTGCATGAAACAGATTTAAGATAATATTGCGGTTTAATAAATAATTCTGTTACAGAATATGACAAAAGCTAGACTATATTATCTTTATTTATATCTTTGTCACTTTAAAAGTGATTATTTTTAATTCGAAATAGCATTATAGTCTAATTTTGAATAATTTATAAACAATCCATTTCGGATATTAACAATAAGAGCAGGGAATGAAGAATGTTCAAAGTGTTCCTTACAATGAGCCTATAAGCATACAAGAGTTCGAAATTTTTAAAGGACTTACTGAATCACAAATTGAAAGTGTGAGTCAGAGTATGGTTGCAACTCTTCATAAAAGAGGCGGAACAATTTACCATGAGGGAAGTAGAATTAACGGTACCTTTTTAGTTGTTCAGGGAATTCTAAAGATATTTAAGACGGGGTTTGACGGTAAAGAACAAATTATCCGTTTTGCTAAGAAAGGAGATCTTATAGGATACCGATCTGTTATCAGTGATGAATTAGCTTGTAGTACTTCAAAGGTGATACAAGATGTTGTTTTAATATACTTGCCAGGCGAAGTTCTGGAGAACTTATTAAACGACAATGCTAAATTCTCAATGACTTTAATGAAGCTTACTTGTAAAGAGTTAGCCGAATCGAATAAGTTTTTAACTGATATTGCACAAAAAACAGTAAGAGAGCGATTAGCTGAAGTATTACTATTGTTAATGGATACTTTTGAATTGGATGATGAGAATACCTTACAAATTTCGTTAACTCGCGAAGAGTTGGCAAATATGGTGGGTACAGCAACTGAGTCAGTTATCCGACTTTTATCAGAGTTTAAATCTGATAAGCTGATTGAACTGAATGGAAGGAAAATTAAACTTTTAAACATACCTAAACTTATTAAGATTGGTAATGTTTACGTATAGTAGAAGATTAAAAAATTAAATATAAATAGGGTTTTCTTTTAAAGGAGACCCTTTTTTTATGTCATTTAGAATTTAAATAGCTAGTTAATAGCTAATTTTGTGGCATATAAAAAGCGATAACATATAATGAAGAGGGAAGATTTTGAAATAATGGCACCTGTAGGATCGTACGAATCTTTACAAGCAGCCATTCAGGGGGGAGCAAATTCAGTATATTTTGGAATTGAAGGCTTAAATATGCGCTCGCGCTCCTCAAATAATTTTACAGTTGACGATTTGCGCGAGATTGCTAAAATTGCGCATGCTGAGAATGTAAAAACCTACCTTACTGTTAATACGGTTCTTTATGATCAAGATTTAGACTTGATGCGCAAGATTATTCTTGCCGCGAAAGAAGCCAATTTATCTGCAATTATTGCATCTGATGTATCTGCTATTTCCTTTGCCAGAGAAATTGATATTGAAGTACACCTTAGTACGCAGCTTAATATTTCTAATGTTGAGGCATTGAAGTTTTATGCTCAATTTGCCGATGTTGTTGTATTGGCTCGTGAATTAAATATGGACCAGGTGGCGCATATTTACAGAGAAATTCAGGTGCAGCAAATAAAAGGCCCTAATGGCGAATTGGTTCGCATAGAAATGTTTAGTCATGGTGCTTTATGTATGGCTGTATCAGGGAAATGTTATTTAAGCTTACACAATACCGATTCCTCGGCCAATAGAGGGGCATGCTTACAAAGTTGCCGTAGAAGCTATATTGTAACCGACAAAGAAACGGGTCAGGAACTTGAGGTGGATAACGAATATATTATGTCGCCAAAGGATCTTAAAACCATTCACTTTTTAAATAAGATGGTTGACTCGGGTGTGCGTGTATTTAAAATTGAAGGTAGAGCCAGAGGTCCTGAGTATGTACATACTGTTTGCAATGCCTATAACGAAGCCCTTGATGCTATTTTAGAAGGAACTTTCACACAAGATAAAATTGACGCCTGGGATAACGAACTTAAAACAGTTTTCAATAGAGGTTTTTGGGATGGTTATTACCTGGGACAAAAGCTTGGCGAATGGAGTCATAATTATGGCAATAGAGCTACTAAGCGAAAAATGATCATTGGAAAGGGAACCAACTACTTCCCAAAAATTAATGTAGCTGAGTTTTTAATGGAGAGCCAAGAGCTTGAAGTTGGCGACGATATATTAATTACCGGGCCTACCACTGGCGTGATAAAAATGAAGGTTGAAGAGATTAGAGTTGACCTAAAACCTGTTCAGAAAACGGTTAAAGGCGAACGCTTTTCAATAGTGGTACCAGAAAAGGTGCGACGTTCGGATAAGTTGTATAAATTAGTAGATGCGCACGCAGGATTAAATCAATAATATTATAATTGGAAGCTTGCGCTGAGCGCCATGGGAAATGGCCTCTTTACAAAAAGCTTTTGTTTTGGTTAAAGCTTTAGTAAAACCAAGAAGTTGAGAGCTTCGCTCGAAAATCACTTGGCTGCACTTAAGCTTTAAATAAATAAAAAAGTTATTTGTAAAGCAGCCTTGATTTTGCTTACTTTCTTTCATCAAGGAAAGAAAAGTAAGTAGGGCCTACCTGCCGGTAGGCAGGTTTGGGTTGAAGACCCAATGTGTAATATTATTTACGACAACATTATTAGAATATGTTATATAAAGGAAACTTAGAAAAGATGATCTCTGAAAATAATTCAGAGGTCGTATACACGCTCCCAGTAGGTGATGATAGAATTGATCTTAACCCATTTATTGGTAAAAATATTCAACTTACTTTTTTAGATCAGATAAACTGCGTTGCCTGCGGTAAGAAAACCAATAAATCGTTTTCGCAGGGCTTTTGTTACAATTGCTTTCAAAGCTCGCCTATGGCAAGTGAGTGTATATTACGACCAGATCAGTGCAAAGCACACTTAGGCGTTTCGCGCGATATGGAATGGAGTAAAACACATTGTTTGCAGCCACATATTGTATACTTGGCAGTATCGTCTAACTTAAAAGTAGGTATCACTCGTCAATCGCAAATTCCAACACGTTGGATTGATCAAGGTGCGAGTGCAGCCATTATATTGGCAACCGTTCCTAACAGACATATTGCTGGTACCATAGAAAAGTATTTGATGCATTATTACAGCGATAAAACCAGTTGGCAAGCTATGCTAAAAGGTACATCGGCCGAAGTTGATTTAGTGGCTGAAAAGAAAGTTGCCGCAAGTAAATTACCTGTTGAATTACAACAATATATTCAGAAAGAGGATTTATTAACTCAAATTAATTTTCCGGTAAGTGCTTATCCCGATAAGGTAAAGAGTGATAGTTTTGATAAATCTAAAACCGTATCAGGCGTATTAAAAGGGATTAAAGGTCAGTATTTGATTTTTGAGGACAATACGGTACTTAATGTTAGAAAGCACCGAGGATATTTAGTTGAAGTTAGTTTGTAAGTTAAGCCTACACTTAATCAATATAATTCTATCAATTATGAAGAAAGTAATTAAAAAGTTTATCAACAATCAGCTATTGGGAAATACCATCCTGTTTGTGATTATTTTGTGTTTAATCATTTCTTCTCAGTTATTCTCGAACTATCCAATGGGGCAAAGCATTAACAGAGTTATATTTAATGTATTAATTGTTACCAGTTTATTATCTATCAAGCAAGGCTTTAATAAGCTTTTTACTTTTGCGTTAATTACGGTTATTAGTATAGAAGTAATCAGTTATATCATACATATACCTTATCTGGAGTTTATTTCAGAAGGGCTAAAAATATTATTCTTCGCCAATATTGTTTATTTATTATTTAGGCAAGTGGCCAGTAGTAAACGTGTTGATAACAGGGTTATTTTAGAGGCCATTAATGTTTATTTATTATTTGCCATAATAGGGAGCTTGTTTGCTACTATTATTTATTTGGGTAATAATAACGCATTTCTGTTTAATACCATTGATAACCCTAATTACTCCGATTTCTTTTATTTTGCCACAATAACTGTTACCACAATTGGTTATGGCGATATTACGCCAGTTACCAACTCGGCGCAGTTGTTAACTATGATATTAGGCTTGGGCGGACAGTTATATATTACGCTTGTTTTGGCTATGTTAGTGGGTAAATATTTGAGTGCACCATCGAAAAAATAAGGACATAAAAAAAGGGATTTCAACCGTTGTTGAATCCCTTTTCTTTAACCTAAACCCTAATCTATGAAAAAAAACTTCTTATGTCTGTTTTGTGCGGATTTCTAAAAAATTGGAATGCCTTAGAGACATTCCAATTTATAACCTAAACCCTAACCTAATCTATGAAAAACTCTCTTGCTCTTCGTATAGGAATACTGCAAAGCATGTGCCAAAAATATCTTACAATGTGTTTTTAGATTTTGTTAACATATGAAACTGCTTTATGCTATACTGCACAACTTGCTAGCATTTGTTTAAACTCTTGTTTTTGAACTTGGTCAGCGTTGCTTCCTCTACTAATATATTCGCTTAAACCATCGAGGTTGGCTAGTTGTAGGGTTTCTACATCAAAGGCTTTGTTTTTTAATTCGGATAGTTCGCCCAGGCCTGCTTCATTAAATAGTTCTAGTAACTGTGGATATTGGTTTTCGGGCATATTAACAAAGGTGCTGAGTCGGTCAATTTTCCAGTAACTAATATCGTGTTTTCCCAAACCACTAATTTGCTTTAATTTATCACCTTCAGGTGTTGAGTTGTGGGTAATAAACAAAAATGTTTTGCATATCAGTTTATCCTCAATAACATCCATTACCATGTAACCCACTTTTACAGTGTGTAGTTTAAAGGGTAGCAACAAATATTGCTTATAGCCTAATATCGATTTAATTTTTACCGTGTTTTCCCATAAAGCATAATGTAGCGCTTCAGTGTTGAGTAGGTTCAGTCGCTCTTTTAATCGCCGTAAGGCATGTGCTTGAATGTGCAAGCTTAATGAATCATGTTTTGTTTGATGGGTAGTTGGCAGTAAGGTATTGCAAACCTTTATCCACCTGTAACCAATTGTGAAATCGGGCGAGCCTAATTGAAATATAGGACGATAGTTACCATTTATAGCAACGTAGCTTTTTTGGGCATTTACCCCTGCCAGTTCGGTTACCACATCTAGTACAGGGTTATCTTTTACAATAGCTGCAATTCTAACTTTTATACTAATATATTTCTCAGTTGGATTACTCAATTGCAGCGTAACACAGGTAAGTAATAATGCATATTGCGAGTAAAATTGGGTAAATAACTTACCCTGTAATTCTTTAAAGGTCTGTATCTCTGGGTTGTTTCTATCTCCAGTTTCGCGTGCAATTACTTTTTGCATACCAAGGCCGTAGCTATACATTAATACAATATCGTAAACTGTTGCGTTGTGCCCTTTAATATCAAGTTTTTCCTGAAGCAGCTTATGCCTTATGTTCTGTTGTATCTTTTTTAGTTCTGTTTTTGATAGTAATTTGTTGCATGTTTCAGCAGGTAATATATTGGGTACCATATCGAACATATAGTGTAACTCGTTTGATTTAAACTTAGCAAAACTATCGCCTAATTTATTTTTTTTTAAACAAGTGTATAATCGGGTTTGATATCGTTTATAGGCGTTGGGGCCGTTGTATGTTGTAGTTTTCTTTTTTCTTTTTCGTGCCATGGTAAAAAAGGATCAAAGGTTTTTTGGTATAATAAAGGGCACCAACTCATTAGAGTTAACGCCCATTAGTAGTGTAATTTAGTTTGATACCTCTTCTGCCTTGCGGGTTGCTTTGGCTTTTAGTAGTGCATCTTGCTCAATAATATATTTGTTGATGCCTTTTAGGGTATTGTAACAAGCTTCGTCTTTATTTAGGTTGGATAAACCCTCTAAAACATTAAGCCACATTACAAAATCGCCCTGAATGGCTTTGCGTAAATCGCGTACCTTGGGGCTTTGCTTATTGCCATTTTTGGTACGTTCAATGTTGTAGTTTTTAAAGGCTCCGGCTGAGCCTTCGAGCCTGTTGACATCGGCAGTAAGCTCTAGGGTTTCAAAGTGGGCTTTATTTTCAGGTGTTGCCCAAGCTGCAATAACCCTATCGAGCTGTGCAGTTTGTGCATCAAGCGAAAGCCTATCTAAATTAATATCGAAAGTATCGAATACACTAAGCAGAGTAATAGCCGCATTTTTTTTTGCTGCATCGCGATTAATCGCATTACTTTGAAGCATCACCTTTAGGTAGGCATAATCGTCATCGCGCTGCGCATCGAGCTCACTCCTATCAGAGTAATTTACTTCTTTACTCAATACACCATTAAGTGTGGTCATGTTTTCTATGATGGGTGCCAGTGCTACTGGTATTACATGCTCGGGTGCAAAATTTTGCTGCTGAGCCACTTTTATACTATCTGAGATAAGAATATAAAAGCTGTCGTTTGTTAAAGCTGGATAGTTTACTGATTCTCTGTGGATTTTTGTAAATTCAGTTGTTGACATAATTCAAGTTGAGTTTATTTATGATTATTGATTTATTGTTTAAGCAAATAGCATAAAGCCTCGTAGATGGCTTGCTTAAAAATTAGACTATCTGCTACAAAGTTGATTATGGCTTGCTATTTTTCAGCAAGGCGTATTTTAAAGTAAAAGTATGTTGCTTAAAATAAGCATGGTTAATATTGGCTTGTTTGTTCCTTGCTTATAAATAAAATGTATATAAACAGCCCGGGATACACGATTTAAACTTTAAGCAAGCTATAATCAGCTTCGGGTGGCTAAATAATATTTTTAAGTAAACACTTTTTCTAATTAAAATACGGTTTTGGAATGGAGGGATAAGTTGCTATTAGGGTAATAGCTATCCCTTAATGGGTCGTTGGCTTAACCAACAAATGGCACGTTTAAAAACAAAACCAAGGTTGTGAAATAAGATTTTATAAATACTTGTGGATAGAATCATTTAGGCTTGGTACTGGCTTGTTTGTTTAATTTTACTATTATCTAAAATATTGATTTTGATTAATATATCCAATAGTTTGGGAGGATTAGTTATAAACAATAGCGTATAACACAGCTGTGGCATATGCTACAAATACAGTGTTTTTATGGCTTACTAAGGCTCTAATGTTTATTGCAGAGAATCGGTTTTACACCATAAAAAAAGGCCGTTTCAATTAAGAAACGGCCTTGTTATATAGCGATGTAATAACTTACATATCTGCCTCTGTTTTGGGCTTGGCTACTTTGTTTCGAACTTTAACAGCTACTAAAAACATAACCGGTGACATAATTAAGGTTAACACCGTTGAGGTGGTTAAACCAAATATTACGGTCCATGCCATTGGCGACCAGAAATCGGCATTATCGCCACCAAAATAGACGTGCGGATTTAACTCAGAAAGTAAACCAGAAAAATCGAAGTTGAAACCCGTTGCCAAAGGAACAAGTCCTAATACTGTGGTTATTGCAGTTAACAATACAGGGCGCAAACGTGTTTTACCACCTTGTACAATACACTCAACTTCATCGGCAATAGGTAGGCGCTCAAATTCTTTTAAGCCCAATTCTTTTTTACGATCCTTTCTTAGAATATCAATGTAATCGATGAGTACAATACCATTATTTACAACAATACCTGCAAGGGATACAATCCCTACCCCTGTCATCAGAATCACAAAGTCCATCTGAAAGGTTCCCAATCCAAAAAATACACCAATGGTACTTAAAAGCACGGTACCCAATATTATAAATGGCTTAACAGCAGAGTTAAATTGCGTAATTAATATCATGGCAATTAAAGCAACCGCAAGTAGCAGTGCACCCACCAAGAAATCAGAAGTTTCTTTCTGACTCTCTTGCTCTCCGGTCATTTTCCATTTATAACCAACAGGCATTTCGTACGATTTTAAAATTTCGCGGATACGCTCATTAATGGTATTGGCATTAAAACCTTCGTTGATGTTTGAGTAAATAGTAATTACCCTATTGTTATCGATACGATTAATTTTTTCGTAGGTAGTGCTGTATTTATAATCGGCAACCGACGAAATAGGCAAGAAATAAGGTGTACCATTTTGCTCAATTCTCATTTTAAGATTCAATAAGTGACTGGTACTATTTCTGTACTTCTCATCTAAACGAACCATAATATCAAATTCGTCTTCGTTCTCCTTATACTTATCCACATTGCTACCATAAACGGCAGTTCTAATGGTACCTGCAATCATTTGAGTTGATAAACCTACCCTACGTGCCTTTTCACGGTCAATTTCAAGCAGCATCTCTGGCTTATTCGGATTCAGATCAATCTGAAGCTTTTCGATACCCGGGATTTTATCATCGTTAATCACACGAATCATATCCTCAGTAGTAGTTAATAGCTCTTGAAATTTGTCTCCTGAAACCTCAATGTTAATGGGTTTACCCACCGGAGGTCCCTCATCTTCTTTCTCAATAAATATTTTAACGCCTAAATAGCCCTGAAATGCATCGGTTAATTCGCGCATTATTTCGGTGGTACTAATACCAAGTCTGTCTTCGTAATCAACAAAAGTAATGGTAGTTAATGCTTTGTTTGGCGATCGATCTGCTTCAAACATACCACCTTTACCCTTACCAATGGTTAAACCTACCGATTTAATGATTGGCTCGTATTTACCTATTACCTCGTACATCTTGTTTTCAACGTCTACCATAATGGATTCGGTAACATCTAAATCGGTTCCCAAAGGTAACTCGGCAGTAATGTAAATGGTTTTAGGCTGACTGCTAGGGAAAAATATGGTATTTGTACCCGCAGCACCATAAAACATGATAGAAAATATGAATAGTAAAACAGAAGATACAAGAAGTATTACCGATGTTTTTTTACCCAAAGCTTTACGTAAACTGTTTTCGTACATGCTTTCCATTTTAGGAATTCCTTTTCCTTGAAACCAAACGGCAAATGGTTTAATGGCAAATACATTGATGGTAGTTATTAGTAGAGGGATGATAAATATATTACCCCAAAGCATGCTTCCACCTATATAAAACAATACTCCAATAGCACCAAGAATTCCCACAATGATGAAGGTTCTTTTGCGGTTTTTCTTTTCAGTGATGTCTTCAATTTTCATGAATTGTGCAGCAAACACAGGGTTTAATACCAAGGCTACAAATAGCGACGATGCCAATACAATAATAAGCGTAATAGGCATATAACTCATAAAGTCGCCCACAATACCCGGCCACATTAGCAATGGTAAAAAGGCTGCTAAAGTAGTTGCTGTTGATGATATAATAGGAATTGCAATTTCGCTGGTACCTCTTTTAATGGCTTCTAACTTTGAGAATCCTTCCTCGTGTAAACGATAAGAGTTTTCAACCACCACAATGGCATTATCAACCAACATACCAAGGGCCAATAATAAACCAAATAAGATCATGGTATTAATGGTGTATCCCATGGCCGAAAGCACATAAAATGAGATAAACATTGACATAGGTATAGCCAAACCTGAGAAGATAGCATTGCGGATACCCATAAAGATGTAAAGCACCAAAATAACCAATAGCATTCCCATTAGGATACTATTTTCGAGATTACTAATCTGCGATTTTATACTGGTTGATTGGTCATCGGTAATTACAATATTTAAATCTTGCGGAAGCTGACGGGCTTCTTGTTTCTCTCTAATAATACGGTAAATATCATCGGTAGCATCCAATAAGTTTTCGCCACTTCGTTTTACAATAGAAAGCGTTACCACTGGTTTACGATCCAATACCGAGATAGAAGATTTCTCTTCGAATCCATCAACCACTTCGGCCACATCTTTAATGTATCTGATATTTCCATCTTTGGCACTCACAATGGTATTGCGAATTTGCTCCATCGATTTATAATCAGCCTGCGTTGTAATAGATCTGCGCGTACCATCTACCTTAAGCTCTCCGGCTCCAAGGGTGATGTTCTCCGCCAATAGGGCTTGCTCCACATCGTAGAAAGTCAAATCCATTGATTCCAATAAAAACGGATCAACATTAATTTGAATTTCACGCTCATCAACCCCTACTATATCTGCTTCTCTAATGGATCTTAAGGCTTCAAAATCGTCCTGTAAATCCTCCGCAAATTTCTTCAGTTCGTAAATAGAGTAATCTCCCGAAAGGTTAATATTTAAGATAGGGAATTCTGAAAAGTCGATATCATCAACGGTAGGTTCCTTTTCTAAATTATCAGGTAATTCTGATTTCGCTTTATCAACGTTATCCTTAACATCCTGTAAAGCTTGTTTTACTTCAACATCGGTTTCAAACTCAACAATAATTAAACTGTAATCCTGAAACGATGCCGATGACATTTTCTTTACGCCATTTAAACCCTTTAGCTCCTTTTCGATAGGGCGCGTAATAAGGTTTTCCATGTCGGAAGGACTATTACCGGGGTGAACGGTATTCACCATTATGTACGGTATCACTACCTCTGGAAATAACTCACGTTCCATTCCTCTATACGAACTAATACCTGCAACAAGCAGAAAGAAAGTTAGTATGTAAATGGTGTTTTTATTATTAAGCGCAGCAAGGGTTGGCTTAAACTTCCGATAGCCTTTGTTTTCTGTGCCTAGTTCTTTTTCTTGACTCATTATTTATTATTTGAAAAGGTGAGTTACGATTTTACTATAGCTATCTCGGTTCCGTTTACAATTTGATCGTAACCAACCGTAATAATTTGATCTCCGCTTTTTAAACCTTCTGAGATAATGGTTTTATTATCAGAATTAAAAATTGAAGTTACATATTGCTTTTTCGCGATGCTTTTACCATTTGATTCTGTGGCAACAAAAATAAATTCGCCTTCAAAATCTTGCTTCACTAAAATAGATGGTACAATAATTAAATCGTCAGCAGAAAAAACTCTCAACTTAACTGATGTTAATAGGTTGGGCTTAATTTCGTGCGATTTATTATCCAGGTTAATTCTAACTCTAAAAGTTCGCGAGATATCATTAATTACAGTTGATGAACGGTAAATTTTTGCATCCACTGTTTTCTTTATCGATGGAAAATAGATTTCAGTAGCATCTCCTTTGTTGATGGTTCCTAAAAACTTTTCGCCAACTTCAGTATTAACGTATACTTTGTCAATATTTACCACGCGTGCAAAAGGCAAGCTTGGACCCGCAATTTCGCCTTTACGTTGAAATACTTCATCCACTACCCCATTAATCTGACTTTTAACACTCATCATATCTTTTTGAGCATTAAGCGATCTTAAGTTTTGTTCTAATGATTCTTTGTTCGATTTAGCTTGCAGGTATTCCATCTCTGAACCAATATTCTGATTCCATAACCTCTCCTGACGCTCAAAAGTAGTAATGGCTAAATTAAGGTTCACTTTGGCTTGCTCAATTTGCGTATCCAAAGCATCATTATTAAGATAGGCCAATGTTTGTCCCTTACGTACATTATCACCTTCTTCCACTAAAATCTCAGTAATTTTTCCAGCTCCTTCAGGACTGATGATTGTATTTTCATCGGCCTTAACCTTACCTGTTACCTCTATATAGTGATTGTAAGTTTCAGGAGTAATTACCTTAGTAGCCACATTAACGGCGCCTTCTTTGCTTCCTGATTCTTCTTCAATCTCTTTCTCAAGTTTTGTAATTTGTTTTTTTAACTCAGTGAAATCAGCTTTTAATTCAGCTAACTCACTTATTTTCTCTTTTGTTTCACTACCCGAACATGCAGCAAGCGAAATTGCTATAAATCCGATTAATATATTACGTGTTTTCATATGCTTAAAATTTATCGTGGTAACCAACATCAGTGTATTGGTAAGAGTTATTAATAGTTTATAATTGGTTTGTTGCTTGTTGATATGCTAAATAATTATTGTAGTACTCTACAGCTGTTTGCCTATAATTAATATGGGCTTGTACCAGTTTGTTTTCGGTTTGCGTAAGCTCTAAACTGTTTAGCAATCCGTTCTGAAACTTAATTAATGATTTTTGGTAGATGCGTAAGGCAATCTCACGCGCATCGCGACTATTTATGTATTGCATTCTGGAATTAACCAGGTTGTTTTTTGAAATATAGTAACCGCTTTTCAGGTTTTGCTCTAACTGCAGTCTATCGTTATTCAGTTTCGATAATTCAAGCTTCTCTTGTTTTAATTGAGCAGCTCGTGTACCGCCCGATAGAATTGGAATAGATAGCGTTAAGCCAATGGCCGACCCTGAAGTTGGTATTAAATCGTTTAGCTCATAACCTAAGTAATACAAATCGTAATTGTAAAACGCATTCAGCTTAGGCATAAATAAAGCTTTCTGGTTTTTAATAATAAGGTTCTGAATATCCACTTGTGTATTCATAGTTTGATAATCGATATGCGTAGCATAATCAAACGAATTACCCGGCTCAAGAGGTATGGGAGATAAAAGATCCTCCATTGTACTTGAAATCTTAAGCGGCTTATCAATATCAAATCCCATGGCATACTTTAAAACTACCTCGGTTACATGTAACTGTCGTTGAGCTTCAAGAAACAGTTGATTTGATTCGTTAACCAAAAGTCTGATTTGGTCCACATCAATATCCTCTCTAAATCCATTTTCATAAAGAGCCTTGGTATCCTTAAGGGTTTTTTCGTTCGTTTCTAAATTTAATTTAAAATCGATTACGTTTTTTTGAGCAACAGTAACTAAGAAGTAGGCTTCTGAAATTGCTTTTCTTACTTCAATATCCGTTTTGTCTTTTGTGTTTTCAGATAATTGCACATAAACCTTACTAGCCTTTAATCCAACAAAAAAGGAACCGTCAAAAAGTAGTTGATCTATTCTACCACCAATCATGCTAGAGTAGTCGGTACCAAAAGTGATTTTCTGAATCATTTCCTCACCAGAGTCAGGATCTGTTATGGCAAGTACATTTTCTTGTAAAGCAAGGTTTTTAGAAAAATTACCATTTACATTAACCTGCGGTAAACCTGTTCCTAATACTTCTCTTACCTTTTTCTCTGCTTTGGTAATTTCAATATTGGCATTCATGCTTTGGTAACCAAACTCTGTTGCATAAGCCAATGCCTGATCTAATGAGAACTCCATGGTATCTGATGGTACCCCCAATGTATCTATGGCTAACGCTAAGGAGTCAACTGCGGTGTTAGTGCTATCAACAGCCGACTGCGATTGACTATAAGCTGTTTGTATTATCAATAAAAAAGCAATTGCCAAAGGGATGCTTTTCTTAAAAAATTGTTCTTTCATATATGTATTAGTTTTTTACGTTTCAATTTTGGATGGGATGAATAAAAATTAGTTATCGTTAAGTTTACTTTTCTGCATCAGTTTGTTTAATACTTGCCTTCCTTTCTCAGAACATAGGCCATTCAAGTGGTATAGAAAATATTGTTTATAAAAGTGACGTGATGCTAGGTCTTGGTCGCTAATCTCATTTATGTCTGGATGGAAATAAGCAGCAGTTACTGTGATAGTATGTTTGGCAATGTAAACAGGGTCAATATCTTCTCTAAAAAGTCCTTGTTCAATTCCGTCTTCAATAAACTTATGTGTTGATTCGAAAAGGAGTTCTCTTTTGAACAATCCAAAACTCAAAAATAGATCTGGATAAAACTTTTTAAGATCGTAAATAAATGTGGGCTTTATTTTCAGGTAAGTTTCAATGTATCTATTTTGATGCTCAATCTCTTTTTCAATAACATTTAAAGTAGAATCGTTAAATTCTTTAGTGGTAGATTGCATATAGCCCTTTAATGCCTCTATGGATTGCGTAACTATATCTGTCTTATCCTTATATAATTGGTAAAGCTTTTTTTTAGAAATGCCTAGTTCAGCAGCAATGTCATCCATACTGATACTCTTGATGCCAAATTCGAGAAATTTGCTCAATATTTTCTCAATGTGCTTCTTGTTTTCATTCATGCCGCAAATTTATACC
This sequence comes from Saccharicrinis aurantiacus, assembly GCF_001660705.2. Lineage (GTDB taxonomy): Bacteria > Bacteroidota > Bacteroidia > Bacteroidales > Marinilabiliaceae > Saccharicrinis > Saccharicrinis aurantiacus. Next base: position 89,196 of record NZ_LYBV02000031.1, read on the forward strand.
AAAGATTTGACAATGGAAACTATTTTTACGTTAAAAGTTTCTTAAGTTTCAACTTCAATTAGTATAACATTTTCAAGTCATTATCGTTAAACGTGGTATGTTATTCTAGTTTAGCTTGTTCTTAGATGTTTAGAAGTGTTCTTGTAATTTTCATTTTAGTCGTTGGTGTCCCTTGCAGTGCACAGTTCCTAGGTAAACTGAATAAGGGTACTTCAAAGAGAGAGATTAGAAAACGACAGGAAGAAGCGGACAAAAAAAGTTCCTATAATAAGTTTAATAAATTACAGCCAATGGGTAAAAAGGCCACATTGGTGCGTAACGATTTTCTTTGGAGTTACTCAACTGCTAATGTTGTTCCTGATAAAGGAGGAGATATTTCGCTTCTATTTCCCAGTAGGATCTCTTTAGGAAGAAGTGATGAAATTGGAGGATCAATCGGTACCATGTTATTTGTGCCAAACTTGTATTACAAAAAACGATGGCATAATAACAAGTTTATGATAGCTAGTAAGCATCAATTGTATTCTTACACTCCATTGTTATATTTATTCGATCGGACTAATTCAAATGCTATACAAAATGCTAATAGTATACCTAACACTATCGCACTAAAGAACGAGCTTATTTTTAGTATGCCCTTTTTAAAGGAGATTAATTGTGGAGCTACGAAAGAACCTTATTTAATAATAAGTGCAGCTATTGCTATTGACTTTGGTATTAGAGTTAATCAAGCCGATTCAATTAGCTTGGATAATAAGTTTCTTACACCGCGCAGTGGTGCAGTTGTGGGCAACAATATATTTGGTACTGTTCGACTACAAGCCGATTACATGATATATAATAACTTGTTTCTATCTGCAGGAATAAGAGGTATCCTATCAGACAATACCTATTCAAATGCAATAGAGCATAATGCACATGTGAAATACTCACTTTCACCCAAGGTATCAGTGAGCGCAGGATACTGGCTCACACTTAATACCGGTGGTGGAACTCCGATACTCCCAATTATTGATATATCTTATCATTTTGGTTTACGAGAAGGAAGAAGTAAAGGCTTATTTAGTAAGAAAGGTTACAATACTCTTAAATAAACCTTAATAATTCGGGTTAAAAATAGACTAGTTACTATTTAATGATCATTAGTATTGTAACTGCTACTACAAACGCTTGTAAAATTAAAAAACGTACTGGTACGTCAATGTCTTTTAATGTAGATGCTACTTGTAATTTAATCTGTCTCATGGCTTTTTAGTTTTGTGTTCTATTAGTAGATGATGCAACTTTTAAATAGTTGCGTCATAACTGAATAAAAATTTCAATAAAAAAAATAATGAGTTAAATATAGTTTTGATGTTAACTGTGAGTTAACAAAATACATGCCATTATTGTCGGAATTATTGTAATGTATAAAGCAGTTATTTTTTTTATTCTCTTTATTTTTCTCTTTATTTGTTTGAAAGAAATTTTTAGTGATTAAACAAATTCACATATCACCATTCTTATTAGTGCGTAAACTTCGTTTTACACACTCCATTCATTCTACATTTATTTGTGGTATGATGCGTTGTATGATGATGTCACGTTAGTGATGCAGCGCGTTATATACTAAACAAATTGCCATATAATGCGTTCGCCATTATAAACGTTAAGCTTATAATTAATAGTAACCATTAAATATAATTGACCATGGCAGATTTAAAGTTTGAAACATTACAATTACATGCAGGACATGAGGTTGACTCTGATACAAATTCCAGAGCTGTTCCTATTTATCAAACCTCATCTTATATATTTAACGATTCAGAACACGCTGCAAATCTGTTTGGATTAAAAGAGTTTGGAAATATTTACACCCGTATTATGAACCCCACTACGGATGTATTTGAAAAGCGTATTGCAGCCCTTGAAGGTGGTGTTGCTGCCGTAGCTGTTGGATCAGGTCAAGCGGCTCAGTTTATAGCAATGAATAATATTGTTGAGGCAGGAGATAATTTTATTTCATCAGCTTCATTATATGGAGGTACTTACAATCAGTTTAAGGTACAGTTTAAGCGCTTGGGCGTAAATGTAAAATTTGTAGTGAGTGATGATCCTGCTGATTACGAAGCTCAGATTGATGAAAAAACAAAAGCAATTTACGTTGAAACTATTGGTAATCCTAAATTTGATATACCTGAGTTCGAAGAGTTAGGGGCCATTGCATCCAAGCATGGTATACCTTTAATTGTAGATAATACTTTTGGAGCAGGTGGTTATGTTTTTCGTCCTTTAGAGCATGGTGCTAACGTTGTTGTTGAGTCGGCCACTAAGTGGATTGGTGGACATGGAACTTCAGTTGGTGGAGTTATAGTTGATGGAGGTAATTTTGATTGGGGTAATGGTAAATTCCCATCGCTTTCAGAGCCTAGTGAAGGATATCATGGTTTGGTATTTTCTGATGTTTTTGGTGTAAACGGACCATTTGGTAATATTGCGTTTGCCATAAGATGTAGAGTAGAAGGTTTGCGCGACTTCGGACCAGCGCTTAGCCCATTTAATTCTTTTCAATTAATTCAAGGTTTAGAAACGCTTTCTCTTCGTTTAGATAGAACAGTTGAAAATGCCTTGAAAGTTGCCAAGTGGCTTGAGGCTCATGATGAGGTTGAGTATGTCAACTATCCTGGCCTAGAGAGTAGTCCTTATCATGATAGAGCTAAAAAATATTTGAAGAGAGGATTTGGAGGCGTAATGACTTTTAAAGTAAAAGGAGAAGCTTCGCGTGGAGATAAGTTTATTAATAGTCTCGAGTTGGTAAGTCATTTGGCTAATATTGGTGATGCAAAAACATTAATTATTCACCCAAGCTCTACTACGCATGAACAATTATCATTAGATGAGCAAAAAGCAACAGGTGTTGAGCCAGGTTTATTGCGTTTATCTGTAGGAATTGAGCATATAGATGATATTATTGCAGACCTAAGTGTAGGTTTTGCAAAATCATAGTTTTTAAATATTAATGGCTTCTTGTAATGGTTACAGGAAGCCATCTTTTTATCCAGATTAGAATGAACAAGAAATTAAAAATAGGATTATTTGGCTTTGGAGTAGTAGGTCAAGGTTTATACGATGTTCTAAAAAAGAGCCCTGCACTCAACGTAGAAATCGTATCTATATGCGTTAAAAATAAGAAAGAACGTTCACTACCTGAAGAGTTATTCTGTTATAGCCCAGAAGATATTTTATCGAATAAGGATATTAATCTAGTAGTAGAGTTAATATCTGATGCCGATGAGGCTTACCCAATAGTAAAGCGCTCTTTAGAGTTGGGTAAAAATGTTGTTTCAGCCAATAAGAAAATGATTGCTGAAAATTTTGCCGAGTTAATTCAACTGCAAAAAGATCATAACGTTTCATTATTATATGAAGCTTCTGCTTGCGGAAGTATTCCTGTTATTCGAAACCTTGAAGAATATTACGATAATGATTTATTATTATCTGTAACAGGTATACTTAACGGTTCATCTAATTATATTCTTACCAAAATATTTGATCACAACAAACCTTATAACGAAGCATTAAAAGAAGCTCAAGATCTTGGTTTCGCCGAGGCTGACCCAACTTTTGATGTAGATGGTTTTGATGCCTTATTTAAGTTGGTTATTCTAACTGCACATAGCTTTGGTACAATTGTAAATCCTGAGGGTGTATTAAACTATGGAATTTCTAATATATCTGATTTCGATATTAATTACGCCAAAGAAAAAGGCTTTAAGATCAAACTTGTAGGGCAGGTAGAACGACTTGAAAATAATAAACTATCTCTTTTTGTTTTACCTCGTTTGGTGAATCGAGATAAATACATCTACAATGTTGAGGATGAGTTTAACGGCGTTGTTGTAAAAGGATTGGCTTACGATAAACAATTCATGTTTGGCAAGGGAGCAGGTGGTCACCCTACTGGATCGGCGGTTCTTTCAGATATCACTGCCTTAGCTCACGATTATCGTTATGAGTATAAGAAGATGAACTACTATACCAATCTTGATTACGATAAAAGTGGAAGTATTGAAATTTATTTACGTTATAAAAATGAGTCTGATCTGTCAAAGTTTGATTTCGCAAGTATAACGGAATCCTATTCAGGACCTCTTTATAACTATAAAGTTGGGTTGATTTCTATTGAAAAACTCCTTCAGTTGAAGAACGATCTGCGTTACATGGATATTTTCATAGCGGTTACAGGAAAGACTTTAAGTTATTAATAATTTAAATATCCTTTATTAGAGCCAGAACGGATTGCTCCTAGTGATTTATTCTGGCTTTATTATGTTCTGTGCATCTTATCCTACCAAACATACTCTAATAGTAGGATATAATAAGCTTTTTTAAGAAACAATTGCTTATTATAAATAGTTTATATATAAAACTTATATGATATGAACCAATTGATATGTCCAATTTCCGCAGATAAAGTATATGATGCAATTCCACGAATAGTTGCATTATCAGTAGTTGTATTACTTGTTGTATTCGCCATTAAGCCAACTATTCTTGTGCCATTATTTCTTTTGGTAGATTTTGTTTTGCGATCGTTTGAAAAAGGTGAGTATAGTTTATTGACAATTGTAGCAACTAAAATTAGTTCGTTTACTAATATAAAGGGAGTGCAAATAAATAAAGCACCAAAGGTATTTGCTGCTCGTTTGGGGTTAATATTCTCATTATTAATCTTCGTAACTTATCTACTTGGATTTGCTCAACTAAGTTTTGCCTTAGCGCTAGTACTAGGATTCTGTGCAGGCCTTGAATTGGTATTTAATTTCTGTTTAGGATGTTATATTTATACTTATCTAATTTTACCTTTCAATAAGAATTAGTTCTTTTTAAAAAGTTCAAATACATGATCCATGTAGGTTTTCGATACGGGTACTTCAACAATTGGGTCGGTTTCCATTTCAAGTATTAGACCTCCTTTTTCGCGCCTAATTATTTTAACCTTATCAAAGTTAACCATGTACGATCTGTGACATCGTTTCAAGGGGAAATCTATAAACTCCTTTTCTATGTTCTTTATGGTATTTCTAAGTAGATGGCGCGAAATACCTTTAGGACTTACATAAAATATTGTTACATAATTATCGGTAGCTTTTATATACAATAAATCCTGTAGTTTCAGACTTATTCTCATGGTTCCTTTTTCATCCTTAAAAAGAACCATAGAGTTACTATCAATACTATTTATCTCTTCATCTTGTTCGGTAAGTATCTTCAACTTATGAATTTTATCTACATACGAAAAGTACAGCCACATTACTGCATATGGAAGCAAAAGAACTAAAGTGGTATTTTGAAAGGATACATTAAATACCTCTAGAAATGATCTATCGTCATCGGTTATAAAGAATGCTTCGTAAAAGGTGTAGAATAACGACATACTCATTACCTCAGCAGCTATTATTAGAGCAAAGCCAAGCATAGTAGTCCTTATCTCTCTTTTATTATACTGGTATAATAAAACGCGCGATACAACAACCACAAGAACACCCGTAAGAATAATTAAGCTAGAATAAAAAAAGAGTTCTTGGGATTTCAGGTTTAAGCCAAACCAATTCTTCACATCAAATGGTGAGTAAAGGTTTATAAAGAGTAGGGCAAAACCAGCCGTAAAAAGAACAAGGTTTGTAATGTTCTTTTTTAGGATAAAATATGTAGGTATTTTATTGTTTAAATTCATTTAGTACGAAAGTAGGTATAAATTTTTAAGGATAGATTTATTTATTGATAAATATGATGTTAATATTGTGAATTTCAATTAGTGAATTTTCATCCCACATATAGGAATTTCACCCCACATTTCAGTATTTAAGCCCCACTCATGGTCTGCTATACCTTTTTGTTGCACAGAATCATTTTGTTTAGTTTGTTTGTATCGCAATTAGATTTTAAGAAGTCTTATTGCTGTTTTTAAAAGCAATTATTAAATATTAATGATGCTTTATGAGAATGATTAAAATAAAAAAATAGCTACTATTTTTTTACCTTTTCGATTTTGCTAGTACAAAAAAAGCTGTTACCAAAACGTTGGAACAGCTTTTTTTGATTTATATTGTTACTTTTCTTTATCTTGTTCTAAGCTCCTAGTTAAATCTTTATTATTATGAAATTGTACACCTTATCTCTACTAAATTTAATTTTTCTCTTATCTCCATTAACAGGTTTATACGTATCATCTCAAAATAGCACTCAACCAGATTCAGCAAAGGTTGAGTTAAAATCGTATGCTGTTGAAGAAATTGGAAATGAAACAGAATCTATATTCAATTTGATTCGAAAAACAGACGGAGACTTAAAACCATCTCTTAATATACTTGAGGAAGATTCAATAATATACGATCTAATAAATAGTGTAAGTGAGTTAAAGCAAAGTCTAAATATCGATTCACTCGATAATTTAAATTATAAGGACGCTGAGCATTATTCAATACAGGTTGCCGACTATAAGAAGCAATTAGATGTTTTTAAACAATCACTCATATCATCATCTATTAATATGGGAGATTTTGTTACTGAGCTTCAAGTATTGCTAAAAAGATGGGCTTTAACCAAGGAGTTAGCCTTAGAAGAAGAACGGCCAGAAAAGCTGATTACCCAGATAGAGAATAATATTAAGCTATTAAAAAAGCAAGACAAGAAAATTAATGATGTTCAGAACCAAACACTCGATTTGCAATCAGATATAACAGGAAGTATTATTTATCTAGATGAATTAGAAACGGGTCTTGTAGAGGTACAGAGCCTTTTGAAAGGAAATATTTTCGCATTGGATAGTCCCCCTTTATGGAAGACTATTAGCTTTAAAACCGATACTACCGAGGTAAAATCATCTAAGTTCAAACTTGTTGTCGCGGATAATGTGAGAACAATTAAAGATGATTTGAATGATAATATCATAGGAATATCCGTATTCTTATTTTTTCTGTTGATTATTTTCTTTGCATTACTGTACTTAAGAACCATACTATTAAAGGAAGGATTAAAAGAATACGATCAATACGTATCCTTATGCCTAATATTATTAAAACATCCATTGGCTTTAGCCTTAATGATAGCTTTGCTTTTTGCAGAAACTATTATTAGTAATATGCCCATTAGTATGTTGTTGATTTTGGGAATTTTATACACCATTCCAATGGCATTTACGATTCCGAATATTATTACGGAAGTACCTAAGAATTTCTTCTATATATTCTTTGCTTATATGGGTAGTGTTTTGTGTGGTATTGTAACAGCTGATTTAGTTCTGTTCAATCAATTAATACTTGTATTTCAGTGCACCTTGGGTGTTTTTATGGTTTTCTGGATATTTAAAAAGTACCGAAGCTTAGATAAAGAATATAGCGATGTTAAGCAAAAATTCTACAAGTTCTTATTTGGCTTTTCTGCGTTTGGCTTTACTCTTTCTTTTATCCTATCTGTAATAGGTAATACTGGTTTCTCTAGCTTATTGGTTGAAGGCTATTTTAAGTTAATTTTTGGTGCAGTACTAATATCCGCAACCGCGAAAGTATTTATCAATTTAATTGGTGTTTTAGTGAAGTTCGGACCAAGGTTCCGTTCCAACATATTCACCGAATATCCGTCATTAGTTATGGGTAAGGTTAAAAAATACCTAAGTGTATTTGCTTTCTTTTATTGGGTATATTTTTCGCTGGTTAGTTTTAATATATATTCGGATGTTTATGCTTGGCTAGAAGGTGTTTTAACTGCTACAACTAAATTAGGCACCATGAGCCTATCGTTAGGAAGTTTACTCTCATTTTTTATCACATTAATGGTCGCGCTATCGCTATCTAAATTTATTCGATTCTTATTAAATGATGAGGTTTTTACTCACTTTAAAATGCCTAGAGGTGTACCTGGTGCAGTATCAATGATAATTAGGTTGTTTATAATTAGTGTAGGATTCTTAATGGCTTTTGCAGCAGCCGAGATAGATATAAGTAACATTACTATTATATTTGGTGCCCTTGGTGTTGGTATTGGTTTTGGACTTCAGAATATTTTCAACAATTTGGTTTCGGGTTTAATTTTAGCCTTTGAGCGACCTATTCAGGTAGGAGATACCATTCAGTTGGATAACTTGAATTTAATGGGTGAAGTTAAAGATATTGGCATAAGAGCTAGTACTGTTCGTACATTTGACGGAGCAGAGGTGATTGTACCCAATGGCAATTTGATATCTAATGAGATGGTTAATTGGACTCTCTCCGATGCCACGCGTAGGCAGAAGATAATGATTGGTGTTGCTTATGGTTCAGATTTAAATAAGGTGATGCAAATACTTAATGACGTTTTGCATAATGAAATTTTTGATGGCGTTTTGAAGGTTCCACAGCCAAGGGTTCTTTTTGAAGGCTATGGTGAGAGCTCGATTGATTTTAAGATGCTATTTTGGACCCATTTTGATAATGGTTTGGGTACGGTTAGTGATGTTGGTGTTGCCATTTATGATGCCTTAGATAAAGAAGGAATTGTTATTCCTTTCCCTCAAAGGGATCTACATATAATCACAACTCCTGAAAATTTAAATGCAAATATCAAGACAGAAGTGCCTGATGGAAAAAATCTGCCTCCTATTCAAGAGGCAGATGCAGAGTAATTAAGCTGTTTTTAATGCAATTTCGAGTATGGTTGGTTTTACAAGGGCTTCAAAGTCCTTGTATTTCATCTGTATTAGCAGATCATGAGCGCATGCATTAAACGCTACAAAAACTTCGGTAGTTAATGATTTGGCAACATATACAGGCATATCGTATAAATTACCGAATGGTGGCATGGCCCCAACCTCACAGTTGCCAAAAGAATCTTTAAATTCAGATTCGCTTGCTAGTCTAATGTTTTCACTTTTTGTTTCAATTCTTAACTGTTCTAAATTAACATGCATATCACCCGGTAAAACCACCATGGTTAGTTTACTGTCCATTTTTACAATTACAGTTTTGGCAATTTCATGGCCGGTTAAGTGGACGTCGGCAGCGGTTCTTTGCGCAGTGTGAGTTGTGTGGTGCACAATTTTGTTAAACGAGATATCGTTTTCACGTAGGTATTCTTCAATCTTTGTAAGTGGCATAGCTTATCCCTCCATTTAATGATTAAACTGTATATAATTTAATGAGTTTATCTTACAATGTAAAGGAAGCTTATAAACAACTTTAAATTAAAAATCCTCATACACATAGTGTATGAGGATTCAATAATATTGAAAGCTACGTTTAATTATAAACGTGCTTTTATAGCTTTAGTATCTTCCTCGTGACCTGGTTTTTCTAATAAAGCAAACATGTTCTTTTTGTATGCTTCAACACCTGGCTGATCAAAAGGATTCACCTCTAATAAGTATCCGCTAATACCACACGCTATTTCAAAGAAATAAATCATCTGACCTAAATAGTAAGCGTTTAACTCAGGTAATTCAACTTTAATGTTAGGAACATCACCATCTACGTGAGCGATTAATGTACCTAGCTCAGCCATTTTATTTACCTCGTCAACACGTTTCCCGGCTAAGAAGTTTAATCCATCAAGATTAGCTTCGTCAGTTGGTACGTTAACCGTTCTGTTAGGTGTTTTAATGGTTACAATAGTTTCAAAGATGTTACGCACACCTTCTTGAATCCACTGTCCCATTGAGTGAAGATCTGTAGAGAAATCAACAGCAGCTGGGAAAATTCCTTTGCCATCTTTTCCTTCACTCTCACCATATAATTGTTTCCACCACTCAGCAACAAAATGAAGCTTTGGTTGGTAGTTAACTAATATCTCAGTTCCTTTTCCGTTACGGTAAAGTTCGTTTCTAACAGCAGCGTAAGTTGCAGCAGCACTGTTTTCCTTTTCGTCGGCAACAATTTTTTCCATATCCTGAGCTCCTTTTACCAAAGCACGGATATCAACACCTGCAATTGCGATTGGTAATAATCCAACAGGAGTTAATACAGAGAAACGTCCACCAACATCGTCAGGAATAACATAGGTTTTATAACCTTCTTGATCAGCTAAAGTACGTAATGCACCTTTTGAACCATCAGTAACAGCAACAATACGCTCTTTTACTTCTTTAGGAGAGTATTTGCTTACCAATAAATTTCTTAATAAACGGAATGCTAAAGCAGGCTCAGTTGTTGTACCCGATTTAGAAATTGATACTAAAGCAAATGATTTATCTTTTAATAAATCTAAAAGCTCTGCAGTATAATCTTCACCAATATTCTGACCAGCATAAACAACTACTGGAGTTTTACGATCAGTAATTAAATGGTCGAAAGAATTAGAAAGTGCATCAATTACAGCTCTAGCACCTAGGTAGCTACCTCCAATACCAATAACAACTACAATATCAGCTTTGTCTTGTAGCTTTTTTGCAGTAGCTTCAATATCGGCTAATTGTGCATCGTTAATGCTTGATGGAAGATTTACCCAACCTAAAAAGTCGTTTCCTTTTCCTGTTTTTTCGTATAAAGCTTTTAGGTGAGAAGCCATTTCACTTTTATACCCATTCACTACCTCTTGTGATACAGAGGTTTTCGAGATATCAATTCTTAAGTTTTCCATTTTAAATTGATTTTATAAAATATGGATTATTAATATTTTATTATAGATTATTCTTAAAAATAGGAACTGTAAGGTAATTACCTTAAGTGTTCCGTTAGTAAACGTATTTCAATTGAAGGAGAAATACGTTCGTAAATTATATTATAAACGGCATCGGTAATAGGCATATTTACCTTGTACTTATCGTTTATTTCTTTGATACTTTTTACAGCATAGTAACCTTCGGCAACCATTAACATCTCCATTTGAGCGTATTTAACCGAGTAGCCCTTCCCTATCATGGTACCAAACATACGGTTTCTACTAAATTGCGAGTATCCCGTTACCAAAAGGTCGCCAAGGTAGGCTGAGCTTTTAATATCGCGTGTAATAGGATGCACGGTATCTACAAAACGTTTGATCTCTTGTATGCCGTTCGACATTAATACGGCCTGAAAATTATCGCCATATCCCATTCCATGGCAGATACCAGAAGCAACTGCCATAATGTTTTTAAGTACGGCAGAAAACTCAGTTCCATAAATATCATCGGAAACAGAAGTGTTGATATAGGCACAGTTTAGAAGGTTACCAAACTCGCGTCCGTTTTTAACATCCTGGCAAGCAATAGTAATATATGATAAGCGCTCAAGTGCAACCTCTTCAGCATGACATGGACCTGATATAACCGCAATTTGATCGAGTGGTACATTATAAACTTCGTTCATATATGTACCTACAATCATATTTTCATCCGGCACTAAACCTTTAACAGCAGATACAATAATTTTATCTTTCAGTGAGATAGATAAATCTTGTAATAAACTTTTTAGAAATGCTGATGGAATAGCTAGAATTAGCACTTCGCTCTCTTCAACAATATGGTTAATGTCGGAGAAGAAGTTAATGTTATCCGTATTGAAATCAACACTAGTTAAATAATTAGGATTGTGCCCGTACTTTCTAAACAATTTAATGTGTTTAGGATTGCGAAAATGCCAGTTCAATGTATCCACATTGTTCATCAGCATTTTAGCAATGGCTGTTGCCCAGCTACCACTTCCTATTATTCCTACTCTTGATGTTTGATCCATATAGTTTTGTTGTCCACTAATTTTTGAGTGGTTTACAAATATAAAACCATAGCACTTAATATACTATGGTTTTATTGTATAAATATTATGTATTAAGCCAACCAACTCTTCACATCGTCTTGCGATGGGTTTTTATAGCCTAATTTGTTCTTCTTATTATAACCACAAACTTCTTGATGCAATTTAGTAGGTTTTAACTCCTTAACTTCAGCAACTTTTTTGTAGCCCAATTTAATGATAATTTCTGCCCACTCTTTAGGTACACCAATTTCTTCGTATTTCTCAACGCCATCAGCTTCCACCTTTTTCTCTGGCTTCATTTGTGGGAAGAATAATACTTCTTGAATAGATTGGTTGTTGGTCATGAACATAGTTAAACGGTCAATACCAATTCCCATTCCTGATGTTGGAGGCATACCATATTCTAAGGCGCGCACAAAATCCGTATCGATAAACATAGCTTCGTCATCTCCCTTTTCGCTTAGTTTGAGCTGATCTTGGAAACGGCCCAATTGATCGATAGGGTCATTAAGCTCGGTATATGCATTAGCTAACTCTTTACCGTTAACCATAAGCTCAAAACGCTCTGTTAACTCTGGATTATCGCGGTGCTTTTTACAAAGTGGCGACATCTCAACAGGGTAATCAGTAATAAAAGTTGGCTGAATGTAGTTTCCTTCACATTTCTCACCAAAAATTTCATCAATTAATTTTCCTTTACCCATTGAATCATCTACTTCGATGTTCAATTGTTTACAAACGTCTTTTAATTCAGCCTCGCCCATACCTGCAATATCAATTCCGGTATGTTCTTTAATGGCATCAATCATGGTAACACGTTTGAACGGGCGTTTAAAATCAATTTCTTTATCACCCATCTGAACTTTAGTTTGTCCGTGTAATGCTATGGCAACACGCTCAAGCATTTCTTCGGTAAAGTTCATCATCCACTTATAATCTTTATAAGCAACGTAAATTTCCATTACGGTAAACTCAGGATTGTGTGTTCTGTCCATTCCTTCGTTACGGAAATCTTTAGCAAACTCGTATACACCATCAAATCCACCAACAATTAAGCGCTTTAAATAAAGCTCGTTGGCAATTCTTAAGTATAATGGAATATTTAAAGCATTGTGATGTGTCTCAAACGGACGAGCACTTGCTCCACCTGGTATTGATTGTAATATTGGTGTCTCAACCTCAAGGTAACCTTTCTCGTTAAAGAAGTCACGCATGGTGTTGATAATCTTTGTTCTTTTTAAGAAAGTATCTTTTACCTGATCGTTTACAATTAAATCAACGTAACGCTGACGGTATCTTTGCTCAGGATCAGTAAAGGCATCGTATTGCTTGCCATCTTTCTCTTTTACAATTGGAAGTGGCTTTAAGGACTTGGTAAGTACCTTAAATTCTTTTACGTGAATAGATGTTTCTCCTAATTGAGTTTTAAATACATGACCCGTAACACCAATGATATCGCCAATATCTAAAAGTTTTTTAAATACGGTGTTATACATGGTTTTATCATCACCTTCGCAAATATCATCGCGACGGAAATAGATTTGTATTCTTCCTTGTTGATCCTTAAGCTCAGCGAAAGAAGCACTACCCATAATACGGCGGCTCATCAATCGTCCTGCAAGTGTAACGGATTTTAATTCCTCCGCCTCTTCATTCTCTTCGAACTGTTTTATGATGTCCTGAGAGTAGTGGGTTGTTTTAAATTCCTCAGCAGGGAAGGCGTTTATTCCTAACTTGTTAAGTTCCTCAAGACTTTTACGTCTGATTTGTTCTTGTTCGCTTAATTCAACAGTACTCATTCCTATATTTTCAATATAAATTTGTGAAACATCTATGCCTTTGATGCATAGAAACTTCTATCTGATAAAATTAAAACCTATTTATCAGAAGAGAAAATCGGTGCAAAGATAATCAATAAGCTTTAATAATGAAGTTATTATAGTAATCGTGATATTTAAAATGTGAGCTTTTAATGTATATTAAGCTTTTGGGGGTGAATTAATATACTCATTTACAATTATAAACTAAGTATTAAGGTTTAATGAAACTTGAATTTTTATAAGTAAAAATGATTGATACACTCTTAAATAATTAGGAAATATATGACAGCTATATTGTTTTGCGAATGAGTAATTGAACTGGTAGTATGGCCTTGTATAGAAACATAAAGAGGAATCCGTTAATGACTCCTCTTCTGATTAGGGTACTTCGCAAGAAGTTCTTTTTTAAAGTGCATTGGCAAACTTAAACTTTAGCCAATCAGATATGCCTGTTCCTGTGCATTGCATATTGGCTCGCACGTGTTTATTATTATTTCCTTTCAAAACAAAGGTATCGTTGCCATAATCAACCATGGTGAATTTTTCCGACTTACCAATTTTTGGACTTACACAAGTCATGGCTTTTTTTTCCATTTTCTGAGCTAAGGTATTTTCCATTACTTCCTTTAAAAGCAACTAGGCCATCTTTAAGCTCAATTATTTCGAACACTTCAGTTTTGTTGGTTTGCGTTTTATTACAAGTTAGTGCCTTATCATTTTCAGAACTTACATATTTTAGGTTTCCCAAATTTTGCATGGAAATTAAGCTGCCAAGGGGTTCTGGTTTTTAATGATGAGGGAGATTTTTATTGAAAGAAGTGGTTGGAGGCCGTATTTATTACGGTTTGTAACTTGAATTTACCAGCAAGTGATTTAGTTAATGGTTTAAGCATAAAAAAAGGGAACCGTATTCCTGGTTCCCTTATGATTATTCTGTTTAGCTGAAATATTCTATTTAATGATTACCCTTTCTACATAGGTTTCATCTTGCGTTTTTATTTTTACCAGATAAATACCCGATAATTCACTTGTATTTATTTCTGCACTTGTACCGTTAAATTGTATTGTTTTTACCATTTTCCCCTGAAGGTCGAATATAGATGCGGTAGCCACTGCATCAATGCTGCTGAGCTTCACATATAGTACATTACTTGCCGGGTTAGGATATATTCTTAATTTATTCTCCTTTGATTTACTGACACTCGTTGCATTCTTCAGTTCACTTGTTACTTTAAACTGTTGCCAGTTAGACGCTCCGGTGCTAGTACATAGCATATTGTCGCGCACGTATAAATCGTTATTTCCTTTTAATGCATACACATTATTACCATAATCAACCATTGTGAATTTTTCCCATGCGCCTATTGAGGTGCGTGTGCACGTTAATTCTTTAGTGCCGTTTTCTGAGCTCACATATTTTCCATTACTCCCTTTAAGAGCTACCAATCCTGAACCAATATCAACAATTTCGAATTTCTCGGAAGTACCAACTGTGGTGGTATTACAAGTTAACTTATTAATATCGGCTGAACTCATGTATTTAAAGCTTCCTTGGTTTTGAAATGAAGATAAGCTACCTGTTGATACAGATGTAACATTAAAATTGCTTGATTCATAATCTAAATTAGAACTAAAATCACCTCCAACTGGGCGAATGGCCACACCTAATTGGTATCCATTTGCCACAGCCCAAGCGCTTGCCTGATCAATGGTTAAAGTTGCAGTGCCTGAACCAGAGCTTACTGTTTTTCTGGTGTTGGTAAGCCAAGTGCCTGTTGGTCCGTTTACAATGGCCAGAAGTTCATTTTGTGCTGCCGATGTATACGAAATTGAAACATCAAATGTCGAACCACTCATAACAGAACTAGGAGCAGCAAAAATTGTAACTGAGTTATTCTGTGCAGGTGCATCTTCAAGCTTCCAGGTTCTTGTCCAATCGTAATAAGTTGTTCTTTCCGACCAGGTACCTGTCATTCCGCCATCCGCAGGAACTGGGTTCCAGTCATACGTTTCTGTAACCATTCTAATATACATTGGTAAATTAAAATCTGCGGTTGGGTTTATGGTGTACACATAATTGCCATCGAGGAAAAACTGAATTTCGGATTTGCTTTTCCACCAGGCAGCATAAATATGATAGTCTTTGTAAGCCTCCTCACCTATTGATGCCTTGTTGCCTGCAGAGCCCGTTGGAGTAGTTTCGCACGAGGTATTTCTACTGTGCGTATTTGAGCCCATTTCACTTAACTTAGCAGTTGAACTACCATTGGTAACCTGACCAACCACCTCGTTAATATCTAGTTCAATGGTTCTTTGATCGCATCCTTCTCCTTCGTTGCGCACATTTATCAACCAAAATGTCGATGACATAAATGTTTTGTTGGCCTTCATGCGTGTTTCGAAATAATAGCCTACTTGAGCAGCATTGGTTGAGGTGACTAAGCCGCATCCATGTGTCCACGTTTTACCATCAATTACCTGTGGTGTAGAAAATTTAGAGTTTGTAATTCTTAGGTTTCCATCTGCCACAGTAATGGACTCTTGTGTAAACAAGCCCGGTTCACGTCCCATCCATGTAGTTACAGATGTGGCCCATTTGGAGGTATTGATAGATGTTCCATCAAATTCGTCGGAAAGGTTATCGACTTTTACCCACTGTTTACCACTTGGTTTAGGGTCGTGTCCTGAATTAAAGCTTGGTTGCGCATACATTTGTATGCTACAGATTAAAATTACAATTGCTTGTAATAGGCGAAGATTGATCTTTGTCATAATTGTTTTTTTAATAAGGAATAGGTTAACCATCCCCCTTTGAAGTTAATTATTGAATGATTACTCTTTTAACTAAGGTTTTGCTTTTTGTTTCTATCTTAATAATATAAATGCCCGATAGGTCGCTAGTATTTATTGAAGTTTGGCCACCATTAAAAATGGAGGTATTTATACTCTTACCGTTAATATCTATAATTGAAACTAAGGCTGATTCCTCAGTATTATTAAGCTTTATGTTTAATATATCATTAGCAGGGTTCGGGTATACTTTAATCCCACTTTCGTTGGTTGTATTAATACTCGTCGCATTTTTTAGTCCACTTGTTACTTTAAACTGTTGCCAGTTAGAAACTCCGTTGCTAGTGCATAGCATATTGTTGCGCACATATAAATTATTATTACCCTTTAGAGCATATACATTATTGCCATAATCAACCATGGTAAATTTTTCCCATGCGCCTATTGAGGTGCCTGTACACGTTAATTCTTTGGTGCCGTTTTCTGAGCTCACATATTTTCCATTACTACCTTTAAGAGCTACTAAGCCTGAACCAATATCAATAATTTCGAATTTTTCGGTAGAACCCGCAATGCTTTTGTTGCAAGCTAGTTTATTAATATTTGATGAACTCATGTATTTAAAGCTTCCTTGGTTTTGAAAGGACGTTAAGTTACCCGACGATGCATCTTCTAGTTTCCAAACACGAACCCAATCATAAAATGTTGTTCTTTCGGTCCATGTTCCTGAAGCTACCTTTCCTCCACCCGATGGTACTGGATTCCAATCATAGGTTTCAATGGCCATTTGGATCCACATGTTAACATTAAATGGTGTACTTGGTGTAATGGAATATTGATAAACGCCATCTAGGTAGAAATGTGCTTTATTTGCAGATTCAAACCAACATCCGTAAACAAAATAACGAGAATGATTTTTCTCCTTTAATGAAGTACTCCCTTGTTTCTGATTTGGTGTTGGTACACACGAGGTTGTACGGTGAATCATGTTGGAATGGTAAACATGATCCCAATTTTTGGCCCAACTGTCGGTTAACGAATTAGTAACACCTACGCATTCTTGTATATCTAACTCGTGTTTTGTGTTACAGTTCTTATTTTGCGACATTAACCAGAATGTCGATGACATTTCTGTGGCATTAGCTTTCATACGACATTCGTAGTACATTCCATTCTTCCCTGGGCTTATCGAGCGTACAATAGCACCTTCATATAAGAATGTTTTACCATTTATAATTTTTTTCTGGGGTAACTTAGAAACTGTAACCCTCATATTTCCACCAGATACAGAAACAGCACTGGCATCAAATAAACCTGGTGCACGACCTATCCATGTCCAACCATTTTTTAAAGGTTCTTTTTGCCATTTAGAAGTATTAAATGCGTTATTAAACTCATCAGACAGATTACTTACTTTCACCCATTGTTTACCACTTGGTTTGGGGTCCTGTCCGGAATTAAAAGTGGGTTGTGCATACAATTGTATGCTGCAGATTAATATTACAATTACTTGTAATAGGCGTAGATTGATTTTTTTCATAATTCATTTTATTAGTTAATACTTGAATTTTAAGTGTAAGCTAAATTAAAAATGAAATATTAGATTACGAAGTGGGTTTTATAGAGTATTGCGGTGGTTTATGTCCTTAAGTGGCTGATATGTTGAAGGTATGCCTTTGGTGGGATAGCATCCTCAAGGATATGCTAGTAGTGTAAAGTTATTACCATTTAACCTAGGTTAATTTTACTAGAAAAGACATTGATTAACAAAATAAAAATATTTTTTTCAGATTAAATAATAAACCAGATAGCCCTCCGGTAGTTTAGCTGCTGGTAACCCTTCTAAAAATTTCCTGTTGCTTTAACCGGAGGGCCCTGTTGTTATAAAACATTGTAAAAATACATTTTTTATTTCGAACTCATTTTTCATAAAAGAAAGTGCTGTAAGCCCTGAAAGGACTAGGACAATACTGAAATATTGGCAGCCAAAGTGAAATAGTATCAAACCCGATGAAAGGACGGCTTCTCACATTGAAAGGACAAAAAATATATTGATAAGAATGCTCCACCATAGTGAAATATCGCCCAATATTTTGATAAGTTTGGGATACCACAATGAAATATTGGTGAAAATTCTGAAAACGATACCCCTTATACTGAATAGTATTCTTCGATACCCTAACCAAAAAATGAACCATCCTCACCATTTTCTGTTCTTACTCACAAGCATTACGTAAAAGCTAATATATTTCATAGCTCAATTACTGTCAATTGTTTAACATTGCATTGTGATTTACTACTGAATATGTAGTTATTATAAAAAGAGAAACATGAAAGTAAGAACTAAAAAGCCAGATTGGCTCAAGATACAATTACCCAATACCGCTGATTATAAATGGATGAATCAAACCATCCGCGATAATAAATTACATACCATCTGTACAAATGGTAAGTGCCCTAATGCAGCAGAATGTTGGAGTGCAGGTACAGCTACTTTTATGATTTTAGGAGATATCTGTACCCGAGCCTGCAAATTTTGTAACGTTAAAACAGGCAAACCTTTGGCCGTTGATCTTAAGGAGCCCATAAGAATTGCACGCTCCATAGAAATTATGAAGTTGAAGCATGCGGTAATCACTTCTGTTGATAGAGACGATCTTGAGGATGGTGGTGCGCAAATATGGGCAGAGACCATTACCAAGGTGAAAGAAAAAAATCCGAATACAACACAAGAAGTCTTGATTCCTGATTTTAATGGATTAAAGCATCTGATACAACAAGTAATTGATGCCAAGCCCGAGGTAATATCTCATAACCTCGAAACCGTTCGTCGTATTACGCCTATTATCAGAACACGTGCCAAGTACGATTTAAGTTTAGATGTATTAAAATATATAGCCGATGCTGGTGTGGTTGCCAAAACAGGTATTATGGTGGGTATTGGCGAAACCGAAGAGGAAGTATTGCAAACCATGCAAGATGCTTACAATTCGGGCGTAAAAGTATTTACTATTGGTCAGTACCTACAACCATCAAAAGAGCACTTAGAGGTTGAAACGTACGTTACGCCTGAAACCTTTGCCAAATACAAAGAAGCTGGTTTAAAAATGGGATTCAAATATGTAGAGAGTGGCCCAATGGTTCGATCATCATACCACGCCGAAAAACATATTAATGCTTTAAAAGAAGAATAGTTATGGGTGCAACAATATTTGAAGATTTACAGCAAACGGAATACAAAAAGGCTTGGGAATACCAAGAAAGTATCTTTGATGAGATTATTGGTATCAAACTTCACAATCGCGAAAACCAGAACGATTTAAAAGACATCACCAATCGATTGTTGTTTGTTGAGCATCCTAACGTCTATACCCTTGGTAAAAGTGGAGCTATTAACAATCTGCTTATTAACAACGATTTCCTTAAAAAAATAAATGCCAGCTATTATAAAAGTAACCGTGGAGGCGATATCACTTATCACGGTCCCGGTCAAATTGTAGGCTATCCAATTTTCGATTTGGAGCTGATGGGTTTAACAGTTAAGTCATATATCCATAAACTAGAGCAAGCCATTATTAACTGCTTGGCCGATTACGGAATTGTTGGAGATCGTTTAGATGGCGCAACCGGTGTTTGGCTCGATAAGGATGTTCCGGGCAAGGCGCGTAAAATATCAGCCATCGGTGTAAAGGCGAGCAGATATGTGAGTATGCATGGGTTTGCCTTAAATGTAAATACCGATTTAAGCTACTTTAATCACATTAATCCGTGCGGATTTGTAGATAAGGGAGTTACTTCAATGGAAAAAGAATTAGGCGGCAAACAAGATTTTGAAAAAGTAAAGACTGATTTATTAAATCATTTAGTAAAAGTATTTGAATTAAATCTAAATAATTAATTTTCACTCTAAAGTACTGATTGCATTTGTTTTAGTTTTTAAAACAAATTGATTTCTTGTGTTTTATAACAGCAAGCTTATTTAAGATGGTTTTGATTATCCATTTTTTTTAGGAAATTTACACCTCGCAAAAAAGGTCGGATTTAAAAAGCATGGATAAACGTTGGAGTATTAAAGAAAAAGGAGAAGAGGATAAGATAGCTCATTTATCGGAAGTGTTAAATATAGACGCCTGTCTATCAAACTTATTGGTGCAAAGGGGTATCGAAACATTTGAAGAGGCTCGCTCTTTTTTTCGTCCAAGTTTAGATCACTTGCACGATCCTTTCCTAATGAAGGATATGGATAAGGCTGTGGATAGGCTAAATCTGGCTATCCAGAATAACGAAAAAGTATATATATATGGCGATTATGATGTTGATGGTACAACCTCGGTTGCATTGGTTTACTCCTTTTTGTCGAAATATATTAATAATATAGATTTCTATATCCCAAATCGTTACGAGGAAGGTTATGGGGTTTCCATAAAAGGTATCGATCATTTTGCAGAGCAAGGTTCAACCCTTGTTATAGCGCTTGATTGTGGTGTAAAAGCAGGTGAAAAAATTGATTATGCCAAAGAAAAAGGAATTGATTTTATTATTTGCGACCACCATACTCCAGGAGATACGTTACCAAATGCAGTAGCCTGCTTAGATCCCAAAAGAAAAGATTGCGAGTATCCCGATAAAAACCTATCAGGATGCGGAGTAGGCTTTAAATTCCTACAAGCTTACTGTCAGTTTAATAATATTGCTCCCGATTCATTATATAATTACCTCGATTTGTTAGTGGTAAGTATCGCTTCTGATATTGTACCCATAAGTGGAGAAAATAGAGTTTTAGCACACTTTGGATTAAATAAACTCAATACAAATCCATGTGTGGGATTAAAGCATATAATTAAAATAGCCGGCATGCAAGGTCGCGAGTTTACCATTAGCGATATTGTATTTAAAATAGGGCCACGTATTAATGCGGCTGGTAGAATTGATAGCGGTAACGATGCGGTTCGTTTATTAATTTGTGAGGACGATCAGTTTGCCTCAGAAATGAGTATCGATATTGATAAATGCAACGATACCCGCAAAGGGCTAGATAGAGATATTACCCAGCAAGCCTTGGATGCAATAAGTAATAATCCTGAATTAAAGGATAGAAAAAGCACTGTTCTATTTGAGCCCGAATGGCACAAGGGGGTTATTGGCATAGTAGCTTCTCGTTTAACAGAGTCGTATTATCGCCCAACCATTATCATGACAGAAAGTAAAGGTTTTGCCACAGGTTCTGCGCGTTCAGTTGATGGTTTCGATTTATACAAGGCCATAGATTCGTGTAGCGATTTGCTCGAAAATTTTGGGGGACACATGTATGCCGCAGGTTTAACCATGAAGATTGAAAACATTCCTGCTTTTCAGGAGCGTTTTGAGCAATATGTAATTGATCATATCACCGAAGATCAGCAAATACCACAGATTGAGGTGGACGAGTACATCGATTTGAGTAATATCAATGAGAAGTTTTACCGTATTTTAAAACAATTCAGACCCTTCGGACCTGAAAATTTAAAACCTGTGTTTGTATCGCATCGTGTATTCGATTATGGCACAAGTAAAACCGTAGGTAAAGATTCAAGTCACCTTAAGGTTGAGCTTATCGAAGAGAAATCGGGATGTATAAAGCAAGGAATTGCCTTTTCGATGGGAGATAAACTAGAGAAGCTACAAACGGGCAACCCCTTTGATGTATGTTTTACAATTGAAGAAAACGTATATAATGGTCGTTCTACCCTGCAAATGATGGTTAAGGATATGAAATTTCCTTACGAGGATTAAATTTCGATTAAAAATAAGTTCGATAAATCATTTTATTTCTGAAATAAATTATATTTGTAGCAATTGAAATAAAGTAAACATTTTCAATTATTTCAACTCAGACTAAATACGTTGGATTATATGCCGTTATATACTGAGTGAGTATGTATATAATTCAAAGAAAAAAGTAAATAAATATCATATGAAAAACATGAAAACAATAAGTAGAAATAGTCTTGCATCTTTACTGATGGCTGGCTTAGTAGTTTTAGCTGCATGTAATTCAGGAAAGAGTAAGAAAAATAATGCTACTCAAATTGAAAAACAAGAAGTAGAGACTAAGGTTAGAGAGTTTGTTTATCCTCTACCTACATCATACGAGATTGTTGAAATGCTAAATAAAATTGAAGCAGCATATATCTTCGGATTGGCAAACGATCCAACTAAAGCCGGAACGTATTTTACTGAGCGTTCATTAGCAATTAACCTGGGTGTTTTTGGTGGCGATTTAAGTTATGCAAGTACTTACAACCAAAAACAAGAGACTTTAGATTATATCGATGCTTCAAGAAAAATGTTGGAAGGTTTAAATTTATCCAATGCTGTAGATAAAGACTTACCAAGCAGAATTGAAAATAATCAAGAAAATAAAGAAGTTTTAGTTGACCTGATCACAAACTCTTTTTATGATACTTACAACTATTTGTTAAAGAACGAAAGAGAGCCTGTTTCTGCACAAGTAATGGCAGGTGCCTGGGTTGAAGGTTTATATATTGCTACTCATATTTCAGAGGAAACTTTAAATAGCCTTGAAATGGTAAGTGTTGTGTTAAAACAAAAAGAGCCATTAGATAAGTTATTTGAAATTTTAAACCGTTTTAAAGATGAGGCTGATATTGTTAAAACCATTGAAGATTTAACGCCTTTAGCTGAAATTTATGCTTCAATAGCTTCTGATGCAATTACACAAGAACAAATGAGAGATATTGCAAAGCAAGTAATGATTGTTAGAAATAACTTTGTTAGCGCTGAATAGATTATTCTCAGAAATACAATATTGTAAAAGGTGGTCTCTCATGATCACCTTTTTTTGTTATAGTTGATTTAAGTAAATCCTGCTATATTTACCCTACACAAAACCATATCAATAATTTATAGTTATTATATTGATATAATCCGCAATTACCATTAGTTATGAGTGAAACGCTATTAGATGCTTTAATGAAGTTATTTGCCTTGCTTACAAATGCAAGGAAGGAAAGTAGCCTTGAAAGTGCACGTAAACTAGTTAGACAACAACTGCTTGAAACATTCAATCAGGAGTATGCTGATGTTTATTTGCAACGCTTTAATTTTTATTTGCAATCGTTTCATAAAAACGCGTATAGCGATAACAGAGAAGAGGTAGAAAAACAATCTAACGATAACTTTGATCAGATTGATAGAATCTGTGAAGAACTCAATAAGGAACTCGAAAAAGAAACCAAGCTTCGATTATTTGTTCAGCTCTTTGAATTTATCAGAAAAGAGGAAAAAATTAGTGAAATAGGGGAATCTATTTTAGATCGATTTGCGAAAGGAATGTTGATTGATCAACACGACTTTGAACTATTAAAAACTTTTATACTTGTAGGTCCACTAAAAGTAAAGGATAGAGAAAGTGTTTTGGTGATCTCTGGCGATAAAGAAGCGCCATTAAAAGGATTTAAACATATTTATAACGATCGTCAACAGGTTTATGTGTGGGTTTTATATTTGGCTTCAACACATACTTTTGTTTTCAGATATACCGGAGATCGAAACCTGTATTTAAACGGGCATAAAGTTGAGCAAAACAATTCTTATATATTCTCAGTAGGTTCAGTAATACGGACTTCGCGTATGGAGCCTGTTTACTACGGAAAGGTTGCGGAGCTTTTTGTAGAGCGAGAAGATAAGGCACGTATCTTATTTAGAGTGCGTGATGTGGAATATAAGTTTAATGATTCTCAAGTAGGTGTTCAAAAGTTTAGCTTCACAGGTAGGTCTAATCAACTTATTGGTATAATGGGCGGTAGTGGGGCCGGAAAATCTACGCTACTTAATGTTCTGAATGGAAACTATAAACCTTCGCAAGGAACCATAAGTATCAATGGACTAGATATTCATACCCACAGCGAAGATTTAAAAGGGGTAATTGGTTATGTTCCTCAAGAGGATCTCTTAATAGAAGAACTAACCGTTTTTGAAAATCTATATTGCAATGCACTGCTTTGTTTCAGTGATACACCCAAGGATGAGGTGGTTGAAATTGTAGAACGAGCTATAATTGATTTTGATTTGGTTGAGGCACGCGACTTAGTAGTGGGTAGCCCAACTAATAAAGTGTTGAGTGGTGGCCAGCGTAAGCGACTAAATATCGCATTAGAGTTGATACGAGAGCCTTCTATCCTATTTGTTGATGAGCCTACTTCTGGTTTATCTTCAATGGATTCTGAGAAGGTTATGGTACTACTAAAACGCCAAGCCTTAAAAGGTAAATTGGTTATTATTAATATACACCAACCTTCTTCCGATTTATATAAGCTAATTGATAAACTTTTAATTATTGATAGAGGAGGTTACATTATTTATAATGGTAATGTAATGGATGCTATTGTATATTTTAAAAAGCAGGCTAATTACGTTAACTCCGATGAAAGTGATTGTCAACTTTGTGGTAATGTGCAGGTTGAGCAACCTTTGCGGATTATCGAGGCTCGAATGGTCGATCCCAATGGTAGAACTATTAGAGAGCGAAAAATTAAGCCTGTTGAATGGTATAAAAGATATAAGCAAAATATTGAAAATACCTTTGCGTGGCGAAATGATAAGGTTGAAGATGAGAAAGAGGAACTTCCGAAAAACCTTTATAATATCCCGGGCCGATTAAAGCAGTTCTTAATTTATACCTATCGCGATGGTTTATCTAAATTTAAAGATAAACAATATGTGCTCATCAACTTGCTCGAGGCACCTATTTTGGCAGTAATGATTGGTTACTTCACTAAGTTTATTAGTGGTACAACAGCTAATCCTGATCAATATGTATTTAGCCAAAATACCAATATTCCATCATACCTTTTTATGGCGGTTATTGTGGCTCTATTTTTAGGGCTAAACTTGAGTGCCGAGGAAATTATAAAAGATAAGAAACTCTTACAGCGTGAGAAGTTTCTGAATTTAAGTAGATCAAGTTATTTGAATAGTAAAATCCTGGTTCAGTTTGGCATATCTGCCCTTCAAACTTTTTTGTTGGTGGTTATTGGTAATTATATACTAGAGGTTCAAGGACTTAATTTTAGCTATTGGTTAATACTTTTTTCCACAGCCTGCTTTGCCAATATTTTAGGCTTAAATATCAGTAGCGGACTAAAATCTGTTGTTGCCATTTATATTCTCATTCCTTTAATATTAGTGCCACAATTGTTATTCAGTGGTGTAATAGTGGATTATAGCAAATTACATACAGCCATCTCACATAATACCTATGTGCCGCGCATTGGCGATATGATGGCATCCCGATGGTCGTATGAAGCACTGGCAGTAAACCAGTATAAAAATAATGCCTACGAACGAGAGTTCTTCAACGAGGAAGTGATTATTAGTGAATCATCTTATTACATAGGGATGTTGATTCCTCGAATCAAGCAGCATAACTTGTTAAGTGAGCGTCAATGGGAAGATGGTAAGGCAGAAGATGCTTTAGCCAATAGAATCATTATTGACAATGCATTATTGGATATGAAAGCCCTAGTGGATCAAGATACTAAAGAAAGCATTGAATCTTTACTTAAGATGAACCACAAATTATCCGAGTCGTTATTTACCAAAACAGAGTCTGTTTTAGATGAGGTAAAAAAGGCTTATCAAGAGGTTTATAAACAGGCTAAGAAAGATAAGGACGACAAGTACCATTTAATGGTGGATAACTTGGGCTCGAATAAAGCATTTAACCAATTCAAACATGCTTATTATAATGAGAAGTTAGCCGATTTTTTATTGGATAAAAGTAATATGCAAAAAGTTAAACTAGGCGATGAGAGGTATATTCCCCTTATGGATCCTATTTTAAGAGAGTCGACTTCTAATTATGGTAGGGCACATTATTTTGCTCCATATAAATTCTTCATGGGCGTTCGGATATCAACACCTTTGTTTAATGTGATAATTATTTGGTTGAGTACTTTGTTATTATACTTCACGCTTTATGCTGATCTTTTAAGTAGAGTAATACGTCATTTCGAGAAGTTCAAGTTACGTAAGGCATTCCGCAAAAATGTGGATAGAGTTTAAGAAAGGATAATGGACTTTTGGTATAATAAAATAAAATAAGATTACTTTTGCCAAAAATAGAGTATTCATGAAGGTTTATTCCGATCCAAATAAGTATAACAATACAAGTACGGTTGTAACATTAGGTATGTTTGATGGTGTTCACTTAGGGCACAAACAGTTACTTTCTAAAGTTGTAACTACTGCACGTAATATCGATGCACGATCTGTTGTTGTTACCTTTTGGCCACACCCAAGGTTAGTACTCGGAAAGGATGCTGAAGACTTAAAATTTATTACTACTCTAGATGAAAAAATAGCGCTTTTAGAGAAGGAAGGAATTGACGATTTAATACTGCTCCCATTTAATTTAGAACTTGCAGCACTTAGCGCAAAAGAATTTATAGAGCAAGTATTGATGGCTAAGTTTGGAATGCAACACCTTATTATGGGTTATAATCATCGTTTTGGAAAAGATAGAATCGATGATTATTCAGTATATCAGAGTATCGCCAATGAGAATCAATTTGGGATATCCAAAGTTGAAGCTGTAAAAGTTGGTTCAGTTAATGTAAGTTCAACAGTAGTAAGAAATGCCATTGAAACTGGCGATGTTGTTCTAGCTAAGGCATTATTATCATATACATTTTCATTAACAGGGAATGTGGTAAGTGGCCAACAGTTAGGCCGTACCATTGGGTTTCCAACGGCTAATATTGAGCCAAATGACTCCCATAAAATAATACCTCAAACTGGCGTATATGCCTGTAAGCTTCTTGTAAAAGGGAATAAATATGATGGAATGCTTAATGTAGGAATTAAGCCTACTGTTTCAAGTAAAACAAAACAAACCATTGAAGTACATATATTCAATTTTTCGGATGATATATATTCTGAAGAAGTAGTAATTGAATTTGTAGATAGAGTGCGTAACGAACAAAAATTCGAAAGTGTAGATGCACTCAAGGCTCAACTCAAAATTGATGAGCAAACTGTAAAAAAACTATTGAGTTAGTCATTTTTTGTGTAAACTGTTTATTGCAAATAGCTTAGAAGATTACGTAAAAAAACTACCTTTGCAAAAAATAATTAAAAGCATATTAGTATGTCAGAGAATTTAGTTGACAACCTTCCTTATAAAATTGCCGATATCACATTGGCTGATTTCGGAAGAAAAGAGTTGGATTTAGCAGAAATTGAAATGCCTGGTTTAATGGCATTGCGCGAAGAATATAAAGGCAAAAAACCTTTGGCAGGAGCTAAAATTATGGGTTCTCTGCATATGACAGTACAAACTGCCATATTAATTGAAACTTTAGTTGAATTAGGTGCCGATGTACGTTGGGTTTCTTGTAATATTTTCTCTACTCAAGATCACGCTGCTGCTGCAGTTGTTGTTGGTAAAGAAGGTACAGAGGAGGCTCCTAAAGGTATTCCGGTTTACGCTTGGAAAGGCGAAACTTTAGAGGAATATTGGTGGTGTACAGCTCAGGCTTTAACTTGGCCTGATGGTTCTGGTCCGAATCTTATTTTAGATGACGGTGGTGATGCTACAATGCTTGTGGTAAAAGGTGCTGAATTTGAAGCTGCGGGTGAAGTTCCTGCTTTTGATGAAAATGTACATTCAGAAGAAGAAGGGGTGTTTTTAGAGCTTTGCAGAAAAACATTAAAAGAAAACCCTACTTGTTGGGCTACAAAAAGAGAAGCCATTCGTGGTGTTTCTGAGGAAACTACAACAGGTGTACACCGTTTATATCAATTAGCTGAGCAAGGTAAATTACCTTTCCCTGCAATTAATGTAAACGATTCTGTTACTAAATCGAAGTTTGATAACTTATACGGATGTCGTCACTCACTTACCGATGGTATTATGCGTGCTTCAGATGTTATGTTGGCTGGTAAAGTAGCTGTTGTATGTGGTTATGGTGATGTTGGTAAGGGTTGTGCACAATCTTTAAAAGGTCAAGGAGCTCGTGTAATTATCACAGAAATTGATCCTATTTGTGCTTTACAAGCAGCAATGGAAGGTTACCAAGTATTACCAGTTGAGGATACTTTATCGTACGCTGATTTATTTGTAACAACTACAGGTAATAAAGATATTATTACTGCAGACCATATGTCTAAAATGAAGAATATGGCTATTGTAGGTAACATTGGTCACTTTGATAACGAAATTCAAATGGCTGAGTTATACAAAGTAGAAGGTATTGTTCGTACTAACATTAAACCTCAGTACGATAAATGGACTTTTGCTGATGGACATTCTGTTCTTATTCTTGCTGAAGGTCGTTTATTAAACTTAGGTTGTGCAACAGGTCACCCAAGTTTTGTGATGTCTGCATCATTTACTAACCAAGTATTGGCGCAAATTGAGTTACATTTAGATGCTGATAAATACGAAAATCAAGTGTACACATTACCTAAAGCATTAGACGAAAAGGTAGCGCGTTTACACCTTGATAAATTAGGCGTTAAATTAACTACATTATCACAAGAGCAAGCGGATTATTTAGGGATACCTGTTGAGGGTCCATATAAACCAGAACATTACAGATACTAATATTTGTAAAGTGATATATGAAAGCCTGATACTTTTTGTGTCAGGCTTTTTTTATTTATAAATCTAGTAAGGACTCTTTGGGAGAAAGGTCGAGAATAGTTGTAATAGGGTAATGATCAGAATAACCAACTTTGGTTCGTTCAAAATTATAGGCTTTAAATATCTTATCATGAAAAATAAAATCTATCCTGAAGGATGGCAATTTTCCGTGATAGGTACCGCCAAATCCACTGCCCGACTCTACAAAAGCATCTTGTAATTTACCTCTAACAGTTCTGTAAACATACGAAACCGGTGTATCATTAAAATCGCCACAAACTATAGCCGGAAATGGTGAGTTTTCAACATGTCGGCCAATACTCTCAGCCTGAAACGATCGGCTATCAAAAGCCTCATTCATTTTGGTAAATATAGCTTTAACCCCTTCTCTACGTTCTGTTTCATTAAGGTAAGTAATGCTATCTATAAAATGATAATTTTCGGCTTTAAGCCGGATAGACTCTAAATGATTATTAAAAACTCTCACTTTAGTTCCATTAATAACTATATCGGTTTGGATACTAAAGTTACTTGTGTTTTTAAAATATAAAGGTTGTTTTCGAGTAATCGGAAATTTTGAAAATGTAGCTAGTCCGAACTTACGACCAGTTTTAGTTTCAACATTATACTCAATGTGCTTGTATCTGTATTGCTTAAATTTTGATAAGATATTGGCCTCGGAATAGTGTGGGATCTTATTATTAACAAAGAACTCTTGCACACATAAAATATCAGGATTCTCATCTTTAAAAAACTGATATACTTTATTGGGTGTTTCTTTATCTCCAGTCCAGTTGTAACGATCAAACATCCTAACATTATACGACATAATGCTTACTGGCATGGTAAGGCTTGTTTTATCGGTAACCTTAACTGATTGAAGTTGGAAAACATCTTCCCACTGCGACCAGGATATGAGTAAGGCTAAAATAGAGAAAATTACACGTTTGCGTAATTTGGCAAGCCATAAAAAGCCAAATAGCGCATTGGCTATAAATAGCAAGGGAAATGCAAAGCCAATAAACGAAAGAAAACTAGAATGAACAGGTGATACTTTAGAGCCTAAAACACTTAATAAAAGTAGGGTAACTATAATTACATTTACTAAAAATACTATGTTTCGGAGTAGCTTTCTCAAAATAAGGATGGTTTAGTTTTTATCGCTTGCGTCGAATAATGTTCTTTTCTCTTCGTCAGATAAGCTGTCATATCCCTTACTCTTAATTTTATCTAGGATACGATCTACATTATGTTGGTTGTTATTTTTACGTGAGTTATATTCCATATCCGACATTGGACGCTTCTTGCTGGAATGGGTAACCTTCATATGGTTTTTTCGAGAGAATAAGGTTACCACCTTATCCATCCATCTATTGAATCTCAATGTCGTATCCTTTCCCTTTTGCAGTCTTGAGGCATAAAATACACCAAATAGAGCACCTCCAATATGTGCCAAATGCCCACCAGTGTTCGACATGCTCGAAATACTAATTAAATCGAGAATAAATAAAACTAGTGCTATATGCATTAATTTTACTGGCCCTAAAAACATTAAATGTACTTTTACATTAGGTGCGTATCGGGCTGTAGCAAACAGAATAGCCATTACAGAAGCAGAAGCACCCATCATTACCGCACTTGGTGCTACACTATTTAAACCAGGAAAAATATTATATGACAGAATGTAAAGAGCAGCACCAGCTATACCTCCCATAAAATAAACGCCTAATAGTTGGCGAGGATTAAAATAGTTGAGAAATAAGCGACCAAACCAGTATAGGTAAAGCATATTAAATAATATATGCAGAAAATCGTAGTGCAAAAACATGTAAGTAATAATTGTCCATGGTCTGAACAATAGTGCACTAGGATGTGCAGGAACTGATAACCAAGAAATGATTAAATCACCTAAGTCACCACCACCCATTAAGGCTAGTATGGCATAAATAACTCTGATAACCACAAAAACACCAAGATTAATATAAATTAATCGGGTTAGTGCACCACCTTGTTTAAACGACTCTTTTATTTCATCAACTATCGACATATCAGTAAAACTAATAATATTAAGAAGAGTTTAAAATACTTAGAAACTGGTTTTTCGCCAATGTCTAATTAAGAAGAACCCAAATAACATTCCACCTAAGTGCGCCAAGTGCGCCACGTTATCTCCGGGTTGGTTCATAATGCTATAATACAACTCTAATGCACCGTAACCAATAACAAACCATTTCGCTTTAAGCGGAATAAGCATATATAAGTATATTTTTTCTTCAGGAAATAGCATACCGAAGGCCAATAATAGTCCGAATATTGATCCAGACGCACCAACCATTGGTATGTTTATCAATTCGTTTAATGTCGCTAAAGATGCATCAACATAGTTCTGATTCCCCAATAAAATACTTTGTCCTTTTTGGTAAACTTCAGCAACAGCTTCAGGAGGTAAATCAGCGCTTACCATTTTTACTCTTATAAACGACATCACTACATTGATTAGACCTGCCCCTATTCCAGTAACAAAATAATAGAATAAAAACTTTTGTGGTCCCCATACTTGTTCTAAAATCCGCCCAAACATGAACAAGGCAAACATATTAAAGAAAATATGTGTCATGCTGCCATGCATAAACATGTAGGTGATGTATTGGAAAAAGTGAAAGTGCTCACTGCCCGGTGTGTATAGACCCAGAATCTTATTTAAGTCTAAACGAATAAAACCTAGCCCAGGTAAATTAATGCCTTGTTTCATTAAAAACATGGCAAAAAATGCAAGTGCATTAATAATTAAGAGATTCTTAACGACTGGAGGTATATTACCAAACAATGATCTTTGCTGAAACATAATCTTTATTTTTTACCAAGTGTACAAGCATCAAGCCAAAATGAATTGATGCCATTGTGTCATTGTATTCTGTGCTTCATTTATTTAAAGCGCGTTTCTATTTCGTCGGTAGTTAAAATAGAAATGATAGTTTTGCCATCGGGCGAAAAGTTGGGAACTTGGCATGTGAAAAGCTGTCCCACTATTTCATCCATTTCATCTATTGATAAAACCTGACCCGATTGTATTGCAGATTGCTTCGCTATAGAACGTGCAATTCTGTCTTTTAAGTCAGCTTCTAAATCAACTTCGCTGGTTTTAAAACTCTCTAAAATACCATCAATTAAGGCCTTCATGCTTATGTTTTGCATATCGGCAGGTGTGCCTTTAACCTCAAAGTTATCATTATCATCCACACTAAGGTCTAAACCAAAAGCTAAAAGTTCTGGCATCAGTTCCTTAACAACCATAGTATCTTCAGCATTGAAGTTCAGTTGTTCAGGATATAAGCATTGCTGTGTCATGGCTTTGCCTACGTTAATAGAAGCCATTAACTGTTCGTATAAGATACGCTCATGTGCCCTTCTTTGGTCAATCATCATTAAACCTGATTTACCCGAAGTAAGGATATATCTATTTTTTAATTGAAAGCATGAAGATGTTGCTGCAACACTGCCTTCTGACATCTGCATGGTTTGTTGAACCGGTTCAGCACTTGCTATTGTAGTGGTTTCAACTCCCGTTTCAAACGGATTAAATGGAGCTTGTTCTGCAGGGGCACTATTTTGTGTAGCAACTTGCGATTCAGCTTCAAAACCTTCGTAGAGTTTCTCCCAACCTTGCGTACTTTGCTTTTCTTGTGGCGTATACGATCCTCCGCTACCCGCAGAAGAACCACTACTTTGAGAAACGCTCTGACTTGGTTCAAAGGGATTAAAGAAAGGGTTTACCTCTACTTTAGGAGCTTCCTTTGATGACTCATCTATGCCTGTAGGTATTTCTGGTCTACCAGCAGTATCAAAATCAATAGTCGGAATCATATTATGCTTTCCGAGGCTCTCACGAATGGTTGCATTCATAATCTGCCAAATGGCACGTTCATCCTCAAACTTGATTTCAGTTTTGGTAGGATGAATATTGATATCTATAATTTTAGGATCAACCTCAAGAAATAAAAAGTAAGCGGGTATTGCTCCTGTAGCCACTAAATTTTCATAAGGCTCCGTAACTGCTTTGTGCAGATAAGGGTGTTTCATGAAACGTTGGTTCACAAAAAAGAATTGATCACCAGCTGATTTGCGAGCAGATGCAGGCTTGCCGATAAAACCATGAATCTTAATTAGTACAGTTGAAGTTTCAACAGATACCAATTGCGATAGCATATTTTTACCAACCATATTAACAATTCGCTGCTTTATGTTGGTAACGGGCAAGCTAAACATTGGCATGTCGTTGTGAGTTAAATGAAAACTCACATCAGGGTTAGCCAAAACAATCCGCTGAAACTCGTTAATAATATGGCGGAGTTCAGTGCTATCCTTTTTTAGGAATTTGCGTCGGGCCGGAACATTGAAAAATAAATTTTTAACAGAAAAGTTACTTCCTTCAGGACAAGAAATGGCTTCTTGATTATCTACATGTGATCCTGCCAAAGAAATTAATGTACCAAGCTCATCGCCCGTTTTACGGGTTTTTAATTCCACTTGCGCAACAGCGGCAATAGATGCCAAAGCTTCACCTCTAAAGCCCATTGTTCGTATGGCATATAGGTCGTTGGCTTCTCTAATTTTTGAAGTAGCATGTCGCTCAAAAGATAAACGGGCATCGGTGGCTGACATTCCGCAGCCATTATCCACTATTTGAATAAGTGTTCTTCCGGCATCTTTAACTACTATTTTTATATCGGTACTACCCGCATCAATTGCATTTTCAACCAATTCTTTAACTACCGAAGCAGGACGTTGAATAACTTCTCCTGCTGCTATTTGGTTGGCAACAGAATCGGGCAATAATTGAATTATATCTGACATAAATGAATTCTATTTGCGAAGCACGAAATTTACAATCGCATTCTTTAAACGAAATTTTGTAGATGAAGTGTTAGTTGAAATTATAAGTATTCTAAGATCCATTCAGAACTACTATATAAAAGGTAATAAAAGAACATAAGAAGTATGGCAATAATCACAACAATACGGAGTGTTGATTTACGTTTCTCTTTACGAGATACATCAAAGGTAGTTTGTTGCATACGGCGGTTCATTTTACCTTTAATTCT
Source organism: Saccharicrinis aurantiacus (assembly GCF_001660705.2). Taxonomy (GTDB): domain Bacteria; phylum Bacteroidota; class Bacteroidia; order Bacteroidales; family Marinilabiliaceae; genus Saccharicrinis; species Saccharicrinis aurantiacus. The sequence continues at coordinate 123,238 of NZ_LYBV02000031.1, forward strand.
ATCTGCATGCGTAGACCCATCATCTTCTATATCTAAGCCCAACTCCTCGCGAACAGCACGCTTGCGCTCATCTAACTCTTCTTTAGCCTCATCGTAAAAAACAGGCTTATAGTTAAAAACCCTATGTTGCTGATTTTTTATAAAAGTAAACTTCATCTTTATTCTATGTGTGTTCCCTTTCAAATTTATTGAAAGAGTAATTGTGTAACAAAGATACAAGTAATTACTGAGTCTTAAAATACAGAGGCTAGTTTAACTATAGTTTAACAGCTTAAGTTATAATTATCAGTTTAATAAGTTATCAACAATGGTTAGTAATACCTTAGATTTTAGCTAAGGATAGCCGAATTGTTATTCAAAAGTTTTTGCAGAATCAGAAACCAAACGGTTAATTTCTTTGAGCTCTTTTTTTGTAATATTTCGCCATTTGCCAACGGGTACATCTAACTCAATGTTCATAATTCGGGTACGTTTCAATTTTGTTACATTGTAACCGAGGTATTCACTCATTCTTCTAATTTGTCGATTAAGGCCTTGAGTAAGAATGATCCTGAATTCAAACTTACCTGTTTGTTCAACAAAACACTTGCGTGTTACTGTATCTAAAATAGGAACTCCGGCACCCATCTTTTTAATAAATCCAGCGTTAATTGGCTTATCTACTGAAACGATATATTCTTTCTCGTGATTGTTTCGAGCGCGTAATATTTTATTCACAATATCGCCATCGTTGGTTAAAAAGATAAGACCTTCACTTGGTTTATCTAATCTTCCGATAGGAAATATACGTGTTGGATATTTAATGAAATCAATGATGTTATTTTTCTCCACTTTCGTGTCGGTAGTACAAACAATGCCTACGGGTTTGTTAAAAGCAATATAAACCGGCTTTTCTTTTTGTTGACCAACTAATTTTCCTTTTACACGAACCTCGTCGCCATCTTGCACTTTAGTACCCATTTCAGGAACCTTACCATTAATGGTTACTTTTTTAGCATCAATTAATTTATCGGCCTCTCTGCGAGAGCAGTATCCAATTTCACTTAGGTATTTATTAATTCTAACAGGCTGTTCTAACTTCATAAAATAACAAAATTACAGATGCATATAGCAAGTAATAATTCAATAATATGCAAAAGTACACTACTTTTGCCAATAAAAGAATTATGCAATTATATAAGATTGAAACCGGCAATTTTATGGCCGATGGAGGTGCGTTGTTTGGTGTTGTACCCAAAGTAATATGGGAAAAAAGATACCCGTGTAACGATCAGAATTATTGTAACCTAAGCATGCGATGTTTGCTTATAAAAACTGAAGGTAGAGTAATTTTAATTGATACAGGTGTAGGTAATAAACAATCAGAACAGTTTTTTTCGTATCAACATTTGAATGGAGATGATAGTTTACATCAATCGTTTGCTAATGTGGAGGTTGGACTTCACGAAGTGACTGATGTTGTTTTAACTCATCTACATTTCGATCATTGTGGAGGAGCTGTTGAAAAGGACGAAAAAGGTGTATTAAAAGCAACTTTTCCCAATGCAAAATATTGGGCCGCACAATCGCAATGGGATAATTATTTGAGTTCGAATGTTAGAGAAGGTTCGGTATATTTTAAGGAAAATATGATGCCTATATTTGAATCAGGAAACCTTGAGTTGATTGATGAAAATACTGAATTATGCCCAGGCATTGAGCTAAGAATATTTAATGGGCATACCAAAGGACAAGTTATTCCTTTTATCAAATATAAAAATACCACTATAGTTTACACCGGTGATTTAATACCGGTTATGGCTAGTTTACCAACTGCATGGGTTTCGGCCTATGATACAGATCCGATTACATCAATGGAAGAGAAAACCGCGTTTTTAAGTGAAGCGGCGGATAATAATTATACCTTATTTTTTGAGCACGATTTATACAATGAGTGCTGCACTTTGTTGAAAACCGAGAGGGGAATAAAGAGTAAAGAATCCTTCAAATTAGAAGAAATTGATAACTATTTATAAAGGAGTATTCTCTTATTCTGATAGGGAGTTTATTCGAAACTGGGTCGCATTAAACTCAAACTAAACTCATACCAAATTCAATTTAAACTCATATTAAATTCGATATTTATCGAGTTTAGTATGTATTAAGTGTGTTTTTAGTTTGGATGAATTCCGAAGCAGGTACCACTGTGTTGCGAAGATGAGCCTTTAATGCTTGGTTTATTTAAAGGCATAAAAACAAAGCTTAGAGTGCATTGTTTTATTTTAAAATTGATGCGATGTTAAGAGATTTATCCAAAATAAGAAAGGACTTTGATAAAGCCAAACTTGATGAAAATGATATTGGTGCTTCGCCAATAGATACTTTTAAAATGTGGTTGAGTGATGCAATAGAAAATGCCTGTGTTGAACCAACTGCAATGACTCTTTCAACAGTTTCTAAAGATGGTATCCCATCTTCAAGAATTCTGTTATTAAAGAATATCAGTGATAGTGGCGATTTTTGGTTTTATACCAATTATGGTAGTCGGAAGGGTAATGAATTAAAGGATAAACCTTATGCTGCACTAAACTTTTTTTGGCCGCAATTAGAACGTCAGGTTCGAATTGTTGGAATGGCCTCTAAGTTAAAGGAGAAGGAAAGTGATGATTATTTTAATTCTCGTCCAAAGGATAGTCAGCTTAGTGCGATAATATCTCCGCAGAGCCAGGTTGTTGAAAGTAGAGAGCAGTTAGAAAAGTGGTATGAAGAGGCTATGGAGTCCAATAAAAGTATTAAGCGTCCGAGTAATTGGGGAGGTTATAAATTGATTCCTACTGAAATAGAATTTTGGCAAGGAAGAGTTGGGCGTTTGCACGATAGAATAAGGTTTAAACTAAATCAAGGAGATTGGCTTAAGGAGAGGTTAGCGCCTTGATAACAATATAGTTAAAAAAGTAAACGCCCTGAATTAAGTATCCAGAGCGTTTGTTTTTCTATATCTTTTTTAAGAATTTCTGTATTGTTGATTTTATATTGGGAGTGCCTAATTCTTGAAATTGCGACCTAACTTTCACAATGGGTTTATTAATTCTTAGGGCTTTATTCATATTAAAAGGAGTATCCATAAGTACTAAATCACAATTTGCTTGGTTTAAGTAATCTTGCAATTTATTGAGCTCGCTAGTTTCAAACTTTGTAACAGGGTATATCTTCGAATTCTCATACATTAGTACATCAGATGCTCCGTACTTATCCGCAGCAATGCAGGTTGAAAATTGAGTTTTCGACTTGTTTGTAAATTCTACCAAAGCTACTTTTTTCTCCCAAATTAGTTCAAAGTCATCTGCTTCAATTGGTGATGCAGCTTCAATTATTACCGCTTTGTTATTTAATTCGAGTACTTTCTTTCGTAATTTAAGAATTGTAGAAGGTTCAGCTATGCATACCTTATCTATAATAACTACATCTGAAAGACTAATATTAACATCTATGGGTTGATTAAAAGAACCATCAATTAGTTTATCAGGATTAATTATAGTTATCAACAAGTCTGGTTTAAAAAAAGGCATGTCTTCATTGGCATTTTCCCAAACTATAATGTCGCAATCAGCAGAATCTTTATCAATTTTATTTAAAACATCATGGTAATCAATGCCTGTATAAACATTGGTTCCATTGGCAATTTGTTGTTTTATTTCTTCTTTCTCAATGCTCGAATACGGAGAGTACTCCAAGTCAGATAGCTTTGAGAAGCTTTGCGTAATTTTTTCTTTTATGTCGCCTTCAGGTACTGGGTGTTTAACTACTACACTTTTTAGTCCTGCTAGTTTTAATTGCTCTACTACTTTACAGGATACTTGAGTTTTAGTAGCATCTGATCCGCAAACTGCAATTACAGGTTTCAAGTGTTTTAACATGGTAGTATTAGCCCCTAAAATTTTAAAGTCGGCTCCGGCAGCTTGTATTTCTGTGGCTAAAGTAATTATTTGTTTTTGAGAGTAATTGCTTTTGGCAATAACACATTCTTCAATGTCATACCTTTTAATTACCGAGTGTAATTCATCTTCTTTATAGATAGGAATACCTAAAGGATACGCCTTTCCTGTGAGTTGAATTGGGTAGTTCTGGTTTAATATAAGGTTTGCTTGATCTGATAAAAAAGCAATAACTTTATAATTAGGGTTATTCTTAAAATAAACGTTAAAACTATGAAATGCTCTCCCTAAATCACCAATAATTAATACGTTCCTCATGAGGTTTATTTTACAAATTAATTTGTACTTTGAAGTAGCAATAATGCAGGCTTCTGAACAACTTTAATCAGCCGTAGTTTTACTATTACATACGGCTATCAGCGTCGGAATAAAAATACTCAATAATTAAGGGAACAAACTAACCATAAGTAAGGTATAAGTATCCTTTTATCAAAAAACAGTTTTGCTCAATGAATTTTCTGGCCCATATATATTTATCAGGTAATAATCAGCAAATAATGTTGGGTAACTTTATTGCCGATTATGTAAAAGGTAATCAATATGAGAAGTATGCACCTGAGGTTCAGAAGGGGATATTACTGCACCGAAAAATTGATGGCTTTACAGATAAACACCCTATTGTTAAGCAAAGTGCTCAGCGATTTAAAGAAAGCTACGGACGATACTCATCTGTAGTAATTGATGTGGTTTATGATCATTATTTAGCTAATGCTTGGCCGAATTATTCTTCGGTTCCTCTTGGTGAGTTTGTAAGTAAAACCCATCAATATTTAATGAAGAATTACTTTATGCTTCCTGCTAGAGTAAAAGGGTTTTTACCATTTTTAATTAAAAGTCGGAGGCTTGAAAATTATAAGAACTTGCAAGATATAGAGCGGTCGCTAGCCATAATGGCAAAAAACACTTCGCTTCCTGATAAATCAGAAGAAGCCATTGAAGTAATGAGTAATCATTATCCTCTATTTGAAGATGAATTTGCCTTATTTTTTAGTGAGATGCGTCAGATGGTGTATGCTGAACTAAACCCATAACTCAGCATAATTCCAATATACGATATGGTTAAATTAGGTATTGAAATAAATCGGGTCTCTCATTCAGGTATTCCGCAACAAAACCATTTTCAAGCATTCTTTCCTGTAATCCTTCAAAATCATCTTTGTGCTGTAACTCTATACCAATTAAGGCAGGACCACGTTCTCGACTTGTTTTTTTACGGTATTCAAAATGGGTAATATCATCAGTAGGCCCTAATACACGATCAACAAAATCGCGCAAAGCACCAGAACGTTGTGGGAAACGAACAATAAAATAGTGTTTTAGGCCTTCGTAAAGTAGCGAGCGTTCCTTAATTTCTTCGGTACGCGTAATGTCGTTATTACTTCCGCTAACAATACAAATTACATTTTTGCCTTTTATTTCTTTCTCATAAAACTTAAGAGCAGCAATACTCAATGCACCCGCAGGTTCAACCACAATGGCATCGTAGTTATACAGTTCTAATATTTTAGTGCATATCTTACCTTCAGGAACTAAAACAATATCATCCACTACCTTTTTGCATATATCAAAGGTAATCTCTCCTACTCTTTGCACGGCTGCACCATCAACAAACTTATCAATATTTTCGAGGGTAACCAGTTCGCCTGCAGCAATAGAATCCTTCATGGCAGGTGCTCCGGCAGGTTCAACGCCAATAATTTTTGTTTCAGGATGAATTTGTTTCATATAACTTCCCAAACCAGAAATTAAACCACCACCACCAATGGGAGCAAAAATATAATCAATTGGCTTATCGGTTTGCATGTCAATTTCAAGACCAACCGTGGCTTGCCCCTCAATTATTTTTGCATCATCAAATGGATGGATAAATGTTTTACCACTTTGAGTACATTCTGCCATGGCCGATTTGTAAGCATCGTCAAAAGTATCTCCGGTAAGTACCACTTTAGCAAAATCCTGACCGAACATACGTACCTGATTTACTTTCTGTTTAGGCGTAGTAGTTGGCATATAAATAACCCCATGTATACCAAGTTTGTGACACGAATAGGCAACACCCTGAGCATGGTTTCCGGCGCTGGCACATACAATACCGGCCTTTGATTGATTCTCAGAAAGGCTTTTCATTTTATTATAAGCACCTCTAATCTTATAGGATCTAACCACATGCAAGTCTTCGCGCTTTAGCATTATGTTAGAATCAAACTTTAGCGATAGCTGCCTATTTTCCATTAAAGGTGTATTTTCTATTACATCATTTAATGTTGATTTAGCAGCAATGATTTCTTCTATACGCGGAAAATATGTAGTCATCTTATTATAATAAAATTTAAAGCAATGTAGCTTTTTAATGGAGATAGGTATTAGCAGTTATTTATAATAATATGGAAAACCATCGAGCAATATCTTGATCTAATTGGCCTCAGCTTAAAATCAATTTGTCACTCTCGTAATTCCTCTAAAATCATAAATAACTTGTTGCAAATATAGGCATTTAGCTAAGATGCAGCTTTAAATTCTGTTAATTTGGTGAAATGCTTCAAGCAAGAATAGTACATTAAAATGACAAGCACAGCTTCAGTTATTTTGTATGGTTTGTTTCTTTCTGCTATTTTAGTCCTCCATTCAAAAAAGAGTTAAAGCCGTCTATGATATCAGCATCTGTAAAAAAAATAAGTCTTGTGTTAGGTTTGTTCTTAACCTGCTGTATGGCTTCTATTTATGCACAGCAAAATAGTAGTGCCCTTATTTTTTCTGATGATTTATACCACATGGCTAAACATGTGGATGGACTGCAGCCCATTGCAGATGATGCTGTGCGGCCATCAGTTGTTGCATTTATTCCGAATAAGGAAGCCTTACAGATTAATAACTCCCGCAAGGATGCGATTTCTGTATCACTTTGGTTTTGTCCTCAAAATATCAAAGCACATCCAGGTACACTGTTTGGCGAGAATGAGAATTTTTATTTTAGATACCTATCTAATAATCAATTGCAGTTTAATCTTTATTTGCGCCATGATATTAACACAGATGCTTTGGTGAATGAAGGCCAGTGGCAGCATGCCGGTTTTACCATTACCAAAGATGGTGAACTGAGTATTTATTATAATGGCGATTTGGTTTTGCAGGATACCCTAAGAGTGGATTGGAATCAAAAGAAGAGTTCGTTTATTGTGGGCAACGATAAATACAATATGGGAGCTGAGGGTAAGCTTGACAAGTTGAATGTTTGGGACACGGTGTTAACACCCGAAGAAATGAAGGCCATTTACACGCGTCAGTTAATTGATCCTGTGCTCGATTATAAATTACAAGCCTATCTGCCTTTAAAAGAAAATGCCATTGATGTTTCCAATAATGCATGCAAAACAGATAAAATACAAAACATATTATTTGAAGAGGATAAAGAACGTGGATCGGTTGCTCATTTTACGAGTGATAGCTCGCTGATTAAATTCTCAGGTGTTACGCTAGGCAAACAGCAAACGGTGGCTCTTTGGGTAAAACCTAAAAACGACAGATATGTTGCTGCATTGGTTGGGAACAATGATTTTAGTTTACGTTACTCCTATACAAAAGGACAACTTTGGTACTCGGTGCCTCTGTTGTATTTGCTAGAATCGGAGCGGTTTAAGGTAAAAAAAGATAATTGGATGCACGTAGCAGTAACGCTTAGCTACAATCATAAAATATCTTTTTATTTAAATGGAGTACTGCTTAGCGAGCATTCTATAGCGGATCAAACAGGAGGAGCTAATTTTATTGAATTAGGAAGGAGCCTTTGGAATGCAGGTGATTCGTACAAAGGTGCTATGTCGGAGGTATTGATATGGGATCGCTTATTGAGTGCTAACGAGATAAAGGATGTGTATAACGGGAAGCTTAAGTTGGCACAGAAGCAGAAATCATACTTAGCTTATTACTTTGCTTTAGTCTTGGTTTGTATGCTTTTATTGGCATTGCTCATTATCAAAAAACGCAGAAATAAGAAAACTATCGGTAATCAGAATATTAAAAGAGAGTTGCTCCTTCCGAAACAAAATGCCATTTATTTTTACGATAAGTTTAGGGCTTTTGATGCTGATGGCAACAATGTTTCAGCAGAATTTACACCAACCTTAATTCGATTATTCACCTTGTTTATTTTATACCCAAAAGTGTATAATAGGAATGTTACTTCGGCCGAAATATCTTCCATTTTATGGGATGCGGATACTGCTAGTCAGCAAAAAAATAACAGAAATACAAATGTGCATCGCTTGCGCGCGATTTTTAAGAAGATGGGAGGAATACAACTTTTGTTTCAGGATAAAAGTTGGTTTATTGAAACATCAGAGGCTACTTATATTGATGTTAACCAGTTTGAGCATCACTTATCTAATACTACAGATAAGATTGCCTTACAGAGCTTAAGATTGGACTCAAATTTACACAACGATGGGTTTGATGCTATTATTTCGTTATTGAATGATCAGCATTTAAAGTTACTTGCAGAACTTTGTGAAGGGGCCTCTGAAGGCAAGAATTATGTGCGAATGGCTCATCTTTCCTTACTTTGGTTAAGTGTGGATTCTCTTTCTGATACTGCTTTGAGATACAGAATAAGAGCCTTATTGCACTTACAGCAAAAGCAAAATGCTTTGAATGCTTATCAACAATTTTGTAAAAACTATCAACAGATGCTTCACGAGGCTTTTGAAATAAGGTTTGATGAGTTGATAAAATAAAGTTGTATTATCCCTCTAAAAAGTAACCACTCTCGCTCAACTCAGCTTCAATTTTACTGGAGTTGAGAATACCAATTTTTTTGCCTTTGGTGCTTACCAAGCCTTCTTTTTTGAGGGCTGATATTACCCGAATGACTTGCTCTTGAGAGGTGCCAGCAAATTCAGCAATATCCTTACGAGAGAACGTGAGATTAAAGAACTCATTATCCTGTCCGAATTTACGTTGTATAAAAAGCAGGCCATTAATTACCTTATCCTTCACGGTCATACGCCCAAATAGCTTGGCATTTGATTCACTCTTTTGAAGCTGGTCGGCATAAAAAAGCATAAAATCGTACATCAGCTCCGGTGTTTTGTGCAGCATATCTATTAATATATCCGATTGAAAGTGACACAAAATGGTATCCTGCATGGCACTTGCACTAATATCGTAAACATAGTTTGTTCCAAAACCTCGGTGCCCTACTATCTCGCCATCTTTTGAAAGGCGTATTATCTGACTACTACTATCATCGATGCTTTTATAAACTTTAACAGCACCCTGAAAGATAAAGTATAAACCACTTACAGGTGCACCCTCGAGAATAAACTGTTGCCCATTTTGGCATTTAAACGTGCTTTTACGTTCAATATAGCTTTGCATACTCTCTCGTTCAATGTGCTTTTTTATTAAGCAATTGTTATTGGTACATTCTTTACAAGTGGTTTTATTCATAATCGACTTATTTTATTAGGTCTTATTGATGGCACAATTTTACAAGTTATAATATGCCTCCCTTAATGGCACCGCGAAATGATTGTAAAATTGTTTGATGTGTTTTATTTGTATAAACCTTAGAAAATTAATTTTTATAGGTATATCATTTGTACAAATCTTCAAAAAATATTTTTTCTCGCTTTGTACAAGCTGATAAGTATGAAAAACTAATTTTTCTATAAATAGCATCTCGCCATTGGTAGAAAAATTGATTTTTCTGTTAATATACATTTGTATAAAGGCCAAAAAACTATTTTTTGTATGAATTATATGTGATAATTAATTTTTGGCTACATGTATTAACTTTATTTAGTAACAATATCTCTTTGCTTGCTAGTGATCCAAAAAGTTCAATAGATACTGGCGGTATTCATAAAATCGAGGATCTTCAATGGTGGTTTTACGATGGCGCGGACGCTCTATTTCTATGTGTGCCACATCGCCAACTTTAGCATATGGACCACCTGTCATCATAATAACTCTATCGGATAAAAGGATGGCCTCATCCACATCGTGTGTTACCATTACCGCAGTAATTTTTTCCTTGGCCCAAACGTCAATTAGTACATCTTGTAGTTCAACACGCGTCATTGAATCGAGCATCCCGAAAGGCTCATCTAACAATAACACCTTTGGTTTAAGCGCAAATGCGCGGGCTATACCAACACGCTGCTGCATACCTTGCGAAAGACTGCTGGCACGTTGGTGAAACGAATCGCCTAAGCCTACCTTATCTAAATAATACTTACAAATATCTTCGCGTTGCTTTTTGGTGCCGTGTGCAAAAACTTGTTTCACGCCAATCATTACATTCTCCATGGCGGTCATCCAAGGGAATAAACTAGGCGATTGAAATACCACTGCCCTATCTGGTCCAGCGCCTTGAATACGATTGGCATCCACAATAATATTTCCTTCGGTGATGTCGTTTAATCCGGCAATCATGGTTAAAAGTGTTGATTTACCACAACCAGAATGACCAATAATAGATATAAATTCTTCTTCTTTTATTTTGAGTTGAAAATCTTCGAGCACAACAAAATCGCCCTTAGGAGTTGGATAAGCTTTTTTAAGATTAACACACTCCAGCATTGTTTTTTTAGCAGTAACTGTTTCCATAATTCAAGCTTTATCGGTTAATCCTCTTCAGTTTATTTACTTTAATAATTGGCTGTAAGTCGGGCAATGCATAGGCCTCACCTTTACTTCCTGAGCGATGCATACCTACTTCATCTAGATATTTAATAATTGCATTTCGTTCCTTTTTAAAGTTTGAATCAGCATTAATTGCTGCCTTATCACGCGGACGCGAAAAGCCGATTTTAAATTCTTCGCCCAATGTAGCATTGGGGCCCGGAGTAAGTGGAATTACTCTATCTGCCAATAAAATACCTTCGTCAACATCGTTGGTAATTAGCATTACTGTTTTTTTCGATTCATTCCAGATGCGCTCAATTTCTATCTGAAGCGATCCACGTGTTAATGCATCCAGCGCACTGAGTGGTTCATCCATTAAAAGAATCTCAGGGTCCATGGCCAATGCACGAGCCACCGATACACGCTGACGCATTCCACCTGATAGTTGTGATGGATTTTTTTGTAAGGCTGGTGTTAGGTTTACCATTTCGATAAACTTACGCGAGTGATTTACTCGATCTATTTTGCTCATTTTAGGAAACACTTGCTTTACGGCAAGCTCCACATTACCTTGTACCGATAGCCAAGGCAGTAAAGAGTAGTTCTGAAATACCACTCCTCTATCGGGTCCAGGACCCGTAATCTTTTTACCCTTTAGTAAAACTTCGCCCTCATCGGGCTCAATTAATCCAGAGATGAGGCTTATCAAAGTAGTTTTACCACTTCCGGTGAAACCTACAATGGCTATAAACTCGCCTTCTTCAATGGTGAGGTTGATGTTTTTGAGTACTTCAACCTTTTTATCGCCTGTACCGTATGATTTAGATACATTGCGTAATTCTAAAAATGCCGCCATAATTGTTGGTTTTAAGGTTGAAATTATTTCGCTTCGAAGCTGATTAACTTCTGAATAAACATCATCACTCTATCAAGCATAAAGCCGATAAAACCAATAACGAACATGGCCACTATTATTTTTGCATTGGAGTCGTTGGCTCCATTCTGAAACTCTTCCCAAACAAAAGATCCTAAACCAGGACTTTGTGCTAATAACTCAATGGCAATTAATACCATCCAGGCCACTGAAAGTGTAATGCGTAAACCCGTAAAAATCATTGGAATTGAAGCTGGTAATATCACTTTAAAGATATTGCTGAAAACACTTAAGCGTAATACTTTTGATACGTTAATGTAATCGGGATTTACTGATGATACACCCATGGTAGTGTTTACCAATGTGGCCCACATACTACAAAATCCTACACTAATAAAGGATATGATAAAGGCTTTATCAGAATCGGAATTAGCCATAACCGTTTTTACAACCATTGAAACCAATAGTAACCAAACTACAGGAGAAACAGGTTTTAGAATTTGAATAATCCAGTTGATTGAGCTGCGTAAGGTTTCGCTTAAACCCAATACAATTCCTACCGGGATGGCAAAAAATGCGGCCAACAGAAAGCCCGCAAAAACCGTTTTTAAACTGGTTATAATTTGATCAACAAACGAAGGGCGACCCGTGTAGGTAATGGCTTTTAGGCCTTGCTCTTTACGTTGTTTGTTTATGGCTGCCGTTTTTTCTTTAAAGGCCGATTTCTTTTCCGAGATCATTTTATGATCGTTCCATAACGAGATGGCGCCTTGTTTAACATCAGCTGGAGAAGGCAATGAGTTAGGCTTACAGCTTAAATCACTAGAATCGATACACTCGGCCATTTGTGCTGCCGCAGCATCGCCTTGAACCGATCTTGTTTTTTCAATTTTAATATCTCGTTCCTTGTTATAAAGGTAGGATGCGCCAAAATTACAAACGCCTAGGAATATAAATACCGATAGCACCGGAACCACAATTTGCCTTAGCACCAATCTAATATTTTTATCTTTTTCTTTGCCCTGAATTAATTTGATTAGTGGCTCAAGAAATCCTAAACCACTCCATTTTAAGGCATTTAATATTTTTGTTTCCATATTGATTTTATTAGTTGGATTTGTTTTGAAAATCTATTGCTGTTTTAGTTGAAGAAAAAGTGCATGAAACTTCCGGAAAGCATGCACCTTTTCTTTCTTTCCAACTAAAAAAACAATAGTGAAATAATTGTTTATTTTTTCTAACTAGTTTGATTTTGCTAGTGTTTTAGCATCCTTATTACCAATAGCGAACTTGGTTAAATATTCGTTTGGCTTAGTTCCATCAAACTCAATACCATCAATAAAGTCGGGTGTTATTGCCTTATATCCATTGGTAGAAGGAATATCTGATGCCGGTATTTTACCTTCTGCCACAAGAGCTTCAGCGGCTTTTGTCCATACATCTGGTCGGTAAACTTTCTTGGCTGTTTCTGCATACCACTCATCCGATTTAGGTTCTGAAATTTGTCCCCATCTACGCATTTGCGTTAAAAACCAAACGGCATCAGAGTAGAAAGGATAAGTTGCATTGTGCTTATAGAAAACATTAAAATCAGGAAGATCGCGCTTGTCGCCTTTTTCAAATTCGAAAGTACCTGTCATAGAGTTCGCAATTACGATAGAATCAGCTCCCACATAATCCGACATGGCTAAAATACCAACGGCTTTTGCTCTGTTAGATGGATTGTCTAACCATTTTCCTGCCCTAATTAGAGCTTTGGTTACCGCCACTGCTGTATTTGGATTCTCAGAGATGAATTTCTCAGTCATTACAAATACCTTTTCAGGGTTGTTTTTCCAGATCTCGTAGTTGGTAACCACGGGTACACCAATTTGCTTAAATACGGCTTGTTGGTTCCAAGGCTCTCCAACGCAATAACCATAAATAGTTCCTGCTTCTAAGGTTGCTGGCATTTGTGGCGGTGGTGTTACCGATAATAACACATCAGCATCAACCTGACCTTGAATATTGCTAGCAGTGTACATGCCAGGGTGAATTCCGGCAGCTGCTAACCAATAACGGATTTCGTAATTATGAGTGGATACCGGAAATACCATGCCCATTTTAAATGGCGTTCCGTTGTTTTTATATTCCGTAACAACTGGTTTTAAAGCATCGGCAGAAATTGGGTGAATAGGTTTGCCTTCGGCATCTTTAGGTACATTCGATTTCATTTTATCCCAAATGGCATTGGATACCGTAATGGCATTTCCATTTAAATCCATCGAGAATGGTGTAACCAAGTTGGCTTGACGACCAAATCCTGCAGCAGCAGCAATAGGCTGGCCTGCTAACATGTGCGAGCCATCTAATTCGCCATCAATAACTCTATCTAATACATTTTTCCAGTTACTTTGCGCTTCGATGGTAACGAATAAACCTTCGTCTTCAAAGTATCCTAACTCTTTAGCTATTGCTAGAGGCGCCATATCCGTCAGTTTAATAAAACCAAAAGTAAGCTGAGGCTTTTCAACCAACAGGGCACTTTTAGAAGTGGAGCTTTCGCTTGATTTCGCTGACTTGGAAGAAGAACTTCCTCCACAAGAGGATAATAATACTAAGGCTGTAGCGAATATTGTAGTCGCTTTTAATATGTTTGAAATCTTCATTTTACTACGTTTTTATCGTTAAAAAAGGCATGTAGAATCCCTATACCACTTAAATATGCAAGTGGTGCTATCTACATTTCAACATTTTTTATCTGATTGAATAACTTATCTGATAAGCTATTATTTAGGGATGTTCTATTTAGGTAAAGTGCCAAATGCTAGTACCAACTTGACACCTTACCTATTAAGTTGTTATAAGAATTTAGGTGAGAATGAAACCTGTAACCAAGCCCAAGACTGCATTCCTTGAGTTGAGGCATCAGGAGCCATTCCTTTTAAAACCTTCATTGTTTCACTAATACCAAACATATGTGAGTATCCTACTTGTAAGGATAACTCCTTCGCTAATTTGCGAGTATATACAAGATCTAATTCAGTTCCTAAAGAGCCATCATAAGCTTCGCCCATGTAGGTGCGTTCTTGTGCCGACATGAAATAATGTAAGTGGCCTGCTAGCGAACTCTTCTCGCCAAATTTAAATGCTGTTTTTAAATAAATATCAACCAAACCAGCACTGCGTTCGTTTTGTCCTCCATGCCCATTACCAACATAGAAGTAATCCATGAAACCATAAAATTTATGGTTGGTTCCATATTTAGGAGACCATCCTTCTACTTCGCTTGTACTTTCGTCATCACCACTTAAATAATCAATACCCAATAGTGGTGCACCTGTAACTTTTGGTGCCTGAATAAATAAGTTAACCATATAACCTGAAAGTTCAGTTTTGTACTCTTGTCCTGCAGCTGTTAAACCTTTGTCAATTGCGCCACCAGTATAGAAGAACTGACCACCAAACTTAAGTGCTCCAACAGCAAATTTAGGAGATAAACCAACAGTGAAGTTGCTATATGCAGTATCAGGACTAGAATTATAAATATCATTTTCGATCATTATACCAATACTACCAGCATCAAAGGTCTTCTTAAAATATACCATTTGTTGACTCTTTGGTAATTCAAGATTGAAAATTCGTGTATTTTCGACACCACCTCCATTTGTAGTTTCATAGTAATTACCTGTTAAATTAGCGGGTTCGGGTGCTCCATCACCATAGCCTACTTGATTCCAAGATACCATTGCATCAAAATCAAAACCATCACCTTTATGCATATATCTTAATGCATCAAAAGAACGACCTTGCATTGCCCAGTCTAGGCTACCAATGAAACGGTGATCGTCATAAATCATTTCCTGACGTCCGATTCTAAAAGTAGATTTATCTGTGGCGTAGTAATCACCATAAGCTTCGTGTGCGCTTAATAATTGGTCTGACTTATTAATTTGCCCTGTTTCTCCCCAGATGCGGACATCTTGAATGGAAGCCTTAAATCCAACTTTATCTTTTTTATAACCTACAATTAATCGAGCTCTATGCTCTACAAATGCAGCAGGTTCAGTATTCTCCATTATAGGAGCTTTAAATCCATTTCTCATTTCACCTCTGGCACGATACTGGCCTGTGAAAGTAACTTGAGCATTCATTGTTGCGAAACTTGCAATTGCTAGTAAGAGAGTTAATAACTTTTTCATCTTCAATTAGAGTTTAAACGTTAAACCAGCCAAAATCAATCTTAGGTTAATTTGATTTTGACCTGTTCTGAAATAAAACATCCTCTCAAATAAGTGATAATATAACCGTTGTTATTATTAGTCTTATTTGAATTACCATAATACCGTTGTATGATGGATTTTACACTTACTTACTTTTTGATGTTTGATTCTGATGTAAAGGTATGGTGTATCAAACATCAATTTTATGTAAATGGAGAGGATTAAAGCGGTTTTTTACCATAGTATATTAGGCTTTAAGGTATAAAAAAACCTGCGTAAAAGCAGGTTTTGAATGTAATTATATTAAAGTCAGTGGTATACTAGCTCTGAATAAAGTAGTGATGTTCGTCTATTTCGTCCTTTAATACTTGTATGTTGGGTATTCCAATCTTCTTACCGGCGCTTTTTATGACCTTATCTTTTTTTAATGCAGACAGAATTCTGATCACCTGTTCTTCTGTAGTTCCTGCAAAGTCTGCAATATCTCTTCTGCTTAATTGTATGTCAAGGAAACCATTCTTTTGTCCAAATTTACGGTGCATATATAATAAGGCATCAATTACTTTTTCACGCACTGTCATATGCGCAAACATGCGAACCTTACTTTCTGTACGGTTTAATTCCTCAGCGTAGTAAACCATAAAATCAAAGGCTAATTTCGGATGGGTTTGTAACATGGTTTTCATGGTATCTAAAGTAAAATGACACATGATGGTTTCATCCAAAGCCAATGCGCCGCTAGGATAGGTCTGGCGCGAACTAAAAACACGCTGCCCAAGTACCTCGCCGCTAGTTGCAATACGCATAATTTGCTCTCTCCCGTTAATTCCTGTACTAAAAACCTTAACCTTTCCATCTTTTACAAAGTAAATTCCATGTATAGGAGAACCTTCAATAATAATACTTTGTCCCTTACGACATCGCATTGTATTCTTTTGCTCAAGTAACACAGTTAGCGCAAGGTCGTTACTGTACTTTTTCATAATACAATGTTTGTTTTCACAATCGATACAGCTAGTGGATTTTATCATTTACGAGTTCTTTTGTAATAGTTTTATAGGGTTGGTGCAGCTGCAAATTGTTTTTTTATGTGCTTCTATCTAAAAATAGGTAGGTTCAAATTTTGAAACCATTATTCGCTGATTATAGGAGTAAACAATAAAGCACTACAATCGTTCATTATTAAAACTATATTTGAAGTTTAATTACTACTTTTTATTCCTACGAAGTAAATATGCAATGTTTTAGCATTATATGAGTACAGATAATAGATCTTTTAAAAAATTGAGAATCAGTTTAACTGATACTTGTAACATGGCTTGTACTTACTGTGTACCAGATGGTGATGCGAGCGGTATTAGAGCACAGCTAAAACCGCGACTAGAGGTTTCTGAAATGATTGAGTTGCTTGCAAAGCTTCATAAAGAGTTAGGTTTAAAAAAGGTTAGAATAACAGGAGGAGAACCACTGTTGTTTCCTGGGATTGTTAAGTTAGTTGCTGAAATTAAGCATTTGGGAATTGATGACATTGCCATTACCACCAATGCCTTTTACTTGGCAAAGTTAGCTCCTCGTTTAAAAGAAGCGGGTTTAAAATCAATCAATGTGTCCTTAGATGCTTTAGATAGTGAAGTTTTTAAGGCCATTACCCGAAAGGATATGTTACAGCAATGTTTACTCGGTATTGATGAAGCCATAAAACAAGGAATTAAATTAAAAATAAACAGTGTAATCATAAAGGGGGTTAATGAGAACCAGATATTACCTTTAATTGCCTTTGGCATTCAAAAACAAGTGAAAGTGCGTTTTCTTGAGCTTATGAAAATGGGTTATCTGCATAATAACTATTTACAACACTTTGTTTCGCAGAACGAGATTATTGAAATTATTAAAGGAGCGTATACCATTGAAAAACAGTTAAGGGTTCCATCGGCCACAGCCAATTATTGGAAACTTGAGGAAGAGGATTACGCCTTTGGCATCATAGCTAACGAATCGGAACCGTTTTGTAAAGATTGCGATAGATTAAGGTTAGATAGCTATGGGAAGATTTATGGTTGTATCAGTGCTACAAAAGGTATTGATATTAAAGGAAAGTTAGATTTAAAACCATTGCTTACTGAGGCTATACAACAAAAACAACGCTTTAAGTTTATAGGAAATCAAATGAGCATGCAGTTTATAGGAGGATGATTTATGATTAAAGTACATTTTTTTGCTGCCCTAAAGCAGTATTTTACAGATAGCATTAGTGTTGAGTTTATTGAGAATGAAACCGTAACGGATTTTATTCAGCGTTTGGCTCAATTTTATCCTGATGCAGCAGAACCTCTTACTAAATGTAGGGTAGCCATTAACGAAGAGTTTGTTTCTTTTTCAGATACCATCCAGTCGCAAACAGAAGTATACGTAATACCACCTTCAAGTGGAGGGTAAATTAAATTATTAATGATTTAATAGCTTCGTTAAAGTTCGCTTTTTTCATTGCGATAATGTAACATCAATAATCCTCATCTTATGCAACATATCACACAACAAGAAATAAACGTTTGTGCTGAGTACAATAAAGCAAAGCATCCTGAGTCGGGCGCTATTGTGATGTTTTCGGGCGATGTACGCAACCACAATAAAGGCCAAAAAGTAAAGTACATTGATTACGAAGCTTATGATGCCTTGGCCGATAAAACCATAGCTAAGATATTAACGGAAGCCAAAGAAAAGTGGGATTTGCAATATGCCGAGTGTATTCATCGTATAGGTAAGGTAGGCATATGCGAAACAGCAGTTGTGGTGTTGGTTTCAAGCGTGCACCGGAAGGAAGCCTACGATGCCAACCGTTTTATTATTGATCAAGTAAAAGCGCTAGCTCCAATTTGGAAACACGAGTTCTTTGAGGATGGCACAAGCAAATGGGGCGCTAATTGCGATTGTGCTAGTGAAGATCATGAGCACCTGCACCACCATCATTAAGTAATACCAAAAACATCATCAAATGATTGATATAAATTACTTCTATTGTGTTTCAACTTCTTTATAAAATATCAATGTAGCTATGGCTATACATCTATTTTACTCATCGTAGAAACCCAATATAATTCAATTTATATCAATCATTTAATAATGCATTTGGTATAAGTCCGACCATCGGACTACATAAGGACACACTGTCGGACCTTACCTATCCCGACTGTCTGTCCTTACCTATCCCGATAACCTGTCTAAGTAAGGACAAGTAATCGGACCTTACCTAGTCCGATTGTGTGGATAGGTAAGGGCATAAAAATAAAACTTACAGGTTCCGTTGAATTAAGTACTTAATCTGTTCACCCATATTTTTTTCTGTAAACTCATTACCAGCAGATACCACCAAGTCAGCCTCATCAATTAAATGTGCATTTTTTTCCGAACTACCTGCCTTCACGAATAACATTAAATCGGGCTTTAGGATTCTCGATAGCGTGGCCGATTCGCATACCACAATAGCTTCCTCAGCAATTTCCTGCTGAACGGTATGGTAGCAATGCAATAAATACTCGGATTTGCACTGTATATAAAAACTTTTATCGGCACCAGCCTGGAGGTGCAGTGAGCTATCTTTATGGGTAATATTCCTTTCCTCAATAATATCAAAGTCCTCACCTTGTAATAATAAATGCTCGTTACCATTTAATGGATGCATGTGGCTCGATGTTTTAATACTACATACCCTTTTGCCCTTCTCTTTAAGAAAACGAATGACGTGCTGCGTTAAGGTGGTTTTACCCACATTCTGACCATTACCACATATCATGATAGTGGTATTTTTATTGCCTACTTTACGAAGTGTATCCATATCATTAATATTTTTAAAAGCATCAAGCTCATCAAAAACAAGCTGCTTTGCCCCTATTTCGTCTAAAAAGCGCATCATCGAAAAGTGCCCTTTCTCCAATTTATCCTGAATAATAGGCACCAAATTTTTGTGATAAATCCCAATTAAAGGATGAACTTTCCCATTGCCATCAACAGCAATTACCGCTTTTGCGGATGCCGATGCTTCTATTAAACGTTCAATTACTTGTAACGAAACAAAGGGCGTATCGCAAGCCAATACAATATTGTAATCGTGTTTACTTCTTAATAATGAGGCGTAAATTCCAGCTAGTGGACCTTCCCCAATAATATCCTCAACCAATGTATCGCCATAAATACTGTGCTTGCCATTGTTACTGCTGATTATAAGCTCAGAACAGAAATGCTTTAACAGTTCAGCCGACCATTCAGCCATGGGTTTTCCTTTTACAAGAATTGAGGCCTTATCAGAATCCATTCTTCTGCTTTTTCCACCACTTAAAAGTATTCCACCCCATATTTTTACATCGCTCTTGCTCATTTTCACATTTTTTATGATTCATACCCTATCCCTTAATGGGTGTAGTGTTCAGATATATTAATTAAGTAGTTTGTTGCTTAATTAAAAAATTACTACCTCAATTTAAGAACATATTACAGAATAATTAGTTTACTTTACACTTACTTACTTTTTGAGTTGATTCTGATTTAAATCGATATCGACAGTTTAGTTTTAGTTATAAACTATAATTAAACCATCGATGGATTAATGGATAATCAGATGGAGAAATATCAGTCAACTTGTTCTTATTGTGGTGTGGGCTGCGGCGTAAACATCACCAAATCAAAAAACAATAGTATCACGGTTAGCGGTAATAAAACTTACCCTGTTAACAAAGGTATGCTTTGCTCTAAGGGCCTTGGATTAGGTCATGTGGTAAACGATACCAGTGATCGTCTGTTATTTCCAACTGTACGCAACACATTTACTGGTGCACTCGAAAGGGCAAGCTGGGATACTGCATTAGATAAGGTAGCCAAACAGTTCTCTGATTCCATTTCTAAATACGGACCCGATTCGGTTGGCTTTTATGTCTCTGGGCAATGCCTTACCGAAGAGTACTACATTATTAATAAAATGGCAAAGGCCTACATTGGCACCAACAACATCGATACAAATTCGCGTTTGTGTATGAGTAGCGCTGTGGTTGGTTATAAAATGGCTTTGGGCGAGGATTCTGTGCCAATTTCGTATAACGATATTGAGTTGGCCGATTGTTTTTTGATCACGGGAGCTAATCCTGCTTGGTGTCATCCCATTCTTTTCAGAAGAATAGAACAGCATAAGGCAGCTAACCCCGATGTGAAAATAATTGTGGTTGATCCGCGCAAAACGCAAACTTGTTACTTGGCCGATATTCATTTGCAATTAAAGCCCGGTACCGATGTTTATTTAAATCATGCCATAGCCAAATGTATTATTGATAATGGATTTACCGATACTGATTTTATTAAAAACCATGTAAGAGGTTATGATGACTTAGAAGCCTTATTAGCAAAATCGAGTCTTGAAGAATTGGCTGATGCCTGCGACGTTCCTGTTTATCTGATTGAAGAAACGGCAGCATACATCGGGCAATCAAAGGGTTTTATTTCTATGTGGGCCATGGGTTTAAACCAAAGTAGTATTGGTGTTAATAAAAATCTATCCTTACTTAACTTATCGTTGATAACTGGTAAAATTGGCAAACCAGGTAATGGTCCATTTTCATTAACAGGTCAGCCCAATGCCATGGGTGGCCGCGAGGTTGGTGGAATGGCAAATTTATTACCTGCGCATCGCGATTTAGCCAATGCCGAGCACCGTAAAGAAGTGGCCGATTATTGGAAGGTTGATGATGTACCTGCCGCACCAGGCTTAACTGCCACGCAAATGGTGGATGCCTTATTGGATGGCAAACTAAAGGTAATTTGGATTATTTGTACCAACCCTTTGGTGAGCTTACCGAATGCACGTAGGGTCGAAGAGGCTTTAAAGAAAGCCGATATGGTTATTGTGCAAGATATCTCAGCAAATGCAGCTACGGCTGAGTTGGCAGATATAGTTTTACCTGCCGCCGGATGGGCCGAGAAAGAAGGTACTATGACTAACTCCGATCGTAGAATTAGTTATCTGCCCAAAGTGATTGATGCACCGGGCGAAGCTCGTCCTGATATTGATATATTAATCGATTTTGGAAAGCGCATGGGCTATGCCAATATGAATTACGCTGGGGCGGAGGATTTATTTAACGAGCACAAAGGATTAACTAAAGGTACTAATATTGATATTAGCGGGTTGAGTTATGCACACCTAAAGCAAAAAGGATCTGCACAATGGCCCTTTGTGGCTGGTGCCGATAAAGGAGCAGAACGTTTATTTACCGACTTCAAGTTTTATACTCCGGATACAAAAGCGCATGTTTTTGCATCCGAAGTGCAAAACGAATCTGAAGCATTAAGTAAAGATGCTCCTCTGATTCTTACCACGGGTAGAATTCGCGACCAGTGGCATACCATGACGCGTACTGGCAAACTATCGAAACTCAATAAGCATATTGCCGAAGCTTTCCTAGAGATTCATCCTGCGGATGCAGAAAAAAGAAGCATCCGTAATGGCGAAACGGTACAGATTTTCAATTCTCGCGGCAGTGTTAAGGTAAAAGCCGAAGTCACAGATAATATTAAAGAAGGTGTGGTTTTTCTGCCGATGCATTGGGGCAAGGTGTTTAAATCCGATTTGTCGCGAGCCAATAATTTAACCAGTGATATTGTAGATCCTAAATCAAAGGAGCCTGATTTTAAGTATGCCTCAGTAGAAGTTAAAAAGATCACTAAGACCACCGAAACTATAGCTATTGTTGGTGCTGGTGCTGCAGCTTATCAGTTTGTATCGGAATACCGAAAATACAATACCGAGGATACCATTAAGGTTTTCTCTAAGGAGGAGTTTCCTTTCTACAACCGTATTTTATTACCCGAATATCTGACTGAAGAGAAATCGTGGGAGGATATTCAAAAGCATAGCGATAGTGATATTGAAAAGTGGGGAATAGAATTACACAGAAATTCTGAGATTGTTAAAATCAATAAAGAACACCAAAGCATAACCAATGCTAAGGGCGAAGTTTTCAGTTACGATAAGCTGATACTTTGTACTGGTTCAAGACCGAATGTTCCACGTGGAGTGCATATCGATTTTAAAAGTACATTTACTATTCGCAGTCGCGAAGATGCTGATAAACTGAAAGAAAGACTAGCGGGCAGAAGCAAAACTACCATAGTTGGTGGAGGTTTATTGGGCTTAGAAATTGCGAGTTCGCTATTGGAATTCGGTATTGAGGTAGACATTATCCATCGCAACGAGCGATTAATGAACACCCAGCTTGATGAAATATCAAGCGAAATGCTCAGTGATATCATTGCTGAAATGGATGTCAATCTTTATTTAAAAGAAGAAATTGAAAGTACCAACGCGTATAGCGATGAGATTAATGTTGTATTAAAATCGGGCAAAAGCTTTACAACAAAGGCACTAATTTATGCCATCGGCACTAAGCCTAATATTGAGTTGGCACAAGAAGCTGGTTTAGATGTAAACAGAGGCGTGGTGATTGATGAGCGTATGTGTTCGTCTGTTAATAACATTTATGCCATGGGCGAAATTGCCGAATACAAAGGCAATGTGTATGGTATTACTACAGCAGCTGAACAGCAAGCATCGGTATTAGCCAAAAATATGAGTGGTGATACAACCGCATTCTACACGGGGTCAATCCCTATGAATATCTTAAAGTTCCCAGGTATCGAGTTGGCCTCTGTAGGTTTAACTATTACTCCTGATGATGATGACTATGAAGAAGTGAGTGTGCTCGATAAAGCACATCGTTACTATAAAAAGTGCATTATCCATAATGATAGAATGGTAGGCACAGTACTAATGGGTGACAGAA
The DNA here is from genome assembly GCF_001660705.2 of Saccharicrinis aurantiacus. Taxonomy (GTDB): domain Bacteria; phylum Bacteroidota; class Bacteroidia; order Bacteroidales; family Marinilabiliaceae; genus Saccharicrinis; species Saccharicrinis aurantiacus. Next base: position 146,735 of record NZ_LYBV02000031.1, read on the forward strand.
CAGAGTTTTCCGAATACAAAGGCCTGATACAATCAGGAATGGAATTGTTCGCCAAACGAAAAACATTATTCCGTGGAGGTCAAGCTGCCACACCTGTTAAAGGAAAACTAGTTTGCTCGTGCAACAATGTGGGCGAAGGAAATATACTCGATGTTGTTAAAACCGGAATTACCGACCTGAGTATGGTTTGCGAAAAAACCAATGCCGGAACTGGCTGCGGCAGTTGCAAACCCGAAGTAAAACTAATAATTGAACAAAGTTTATCAAGTGTTGATGTTAAGGAGATAGCTAATTAAGCGCCATGGTTTCGGCTTAGACTATGTAGTTTGGGACCCACTGATTGAAATTGATGTAAAGACAGAAAGCTGTTTGAGCGCAGCGAGTTCTTTCTGTTTCATCAATGAAACCTTAGTGGGTAAATGAAGAGTCAGCCGACGGTCTTCTTTGTTTACTTTCTTCGACTGAAGGAAGAAAGTAAAAGCCTCTGCGGCTTGAGCAGATGAACAACTAAAAAACAATGATTATGAGTGAAAAGAAAAAAATTATAGTAGTTGGTAACGGAATGACTGGCTACAAGTTCTGCGAAAAGTTTATAGAGAAAGGATTAAATAATATATATAGCATTACAGTTTTTGGTGAGGAGCCATGGGCTGCCTACGATAGAGTGCATCTTACCGATTACTATACGGGTACCGATGTGCACGATTTGAAAATGGCACCACGTGCATGGTACGAAGAGAATGGCATAGAACTCAGAACGAGTTATAAAATTACCTCAATCAACCGCGAAGCAAAACAAGTCATTAATGTGCATGGCGATGCTTTTGATTACGATGCTTTGGTTTTAGCCACAGGGTCATCGGCCTTTGTGCCTCCTATCCCAGGTGTGGATAAAAAAGGGGTATTCGTTTACCGAACCATCGAAGACTTAGATGCCATAAAGGCTTACATACCACAAGCAAAAAGTGCAGCTGTAATCGGTGGTGGACTTTTGGGTTTGGAAGCTGCTAAGGCTGTGATGGATGATGGTTTAAAAACATCTGTAGTTGAGTTTGCACCTCGCTTAATGCCGCGTCAGTTAGATGAGGCAGGTGGTGAAATGTTGAAAAGTGAACTTGAGAAACTAGACCTAGATATACTACTGAATAAGGCTACCAAGAATATTTGTGGAAACGGAAAAGTTACCAACATGCAGTTTGCTGACGATAGCACACTAGATACTGATATGGTAGTAATATCAGCTGGTATTAGGCCGCGCGATGAATTAGCCCGTGAAAGTGGTTTAACTGTTGGTGAAAGAGGTGGTATTTTAGTCAGTGATGATATGCTTACTTCTGATCCTAATATTTATGCCATTGGCGAGTGTGCTTTGGCACAAGGTGCTATTTGGGGCCTAGTAGCGCCCTGTTATGATATGGCCGATGTTTGTGCTGAAACTTTATTGGGTAAAGAGGCCGCCTTTACGGGAGCTGATTTATCAACAAAACTAAAGTTGATTGGTATAGAGGTAGCTAGTTTTGGCGATGCCTTTGGCGTTACCGAGGGTGCTATTCCAATTGTTTATCACAATATAGTGAGTGGCATTTACAAAAAGATATATGTATCTGCCGATGGGCAATATCTTCTAGGGGGTATTTTAGTTGGCGATGCTGAGGATTATAACATGTTGTACCAAACCTACAACTCCAAAATAAAACTACCGAAGAATCCTGAAGGCTTAATTATTAAAGGTACTGATGGAGGATTTGAATTAAGTGTATTAGATTTACCCGATGAGGCCGTTATTTGTTCTTGTGAGAATGTAACCAAGAAAAGCTTAATTGAGGCTGTTGATGAGTTCGACTTTACGCAAGTAAGTCAGCTTAAAAAAGCTACAAAGGCCGGTACTGGCTGTGGCGGTTGTGTTCCAATGCTCGACGACTTATTAACAGCCAAGCTTGAAGCCAGCGGCAAGGTGGTTAAAAAGGTAATTTGTGAACACTTTGATTATACGCGTCAAGAGCTATTTGATTTAATTAAGGTAGGTGAAATTAAAAGCTTCTCTGCCCTACTCGAAAAATATGGCAAAGGGAAAGGCTGCGAGATATGCAAACCTCTTTCGGCCTCTTTATTAGCCAGTATTTGGAACGAGCATATTACGGAGCATGCCAATATACAAGATACCAACGATCGCTTTTTAGCCAACATTCAAAAGGGAGGAACATATTCTGTAGTGCCTAGAATTCCTGGTGGAGAAATTACACCTGATAAATTAATTGTGATTGGTCAGGTAGCTAAAAAATACGATTTGTACACTAAAATTACGGGAGGTCAGCGTGTTGATTTATTTGGCGCTAGAGTTGATCAACTGCCTGATATCTGGAAAGAACTAATTGATGCAGGTATGGAAAGTGGGCATGCCTACGGTAAATCATTGCGTACGGTAAAAAGTTGTGTGGGTTCTGCATGGTGTCGTTATGGTCAGCAAGATTCTGTTTCATTTGCCATAAAAGTTGAGGAACGCTACAAGGGGTTACGCTCACCGCATAAATTAAAAGGTGGCGTGTCGGGTTGTATCCGCGAATGCGCTGAAGCTAGAGGAAAAGATTTCGGTATTATCGCTACTGACAAAGGTTACAACCTATTGGTTTGTGGTAATGGTGGTGCAAACCCAAAACATGCTTTATTATTTGCCACTGATGTGGATGAGGAGACTTGCATCAAATACCTCGATCGCTTTTTAATGTATTACATTAAAACTGCTACCCCACTAACTCGTACATCTAAGTGGTTAGAGCAATTAGATGGTGGAATCGAGTATCTAAAAGAAGTAGTTATAGAAGATTCATTAGGTATAGCAGCTCAGTTAGAAGAAGACATGCAGCAGACTGTAAACACCTTTGCCTGCGAATGGAAAAAGGTAATTGAGAGCCCTGAATTACTGAAAAAGTTTAAACCCTTTGCCAATACAGAAGCTGTTGATGATACCATCCAGTTTGTACCAATGCGCGAAATGAAAAAACCAGCTAATTGGGGATAAAGCTTTTTAGTATAAAGTATTAAGACAAAAGTATAAAGATTATTAATGGTGTTTTTATGGTCGGGTGCTGATTGGCCTCTTTTAAAATGGTTTATGTTTTAATAGAAAGCTTTAGTAAGACCAAGAAGTTGAGAGCTTGGCTCGAAAATCACTTGGCCGCACTTAAGCTTGATTTAAAATAAAAAGCAATTTTAAAAGCAGCCTTGATTTTCTTTGCTTACTTTCTTTTATCAAGAAAAGAAAAGTAAGTCTGGTTTGGGCGAAGCGCCAATACAACGATTAATAATTTATCCAAAATATTATCATAAAAAAGATAAAGCCATGCAAGATATACAAGAAGTACAAGAATGGGTAGCAACCGTACCCGCCACTGAATTTGAAACAAATGGAAGCAATGCTGTTTTGGTAAACGGAAAACAGATAGCCATATATTATTTTGCCGACACACAAGAGTGGTACGCCACTGATAATGAATGTCCGCATCAAAAACAACAAGCCTTGTCTAGAGGTATAATAGGTAGTGAAGGTGATGAGCCAAAAGTGGCTTGTCCCTTCCATAAAAAAAGCTTCTCGTTAAAAACGGGGCAATGCCTATCAGGAGAAGATTATAAAGTAAATACCTATCCTGTTAAAGTAGAAGATGGGGTGGTTTATTTGGGTATATAAATAAAAGATAACTAAGGAATGGGTTTTAGCTCATTCCTTTTTTTATTGCGTTAATCCCCTAAAGATATCCTCCATGGATTGATGCTCTTGATTTAAGGTTAGCAGTTGTTTGTTCTGGGCTACTGTCCATGCAAACAATTCTTTTCTTATATCTTTATTAGCATTAATCTTAAAGAAATTATCTGAAACGCATTCTATCGAGTTTATTCCCTCAATAGCTCTAAGTTCTTCTGAATTAACGGGGCTAGCAAATTCAATACTTATGGTATGTCCTTTACCTGAAACCAAAGCATCTAAATTGGAAACTTTCTCGTTAGCCACTAAGTTTCCTTTATTAATAATTATTACGCGTTCGCAGATAGCTTGTACTTCCTGCATAATATGAGTAGATAGCATGATGGTCTTCTTCTCGCCAACTTGCTTTATTAAATCTCTTACCTCAACAATTTGGTTGGGGTCTAAACCCGTAGTGGGTTCATCTAAAATCAGTACTTCAGGATCGGGTAATAAGGCTTGCGCTAATCCAACACGCTGACGGTATCCCTTTGATAAAGCGCCAATCTTTTTTGTGCTTTCAGGCGATAGTCCTGTAATACCTATTATTTCGTTTATGCGTTTAGTGGCGTGTTTACCCAACTTATAAATGCCAGCTACATGCTTCAGGTATTCTTTTACATACATATCCAAATACAAAGGGTTATGCTCAGGCAGATAACCAATTTTATTGCGATACTCTAATGAATCATCAGTAACATCTAAACCACATACCTTTACTACACCACTAGTTTGCGGCAAATATCCGGTGATAATTTTCATCATTGTAGATTTTCCCGCACCATTAGGACCTAAAAAACCTACAACTTCTCCTGCAGCAATTTCAAAAGAAACATTATTTAAAGCCTTTTGAGCTCCATACATACGGGTAACACCAGAAATAGATATTGACATACTTAAATTATTTATCGGCCAAAGTTAAAAAAAATGCATCATCTATTAAGATATGAGTTAATGTTGTACTTTTGCCCTGTAAAATTATAGCACACAATTATGAGCAACTATTGCATTGATATTTTTGAGTTTGGAAGACATAAGACCCAAGAAGTTACTATAGGTGATGTTAAGATGGGAGCCTCTAATCCTATTGTAGTTCAGTCAATGACTACCACAAATACTAATGAGACTGAAGAAACGGTTGCTCAAATAAAGACTATAATTGATGCCGGTGGGCAAATGGTTCGAATGACAACTCAAGGTCAACGCGAAGCAAAAAACTTAGAGCACATAAAGGCGCAATTAGTTAAGGAAGGTTATAATCAGCCCCTGGTTGCTGATATTCATTATAACCCTAATGCAGCTAATATTGCCGCTTTGCATATTGAAAAGGTGCGTATTAACCCAGGTAATTTTGTTGATGGCGCAAAAAAGTTTGAGAATATCGACTATACCAATGAATCGTATCTTGAGGAGTTAGAGCAAGTAAAAAAGAAACTCATCCCCTTATTAAATATATGTAAGCAAAATAAAACTGCAATACGTATTGGTACCAACCATGGCTCTTTGTCTGATCGGATAATGAGTAGGTATGGCGATACGCCACAGGGTATGGTTGAAGCTTGTATGGAATTTTTAAGAATCTGTAAGGATGAGAAATTCTTCAATATTGTATTAAGTATCAAGGCCAGTAATGCTCGAATTATGGTGCATACCGTTCGTCTGTTAGTTCAAAAGATGAACGAAGAGGATATGTATTTTCCTCTGCATCTAGGCGTAACTGAAGCAGGCGAAGGAGAAGATGGGCGAATAAGATCTGCAGTTGGTATTGGTACATTATTAATGGATGGAATAGGGGATACCATTAGGGTTTCCTTAACGGAGAATCCTGAAAAAGAGATTCCTGTTGCCAATCAAATAATTGATTATATCAATACAAAAGAGGGGCATGATGCTATTAAAAAAGTAGACACTGATAATTACTCTCCTTTTAAATACACGCGTCATCAGACCAATGCAGTAAAAAATATTGGCGGTAACAATGTGCCTGTTGTTATAGGAAATAACCATTTCACAAAAGATTCGGATTATAGCTATATTGCTGATTCTAGTGTAATTGTCTCTGCGGATAAGAAAGAATATCCAGTGGTAAAATACAGCAATTCAAATGAGTTTGATTTTAATAACCACGAACTTTGTTTTGTTAAAATAGCCTATTCCGATATGGATGATAGTGCAATCCAGTTCTTTAAACAACAGAATAACGTAGTAATATTACTAACAAGTAATAATAGTAACTCTACTATTGAGCAAAGAGCGGCTTTTCTACATTTAAGAAATCATCATGTTACCACTCCAGTAGTTATACATAAGTTGTATGATAGTGTATTTGATGCAAATACGCAGATTCAGGCATCATGTGATATAGGACCATTGTTTATTGATGGGTTTGGCGATGGCATCTTTATTGAAAATAATACTGAGAATCAATCGCTAGTTATCAATACAATGTTTGCCGTTTTGCAGGCTTCAAGAGTTCGTTTTTCACGTCCTGATTATATATCCTGTCCGGGTTGCGGACGTACGCTTTTTGGGTTACAGGATACAACTGTATTGGTGAAAGAAAAAACAGCCCATCTAAAAGGATTGAAGATTGCTGTTATGGGATGCATCGTAAATGGACCAGGAGAAATGGCTGATGCGGATTATGGTTATGTAGGGTCAGGCCCAGGTAAGGTTACATTATATCATCAACGGGAGGTTGTTAAAAAGAACATCAACCAAGAAGATGCTATAGGAGAGTTAGTTGCACTTATCAAGGAAAATGGCGACTGGGTTGAACCCAGTTAATTAAAACTATTTATTATTAACCCTTTTATGTTCAGCTTGAAAAATATACGATTAATCATGTATTATGAATAAATAGTGTATTTTTCATCATGTATGCATCGCTTTCTTTGCAATGGTAATTATGTTTTTCTAAATTGCGTATTCCTAAATCAATATGCTTATATATACATGAAACAGCTATTTATAACATTACTACTTCTTATGGCAGTTACATCTGTTACAAAAGCAGATGAAATTGAACTGAAGGGCACATTTCAGGGTGATAACCTATTTGTGAAAAATCCGTTTGCACAAAGTGGTGTAGGTTTCTGTGTTTACGAGGTTACAGTTAACGGTTTAACTACAACCGATGAGATAAACTCAAGTGCTTTTGAAGTCGATTTATCTGTATATGGCTTTAAAATTGGCGAACCTTTAATAATTGCGATTAAGTATAAAGAGGATTGCAAACCAATGGTTTTAAATGCTGAAACTCTAAAGCCTAGATCTACATTTGAAATAGTTTCGCTTTCAGTTGATGAGGATAATATCAAATGGAAGACAAAGAAAGAAGCTGGTAGCCTCGATTTTAATGTTCAGCAATTTAGATGGAATAAATGGGTGAATGTTGGTACCGTAACAGGTAAAGGAACTCCTGACGGAGGTACTTATTCGGCAAAAGTTCGTTTACATTCTGGTCAGAATAGATTTAGATTAAAGCAAACAGATCACCGTGGTAAGCCTAGGTACTCAAAAGAAACCTCAATTACATCATCAAAGCAAGCAGTTACTTTCTCTCCTAGTAGGGTTGATGATATCATTACTTTTTCGGATGAAACTATGTACGAGATTTATGATGTATATGGTGGAATCATGTTTAAGGGATATGGGAAAGAGATTAAAGTAAATGGTTTAGCCAAAGGAAAATATTACCTGAATATGGATAATAAATTAACCACATTCAATAAGAAGTAATACCTCGATCTAATTATATGACTAAGGGGCTGTCAATTTTGTTGATGGCCCTTTTTCAATGTGCTCCACCCGATAGCATTTTTAATGAATGCAATACTGTTGGTAATATTTCTTTTAGATACTCTTTAACAGCCTTCGGACTTCCGGGAATGGCATAGATAAGAGTTGAGTCAATTACTCCTGCAATGGCGCGACTTAACAGGGCATTCGGAAATTTCATGCCGTACTTTACTCGTATCATTTCCATGATGCCAGTTATTTCTTTACTTAGCATAGGCTTTATTACATCAGGGGTTATATCTCTAGGTCCAATTCCAGTACCACCCGAAACACATATAATATGTTTCTCTTTTGCGAATGCCAGCAATTGCTTACGAAGTTTTTCTTCCGAGTCGGGTAAAATAATACGTTCAATTGAAGGTTTTTCACCTTTCTCACTAAAGAAGTTATCAAACAAATCAGCAGCTAAAGGTCCGCTTTTATCCGTATACTCACCTACAGAAGCTCTATCGCTCATTGTTATTATTCCAATTTTAATGGTACTACTCATTATATCTTTTCTTTCTTAAGTAATCTTACATCTGTTATCTCCATGCTATTATCAACTGCCTTACACATGTCGTATATAGTTAAACATGCAATATTAACAGCGGTAAGAGCTTCCATTTCAACACCTGTTTTACCATTACATTTTGTTTGGGACGTCACTTTAATTCCATTCTCAAGTATATTAAAGTCAACAGTTACTTGGTTTAATAATAAAGTATGGCATAGCGGAATAAGTGTAGGGGTTTGCTTTGCTGCCTGAATACCTGCTATTCTTGCCGTAGCAAGTACATCACCTTTCTTAATGTTGTTTTCTTGTATTAATTGAAGGGTATCTTTGCATAGTTTTATAAATCCTTCAGCAACAGCAATACGTTTTTGAATGGCCTTCTCCCCCACATCTACCATTTGGGCACTTCCACTTTTATCTATATGTGTTAGTTTTTCGCTCATAAAATACTTTTTAAAAAGGACGAACTTGAACCATTGTGCCAGATTCTAACTCTGAAGTTCCTATTGGCACTTCAATAAAGCAACTCGCATTTGATAAGGCATTAATGTGAGCTGAACCATTGAAGAGGATTGGTTCAACTTGATTATCCGAATTAATAATTGCCGGAGTAAATAAGTGACGTCCGGCATTTTTACGCTTAAAGTGATTTGCCAAGGGTAAATTAAACAGAAGTGGCTTATAGTTTAAACCTTGTAAAGCATATAAAAAAGGTTTCGCATATAGCTCAAACTGTATAAAAGATGCCACAGGATTTCCTGATAATCCAAAGAAATATTTGCCCTCTTTATGTGCAAATACCATAGGTTTTCCAGGCTGGATTGCCGTTTTATTAAGCTCAATACTAAAGCCAAGCCCCTCAATTATTTTGGGTATTAAATCGAAGTCTCCTACAGAGACTCCTCCACTCATAATTAAAACATCAGATTTATTAAAAGCACTCCTCATGCTTTCCTTTAAATTAGTTTCGTCATCCTTTATAACTCCTAAATATTCATAAGGCAATTTTAAAGCTTCTAATTGGGCTTGAATTTGCGTTGCGTTACTATTTCTTATTTGATGGGCTAAAGGCTTTTCAGAAGGTTCTACCAGCTCTGTACCACTTGTAATTATCTTTATTTGTGGCTTCTTATATACCTTTAATTTGGCATATCCGGCACCTGCTAATAATGGTGTTTGTTTCGCCTCTATTAAAATATTTTTAGATAATACAACAGAACCTTTAGTAACATCCTCTCCACAAAAACAGATATTGCCTTTGGCATTGATATCAGAGCATGTAATAGTTTCATCAGAATTCACAATTGCATCCTCCTGTTTAAAAACCATATCAGCACCAATTGGTACTGGTGCACCGGTCATTATTTTAGAGCACTCCCCCTTTTGTAATTTCTTTTCGGGCTGTTTGCCTGCATGAATAGTTTCTACTAATACAAGGTTTAGTGATAAATCTTTTCGGGCACAAGCATAGCCATCCATGGCAGATTTATCAAAGGGAGGCATATTAATATCATAAACAATATCTTCAGCAATTACACGGCCTAAAGCCTTTTTCAACGGAATAGTTTCAATTGCTAGTCTGTTGGCTACTTTTGCAATTTGTTGTTGTGCCTGAAGGTATGTTATCATGATACAATTATTAATAGATATAGGTATATGATGTTTTTAATTATCAAGTATAAGTGATATTCCCCTATTTTGTTTGATAAGAATTCTGTTAAATTATGCTATCCCTTTTAGCATTCTGTCTTTACCAAATAAATCTTTTCGCAGTTCAACATTATTGAATCCTAAATTATTTAGTAAATCAATCATTTCTTTGCCAAGGGCCTCATTGATCTCAAAATAAAGCGCTCCGCCAGACTTTAAGTTTGCTTTAGCCAATTGGGCTATTTTTCGGTAAAAAATTAATGGGTCAGAATCTGATACAAACAAAGCCAAATGTGGTTCATGATCTAAAACATTATCATGCATCCACTCTTTTTCTAGTTCCCTAATGTAGGGAGGGTTACTAACAACAACATCTAATTGATTAGGAAGTGCTCCATCGAATTTTAAAACATCTTGATGCTCAAAAGCAACCTCGGTATTATTAATCATAGCATTGTGGTTTGCTATCTCTAAAGCATTTTCAGATATATCCCACGAAGTAACTTTAGCATCGGGTAAATGCTGCTTTAAAGTAATAGGAATACAACCACTGCCTGTGCCAATATCTAATATGTTAATATGTTTGTTCGTATTGTCTTTTAAAATCCACTCCACAAGCTCCTCCGTTTCTGGTCGTGGTATTAAAACATCTTTGGAAACCTTAAAGGGTAAACCATAAAATTCGGTTTCACCAGTAATTTGTTGGATAGGAATGTTTTGTTCAAGTTTCTCAAGCGAATGCTTAAAGAAGTCAGCATCGGATTTATTTAATTCATTTGACGCATTCATCATGCAATCAATTTTTGTATAACCTAATTCGTACAATGCGAGTATCGTAACAAAATTTCTGATTTCATTCTCGTCGTATATCGATTGTAATCGGTTTTTGTAAGTGCTGGTAATCTGTTGAAGCGTATTATACACAATAATATATTTAGTGAGCAAATATCTGTAAATATTGAGGAATAACCTCATTCATAAATGAATTATTAATACAGATTATCTATTTTTGTTTAATAACTTTTATGGTGATGAGTAGAGATGAGATTTATATGCAACGTTGTTTGCAATTGGCTTCGGTAGGATTAGGAAATACTTATTCTAATCCCATGGTGGGTTCTGTAATTGTAAACAATGGAAAGATTATTGGCGAAGGCTTTCATCATAAATCTGGCGAACCGCACGCAGAGGTTAATGCGGTAAACTCAGTTAAAGATAAAGATTTACTACTCTCTTCTACTCTTTACGTAAATCTAGAACCCTGTGCACATTATGGGAAAACGCCACCTTGTGCAAAACTAATTATTGATAGTAAAATACCAAATGTGATGATTGGTTGTATCGACTCATTTTCTGAAGTAGCAGGCAAGGGAATTGAGATGATGGAAAAAGAAGGCATTAACGTAAAGGTTGGTGTGCTCGAACAGGAGAGCTTAAATTTGAATGCCCGATTTTTTACCTTCCATAATAAAAAGCGACCGTATGTTATATTAAAATGGGCTCAAACTCAAGATGGCTTAATTGATATTGATAGGACAGAAAATAATTTTGGACAGCCAACTTGGATTACTAATAAGCATGCCCGTCAATTGGTGCACAAATGGAGAAGTGAAGAGCAGGCTATATTGGTTGGTACAGAAACAGCGATTAAGGATAATCCATCATTAACCGTAAGAGATTGGTCAGGTAAAAGCCCAACACGTTTTTTAATTGATAGAACTTGCCGTGTTTCAGAATCGCATCAGATTCTAGATCGGAAACATAGTACCTATATATTCACAGGTAAAGCGCAAAAAGCCACTACTAATTGTAAATATATTACACTTGATTTTAGCAAGAATATAATACCCCAATTACTTAGTGAAGTGTATAAATTAGGCTTACAGTCCATCATTATTGAAGGCGGAAGACAAGTACTTCAGAGTTTTATTGATGCAAACTTATGGGATGAGGCGCGGGTGTTTATTGGAGATAAGTGGTTTATTGAAGGTACGCCAGCACCAAAATTAAATTTGAGACCTGACGAAATAAAAACAGTTGGTAATAGTGAGTTACTATATTTTACGAATAGCAAATTGTAACATTGTTCTAAACTAAATTATTAACTACATTGTTGGTAAATATTAGCCTAAATTTATATGTGGTTTACCGAATACTTTACATCTATACTTTCCGGTATTTTTACATCAGCATACTTAATTAGTGTATTGCTAATTATTGGTGTAATGATGCTTGAAAACCGCAGTCCTGTTAAAACATTATCATGGATATTGGTACTGTTATTAATTCCATTTGCAGGGGTGGTTCTATATATATTCTTTGGGCAAAACTTTAGAAAGCAAAAGATTATTCGTCGTAAAGGACTTAAAAATCATACTCAAATTCAAAAGCTTGCACACGCTCAAAGTATCAATTTTCCGAAGAGTGAGTTATCGCGTCATGAAATTTTAAAAGCCCAGTATGGCCTCATTTTATTACAACTGAACAACAGTAACTCGGTGGTTAAATTTGGCAATCGTGTAAAGTTATTATTAAACGGGGCATCAAAATTTGAATCTTTAAAAGCTGATTTACTTAAAGCCAAACAGTTTATTCATATGCAGTATTATATTTTGGCAGAAGATAATATTGGTAATGAAATGGTGGCTATACTTAAGAATAAGGCCAAAGAGGGAGTTGAAGTAAGAGTAATTGTAGATGATGTGGGCTCCTGGGATTTAAAATCAGATTACTTTGATGATTTACGATCTTATGGGATTGAGATATTTACATTTTTAAAAGTTAGGTTTCCTGGCTTTACAAGTAAAGTAAACTACAGAAATCATAGAAAAATTGTAATTATTGATGGAGAAGTGGCTTACCTTGGCGGGATAAATATTGCTGATAGATACATTCACGGGTCGAAAAAATTAGGAGCTTGGCGCGATACCCATTTAAAAATTGAAGGAGAAGCTGTAAGCTCACTACAAACGATATTTTCAATCGATTGGTATTTTGTGAGTCAAAAAGAGTTGATTGATAGTAAATATTATCCTCCTGTTAAAGCCATTGAAAATAAGGTTCTTCAAATAAGCACCTCCGGACCAGATAGTGATTGGCCAGCCATAATGATGGGGTTTCTGAAACTGATATCTACTGCTAAAGATTATGTATATATTGCTTCGCCATACTTTATGCCTACAGAAAGTATTCTGATGGCACTAAAAGTTGCAGCCATGGGCGGTGTTGATGTTAGAATTGTGATACCTGATAAATCGGATGCTCACATAACCAAGTATTCTTCTCGTTCCTATGTAAAGGAAATGATCAATGCAGGAGTAAAAGTTTACCTTTATCAAGCAGGATTTATTCATAGCAAAGTAATTGTGTCTGATGATGCTGTAGCTTCTGTGGGCTCAAGTAATATGGATTTTAGGAGTTTTGAGCAGAACTTTGAAGTAACTGCTTTTGTTTATGATAAAGCATTTGCAGTGGAGGTGCGTGAATCTCTCGAAAATGATTTTAGTAATAGTAAAATTGTATTGCCGCACGAATGGAAAAAACGACCGTTAAGTCAGAAGGCGAAGGAGTCTTTTGCTCGACTATTTAGTCCATTATTGTAGTATTAAACATCTAAAAATAAAAGAAACAAGAGTTCAGATATTTTTCTACTTTTGTCACAAATTAAACGAAACATCTTTATGCGTCAATATCTTGAGTTATGTGATCGAGTGATCAACGAAGGAGTTCAAAAAGGAGATAGAACAGGTACTGGTACTATTAGTGTTTTTGGTCATCAAATGCGATTTAATTTGCAAGATGGCTTTCCTATGGTTACAACTAAAAAACTACATTTAAAATCAATTATACACGAGCTTATTTGGTTTTTAAAGGGTAGTACAAATGTTAAGTATCTTCAAGATAATGGTGTACGAATTTGGAACGAATGGGCTAAAGAAGATGGAGAATTAGGACCTATTTATGGTTATCAGTGGCGCTCGTGGCCAACTGCAAACAAAACATATATCGATCAAATTAAGCAAGTAATAGATTCTATCAAAAGTAATCCAGATTCTCGACGCCATATTGTAAGTGCTTGGAATGTTGGTCAGCTTGAAGATATGCAATTACCACCATGTCATATCTTATTTCAATTTTATGTGGCTGATGGTAAATTATCATGCCAGTTGTATCAACGTAGTGCCGATTTATTTTTAGGCGTTCCGTTTAATATTGCTTCATATGCTTTATTAACCATGATGGTAGCTCAAGCAACCGACTTAGAACTTGGCGAATTTGTGCATACACTTGGCGATGTACATATTTACAACAATCACATCGATCAAGTAAAGTTGCAGTTATCACGTGAGCCAATGGAATTGCCAACAATGACTTTAAATCCCGAAGTTAAAAATATTGACGATTTTACTTTCGACGATTTTACTTTAAACGATTATCAATCGCACCCGCATATTAAAGGTGCTATTTCTGTATAATACAAAAACTAAATTAATGCCAAACATTGCTATAATAGTTGCCATTGCTGATCACAATGCCATAGGTCGTAAAAATGATTTATTAACGTACATATCTTCTGATTTAAAGCGATTCAAAGCTTTAACAACAGGACATACCATAATTATGGGTCGTAAAACTTTTGATTCTTTGCCAAAAGGAGCGTTACCCAATAGAAGAAATGTTGTGATTTCACGTAATACCGATTTGCAAATTGAAGGAGCTGAGGTTGTTAATAGTCCTGAAGCAGCACTGAGCTTATGTAGCGCTGATGAAAAAGTTTTTGTTATTGGAGGAGCCACGATTTATGATGCCTTTTTACCTAAGGCAGATATTTTAAACCTAACTGTTATTGATTATTTCTTTAATGATGCAGACACTTTCTTCCCTGAGATTAATTATGATGACTGGGATGTGGTAAATAAAGAAGTTGTTGAAGACGATGAAAAAACAAACTTCACATATTCGTTTATAGACTTACAACGAAAATAGACAAAAAGCTTACTGATTCAGTAAGCTTTTTTTTGCTTAGTATGGCCCAAGATATAGACACTTACTGTAGATATTACCATTAATAAATATTGTAGGTGCTTTGTTTGAGGTGCCTAATTTTGTAGCAGTAAGTTTAGTCAAATAAAGGCATAAAAAAAGACCTGAAGGGCAATACAGGTCTTTTTTGCGTTTTTTTTCATCTGATTCTAAGAGAAAAGGTTAAATAACTTTCCCACTGCTAATATATACAAAATATTAAAATAATTAACATTTATTTACGTATTTTTAATTTTAGTTACATAGTGAACTTGTTTTAATTGGTAATTCGTCATCAAGAATAGCATCCTTTTTAACACAATATTGATTGCATTTGTCATTTAATTATGAATACAGAATAAAACAATTGTATTTTGGTATTGAAGCTAATTTCTAAACAGATACTGCATACCCATGTTATTTAACTCATTTGAATTCGCACTTTTCTTACCACTATGTTTTGTCATATATTGGTTTGTTCTGCAGCGGAATTTAAAAGCTCAAAATCTATTTATTCTAGCATCAAGTTATTTTTTTTATGGTTGGTGGGATTATCGTTTCCTAAGTTTAATTGCATTCAGCACCTTAGTAGATTTTCTAATAGGAATACAGCTTTCAAAAGTAAAAGAGAGAGTTCGTAGAAGACTATTATTAACGGCTAGCCTCCTTATAAACCTCGGTTTTCTGGGCTTCTTTAAGTATTACAACTTTTTTATCGATAGTTTAGTCGATTCGTTTACCTTCTTTGGAGCATCAATCAATCCTGATCGTCTTTCGATTATTTTACCTGTGGGTATTAGTTTTTATACATTCCAGACCTTAAGCTATTCAATTGACGTATACCGAAAGAAGCTCACTGCGAGTAAAGATTTTATTTCATTTGCTGCATTTGTAAGTTTTTTTCCTCAACTGGTTGCCGGTCCAATTGAACGTGCTACTCACCTATTACCACAATTCTATAAAAAGAGAACCTTCTCATATAATTCGGGAATTTTAGGATTGAAACTGATTTTATGGGGAATGTTTAAGAAAGTTGTTGTGGCAGATACATGTGCTTATTTTGTTGATATAGTATACTCAGATGTAGGATCATATTCATGGCAGAGTTTGTCAATTGCGGCTATTTTATTTTCTTTTCAAATATATGGTGATTTCTCAGGGTACTCTGATATTGCACGTGGCGTGGCAAAATTATTTGGCTTCGAATTAATGATCAACTTTCGCTACCCCTATTTTTCGCGTAATATTGCTGAGTTCTGGAGAAGATGGCATATTTCACTCTCAACTTGGTTTCGAGATTACCTATATATCCCCTTAGGCGGTAGCAGAGGCGGTATTAAGATTAAGATTAGGAACACTATAATTATTTTTGTGGTAAGCGGTTTCTGGCATGGAGCAAACTGGACTTTTATGGTTTGGGGTTTCTTGCATGCTTTGGCATTTCTGCCCCTTTTGATGAGTAAAAATAATAGAAATTATATTGATGATTTTGGTGCAGAAACAAGGTCATTCGAGAATCTGTTTAAGGTGCTACTGTGTTTTATATTGGTAACTATATTATGGGTTTTCTTTAGAGCAGATAACATTCATATTGCCAATCAAATATTATATAGAATATCTACTTTCTCATCGGGTAAAGCTATTAATATCTCACTTATAGTAATAGTACCTCTTGTTATACAATTAACTATCGAATGGTTTGGTAAAACTTTGGAGTGCCCAATGGATATATTTAAAAGCCGATTAGCAAGCTATACCATTTCTTTTGTGCTAGCTGTTTTCGTTTTAATTTATTTCGATAGCAACAATAACTCTTTTATTTATTTTCAATTCTAATGAAAACGTTTTTAAAGAAAATATCAATAATCATTTTAGTTGCTGTGCTATTAATTGCTGTTAGCTCACATTTGATTTATTGGCATATACAAAAAAAGCAGGTGAATTACCTGAAGTATGAGAGTGGATTAATATACACGCAATATAAGCATCTTGATAATAAGCAATATAATACTATGTTTCTTGGTACAAGTAAGATGTATAGACAGGTTGACCCTTTAGTGATTGATTCTATTGTTGCTAATACGAAGAGTATTAATATGGGAGTTAATAATTTATATCCCTTCCGATCTTTTGATTTTGAAAGGTTTATTTCTCCTAAATGTGACTCTATAAAAACAATTCTTTATGAAATTAGAACCCCTGGTTTAATAGGGAAGAATTATAATTCGGTAAGGACTTTAATCTCCATATCAGGTAAGCGTAATCAGCAACTTCTGAATTATTTAATTAGTGCAGATTATTCTTTTAAACTAAAAGTAAAGTCAATAATTAACTACTTAAAGATGTTTCTTTATAAGTCTTTTGGCATTGGTTTGCGCAGGCTGATAGAAATGGAAGAACCACAAGAATATTATGAGTTTGGGGGACCTACTGAACAAGGTTATTATGCCTTAGAGGATCAAATGAAAAAAGAAATGGAACACGGACATAATAGCGGAGCTGTAAGTGATTATAATAACTTTAAAGATTGGCTACAATCTAATACAATTGCCAATTACTTTTCCATTAACAGAGATATATTGTTAAATAAAGAATTTAAATACTCTGCTTTTAGTAAGATTACAGTTGACCATTTGAAAAGATATTTTCCTAATGCACGTATTATCTTTGTGATTCCACCTCATACAAATTCTTCATTTTATCCAATATTATTTAATGAAGGAAGGAACTATGAGAAGTTAGGCTATTCCGTTTTGGATTATACTTATCAGGATAAATATCCGCAGCTTTATGAAGATATAACCTCCTTTGATATAGGGCATCTTAATAGTGTTGGAGCAGCAATTTATTCAGCGTATTTGGCTAATGATATAAAGCTAACTACTAACCAAAAAATAAATATCCAATTACAATTGCAGCAATAATACCTGCAAAATCGGCCAACAATCCGCAGCCAATTGCATGGCGAGTATTCTTAATACCAACTGAGCCAAAATAAACGGCTACAATATAAAAAGTAGTATCAGTAGCTCCTTGCACTGTAGATGCAATTTTGGCAGCAAAAGAATCTACGCCGAAATTTGGGTTGTCAAATAATTCTAACATCATTCCGCGCGCTCCAGAGCCACTTAAAGGCTTCATTAGCGCCGTAGGTAGGGCATCAACAAACCTTGTATCTAAACCCAAAGCACTTACCGCATATTTAATTCCATCTGTAAGGTAATCCATTGCACCAACGGTTCTGAAAACGCCAATGGCTACTAATATTGCTACTAAGAATGGTATAATTTTTATGGCTATTTGGAAACCCTCTTTTGCTCCTTCTACAAATGCATCGTAAACATTTATTTTTTTTATGGCGGCCATTACAATAAATAATATCATAATGGAGAATAGGATTAAGTTGCTTCCAACATTGGAAACTAGTTTAATCTGTTCCTTGTCCAATTGAGATAATCCCCAAATTAATCCAATTACAAAGAGGGTCATCCCGCCAAGGTAGGCGATTACAATTGGATTGTTAAGTTTAATCTTTTGAACGTAAGAAACGGATAGCAATCCCACTATTGTGGAAAAGAATGTAGCCAGAAGTATAGGTAAGAAAATATCAGCAGGGTTGGCAGCTCCAAACTGTGCCCGATACACCATTACACTAACCGGGATTATGGTTAAGCCAGAGGTGTTTAGTACTAAAAACATTATTTGTGCATTGCTTGCAGTATCTTTCTTTTGGTTTTCTTCTTGCAGTTGCTCCATGGCCTTTAATCCCATTGGAGTGGCAGCATTATCGAGCCCAAGCATATTGGCCGATAAATTCATAATCATGGTTCCGAATGCAGGATGATTTTTTGGTAGCGTTGGGAACAGTCGGTTGAATAAGGGCGATATTAATCGACTTAAAGCACTTACCATTCCTCCCTTCTCTCCTATCTTCATGAGGCCTAACCAAAGTGTTAATACACCGGTTAAACCTAGTGAAATTTCGAAACCTGATTTTGCAAAATCGAACGTGGCTTTAACTATTTCAGGAAACACTTCAACATCCCCAAAGAAAATAAGGCGAATTAAAGCTATTACAAAAGTGATGAGAAAAAATGCAATCCAAATATAATTAAGAACCATGCTTAGGTAATTATTAATTGTTAATTATCAGTTGTTTTACAGCTTGCTAACTCTTCTATCTTATAAACTACAATTAGAAAGAGCGCTTTACAGTATCATCACCTTGATACTTCTCGTGAGGTGCACCAAACTCTTTACAAGTTACCTTATCAATTGGTACTTCCCATATTTTTACGTTTTTAATAGCCGGATCAGAATATTTAAATTCCTTATCAGAGTATTGCTTCATTAAGATATTTAGGGCCTCTACTTTTTTATCAAAATCTTCTTGAAATTGAACCTTCCCCCACGCCACAACGCTTTGAGATTTCATTCGGTAACTACAAGCTACTTCAGGGTGTTGAAAAGCCAATTCATGACCGGTACTAAAGGTGATACAAATATTTGCGTTCTTTTCAAGAATATCAACAATACGACCTTCTGGAGCTGAATGCAGATAAATAATGTTGTTGTGGTATCCAAAATTCATAGGAAGTACGTAAGGCATATCGCCATCAACAACGCCAATAAAACATACATCACATTTTTTAATAATTTCCTCTATTCGTTTGTCGTTTAAATGCTCAACAGTTTTCATTATATATCTTTTATTATTTACAATATTGTTCTGCCACCTAGTTCTTTCGAAAGTGCAGTTTGTATGGTTTGCAGTTTGCTAATCATCTGCATGGTATTTAAAAGCTTTTCTTCGTCTCTGGCTTCTTGAGCAGTCTTCAAAATAGCTCTTTGTTCTTCAATAAATCGTTTTACCTTTTTTAGTTTTAACTCGTGTACTAATTTAGGTACTAACCAACTTACCGAATCACCTTCGTTAGTTACCTTAGATCCGAAGCGAGAATGAATTTTACTTAGTTCAATTTCCTGACTAATTAAATCCGATGTTAGCTGGCTAACTTCCTTATCCATGCTAGCCGCGAAAAATTTTGGTGCATCAAAATCTTCATTCTGATAATTGGCCTCGTACAATTCCATTATTTTTTTATATAAAGGATTTGCACTTTCTAATTCATCCTCTTGAAACTGAGCTAGAATAAATGCACCAACAGTTGTGTTTTCTTCACCTTCGCCTAATTCTTCTTCTTCAAAAAGATTAAAGTGTCCATGCTTTATCATGAATCGAATAATCTCTCGTTCTTCAACTTCATAAGGATTGAGAGATGTGAAGTTACTTGCAGGGGCTTGTTGGCTTGGCGGAGGAGTTGGAGCTTGTTGGTAAGCTGCTTTATATTGCTCATCTCTCGATTGTTTTCCTTTTTTTGATAACTCTGCGTAAATAATAGGCTCCTCTACACCCATTAAAGTGCTACACTCCTTCACGTATTCAGAGCGTATAATATTATCAGGAATAACTGAAATGGTACGTACGATATCTTGTAATAATTGAGCTCTCTTTACAGGATCAGTTTTTGCATCCTCAAGTAATAAACTCGTTTTAAACTTGATAAAATCGCCTTCGTTTGCAGCAATGTATTTTTCAAGTTCCTCGGCATTTCTGTTTTTTGAGAACGAATCCGGATCTTCTCCTTCAGGAAGTAAAAGAACTTTAACATTCATGCCCTGCTCAAGTACCAAATCAATTCCTCGCAACGAAGCTTTTATACCAGCAGGGTCACCATCATAAATAATGGTAATGTTTTGCGTAAAACGCCCTATTAGTCTTATTTGATCTACCGTTAATGCTGTTCCCGATGAGGCCACAACATTAAAAACCCCTGCCTGATGAAATGAAATTACATCGGTATAACCTTCAACTAAGAAGCATCGATCCTTGCGAGTGATCTCTTGTTTGGCCTGGTAAATTCCGTATAAGATCTTACTTTTGTGATATATTTCAGATTCGGGCGAATTTAAGTATTTGGCAGTTTTTGCATCGGCTTTTAAAACCCTACCTCCAAAAGCAGTAGGTTTACCAGAGATCCCATGTATGGGAAAAATTACTCTTCCTCTGAAACGATCGGCCTTGTAGGTGTCTCTAACAATGGTTAATCCTGTTTTCTCTAAAAATTCTACTTTGAAGGAATTTTTAAGAGCTTCATCTGTTAATGCCGACCTTGATTCAGGTGAGTACCCCAGCTGAAACTTCTCAATAATATCATCTCTAAATCCTCTACTTCGTAAATAGGATAGGCCAACAGACCTACCTTCGTCGGATTTATGAAGTGTATTTGTAAAATATTTTTGAGCAAATGCTGATACAGCCATCATACTCTCTCTGTCATCCTTTACTTGTTGTTGTTCAGGACTTAATTCTACCTCCTCAATATGTATATTAAACTTCTTTCCTAAATGACGAATGGCTTCGATGTAGTTAATTTGCTCTACATCCATTAAAAAGTTAACGGCATTACCACCTTTTCCACAACCAAAGCACTTGTAAATTCCCTTGTGGGGAGATACAGTAAATGAAGGTGTTTTCTCGTTATGAAACGGGCAATTACCAATATAGTTAATGCCTCGTTTACGAAGTGATACAAACTCCGAAACCACATCAACAATTTGTGCTTGAGCACTTTCAAATACTCTATCTACCGTTCCCTGATCTATCATTTATTTATACACCTAATTTCTTGCGAGCTCAAAGATACACAATAAGCTTTTATCTTTTCATGCTAAACTATTTTAGCTTTTATACTTGAGCTGATTTTGTACCAGAAATTTTTATAATCGACATTATTAAGTACTCAAGAGCTTGAATAAGACTTATATATTAAACTCTTTAATACTAAATTGGTATTGCTTTAACTTTATTATACTTTTGAAAAAAAAAATAAATGAAATCAGCAAAGCATATTGCCATTATTCCCCTTAGGGCTGGATCTAAAGGTATTCCGAATAAGAACAAACGTAAAATATTGGGTCGCCCTTTATTTAGTTGGGTACTTACTGAAGCAGTAGAATCTAAGCTTGATAAAGTTTATGTTTTTACAGACGATAAGGAAATTGAAAATTATATTATTGCCGAATATACTTGGACAAATAAGATAGTCGTTATTGAGCGTAGTGAAGAAAGTGCCTCTGATACAGCTAGCACGGAGCAGGGTATGATTGAATTAGCTGAGAAGCTGAATTATGATTTTGACTTTTACTATCTGTTGCAAGCTACTTCTCCATTAACATCCTCAGCTGATATCAATAATGTTATTGAAGAACTAGTTACTACAAAATCAGACTCTGTTTTAACGGCAGTAAAAACGCATCGTTTTATTTGGAATAAGGATGGTAAATCAATTAACTATGATTATTTAAATAGGCCAAGGAGACAAGATTTTGAAGGTCTTATTATTGAAAATGGCGCTGTTTATGGTTGTACCAAGGATTCATTTTTAAAAACCAAAAACAGATTAGGAGGTAAAATATCCGTGGTTGAAATGGCTGAAGATACCTTAACTGAGATTGATGAGCCATCTGATATGATCATTATCGAACAACTATTGAAAACTAGGTTGTTAACCTTTAAAGCTCCAGTTCAAAAGATAAAATATTTGGTTTTAGATGTTGATGGTGTTTTTACTCAGGCAGATGTTACTTATACTGAAAATGGCGAATTCTCTAAAACATTTAGTTTCGTTGATGGTATGGGATTAGAAATTCTTAGAAACAATGGTATCGAACCTATTGTAATGACCTCGGAGAATAGTAAGCTTGTAAAACAAAGAATGGATAAATTGAAGATTAAACATTGCTATTTAGGTGTTAGAGATAAATTTTCACTGCTTAATAACCTTTTACCAGATTTAAATGCTTCACGAAATGAATTGGCTTATATTGGTGATGATATTAACGATTTAGCAAATATTTTATCAGTAGGTTGGGGTGCTTGTCCTGCAAATGCAACTAAAGATGTAAGAGCTGCTGCTGATTTACAATTAAACAATGAAGGCGGTAAAGGCGCAATAAGAGAATTGGTTGAATTCTTAATTCAGTTTAATCAGCGATTTTAAATAAGAGTGAACATTTACTATGCTTATTCGTAGTAAAGTCAGTAAATAAAATTTTAAATAAAGAGCATAGAATTTTAATGCTAACAATTGCTTACATAAATTAGTTATATCAACTTTTTAAAAGGCATAATGCATTGATATTTAATCAAAATTATATGAAAGAAGCTAAGGTAATTGCAGAAATAGGGTGTAATCATAAGGGAGATATAGAAATTGCTAAAGAGTTAATCAAAGTAGCAAAGATATTCTGTGGCGCTGATGTGGTAAAGTTTCAGAAGCGAAATAATAGAGAATTACTTACCGAAGAACAATATAATACGCCCCACCCAAATCCTAGTAACTCTTATGGAGATACTTATGGCGCACATAGAGAGTTTTTGGAGTTTAATCTCGAAGAAAATAGAGAATTAAAAGAATATTGTGAAGATCTGGGGATTGTGTATTCAACTTCAACTTGGGACTTAACTTCAGCTAAAGAAATAGCTTCGCTAGAACCTGAGCTTATTAAAATACCTTCTGCATGTAATAATAACTATGAAATGTTAGGATGGCTTTGCGAGAATTATAAAGGCGAAATACATGCCTCAACAGGAATGACATCTAAACAAGAAATTGAAGATTTAGTATCTTTTTTTGAGAGTAAGGGGAGGAATAAAGATTTAGTATTATACAATTGTACATCAGGGTACCCTGTACCATTTGAAGATGTATGTTTACTCGAAATTACTCGATTAAAAGAGGAATATGGTAGCCGAGTAAAAGAAATTGGTTTCTCAGGGCACCACTTAGGAATTTCGGTTGATATTGCAGCATTTACCCTTGGCGCAAAATGGATTGAAAGACATTATACTCTAGATAGAACCTGGAAAGGAACCGATCATGCAGCTTCACTTGAACCAGAAGGTGTAAGACGATTAGTAAGGGATCTGAAAGCTGTTAATAAAGCACTTCAATTTAAAGAAAAAGATATTTTAGATATTGAACAGGTTCAGCGTGAAAAACTGAAGTTTAGAAAATAATGGTAAAAAATATATTTTATATCCATCGCTTCCCTTTTAATAGGGAAGCATATATAAGAGATGAATTTGATTTCTTGCTTTCAGAAGGGTATAATGTTAAATACTTGGATATATCTCACCTTTTAAAGAAAAAGCAATTTGTTACTAATTACAGAGAAGATTTAAAGCAACATATATTATATTTTTCTACACAAAAAGAGTTTAATAGTTTTATTGGTGAAAAAAAAGATCGCTCTGTTATTATTACAGATGTTGGTTTACTTGCTAATAGTGCATGGATGTATTTACCAATTTTTAAAAATAGAATTCCATACATTTTATTCGAAAATTCAGTTTTACCAAAAATTAAATCTACCACTAAATCAGAAGTTGCGAGTTCGGGTTTGAAACGAGTTAGCCTTGCCAAGGTGCTCAATAAACCAACTCAATTAGGTCAGCTGTTTTTAGCAAAGAGAACAATAAATTATCCCAATCTTATTGTAAGTTCAAAGCCTAAGTTAAGCTCAGAAAAGAGGTCTCTTTGTTCAAAATTAACCACCATTAAGAAAGTTGCCTCACTCGATTATTTTGCTGCTGAAGAAACTGTTTTAAATTCATTAATTGATGAACCCTACGTAGTATTTATTGACCAATATTTTGTACATCACCCCGATTTTAAGTCAAAGCATATAATAGATTCTTTTACTGCGGAGCAATACTATACAGAACTGAATAACTATTTAATAGCATACGAAAATAACAATAAAATAAAAGTTATAGTAGCTTGTCATCCAAGACGCAGCAAAGAGCAAGAGAGTGATTTTGATAAAAGATTCTCATTAGTTTACAATCAAACAGCTAATCTTGTAAAATTTGCAGACCTTGTATTAGTACATTTTTCTACAGCTATTAACTATGCAGTAATATTCAATAAGCCATTTATTCTTCTCAGCTCAAACCTTTTCAACGGAGGTAATATAATTCCCAAGATACAGATGTTTGCAACATATTTTGAAAAGGAATGTATTAATATTAGTGATATTACTTCAGATACGAAAATAGCTACAAGTATTAATACTCATGTTGATACAAATACTTATAAGAAGTATTATGAAATGTTTGTGAATCCCCAAAATTCAGTTAATAAGACATTTAGGGGATTAATAACTGAGGAACTTGCTAAATTATAGTTTATCATCTTTTAAACTTTTAGTAATATTTATAATAATATTAGAAAAAGATAGAGATGTACTCGCCTTAGGATGTTTAAGGTAGGTATTGATATAATTATTATAAATATCTGAATCTACAACAGAGTCTTCATGTGAATAGCTCTCGTAGTCGTCCATTGAAACTGTTTCTTTATTAAAGTATCTAGCAAAACCTGATATCTTTTTGCCAATTGTTCCATCAGCAAACATCTTGGAGTCAAGCAGCAAAAAAGGTTTATTAAAGATAACCGTAAAACTAATTGCTGTTGAGAAGTGCTGTAAAACAAAATCTGAATCCTTAATTAGTTTTGGTGTAAGATTAAAGAATAATTCGAACCTTTTATCAAAATCATTTAATTGGTAGTTACATCTTCTAGGGTGGCAGGCAATAACTACTTTTAAGCCAGATTCATCACTGAACTTATGTAAGAACTTATTTAGTAAGGTATAGTATTCCTTTGCTGTAAATGAGTGAAGTATCTGGTGAGATTTAAAATCAATATGGTGACAGAAGTACTGGTCTACAAAAACTGCGTATGGTTCATCTATAATTGCTCTATCAGTAAGGTCCATTGACTGGCTATAATCAGTGCCCACAGAATATATATCTTCAGTAGTCTCTGCTGTTAATTTTTTATTTTGCCATTTTAGGCTTTCTTTTGAGTGTATTGCAATATCGGCAGGAGCTAAAGATAATTTACCTAGGTTGTAGTAAATTTCAGAGATTGGTTTGTTGAGAAGTTTTTTAAAGTTTAGTCTTTTTACAGAACGTTTAACTGAGTCTAATTTCTTATTTGGAGTCTTGCAAAAATCAGGATATACATTTAGATTCAATACTATGTATCGCATTTTAGTTATAAATATCGCATAATATAACCATGCCGAGCTTGGAATGAATGGACATAATGTAATTACAATACTATCTGTGGATTTCTTTTTTATAAAGTGTTTAACGTTATTCTTTGTTTTGAAAAAAAGAACGTGTTCTTTTAGGTGCTCAGGTATTTCTGTTTCAAATTCAGCTCCTTTTAATAGGCTTGTTAGGTTAAGGAATTTAACATTATAGCCAAACTGGATTAATTTATCAAATTCAAATTTAGTATAGAAATCTTGATTGAATGTAGGTCTATCTACAAAATATATATTTTTTATCATAAAGAATATTGCCAAAGTTACTTTAGCATATAACTATTTAATATTGGTGTTTTTAAAGTACTTTTTTAGCACTAAAGTTGAGATAAGATCTTCTCTCTTTTTATCTCTGAATTGATTTATATAGTTGTTGGCATTAATCCTTATTTCTTCACCTTTTTCTGGGTTTTCTATGTAGTATAATAGCTTCTCCGTAAGGTCAGAATAGTCATCCTTTATTAATATATAATGATAGTCAGGAATTAATTGTCCCTCCATAAACCAAGTTTCAAATTTTGGTTTAGGCATTACTGCAATCGATTTTGAAGACATGATCCACTTCAAGTTTGTAGCAACATCATTTCCTTCTATTGATAATATAAATTTATAGGCTAATTGCTCCTCAATAGTTAATTTTTCAACTTTCCATTCAGTATCAATATCAGCGTCATTTGTATGCCCAATATTACAAAACGGATTATTGAAGTGCTTTTTTAGTACTTCTACCCTCTGCGGTTGGTGTGACCATATATTACCTCTCCAAATAATCTTATTTATTTTATCAAAGAATTTTTTATTGTCTTTAACATATATGAAATGCCTAACCTTATTAAGGTTTAATAAAACTGAGTTGGCATTGTTATCACTAATCGGTCTACTTTTCACAATGCTAGGAAGCTGTGGTATTTCTGTGATATCACCAAACTCATATTTTAATCTATAGCTAGGGTCAAAATAGTGAACATATTTCCACATATCTAAGTAATATGTCTCCATATTATGATCATGGATAAATTCTTTCACACTTTGAGAAGAGTTAGGCAGCTTAGTAATAGTATTTACCTTATTATAATAGTTAACCCTATTATTTATATATTCTTCATCAAATCTATTAAGCGCATTTAGGGTACGCTCTAATTCATGAGGAGCATATGATTTAGAAATCTTGATTCTTATAAAATTCTTAAAATAATACCAAGCTTTTATGTTTTTATGTCTAACGTTTTTTATGGCAGAATATTTCTTCTTTATAGTATCTACTATGGTATAAGGTGCATAACTTTTTTCTTGCAATACCAATTCTTGAAAATAACTATTTACGCTATCAACAGATTGAGATAAGGTAAAGTTATTGTTTACAAATTCTTTGGCTGCACTAGTCATTTGTTTAGCTGCCTCAGGGTTTTCAAATAATTGGTTAAGTTGTTCGTAAATTGATTTTGGATTCTTTGTTTCTATGTATAGCCCTGTTTTATTATTGGCAACAAGTTCCGCAGCTCCATTTACAGGAGTTGTTATTACAGGAACTCCATCAAGCATCGCCTCAAGCAATACATTTGGCATTCCTTCATATAATGAAGCTAATACAAATACATCTGCTTGCTTGAAGAGTGGATATATATTCTTTTGAAAACCTAACAAGAAAACATGATTCTCTAAACCGTTTGAGCGAATGATTCTTTCAAGTTTATGTTGATCTTTACCTGAACCAGCAATAAAAAACTTCCAATCTTTATTATTGATTTTAGCAAATTGAGCTGCTAAGATAAAATATGGGAATCCTTTTTGATCGTCAAGTCTTCCTGCGCTTAATATAATTTTTGTGTTTTCCGATATAGGAGTGATCTTGTTGTAATCAAAAACTGAAGTATCTTCATTTATTTTAATACCATTATAAATTACTCTAACGTAATCCTTATCCCACCAACCATAACTATCGTATATGGTTTTAAGAGATTTTGAATTGGTTAAAATACCATCTGCCAAATGACTAAATGTAACCTTGTATTTCCATTTGTTTTTGATTAGCTGAACACCTTGTCGACCGACTACCATTGGTCTGTTAAAAAGTAGTTTATTGGCTATACCAACAATTCTAATATCCCTGTTAAGGCTGCAAATTGCAATATCAGTTTTGTTGTGTCGAAAATAACTTCTAAGGGTACTAATTGCTTTTATGTCGAAATCAGTATTATAGGATATAGGCATGGTTTCTAAACCAAGTTCTTCCGCTTTTTGTTGGAGAACAGAGTTTTTCCTAACAGCTATTTTTACTTGATGTCCAATGTCAAGTAGCCCTTTTGCTGTTTGAATCATCCATTTTTCACCACCTCCCCATTTGTTTTTACCTATAGAGTTAACAAATAGAATATTTAGTCTCATGTAGTTTGTTTGTTTGATCATCTTATTA
The DNA here is from genome assembly GCF_001660705.2 of Saccharicrinis aurantiacus. Taxonomy (GTDB): domain Bacteria; phylum Bacteroidota; class Bacteroidia; order Bacteroidales; family Marinilabiliaceae; genus Saccharicrinis; species Saccharicrinis aurantiacus. The sequence goes on from NZ_LYBV02000031.1 coordinate 175,037, forward strand.
TTGAGAGCTTTTGGGGTGGTATTATATCCTTAACGAATATTGTGCTCAAAATGAGCAGCAATTTCTTTTATTACTTTTTTAGGTTTGATATCTATCAAACACTTCTTTATTTCTTTAATCTTGCAGTTGGTACTACCATCTTTACTACAAGGTTTACACGTAAGTTCTATTTCAAAAACTTTCATGTTTCTTCCCGATGGGTATCCGAATGCAGAAGGGCCAATTAGTGCAATGCCATGCTTATTAAATAAATCTGCTGCATGCAAAAATCCGGTATCACCACTCAAAACATAATTTGCTTTTGAAGTTATATAAAAACTCTCGTGTAGGGTAGTTTTTCCTGTAAGGTTTAAAACCCTATTTGGGGCTACACTTCTAATGTCCTCACAAAAATGATCATCAGGACCTCCTAGTATGATGAACTTTTTATCGGAGAGTTGCGTAATTACTTCTTGCCAATATTTAACAGGCCATTTTTTTAAGTCGTGTGCAGCAGAAGGAACAAGTGTTACTGTGTTTTGAGTATAACCATTTATTAGTTTTGAGCACTTATTCTCAATTTCATCGGGAAATACCCAATTAGAATCGGGGGTTTCAAAATTATTGATATCCCATTTTCTGATGGGCGACCTAAACGATTCAAAAGCTCTAAATGGGTTGGGAAGTTTGTTGATACCAAATTTAAAAAGTAAGATTCTTTTAATTCGATGCTTGCGTCTGGTTATTAGTTTGGAAGAACTAAGGTTTAAAGGATTTAGAATAGTTTTTACGATGTTAGAGCGGATATTACTATGCGCATCGTAGATATGAGAGTAACCTTCTTTTTTTAGTTGAAAGGCAAGTTTCAGGAGTCCAAGCATTCCTAGCTCTCTGTCAAATTCCCATATTTTATCAATGCGAGGATCAATTTTTATTAACGAAGCTAAATCTTTTCGAACTACCCAATGCAATTCCGTTTTTGGGTGATGGTTTTTAAAGCCTCCTGTAACTGCCATGCATTGGATAATATCTCCAATAGAACTAAATCTGATAATTAAAATCTTTTTCACAATGATGATATTGAAAAACACAAGCCATTATCGAAAGGATAATGGCTTGCAATATAGTTGCGTTATATTTTTTACTTTTTTAATATAGCATCCATTATAATGGTTGCTTTATTGTTTCTGCACTCAAAAATGCCACTTGTGCATTCAAAAAAATGTTCTTTCCCATTTTTACCAATTACTCTGATTGTGCCTTTCTCAAGGTTTGATACTATTGGAGCATGGTTTTTAAGAACTGTAAAGCTACCATTTATTCCCGGAAGTTGAACTAATCCAACATCATTGGAATAAATAATTTTCTCGGGTGTTATAATTTCTAGATTTAAATCCATATTATTTCGCTTCAGCTAATAACTTTTCTCCTTTTGCAATAGCTTCGTCTATAGTTCCCACAAGGTTAAATGCCGCTTCTGGGTATTTATCAACTTCACCATCAATAATCATATTGAAACCTTTAATGGTATCTTCAATACTAACCAAACAACCTTTTAAACCTGTAAATTGCTCAGCAACATGGAATGGCTGCGATAAGAATCGTTGAACTCTACGTGCTCGGTGTACAATTAATTTATCTTCTTCAGATAATTCTTCCATACCTAAAATGGCAATAATATCTTGAAGTTCTTTATAGCGTTGTAAAATTTCTTTTACTCGTTGAGCCGTGTTATAATGCTTATCTCCTACAATATCAGGACTTAGAATACGTGAAGTAGAATCTAATGGATCTACTGCAGGATAAATACCAAGCTCTGAAATTTTACGACTTAAAACTGTTGTAGCATCAAGGTGAGAGAATGTTGTTGCCGGAGCTGGATCCGTTAAATCATCCGCAGGAACATAAACTGCTTGTACCGATGTAATAGAGCCATTCTTAGTTGAGGTGATACGCTCTTGCAATGCGCCCATCTCAGAAGCTAATGTTGGCTGATAACCTACGGCAGAAGGCATACGTCCTAAGAGCGCAGATACCTCAGACCCTGCTTGGGTGAAACGGAAAATATTATCAACAAATAGTAGAATATCCTTTCCAGAACCTTCACCATCTCCATCTCTAAAACTTTCTGCAATACTTAAGCCTGACAGTGCAACTCTAGCACGTGCGCCAGGGGGTTCGTTCATTTGTCCGAAAACCATGGTAACTTTTGAGTCATCTAATGCCTTTTCATCAACTTTAGAAAGATCCCAGCCACCTTGTTCCATATCTTTTTGGAATTCCTCACCGTAATCAACAATTCCAGATTCAATCATTTCTCTTAGTAGGTCATTTCCCTCGCGAGTTCTTTCACCTACACCTGCAAATACAGAAAGACCATCGTACCCTTTGGCAATGTTATTAATCAGTTCTTGAATAAGTACTGTTTTACCTACACCAGCACCTCCGAATAAACCAATTTTACCACCTTTTGAATAAGGCTCGATAAGATCGATTACTTTAATTCCAGTAAATAAAATTTCTGCTTCGGTTGATAAGTCTTCAAATTTAGGAGGATCTTTATGAATTGGGGTACCGCCCTCTTTATCAATATTACCGATCCCATCAATTGGGGTTCCGGTTACATTTAGTAAGCGTCCTTTAACTTTATCTGCTGGAGGCATTAAAATAGGTTGACCTGTTGCAACTACTTTCATACCTCTGGTTAAACCATCAGTTGCATCCATAGAAATACATCTGATTGCGCTTTCTCCAATATGTTGTTGGCACTCAATGGTAATTTTTTCACCATTGTCTCGTACTATTTCAAGTGCATCTAATATTTTAGGAAGTTCACTGTCGTTAAGTTCAAAGCTAACGTCAATAACAGGACCTACAATCTGAATTATTTTACCTTCTACTTGCTTCATATAATGTTATTATTAGCTATCCATCGATTTTTGTGATAGAATATCCGATAGATTAAGGAATAGAACCGCTTTTTGTTTAGCCGATCAAAATAGAAAAAATATTGCAAAACCTTGCAAAAAATAATAGGGTTCTAATTACTTCTGTGCATTAAATTTTTAGCAAAAGAAATTAACTCTTGCTTAGCATTATTATGGATATCTATATTGCTTAAACTATCCATTGCTTTTGAATAATACTCTTCCATTTTTTGTTTAGAAAGCTCATCTACTTTTAATTTCGTATAGAGGTTTTTAACAGCCGTTATTTTTTTATCAGCATCAAATTCTTCTGCTGAAATCCATTTGTTTAACTCTTGGGTTTCGTCTTTATCAGCTTTAGCCCATGCGCTTAATAATAGAAATGTTTTTTTGTTTGCAATAATATCTCCTCCAATTTTTTTGCCAAAGGTTTTAATATCACCAAAACAATCTAAGTAATCATCTTGCAGCTGGAAGGCTAAACCAATGTTTAATCCAAAATTATAAATATTGTTAGCATCTTCTTTTGGAGCGTTGGCTAATATTGCACCTACCTTAAGGCTTCCCGCTAATAGAATGGCTGTTTTTAAACGAATCATTTCAAGGTATTCGTTTGTAGTAACATCCCTTCTGATTTCAAAATCCATGTCGTATTGCTGGCCTTCGCAAACGCCAATGGCCAATTCGTTAAACAGTGCAAATATTTCAGGTAATACTGAATCTTCACAATCACTCAAAAACTGGTAGGCTTTAATCAGCATTGCATCTCCCGAAAGGATAGCTGTATTGGCATTCCATTTTTTATGAACCGCAGGTTGGTTGCGTCTTACATCTGCATTATCCATGATGTCATCATGTAGCAAAGTGAAATTATGAAACACTTCAAGGGCTAATGCGGGTGGCAAACTATTTTTTACATCTCCATTGAAAAGTTGAGTAGCCATTAAACACAAAATAGGTCGAATGCGCTTTCCTCCCATATCGAGAGAATATTTAATGGGCTCGTAAAGTTTAACAGGTTCTTGATCAAAAGAAATCTCCTTTAACTCTGCATTAACAAAGTTTAGTAATTCATTAATATTTAGCATTCTTAAGCGTCTTTTGTGTTCTTCTTTATTCTTAACTCTTCAAGTTCAATGTCTTCATCTTCATCATAAATATGAAGTAATGGTTCTTTGAAGGATTTTGTTGTGATGTATTTTTCTAAGGTTAAGAGGAGCGAAGGTAATAAAATTAAATTTGAGAAAAGTGCAATGAGCAATGTTACAGCAACTAAAATACCTAAAGCTACAGTTCCGCCAAACTCTGAAAAACCAAATATTCCAAAACCAAAGAATAAAATAATTGATGTATAAATCATACTTACTCCTGTTTCTTTTAATGCAAGTACAACTGCGGCTCTAATACTCCAGTTGGTTTCAGTTAGCTCTTGTCGATATTTAGCCAAATAATGGATTGTATCATCAACAGAAATTCCGAACGCAATACTAAATACTAATATTGTTGAAGGTTTTATTGGGATGCCAAAATAACCCATTAATGCCGCAGTCATGATCAGCGGAATTAAATTGGGAATTAAAGAAACAATAACCATTCGTTTTGATGAAAACATCCATGCCATAAATGAGGCTATAAGAATTACCGCGAGAAATAAACTGACAAATAAATTCTTAATTAAATATTGCGTTCCCTTAAAAAATACTACGCTGGCTCCTGTAACAGAGGTGTCAAATTTTGCACTCGGAAATATTTCTTCAATTTCTTTAATGATTTCTTTGTTGATAATCTCCATACGGTTGGTACCGATGTCTTTCATTCTAAAACTCATCCTAGCTTTCTGGCTAAGAGAATCTACAAATGTTTCTATGAGCTCGGTCCCACTTTCCTCATTTTTGGATATGTATGACAGTATGAAGTTACGTTCTTGGTTACTTTTCGGAACGCCATAGTATTTTTCGTTACCATTATAAAAACTTTGGCGCGCAAATTTTACTGCCTGAGTAAGTGAAAGTGCCTTTGAAATATCAGGATGTTGTGCCAATTTGGTTTCTAGCTTATCCATCTTCATTAATGAACTACTCTTTAATACACCTTTAGCTTTTTTTGTATCCACTACAATTTCTAAAGGCATTAAACCATCAAAGTTTTTTTCAAAGAATTTAAGATCAACATAAAGAGGATCATCATGAGGGATATCATCAAGCATATACCCCGTTGTTTTTATTTGAAATATACCAATAACCCCTAAAAACAAAACTACACCTGTAACAGAATAAACCGTAGTTCGATTATTTAAAGCGATATGAACAAACTTATTTACTATTTTATTGACAGCCGTGTTATTTAGGTGGTTAAGGTGTCTTTCTTTTGGTTCGGCTACAAAACTAAATATTATAGGAATTAGTAATAATGATAATAAAAAGACTACCAATATATTGATAGCTGCAATTATACCAAACTCAATAAGTATGCGGCTGCTGGTAAAAACAAAAGTTGCAAAACCAGATGCTGTTGTTAAATTGGTTAAGAAGGTTGCATTACCAATCTTTCGTATAACTCTTTGAAGTGCTTTTATTCTATTACCATGCTGTTTGAATTCTTGATGGTACTTGTTGAGCAGAAATACCGAATTAGGTATGCCAATCACAATAATTAGTGGAGGTATCATACCTGTTAATATGGTTATTTTAAATCCAAGAAGAGCTTGGGTCCCAAGCGCCCAAACCACCGCGATAATAACTACAAGCATTGAGTATATCACAACCTTGAATGATCGGAAGAATAAGAATATGATGAGTGCTGTAATTCCAAGAGCCATAAATATGAACATATTAAGCTCTTTCTTAATCATTTCTGCCGTAATTACCCTAATGTACGGTAACCCAGAATAGTGAATGGAAACGTCTGTTTTGTTAGTGTATTCTGTTCCAGCTTCAACAATTCTATTGATTAGTTCTACCCTAGCCTCGCTTTGAAGAATCTCAGGTTCTAGAGTTATAGCCATTAAGTAGCTGTCAGTTTCTTTGTTATGCAAAACTCCTTCGTAAAAAGGTAGATTTGTATATACTCTTTGCAGTGAGTCTAAAGTGTATTGGCTGTCAATTTCATTATTGAATATTTGAACAGTTTCAAAACGTTTTTTTTCTTTATTTTTAATTAAGTTGTAAGATTCACTAGCTGAGAAGACCGTGCTTACACCATCAATTTCTTGAAGTGACTTAGTTAGATTCTGCCAATTTTTAAAGTTGTCAAGTTCAAAAAAATCTCGGTCCTGAACGCCCAAAACCATTAAGTTACCGTCGTTGCCAAATTGGGCAGTAAATTCTTGTTGTTCAATATATGCCGGATCATCTTTTGGTAAGAGAGGTGCATATTCATATGACATTTGAACATCACCTGCTTTGAACCCCATAAACAGGGTAAGAATAAATATGAGGCTAAGAAAGAATAGTCTATTTCTTAAAATTGTGCGTGCAATAACTGTCCACATTGTATTTTTGCTCTAAAGTGTTATGTTGAGATTTGTAATCCCTTCTATTTGTATTAATTGATTTTTGTGGGCTGAATTGGCACACATGATAGTAAATGGCACAAAAGGTAATGCTTCAGTAATATATTTACTCACAAAATCAAAGTCATTTTCTTCTGTTACTATAACCCGCAAGAATAGCAGGTCTTTTTCAGATAATTCCTTTTTTTGCAAATGAGGATTTAAATTAGCCTGAAGACTCTTTATTTCTTTAATAATATTGAGGATAGTGTTTGTGGTTTGTTGTTTGAGATCTCCTTTGGGGCTTTGATGAATCGTATTTATTTGTGGAGAGGAATTATTAATTATAATACTATTTTTTATTCTCTTGAATGCAGTATTCTCATCGCCGTAGGCTAAAGCACAAATGTCAACAGATAAAATATCGTGATTTGAACCAATATTGATATTTAAGGGTAAACCATTCTTAAATTGAGCACCACCATAATAGAAATCTTTAATCTCATTAAATTCTTTAAGACTATCTTCTGACAATGCACCAATATAATTATTTTGTTTATAGAGGTGCTCAAAGGTCATTTCTTCTGCATCAAGAATCTGCTCTGCAAAATCGAGTGTTTTCTGAATGTTATATACTTTGCTTGTCTCGTTAAAAGAAATTGATCCGGAGAAAAGTTCGGTAGAATTATGATTTTCAACAACTGTGTAATGATGATCAAATAATTGTTTAAACTTTACAACTCCTTCTTTTTTGTTATGCAAAGTTGATTCAATAAGAAAAGGAATGTTTCTGTGTAAAGATATTGGGACTATGGATAACCCAGGGATTTTATCCTTAAAAAACGCTTTGCAATTCTGAAGAGCAGAATCGCTTTCTTTAAAAAAACTGTCCCTTGTTTCTGAGTTGATATAAATGGTGACTTTAATAGTGAAATAATCAGCGTTTTCTTTTTGGAGTGTATCCAAAATAGAAATTAGATTTTCGTTAAAATTATCCCCCTCCTTAGCACTATGTTGTTTTACTAATCGAATCATTCCTAAATATAAATAGAAAAGGCAAATTTATGAGTTTTATCGGTTCATTTGGCAAAACAGTGTAAAAATTATAGGTCTTCTCTTTTTTTAACAAAAAATGTTTGTAATAAGTAACCTAATTGTAACAGCTGCCGTAATACCCTTAGAAAAAACGTAGAACTAATTGTAATTGTTTATGAAAAAAATGGGTGTATTCCTATTTTTCCTTGTTCTTATTCCAAGCCTTAGTTTTGGACAAGTTGAGAAATATAAAGCTGTATTTACATTAAACTTTGTGAGATACATAGGATGGCCAGAAGCAGCTAAAGATGGGGATTTTGTGATTGGTGTGATAAAGGATAGTAGGGTAGCCAGTTGGTTAACAAAGCAGTCTGTAGGTAAGAAATTTGGTTACCAAAATGTAGTTGTTAAGGAGTTTAAATCTATTGATGAATTATCAGCCTGTCAGGTTGTGTTTGTATCTTCATCGCTTAATTATTCAAAGCATGCTGCAACTATAAAAAGTGTAATCGGAAAAAATTCACTCATTATAACAGAGGCTGAAGGGGCAACCAAGCATGGTTCTGTAATTAATTTTGTTGTTAGAGATAATAATTTAAAATTTGAAATTAGTGGTAATAATGCACAAGCTCTCGGACTAAGCATTAGCTCTAAGCTTGAGAATATGGCTGCTGCTATTAAAATGTAGTATTACTTTAATAAATTATTGTATGAAAATTAAACTTAATATAGCTCAGAAATTGATTATTGGTTTTGGGTTAATTTTAGTCGCAATACTAATTAATGGGGTTTCAACTTCTGTTACGCTAAATAATAGTAGAACATTAAGTGAGGAGATTACTAAAATATACAGCCCTTCAGAGAAGTTAATTAGTCAATATCATGATATGTTGGTTAGTTCAAAATCACTTATAAAAAGTTGGGTGTTTATTGATAGGCAGCCTGGGACTTCAGATAAGCAGTCACTTGAGGAGTTGCATTCGAAAAATTATCCTGAGTTATTAAAAAGCTTAGAGTCAATTAAATCAGAATGGAGTGTTGAGAATCAGTTGTTATTTGATTCTTTAAAATTTCAAACAGACGACTTGTTTTTAAAACAGAAATATGTCATGTCGAGCTTAAGTTCGTTTGAGTCGTATGATGATGTTATGGTGATATTTGAAGTGGAGCCAATGGTGCAGGAAGACGGAGAAATCATTATGTTGTGTGATGAATTGACCGTGAGGTTGGAAACCTTAGGGGATGAGTTTGCTACACTTAATGCTAAGGCATTAGAAGATATGGATGCTTCGTTTGGGTGGTTTAATGGTTTTGTAATCATTATGTTGATTGTGCTCGTTTTGGTATCAACTTCTATCGCATACATATTGTATAATAGTGTTGTTAAGCCTTTAAATAAGGGAGTTGCTTTTGCTCAAACTATTGGTGAAGGAGATTTAACAGCGAAGTTAGATATACAACAGGATGACGAGATTGGGCTGTTAGCTGAAGCGCTGAAGACAATGGCGACTAATCTGAAGAGTATTGTTGTTTCGATTAAAGAGAATGCGAATGATTTGGTAACAAACGGCCAAACATTAAAAGATAGTTCAGTGCAATTGTCTAAAGGATCAGCAGATCAGGCTGCTTCAGCGGAAGAGGTTTCTACATCTATTGAGGAGATGGTTGCTAATATCGATCAGAATACAGAGAATGCGGTTGAAACGGAGAAGATTACTGTAGAGACAGCTAGTGATGTTAATGTTGCCGACGGATTATCATCCAAGGCTGCTAATTCAATGCAACTCGTTTCTGAAAAGATTACGATAATTGGCGATATTGCTTTTCAAACAAATATCTTAGCTTTAAATGCAGCAGTTGAAGCTGCAAGGGCAGGAGAGCACGGAAGAGGATTTTCTGTTGTTGCTGCCGAAGTTAGAAAGTTGGCTGAAAGGAGTAAAGTTGCAGCAGATGAAATTCATAGCTTAGTAACTGACGGATTAAAGGTATCTAAAGAGGCCGGAGAAAAATCACGTTTACTTGTTCCCGATATTGAAAAGACAACACAATTAATAAAAGAAATATCAGCAGCTAGTATAGAGCAAAAAACGGGAGCTGAGCAGATAAATATGGCAATGCAACAATTGAACTTAATTACTCAAGAAAATGCTTCGTCTTCCGATGAATTAACGCAAAGCTCTGAGCAATTATCTGTTCTTGCTGATCGTCTTAAGGATGCTGTTGGCTTCTTTACAATTGATGATTCAGATGTGAAAGTTAAATCAGCAGAACCAAAATCTACGGATAGTATTATTCCTAATAAACAAGATAGAGTGCAAGAACGGGAACTTATTAAGCCATCTGCAAGTGGTGAAATAATAAATCTGGATAAGGACTTCAATCTAGATAATTACGAGAAATTTTAATCACAAACTCTATATCAATGGATGCACCATTTAAAATTGATGTTAATAAATCTGATACAGAAACCAATATTGCAGTTTCAGGGGATCTGATAATTAACCATATTGAGAAAATTAAAGAGGTATTTGATAGTTCTATTGATTTTTCTAAGAACTTAATTATAGATTTGAATGGAATTAATAGTATTGATATAACTTTTATTCAATTAATTATTTCACTGAAGAAGTCATTTCAAAGTAGTGATAACCAAATAGTGTTTAAGAATAACTTTAATGATGAGGTTAAAATATTGCTTCAAAATGCAGGTTTTAACAATTTACTTTAAACAATAGATATAAAAACAAATATAAAATTATGGGTAAAACAGTTCTTATTGTTGATGACTCTGAAAGTATTAGAGAAGTTGTAAACTTTACTTTAGAAAATGAAGGTTATGATGTCTTAGTAGGAATTGATGGAGAAGATGCTCTGCAATTTTTAGATGGAAGACATATTGATATTATCATTACCGATTTACACATGCCTAACCTTGATGGTTTAGGGTTAATACGTAAAGTTCGTGAAATAGAGACCTATAAGCATATTCCAATTCTATTCTTAACTACAGAATCTCAAGCATCAAAAAAGATGGAAGCCAAACAGGCTGGAGCAACAGGTTGGATTATTAAACCATTTGTACCTGCAAAGCTTTTAAGTGCTATTTCACGAGTGTTGAGGTAGTTTGTAAACCCTAAGAAACTCATCCTTAATTGGTCTGAGTAGTTAAGAAATGAAAATCAAGAACAAGCATGATTGATAAGTTTAGAGCTAAATTTGTAGAAGAGTCCCTCGATAATGTTCAGGACCTAGAAGAATCTCTGCTGTTATTAGAGAATGATAGGGCTGACAAAGAAATAATTGAGCGTATATTTAGGGCCATGCACTCACTGAAAGGTGGTGGCGCTATGTTTGGGTTTACAGATTTAAGTGAGTTTACTCACCATCTTGAAACTGTTTTTGATTGGGTTAGAAATGGCAAATTAGCAATCTCAGACGACCTAATTTCTCTAACTTTTGAAGCTATTGACCAAATTAAACACTACTTAAGTGTTGGTGATTTAGAGGATGAGGATGAAAAAAAACAAGCCAATGCCCTAACAAATAAGGTAAAACGCTTTGTTTCAAATCCATCAGAGCACGATGAGGTTGAGTTGACTGAGAATGTACAATCAGTTGAAGAGGAGGAGGATGGTTCTAAGTCTTACTTTATTAAATTTGTACCGCATACAGATATTCTCCGTAATGGAACAAACCCTCTTTTCTTATTAGATGATCTTCATGATCTTGGAACGGCACATGTTATCTATAACGATACCAAGGCGCCTCTATACGATGCCTTCGATCCAGTAAGTTGTTATGTTTCTTGGATTATTATTTTAAACACTGAAGAAGCAATAAATGAAATTCAAGATGTGTTCATTTTTGTTGAAGATGAATGTGATCTTGAAATAACAGAGGTTTTTGAGGGTAATATTTTAGAGCAAAAGGATTTTCAAGACTTATTAGAAAGTTGTAAGGAGTCTGGAGAGACAATAAGTTCTGAAATATTAAAAAATGTACAACCTGCAACTGCCAAAGAAGAACCCAAGGAAGCAAACAAGAAAAAGGGAGTTCAGCTCAAAGAAACCAAGATATCAAGCATTCGCGTTGCCTCAAATAAGATTGATGAACTTGTTAATTTAGTAAGTGAATTAGTTACCATACAAGCGCAGTTAAATTTATATGCAGAAAAAGATGGTCAGCCAGGGATAATTGCTTTATCTGAGAATATTCAAAAATTGACTAGGCAGTTGCGCGATAATGCCTTTGAAATTAGTTTGATACCTCTTCAAAACGATTTAATGAGATTTCAGCGTTTGGTTCGTGATTTATCAAAAGAACTGAATAAGGAGATTGACTTTATTATTGAAGGAGGAGATATTGAGTTAGATAAAAATATTATTGAGCACCTCACCGATCCTTTACTTCATATGATACGTAATTGTATCGATCATGGTATTGAAATGCCAGACGAACGTATCACCAAAGGAAAGTCACCAAAGGGAACAATTATATTTAGGGCTTATTACGAAGGAGCTAGCGTTATAATCAAAGTTATAGATGATGGTAAGGGTATAGATCCTAACTTTATTCTTAAAAAGGCGATTAGTAAAGGTTTAGTTACTGAGGATGTTGAGTTAACTAGAAAAGAGATTTTCGATTTAGTTTTTATGAGCGGCTTTTCTACACGAGAAAACGTGTCTGATCTTTCAGGGCGTGGAGTAGGAATGGACGTTGTGAAAAGAAAAATTGGAGCCATACGAGGTGAAGTTTCTATAGACTCAGAGGTTGATAAAGGAACTACAATTACACTTGAATTACCATTAACATTATCTATTATTGATGGCCTTTTAGTGGAAGTTGCCAAAAAACAATATGTTATTCCTATTTCTTCTATCGAGAAATTATACCCTCTACCAGAAGCTGATCGAAATAAAATATTTAATGAAGTAATATCTCTTGGTGAGGAGCAGTTTCCGGTTATTGATTTGCAAAAAGTGTTTAAAACACCATCAACAAATGAGAAACAGCATATTGTTCAGGTTAAATACGAGAACAAAAAGATTGGTTTAATTGTAGATGATGTTATTGGAGAGTACCAAACGGTTGTTAAGCCTTTGGGCAAGCTATTAAAAAGTCAAGAAATTATTTCTGGGGCATCAATTATGGGAGATGGATCAATCTCAATGGTAATTGATACTAATAGATTAATTCATAATAATTGGATCCAAAAATTGAATAAATAATTCGTTATGGAGGGTTTACCAACTACCAAAATATCTTTCAAATTACAAAATCAAACCTATGCTATTGATAGCTTAAAGGTTAGGAATATATTGCCATTTGAGGATAATATTACATCGGTACCAAATACTGAAACATATGTTTTAGGTGTAATTAACCTTCATGGTAATATCTTACCAGTAGTTGATATGCGTATGGTTCTAGGTATAGATGAAGAAGAAATCACTAGAGATACTTCTATTGTTATAGTTTCACCAGAAGATAAAATAGAAACCCAATTTGGGATAATGGTTGATTTGGTACATGAGGTGTTCGAGATTGAGGAAGATAAAGTTAAGCCAAGCCCTTTCACAAAAGGTATGGGTATGATTCAACATTTTGAAGGTACAATTCAACAAAAAGATCAGTTTATTCACCTAATGGATATAATGCATCTCAATAGTCAACTTGAAAGTAAAGTAATTAAGTAATGGAAGAAATAACAAACTCATATTTATCTTTCTCAGTGGGCGATCAATCCTTTGCTATTCATGTTAGTAAGGTAAACGAAATAAGGGAGTACGAAGAGCCGAGAAATATGCCTGAAGCAATCTCCTTTATGAAGGGAGTAATTGATTTTAGGGATGAAGTAATACCTGTTATTGACACGGCGGTTAAGTTTGGTATGAAGGCTTCAGAATTTACAACACAAACCTGTATTGTAATTATTGATATTACAAAAAAAGAAGAAGGTAAAGTATTTCGTTTAGGTATTATTGCTGATGCAGTATCAGATGTTTTTGAGGCCGAACAAGAGAACTTTAAAGCTATTGAGAATGATTATAGCCCTAATTACATTGAGGCAAACTATAATACCAATGACAAGCATTATTTAATATTAAATGCTGATGAAGTGTTTAGCACAAAAGATATTATCGATTTACAACAAATTATAGAACAATAAATTAATTGGTACACGAAAACAAAACATATATAAAAGAGTTGGATTGTTTTAAGGCAGAATTGTCAGAGAAGGATTTTAAAGCATTTAGCAGTTTTATTTATACTGAGTTTGGTATAAAAATGCCTGCAGTAAAGCGTATTATGCTTCAAGGTCGTTTGCTAAAACGTATCCGTTCTCTTAATATGAATTCGTATACCGAGTATAAAGATTATCTGTTTAGTGCCGAAGGTCACAAGGAAGAGATTTTTAATTTTCTGAATGTAGTCACTACCAATAAAACAGATTTTTTTAGGGAACCTGTTCACTTCGATTTTCTTAATAGTACAGTTTTACCTAATCATATAAATGGTAATCAGTCGAGAGAAGCGTTTAAAATTTGGAGTGCAGGATGTTCTAGTGGTGAGGAATTGTACACTATTTCTATGATTCTTAATGAATTTAAAAGAAGTAATGTAAGTTTCAATTACTCAATGTTAGGTACAGATATCTCAAAAAATGTATTGAGTAAAGCAGCTAGAGGAGTATACCCTTTCAATAAGGTTGATATAGTACCTCTCGATTTAAAAAGGAAGTATTTTTTAAAAAGTAAAGATAAAGAGAATCCAACAGTTAAGGTTCAGTCTGAATTACAACGTAATTTAAATCTGAAATTTTTAAATCTAATGGATTCAAGTTATTCAAATATTACAGAAAAATTCGATGTGATTTTTTGCAGAAATGTACTCATCTATTTTGATAGAGCTACACAAGAAGCGGTAATAAATAAATTAAGTATGCACCTAAAAGTGGGCGGTTTTTTCTTTATAGGACATTCTGAGTCACTAACAGGTATGGATGTACCCTTAGAGCATATTAAACCAACCATTTTTAGAAAAAAATAAAGCAGAAATAAGCCATGAGTACTAATTTAACAGACAGGCAGTTACTTAAGGAATTAAGACTGAGACTAGAAGAAGGTAAAAAAAGTCAGAAAGAAATAACAGACCTTACCCTTGATTTACAAAGTGTTTCAAAAAAGTTTAAAGACTCAGAAGCTCTTAAGAGTCATTTTATTTCTAATATTTCAAATGAGATTGTAAATCCATTTACGTCTATACTAGGATTATCAAAAGCCATACTATCCGTTGAAAAACAAGATTGGAAAAAGGTAGTATCAATGGTTGCATTAATCCACTCAGAGGCTTTTAACCTTGACTTTCAACTTAAAAATATTTTTGTAGCTGCAAAAATTGAAGCAGGAGAAATTGCTCCTAATATTGCGAAAGTTAATATTCGAAGTTTACTACAAACAGTTGTAGATTCTTTCAATATCATTTCACGTAAGATGGGAATTTCATTCGATATTCAATTTAATATTGAACATGGTTTCGGAAAGAATTTCTATTTTAAAACAGATTCTGAAAAGTTAAAGTTAATACTTAGTAACTTAATTAATAATGCATTAAAGTATAGCTATAAAGATAGCAAAGTAGTTGTTTCTGTATGGCTTGATGATGAAGATGTATTAAAAATAGGCGTACAAGATTTCGGAACTGGAATTACAGAAAAAAATCAAAAAACCATTTTCGAACGTTTCAAACGTTTGGATACTGGTATTAATTCTATTAATCGTGGTCACGGTTTAGGGTTATCCATTACTAAAGCTTTACTTGATGTTTTAAGTGGAAACATTGAGATAGATAGTAAAAAAGGGGAAGGCTCAACATTTACAATAAGTGTGCCTGAGGCTAAAAATATTGTCGATGGATTTAGTGGAGATGGTAACGATATTTTCTTCGATGATGAAGACGAGATCTTTTAAGGGATATTAGATGACTCAATATTTACAACATTTTTTATACCCTTCTTCGCTATTTGTAAGTAAGGAGCCTTATCTGGTAAAAACCATTCTGGGCTCTTGCGTAGCAATATGTCTTTGGGATTCGAGACTTCGGATAGGAGGTATTAATCATTACATGCTTCCTACTTGGAATGGTAATGATTTAGCTTCACCCAAATACGGCAATGTCGCTACAGATAAACTTATTGATCGATTGGTTTTTCATGGATCGAGAATTCAGGACCTTCAGGCCAAAATATTTGGTGGTGGTGAAATGATGGAATCCAATACAAAAACCTTAATTGGTGAAAGAAATATTAGATTAGCACGTATTATACTTGAAGAGCGTGGCATACCTATTGTTGCCTCGAGTACAGGTGGAAAACGAGGTCGTAAGATTATATTTTTCACAGATACAGGCGAAGTGAGGCATAAATTATTAGAAAAGAAAACGCTTTAAATTATATAAAACATTAATTTGTTGAGTGTTTAATAAAGTGGGTGATTTTTAACAGCATATTTTATGGATAAAATAAAAGTTTTAATAGTAGATGATTCTGCAGTAGTTCGACAAAGTTTATCATCAATATTGAGTTCCGATTCAGATATTGAGGTAATTGGTACTGCAGCGGACCCTATTATTGCCGTTAAAAAGATCATGAAAGAAGTGCCTGACGTGATTACCTTGGATATAGAGATGCCTAGGATGGATGGACTAACCTTTTTAAGAAAGATTATGTCTCAACACCCAATTCCTGTAGTGGTTATTTCTTCTCTTACCAATGAGGGAACTGAAGTTGCAATGAAAGCACTTGAATATGGTGCCGCAGAAATTATTGGTAAACCAGCTATGAATGCTGGTAAATTTATTAACGAGTCAAAAATTACAATTTGTGATGCTGTAAAGGCTGCTTCGCACGTTAAGATGTTACGAAGGAAAGCAGCACCTACCTCAACATCAAAAACGGTTTCAAAACCCCGTATAAAACCTAAAACTATTGAAGTAAGTCCTAGATATTCTGCTGATGTAATTCTCGAAAAGGGTTCTGCAGCGAATAGAATTACAAAGACAGATGATGTTATAGTTCTAGGAGCTTCAACTGGAGGTACAGAAGCCATTCGAACTTTACTAAAAAGCTTGCCTCAAAAAATGCCTGGTATTGCTATTGTTCAGCATATGCCAGAGGGTTTTACAAAGTCGTTTGCCAATAGTTTAAATAATATTTGTGAGCTTGAGGTTAAGGAGGCAGAAAATGGAGATAAATTGTATCAAGGCAGAGTCTTAATAGCCCCAGGGAATCACCACATGCTTTTAAAACGCGTTGGTAAAGAATATTTTGTTGAGGTTAAAGAGGGGCCTCTAGTAAATAGACACCGTCCATCCGTCGACGTATTATTCCGTAGTGCTTCTCGTTATGCAGGGAAAAATTGTACAGGAGTATTACTTACAGGAATGGGGAATGATGGGGCCAAAGGCTTGCTAGAGTTAAAGGAGTCTGGAGGAGAAACAATAGCTCAAGATGAACATAGTTCTATTGTATACGGGATGCCTAAAGAAGCTGCCAAGTTGGGTGCAGCAAATCATATTAAAGCATTAAAAGATATTGCCCCATTTTTAATAAAGTAATTGGTTTATTTAAAATTGGGATGTACTTTCAGCTTTCTATTTGTAAGCTAAGTATTATTAGATTTATAAAGTATTTTGATAAATAAAAGTATTAAACGTGAAGAAGCTAGACTTAACTCGCATCATTAAAAGATTTACATTAGGAGGGGTGCTACTAGGAATTATTATTCTTGTATTAGTTTACCTATTCAATTTAAACTCAGGTGTATTTCAACAATCCAATAGAACAATCGCAGATATGTTCTATTTCTTTCCAGGTATGTGGGTTGTATTTTTATTGCCATTTTTATCGGGTAGCATCGGTTATTTTTATGCAAAAGTATTTGTCAAAAATATTAGTAAGCAAAATGAATATATAGATGCTGAATCTAAGAAATCTGAAATTGTCTTAGATTTCGTGAATAACCTACGTCAAGGTAATTTGAAGAACACTGATTTACAGACGGCAAAAAAAGATAAGCTTACAAAATCATTATTGAAACTGCGCGATTACTTGGTACAAAGTAAACAAGAGCAAGAGCAAGGTAGAATAGAGGAAGAGCAACGTACTTGGGTAACCAATGGTTTAGCTCAGTTTGCTGAGATTTTGCGTCGAAATAATGATAATATTGAAGAACTGTCGTACAATATTATTTCCTATTTGGTTAATTACATGAAGATTAATCAAGGCGGTTTTTACTTACTCACAAAAAATGAAAAAGGAGAAAAAGTATTTGAACTTAGTTCATGCATTGCCTTTGATAGAAAGAAGTTTGCAGATAAAACAATTCAGTGGGAAGAGGGACTTATTGGACGTTGTGGGTTAGAGAAAGAAACAATTTACATTACCGACGTTCCAAATAATTACATAAATATTACTTCAGGCCTAGGAGAAAGTAATCCTAGCGCAATACTCCTTGTGCCACTAAAGGCAAACGATGAAATTTATGGAGTTATTGAGTTAGCATCATTTAGACCATTTGAATCTTTTGAAATTGAATTTGTTGAGCGTTCCGCAGAAAGTATTGCTTCTACTATTTCAACAGTACAAATTAATATTCAAACTACAAAGTTACTCCACGAAACTCAGATTCAAGCTGAGAAGATGGCGCAACAAGAAGAGGAATTACGTCAGAACTTAGAGGAAATGCAAGCGACACAAGAGGAATCTGATCGTCGCGAAGTTGAAATGAAAGGTATACTCGAAGCGATTGACAACTCTGCCATTAGTTGCGAGTTTGAAACGGATGGGACTTTAATTTCTGTAAATCAATTGTTTCTGCAAACTTTCAAATATTTGCCTGAGGAAGTAGAGGATCAGAATCTTAAAATTTTCTTCTTTCATGATGATGTTGAGGAATTGTCTAAAATACTAACTGATTTACGAAATGGTCATAATTTTAAAGGTCGTGTTAAACGTAGAACAAAATTAGGGGAAGAAATATTCTTATTAACAACATACACTCCTGTAGTTGATAATGCAGGTGAAATTGTTAAGATTTTAAGTCTTGAGAATGACGTAACAGAGCAAGTTTATATGGAAGAGCAAATGAAGCGCTCTAAAGATGAACTTGGCTTAATGTTAGAGCAGGCTCGCGATGAAATGAAAGAGCAGTTTAAAGAAATTGAAGCTGTAAAAGTTAGAAATGAAAAAACACTCGAAGGCGCATTAGATGCTATTGTAACTATAAACAAAGAAGGTATCCTAGAATTCTTCAATGAGGCCGCAGAAAAGTTGTGGGGCTATGAGCGCAATGATGTTTTAGGTCAGCATGTATCAATGCTTTTTGCAGATGATAAAGCTAAAAATGATGCATTTATTAATGCATACGTAACTACAGAAGCGCAAAAAGTTATTGGAGAGCGTAAAGAGGTGCCTATTAAAACTAAGTTTGGAGAAGAGGTTTACGTATTGTTTTTATTATCTGATGCACAAACTGGCGAAGACCACTCTTTTACAGCGTTTATTCAAAACGTTGAGGTGGAATTGTTTTAATATTTAAAAGAATAGTGGAGAAACTTAACTTTAAAACATACCTCGAGGAATTAAAAAAATATTCAAGATATAACTTTTGTGGATATTCAGAGAATTCGATTTATCGTAGACTTGAAAAGGTATTAACAGATAAACGAATTTCTTTAGAAGAACTACTTGATATTACTAAAAAGGATCAAAAGTTTGTTGATAACTTAGTTGACGAAATAACGGTAAACACTACAGATCTATTTAGAGATCCTGACACCTGGGTTTATCTTTATAATCATTTATATAAGAAGCTAATAAGCAAGGATACTATTAATGTATGGCATGCTGGCTGCTCAACAGGACAAGAAGTCTATTCTAGTCTAATTTTATTTAATGAATTAGGAGTACTCGATAAAGTAAATGTAATTGCCACCGATTTAAACTCTAAGGTTTTAAAAGCGGCTCAAAATGGTGAGTACAGTTACAAAATTAATAAGCTTTATAGCAAATCATATAAAGATTTATTTGATAGGATAAATCCTGATGGGAACGATTTTAGTCATTATTTTGATGTGGATATCGATAATGATCTTATAAAGGTAAAGGACTTTTTAAGAAAGGTTCCTAAGTATAAGCGTCATGATTTAGTGGAAGAAGATATCCCATTTTATCAGAAATTTGATGTGATCTTTTGTCGCAATGTGATGATTTATTTCGATGGAGATCTTCAACTTAATGTGGTCAGAAAATTCTTTGATAAAATGAATGGTGGAGCATCCTTAATTCTTGGTTCTCATGAATCTCTGCATGGCTTTTTTAAAACTCGATTTACTAAAAAGGGTTTAGTTTATACTAAAACAAATACGTTTCATTATAAATATAAATAAGATGGCTTATATACCAACTATAAATGATATTAGGGATATAACACCATTACTATCAGAAAAACTTCATTTTGATTATACCAATTATGGCTTTTCTTTTTTAAAAAGAAGGTTTACTTTCCTTTTTCAAAAACTGAGCATTAAAAAGCTATCTCAATTTATTGATGGAATTCACGATGGCAGTTTATTAGATGATATTAATTATTTATTCCCAATACCTACCACTGAATTATTCAGAGATCCTTCATTTTGGAGGATATTAAGACAAAAGATAAATAAATACCATTCAGATAAGAAACTTGTATTTTGGCTTCCTGAGCTCTCTTCAAATGAAGAGTTATTTTCTTTATTAATAATAATTCAAAGTCTGAATGTTGGAGAAGATGTGAAAATCTACCTTAATATTAATAATCCACAAAGTAAATCAGATTTACTAAGCGGATATTTAGATATTAAAAACAAAGAACTAAATAAAAGCAATTTAAAAAGGTTGGATGATAAATTGAACGAGGATGATTTTATTCTTAATACAGAAGATGAATATTCTTTAAAGTCAGAGTTGCTAAAATCACTATCTGTTTTAGACGGTAACTTTACAGAAGCACAACCACCTAAGAATTCTGTATTTATGATTTTGTTCCGAAATACAATGGTTAATTATAATCTAAGGTTACAGAAAACTGTAGAAAGCTCTTTTGTTGAATGCCTTCAACCTGATGGCTTATTGGCATTAGGTATACAAGAAAGAATAAGTCCAAACTCAAATGAATATTTTCTATTCAATGAGAATGAAAGCATATATAAAGTGATAAAATAATGACTGTATCTATAAACGATTATAAAGCCATTGTTATTGGAGGTTCAGCCGGAAGTTTTTCTGTTGTCTCTAAAATGCTTGCTAAAATTAAACCAGATTTTAAGTTGCCAATAATCATCTGTATGCATAGATTAAAACATGTGCGTTCAGGTTTGGTCGATAGTTTAAATATTAAATCAAACATCCCGGTTGTTGAACCGTTTGATAAAGATAAAATTGAACCAGGGAAGGTTTATATCGCGCCATCAAATTACCATTTATTTATTGAGTTTGATAATACATTTTCATTGTCAACAGAAGGCGTCCATAATCATAGCAGACCAGCCATTGATTATACCTTAAGTTCAGCAGCAACTTCTTTCAGAGGTAAATTAATAGGTATTATATTAACAGGAGCTAATAAGGATGGAGCCCAGGGTATGAAACAAATTCATACAAAAAATGGATATACAATTGTTCAGGATCCTAAAACTTGTGATATAGTTACAATGCCCAAAGCTACTTTAGATCTATTCACTCCAAAGGCTATAATGAGCCCTGATGAGATTACCAATTTTTTAAATAATCTTGAATAATTCATTATGAAAAGGAATCATAAACTACTTTATCTTATTGCTACGCTTGCATTCATATTTACTTTGTGTAAGTATGTTTTCACGCAATTTGAGGTTTCAGGATCATTTATAATTTTTGAAGGCTTTTCTTATGTTTTCTTCTTACTTATTATTTTTATAAGTGATCGAAGTTTATCTGAAAGTAGAAATGGTATTCTTAAACTAAATGAGAAAATTATTCAAAAAGACAAAGAATCTCAACGTAAAATTGAGGATTTAGAATCTCAATTAAAAGAATTCACAGAAGATGGTAAAGAGAAGGCAGATGATTCTAGTATTAGCTCTCTAAAAGGAGCTATTCTTAATTTAGATGATGCATCAACATTATTAAGCGAACTATCAAAGTTTTTTGAGATTGGATTAGCAATATGTTACATAAAGAAACAACCTTCTGAAGAATTTGTCGTAGAAGGACATTACGGTTTATCTGATGAAGTTGAAATTGAAAACTTTATACAAGGTGATGGCTTTAATGGCCAAGCAGTTGTTGATAAAAAGCCACTAGTGATTACAGATATTGATTCAGAATATTTTAATATTGAATCTTGTTCAGGTGCTGAAAAACCTTGCAATCTGTATTTGCTTCCTTTGGTAAAGAACGGAGAGACAATTGCCCTTTTTGAATTGGCTTCATTTGCTGATATACAAATACAGCATTATTGGGAAGAAATTAATAATGTGATAATTGAATCAAAGCTCATTAACTAGTAATTATGCTCAATAGAGAAAAAATATTGAAAATTAAGAAAAGTATTGATCTGTCCCTTATATCGGATAGCAATCTCTTTTTTCTTTGTTGCCTAGTGTTGTTGCTATTGCTAATTGTATGGGGTGGTTTTGTTAATTTTATTAACTCACCTTTCTCAATGAATGCAATTGTACAAATTCATTCTTCATTACTTGTGTGGTTTGTTGATGCCTTGGTTTTATCAATCCCATTTATTTTAATATTAGTACTAGGCTATAATAAAGAAATTAGGAAAAGGTATAGTAAAGAAAATAGCTTGTTAAAGCAGGAAATTAAGACAAATCTCGATTTTATTGATGTTATCCGAAATGGAAAAATCCAGAATTATATGGATAATAGTCAATTAAAATCCTCTCCATTATATCTTTTAGCTCGCGATTTAGATAAAACTAAAAGAAAGGAAGATGAGCAAAAATGGGTTACTGAAGGAAAAGAGCTATTAAATGATATTCTGCGAACGCACCGTAATATAGATAAGTTATCAATTGAAACCTTAAAGGGTATAATTAATTATACAGGTGCCTCATTAGGCTCGTTTTATATATTTAGAGACGGCAAACTTATTAACAATGCCACTTATGCATATAGTCGTCAACGCTTCGAGAATCAAGAAGTATCCATTGGAAAAGGACTAGTTGGTCAAGTTGCGTTTGAAAAAGCCATGGTGTATAGAACCGAAATACCAGATGACTATTTTATTATAAAGAGTGGATTAATTGGAGATCAGAAACCAAAATCTTTAATTATTCTGCCTTTAATGCAAGAAGAAGAACTTCAAGGTATTATTGAATTAGGGTTTTTAGATAATAGTTTACCAAAATATAAATTAGAATTTGCCGAAGAGTTAAGTAGTATAATTGGTAGAACTATTTATGCGCAAAAGATTAATTATAAAACTGAGCGCCTATTAGAGGAGTCACAAAAAATGACTTTAACGCTTCAGAAAAATGAAGAGACCTTAAAAGAAAATGCTAAAGAGATGATGATTGCTCAAGAAGACCTGGAGCAGTCTAATCAGTTATTAGAAAGCAAAATACAAGAGGTGGAAAATGGACAGAAACGTTTGGTTGCTTTATTAACAAATGCTTCTGAGTTTATTTCTATTTACGATGAGAATCAACGCTTGGTATTTGAAAGTCCATCTGTTAAACGTATTCTTGGTTATAGCGATGAAGATGAAGGAATATCAGGTATGGATCCTGATTTATTAACTCCTAAAGGATATAAAACAATAAATAATCTATTCAAATACCTTAAGGCTACACCAGGAGGAGAAAGTACTGCGCAGTATGCCTATCTTAGAAAGAATGGTGAAAAGTTATTTTTAGAGACGAAGGGTAAAAACTTATTACATGATCCTGCCATTCGCGGTATAATCTTTAATACACAGGATATCACAGAACGTATTAGAGCTGAGAAAGAGGAGCGCATGAAAAGTAGAATGCAATCTTTATCAGAGAACTCGCCTGATATGATTATTCGTATTAACACCACAGGAAAAGTTGTTTATGCCAATCCGGCTGTTGCTCAGTTTATTGGTTTGAGCATTGGTAAAATTGTGCGTAAGCGAATGAATGATATTGCTATTGACCCACGTTTCCTTGAGTTTGTTGAAACTGTTTTAACAAAAATAAAGGCTACTCGTCAGCAAATTATCGATGAAATTGAGATGGAAGCTGATGAAGGTACACGTGTAATGGGTATCAAAGCAATTCCAGAGCTTAATGATGAAAAAGACTTAGAATCGATCTTATTTGTGGCTCATGATATGACTGAGCTTAAAAAGATTGAGCAAGAAATAAAGGAAAAAAACAAGAAAATTTCTGATAGTATAAACTACGCACAACGTATTCAAACTTCCATATTACCAGACACTGCATTTATACAAAGGTACTTCCCACGCTCATTTATGTTTTATCGACCTAAGGATGTGGTTAGTGGTGATTTCCCTTGGTTTGCTGAGAAAGATGGTAAACAATATATTGCGGCGGTTGACTGTACAGGTCATGGAGTACCAGGGGCTCTTTTATCCTTTATTGGTTATTTCCTATTAAATAATATTGTGAATATTGATGAAGGGTTAAATGCAGCTGAAATTCTCGAAGAACTTCATCAAGGCGTGCGCCATACCTTAAAACAGAACGAAGAAGGTAACAATGGAAGAGATGGAATGGATCTTGCACTATGTAAAATAGATAAAGAAAATCGCATAATACAATTTGCAGGTGCGCATAATCCATTATATTTGCTCAGAAATGGCGAATTAATAGAATATAAAGGTAGTAGGAAAGGTATTGGAGGTAAACCTCTTTTAAAGAAGAAGGAGAAAGAGTTTGATAATCATGTAATAGAATATCAAGAAGGAGATAAATTATTTATTTTCTCAGATGGTCTTCCTGATCAATTAGGAGGAGAAAAAAGAAAGAAATATCAAACACGCCGAATAAGAGAGGCTTTAACCGAGAATGCAGATCATACTATGTCGCATTATTCGCGCCATTTTTCAGAAGAGTTTTATAGCTGGAAAGGCGAAGAGAAGCAGGTAGATGATGTATTGTTAATAGGAATTGAATTATAAATACAAAAGTATGGATATTAATAATCTGAATAGTCAGCAGGATGGTCATAGTTTTTTAGACTTTGCTTACCAGCTTTATAGAACTATGAAAACCAACGAAATTAGTTTGGTTTACGAAGGAGAAATTACGCAGGATATCACAAAGACATTCACTGCCATGACAGAGAAAAGTATGGCAAAGCACGAAGAGTCTAATGCTGTTCAGCGTAAAGTATTTAATGTTATGGTAGAGTGTTTACAAAATATTAGTAAACATGCTGATTCTATGGCTGAAGATACTGAAGAGGAGCGTAGAGGTATTGTTATGGTAAGTAGGGGTGATGATTGCTATAATATTATTACAGGTAATGTGATAAGAAATAGTAAAGTTCCTGGCCTAACTGAGAATCTTGAACAAGTAAATTCTCTTGATAAAAAAGGTTTATCAGAGTTGTTTAAAACTCAGATGAAAGAAGGTAGGTTATCTGATAAAGGTGGTGCTGGACTTGGGTTAATTGATATAGCTAAGAAAACAGGAAGCACTTTAGGTTATCAGTTTAAAGAAATAAACGATGAAGTTTCGTTCTTTATTTTAACATCAACTATTCACAGAAATAAATAAATATAAAAAATTCTATTATGGAAGTTATCAATATTCAGGGCACAGATGATACTCCTAACGTTATATTGGATAAGGACAACGGTAAGTTCGAATTCTCAGGAAGATCACTACCAGAAGATGTAAATTTATTTTACGAACCAATTCTTGAGTGGATCGATGGATATGCAGAAGCAGCGAATGATTCTACTGAAGTAAATATTAAACTAGAGTATTTTAATACTGCATCTTCAAAAATTATTTTGGATTTACTTTTAAAGTTCGAAGAAATTGTTGAAGCTGGCAACGATGTTAAAATTATTTGGCATTATCACGAAGAAGAAGAGGATATGCTAGAGGCAGGTGAAGAATATGCAGATATTGTGGATATTCCATTTGATTATATATCATACGCTGACTAAGCAAATTAAGTATAGTATCCTATGAGTGAAGAAATATTAAAGGCATTGATGCAGCTGTTTGGCTTAATAGCCAAACAAGATGACGGAGTTCAGGAAAGTGAACTTGATTTTGTTGAAACTTTTTTAAAGCAACAGCTTAGTTCTGAGGCTGTAGAGGAGTATTATGCCTTGTTTAAAAAGCACTCAAAGGATAAAAAAAGCGCATTAAAACCTGAAGGTAAAGTACAACTTACCTCAATGAAGGATTCGGTGCGTATTCTTGGTATTTGTAAAAAAATTAACAAGCAACTTAATAAAGAGCAGAAAGTTGTAGTTCTTGTTAGATTATACGAATTAATAAATACCGATCGGAAATTTACCGATCAACGTATGGCTATTATAAATACTGTAGCCGACGTATTTAAGTTTACAGCTTTAGAAAAAGAACAGATTGAGGCCTTCGTAATAAACGATGATCTTGATAAACTTGATTTTGAAGACCTTTTGGTTATTAACTCAACAGATAAGGTTGGCGTTAACCGCGAGCATATTCAATCAGGAAAGTTAAATGGAAACGTTCTTATTCTAAGAGTAAAAAGCTCTAATTTATATTTCCTTCGATATACTGGTGATCAAGATATTTTCTTGAATGGATTACTGCTAAATAGTCGTAGAATATACTTATTTCCAAAAGGTAGTTTTATTAAGTTACCTACAGGTACTCCAATTTACTATACCGATGTAGTTGGTCATTTTATGACAGATGCATCGACACCAAGAATATCTTATAAAGTAAACGATTTAGGTTTTACTTTTAAGAATGGAGGTATAGGTCTACGTGATGTAAATATCGCAGAAGAGCACGGACGTTTAGTTGGAATAATGGGCGCCAGTGGTGCGGGTAAAACAACTTTGCTCAATGTACTTTCAGGCACAGAGTCTCCTACAACGGGAACTGTTGAAATTAATGGTGTGAATATGCACACCAATAAAGACGATGTTGAAGGAGTAATTGGTCTTATCCCTCAGGATGACCTTTTAATTGAAGAGCTAACTGTTTTTGAAAATCTTTATTATAATGCAAAACTTTGTTTTAAAGATAAAGGTGAGGAAGAAATTAATCAGTTAGTCAACGATACGCTGCAAAGCCTAGGTTTATTTGAAAGAAGAAATCTAAAAGTTGGATCTCCATTAAATAAAATGATTAGTGGTGGACAGCGTAAGCGTTTAAATATTGCGCTTGAATTAATTAGAGAACCAGCTATCTTATTTGTTGATGAACCTACTTCGGGTTTATCATCACGAGATTCAGAAAATGTAATGAATTTGCTAAGAGAGTTAACCCTAAAGGGAAAGTTAATTTTCGTAGTAATTCATCAACCTTCGTCAGATATCTTTAAGATGTTTGATAAAATGTTTATCCTAGATACTGGAGGTTATCCTGTATATTATGGTAATCCAAGTGAATCGCTAATTTATTTTAAACAGTTAGACGCACAAATTAATAGCGATCAAGGTGAGTGTCCTTCTTGTGGTAATTTAAATCCTGAGTTATTATTCAATATCATTGATGCTAATGTAATTGATGAATATGGTAATTACACAAACAAACGAAAAACATCTCCTCCTGAGTGGCATAAACACTATAAACAGAATATTACAATTCCTGTTCTCGAAGAAGTAAATGATGCACCTCCTAAGTCTTTAAATATCCCTACATGGATTAAGCAATTTAGTATTTATACTTTGCGTGATTTTTGGTCAAAAGTAAGTAATAAACAATATTTGCTTCTGAACTTATTAGAAGCCCCAGTTTTAGGCTTTATTCTAGCATTTTTAATTCGATATATTGTAGATCCAGAATCGAACATATATATATTCAGAGATAATCAGAACATCCCTCCATATATATTTATGGGAATAGTGGTTGCTCTATTTTTCGGTCTCATTGTAAGTGCCGAAGAAATATTTAAGGATGCTAAAATACTGAAACGCGAAGCATTTCTAAACCTTTCTAGGTCAAGTTATCTTGTTTCAAAAATTCTTATTCTATTTACAATCTCAGCCATACAAATGGCACTGTTCGTAGCTGTAGCTAATTCCATTTTGGGCATTCAAGATATGTATTTTGAATTCTGGCTCGCATTATTTACCGTTTCCGCATTCGCTAATATATTAGGATTAATACTATCCGCATCATTTAACTCAATTGTTACCATATATATACTAATTCCATTAGTAATGATACCTCAAATGGTGTTAGGTGGTGCAATGTTTACCTTTGATAAACTTAATAGAGATATATCAAGTCCTGACAAAGTACCTTTTGTTGCTGAGTTTATGCCTTCACGATATATTTACGAGGGATTAATTGTTGACCAGTTTAAACACAATGTATACCAGAGTCAATTCTTTGAGATTGATCAAGAGCAAAGTGTAACCGATTTTAAGGTGGTTTATTATTTGCCCGAGCTAGAATTACTTTTAGATAGATGTAATAGTCATTTATTGGGGAAAGGTGAAAATGATGCCAAGCAGTTCAAAAATGATTTAGCCTTAATTCAGAACGAACTTTCTAAAGAGAATAAAAGAGTTAGTGAGATATCTTTTAATGATATTTCTGCCATTACAGTTGATAATTTTTCAGAGGACCTTTATCAATCTATTAAAAATCATTTAGCTACTTTAAAAAGCTACTATTCCGACCGATTTGTTAAAGCTAATAATCTTAAAGAAAGAAAGATTGGACTTCTAATTCAAAAGATTGGTAAAGAAAGATTTAATGGAGTTAAGGATACTTATCTTAATGAAAGTATTACTGATATTGTATGTAAAACATTTGAAACTAATAAGTTATTGCGTGATGGTGATAAGTTAATTCAGAATGTTGAGCCAATATATCAAAGGCCTGAACCCGAAGGGTTTTTCTCATTCAGAACACATTTCTTTGCTCCAAATAAACATTTTGCTGGCAAGTATTACGAAACCTTATGGTTCAATATTGTAATGGTATGGATCTGTACTTTAATATTATATGCGGTTTTATATTTTGATTTATTACGTAAGAGTTTTAAAATCATCAGTGAAATTAAAATATTAAAAAGGTAACCTTTTCTTTCTTAATCGAGTATATAACAAAACGTCTTTTATAAAAACGAAACTTATCATGTTAAAAAACTTAGTTTATTCAATAGCCCTAATTGGTGGTATCGCATTCATTTCATCATGTTCAGGTAATTCAAGTAAAGGAAACTCTGGTGATGATTTTTCTGTTTCTGATTCTGCATTAAAACAGAACGAACCTTTACAATTATCTGAGGAGATTATTGGTAATGTGATACAAAATATTTCTTCGCCAGTTGAGATGGCTTCATTAATTAAGAAATCAGGCGTTGATTTCTCACAAAAGATTTTAAATAAACCAGAGAAGGTTAAGGATTATAACACAAGTTTTAAACGTGCTTTAAACCTTGGTGTTTATAGTGCTGATCTTGGTTACATCAATACTTTTGATAAGAATACAATTGTTGTTTCTTATTTACTTTCAGTTAAAGAACTTTCTGAGGGTATTAAAGTGGGACAATTTTTCGATTTTGCAGCACTTAAGAAAATGGCTACAAATAGTAGCAATTTAGATTCATTAATGGAAGTTTCAGTAAGTAGCTTCAATAAGATGGATTCTTACTTGCGCGAACAAAAAAGAAGTAATGTAAGTTCTTTAATTGTTACGGGTGCATGGATTGAAGGTTTATACATTTCATCGCAAGTAATTGAAGAAACCAATAACGAGGATCTTATTAATAGAATAGGAGAGCAAAAGGATATTATCGATATTCTTCTGATTATTATGAATAACTACAGTGCAGATCCTAATTTTGCCGAAATGGTTACTCGTATGGAACAAATAAAGCAAGCTTATCAGGGTGTTAAAATTACAACGGAGTTTGGAGAGCCAAAAAGAATTGAAAGAAATGGAACTCTAATAATAGTTCAGGATGAGATAAGCCATGTGGAGATTGCTCCTGAAAGCTTAACTAAAATAATCAAAGAGATCAAAAGTTTAAGAGACTTTATCATTTCATAGTTAATCAATTAAAAACGTTTATATTTGTACGTTTTTCATTCTTAGATTAACATAATGATATGAAATCATTTAAACTAAAACGGACTATTAAAAAATAAAGATATGAAGAAGGTTTTAATTCTATCGATAATATTTATGGCAATTTTTACCGTATCAAGTCATGCACAATGCGATGAGGGTATGTTAAAAACAGCTTTAAAGGAGATGGGAGATGCTCAATATATGAAGGATTTTACCATTGACCTTAAAAAAGATAAAAAGGATTCGCAAACAGGCTATGTAAAGTTTAGTGTTATTTTAAACAGTAGAAGCCATTATAAATTCAATGCCGTAAATGGTATTGGTAATCCTGAAAAAGTGATTATGCAACTTTACGATGGAGATCGCATGTTGATAAGTAACTTTGAAGGTGGTAAAATGTATAATTCATTCGAATTTGTTTGCCGTAAGTCTAAAGTATATAATCTGGTTTTCTCCTTCAAGGGAGGTCAAGAAGGATGTGCTAGAGCAGTTATGAGTCTTGTGAAGCAATATTCTGAGGCGGAGATGCAATTTTAGAAATTAAGGACAGATAATATATACGAGGGCGCTAGTTATAGTGCCCTTTTTTTGTAAAAAATAATTAAAACTTAATATTAGATATTTGTTTAATTTGTTAATTAATTGTTAATTTGATGTTAAGATAATAAGAGTAATACACAGGGCTTTTATTATCATTGTTGGGAGGCTTAGTTAAATTCTTAAATTTAAAAGCCATGAGAATATTTTTTACAATTTTCGCGTTAATCAGTTTTGTTACTGTTAGTTTTGCGCAGTTGATTCAAAAAGAAGACGGATTATATTATACCAAAGATGGTGAATTATATTCCGGTACTTATGTTGAACATTACCCAAATGGGAGCATTAGATTAGAGATGAATGTTGTTGATGGGAAAAAGCAAGGTTCATCATCTTATTACTTCGAAGATAAATCGAAACAAGAAGTCCGTTTTTACGCAGATAACGAGATGGATGGTGTTTGGGAGACTTGGAATGAAGAAGGTGTAAAAGTTGGTGTTGCAAGTTACAAGAAAGGTTTAAAGCATGGTATTTGGAAGATTTATGATGAAAAGGGAACCCTTCGTTATGATATGTCTTACAAAAATGGCAAAAAATCTGGTACTTGGAAGATCTTTGGTGATGATGGTAAATTAACTGCCACAAAAAAATATTAATTTCTACAGGAGACACGAAGAGGAGATATAAATGTATCTCCTTTTTTATGCTCCAAACTTTACAAAGTATCATATATTATTTATCATACGATTAAGTCCCAAGAAACTCAATTTCAATGAACTCACAGTTAAAATTTGCACGATTATCCTACTTGCTTTAAATAATAGCTTCTGCTCTTTACTTAGAAGATAAGTGACTCTTTAATTTGCAAATAGAATGCTTGTGTTGTATTTTCGCAACAAATTAAAAATCGAACATGATGTTAGAACAATACAAAGAGCTTGTTGAACAGGCTTGGGAAAATAGAGAGCTTTTAAAAGAAGATAAAACTCAAGAAGTGATTCGCGAGTTGATGGAAATGTTAGATAAAGGTAAAATTCGTGTTGCAGAACCAAAAGGTGACGATTGGCAAGTAAACGAGTGGGTAAAGAAAGCCGTTATTCTTTATTTCCCTATTCAAAAAATGGAGACTATTGAAGCAGGTCCATTAGAGTTTCATGATAAAATGGCTTTAAAAACGGGTTATGCTGAATTAGGTATTCGTGTAGTTCCTCATGCTGTTGCGCGTTATGGTGCTTATATTTCAAGTGGTGTTGTATTAATGCCTTCGTACACTAACATTGGTGCTTATGTTGATGCTGGTACAATGGTTGATACTTGGGCTACTGTAGGTAGTTGTGCTCAAATTGGTAAAAATGTTCACCTAAGTGGTGGTGTTGGTATTGGTGGTGTTCTTGAGCCTATACAAGCTGCACCATGTATTATCGAAGATGATGCATTTATTGGTTCTCGTTGTATTGTGGTTGAAGGTTGTAGAGTTGGTAAAGAAGCTGTTTTAGGTGCTAATGTTGTATTAACAGGTTCTACTAAAATTATTGACGTTACAGGTGAAGAGCCAGTAGAATATAAAGGTTATGTTCCTCCTCGTTCTGTAGTTATCCCTGGTACTTACACTAAGAAGTTTCCAGCAGGTGATTTCCAAGTTCCGGCAGCTTTAATTATCGGACAACGTAAAGAGTCTACAGATAAAAAGACTTCGTTAAACGATGCATTACGTGATAATAATGTAGCGGTATAATTACCGTTTCTATAATAAAATAAAAGCCTGATAATTGTTTTATCAGGCTTTCTTTTTATATCGATGATCTGTTTAGTAGTTTGATAATGCTCTTCTTAAACCTTCGAAACGAGACTCATAATCAATGGCAGAAAGCCTAATGATTTGTCTGGCTTCATCAGCATCATAAGTATGGGTAATTTCACAATCAGCATCAAATCCTGGCATGTCTTTATAAGTCAGGAAATAGTGTTTTAGGCGTTTTAGTACTAATTCAGGCAAGTCGGTTATATCTTTCATATCGCCATAAAGAACATCGCCTTTAAGCACGGCAATAATTTTATCATCTGCTTGGTTGCCATCAATCATTCTAAAACCACCAATAGGAATTGCTGAGGCTAGTATATCGCCATGGGGTACTTCTTTCTCAGTAAGCACACAAATATCAAGTGGATCTCCATCTCCTTCTAAACCTTCGCGGCCAGTTTTGTTAGCACTAAATTCGCCAATGCGCGAGCCACAGTAGGTTTGAGGAATAAAGCCATATAATGCTGGTATTACGTTTGAGTATTTTTGTGGGCGATCTATTTTCAGATAGCCAGTAGCTTTATCTACCTCATATTTAATGGTATCTGTTGATACAACTTCAATAAAGCTGGTTACAATTCCTGGAGCTTCATCTCCAATATTGACCCCATGCCAAGGGTGCGATTTGTATCTTAGTCCCATTAATCGTCCAATAGGGTCCATTAGGCTGTTAGTAGTGAAATCGTCAGACATTTCTTTCTGGTTTAATAAGTTAATAAATACAAGCCTCATACTTTGGTAGATGTGCTTGTTTATTGAGAGTTGAACGTTCAAAATGAATCTGAAGCCATCACAAATATACTATTAACAATTAGTGATGCTACACATACCATTAAAGAATTAGCCCACCCATCCTGCTTTATCAAGGTTTCTATATTGTACGGCCTCTGCCATATGATTGGTTAATACCTGTTCTGAGTTTTCTAAATCGGCAATTGTTCGGGCTACTTTTAAAATCCGATCGTAGGCACGTGCCGATAAATCAAATTTTTCCATGGCCATTTTTAAAATATCCATCGCACTATTTTCTGGTTTGGCATAGGTGCGTTGTAGCTTCGAAGTCATTTGGGCATTGCAGAACACATGTGGATTATCTTTATACCTTTCGGCCTGAATTTTACGCGCTTTTATTACTCTATCTCTAATCACAGAACTCTTTTCCGAAACGGTTTCAGTTGCCAATTCTTTAAAAGGAACGGGTACTACTTCGATGTGTAAATCTATGCGATCGAGAAGAGGGCCTGATATTTTACTTAAATAGCGTTGCACCACACCAGGACTGCAAACGCAATCCTTATCGGGATGATTATAATAACCGCAAGGGCATGGGTTCATTGACGAGATGAGCATAAAACTAGCAGGATAATCGATGCTATATTTAGCGCGTGATATGGTAACTACCCTGTCTTCTAAAGGTTGGCGCATTACCTCTAATACGGTTCTCTGAAACTCGGGCAATTCATCTAAAAACAAAACTCCGTGGTGTGCTAAAGAAATTTCGCCAGGTGATGGAAAGCCACCGCCGCCCACAAGTGCTACATTTGATATGGAATGATGTGGTGCACGAAATGGTCGGTGTGTTAACAAGGAGCTGTTGTTTTGTATTTTGCCAGCTACTGAGTGTATTTTTGTGGTTTCAAGGGCTTCATCGAGCGTAAGCGGAGGAAGTATGGATGGCAGGCGTTTTGCAATCATCGACTTACCTGCCCCTGGGGGTCCAATCATTATTAAATTGTGCCCACCGGCAGCGGCAATCTCCAAAGCCCGCTTTACGGTTTCTTGCCCCTTAACATCTAAAAAGTCGAGTTCTATATCATTAAACTGTTTGTAGAATTCTGCTTCAATATCTATTATTGTTGGCTCAATAGTGCTCTCTCCGTTTAAAAGTGCAATAACCTCAAGTATATTATCCGCACCATAAACATCAAGTCCTTGTACTACGGCCGCTTCACGTGCATTTTCTTTGGGTACAATAATGCCCTTAAAACCTTCTTCTTTTGCTCTTACTGCAATGGGTAAAACGCCTTTAATGGTTTGTAAACTTCCATCTAAAGATAGTTCGCCCATCATTATAAAATCCCCTAATTTGTCGTCGTTTATTTGGCTTGATGCGGCTAAGATTCCTATGGCTAATGGTAAATCGTAGGCCGATCCTTCTTTACGAATATCGGCAGGAGCCATATTAATAACTATTTTTTTACCAGGCCATTTTAGTCCGCTTATATTAATAGCCGATTGTATGCGTTGTTCGCTTTCTTTAACTGCGTTATCGGGCAGGCCTACTAAGAAAAATTTGATTCCTTTTGAAAAATTGACTTCAATGGTAATGGTAACAGCATCGATACCAGTAAGCGCTGCACCGTAGGTTTTTACTAACATAGATTTTGGTAGTTGATTATTATGGATACCTAAAATAGTAATAATAATGTAACTACGGTATTTATACCGATGCTGTATTTAAAATAATGGATGGTTTTTTATAGAATAGGGATAATTGTGCTTTAATACTTGATTAATGCATGTTTGAAAGGGATGTTAATGAGTGATTATTGTTAAATACGGAGCGGGTGGTTTTTCATGCCCATAGGGCAGAGCTTACTTTTAGAAGTTGTTATTTTTTTTATAAATACTTGTTGAAATTGAGGATGATAGCGCATGTAATCTACACTTTGTAAGTGCTTGTTAATTAGTGATTAGTGCAATGTTGCATGCACAATATTTTGGATGGCAAAAAATATAGGACGAAAATGAAAAATGGACACGTGCATTTTTAATTTTCGTCAGGTGGATTTTTAAAAATGGACAGGAGGGTTTTTTAAAATGCACCTGATGGTTTTTAAAAGTATAAGTAATGCTTTGGTTAGATACGTATTTGTGAACTTAAAATGAGTATGCTTATTTAACAGAATACTTGTGTTGAAGAGGGTTTTTTGTTTTATGATTTTGGCTTAGGGATAGGAGCGGCATCCTTTGTGAGCCCTTTTTGGCGAAGCAAAGATATAGCGCATAGCCCGGCCTGCAAGGAAAGCCCATTATATAATGATTAATTTTAGCCTAAATATCCATTAGGTATTGGGCTGTCAGCCCAAGCCTACCTGCCGGAAGGTAGGCCCGACTTCATCCTGAAACAATTAAGAATACTCAATTCTTAATCGTCCCGATGCCTTGAAGCAAGAAATGGAACCTGCCTGCCGGCAAAGGCAGGGCAAAGAAATTCAAGGCTGCTTTACAAATAACTTTCTTATTTATTTAAAGCTTAAGTGCGGCTGGCGGATCTTCAGGCAAAGCCTTCAGCTAGCCAGTCTTACTAAAGCTTTAAATAAAACAAAAGCTTTTTGTAAAGAGGCCAGCCTGCAAGGCGCCTTAAAACAAATTACCAATAAAAAAAGCCCCGAAGCGATGTGCAACGGGGCTTTGAATTGTATTTTATTAAAGTGCTTATTCAGCAGCTTTTAATAATAAATCTAAGATGTGTGTAGCGGCTACTGATACTGATGTACCAGGACCGAAGATAGCTACAGCACCTGACTCGTAAAGATAATCGTAATCTTGCGCTGGGATAACACCACCACAGATAACCATAATATCTTCGCGACCTAACTTTTTAAGTTCAGCAATTACTTGAGGAACTAAAGTTTTGTGACCGGCAGCTAATGATGATACACCTAATACGTGCACATCGTTTTCTACAGCTTGCTTAGCAGCTTCGGCAGGAGTTTG
Organism: Saccharicrinis aurantiacus; assembly: GCF_001660705.2. Classification (GTDB taxonomy): domain Bacteria; phylum Bacteroidota; class Bacteroidia; order Bacteroidales; family Marinilabiliaceae; genus Saccharicrinis; species Saccharicrinis aurantiacus. Next base: position 210,810 of record NZ_LYBV02000031.1, read on the forward strand.
GAATAATGGTCCCATATCCACATCGAAACCTATATCAGCGTATCCTGTAGCAACTACTTTGGCACCACGATCGTGACCGTCTTGTCCCATTTTAGCTACCATAATACGTGGCTGACGTCCTTCTTTATCAGCAAACTCTTTAGCTAAATTACAAGCTTTTTCGAATTCTTCGTCGTTTCCAGCTTCGCTAGAGTAAACTCCACTAATTGATCTAATCACGGCTTTATATCTACCTACTACGTTTTCACAAGCATCAGAAATCTCACCTAAAGAAGCGTTCTTTTGAGCAGCATCAACAGCTAAGGCTAATAAGTTACCTTCGCCTGTTTCAACCGCTTTGGTGATAGCAGCAAGAGCAGCTTGACATTCTTCTTCGTTACGCTCAGCTTTAAGCTCGTTTAAGCGATCGATTTGCGATAAACGTACTGCAGAGTTGTCAATATCTAAGATATCGATTGGATCTTCTTTCTCTAAACGATATTTGTTTGTTCCAACGATAGTTTGTGTACCGGCATCAATTTTAGCTTGTGCACGTGCAGCAGCTTCTTCGATACGCATTTTAGGTACTCCGCTTTCGATAGCTTTAGCCATACCACCTAACTCTTCAACTTCTTCGATAAGTTTCCAAGCTTTTTCCATTAGGTCGTTTGTTAACGACTCAACGTAGTATGAACCAGCCCAAGGGTCAACCGCTTTTGTAATTTGCGTTTCGTCTTGGATATAAATTTGCGTGTTACGAGCGATACGTGCTGAGAAATCGGTTGGTAATGCAATAGCCTCATCCAATGCGTTAGTGTGTAACGATTGTGTATGACCTAATGCAGATGCCATTGCCTCGATACAAGTACGACCTACGTTGTTAAACGGATCTTGCTCTGTTAACGACCATCCTGAAGTTTGAGAGTGTGTACGTAAAGCAAGTGACTTAGGGTTTTTAGGATTGAATTGTTTTACAATCTTAGCCCAAAGCATACGACCTGCACGCATTTTAGCAATCTCAGTAAAGTGGTTCATTCCGATTGCCCAGAAGAAAGATAAACGTGGTGCAAAAGCATCAATGTCCATTCCGGCGTTAACACCAGCACGTAAATATTCTAAACCATCGGCTAAAGTATATGCTAACTCAATATCGGCAGTTGCACCTGCTTCTTGCATGTGGTAACCTGAGATAGAGATTGAGTTAAACTTAGGCATTTTTTGAGATGTGTACTCAAAAATGTCGGCAATTACTTTCATTGAGAATTTTGGTGGGTAGATGTATGTGTTACGCACCATAAATTCTTTAAGAATATCATTCTGAATAGTACCAGAAAGCTCTTCTAATTTAGCCCCTTGCTCTAAACCTGCAACAATGTAGAATGCTAATACAGGAAGTACAGCTCCGTTCATTGTCATAGATACCGACATCTTGTTCAATGGAATACCATCGAAAAGAATACGCATATCTTTAATAGAGTCGATAGCCACACCTGCTTTACCAACATCACCTACAACACGCTCGTGATCTGAATCGTATCCACGGTGAGTTGCTAAATCGAATGCTACAGAAAGACCTTTTTGACCTGCGGCCAAGTTTCTTTTGTAAAATGCATTTGATTCTTCAGCTGTTGAGAAACCTGCGTACTGACGCACTGTCCAAGGACGCATAGCGTACATACCTGAGTATGGTCCGCGTAGGTATGGAGGAAGACCTGCAGCATAATTTAAATGCTCCATTCCTTCTAAGTCGGTTGCTGAGTAAACACTTTTGTATGGGATTTGCTCAGGAGTAACCATATCCTTTTTAATCCCATGTTTTTTCTCCCACTCTTTGGCTTTAACGCCACCACAAGGAGAACTTTTTTTGAAATCTATATTTTTAAAATCTGGTCTTGCCATTATTTCTATTTATTAAGAAAAAGTATCAAGTATCAAGTATCAAGTATCAAGACTTAAAACTTACTATTACTAATACTTTGACTTTAATGCATATAACATTCTTTGTATTTCTTTAATCTGAGATTCTGTATTAAATAAAACACTCTCAGAAATATAAGCTAAATCAACACACAATAACAATTGGGTCTCGAGTTCAAAACTCGAACCATATGCTATATCAAGAAATCTACAAAAATCTTTATTCGTACCTCGACCTGCTCCTTCTGCAATATTAGATGGAATTGAAACGACTGCTCGTCTCATTTGGCTAGTTAGTCCAAAGTTCTCTTCTTTCGGAAGATTATTAGTAATCTGATAAATCAGTTTTACTAGAACTCTTGCTTTTTGCCAAACTTTTAATTCTCTATAATTATGCATCGTTTACAAAGTCTTGATACTTGTGTCTTGATACTTGTGTCTTAATTAAAGTCCTAGCTCTTTACTGAATCCTTGAAGTGTTTCAAGTACGTTAGAGCGAACGTTAACAAAGTTTGTAATGCCTTGTGCTTTTAAATCGTCGGCACATTTTGGTGCACCAGCAACAACAAAGATAGCTTCGCCATTGATTGCCTTAAATGCAGCAGGAGCAGCATCAACATACTCGTCGTCAGAAGAACAAAGAACAATAATATCAGCTTTAGCAGCTTTGGCAGCTTCAACACCCGCTTCAACAGTATCAAAACCATTGTTGTCGATTGTTTTGTAACCTGCACACTCAAAGAAGTTAGCTGAGAACTGAGAACGAGCTAAACGCATATTTAGGTTACCGTAAGTAAGCATAAATACAGTTGGTGTTTTTTCAGCTCTTTCAGTTGTTAAACGAAGTGCTTCAAACTCTTCAGCACCACGGAATTTAACGATAGGCTCAATAACAGTATCGCCAGAACAACATTTAGTTGTACATGAAGAAACGTTTCCTGCTACTTCAGCAACAGTTTCGTTTCCGTTAGGGAACTGGTTAGTACCTAATAAATTCTCGCGACGTGTAGCAATTGCTTTTTTGCGCTTATCAGCAACTTCGGCAACTTTTGCTTGAACAAAACCTTCTTTTAAAGCAGCAGTGTATCCGCCTTTTTCTTCAACCTCAACAAATAAAGCCCAAGCTTCTTTTGCGATGTTATCAGTAAGGTTCTCGATGTAATATGAACCTGCAGAAGGGTCAACTACTTTATCGAAATGAGATTCCTCTTTCAACAATAATTGTTGGTTACGAGCAATTCTTTCAGAGAATACATCAGAATCTTTATAAATAGTATCAAATGGTTGAACAGTTAACGAATCTGCACCACCTAAAGTAGCCGACATCGCTTCTGTTTGTGTACGCAACATATTTACATATGGATCGTAAATAGTTTTGTTCCATTGTGAAGTTTCACAGTGAATAGCCATTTTTGTTGGCTCTAAACCTGCAGGCTTGTATGATTTTACGATAGTTGCCCATAACATACGTGCAGCACGTAATTTTGCAATCTCCATAAAGTAGTTACCACCAACACCAAAGTTAAATTTCATTGATGAAGCAGCATCGTTTACAGAAACACCTCTTTCAGTAAGTTGCGCTAAATACTCGCTACCCATTGAAAGTGCAAATGCTAATTCTTGTACAATTGAAGAACCTGCATTGTTGAAAAGTTTACCGTTAACAGCAATTGTTTTAAAGTTTGGTAAGTTTTTACCTGCCTCAACAACTTCTTTAGCGTGATCGAACATTTCGTCGAACGACTTGCAAGATTTACCTGATGTAGTTAAACATCCGATAGTATCAAAGTTTACTGAACCTTTAACTTTAGATAAGTCGCGGTTTGTTTTCTTAAGGTAAGCAACAACAGCTTCTAAAAGCTTTTTGCTACCATGCTTAGTAGAAAAGTTGATTTCAACATCATCAGAAATAATGTTGGCTAATACTGAACTAATCTCAGCATTAAAATCTTCAACTTTATCACAGAATGTGAATCCTAATGAAGTAATACCTTTTGTTAAAACATCTAATGCCTTTTTGTTTGCAGCAACGGCATTAACAGCTTTGATGTCCTGACGAACATACCAGTTGTTTGTTTTTTTAGTTCCTCTGATATAAGGAAATTCTCCTGGAAGACTATCAAGGTATTTTACCTCTTCTAAATCTTCAGAACGATAAAAAGGACGAACGTTAAAGCCTTCGTTTGTTCTCCAAACAAGCTTTCTTTCGAAGTCAGCCCCTTTTAAATCCGCTGTAATTTTATCCATCCACTGTTGTGTGGTAACTGGAGCAAAATCACTCAATAACGGTTTTTTAGTTTTATCTGCCATAATATAACTGTATAACTGTTTGTTTTTTCAGAGCGCAAAATTAAACCTTTTGATTGATTTTAAGAAGTAATTACCCTGAATATTACCTGTTATGTAGCATGATAATCAGATTAATAACTCATATTAAAGAAATATTTCTCCATTTGTAGGCTGTAAATGTATGGTTTGTAGGTTACTATGTTCAGCTACTAAAAAGTTATACAATTTGACCAATGACCAATATTTGTAAATTGGATAGGATAAAAAATGGTATCTTAATGCCTCAGACTCTTTTACAAATCGCCTTAAACCTTATAAATCTTGTATATGGATAATCAGAAATCATATGAAGAGCTTGAGTTGGAATTGCTTGCAATAAAAAATGAACTGGCAGAGGTTAAAGCGAACTGCTGCAAAGCAACTGAGGTTGAAAGATTATTAGATGAAAGGATTAAGTATTTAACTATGCTTGAGAATGTTACTGATGTTATAGGCATTATTGACATTAATGGAATTACAAAGTTTAAGAGTCATAACGTTGAAAATTTATTTGGATGGAGTAGTGACGAATTAATGAATCAGCCTGCAGTCAACAATATTCATCCAGATGATAGGGAGGGTTTAATTTCTGCGTTTCAGAGTATCATATCAGGTAACCTAAATCAGTTTACTACAGAGTTTAGATATCACAAAAAAGATGGGAAGTATACTTGGGTTGAATTTAGTGCTGTTAATAATATAAATACACCTAATATTAATGGCATATTAGTTAACTATCATGACATTTCAGATAGGATAAAAGCGAAAGAGGATTTGCTCGAGAGTGAAGCCCGTTACAGAATGTTATTTACGAATATGGATGATAGTTCGAGTTTATATGAAGTGGTAACCGATGATAATGGGGAGCCAATTGATTATAAGTTTATTGCGGTTAATCCAGCATTTGAAGCGTCTGTTGGCTATACCGATGATTATCTAAAGGGTAAGACTCTTTTAGGTGAGTTTCCGGCAACCGAACAAGTGTGGCTTGATACGTTTAAGAAAGTTTATAAAACGGGTAAAGCTCAAAGGATTGAAAGTTATACCGATGTTTTAGATATGTACTTCGATATAATCGCTTTTATTCCGCAAGAAGGACTATTATCTATGATAGGAGTAGATATTACAGAACGTAAGAAAAACGAAATTAGTGAATTGGAGAATAAGCGTTTACTCAAAGAGCAGAACGAAGAGTATTTGTCCATTAATGAAGAGTTAAGCGAACGTAATGAAGAGTTCGCTATATTGAATGATCAGTATAAAATTCAAAATGAGGCTTTATATAAGGCAATGGAGAAAGCCAAGGAAAGTGATTTGCTTAAGTCTACCTTTCTACAAATTATGTCTCATGAGATTAGAACACCAATGAATGCTATATATGGCTTTGCAGAACTACTTTCAGAAGTCGATTCTGATATGGACATGATAAAAGACTATAGTAGCATCATTAAAAATAGTAGTGAGCAATTGCTTTCGGTTGTAAATAATGTTTTAACCATTTCATCTCTTGAAACAAAGCAAGAAGAGGTGGTTTTATCTAAGGTTAATTTAAGTACTCTATTAGAGGAACAAGTTGCAATTTTTAAGATGGATACCAAGCTAAGTATTTCACATCAGAATAGTTTAAATGGTAGTGATGTTGAGTTAAATACAGATAGAACAAAACTCACACAGATCATATCAAATTTACTTTCAAATGCTATTAAATTTAGCGAGGAAGGGGAAATAAAAATGGCATGTTGTTTAGAAGGTGACTTTGTTAAGTTTAGTGTCTGCGATTGTGGTATAGGAATTCATGAAGAAGAACAAGCTTTTATTTTTGAGCAATTTAGGCAGGCTAATCATAATATACAAAAGAAGTATGGCGGTACTGGTTTAGGGTTAACTATCTCAAAAGCATTTATTGAGCTATTGGGAGGACGAATTTGGTTTGAATCGGAAGAAGGCAAAGGAACTCAATTCTTTTTCACTCTTCCGCGATCATTATAACCTCATCTTATTTCTGAATAAAAAAGACTCCTGATAACAACATTATTATACCAATAATGCGTTTAGTACTAATGGGTTGAATGGCAATACCAAAAAAGCCAAAATGATCAATTACCGATGCTGCAATTAATTGCCCTACAATTGAAGCTGCTAATACTGTGGTAACTCCAATTCTTGGAATAAAAAATATAGTTGACGAAACAAATATAGCACCCAATATACCTCCAATAAACAAATAAGAAGGGGCGGTTTTAATATGATCAAAATCAGGAATCTGTGTTTTAAAAATCAAGTTAAGACCAATTAAGCATACAGAGCCAACTAAGAAATTTACTAAGGCACCTTGTAATGGATGTTTTAAGAATGTGGTGAGATGTGTATTTATGCTTCCCTGAATAGCCAATAAACATCCAATAACTACAACAATAAATGTGAATATAAATTTCATAACGAATTAATTAATCACAAATATAAGCAATAGTATTTTTGAATACTGATTATATAGAAGCTTTGCTACCCACATAATTTGCTTGAGGTTTTGTACTTAGTTAATTGTGCTTTACACTAGCTTAACACAATATTTAAACTTTACAAAAGCTTAGTATCTAATTCATGTATAGTTGTTTGTAGTACGATAGTTTTGCTTTAATAATTGTAAGTGCATATGAAGCAGAAAAACGATTTAAAGCAACTTGATGCTGTTGTGATATCCGATACTCACTTGGGTACCCGAAGCGCAAAGGCGAAGGAGCTGTTAAACTATCTCAAATCGATTAAAACAGAAGTGCTAGTTCTTAATGGTGATATTATTGATATCTGGCAATTTAGTAAGTCTTACTTTCCTAAAACACAGCTTAAAGTAGTAAGGCAAATTATTAAAATGATGGAGGCTGGCACTCAAGTTCATTATGTAATTGGCAACCATGATGAAGCTTTAAGAAGGTTTGTAGGGGTTAAAATGGGCAACCTATCAATTGTTAATAAGGTGGTTCTTAAAATAAATGGAGCTAAAACATGGATATTTCACGGAGATGCATTTGATGTAGTAATGCATCACTCGGCATGGCTAGCAAAATTAGGAGCTACAGGGTATGCATTACTTACAATCATAAACAAGGTTGTAAATAGTTTTCTTTCACTTTTTGGTCAGCGAAGAATTTCTTTATCAAAGGATATTAAAGAGTTGGTGAAAAGTAAGCGTAACGATGTTACTTCTCGTTTTGAGAAGACGGTGGCTGGCTTAGCTATAAAAAAGCGCTATAAATATGCTATTTGCGGACATATTCATTGGCCTGCTAAAAAAAGAATTAGTAATCAACACGGAAGTGTGATGTATTTAAATTCAGGCGACTGGGTTGAAAACATGACGGCCCTTGAGTTTGAAAATAATGATTGGCATTTAGTTTATTATAATGATTCGGCTCCATTTAATTATCATGAAGATGATAAGGTAGATGAAGTATCTGATTTATTAACCAGGTCAGATAAGGCTTTATTTAAAACGATGTTTCGAGATATTTTAAGTGAATCTTAACCATTTATTATGAAAATCTTATACGCGATACAAGGAACAGGCAATGGTCATATAGCCAGAGCTATGGAAGTTATACCTGTGTTAAAGAAGTTTGGTAAAGTTGATTTATTACTTAGCGGAAATCAATGTGATATTGATTTGCCATGGAAGGTAAAATATCGTTATCACGGGGCAAGTTTCGTTTTTGGTAAAAAAGGAGGAGTTGACCTTAAATCAACCATGAAGAATATAAATGCAGTTAATTTTATTGCTGAGGTTCTAAAAATCCCCGTGCGTGAGTACGATTTGGTTTTAAATGATTTTGAACCAGTTGTGGCTTGGGCATGTAAACTTAAAGGGAAGGAGTGTATTGGAATATCGCACCAGTCTGCTGTTTTGCATCATAAAGCACCTCAACCTAAGGTTAAAAGTTTACTAGGAAAAAACATCCTGAAATATTATGCACCAACGCATAAGAGTTATGGGTTTCATTTTAAGGAGCTAGGAAATGGTTTCTTTACTCCTGTAATAAGAAGAGATATTAGATTTTCCACCCCTTCTGTTGAGAATCATTATACAGTATATCTTCCGGCGTATTCTGATGAGGCCATATTGGACTTCTTAACTCAATTTCCGCAAGATCAATGGCAAGTTTTCTCTAAACATAATAAGCGTGCATTTAGCTATAAGAATGTATACATTCAACCGGTTGATAAAATGGGTTTTGCTAAAAGTATGCTTTCATCTAAAGGTGTTTTGTGCAATGCAGGATTCGAAACTCCTGCAGAGGCTCTCTATTTAAAAAAGAAGCTTTGTGTTTTACCAATGTCAGGACAGTACGAGCAACAGTGTAACGCTGCCATGCTTGAATCGATGGGAATACCCACTTTTAAAACATTAAAAGAAGTAGATATTGATGTTTTTAATAACTGGCTTTTAAATGAAAAGCCTGTGGAAGTTAATTATCAGAATGATACAAATTGGATTATATCTGCTATAGTTAAGGAATACGCTCAAATACAAGAAGAAGCTGTGTTTGCAATTTAAAATTGAGATTATGCATAACAAATGCATAATCTCAGAATAATCTTATAATACTTCGTCAATTTTTTCTGTTGGTCGGGCTACAACTGCTTTATCTCCATTAATTACAATAGGTCGTTCTATTAGTTTAGGATTCTCTGCCATGGCATGAACAAGTTCTTCATTAGTAAGATCCTTGCCTTTAATTTCCTTTTTATAGAAATCTTCACCTGTTCGCATTAAATCTTTAGGCTCCATATTCAACTTTTTAAGCAGTTGATTAATTTCTTCTGCATTTAGTTGCACATCAAGGTACTTTACAACCATTGGTGTGATTCCTTTTTCCTCAAGGTATTGCAGGCCTAAACGGCTTTTAGAACAGCGTGGATTATGTAATATTGTTATCATCTTATTTTAGTTATTTATAGGATTATTTACCACCAAATTCCATTAAATAGGCTTTGGTAAATATGTCGATGTCACCATCTAATACCGCCTGAACATTTGAAGTTTCGGCACCTGTGCGAACATCTTTAACCATTTTATAAGGTTGCAATACGTATGATCTAATTTGCGAACCCCATTCTATTTTTTTCTTTTCACTTTCAACTTTATTTTGCTCTTCCATACGTTTACGTAATTCAAGTTCGTATAGCTGAGACTTTAAAAGGCGCATGGCATTTTCTTTGTTACCAAGCTGTGAACGCGATTCGGTATTTTCAATAATAATACCCGTTGGAGCATGGCGTAAACGAACACCGGTTTCAACTTTATTCACATTCTGGCCACCTGCACCACCACTACGGAAAGTTTCCCAAGAAATTTCCGCAGGACTTACTTCTATTTCAATTGTATCATCAATTAATGGAGATATAAAAACAGATGTAAACGAAGTCATACGCTTATTGGCCGCATTAAATGGCGATAAACGAACTAGGCGATGTACGCCATTTTCGCTTTTTAAATAACCATATGCAAAGTCGCCTTCAAATTGAAGCGTTACAGTTTTGATACCTGCATCATCACCAGCTTGATAGTTTACTTCTTTAACCTTGTATTTATTTCTCTCGCCCCAGCGAATATACATACGCATTAGCATCTCTGCCCAATCCTGACTTTCGGTTCCACCAGCACCAGCATTAATTTTTAATACGGCACCAAACTTATCCTCATCTCGGCGGAGCATATTCTTAAGTTCTAGGGCTTCCACGTCAATTAATAATTCGGCATACAGCTCTTCTACATCCTCTTGTGTAGCATCGCCTTCTTTCATAAATTCGAAGAGAACCTCAAGGTCTTCAATTTTAGCCACAATAGCTTCATACTCGTCTACCCAAGCTTTTATGCCTCTGAGTTTACGCATATGTATCTCAGCAGCCTTGGCATCATCCCAAAAGTCGGGAGCTTGTGAGCGTTGTTCTTCCTCTTCAACTTCTATCTTTTTCTTATCAATGTCAAAGATACCTCCTTAACGCCAGCTGGCGCTCCGCTAAATCTTTTAGCTGTTCAATAGTTGTCATGAAATATAAATTTTATCGCAAATTTAATGTTTTGATAAAGATAGTGCCTGAATAAGTTAGTTTTTCTTATTCTAATTTTTACTTGTCGTAATTCCGTTGCAGTATTTCGATAAAAACTTAGTGGCTTTGTAATGTCCTAACTCTTCAGCTTTAACCCAATCGGCGCAACACTGTTCTTTCATGCCCAAATTATAGTATGCAATTCCTCTATTAAATAGTGCATAAATATCATCACCATCGATACCAAGGGCTATGTCATAATCCGCAATGGCCCCTAAGTAGTTTTCAATTTGCATTTTTAAGGTGCCTCTTATGGAGTATATTCCGGGTAAATAGGGGTCGAGTAAAATGGCCTTATTAATGTCCTTCAAGGCCCTGTCGTAAAAATCGAAATGTTGAAAAGTAAACCGGCCACGCTCGTAATATCCATTCGCATACATTGGTGCTGCTGCAATTGCTTTATTAAAACAGTTTTCTGCAGTTTGTTTGTCGTTATGTAATCGCATAGCAAGTAAACCGAATTCAATTAATGCAGGGGCATAATTCTCATGCTTTTCAATACACGCAATATAGTTGATAAAGGCTTCTTTTAAGTTATTGTTATGCCTATTGTATTCGGCATTAAAGAAATCTGTTAAAAATGTATTGGTGTTGGTACGTTTAAGCTTTTCTAAATCTAAATTTCTACCATGTTTGTTATTGTACTGCCTTCGTGATTCTGCTCTAAGCATTAAGGCTTTTCCATTAAGAGAATCTAGTTTTAGTACTCGTGAGAAATCTTTAGCAGATTCAATCCACTCTTTTTGCATAAAGTTAATAAGTGCCGAATTCATATAAACAGCCATCTGTGAGGTGGTTTGATATTGCCTAACCGGTAAATCACTGTTGTTTTTCCGCCACAAACTATCGTTTAAAATGTGGGTGCTGTAGAATAGGGTGTTGGCCTTTTTGTTATGCTTTGTAGAAATACCTATCAAATCACCTCTACTATTTATTACTGGAGCACCGCTTGATTTGTGGGTGATATTTGAAGAGGTTTCTACTAAGCGATCGATATAAGGAGCCTGGAAAACTTTAGTTACTTGACCAAAACTTAGTCCATTGTCAGCATCATTCGGATGGCACATCACTAGGGTTTCTGATTGATATGCATTTGTGTTCAGAGAAGGAACAATATAATCAAAGCTTTTATTCTGAGAGTGAATTACCTTGATGAGGCATAAGTCTGCCATTGCATGTGTTGATATTACTTTATCTACACTGTAGGTTTTATTATTTCTGAGGGTTATAACGCCGGAGTCATTTGTTATGAATATGTGAGCAGGAACAATTGCTATTCCGCTAGGATTTATAAAGAAACCTGTTGCCGTATCGTTTCTTGAGTTGGTTTCTCCATAGGTAATAATTGTAAATACCGCCTTTTCATACTTGTTAATTGTTTTGTACATTTTCTGAGCACTTGTAATATTACAAATAAACAGAAGAATAAGTATGATTTTATAAATCGACATTTTAATAGAATAGGGATGAAATTTCTACTAAAATAAAAATTTTTAGAGACGATAATTCCTGTAGGCGAGAAGTTTTTTATATACACATCTATTTTAATGATGAGTTGATATAAATATTAGGGCATAAAAAAAGCTCCAACTCAAAGAGTTGAAGCTTTATAGGGTGAAAGACCGGTTTCGAACCGGCGACCTCTGGAACCACAAACCAGCGCTCTAACCAACTGAGCTACAATCACCATTCTTGCTAAAAGCGATGCAAAGATAACACTAAAAGAATTACATTTGCAAATCATTATCTAAAAAAAAACAAAGTATTTTTCACTGAAGAATATAAGTTTCAGAATTACAGATAAATATATTTGTGTTTTTTATTTCATAAAATGAGTTTGAATTAAAAAAAGTAGAGAAAAATGTTTTTTCTGGTATTGTTATTTGTAGAAACAATAACTTTATTGGCGAGAAATAAGAATAGAAGAGATGAAGTTTTTTATGGAAGATACTACCTCTGCAGAGGTGGATAATATAATGGCCTTGCTTAAAAGCTATATGGATGGAGAGATTTCGCAACAGATGCGAAAAAGTGGGCTCGATTATAAATTGAACTTTGGTGTTAGTATGCATTGGTTGCGTAAAATTGCGGCCAAGTATAAAAACAAGCAAAATCTAGCCGAACGCTTATGGCATAGGGAAGCTCGTGAAACAATGATTTTGGCTACTATGATTGCTGATGTCTCACTGTTGAAATCAGAAAAGATAGAAGAATGGTTTACTATGGTTAAAACCAATGAGTTGGCAGAGCAATTTGGTGTTAATTTGTTGAGTAGAGCAGACAATTATAAATCGCTTAGTCAAGAATTCATTCACAGTGATGATGTATATAAACAAGCGGCTGGCTGGTGCTCTTTATCTATATTTCTTAAAAATAGTGAATTAGAAAACGTGGCATCATTAGTTAATGATGCGTTTATCAATATAAATCAGGATTCTGTATTTCTGCAACGAACCAAGGGTAGATTTCTTAGGGCAGCCTGTCGACATTCAAAAGATTTGCTCGATTCAATAGAAGCACAATTAAACTTGGTTAAGGACGATAAGAAACTAGCTTTTCTGGTTCAAGAACTACGTGCAGAAATTGATTTTATGCGCGAAAGTTAAAAGTAGATTTAAGGTATATGATACACGAAGATCACTTTGTGAAGTATGGAAAGCATGTAGTGGGAAGTGATAAATGTATTGAAACACCATTTGGTACAAAAAAACTACTTTATGCTGATTGGGTTGCGAGTGGTAGATTATACCATCCCATTGAAGATGCAATAGTTAATAAAGTGGGGCCATTAGTTGCCAACACGCATTCAGAATCAAGCTACACAGGAGAAACTATATCTGGGGTTTACAAAAGTTCTCGGAGAATTATTAAAAAGCATGTTAATGCTACTGATGATGATATAATAATAACCTCGGGTAGTGGAATGACTGAGGTTGTAAATAAGCTACAGCGCATATTAGGTTTGCGAATTCCAGAACAGGCTTTAAAGTACATCTCAATTAAACCCGAAGAACGTCCGGTTGTATTTGTAACTCACATGGAGCATCATTCTAACCATACCTCGTGGCTTGAAACAATTGCTGATGTTGTTGTAATTAAACCCAATAAAGATTTATTAGTAGATGTTAATTCTCTAAAATTAGAACTCAAAAAATATGAAAATAGGAAGGTTAAGATAGGTTCATTTTCTGCATGCTCTAATGTCACAGGTATTGAAGTACCCTATCATGAGCTTTCAAAAATAATGCATCAACATGGAGGTTTGTGTTTTGTGGATTTTGCCGCCTCAGCACCTTACGTAGAAATTGATATGCACCCATGTGATTCAGAGATGTATTTAGATGCCCTATTTTTCTCACCGCATAAATTTATTGGAGGACCAGGTAGTTGTGGCGTTCTGATTTTCAATAAATCAATATATAATAATGTGGCTCCTGATACCTCTGGGGGAGGCACTGTTAACTGGACCAATAGGTGGGGGAAGTATCATTACGTTGAGGATATTGAAACTAAGGAGGATGCTGGGACTCCAGGTTTTTTGCAGTCCATAAAGGCGGCAATGGCCATCAGGCTAAAGGAAGAAATGAACGTGGTTAAAATGGCCGAACGAGAGTCCGAAATGGTATCCTTAGTTTTAAATGAGTTACGAAAAGTTGAAAACATTACCATTTTAGCGAACAATGTTGAGGAACGTTTAGGTATTATTTCTTTTTATATTGAGGATGCACATTTTAATTTAGTGGTTCGCCTATTAAGCGATTATTACGGTATTCAAGTGCGTGGAGGATGTTCGTGCGCAGGAACATATGGACATTATTTATTGCATGTTGATTCTCAAACTTCACATAAAATTACTTCTAAAATAGATAGAGGAGATTTCTCAGAAAAACCAGGTTGGGTTCGTATATCCTTGCATCCAGTTATGAGTGAGCAAGATATTAATCTTATTATAGAAGCTGTTCGTTATGTTGCTGCCAACTGGAAAGCGCTCCAAGAGTCGTACGAATATATTCCTGAAAAGAATGAATATGAGTATAAATTTGAACAATTATTAATTTCTAAAGAATACGAATCGTGGTTTTCTGTAATATAATTAACAAAGTATTTTGTTATTTGATTTCTTGATTATTTGCAAACTCATAAAAACATTTATTTTTGTAGTACATCCTTATTGCACTCTTATAAATGAATTATCGAAGCAATTATGAGAATACTTGAAGTAATAGATAAAAACCATGTTAAGCTTTTTAATAATCTTGTTGAAAAGATTTATAAAGATGACGAGAACTATGTTCGTCCTTTAGATATTGTAGTTAATGAAGTTTTTACGCCCGAAAAAAATCCATTTTACAAACACGGCTCAGCTACTCGTTTTATAGCGTTAGATAATAATGGGCAAGTAGTGGGTAGGGTAGCTGCTTTTATTAATGAAAAGAAGGCTTTTGGTTATGAACAGCCAACCGGAGGAATGGGATTTTTTGAGTGTATAAAAAATCAAGAGGTAGCATTTTTATTATTTGATGCAGCTAAAGAATGGCTTATTCAGCATAATATGAAAGCGATGGACGGCCCCATAAACTTCGGCGAGAACGATAATTTTTGGGGCTTGTTAATCGAGGGCTTTTCTCAAGCTTCTTTTGGGATGCAATATAATCCGCCATATTATCAAGCATTTTTTGAAGCCTACGGTTTTAAAACTTACTTTGAACAAATTACCAATAAGCTTGACTTAACAAAGCCTTTTCCGGAGCGTTTCTGGAAGATTGCAGGGTGGGTTGTTAAGAAAGAGGGCTATAGTTTTAAACACTTCAGGCTTAAAAATCGCGATAAATTTTTGTCTGATTTTGAAACTATTTATAATGATGCATGGCAGTTTCATGAAAATTTTGTGCCCATCAGCAAACAGGTTCTAAATGACACTATTGATAAAGCAAAATCCTTTTTAGAAGAAGATATAATTTGGTTTGCCTATCATGGCAATAAGCCTATCGGTTTATTGGTTCTTTTTCCTGATATCAATCAAATTACCAAACACTTTAATGGTAAGATGAACCTCCTCAATAAGCTTCGTTTTTTATGGATGAAGAAGCGTAATGTGATGAGCAGGGCTCGAGTGGTAATACTTGGGATTATTCCAAAATTTCAGAAATCAGGCATTGAGTCGGGTTTGTTTTGGCATTTAAAAGGCGCTGTTGAGAAGAAACCAAACCTAACGGAGCTCGAAATATCGTGGGTTGGAGATTTTAATCCTAAAATGCGTGTGTTACAAGATTCAATGGGCGCCGACTTTTCAAAAAAGCACATTACTTACAGATATATTTTTGGTGAGGATAAGGAAAGTAATAATAGGGCAAGCACTATCCCTCGAGATACAAAAAGCTGATGTTTACATAATAGGCATAACTACCAAAACAATTGATGAGAAGTGAGTTGGGGGTTGAAAAATGAATTTATTAACATCTATTTGTTTGTTGTTCTAATATTAAAATGTACTTTTGCAGTCCGAATTAGGAAATTTGAATTTAAATGAGATGTTTACTAGCTTAATAATAAGCACGGAAGTCATCTCGCAAACGTAAAATTATAAAGATATGAAAAAGGGAATCCATCCTGATAACTATCGTTTAGTTGCATTTAAAGATATGTCTAATGAAGAAGTATTCATTACACGTTCAACTGCAAACACTAAAGATACTATCGAAATTGACGGTATTGAGTATCCATTAATGAAGCTTGAAATTTCAAACACATCTCACCCATTCTTTACTGGTAAGATGAAGCTTGTTGATACAGCAGGACGTATTGATAAGTTTAAAAACAAATATCAAAAGCACATTGATGCAAAGAAAAAATAAGCATTTTTGCTTAGACATAAGAAAAGCTCTGAATATTCAGAGCTTTTTTTGTATCCACTATTCTCGTTTTCTTTAGTGGGCTTGTAACTTTGTATAAGCAATTATTAATGCGCCACTATTTGATTTCCCTAATAGTTTTAGAACAAAGTTATCTTCTGTAATTCCATTATTTAGGCCGTCGAACTCTACCTTCAGATTCTTTCCTTTATTACTAAATTTAGTCACCTTACAGCCCCTACCGTAATCAACTTCTTCTGCAGATCCAATTCTAAGAGAATTAATGTCAATATCAGTTTGTGCATTAAAGTCATTTTCACTGTGAATAATTACTTCTATTTTTTTAGTATCTCTAGTTATTCGTTTTTTATTCAGAACACTAACTCGTTTGTGCACAGTTAATGGTATTATAATGTTTTTAGAGTTGTGCTTATCTCCTGCTAAATCATCCGCTTTCGGTACATCAATAACTGCTAAAGATAGGTGTGTAGCTCTACCGTATTCATCTGTTAAAACATGCGGACGTTCTAATTTATACCAATGTGTTTGAGTTCCATTTTCATAGCATGTATTATTTGGTGTATAAGCTGTTCCCGGATTAAATTTCCAATTAATTCCATCGGGAGAGCGCAGATAAATACATCTGTAATCCCAAAAGGCATTAATCATCATATGATATTGTACATCATCTTTCCATAATACCGGATCTTCGTAGTTTGAGTTTCTATATTTCTCAGGAATAATTTTATTTCCTTGAATAGGGCTCGTAAGTATTTTATATGGGCCAAGAGGGTTGGTATTCTCACTCATCATCATGGCACCACCTTTTGTTACAAATAGAAATTTTCCATCGTGCATTTGCACGCCCGAAAGATTTCTCTCGAATCGATAAAAACGTTCGGGTTTTTCAAGTTCGGTATTTTTATCAATTTTCATTATTCCAAGCTCTTCCCATGGACCACTCATTTTATCCGATTTAAATAAGCGCGGCTCCCAGTTAATTAATGAGTAAAGCATATAAGTACCATCGTTTAATATAATAATATCAGGGTTATGACCTAATCCATTATAGCAAGGGTAGGCTAGGTCTCGTTCAACTTTATAAGGGCCTGTTGGCTTGTCAGCTACTGCATACGCTATAGTAGAACGTGGCCACTCCCAATGACCTTTAGTTGCATTTGCTGGCCAACGCGTAACACACATATGGTATTTTTCATCGCTATCTTTTACAGGTCGTCCACCCCAATAGCTCCAATCAGGATCTTCAATTCCATTATCAACATCACGAGGTAATACTCCATCCGCTCCCCAAGTATCTGATTGCAATTGTTTATGAATTGGCATTGGAAGAATTAGATCGCTAAAAGATGCGCCCTTAACCATTTTAACTTTGGCTTTTAATATTTCAGATGGTTTACTTTTATTACCACTATAATCATGCGCATAAACTATGTAAGTATTCTCAATATCTTTTTGAGGCGTAAAATCGAGGTAGTGTGTTTTAGAAATCTTATGCGCAATTTCATGTAAATTCTTTCCATCACTATCACCTCTGTATAACGAGTAATATTTTACATCATTACTACTACTTTTATCCCAACTAATTTTAATCTCAGAGTCGTAAATATCTGCCTGAAGATGAGTGGGCGGTAGGGGAGGAATATCATCGATCTTGGTAATGTTGACAATATCCGAGGCAATTGATCTTTGTCCGTCTTCTCTTGTAACCAGATATTTATAATTAATACCTGTAATGAAGGTTGTATCTAAGTATGAAGTTTCTGATGATTCCCCAATCTTTTTGTATTCACCTTTTAAGTTTGATTGTCGATAAATATAGAATATAGATTGTTTAGTAGCTAAATTATCGTTCCACTGTAGTTGGTTGCCTTCAGTAATATTATTAATAGTGAGTGAGGGGCCTTTAAATTTATGATTTAGCACACTTAGATTTACATAGTGCAAAAATATTTTAATCTCATCTTCAGAGTAGAATGTAGCTTTTACCTTCGGAAAACCAGCTTTAACGTCTTCTTCAGTTAAAATATAGAATCCTTTAAAATGCTCTACAATTTTATCAGATCCTTTTAACTTTGCTTTATCTGCAACTATGTGTTCAATATCTCCGAATACTATGCTTAGGCTAATGCTTCCGTTACTAATATATTCTAAGTCGGCTCCAAAACTCCATTTTAAGGTGTCGCCAATTTGTGGATTCTGGTAGTCGGGGTTTGAATCAAGTACAATTGATTCGGCTATGCCAACATCGTTAATGCTATACATTGTGCCCATATGTAATCCCATTTTATACTCGCCAAGGCCTTCTACATTATATGTTTTCCAGAAAGGAGATTGTTTAGATTGTCGCCAATTACCGCGTATTAGTTCAAAATTGCCATCGTTAATATTTTCATGAGGTGAGTTTTCTCCTAAAAGTACAATTTGTCCTTTTATGGGATTTAAACTAATAAGTAAAAATATTACAAGTAATGGTGTTGAAGATTTTAAAAAGGTGTTTAGCATGATTCAATTTTAATTGGATGATGCACTAAATTACCAATTGTATATGTTATTTGTGGAGGAAAATTGTGTGTATTAGAGGGGCTTAAGATGCAATATGAATCATCAGGATTAAATTAACCCATATTTTAATCATATTATTAAACTTTAGCTAATCGCGATTGTAAATCTTGAAGCCCTTATTCAATATAAAAACAAGAGCAGTAGAATTTACACGAATAAAAAAAGCACTGCTAAATAAATAACAGTGCTTAATATAATAAGTAAAGAAATAATATTTCTTAGATGGCTTTCGCTAACCAGTCACCAACTTCTGATGTTTTGTAAGCTTTTTCGCCTTCGTTAACAATATCTTCAGTTGCAACACCTTCTTCTAATGACTTATTAACAGCGGCACGAACAGCTGCTGCTTCTTCTAATAAATCTAAAGACTCTAACAACATTGCAGCAGAAAGTACTGTAGCGATAGGATTTGCAATATCTTTACCTGCAGCTTGTGGATAAGAACCATGAATAGGTTCAAATACAGAAGTATGAACACCAACTGATGCTGAAGGTAATAAACCTAATGATCCTGTAATAACAGAAGCCTCATCAGAAATAATGTCACCAAACATGTTTTCAGTTACCATTACATCGAATTTTTTAGGCCATTGAACCAATTGCATTGCTGCGTTATCAACAAACATGTAGTCTACTTCGATGTTCTTATAATCGGCTTCCATAGCTTGCGCTACTTGTCTCCAAAGACGAGATGTAGCCAATACATTAGCTTTATCAATTACCGTTAAGCGCTTGTCTCTTTTCTCAGCATAAGAAAATGCTAATTTAAGGATGCGCTCAATTTCTTCTGTAGTATAAGTACAAGTATCAAAGGCTTTCTTTCCATCTTCTGAACGACCTTTCTCGCCAAAATAAATACCTCCAGTTAACTCACGTACAACAACCATATCAGCACCTTCAACGATATCTAAACGTAATGGTGATTTATCTAATAAAGATGGGAAAGTAGTTACTGGACGAATGTTTGCGTATAAACCTAATTTTTTACGCATTGCTAATAAACCTTGTTCAGGACGTACTTTTGCTGATGGATCATTATCGAATTTTGGGTCGCCAATAGCACCAAAAAGAACAGCATCAGAGTTCATACAAACTTCGTGAGTAGCCGCAGGATAAGGATCGCCTTCTTCATCAATTGCACATGCACCAACAATAGCAGGTGTGTAAACAATCTCGTGGTTATACTTTGTTGCAACAGCATCAAGCACTTTTTGCGCTTGTTCTACGATTTCCGGACCAATTCCGTCTCCGGCTAAAACACCAATATTCAATTTCATAATACGCTTATTAGTATCAAGATTTAAGTATCAAGTATCAAGATTTAAGCATCATACCTAATACATCATCATGACCATGTTATTTTCGTTAGTTTTATTTTCTTTAAAAGTATCTATCAAAAGTCTTATGTCTTGATACTTGATACTTGTGTCTTATTTTTCTAATTCCTCTTTCCAATTGCCTTTGCGGGTTAAAGTACCTTCTTCAATTACGTTGAGTACTTTAATGGTTGCCTCAATGGCTGATTGGGTTTGATCGGCAGCTAAGCCGCGTGATTTTATTTCAAGTCCATCGTAATCCCAAGTAATAACCGTCTCCACAAGAGCATCGGTTTTACCACCTGGAGGGATGGTTACAATATAATCTTTTAGGGTTGGATGCTTCTTACCAAGCTTAGTATATATACGCCACAATGCTTTCATAAAGGCATCGTATTGTCCATCTCCAACAGCTGTTTCATCATGTCGCTCGCCTTTAATATTCATACTAATGGAAGCCAATGGACGTAAATCGTGAGCTAAAGATAAATTGTAATTTCTGATGCAAATGTCTTCGTTCGATTTAGAACTTTTAAGCACATCTGCTATAATAAATGGAAGATCCTCAATGGTAACCGTTTCTTTTTTATCACCTAATTGAATCACACGTTGGGTTACCTTTTTCATATCCTCAACGTCGAGTTCAATTCCAAGTTCTTCTAAATTCTTTTTAATGTTGGCTTTACCTGATGTTTTACCGAGCGCATATTTTCTATTACGTCCGAAACGTTCAGGCATTAAGTTGTTAAAATACAAATTGTCTTTACTGTCACCATCGGCATGTACGCCGCTACATTGTGTAAATACATTGTATCCTGTTATAGGTTGGTTTTCTGGTATACGTAATCCTGAGAATCCCTCTACTACCTTACTTACAGTAATAATATTAGATTCATCTAGGTTGTTGGGTAACTTAAGATGATCGTTCAATAGACCAATAACACTGGCTAGTGGTGCATTTCCGGCTCGTTCTCCAAGTCCATTAACGGTTGTATGAATTCCCTTAATCCCGGTTTTTAATGCAGAGAATGCATTTGCAACAGCCATATCATAATCATTATGTGAATGAAAATCGAAATGAGTATTAGGGAATCGTGTGACCATTTGTGTACAGAACTCAAATGTTTGATCGGGATTTAAAACACCAAGAGTATCAGGCAACATAATTCGTTGCACATTCATTTTACTGATGGCCTCAGTTATTTGATACACATATTCAGGAGAAGTTAACATTCCGTTACTCCAATCCTCAAGGTATACATTAACTTTTATACCCATTGTATCGGCTGTATCAACCACCTTGGCAATATCAGCAATATGTTGTTCAGGTGTTTTTTTAAGTTGGCTTTGAACGTGTTTTAATGATCCCTTGGTTAGGAGGTTGATCACCTTCGCACCTGCATCTTTTATCCATTGTAATGAGATACCACCATCAACAAAACCAAGTACTTCAATTTTATCGATGAAACCATGTTTATTAGCCCAATTGGTAATTTTTTGTACTGCTGAAAATTCGCCATCAGAAACACGAGCCGAAGCTACTTCTAAGCGGTCTACTTTTACCTCATCGAGCAACATAGTTGCCATTGCTAGCTTTTCGCCAACATTAAAAGACACTCCTGTGGTTTGTTCTCCATCACGAAGTGTTGTATCCATTACTTCAATCTTCATATTCTAAATTTTAGATAAGAGATTATGGGAAAAAAGACTGATTAGTTACATATGAATATGTGAACAATCAGTCTTTTTCTTTATTTCAATTTGTCTAATTAAGCTCTATTTTGCTCATAAGATTCAATTTCATCTTTTACGCTCATCAGGTAATCGATGTCATCAAAACCATTTAATAAACAACCTTTTTTGTAACTATTAATATCAAAAGATTCTGACTTACCAGTTGCTTTATTAGTAATAGTTTGTGTTTCAAGGTTTACCTCAATTGTATTATCAGCACCAGCTGCAAATAACTCAGCTAAGAATGCTTCTGATACAATAACAGGTAAAACACCATTGTTTAATGAATTGTTTCGGAAAATATCAGCAAAAAAACTAGATACTACTACTTTGAATCCGTAACCATCAACAGCCCAAGCAGCGTGCTCGCGGCTAGAACCTGATCCAAAGTTTTTTCCTGCAACTAAAATAGATCCTGTATACTCAGGTTTATTTAATACGAAATCGGCTTTTGGAGAACCATCTTTATTGTATCTCCAATCGGCAAATAAATTATCGCCAAAACCATCTTTAGTAGTTGCTTTTAAGAAACGAGCCGGGATAATCTGATCCGTATCTACGTTCTCAATTGGAAGAGGTACGTAAGTTGACTCTAATGTTATAAATTTATTTATAGGCATTTTCTTGAATTTTTAAGGTTATAAAGTACGAGGATCAGTAATTACACCTGTTACAGCACATGCAGCAGCAGTCAAAGGACCAGCTAATAACGTTCGTGAACCAGGACCTTGACGACCTTCGAAGTTACGGTTACTAGTTGCTACAGAATATTTACCTGCAGGTACTTTATCATCATTCATTGCTAAACAAGCTGAACATCCAGGCTGACGTAATTCGAAGCCTGCTTCTTCAAGAATATCTTTTAAACCTTCAGCAATCGCCTGATCTTCTACTTGGTGAGATCCAGGAACAATCCAAGCTGTTACACCTTCTGCTTTTTTCTTGCCTTTTACAGCATTAGCAAAAACGCGTAAATCTTCGATACGACCATTGGTACAAGAGCCAACAAAAATCCAATCGACAGGCTTGCCTAACATTTTCTCGCCAGGAGCATAGCCCATATAGTCAAGAGACTTTAAATATGTTTTTTGTGATGCTTCTTCAACCGTATCAAGCGTAGGAATGCTTTGAGTGATACCAACTCCCATACCTGGGTTAGTACCGTAAGTAATCATTGGTTCAATATCAGCAGCATCAAAATTGTAAACTTTATCAAACTCAGCATCAGCATCAGTTACCAAAGCTTTCCATTTTTCAACAGCAGCATCCCAATCAGCACCTTTAGGTGCATACTCACGACCTTTTACGTACTCAATAGTTTTCTCATCAGGAGCGATAAGGCCACCACGTGCACCCATTTCGATACTCATGTTACAAACAGTCATACGGCCTTCCATTGATAAGTTACGGATTGCAGAACCCGAGAACTCAACAAAATAACCTGTACCACCACCTGTAGTAAGTTTAGAAATAACATATAATACTAGGTCTTTTGCAGAAACACCCTCTTCCAATTTACCATCAATGTTAATCTTCATCGTTTTTGGACGCGGTTGCATGATACATTGCGTAGAAAGTACCATTTCTACCTCTGAAGTACCAATACCAAAAGCAATACTACCAAAGGCACCGTGAGTAGACGTATGGCTATCACCACAAACAATTGTCATACCTGGTTGTGTGATACCATTCTCTGGTCCAACAACGTGTACTACACCATTTTTAGGATGACCTAAACCGAATAGTGTTACATTGTTATCTTCACAGTTTTTAGTTAATGTGTCCACCTGAAATCTAGAAACCTCATCAGCAATAGGAAGATGTTGGTTAATAGTTGGAATGTTGTGATCAGGAGTAGCAAATGTATTTTGCGGTCTGAATACTTTAATTCCACGAGCTTTTAAGCCGGCGAATGCCTGTGGACTAGTCACCTCATGTACTAAGTGACGGTCGATATACAATACTGAAGGTCCATCCTCGATGGTCTTCACTTCGTGCATATCCCAAATCTTGTCGAAAAGCGTTTTCCCTGCCAATTTACTAAGTATTTATAAGTTATTAATTATTCGTTAGGAGATACAAGTATCAAGTATCAAGACATAAGACTGATTTACAATCTTATATCTTGATGCTTTTATCTTGATACTTGATACTCATTTATTATGCAAACTTCGAAAGCGCATCTAAATATGCCCAAACAGAAGCGGTTAAAGTATCCACGTTAGCACCAAACCCATGGTATGTTCTACCATCGTGAGATAACTGAACATGCACTTTACCAATATCATCAGATCCGCGTGTTACAGCTTGTACCAAGTATTCTTCAAGCACTACATCGAATGGTATCATTTTCTTGATAGCAGTAAATGATGCATCAACTGGGCCATCTCCTGTAGCAGTTTCTGTAATTGTTTTACCATTATATATTAAGGTAACCGTAGCAGAAGGAATACAAGATTTACCACATATAACCTGGAAATTCTCCAATTTGATAACACGCTCTTCTTTCTTCTCGTGGCCAACTAAAACTTCTAAGTCATCATCACCAATATCTTTTTTAGAATCAGCTAATACTAAGAAGTTTTTATATACTTGGTCTAATTTTTCTTGATCTAAATCGTAACCTAATACATGTAATCTGTGTTTTAATGCTGCACGACCACTACGAGCTGTTAAAACAATACTTGATTCTTCGATACCAACATCAGCTGGATCAATAATTTCGTAAGTCTCACGATTTTTCAAAACACCATCTTGGTGAATACCTGATGAGTGAGCAAAAGCATTTCGTCCTACAATTGCTTTATTCGCCTGAACAGGCATACGCATTAAAGTAGAAACTAATTTACTTGTTTTTATAATTTCTTTAGGATTGATACCTACTTCAAAATCTAAATCTTGATGACATTTAATGGCCATTACCACTTCCTCTAAAGCTGTATTACCGGCTCTCTCGCCCAATCCGTTTAAGGTAACCTCAACTTGACGCGCACCATTAACTACACCAGCCAATGTATTTGCTGTAGCCATTCCTAAATCGTTATGACAGTGTGTGGCGATAATTGCTTTATCAATGTTAGGTACGTTATTTACCAAATAGGCGATTTTAGACCCATACTCATGGGGTAAACAATATCCGGTTGTATCAGGTATGTTTACTACATCAGCACCAGCTGCAACCACTGCCTCAATCACTCTAGCTAAGAATTCGTTCTCACTTCTTCCAGCATCTTCAGCATAAAACTCTACCTCATCCGCACGTTCTTTTGCATACTTAACAGCAGCAACAGCACGTTCTATAATCTCATCAGGATTGGAGTTTAATTTTTGATAAATATGGTATGGAGAAGTTCCGATACCCGTATGGATACGACCTCTTTTTGCATATTTTAATGCATCGCCAGCTACCTCAATATCTTTTTTAACTGCACGAGTTAAAGCACATATTGTTGGGTATGTTACTGCTTTAGAAACAGCAACAACAGAATTAAAATCTCCTGGACTTGAAATAGGGAATCCTGCTTCAATGATATCCACACCCAATTTCTCGAGTTGCTTGGCTACTTCTATCTTCTCAATAGTATTTAACTGACAACCTGGGACTTGCTCCCCATCTCTTAATGTGGTATCAAAAATATGTACTTTATTACTACTCATAACCTTAAAATAAATATTTGTTGAAGTATATACCAATGTTACATTGAACCTAGTGCTATTATTTAATTCTTTTAAGCGTATGCTTCGTTAAAAAAATATCGCCATAGCGAATGCTATGTTTCAACTTTTTGCCTTACCTAAACTTAAAATATCTAAAATAATATAACACTACTTTCAAAATAAAATAGGTATCATAAACCTCTAATTCCCTTTACTTAAAATGTTTCTATTCCTCTAATTTTGTTCTCTGCTCTAAGTTTAAGCAGATACTCTTCAAGGAGTTCTGTTCGTAACTTAGTGATGGCAATTCTGCCTGAGCGTACAAATTGGAGTACTTTATATTTATCGAGCCTAACAAAGAGTTCTTGTGTTTCTGCTTTGTGGCCAGTTTTTTCAATTACCGTATATTCAGGAGTAATCTCCATAATACGAGCTCCGTATTTTCTTACAATATCCTCAATTTCGTTACCTGAGAGAAGTGCTTCTGTTGGTACTTTATATAGCGCCATCTCTTGATGAATAATTTCATCAGTGGTAAATACAAATACCTTGAGTACATCAATTTTCTTCTCTATTTGAGTTTTAAGTTTATCAATTTGCTCACGTGTAGTGAAAACAACAATGGTAAACTTATGGATTCCCTCAAGAGATGATTCCGAAGTATTCAGACTTTCAATATTGATACTTCTGCGTGTAAAAGCAGTGGTGACCTGATTGAGGAGCCCAACATGGTTTTCAGAAAATATGGTTATAGTGAATTCTTGCTGCATTTTTTTTCTTTTTTAAAAGACTGAACTAAAATACTACTCTAATCTAATATCTGAAACTGAACTTCCTGATGGAACCATCGGAAATACGTTACCTTCTTTTTCTACTCTAACTTCAAGTAAGAACGATTCTTTACTTTTAGCCATTCTTTCAACCGCGGCATCTAAATCTTTACGTTCAGTTACCAATTCGCTTTCGATACCAAAACCTTTGGTAATCATTTGGAAATCTGGATTGCAAAGTTCAGTTGAAGCATATCTTCTATCAAAGAACAATTCTTGCCACTGACGAACCATACCTAAAAAGTTATTATTTAAAATAACAATCTTTACAGCTGCTTTGGTTTGAAAAATAGTTCCTAATTCTTGTATTGTCATTTGGAAACCACCGTCACCGATAAAAACACAAACTTCGCGTTCTGGTACACCTAATTTAGCACCTAATGCTGCTGGCAAACCAAATCCCATTGTACCTAATCCACCTGATGTTACAATACTTTTTGATTGCTTAAATTTAAAGTATCGAGAGGCCATCATTTGGTGCTGACCAACATCGGTTACAACAACTGCATCATGATCAAAAGCTTCAGAAATTTTATTAACAACCTCGCCCATGTTCATTCCTCCTTGTTTTGGGAATACCTCGGCATCAATTACTTTTTCGATTTCTAAATCATCACACTTTTTAAACTCTGCAAGCCAATTGGTGTGTGTGGTTGGCTTAACAACTTTTGTAAGCTGTGGTAAAGTATCTTTTACACTTCCCATTACAGCCACATCAGCTTTTATAATTTTATTTACCTCAGCAGGATCTATTTCAAGATGAATAACTTTGGCATTATTGGCATATTTGGTAGCATCTCCGGTTACCCTATCGTCGAAACGCATTCCGATAGCAATGATAACATCACATTCGTTGGTTTTAACATTAGGGCCATAGTTACCATGCATGCCTAGCATGCCAACGTTTAATTCGTAATCGGATGGCATTGCAGATAGACCTAATAATGTCCACGCTGCAGGGATACCCGTTTTATCAAGAAACGTTTTTAACTCACTTTCTGCCTCACCAAGAATAACACCTTGACCAACTAAAGCCATGGGTTTTTTAGCGTTATTAATTATCTCGGCAGCTTCTACTATTGTTTCTGGCTTCGTCATTGGAACCGGAGTATAGCTACGAACTAGAGTTTCTTTCTTATAATTAAAAGAAGTCAATTCAAATTGAGCATCTTTTGTAATATCAATTACCACAGGGCCTGGTCGGCCAGATGAAGCTATATAAAATGCTTTAGCAATGGCTGCCGGTATATCAGCGGCTTTTTTAACTAATAAATTCCATTTAGTTATGGGCTGAGTAATACCGATTACATCAATCTCCTGAAAGGCATCTGTACCTAAAAGGGGTGAGGCAACTTGTCCGGTAATAACCACGAGGGGTGTTGAATCTATCATTGCATCAGCAATACCGGTTACCGTATTTGTGGCTCCTGGCCCCGAAGTTGCAAAGCAGACACCGACTTTCCCAGTTACTCTAGCATATCCTTGTGCCGCATGAACAGCTCCTTGTTCATGGCGTGTGAGTACATGATGTAATTTATCTTGGTAATCGTAAAGTGCATCATAAACTGGCATGATGGCACCTCCAGGATAACCAAATATTAAATCCACATCCTCACAAAGTAATGAGCGAAGCAATGCTTCTGAACCGGAAATTTTTTCCTCCCCTTTTGTGTTGTAATCCATGAGTATTGGCTTTGTGGCTTTCTCCTACTCAGATTGTATTTGCCATCTGATATACTTAAAAACCTATTTTGCTTTTTTATTAATCAATTAATCTTACAGCTCCTTTATCGGCTGAACTTACTAAACTAGCATATGCTTTTAATGCTTTTGATACATTTCTTTCGCGCGGTTGAGAAGGCATAAATGCATCTTTACCTTTTGCGAGTTCTGCTTGCTTACGTTTTTCTAATTCCTCATCAGAAACCATTACGTTTATTGATCTTTCAGGAATGTTAATTTCAATTACATCACCAGTTTGTACCAGACCAATATTCCCACCAGCTGCCGCTTCGGGAGAAACATGACCGATTGATAAACCTGATGTACCACCTGAAAAACGACCATCGGTAATTAATGCACATTTTTCGCCAAGGTGACGTGATTTAATATATGATGTTGGGTAAAGCATTTCTTGCATTCCTGGTCCACCTTTAGGGCCTTCGTAGGTAATAATTACCACTTCGCCAGCAACAACCTCTCCTGATAAGATGCCATCACATGCTGCATCTTGAGACTCATAAACACGGGCGTTCCCTGTGAATTTAAATATTGATTCATCAACACCTGCAGTTTTTACTACACAGCCATCTTGGGCAATATTTCCCTTAAGAACAGCCAAACCACCATCTTTGTTGTAAGCACCTTCAATACTTCTGATACAACCTCTTTTTCTATCTAAATCTAGGCGGGCATACATTGTTTTTTGTGAGCCCATAACTAGGTTTCTGATACCTGCTGGTGCACTAGAATATATTTCTTTAGCCTCTTCAGATGCACTTTCTAAAGTTACGTCGTATTTGGCAATGGCTTGTTTTAAAGTTAATCCATCAGCTCTACTAACGGTATTATCTAATAAACCGCCGCGATCTAATTCGGCAAGAATGGCTAAAATACCACCGGCACGATTTACATCTTCAATATGATAATGAGAATTTGGTGCTACCTTAGATAATACAGGCGTGTTGCGTGATATTTGATCAATATCATCCATCGTAAATTCAACCCCTGCTTCGTGAGCTATGGCTAAGATATGTAATACTGTGTTTGTTGAACCTCCCATGGCTACATCTAAAGTCATTGCATTTTTAAATGCATTAAATGTACCTATTGAGCGAGGTAATACAGAGTCGTCACCATCTCTATAATATTTATATGTATTTTCAACAATTTGAGCAGCTGCTTTTTCGAACAATGCTTTTCTGTTGGCATGTGTTGCTACAATCGTTCCATTACCTGGCAATGCTAATCCAATTGCTTCGTTTAAGCAGTTCATTGAGTTTGCTGTAAACATACCAGAACAAGAACCACAAGTAGGACAAGCGTTTTCTTCAACCGCCTGTACTTCTGCATCAGAAACTGAATCGTCAGCAGCCATAACCATAGCATCTACTAAATCTAATGCTTTATCGCCAACTTTACCGGCTTCCATTGGACCACCTGATACAAATACAGCAGGGATATTTAATCGCATTGCTGCCATTAACATTCCGGGTGTAATTTTATCGCAGTTACTGATGCAAACCATAGCATCTACTTTATGTGCATTACACATATATTCAACGCTATCAGCAATAACATCACGAGATGGTAAAGAATATAACATACCATCATGTCCCATAGCAATACCATCATCTACAGCAATGGTGTTAAACTCTGCAGCAAAACATCCTTGGGCTTCGATCATTCGTTTTACGTCCTGACCAATTTCGTGTAAGTGAACATGACCTGGTACAAATTGTGTAAACGAATTAACAATGGCAATCATTGGTTTGCCGAATTGTTCTTCCTTAACTCCGTTTGCTCTCCAAAGGCTTCTGGCTCCAGCCATTCTTCTACCTTCGGTTGTTGTTGCACTTCTTAATCTATTCTTCATTGCTATAAATATCTAATGTCAAGACTACTAAATTGGGTACTTATGTCACGTTTAGGCATAAAAAAAGCCTCTCTCAACTATGTGAGAAAGGCTTATATAAAATCCTATAATGTTAAATTTTACACACCACTCTCACTTCTACTTGGTAATGACCAAGAGATTAATAATGCTGAGAATGAGTGAAAAATTATTATTCATAATCGTTTTGCTTTTTTATTGTTGACTAAAAATCAACGATTACAAATGTAGAACTTTTTTCGTACCATCAAAAAAAATGATTCAAAAAAATACATATAAAGTGTCACTTTTGTATAAATATACAATGTATAACTACATATTGTAATTGCTCCTTGTTAAAGCAAAGGTGTAATTGAATATTCAAATGAATAATTGTTCGCTAATCCATAGGGGTTGAGGGCTTATGAATAAACAATAGTGATAAATATCACATGATATTTATTAGTAGTAAGGACTCAATAACTAATGGAAAAATATTCACAAAATCTTAATCAGCAAAAATATCCTATTGGATATATAGGTTGCACTCTCATATTTAAAATTTGAAGGTCTTCTTTAAGACTAAATTTGATGAGAATATAGGTTTGTTATGAATAAAAACCCTGTTTCAGAATAACTAAAACAGGGTTGATATTTTTAATTGTATCTTAAGTTACTATACAATGGCTTTCATTGCACCCATTGCACCTCTTAACTCAGCACCAATAATTTCTACATCGTGGAAACGGATGGCTTCGTTAATTTCAACTAATTCCATATTGCTTACAGAAGCATCTTTTCCTTCGTTGAAGTTTTTACCGATAATATCAGTTTCAACTTTCTTCATGAAATCAACCAATAAAGGCTTACAAGCGTGATCGAATAGGTAACATCCGTACTCAGCAGTATCAGAAATTACATTGTTCATCTCGTATAATTTTTTACGAGCGATAGTGTTTGCAATTAGTGGAGTTTCGTGTAATGACTCGTAGTAAGCGCTCTCTTCTTTAATACCAGCATCAGTCATTGCTTCAAATGCTAATTCAACACCTGATTTTACAAAAGCAACTAATAAAGTAGCATTATCGAAATATTCTTGCTCAGAGATTTCAACATCGCCAGCAGGAGTTTTCTCAAATTCTGTTTCGCCAGTTTCAGCTCTCCAAGTTAATAGGTTTTTATCATTGTTAGCCCAATCAGCCATCATCGTAGAAGAAAATTCTCCGCTCATGATATCATCCATATGCTTTTGGAATAATGGGCGCATGATATCTTTTAATTCTTCTGATAATTTGAAAGCTTCAACTTTAGCAGGGTTTGAAAGGCGATCCATCATGTTAGTGATACCACCAATTTTTAATGCTTCAGTAATTACTTCCCATCCGTATTGGATTAATTTAGAAGCGTACCCTTTATCGATTCCTTTTTCAACCATCTTGTTAAAGGAAAGAATAGAACCAGTTTGTAATAAACCACAAAGGATAGTTTGCTCACCCATAAGGTCAGACTTAACTTCAGCTACAAAAGATGAATGTAATACACCAGCTCTGTGACCACCCGTACCTACAGCATAAGCTTTTGCGATTTCTAATCCGTCGCCATTAGGATCGTTTTCTGGGTGAACAGCAATTAATGTTGGAACACCAAATCCACGTTTGTACTCTTCGCGAACCTCAGAACCTGGAGACTTAGGAGCAACCATTACAACAGTTAAATCCTCGCGCACTTGCATGCCTTCTTCAACAATGTTGAAACCGTGTGAATAAGAAAGTGTAGCACCTTTTTTCATTAATGGCATAACCTCAGTAACAACATTGGTGTGTTGTTTGTCTGGAGTTAAGTTAATAACCATATCAGCGGTAGGAATCATTTCTTCATAAGTTCCTACTTTGAAGTTATTTTCAGTGGCATTTTTATACGATTGACGTTGCTCTTTAATTGCAGCAGGGCGAAGTGTATAAGAAACATCAAGACCAGAATCTCTCATGTTTAATCCTTGGTTTAGTCCTTGTGCACCACAACCAACAACAACAATCTTTTTTCCTTTTAATTTATCAACACCATCAGCAAATTCTGAGATATCCATAAATTCACAAACCCCTAATTGGTTTAACTGCTCGCGCAACGGTAAAGTATTAAAATAATTAGCCATCTTTTATATTTTATAATGTGATTAACTTAAAAATAAACAATTGATTTATAATTAAATGAGGAGAGTATTAAACTCTGCCATGCAATGTACAAATCATGATGTTACAAATCAACATATAAAAAATGAAGCTGAATACAGACAAAAGAGGATAATTTAGGTACTTTTCGTGGATTGTATATTCTTTGTATGAATATGCATTCAGGAATCAGAGTACGAAGTCCTAAATTTATGAGGCGTGATACCTGTGTTCTTTTTAAAAAACTTTGTAAAATAAGACTGATCTGTAAAATTTAATTGGTCAGCTATTTGTGTGACTGTTAGGTTTGTATGTATTAGGAGTCGTTTTATTTCTAGGATTTGTTTTGATTGTAGTATGTCGTTAGAAGTTCTACCTGTGAGTTGTCTAATGGTTTGCGTAAGATGATTAGAAGTAATGTTTAGCTTCTCAGCATATTGATTTACGCTTAAATTATTTTGGTAATTTTCCTCAACTAACTGAAAAAAACGTTTTACCAATAAATGACCTTTACCTGTACTTAGTTCGTACTCATCACTTTTGTAAAGTGACGCACAGTAATTTAATATGGTATCAAGTAAAGATCTTAATAACTCCATATTAGGGGAGTCGGATTTTGTTGTAACTACAATGGCTTGTGTAAATAATTGAATTAGAAATCTAGCATCATTCTCATCTGAGAAAATCAAAGGTGGATTATCTTGATTGATGGTGAAAAAGAATGGAAATTCTAATAAGCGATTATTGTTATTCTTATTTATAAGATAGAATTCGGAGGTAAAAATAAATATGTAACCTTCAATATCCGATGAAAACTCAATTTTATGTGCCTGCCCAGGCGACATAAAAAATACTGTGTTGGGCTCAATTTTATATTTGCTACTATCGATAACATGAAAGCCTGATCCTTTGGTAAGAAATAATACTTCAAAAAAGTCGTGGCGATGTGGGTAGCTAACTTTAAAGTGGCGGTTTGCATCAAATACCTCAACCTGAAATTGACGGCTTAAGTGTTTAGCGTTGCTAAATGAATTTAAACTATATGTTGGGATATTTTGAGCCACAAAGCAGTTTTTAATTTGTTAATTGCTATCGCAAAAATAAGACTTCAGAATGATAACAACAATGATATTAAAACACTTTACTTTTTAGGTAGTTCAATTATAAACTCAGTTCCTTCTCCAATTTTGGTATTAACTTTTATTTGGCCATGTAGTTTATCTGTGAGCTTTTTAATTATAGAGAGTCCTAAGCCATTTGAACTTTCACCATTGGTTGGTCTTGCTGAAAGTTTTTGGAAAAGTTTAAACATCAGTTTTTGGTCTTCTTCAGTAATCCCAGGCCCTTCATCTTTTATTTAGATAAAACTACTATATCTGTTAATTATGTTCTGGGCTATAAATGTATCCAATATTTATTAGTAATGATTCAAATAATAATTTTTAGTTATTTAATTTACTAGTATTGTGATTATGGTTATGTTTGTACTGTTAACTAAATCTATATGATATGAAAAGTGTACCTAAACATGTTGGCATCATCATGGACGGAAATGGCAGGTGGGCCGAGCAGAGAGGAAAACAAAGATGGCAGGGACATATTGCAGGAGCAGAGAATATTGATAATATATTATATCATGCAATAAGTTTGGGGGTTGAAACATTAACTGTCTATGCATTATCATTAGATAATATAGAAAAACGATTTGATGAGGAGAAACAACATTTGTTTAGACTATTTTATTCCAAATTAGGTTATGCCAAAAAGAAGTTAAATAAGGAACATATTCGTTTGAGATTTTTAGGTGATTTAACTAAATTACCTATTCATATTCAGGAAAGGGCTGATGACGTAACTCTCGCAACTTCAGAAAATAATAAAGGTACTTTAGCAATTGCTATGGCTTATGGGGGACAAAATGAGATAAAACGTGCCGTAGAAAAAGCCTATGCAAATTCCTCAGATGATTTTACTAAATATCTTGATTCAATAGATTTTCCACCTCTGGATCTTATAATTAGAACAGGTGTTCAAGATCCTACTATAACACGACTTTCTGATTTTATGCTTTGGCAGTCTGCGTACGCAGAGATTTATTCGACACCTGTATATTGGCCAGATTTTGATTGTGAAGAATTTAATATTGCAATTCATAAGTTCAAAGAAAGTGAACGTAAATTTGGAGCTGTTTTAGCTCAGAGAAAAGATTGGGGTGGATTTTAGTAAATAATAACAAACTAATTTAATATGTCAGAATTAAAAAAAGTAGTATATCTTTTACTTACGTTATTTAGCTTTGCTTTATTGCCATGGTTAGGTTCTTTAATTTATTATAATGGTGAGTTTCCTGAAACTTTTTTTAGATATCCTCCAATAGAAGCTTCGACACCTGACCCGTTGAATTGGACAATTTTTTGTTTAATTACCGTGGTCTTTATTATCCCGTCGTTACTACTTTATATGTATCCAAAAATGTTTGGGTTTAAGAAGTTAGTTATACCACGTAATAAATTTAAAAAGAGAAAACTGCCTGTCTGGTTTTGGATTGGATTAGTACTTTGGGGAATTACAGTAGGCTTGCAATGGACTCATTCTTCAGTTCTTTTATGGTGGCTCCATTGGTCTGATATTCCATTATTTTGGGGAGCAATTTTGATGATTGATGGATGGGTTTTTATAAGGAATAATGGAAAATCTTTGGTTAGTAGGCATATTCATGAGTTGATAGGTATAGGTTTGGCTTCAATTCCAGGTTGGATGATTTATGAATTCATCAATTTTTTTGTTGAAAACTACTGGTATTATCCCTATGCACGAATTATGAGCTCTCAAGAGATTCTTATGTACGCTATAATCACCTCATCAGGATTAATGCCTTTAGCATTTGAATGGTACTGTTTATTTAAAACAATACCTAGTTTGTCTACTCGGTTCTCAAATGGCCCTAAGGTGGTTATTTCTTCAAAGATTATAACTATACTAATTATTCTTAGTTTTGCATCGATGCTTATTACTGGCTTGCTACCTAAATATATGTTTGTAACTATCTGGGTTTCTTTACCAATTACTTTAGCTGCAATATTAGATAAATTAGGAATTTGGAGTCCAGTAAAAGAGATCTCAAAGGGTAATTGGAGTCCTGTACTTTTATTCGCGCTAACTTATTTATTAGAAGGATTTATTCTAGAATTGCAGAACTATTTAAGTATTTCAAGAGATGGAGTTTCATTCATCGAATCACCTTTATATTGGAAATATGCTATCCCATTTGTAGATGTCTTTCATATTTCTGAGATGCCATTGTTAGGGTATGCTGGTTATCTACCTTTTGGAGTATTTTGTTGGTTGTGGTGGATAGTTTTTGCTCGTATAATGAACATTAAAACTGTTTTTAATTCAGAGGATCCATTGGCTATTTATGAATAGTAATATATTAGTCAGCTAATCTGTCATAAAGAAAGGATAGCTGACTAATAATTTCTGTCGAATTCTATTCTTCTCCCTCAATTTGTGATTTCATCCAGGCAATTACCATTTTAATTTCTCCATAGCTATAATTACTGCCTAGTGCTTCTTTTATTGGGTTAAGCGCAAAATCATCCAACTTATGTATTTCCTTTTCTATGGGTGCTATTTTTTCAGGAGCAACAAAATCTTTTACATCTAAATCTCCTGTTTGTACATATTTAGCTAGGTGACCTTCAATTGTCATGGTCACAAAAGAACGTTCTTTGGCAATTTCCTCTACGGTTTTGCCCGACTTGTATAAATCGTAAGATATTTGATGAGTTGGAATCTTTGGTGTTTTAGGATCTTTTTTCTCTTTTGCAGTACGAGTTTTCTTTTTGGATTCAACAATTTCTCGTGTTTCGCTAAATTCAGGATTTTTAATAGAATCCTTGCTTACATCAGTACCCTCTAGTGTGGCGTCAATAAGAGCCTTAACTTTATAAATACGTTGTAACTGACCGTAATATAGGTTTGATATATCAACCAACTCGGTTTGATAAGCTTTTACACCTTTGGCTTTTGTAAGTTCACCCATTTTAGTTCTTACCTGGTCGTGAAGATTCTTGACTAAAGGCTCAAAGTAAGCAATTGATTTTTCTATGCGCTCATTAAGTATGGATAGGTACCCATCTTCTTTACTATTAGTTATTTTATAAATCTGTGCTCTAAAAGAATCGGCTACATCTTTAATGCCTTGCGAAGCGTTAACCAAATTTGAAGCCCATTCTTTGTGTTGTTGTTTTACCGATCTATTTTTATCCTTATTGTAACTACTTAGGTGATTACGAAGTTCCTGCATTAAGCTGTTGAAATCGTAGGCAAACAATGCATAACTTTGTAAGTATAAATTGGATGCTTCTTTTAATGCGGGCATCAATTCTTCTTTCTGTTTCTTGAGTTTGCTAAATTCCTTCAAGCTATTATCAATAGGGATTCCTTGCGAAGGTAATTTTGAAGTAAGAATTAAGCCTTTAATATCGCGCAAGCGAGATAGTGCTACGTAAATCTGACCAGGAGCAAAAGCATTACCAACATCTATTATAGCTTTATCAAAAGTTAAGCCTTGGCTTTTGTGAACCGTAATTGCCCAGGCTAATTTAAGAGGATATTGCGTAAAAGTGCCGGCGACAGACTCCTCAACTTCGTTACTATTTTTATTAAGTACATATTTTTTGTTTTCCCAAGTATAGGGCTCAACAGTGGCCGATTCAGAACCATCGGTAAAGCTGACGGTTATTTCATTTTCTAAGAAAGATTCTACATGTCCAATTTTTCCATTAAAATAGAGCTGATCGCCCGAATAGTCGTTTTTAATAAACATTACCTGAGCACCTACTTTTAGTTTGAGGTTTTCTTCTGCGGGATAGTTATAATCCTTAAAATCATCGGTTACAGTTGCTCTGAAAGTTTGTTCTGGCTGTTCAATTTTAGCCAAAGTTGTTGAGTTTTTTTCGTCGGCAATTCTATTGTGCGTTGTTAATAGAATTACGCCATCATCAGAGGTTTGCTGATAGTTGGGTTTATAAAATTGATTAAGTAATTCAATATCGTTGTTCGTAATTATATTATCGCGCAGGTTATTTAATAGATTTATAAATTGCGCATCAGATTGGCGATAAATTTTATCCAATTCGATGTATAATAATGGAGCTTGCTGCAAAACCTGAGCATTAAAGAAATGAACCCCTTTGTAATATATAGATAAATGCCTCCATTCTTCATCTTTTATAACTGGAGGAAGTTGCAATAAATCGCCAATAAATAAAACCTGAACTCCACCAAATGCGATGTTTCTTTCTCTTCGAACGGTTCTTAACAATAAATCAATAGCATCTAATAAATCGGCACGAAGCATACTCACTTCATCAATAACTAGAAGTTCCATTTTTTGTAATACACTTCTTTTATTCTTGTGCATATGAAATCCCTTCAATAGAGTTCGAGGACTATTAATAGCAACAGAATTTAAAGGGATAGAATTCAACCCTTCATTATCTGGAATAAAAGCGCCAAAGGGCATCTGAAACAAAGAATGCAAAGTAACTCCACCCGCATTAATAGCAGCAATGCCAGTGGGTGCAGCAATCACTATATTTTTATGTGTTGTTTTGGCAATATTACGAAGAAAGGTAGTTTTACCAGTTCCCGCCTTTCCTGTTAAGAAAATATGCTGATTGGTGGTATTAATGAATTGTGAAAGAATGTCGGTTAAGCTTGCTGTATTTTGATTCATAAATTGATTTTATTATTGCACTGCAAATTAATGAATTGATTCGTTTTTTAAAACGAAGAAATATAAGTACTCAAATTTACTTCCCTATCTAAGTTCATTTTTTTTCTCAGTCTGTAGCGTGCCTTATTCACACTATTGATTGATATTCCTAATAGGTGCGCCATTTCTTTACCTGAGAAGTTAAGTTTGATAAGAGCACATATTTTTAGATCGGCAGGACTCAATTCGGGAAAACTGGTGTTTATATTCTCATAAAATCCTTCGTTAACGGCCATAAACCTACTATTAAAGTCATCCCAAAGTGTTTTACTTTGCTGCGAAATTGATTTTAAAAGACCATCGATTTCATTATTGGATGCTATGTTTTTTAGATGCATAGATAATTGATCAACCAGCTCATCTTTTTCAATCAGTTTTAAAGTAGAAGCTGTTAACTCTTTATTCTTTTGCTCAAGCTGGAGTTTGGCTTCCTTTTCTTTTTCTTCTATTTCAATAAAAGCACGTTTTTGTTTTTTTATTTTATGCTTGGTATAGATAAAGATTATGAACAGTAGAATAAAGAGAACTAAAGAATAGAGAATAACATTTATGCGCAACATTTTTTTTTCATGCTCTGCAATTAAAAGATTCTGTATTGCAATTTCTTTATCTTTTTGTTGGATGCTCTCTTGATACTTGTCGCGTGTGGTTAAGAAATCAGCATTACTTATGGTTCGGGTGCTAAAGTGCTTTTCGTTTATTTCAGAGGCTTTACGTAAGCGTTCACATGCTTGCCTATACCGTCCTACTTTGTATTCGAGCCATCCATACCTTTCAAGAATCGAAGCCTTATGGCTCATGTATCTCTTATTATTTTCAAGCGATAAATATGCTTTAGAGTAGTGTTGTAAGGCCTTCGTGTAGTCCTTTATTCCCTCATAAGCTTCGGCCAAATGTGCATAAATAACTAATAAGTAGCCTTTTGTATTTTTCGGATCCTTAAGGTCCTCAATTTTCTCAAATTGT
Organism: Saccharicrinis aurantiacus; assembly: GCF_001660705.2. Classification (GTDB taxonomy): domain Bacteria; phylum Bacteroidota; class Bacteroidia; order Bacteroidales; family Marinilabiliaceae; genus Saccharicrinis; species Saccharicrinis aurantiacus. Next base: position 249,619 of record NZ_LYBV02000031.1, read on the forward strand.
TTTGCCGAAGCAATTAAAACAGGGATGGCTTCGTTATATTTCTTTTGCTTTAACAGAATTATCCCCTTTTCGGAATCGATGTAAGGCGTTTCTTTATTCCCGAGAGCATAACAAGAATCAAGATAAGTAAGAGCCATATTATAGTGCTCAAATTTTCTATGCGCTAAAGCGAGGTTAAAATATCTTGATCGCAACTGTGGAGTATTACCATTTGTTTTTTTTAGATTCTTCGATAATTCAACTGATTTATTTAGATACTTTATGGCATCATCTTTTTGGTAGAACAAATAGTTCAGAATACCATATTTATTATAAGCCTCTGATAATAAAAAAGTATCCTTAAACTGTTCCGCCAAAAAAAGCGCCTGACCCCCATAATCAAATGCAGAACTATATTTTTCGTTTACACGATAGATATCACTTAATGTAAGAATAGCTTCTAACAACTTGGTAGTATCCGAATCTGACGTAGCTGTATTGTGTATTAATTTAAGGAGTATAATAGCCGAATCAGGATTAGAAACAGAGGTAATACTTAAATTCTGCATATCATCATACGATAAATTTTTAGTATCGTCTTTGTCTACTGCTAAAGCAGAATAATAAAATAGACTAAAGAATAATACTGGTAAAATAAGTTTCATAAAATACATATATACAATTAATTAGTAATTTTCGTACAAGATGAGGGCTGTCCTTGTGTCTCATTAAAAATCTTCAATGTCTCATTTTTGTCCTAGTGCAAAAATAGAAATTAAGACTTTCGATTCATAAAATTGCAATAGCTAATAAGAACTCAAATTGATAAAAATGCAAAACAAAAAATTATCATTAAAATTAAGTCTAGTTACTCTTTTAATAAGTTTCAGTTTTTTGTGTTCAGCGCAAAAAGCAAATCTAGAAAATTTTAATAATGGATGGTTTTTTACGGAGTCAGATTCTGTGAACTATTCATTAACTACCTACAGCCCCAAACATTGGCAAAAGCTCGATTTACCTCATGATTGGAGTATTGCTTATGATTTTTCAAAAGAACTAGAAGGTTGTACAGCCTATTTGCCAGGGGGAATTGGTTGGTATAGTAAGATTTTTAATACCCCAATTAATAATGATCAGAAATGCTATATCATTTTTGATGGTGTTTATAACAATGCCGAATTTTGGTTAAACGGGATGCGTATTGGCGATCACCCTTATGGTTATGCCCCAATTTATTATGATTTAACAGATTTGCTAGCTCCCGAAGGACAAGAAAATCGAATTTCTGTTCGTGTTGATCACAGTAGGTATGCCGATTCTAGATGGTATACTGGGTCTGGTATATACCGAAATGTACAGTTGTTAACTGTTGATAAGTTGCATATTCCTGTTTGGGGAACATTTATTACCACTCCAAAAGTAAGCGATGAACTTGCGGTGGCTAATTTAAAAATAGAGATAGCCAATGATTATAGCATTAAAGAAGAAGCTCTTCTAATAACTGATATTTACGATCCGAAGGGCCAAAAAGTAAGTACGGTTGAGACTCCTGTTTCAGTAAATGCGAATGATAAAGTGACTTTTGAGCAAAATTTCGATATTAAAAATCCGCAGTTATGGGGCATTCAAACGCCTAACTTATATATGGCTAAATCTCGAATTCTGCTAAATAACAGAGTTCTTGAAACTCGAAATACTACTTTCGGAATACGTACTTTCCATTTTGATAAGGACAAGGGATTTTTCTTAAATGGAGAAAATATGAAGATTAAAGGAGTGTGCTTACACCACGATGCCGGAATTGTTGGTACAGCTGTGCCGAAGGATGTTTGGCGCCGAAGACTTCAATTATTGAAAGATGGAGGATGTAATGCAATTAGGAGTGCACATAACCCAGCCTCAGACGAGTTTTTAGATCTATGTGATGAAATGGGGTTTTTGGTGCAAAATGAATTTTACGATGAGTGGGATTTGCCTAAGGATAAGCGATTCAATATGCAAGATAAGGTTGTAGATTATATAACTCGTGGCCATTCTGAGCACTTTCAATTGTGGGCTGAAACGGATTTAAAAAATGTGATGTTAGCGAGTCGTAATCACCCTAGTATTTTTCAGTGGAGTATTGGTAATGAAATTGAATGGACTTATGCTGGTAACAGAGGAGCAACAGGTATTTTTAAAGAAGAAGATAAGGACAATAAAATGGATTGGACCAATTGGCGCACCGAAATACCCCCACACTCGCCGGAGCAAGTGCGCGAATACTGGAAGAACTTTCCTGAGCAAACATTTAATATGGGTACAACCGCAGCTAAATTAGCAAAGTGGACACGCGAATTAGATACAACACGTCCGGTTACCGCCAATTGTATTTTACCTACTTCTAGTTTTGAAACAGGATATACCGATGTGTTAGATATTGTAGGTTTTAGTTATAAGCCTCATAAATATGATTATTTCAAAAAAACGTATCCCGATAAGGTAATGATGGGAACAGAAAATGTACCTCGTTATTATGAATGGAAAGCAGTGAAGGATAGAGATTTTATTTCAGGATTATTTCTATGGACTGGAGTAGATTACATGGGCGAACGCAGAGTAAAGCATTGGCCTGACAAGGTAACACCGCAGGGACCACTTGATATTGCTGGTTTTCCTCGCGGATCTTATTACATGTTTAAAGCCTTATGGCGCGATGATATTCCGGTAATTAGCATGTATTCGCAAACGCAGAAGAAATCGGTTTATAAAGTTGCGGAGAATGGTAAGGTTGTAGAAAAGAAAAAAGGATATTGGAAATTGGCTCCTAGAGAGTGGCAAAATGTAAATCCTCATTGGAATTATAATGATGGAGAAGTTACAATTGTTGAAGTTTATTCAAATTGTCCTGAAGTTGAGTTGTTCCAGAATGGTAAGTCATTAGGAAAACAGTATCTGAAAGATCAGGATGATTATACATACAAATGGGCAGTTAATTATAAGGATGGCAAAATTGTAGCCAAGGGAACAAAAGACGGTAAAAGAGTATCTACTTCTCTTGAGACTGTTGGCGAACCAGCGGCCATTCGATTAACTCCTGATCGAAAATCAATCCTTGCCAATAATACCGATGTTGTTCATGTAGTTGCTCAACTTATTGATAAAAAAGGTAGGGAAGTTAAAAATGTGGATACAGAAATTACTTTTGAAATTAATGGTGAGCATCGATTTTTAGGGACAGACTGTGGAAATACTAAGAAACTAGCTAGTTTTAAAGGTATGACAGTACCCACCGAATTTGGAAGATGTTTATTAATGCTACAAGCCACCAATATACCCTCAACTATTAAAGTTTCAGCTAAAGCAAAATCTGGTTTGGCACAGAATAAAATGCTAGAAGTAATTGTTAAGGAATAAAATTATGTATTAAGCTGAGTTCTTCAATTTTAATCGATCTCAGCTTACTAAGTTAGATAGAGAGAATTGATAATTATTTATTTTTATAAGTGACATATAGATTGTTCGAGAATTATTTACTTTTGTGGCCTTAAATAACGCAATGTCAAAAGAAAGTATCCGAACATATCTATATGTTTTAATAGCAATGGTTTGTTGGGCGTTCTCGTTTGTATGGTCAAAAGTTGCATACGAGTCCTTTAATCCAATTAGCACCATTTTTTTTCGTCTTATAATAAGCGCTTTTGTGCTAATTGCCTTTTTAAAAGTAAGTAAAAGGTGGGTTCCTATTCAGCGTAAGCATTATAAGGTATTTGTAACCCTAGCTTTTTTCGAACCATTCCTGTATTTTATGGGCGAGAGCTTTGGTCTGAAGTTGGTATCGAGCACATTGGCAGCCGTTATTATTTCAACAATTCCATTAATTACTCCAATATTTGGGTGGCTTTTGTATAAAGAAAGAATCTCTCCTTTAACTATTGGCGGCTTAATTATTTCATTTTTCGGAGTTGGGATAATGATTTTTGAGAATGGCTTTGAGCTAGCAGCCTCATTGGTTGGAATACTACTGATGTTTCTGGCCGTTTTTTCTACTATAGGTTATGCGGTTACCTTAAAGAAATTGGCTAACGTTTACCCTCCAGTTACTATAATTGCATGTCAGAGTTTTATCGGAATTTTTATGTTTTTGCCGCTTTTTTTGATTCTCGATGTAAAAACGTTGTTCGAAGCTAGTATATCTTCCTCTTCCGTTTTAGCCATTGTGCAGTTAGCTATTTTTGCCTCTTCAATTGCGTTTATCTTTTTTACTAAGGCTATCAAAAAACTGGGTGTTACAAAAACAAATATGTTTATAAATCTGATACCTGTTTTTACAGCATTTTTTGCTTGGCTAATCCGAGGAGATGTTATTGATATGCAAAAGATAATTGGGATTACCATTGTAATATGCGGACTATTTATTTCTCAAATTAAATTTACAAAAAGTGAAGCTTGATTTAGAACGATATAAAGAAATGAGCCTGAATAAGGCCAAGGAAAATAAAGCATTCTTAACTCGATTGAGAAAAAAAAAGCCAAAGGATTTGGATGCTGTTACTCATGATGCGCATGTTGATGCCTTTGAGAAAATTGATTGTCTTGAGTGTGCCAATTGTTGCAAATCAATAAGTCCAATAATTATAGATAGAGATATTGATAAAATAGCCCGTCACCTCAAAATGAAAAGACCAGAGGTTATGGATCAGTACTTTATTCAGGATGAGGATAATGATTATGTATTTAAGGAAACACCGTGCCCATTTTTAATGCCAGATAATTATTGCATGATTTACGAGGCTCGTCCGCGCGCTTGTAAAGAATATCCCCATACGGATAGAAAAAGGTTTTATCAGATTTTAAATCTTACTTATAAAAACACTTTTGTATGTCCGGCTGTTAACGAAGTTGTTGAAACATTAAAGGATACGTATTCGTAGTGTAAATTTGTGTATTTATGCACTAAATTTAATATTAGTGCGTTCTAGTTTTTGGGAAGTATATGAAGAAATCCATAATAGTCATATTAATAGCATGTTGTTCTCTTGTAATTAGAGCTCAAAAAGGCGGCAGTAGTACGTACGATTTCTTAAATCTTACTAGCTCAGCTAAAGTAGGTGCTTTAGGCGGAAATAATATCTCATTAAAGGATAGTACTGATTTAAATATGGCTTACCATAATCCTGCATTATTGCATGCTTCAATGGATAATAGTTTGGTGTTTAATTTTGTGCCTTACGTTGGAGATACACAATATGGCTATGTAGGTTTTGGTAAGGAGTTTAAGAATGTGGGTACCTTTAGTATCGGCATTATGAATATGAATTATGGCGAGTTTGATAGAGCCGATGATGTTGGAAATATATTAGGTACATTCTCGGCTGCAGAGTATAGTTTTAACATTGCATATTCCCGACAGTTTTCTCCAAACTTTTCTATGGGTATGGCTATAAAGCCCATCTACTCAAAAATGGATACCTATCAATCGTTCGGAATAGCTACTGATTTTGGAATCGCTTATTTTAAAGCAGAATCAGGTTTTTCTTTTGGTGCAACTATTAAAAACCTAGGCTCGCAGATTACATCATATGACGATACATACGAAGAATTACCCACTGACTTTCAAATTGGTATTTCAAAAAAGTTGAAGCATGCTCCATTTCGTTTTTCAATAACAGCTCAAAATTTATTGGTTTGGGATACAGATATTGAAAATGAGGATGACAACTATGTAAGTGACGACATTAGTTTTGGCGATAATCTATTACGACATATGGTATTTGGGGTAGAGTTTTTACCTACAAAAAATTTTCATGTTGACTTTGGATATAATCATAAACGAAGAAAAGAATTGGGTTACTCTGAAAAAATGTCGACAGCAGGCTTTTCATGGGGCTTTGGGTTCAAGGCTTATAAATTTCATGTAGCATATGGTTCTGCTCGATATCATTTAGGAGGCACATCAAACCATTTCTCCATCTCAACAAACTTATCTAGTTTTTAGTTGTTAAAATTATTTCAAATTATTAGAATGTTACGATTGCTAAAAAAGCGTAGTTAAAAAAAACATTTTAACTATATTTGTTTTTAATGGATTATAGTACAGTATTTATCTTGTGGTTATAATCTCGTCATATATCTAAGCATACTAAATGAATAATAAGAAAATTAAACTTAATATACTAGGTTTATCATATAGTCAAACGCAGTCTGGTGCCTATGCATTAGTTTTAGCAGAGGAAGAAGGCGAAAGAAGAATTCCTATTATTATAGGTGGTGTAGAAGCACAATCTATTGCAATTAAGTTAGAAGGACTTGAACCTCCACGCCCTTTAACACACGATTTATTTTTAAATTTTTCCAAAGCTTTTAAAGTAGAAATTACTGAGGTGATAATTTATAAGCTTGAGGAAGGTATTTTTTACTCAGAATTGGTTTGTATTAAGGATGGAGAAGAAATACGTATTGATTCACGTACATCAGATGCTGTTGCACTTTCTTTAAGATTTAATTGTCCTATTTATACTTTTGATTCAATTATTGAAACAGCAGGTATAGTTTTGGAAGAAAGTAAAGAATCTGGTACGAAAGTTGATGTGTCAGAAAGCGCGAGTTCTACTTCAAATGATAAATATGGTAATCAATCTGTAGATGAATTGAAAAAATCATTGCAAGAAGCCATTGCCAAAGAAGATTACGAGAAGGCATCTGAAATTAGCGCCGAAATTAAGAAGCGCGAAGAGTAATTGCTAAAGTGATCATTTATATCTTATATTAATTTTCTATTTGTAAAATTAGTATTCGAAGAGGTCTACAAAATATCTTATAAATTAATTTGGATGAAGAAACTCCTATTTTCAATGGTTGGATTATTCTTATTATCCAGACATAAGCAGTAATATGATTTTAAATGAGCCCAATGGGTTTTCTATTCATTCGCTATATCGCGGACTAATTGGTATGTTTGTACTAATCGCTATTTCTTATCTTTTTAGCGAAAATAAAAAAGCAATAGCATGGAAATCTGTTTTAGTTGGATTGCTAATTCAGGTTGTACTTGCAATTTCAATACTCAATATAGAGTTTGTTCAAGATTTCTTCGAGTTTGTGAGTAAGGGATTCGTAAAGATTTTAAATTTCACAGAAGCAGGAAGTGCCTTTTTGTTTAAAAGCTTTTCATCAGGCGAAATAGAATCGCCATTAATGAATTTTGCCTTTATTATTTTACCAACAATAATTTTCTTTTCTGCTTTAACTAGTGTCCTCTTTTACTTCGGAATTATTCAAAAAGTAGTTTATGTATTAGCTTGGCTGATGTCTAAGTTTATGAAATTATCTGGTGCAGAAAGCTTATCTGTGGCAGGAAATATATTCTTAGGTCAAACAGAATCTCCTTTGATGATTAAGAACTATCTTGATAAAATGAACCGCTCCGAAATAATGCTTGTGATGGCAGGAGGAATGGCAACTTTAGCAGGTGGAGTATTGGCGGTTTACATTAAAATATTGGGAGGTGGAGATCCTGCTCAAGAGTTGATGTATGCAAAACATCTTTTAACCGCTTCTATAATGGCTGCACCTGGAGTAATTGTAATATCTAAGATACTTGTACCACAGACTGAGCCGATTAAAAATGAAGTTGAAGTAAGTAAAGAAAAGGTTGGCAAAAATGTTTTGGATGCTATAAGTAACGGAACTGGCGAAGGGCTTAGGTTAGCTGTAAATGTTGGTGCAATGCTTTTGGTATTTATTTCCTTCATTGCCTTTGCAAATTATATGTTTTTGAAAATGGGCAGTTTTACTGGCTTAAATGCAATAATTGCTGATAGTACAGGTGGCCAATATACAGAACTAAGTTTGCAATATATATTAGGTCAATTATTTTCACCTATAATTTGGCTATTGGGCGTATGCTCTGAAGATATTAGTTTGGTAGGAAGAGTTTTGGGTGAGAAAATTATTATGACTGAGTTTTTAGGCTATGTAAGTTTAAGTGAGCTCAAAGAAGCTGGAGCTTTCTTTGAGGCCAAATCAATTTATATGGCTACATATATTCTTTGCGGGTTTGCCAATTTTGCTTCAATCGGTATTCAAATTGGAGGAATAGGTGCATTAGCACCCGGTAAAAGAATTTTACTAACTCAGCTTGGTATGCGTGCTCTATTAGCTGGCACACTTGCTTCGTTATTATCTGCAACAATAGTTGGTATTATTATAGGTTAATCTTTGATTGTTGATCATACAATAGTTTTATTATTAGTGTAACTTATCCGAAAGGGTAGGCGTCCTACAATTAGAAATAAAACTATTTGATATGAATAAGATTAAATTAAATGCTGTAATTATTAGCCTGTTTTTGATACAGGCCTGCCTGCCAATTAATGCCCAAAAGGTTGTTATAGATCAAATTGAGAAAGATTTTAATAATATCTCATCCGTTGTTGTAAAAGGATCTTTTTGTAAAGTTGATGTGCTAGGCCAAGGCGGAAGTACCGTATTCCTAAGAGGAGAACTAAAGAGTAATAAAAACCGTGATGATATAAAGTTCAAGTATAAAGAGAGTGGCTCTACACTTGAAATCTGGCTTGAAAGACCTAAATCAGTAAGAGGTTCATTTAATGGTTTAATAGAATTAAAAGTACCTAAAAACACTAATGTAACAGTAGATAATTCATCAGGAAGTGTTAATGTTTCAAACATTGGTCAGAGTACAGTAGAATTATCAGCTAGCTCTGGAAGTGTGAAGGCGGATAATATAGATAGTAACCTGAAGTGCACAGCTAGCTCAGGTAGTTTAAAAATATCCAATATATCGGGTAATGTAGTTGGTAAATCGTCATCAGGAAGTCAAAGTTTCATTAAGATAGGAGGGACTTTAAATACAACTTGTTCATCTGGTTCAATCAGAATTGATGATGTAAATGGTCAAACAGTTAGTACTTGTTCATCAGGAAGCCAGTATATTAAGAATGTAAATAATGGTCTTAAAGCAAAAGCTTCATCGGGCTCAATCCATATTGAAAACGTGTTAGGCGATGTTACAGCAGGAGTGAGTTCTGGTAGCATAAAGATGTCTAATGTAACTGGTGCTTTAAATATTAATTCGTCAAGTGGTTCTCAATCAGGATCTTCTATTTCTTTAACAGGGAATTCATCTTTCCATTCTTCGTCAGGAAGTATAAAAATGCAATTAAATAATCCGGTTAGTGAGCTGTCATTCAATTTATCAGCATCTTCGGGTTCGTTAAATGCTAAAGGTATAAGTTCACGTAAGAAATTGGTTTCTGAAAATGGACCAATACAAATAAAAGGTGTGAGTAGTTCAGGAAGTCAGAGCTATAATTAAAATATTATTTATGATTTGTAAACTGTCAATTGCTTTTATGTGATTGGCAGTTTTTTTGTATATTCAAATGCTCGAATGGCAACACAAGCAATTTATTAACTAAATAAAAATAGTAAATGAGCGCATTCGATTATTCAATAACTTACCATATTAATAGTGATTTAAGTGATGATTCGCCTAAAAAATACATCAATTGTATTGAGGCACAAATTTATGTAAACTCCTTATCAGGAACAACGTTGCAAGTCGGGCGTGTTTTTCTTAAAATAATTCTGCTAACGCAAGCGAGGAAGAATAGATATTATTTTCAGAATATATTTAATGCATATTCGTCTACAAAGAATTTAGCCAGTAATGTTCTTTGCATTCCGCTTGATGATTTTGATGCACCCTTAACTATAAATTGCTCCTCGTCTGATTTTAAAACTGATATTTGTTTAATTGAAAGTATTGAGCTTCTGCCAAGTTTTAGAGGCAAGGGCTTAGGCAAAACTATTATTGGTGATATCATTCACCGTTTTGGCCCCATGTGTTCAGCGTTCTTTGTGCAGGCAGTTCCTTTTCAGTTAAAAGTAATGCGGATATTGGTTGATGAAATGGATGATTTTACAAAGCAAATGCAATACAACGATGCACAATTTGATGAAGAAAGTGCACAGTTTAAGTTGTACGCTTTTTTTCAAAAATCAGGTTTCGATTTATTAAACGATGGTTATTTTGTGCGCGAAAATCATCCAATTATTGAAATATAGGGCGCAAATTATGCTGAGCTTCATGCAATTATGAAATAAAATTTTGGTGGTAATAAAATAAATATCTACTTTTGCACTCCAATGTTCTTGAGGGGCAAGATAAAGTGGTTGATAATGAGTATTTAAGCCCGCCTCCAGGATGTAATTTTAAAAGTTTAATTGTATGTACGCGATCGTAGAAATTGCAGGACAACAGTTTAAGGTTGAAAAAGACCGCAAAATTTTTGTACACCGTTTAGCTCATGAAGAAGGAGCTGCTGTAGAGTTTGACAAAGTAATGCTTATTGACAACGAAGGTAATGTTCAAGTTGGTGCCCCAGTTGTAGAAGGAGCTAAAGTAACTGCAAAGGTACTTGCACATGTTAAAGGTGATAAAGTAATCGTTTTCAAAAAGAAAAGAAGAAAAGGTTATAAAAAGAAAAACGGTCACCGTCAACAGTTTTCTCAAATTCAGATTGAAGACATTTTAGTTGGATAATTAAAAAATTAGAATAAGATGGCACATAAAAAAGGAGTCGGTAGTTCGAAGAATGGACGTGAGTCAGAAAGTAAGCGTCTTGGTGTAAAGATTTTTGGTGGTCAATCTGCTAAAGCTGGAAACATCATTATTCGTCAGAGAGGAACACAACATCACCCAGGTGAAGGTGTAGGTATGGGAAAAGACCACACTATCTTTGCTTTAGTTGATGGAACTGTTACTTTCCGCAAAAAAAGAAACAATAAATCTTACGTTTCAGTTGAGCCTTTAGCTGCTGAATAGTAAAAAGATTTAGAAAGATTTTAAGAGTCTCTTGTTTTTGTTACTTTCGTAGCAAATTCAGGAGACTTTTTTTATACAGACATTTTTGTTTGTATCTTGCTGAGAGATAAAGAAATAATTAATAACAAAATTGATTTATAACCATCAGTTATTAAGGTACATAAATCGGTTTATAGAATATCATCTATAATGCTTACGCTAAAATTCATTCAAGAAAACAAGGAAACGGTTATTGAGCGTTTAAAGGTAAAACGTTTCGATGCTGCCGCAGTGGTAGAAAACATTATTGAGTTAGATAATAATCGAAAATCTACTCAATCAGAAGTTGATCAGCAACAGTCGGAGATGAACTCCTTGTCGAAAGAAATAGGAATGCTTTTTAAGCAAGGAAAGGCCGAAGAGGCTAATGTTGCTAAAAGTAAAACGGCTGAGCTTAAAGAAAATATTAAATCGTTAAATACTAAGTTAAACGAAATCAATACTCAGTTAGATGCTGAGCTTGTTAAATTGCCTAATATTCCACATCCAACAGTTCCAGAGGGAAATAGCGATGAGGACAATCAGGTTGAGAAAACATGTGATGCAAATATTCCTGAATTAGGAGAAGGCAAATTGCCGCATTGGGAATTGATTAAGAAGTACGATATTATCGATTTTGAGTTGGGTACTAAAATTGCTGGAGCAGGATTTCCTGTGTACAAAGGTAAAGGTGCTCGTTTGCAGCGTGCTTTAATCAACTTCTTTTTGGATGAAGGACAAAAAGCCGGATATAATGAGGTGTTACCTCCTATCCTAGTAAATGAAGCTTCTGGTTTTGGTACAGGTCAGTTACCAGATAAAGAGGGGATGATGTATCATGCAACCGCAGATAATTTATACCTTATTCCTACGGCAGAAGTTCCGGTAACCAATATTTATCGTGATGAGGTTGTAAAAGAAGAAGATCTTCCTTTGAAAACTATGGCTTATACGCCTTGTTTCCGCCGTGAAGCTGGTTCTTGGGGAGCTCACGTACGTGGCTTAAATCGTTTACATCAGTTTGATAAAGTTGAGATTGTGCAAATTTCACATCCTGATAAGTCTTATGAGGCTTTGGATGGAATGGTTGCACATGTTGAGAACTTAGTAAATAAATTGGGTTTACCTTATCGTTTATTACGTTTGTGTGGTGGAGATATTAGTTTCACATCTGCTTTAACATTCGATTTTGAGGTGTTCTCGGCAGCTCAGGAGCGTTGGTTAGAAGTGAGTTCAGTTTCTAACTTCGAGAACTACCAAGCTAATAGATTAAAGTGTCGTTACAAGGGTAAGGATATGAAAAAGCCTGAGCTAGCACATACATTAAATGGTAGTGCTTTGGCTGTACCGCGTATTTTAGCGGCTATTCTTGAGAATAACCAAACAGCTGATGGTATTAAAATACCGGAGGTTTTAGTGCCTTATACAGGCTTTGATATGATTAATTAGCCCCATTTTGGGTATATAAAATAAGATAGAAGGAACTTTTTAGGGTTCCTTTTATTATCAATTTAAGTTTATGTTTGTATTCAATACTACATTTGTTGTAACAGTTGCTGCGTTCGAAAAGTGGCACGCATGGCAAAAGGGCACTTATATGCCATTGCTTAAAAATTTATTGCCAGGTGCTGAGGTCAAAACCTTCGAGGTACTTAGTGCTGATCAACAAGAAGGGCGTACATTGTCTGTTCAATGGCGAGTTGCAACTCCAACTGATTTGGAAGTTTTAAATAAGCAATCACCTGTTGTATTAGGGCAAATGGCATCAGAATTCGGCTCCGATGCTCTTTTCTTTAGTTCTATATTAAAAGAAATTTAATTGCGTAAAGAGCGCATTATATTAGGTATTGACCCAGGAACTACTGTTATGGGTTACGGCATTCTAAAGATTGTTGATAATAAACCTTCTGTTGTATCCATGGGGGTTGTTGAGCTTAAGAAGTACGATAATCACTATATAAAACTGAAGAAGATTTTTGATACAGTGGTTCGTTTGTGTGATACTTATCTACCTGATGAATTAGCTATTGAGGCTCCTTTTTTTGGTAAAAATGTTCAATCCATGCTTAAGCTGGGCAGGGCACAAGGAGTAGCCATGGCAGCTGCTTTATCTCGTGATTTACCAGTTTTTGAATATGCTCCACTAAAAATTAAGATGGCCATTACTGGTAATGGTCGATCGAGTAAGGAGCAGGTGGCAAACTTTCTGAATAAATATCTGAAAATAGAATCAGAACCAAAGTATTTGGATGCTACTGATGGTTTAGCTGCTGCACTTTGTCATTACTTCCAAAATCAGTCACTTAAGCCAGAAAAGAAGGTGAATAGTTGGAAAGAGTTTATGAGTAAAAATCCAACGAGGGTTAAGAAATAAATTTATTCCAATATATAGAAATAACAAAAGGAGCCCTAGAGCTCCTTTTTGTATTTTATGTGGTTTAACTAATAGATAGTTAAAGTTGTTCCTTTATTTTATTAGCTGTTGCCTCAAATTCTTCAGGCGAGAATTTAAGTTTAGGATTAGAAAAATTAACCGTACCCTCACTTTGCAGAGGAATTAAATGAATGTGAGCATGCGGTACTTCTAATCCAAGTACTACCATCCCAACGCGTTGCGAAGGAATTGCTTTGTCAATAGCTAAAGCAACTTTTTTTGCGAATACAGTTAAACCCTTTAATAGATTATCTTCTAAATCGAATATATAATCTGTTTCTTGTTTCGGAATCACCAAGGTGTGTCCTTCATGAAGTGGATTAATATCTAAAAATGCAAAAAAATGATCATCCTCAGCAATTTTATAGCTTGGGATTTCACCTTCAACTATTTTTGAAAAAATGGTAGCCATAGTGCCTTGTTTTTAAAGTGAAATATCAACAACTTCAAAAGTCATTATTCCTGATGGAACCTTAATTTCAGCCTGCTCTCCTACTTTTTTACCCAATAAACCTTTTGCTATTGGTGTAGAAATAGAGATTTTACCTTCCTTAAGATTAGCTTCGCTTTCTGGTACTAAAGTATAAGTCATAGTGGCGTTATTCTTAAGGTTTTTAAGTTTTACCTTATTTAATAACTGCACTGTTGATGTATCAATTTTAGATTCGTCAAGTACACGCGAGTTTGCTAATATATTTTTCATTTTAGAAATTTTCATTTCTAATAAACCTTGTGCTTCTTTTGCTGCATCGTATTCGGCATTCTCTGATAAATCTCCTTTATCTCTGGCTTCAGCTATTTGACGAGAAATACTAGGACGCTCAACTGATTCTAATTGCTTCAACTCTGCTTTTAGCTTTTTTAATCCCTCCTCAGTGATATAGCTAATATTCGACATATTTATTCCTCCTATTATTGTTATTTGTTTGTAAACTTGATTGATATAAAAAAATAAAAGAATCCCGGTCTCCCGAAACTCTTTGTTGCAAATATATAAATTCTGAGATGAATTTAAAAATATCGCTTAGTATTCGGGGCGTTTCAGTATTTCTGAGTAGATTATTGCTTGGCGCGCACTAAACCAATTTTCCTCAGTTTCGTCTTCAACTTTGATTGGCTTTTGTTGTTTGGTTTTATTGGCTGCCTTTGCTTTGGTATCTAATGTTGATATTCTATCTAATTGCCTTTTCTTTTCTTCAATAGTAATTTCCCTAGGTTTTGGTTCCGGTTTCTTGAATAATTCAGGATCTGGTTCGAAATTCTCCACAGGAGTGGGCTCTGTTCGTGGCTCATCAAATAACTTTTTGAACTCCGGTAGTAAATCATCAAGAACGCTCCCCGAATCTGGCTCTGCCGAAGGAGTTGGTGAGTTGGTTTTCTTGCGCTGATTATTTTTCTTAATCATACTAAAAACAGCAGCTAAAACTGCGAAAACCAAATATAATATTGTTCCTAAATCATCCATAAATTACTATTCCGTTTTAAAACGAGCAATAAAGTTAAAAATTATCTGTTGATAACGTATATGTTTTGTTTTTTTTTAGATTTTTGTAGGCGCATCAATAAAGCAATATCACAAATGATACAACAAATTAAATTACCACTTTTTATATTACTCTTATTTACTACTTTAAGCGGATGTGTTAAAGATAGTGAGGACATTATACCTAATGTTCCATTTCATGCCGAAGTATTGAATTTTGAAACTGATCCTAATTACAACCAACAAAATCCTCAGATTATTAGACGTGATAGAAATGGGTTCTCAATAGGGCATTATGGAGTTGTTGTATATAAAGTTGGCGCCGGAATTGTTTATGCCTTTGATTTGATGTGTCCTTACGAAAAATCTGGTACTAGTTTGGTGCAAAAGCAAGATGATGATAATTATAAGTGTCCTACGTGTGGATCAACGTATTCTGTAATGACTCAATATGGTTCATTACTAGAAGGGCCATCAAAATTTGCATTAAAGCCTTATAGAGCAGAAATGGATGGTAATCATTTAATTATTGCCAACTAAGCACCTCGAATAGCTTTTAAGAAATCTTCTACAGTCCAAGTAGCACCTTCTGCTATTACTTGGGCTTTATTGTAGTATAGCTCTCGTTCTTCTAACTTTTCGATAATAAACTGAAGTAATTCTTCTCCGGATTTGCCTTCTATTAAAGGGCGTTTATTTTTCGAAGTCATTAACCTATCAAATACCACCTGAGGAGTTAAATGTAAGTAAATACTTAGGCCTGTTTGATTCATTAATTCCATATTATCGAAAAAACATGGTGTGCCACCTCCTGCACCAATAATTATATTTTCAATGTCACTTACTTCTTTTAAACAGATAGATTCTATTTTACGGAAATGAGTTTCTCCATCTTCTTCAAATATCTGAGGAATCGTTTTATGGTATTTATTTTCGATATAATGGTCAAGGTCGATAAAGTTCCAATTCATTGCCTCTGCAATCCATCTACCCATAGTAGATTTACCACTTCCCATATATCCTATTAAATAAACTCTTTGTGTCATTGCTCTATTGGTTGTTGTGTTTATTTAGCTTCTTTAATTCATCGAGTACATCAGATACTTTACCTTCAAGTTGATCTATCTTTAACTCAAGCTCATCGTTGTTATCACTAACCATAGAATCAACAAATATTGAATTCACTAACGACAAGCCAAATATACCACCTGTTAATACGATAAAGATAAAATATAAGTAGGTAAAGAAAGCTTTAACTTCTGAGAAATTCTCGGTGATATCTTCAGGAATCTCAAACCATCCCTCAACGGTAAATATTTTAAATATTGAATAGAGCGATATTATTGGATCTTTAAAATAAGGCGATCCACTTTGATGAAAAATATAGAATGATAAAATTCCGATGATAAAAATGTAGATAACAAAACCTATTAAAACAAAAACAGAAGCTTTTAAAGCACGCTGAATGCCTTGTACTAGGTTATTAACATCAGGTATAAATTTGAAAAACCGAAACGCCTTAAAAACCCGCAGTATTCTGAATACTAATAGGAAACTAAAATCAACAAAGCTTAAATTAAATGCGAAAGTAATAAGTGCAGGTACTGAAAGAAGCACTAAAACAAAGTCGAACCTGTTCCAATTAGATTTAAAGTAATTGGTAAAACCATATTCACGAACCTTTATTAATAACTCAATAATAAAAAGAACTGTAATGGAATTATCAACAAGGCCATATATAAAATTTTCTTCGTTTACGGGTAGATAACCACCAATAACTAGAACTACCGAATTGATTAGGATTAGAGATAATATAAACTTATCATTTAAAAACAGCTTTTTTCCCATCTCCTATAGTAATCAATTCGGTAAGTATAATTTATTGTTGTTCGAATAAATTCATTTGATCTTCGTCATCTTCTTGTGTTGGTTTTTCTGGCTCAGGCTCTACTTCCTTTTGTCTTATAGGCTCTAGCTCGTTAATTTTGGATACCTGATAAGTTGATAATCGCTTACCACGAGCTTTAAAGCTTTTTACGCCAATAAATTCGTCTACTTCAACAATTACATTTTCACGTTCCTTATCGTCACCTCCAAATTTTACTTCTAAGCGAGGGTAATCTACCTCAGTAATTCTAACTAGGTACGATTTAGCATGCTCTCCTATAAAACTCTGTTTTTTATTAGAAGCTTCGAGTTGGAATCGCTTGATGTAAAAGTATTTTTGGTCGCCATCGTAGAATGCAACAGACCAAACCTTACCGGGATTAAACTTCTCAATAATATGAATATCGTCTTCGTAATGATTGGTTAAATCAAAACTAGTATGGTAAAATTCGCCTGATTTTGTGATTACTAAAATAGAATCATCTGCATGGAATTCGCCCAAATAATCACCTCTGCTATCAGAGTTTAATCGAAGTACATCTTTATCGAACCAAATTTTTCTTCCACCTAAAGTGGATACACCTTTTTTACGAAGCGCCACTTTCTGAACTTCATATTTTGAAAGAATGTTACCCATGGCACCTCTTCCTTTAATGGCAAGTTCAGCCATATCGTAGTCAAAAACTAAGTTTCTTACTCTAGCCTTAGGGCGAAGAATTACTTTAAGTACTTCGGCCTCTCCATTTGGGTTGGCGCTAAAGTATAATACATCAGAACCAACAGTTCCTTTAGTTACATTATACTCCTTATCGCGCGTTATACCTGTTACCGCAAAACGTTTTACGTAAGTTGTACCTTTTTTACCATCGCGATAAGCTACGTTGTAAATGGTACGTGTATCTGATTTTTTGAATACTGCGAGGTGCATAATTCCCTTACCAACAAAAGCTTTATCAGATACTTTAGTGATTAGGTAGCGACCATCTTTGTAAAACAAAATAATATCGTCAATATCAGAACAATCGCAAACAAATTCATCTTTACGTAGCGATGTTCCCATGAAACCTTCATCGCGATTGATGAATAACTTCTCGTTTTTAACAACTACTTTGCTAGCTTCAATATTTTCAAAACTTCGGATTTCAGTCATTCTAGGATGATCTTTTCCGAAGGTTTTTTTAATATGCTTGTAGTAAGCTATGGTATAAGGGATGATGTTTTCAAGGTGGTTTTTCACTTCAACCATCTCATCATCTAAACCTTTGATATAATCGTTAGCTTTATCAGAGTTGAACTTTAATATTCTACCCATTTTAATTTCAAATAGGGCCGTTAAGTCATCTCTGTTAATTTCTCTTCTGAATTTTGGTTTCCAAGGCTCAAAGCATTTGTCTAAGAAGTCAATAGCTTCATCTTTACTCTCAGAATTTTCGTAGCCAGCTTCTTTATACATGCGCTCTTCAATGAAAATCTTTTCCAATGAAGATTTGTGCCAAGCCTCTTCTAACTCTGACAATCTTATTTCTAACTCACGCGTTAGAAGCTCAACTGTATGGTCGGTATTTTGTCTTAGAACTGAAGAAACGCCCACAAATTTAGGTTTGTTATCTTCAATTAAACAACAGTTTGGCGATATAGATATTTCGCAATCGGTAAACGCATAAAGCGCATCTATCGTTTTATCTGTTGATACATTATTTGGAAGATGAATCAATATCTCAACTTTATCAGAGGTATTGTCATCTATCTTTTTAATCTTAATTTTTCCCTTATCGTTGGCCTTGATGATAGATTCTATAAGGCTAGAGGTATTCTTCCCGAAAGGAATATCGCAAATATTTAAGGTTTTGTTGTCTTCCTTAATAATCTTTGCACGTACTTTAACGGCACCACCTCTTGCTCCATCGTTGTAACGAGATACATCAATCATCCCGCCAGTAGCGAAATCAGGAAAGATCTCGAAAGGCTTGTCCTGAAGGTAGGCTATACTTGCATCAATTAGCTCATTAAAGTTGTGAGGTAATATTTTTGAGGCTAAACCAACGGCAATACCTTCAACACCTTGAGTTAATAATAATGGGAATTTTACTGGAAGAGTGATAGGCTCTTTATTTCTACCATCGTAACTTAATTTCCAATTGGTAGTTTTCGGATTGAAGACCACCTCTTGTGCAAATTTTGTTAATCGGGCCTCAATATATCGAGGTGCAGCAGCTCCATCTCCCGTGGCAACATTACCCCAGTTACCTTGGGTATCAATTAATAAATCTTTTTGTCCGAGTTGTACCAAAGCATCACCAATTGAAGCATCTCCGTGAGGGTGAAACTGCATGGTAAACCCAATAATATTGGCCACTTTATTATACCTGCCATCATCCATTCGGCGCATGGCGTGAAGAATACGGCGTTGTACGGGTTTTAAACCATCGTTAATGTGCGGTACGGCTCTTTCGAGGATTACATACGAAGCATAATCTAAAAACCACTCTTGATACATTCCGCCAAGGTGCGTTATTTTAGTATCACTAGTAGCTAGTTCGTTTTGTTCACTGGCTTCGTTGTTACCTTCGTTATTTATATTCTCTAATTCTTCGTTATTCGGTGTTGTGTGTTCGTCGCTCATGCTTACAAATGCATTTTTAAGGATTGTGTGATCTAGGCAATGTCTTCCTCAACTACGAGGTTATCGATAATAAAGTTTTGGCGGTCGGGAGTATTTTTACCCATATAGAATGTGAGTAGATCTTTAATGCTATCCCCTTTTCGTAAGCGCACTTGCTCAAGTCTAATATCTTTACCAATAAAGTTCTTAAACTCATCAGGACTAATTTCACCCAAACCTTTAAATCGAGTTATCTCAGGACTTGCACCAACTTTTTTCATAGCTGAAATACGTTCTTCTTCTGAATAGCAATAAAAGGTTTTCTTTTTATTACGAACCCTAAATAAAGGAGTTTGTAAAATGTAAACATGACCTTGTTTTACCAATTCGGGGAAGAATTGTAGGAAGAAGGTTAATAGCAATAACCTGATGTGCATTCCATCCACATCGGCATCGGTACTTATAATTACATGATTGTAACGAAGCGTATCTAAGCCTTCTTCGATATTCAGTGCAGCTTGCAATAGGTTAAATTCTTCGTTTTCGTAGACTACCTTACGTGTTAAACCAAATGAATTTAATGGCTTACCGCGTAAACTAAATACGGCTTGTGTTTTAACATCGCGAGCTTTTGTAATGGAACCACTGGCCGAATCTCCCTCGGTTATAAATATTGATGAGTCGAGATTTCCTTCTTTCTGTGTGCTATAGTGAATTTTACAATCGCGTAATTTTTTATTGTGTAGGCTAACCTTTTTAGCTCTTTCACGTGCCAGCTTTTGGATGCCTGATATTGCTTTACGCTCTTTCTCCGACTCCAGTATCTTTTTCATTAAAAGATCGGCCGTTGTTGTATTTCTATGTAGGTAATTATCGAGTTCTGTTTTTACAAAATCTACAACATAATTACGAACAGAAGGACCATTAGGTCCCATATCCTTAGAACCTAATTTAGTTTTTGTTTGAGATTCAAAAACAGGCTCTTCAATTTTTATACTGATGGCTGCAATAACTCCTGTTCTGATATCAGAAACATCGAAGTTTTTATTGTAAAATTCTCTTATGGTTTTAACCAAAGCCTCGCGGTAAGCAATTTGGTGTGTTCCACCTTGTGTGGTATGTTGTCCGTTTACAAAGGTGTAATACTCCTCGCCATATTGATTACTATGTGTCATGGCCACCTCAAAATCTTCACCTTTAAGGTGGATGATAGGGTAGATACCTGGTGAAGTCATGTTTTCATTTAATAAATCGACTAAACCATTTTTCGATTTAAAAACATTGCCATTAAAATGTAAGGCCAAGCCTGTGTTTAAATAAGTGTAGTTACGTAATAAAGGCTCTATATACTCTTCGCGATAGTTGTAACTTCCGAATATTGTGGTATCTGGTTTAAATGATACGAATGTACCATTTTCTTCGCTTGTTGGTTCAATATCAAATTCTTCAATTATATTACCACCACTGAATACTACTTTCTTGCATTCTCCTTCACGATAGGCTATAACTGTAAATATTGTAGAAAGTGCATTTACCGCTTTAATACCAACACCATTAAGACCAACAGATTTTTTAAAAACCTTAGAATCGTATTTGGCTCCAGTATTCATTTTTGAGGCTACATCAATAACCTTACCTAGTGGAATACCTCTACCATAATCTCGGATTACAACTTCTCCTTCAGCTACAGTAACTTCAATTTTTTTTCCAAAGCCCATCATATATTCATCGATGGAGTTATCCATTACTTCTTTTAGTAATACATAAATACCATCATCGGGGTAGGAACCATCGCCAAGTTTACCAATGTACATTCCTGGTCTTCGTCGGATGTGTTCTTTCCAATCGAGCGTTCTAATCGCATCTTCAGAATATTGTTGAGACATATTAAAGTACTTTTGCTAATTGAGTTTGAGGAACATTTATCCGAAGTGATGGATAAAAATTCCCCCAAATATAGTAAAAGGGGCGAATGATTGGTAATTCTTTTTTCAACATGTAGTGTTAGGTACTTCTGAAAGCCTTAATTTTTCAGGGATTCAAGCTATGTTAACAAGTTGTTTTGTTGTACCAATATTATTAAGTTTTCTGAGCAAAACACTCTGCTGTTATACATAATTTGGAGCTCTAAAATGGCCTAATTGTGTTCTTAATTAATATAACAACGTGCTTGAGATGCATAATGGCTTACTAGAGTAGCATATTGACCTATAAAAGGCTTATAATGGGGTGTGAGAGTATCATAATGAGCTGCTGAATACACATAATGTGGTGTAAAACCCGCATGTTGTCATGAAAAAGAGTCATACTGTCATGAAAAAGTAATTTTATCTTGTGTTTTACTAAAAAGATGGAGCGTATAAAAACAACAAAAGGATGCTAAATTAATAACATCCTTTTGATATTTTAAGTTATGCCTTAGGGCATTTTGTACATGTATGCATTGATATTCATGCCGGCTCCTACAGAAGTCATCATAACATTGTCGCCGCTCTTTAACTCTTGTCCTTCAATTTCACCTCTACAAATAAGATCAAATAAAGTTGGAACAGTTGCTACTGATGAATTACCAAGTGATTTAATAGTCATAGGCATAATGCTATGGTCGATATTGCGCTCGCCATACAAACGATAAATACGCTTAAGAATGGCTTCGTCCATTTTAGCATTAGCTTGATGTATAAGCACTTTGTTTACATCAGTTAATGTCATATTGTTAGCATCTAAACACTCTTTTGCAAGCTGTGGAACAGTTGTAAGTGCATAGTTGTATAAACGACGACCAAACATTTTTAGGTATAGATGATCGCTCTTCAACTCAGGATTGTAAGATTCGTTCATCTGTAAAAGGTCAATGTGTTCTTCTGTGTCTGTTCTGGTTACGTGCTTAAGAATTCCAACAGGTTCTTCGCTTTCAACTGCTTCAAGTAATGCAGCTCCTGCTCCATCAGCAAATATCATTGAATCTCTATCGTGTGGATCCATCATGCGTGTAAGTGTATCGGCTCCTATTACTAGGGCGCTTTGTGCATCGCCCGATTTAATGTAATAGTTAGCCTGTACCATTGCTTGAGTCCAACCTGGGCAACCAAAAGTGATATCATATGCGACACACTTTGGGTTTTTTATCCCCAATTTTTTCTTTACCCTTGAAGCTAATGTGGGTAATATATCAGGAAATTGACTTCCGTGTTTAACATCGCCAAGATTATGAGCAACTATGATATAATCTAGTTTTTCCCTATCGAAGTTTGCACTTTCAATGGCTTTTTCACCAGCAAAGGCAGCAATATCAGAAGTAACGTGGTTTTTATCCGCTACTCTGCGTTCAGCAATATCAGTAATTTGCTCAAACTTTTCTACAATCTCTTGTCCGGGTGTTTCAATTTTACTACCATCCTCGTTAAGGAACTCTTGGTTTGTAAAATCCATGTTTTTTACCACTACAGGTGGGATATATGACCCCGTTCCGGTGGCAACAGCATAAATTTTCATTGTCAACTTTTTCGATTTTACTAAAAAGATATGGCTCTTGCTAGAAAGCGATATCTGTATTTTATATAATAATATAGAAACTGGATTTAGGTAGTATCTATTTTATTGTTGTTTGTAATATTTTAATTCAAATGTTTTTCCATCCCACTCTCCATAGGTGAAGTATTTAACCCAATCGCCCAGGTAAATAAATCTACTATTTTGGTTAAAGGCTTGGTCGAGCGCTAAATGACGATGCCCAAAAATAAAAAAGTCATAATGTTCCTTTTTCAATATTTCGTTGGCGTAAAGCATTAACCATTCTTTGTCTTCACCTAAAAAGTCGAAACTTGCGGCTTCTTCATTCTGAGTTCTACTATGTGTAGACCATCGTTTTGCAAAACCTATGGCAAAGTTAGGATGTAATCGTGCAAAAAGCCACTGGCAAAAAGGATTAACAAACATTTTTTTTAAAATGTTGTAAGTTTTGTCGTAAGGCCCTAATCCATCGCCATGTGCTAAGTAAAACTTTTTGTCTCCAAAGGTTTTTACTAAAGGCTCTCGGTGCACAATAACCCCTGTTTCTGATGGGAGGTAATCATAAACCCAAATATCATGGTTGCCAGTAAAGAAATGAACCGGAATACCCGAGTCAGTTAATTCACATATTTTTGCAAGAACTCTTACAAAACCTCGTGGAGCAACATGTTTGTACTCGTGCCAGAAATCAAATATATCACCCAGTAAATATAGCTCTTCTACATCGTGCTTAATGGAATCGAGCCACTCTACAAATCTTTTCTCGTGTGCTTTAGGATCCTTTATTGATGGCGCTCCTAAATGTACATCTGATGCAAAATATATTTTCTTCCCTTCTTTAACTTCAGTCATATTCCCTCTACTTGCAAATCAGATATTGTAACGCTTATTTTAGTAATTCGTTCAGCTTCTCATCTAAAATTCTACCAAATAAGTCTTTTCCAATAATTTCTTGGTCTTTGCTTATTAAATAGTTTGCTGGTAAGCGTTGAATATTATAGGTGCGAGCAGGGCGCGATGCAGTGTATTGTAAATCACTAACGTTTATCCAAGGTAAAGCATCTTTTTCAATGGCTTCTTCCCACAATATTTTACTTCTATCAAGTGAAACTTGATAAACCACAAAACCTTTGGATTTATACTTATCGTATATCTTTTTTAAACGTAGATTCTCTTTTCTTGATTCTGCATCCCATGAGGCCCAAAATGATACCAATACCATTTTCCCTTTAAGGTCAGACAGACGGTGTTCTTTTCCATCCAGATCCTTCTCGTTAATGTCTGGTATGTTTTGTGGGGCTTCGTTAAATAGTTTTGCTTGCGTAGCGGCTGCCCTTTGCTCCTTTTTAATGGTTAAAACAAAATTGGTAAGTTGTTTTACTCTTGGCGACTCAGGATATAATAAACCTAAGCTTGTTGCAACTGCTGAAAATATATTTTGATCCTTTTTGTCATAAGGATTTAATATTAATGAGGTTTCATTTAAGCGTTGAAATATAGCGTAGTAACTTGCAAAAGAACGAGGATTAGTCATTACAAAATCATAAATAAACTGTTTTTGCTGTGTTACTAGTTTCTCAATATCTTCAATAAGCGCTTTTCTTTTCTCTACATCATCTTTATCAGTAGCATTATATACGTTTGATAAGCTATCTAAACCACTAGTAGTTAAATCTAACTTTCGGTTTAAGGTTTTTACATACGATGATCCCATTGAATTTTTAACCGAGTAATCGCTCACAAATGAATCCATTTCAGCCTCAATACCGATGTTCTCAGTTGTATCTCCTAATAAAGTAATGAAATTTTTGTCGTCTAACTTTAACAAAAAGAATGATGGATATTCAAGTCGAGGAAGTGAGAACTTAAATTGTCCTTTTTTATTTATCTCAATAGAATCTACTGTTGATGTTCCATCAAGGTTTAATTCCTCTAGGTAAATTGTTTTATTAGCGGCATCAGTTATTTTTCCTTCTATCACGAAGGTGTTATTGTTTGAGCACGAGAATAAAAATAGGATAGAAGAGAATATTATAGTGGCTTTAAGAAAATTCATCATATTTTTTAGTGTGTTATTTTGTCGGATTCTAATTTTTCAAAATTTGTCAAATATATTAATATTTTTTCAAGTGCTTCTATATAAAAGTTATTGAACTTGCTTGTTTAGGTATTCTTTTACCGTGATGTTTAGTTCAGTTCCCCATTTATCGCATAAAATGATGATTCCTTTATCAGTTACTAAAAAATTCTGAGGTAGTGATCGTACTCCCATATTTCTTAATTCGTTCGCCTTTGTTCCATTTTGATTTATTAAATGGTAGTATGGAATATTGAGTTTTTTCACTTCATTATTCCATGCTTCCTTATCTGTGTTGTAAGCTATCATTAATGTTTTTAAGCCAGAGTATCCATAGGTTCGCATTAAGGTTCTAATCTCTTCAAGTTTATTAATGCTGGCACTATTTTTATAATCCCAAAGTACAATGTGAATTAGCTTCCCATTTATATCATTAATATCAAATGGGTCATCCCAATATGTTTGGGCTTTTATTTTTGGATATTTTGCTCCTGCACTATAACGTTCTTTTGCTTGTTTAAGTGCATATATTTGCAAAATATCTTTATCGTATTTATCGAAAATGGGTTTTAAATACGGAACGCTGATTAGTTCTTCTGCATTTTCAAAAAATAGTAATAAATCATCTTCTAAAGTGTATAAAGATATATTTCCATGTTTTTGTTGCAGTGCCCAATATTTAGTGATTAAAGAATTAGAGTTATCTAATATTTTCTCCGTTTTCGATCGATAAACTTTTATTACGCTGTCTTTTTTATTCTCGATTCTCTTTAAAATGGAGTCATTTTGGATTTTTCCAACTTGATTGTGTAGTTCTTTGGTAACTAAATCGATATCTTCAGCGAATAGTTTTTCATTATATTCGATACTCCATAATTCGTTGTGAAGTGACGAATTAATACTGGTTACAGTTTTAGCAACGTCTTCAGTATTGAATCGAAGCTCAATATAATCGCTTGGTTCTAGAAATAAATTGATATGATTTGCAGAATCTACTTGTAAAAAGTAAAAGCCAGGATCTTTTATCAAACCTTTTTCAATGCTAAAAGTTCCATCAATTGCAATTTGAAAAGAATCAATTAATTCAGGTTTAATCGTATTATTATAAAGTTTAATAATTCTATTCTGATGATTCTGTACAATCCCATGTAAAAGTGGTGTTTCGGTAGTAACTACCTCGTTACACGAAATAACAGTAAACGATACAATGATGAATAAAATGAATTGATGCCACTTGGTTTGCATAACTATTAACCTATTTGCAAAGTTGTTTAATGATTGATGTATGTTGAGGTGCGATCTTAATAAGAGCATCTTCAGAAGCCATTTCAAAATCGCTAAAATCAAAGCCCGGAGCTACTGCACAACTTACTAGGCTGTATCCGAAACTCCCTTTTATTGTTGCCGCAAACCAAAGGTTGGGTTCTACCGTGAATTGTAATACCCCATTTTCGGAATCAGATACCTCTACTGCAGTATAATTTGCCTTTGAGTTAATTGTATGGATTATTATAGGCTGCCCCTGATGGAAATACCAAACTTCGGGAGACTTAATTTTATGAAAGCCTGAAAATTGATTTCCTTCTAATAAATAATAGATTGACGTTAGCGCATTTCTGGCTCCATTAAACGCTGTTGGTAATCCTTCTTGCTTAAGTAGCATATCAGATCTATAGGTTTCGCAAAACCATCCACCTTCAGGGTGAGCTTTAAGATCGAGATTATTAATAATCTGCTCTGTTCTGCAACCAATATATGTTGAAGGAACATCTATCGGATTATCATCAACATATTTTTGAAGTATAGCTTGTGCTTCTGCTAATTTTTCTTCCCAATGTTTTATTGAGTTCTCACCAATAATATCTGTAACACATTTAATTCCTATAAAAGGTAGTTTGTGCGATTTACAGACTCTTGCAACAGCAAACGATTCCATATCAAAAACATCGCCAGTGCCATCTGCTTCGGTTAAAAATGCATCACCAGTATTGCAAGTACTATCAAACTTCCAATTGTCAAATAATCCAATCGTATCTAGCTCAGCACTAAAGTCTTCTTTGCAAGGAACGCCAAAAGCTTGTAGTTTTTCCATATCTCTATCCACAAATGTTTTGCACAAATGAACGGAGCCTATCTTATATTGAAGCGTACCAGCGGTACCTATGTTTAAAACTAAATCGGGTTTATAGCAAGCTATCGCTTTTTCAACTGCAATGGCTGCCGAAACTTTGCCAACGCCTGTAATACAATAATTGAAACTACAATTAGGCATGTTTACGCTAACTCTTTCCTCTTTTACTGCGTAAACAATTAGAATATTTAACATATACTTGTTTTATTTGCTATTTAGGTGGTAAAAGTAAGTAATAATCTTTTAATGATTAAGCTATACCCCATTATCTTGAATTAACTTTTAATTAATAGTATTTAAATCAATAAAACCATTAATATGAATTTATTAGCAGTGCTAAATATTATCATTCTTAATATAGTTGTGCTTTTGGCATTGAGTTACTTCTGGAGTCATTGGACTTACAAGTTATTTAAGCCGTGGCAATGGCTTGAGGATGTAAAGAATAAGGTTGTAAATAAAAAAGTAATTAAATTAGAACGAAGCTTTAAGGATAAGAATAGGTTTTATTCTTTTTGGTTTCAGCTACGCCAAATTGAACAAAACAATATTATTGGTTCTTTAGCAGAAGTAGGCGTTTTTAAGGGAGAAACAGCAAAGCTGATGCATAATATTTTTCCTGATAGAAAATTGTATCTATTTGATAGTTTTTCTGGGTTTCCAAAGCAAGTTATAAAAGAAGATTGTGATGGTACCATTCGTCCACAAACGGTTAACTTCTCTAACACAAGTAAAGAGAAAGTACTTACTTATATTAATGGAAATGAAAATATTATAGTTAAAGAAGGAATCTTTCCGGATACCGCAGTTGACTTAGATGATGAATCTTATGCCTTTGTACATCTTGATGCTGATTTGTTCCAATCCACTTATGATGGATTTAAATATTTTTATCCAAAACTAGTGGCTGGAGGAATGATTTTGGTGCATGATTACAATCATAATTGGGAAGGTGTGAAGAAAGCCGTAGATTTATTTGAAAAAGAAGTGCCTGAGCAATTTATTGCTTTAAATGATATGTATGGATCAATGATTTTGGTAAAAAATAAAACCTAGAGTATGAAAAAAAGGATATGCCTAATTGTTGCTATTTTTCTGATTGTTACTTATTCGAGAGCACAGGATACCACACATTATACAACGAAACCAAAAGTGGGTTTGGTTTTAAGTGGAGGTGGAGCTAAAGGGATTGCTCATATAGGTGTTCTTAAGGTTCTTGAAGAGGTTGGAATTAAACCTGATTATATCACAGGAACCAGTATGGGAAGTATAATGGGTGGTTTATATTCAATTGGATATAGCGCTTATGAACTCGACTCTTTAGTAAGGGTTATTGATTGGAATCAGATGCTTTCAGATAAAATACCACTTAGTATGGTAGTTCCTGTGGAGAAGCACGATTATAATAGATTCTTACTTACCTTTCCACTTGAATTAACAGGACCGAAGCTACCTGATGGACTAATAAGCGGGCAAGGTATAGCGGAAGAAATGAATCATTTAACCTGGCGTGTCGCTCATTTAGATAGTTTTGATGATTATCCTATACCATTTCGCTGTGTTTCATCAGATCTCATATCGGGTAAACCACATGTTTTTGATTCTGGTAGTCTGTCAACAGCCATGAGAGCGAGTATGGCAATACCCTCTGTTTTTTCTCCGGTTCGAATCGATTCGATGCTTTTGGTTGACGGGGGCGTATTAGACAACTTGCCTGTTGGTGTTTGTAAAGATCTAGGTGCCGATATCATTATTTCAGTAAATGTTGGTTTCGAAGATAAACCGAAGGCCGAAGATTTTAGAACTATTACTGATATTATGATGGGAGCCGCCATGATTAGTAGTAGTCAAGAGGTGGATAGATCCTTGGCTGAAACAGATATACTGATTACCCCATCCTTAACCGGATATACTGCCGGTAGTTTTACTTCAGGTCCGGAGATTATCGACCTTGGAGAGCAAGGGGCAAGAAGAATGATTGATGAGCTTAAAGAATTAGCAGTTTATTTAAATCAGTTTCCTGAAACAGATGCGAGTGCAGATGTGCAGTCAAATAAGAAAGTTGAAAAATTATACATATCTAAAATTAAGCTTGATAGTTTACAAACCTTAGACAAGAAGTTTGTTTATGGTAAATTTGGGCTCGAAGAAGATAGAAGCTACTCTAAAAAAGAAATAAATGAAGGCTTGCACCGCTTGATTGGAACTCGATACATCGATAATGTTGATTATTCAATAGCACCGCTAGATTCGGGATATGCCTTAACCTTAAAACCTGCTGAGTCAAACAGGTCAAAGCTTAGTGTTGGAATCCATTACGATAATAACCATAAGGCAGGCGCTACAGTAAGTGCTTCTTTTCGTAATTTATTATTGCAAGGATCTCACTTTAAAACTACGGTTGATATTTCGGAATATCCTAGGTTAGCCACTGATTTTTATGATTACATAGGAGTAAAGCAACAATATGGTATCTACGGAAAACTAAGATGGGAAAACACTAAAGTTCCTGTTTATTATGAAAATGGTACCGAAATTGGCAACTTCGTTAATACTTTCTTTGATGCGAGAGCAGGAATGTTTTTGTCTCCTGGAACAAGTGGTATTCTAAGCGTAGGTGGTTTTTATAGAACAAACTTAGTGCATTTTGGAAAAGGATTACTGGATATTATTTCTGCTGATTTGGATAAGGTAGGGAATCGTTGGTGGGGGTTAAATTTAAGTTATAATAAAAATACTTTGGACAAACAGTTTATGCCTAATAGAGGATCTTACCTGAACGTAAATGTAGATATGCCTCTCGATTTTGCAGAAGTTTATAAAGGACCCGATTCGCTGAAACACGAGGTGGCTGAAATATATTATGTCCCTTATAATCATTATGTAAAAGCTTCTCTTGAATATAAACGCCATCTGCCTTTGAGTAAAAAGTTTAACTGGATTGTTGGTGGCTCAGCAGGTTGGTCATCAGCATCCTTACCGTTTTCAGATTTATCTTATGTAGGGGGTATAAGGTCTATAACACGTACTAATGATGTGAGCTTTTACGGCTTAATGCCTCGCGAATTAATGACGAGTCAATATTTAATATTGTCTTCTGATATTCGCTATAATGTTTTGCCTAGTTTATATATTCACGGTGTAGTAAATATGCTCGATTCCTATAACGAACCTCATATTAGTTTATATTCGGATGCAGGTTCGTTGGAAGGAAAAGTATTTTTATGGGGTGGTGGTCTTAAAGTAAGTTACGAGTCTATTTTGGGTCCCATTGAAGTAGGGTATGGTATAAGTACGCTCCATAATGCCGCACGATGGTACGTTGCAGCAGGATTCCCTTTTTAAGTAACTAGTTAATTTTATCGTTTAGTGTTTGTTTTGCTAAAGGATACTATCTTTGAAATGAGTAATTAATAATATATGAAGAAGCAAATTGTTTTTTTTACAGGTGCAGGAATGAGTGCTGAGAGTGGTTTGGCTACCTTTAGGGATATGGGTGGTTTATGGGAGCAATACGAAATAACTGATGTAGCAACGCCTGAAGCCTGGAGTAGAGACCAGCAATTGGTTCTCGATTTTTACAATCAGCGCCGTAAGCAGTTACTCGAATGTGAGCCTAACAATGGTCATCGCCTGATTGCTTCTTTAGAAACAGATTATGATGTGAAGATTGTAACTCAGAATGTAGACGACTTGCATGAGCGAGCCGGAAGTACGGATGTGTTGCACCTGCATGGCGAGTTAATGAAAGTGAGAAGTACTAAAGACGAAAGCTTGGTAAAACAACTGGATGGTTGGGAATTGAAACAAGGAGATTTGTGCGAAAAAGGGAGTCAACTTCGACCGCATATTGTCTGGTTTGGTGAGGCAGTACCAGAAATGGATAATGCCATTCCTATTGTTCAAAGTGCCGATATATTTGTTGTTATTGGCACATCCTTAAATGTATATCCTGCAGCTGGATTGGTTGATTTAGTAAAACCAGGGGCTAAAATATTTGTAATCGATCCTAATTCACCTACCGTAAATAAATCTGTAACTAATATATCCGAAATTACCTCAAAAGGGATGGAAGAACTTTTGAAGTATTTATAAGTTAAAATCAAATCTATGAAAAAAATTATATGTGTTGTCCTAGTAATTGTTTGTATAAGTTTTGCGAAATCAAACGCACAAGATTTTAGAGCCGGAATACTTGGAGGTGCCGTATTTAGTCAGATAGACGGGGATAATTATGCAGGTTTTAATAAGCCTGGTTTCGCATTAGGAATGTATGCTGCACGACAAATAAATACGCACTGGTTGGCTCAGTTCGAAATACTTTACACCCAAAAGGGGGCTAAAAATGATCCAAACACTGCTTCTCTAGGCACTTCAACAGAAATTTATAAAGCATCACTTGATTATATTGAAATACCATTGTTTGCCCGTTATTATCTAAATAAATTTTCTTTTGATGCCGGTGTTAGTTATGGTGTTCTAGTACGTTCAAAAGAAGAAGATCAATATGGAGAGATTGACGCAAACC
Organism: Saccharicrinis aurantiacus; assembly: GCF_001660705.2. Taxonomy (GTDB): domain Bacteria; phylum Bacteroidota; class Bacteroidia; order Bacteroidales; family Marinilabiliaceae; genus Saccharicrinis; species Saccharicrinis aurantiacus. The sequence continues at coordinate 281,102 of NZ_LYBV02000031.1, forward strand.
CTTTTGAAGATCATGAATGGGCCACTCTCATTGGGGTGAATTATCAGATAAACTCTCGTTTATACGCAAGTGTGAGATGGGCTTATTCAATAACCCGTATAAGAAAAGCTTATGAGGGCGAGTACGATTGGCAGCCACATCCAATTTGGGGTAATAAATTTGGTCAGTATAACCACAATGTTTCTGTTATGCTACACTATCAGTTTGAGAAGTTGTTTGCATCTAATTAGTTATTTATTTAGAAGAATAGGCCAAGGTAAGGATACTAACCTTTATGTCATCAGTGTTAGCAAGCGCATTATAGCATGCTTCAATTGTTGCACCTGTGGTTAATACATCATCTATTAATAGTATGTGTTTGCCTTTTAATTTATGTTTATCGTTTATAGAGAACATCTCTTTAGATGATAAGTAGCGGCTAAACCTATTTTTTCGTGTTTGCGACTCTGTATTATGCGCTTTAACTAGTGTGGTATTGTCAATGGGTAAATTGGTTTTTTCCTGTATTCCCTTTGCAATCCATTCGCTTTGGTTGTATCCGCGTTTAAAAAGTTTTTTAGGGTGTAAGGGAACGGGTATCAAAATATCAATTCCTTTTAACGAATGTGTTTCTTCTAATTCATCGGCAAATATATGCGCCAGTTCTTTCCCTAGCTCCTTTTCTCCTTTGTATTTGAGTGTATGTAACATTTGTTGTGTACTATTCTCCTTAGCGTAAAATAAGAAGCAATGCACATGTTCAATATCAATTCTACCCCATAACGATTGCTCAGCAGGGTTTGTTTTTACCATGTTAAAATAAGTGCGAGGTAACTTCTTATTACACTTGCCACATATGTAATTTTCGTGTTTATACAGTGAGTTGCTGCATAATTCGCAATTGTTTGGAAAGAATAGTTCAAAGAAACTTATTAAGAATTTCATTATGGGTTAAGGCTTTGTGTTGAAAATACTAAACATTTTTGTAAAGAACAATTGCTTATAACAAGATGCAATTCTGTGCTTTAATAGGAATTTTTTAAAAGTTCGTTTAATGTTTCTTCGAATAAAAACTGGTCGAGACTTGTAGTTGCTTCAATCGTAAAACTCATTTTTTTTCATTTTTGAGATATTGATTTACGATTTAACTTATTTGTAAACTGGTTTTAACACACAGTTTACATTAGTGTTATATGTTTGTAGTGTTAATAATCTACAAAACAATACTAAAATGAAATCAAGTTTAATAATAACATTATTCGCAGCTGTATTAGTTCTTTCATCATTTAAAGGAGAAAAGAATGTTGACGCTGCCCCTGTTGCTGCCAATACTATCTCAGGTTCAATAATGGATAAGGAAACTGGAGAATTTCTTGCAGGAGTTGAAGTTGAACTTGAAGGTACTTCAAAGAAAGTATATACTGACTTTGATGGAAACTATTCTTTTTCAAATGTAAAAGATGGTGTATACAAAGTAAAAGCGCATTTAATTTCATATAAAGAAGAGTCTTTAACGAAAGTTGAGGTTGCTAATGCAAGTTCAAAAAAGATGGACATTAAATTAGATCAAGCTCACTAGAAGCTGATAAAATATATTAAAAATCCCCTGTATGATAGATTCATACAGGGGATTTTTCGTTTGAAGTAAATACTTAGATGCTAATTAAGGTGAACATTGGGAGCAAACCTCTGATATAAAATCATTGTATTGTGCAAAGTAAAATAGAAACCGTGTAATATTATTTATACACTGGGCTTATTTTGATTTTATCTTTTTGTAAAAATATTTACCATATGAATCACTAACTGGAATGATGTTGTTTTTTATAGTGATTCTATTTCGTTCAATCTTTTCAATTTTATTAATTGAAACCAGAAATGAATTATGCACTCTACAGAAATTATCAGAAGGAAGAATTTTCGCTAACTCTTTAAAGTTTTGTAAAGTCATAATGCTTTTATTCTCAGTTACTATTTTACGATAATCTCCCATTCCCTCAATGTACAAGATACAAGACGTATTAATTCCCTCTAATCTGTATTCCGTTTTTATGAATATTTTCGAGCCTACCTTAGTCGTTTTCTGTTTTTCAAGTTCATGTTGAACTTTATTAAAAGCTTTAATAAATCGATTAAATGTTATTGGTTTTAAGAGATAGTCGCATACTTGCAATTCATAACCTTTTAAAGCATAGTTTTCATAGGCTGTTGTGATTATTACTTTTGAATTTATTGAAGTAGATTCAAGTAGTTGAATGCCACTCAACTCTTTCATTTCAATATCTAAGAATATTAAATCTATAGAATTTGAGTTTATAAAACCTATAGCATTAATACCTGAACTGAATGTGTTAATAAGATTCAACTCAGGTATTTTCTGAATGAAAATTCTTAGTTTTTCAATAGCCAATGGTTCATCTTCTATTATAATGCAATCAATCATCAATTTAAATTAATTTGAAGTTTAATAGAATATTCATTGTTCTCTTCCGTAATTTTCAATTCGTGCTTACCTGGGAAAAGTAATCTTAGTCTTTTTCTGGAAATCATTAAGCCCACACCCTTAGTGTCTTTATTATCTGGTTTTTCCATTACTGTATTTGTACACTCGAATACTAGCTTCCCCCTATCCTCTGAAATTGCTATTTGAAGTTTCTGACCTTCTTTATTTAAGTTGCTGTGTTTAAATCCATTTTCAACAAATGGAAAGAAAAGCATGGGAGGAATTAATACATTATTTGATATATGACTTGTAAAACTTATACATTCAGGATTTATTAATCGAATAGTCTCTAGGTCAATGTATTTGTTCAGGTTGCTAATTTCTTTGTTTATCGAAACCAATTCATCTTCGGTTTCATATACAACATAGCGTAACAAATCTGAAAGTTTTGAAAGAAACGCTGATGCTTGTTCAGGATTTGTCAATATAAGTGAATCGATATTGTTGATTGAGTTAAATAACAAGTGTGGATTTAACTTCGATTTTAAAGTACTTAGTTCACTCTGAAGGTTCTTGTGCTCCAAGTCTTTCTTTGATTCTTTACTTGAAACTGAATCAAAGATATTTTTGCATAAGACTCCTAAGATACTTGCTAAGAAAGCTAAAGTACTACAGGTAAACCATCCTCCAATTACCTGTGATGGATAAGTAAAGATTTCGCGTTTATATATAATGGAAGCAGGAATGGCATGAATAACAAAATATGATACAGGTTCAATAATTAAAATAGTTAAGGATGCAAGTAATAAAAAATTCTTCCTTTTATCTTTTCTCCAGTATTTTGGAATCAAATAAGAATAGAAAATATAGAAGCTTGAAAATAAAACTGCCAAAAGAGAAAAAGACCATAATGTAATATCTCCTAAAGTAGTGACAAAGCCTTCGGGAGGAGCAAGATATCTACGAAAACCGAAAATATATACAAATGATATTATCAACATCCACACAGGACTGTTAACTAGAAAGAAAAGCATTTTTTTGTTCATGATTTGAAATTTTAATTGTTTAACATGAAGCAAAAATCATCTGAAATTTCTTTATTTTCAAAACTAATCTGTACATGGAAGAAGTATATCTGTATATTGGTTAATTATGTCCTTTGTCTAATTTTTTAGCTTGTGTATAGTTACCATCTCAATATAAGATCTTTCGAATTTAAAGAAGTAAGCGTTTTTAATTCGTTTATTACAAGCTTTGCTATACCATCTAACAAAAGTATTACTTGTTTTTTTAGTGTCTGTGTGCAACACCTAATCTAAGCAACAAAGCCCAGCTAAATAGCCGGGCTTTGTAATATATCTTCAATTAAGAATTACTTCTTTAACAACTCAACCACTTGGTTGAATACGTTTTCGCCAGTAAATCCGAATTTCTCATCTAATACAGTGTAAGGAGCACTATAACCAAAGTGGTCTAATCCCCAAACAGCGCCATTCTCACCTACCAAACCTTCAAGGTTAACAGGTAAACCAGCAGTCATACCAAAACGAGGTACACCCACAGGTAATACTTCTGCTTGGTAAGCTTTATCTTGGTTACGGAACACACCTTCAGAGATAGCAGAAACAACTTGTACGTTTAAACCTTTTTCAGCTCTTAACTTAGCAGCACCATCAACTAAAGTAGCAACCTCAGAACCGCTAGCTACTAACACAACATCTGCATTTTCAGCTTTCTCAACAATATAAGCTCCTTTTTTAGCTTGTAAAGCTGTTTCGTAGTTGCTGTTTGGTAAGTTCTTAATGTTCTGACGAGATAAGATTAAAGCTGTTGGTGTTTTGGTATTTTTCAATGCCATTTCCCAAGCAACAGTTGTTTCTTCAACATCAGCCGGACGTAATACTAAAGTAGAATTCTCACCTTTGTGATTTTTTACTTTTTCCATCAAACGAATTTGAGCTTCTTGCTCAATTGGCTGATGTGTAGGACCATCTTCACCAACGCGGAATGCATCGTGAGTCCATACATATTTTACTGGTAACTCTTGTAAAGCAGCAATACGGATTGCAGGCTTCATGTAGTCAGAGAATACAAAGAATGTACCTACAACTGGAATAACACCACCGTGTAATGCCATACCATTAGCAATTGAAGCCATAGTAAGCTCGGCAACACCCGATTGTAAGAATTGACCAGAGAAATCTCCTTTTTTGAATGATGAAGTCTTTTTAAGGAAACCGTCTGTTTTATCAGAGTTTGCTAAATCGGCAGAAGAAACAATCATGTTTTCAACTTGCTCAGCAAATGCACCTAATACAGTTGCTGAAGCAGCACGAGTAGCAGCACCTGCTTTTTGCTCAATAGCAGAAAAATCTAATTCAGGAGCCTCATCAGAGAAGAATTTAGCAAACTTAGCAGCTAAAGCTGGATTTGCTTTTTCCCATTCTGCTTGCTCTGCTTTTTTAGCAGCAGCATATTCTGCTTTTTTAGCTTGCGCTGATGCGTACATTTCTGCAACATCATCAAAAATAGCGAAAGGATTGGTAGCGTCGCCACCTAGGTTTTTCACTGTGCTATCAAAACAAGCACCAGCAGCAGATAATGGCTGACCGTGTGTAGAAACCATCTTTTCGAATGATGATCCATCAGCAGCAACAGCACCTTTACCCATAATTGTTTTACCAATAATAAGGAATGGTTTTTCGGTTTCAGCTTTGGCAGCATCCATAGCTTTGCGGATTTCGTCGGCATTGTTACCATCAATAGTCATTACTGACCATCCCCAAGCTTCGTATTTTTTAGCAGTATCTTCAGTAGTTACTTCTTCAGTCGTTGTTGATAACTGAATATCGTTAGAATCGTAAAACATTACTAGGTTATTTAAACCTAAGAAACCTGCAATACGACCAGCACCTTGTGAAATCTCTTCTTGGATACCACCATCAGAAATGAAAGTATAAATATCGTGAGACATCCACTCGCCAAAACGCTCTTTCAAGAATTTTTCAGCAATAGCAGCACCAACAGCCATAGTATGTCCTTGTCCTAGTGGACCAGAAGTGTTCTCAACACCTCTTGCAAAATCAACCTCAGGGTGACCTGGTGTAGGACTTCCCCACTGACGGAAATTAGCTACCTCTTCAAGGCTATAAGTTCCTGTTAATGCTAATTGTGCATATAACATTGGAGACATGTGACCTGGATCAAGGAAGAAACGATCTCTGTTTACCCAATTTCTATCGCTTGGATCATAGTTAAGGTACTCAGAATAAAGAATGTTGATAAAATCGGCTCCGCCCATTGCACCCCCTGGGTGACCTGATTTTGCTTTTTCAACCATTGCTGCAGATAATAGTCTAATGTTGTCTGCTGCTCTGTTAACTGTAACGTTACTCATCTTTCTAATTAAATTTTTGTTTTTAAAATTTTCCACTCTTGGCAGTTTACCCCTATGATCCTTCATGAAAAACGCTGCAAAGATAAGTTTAAAGTATTTAAACACACAACTTGAGGTGAGAATATTGAGTTGTTTTTAGTAAATAATAGTTGGCAAATTAGTAATTGTACAGATTGGTTTATTTACAGGATTAAATATGTTAAGCTATATTGGATTTACCCCCTGTATGTCACTAAAGATATTTAACACAAATTTAGTGCATTATGGTTAATTAGTCTCTTTCCACTTTTGTTTAAAGCTATTTAACAAATAAATATAATGATAGTTGAAACTTATACAAGGTGATAGCGTATACAATGGTTCGTAATCTAAAATTAATCTCACATTTTTTTTAAAATGAAAAAACAAGTAACATTTATACTTCAATCAAAAGGAGGTGTAGGAAAATCAGCTTTAGTATATTTATTAGCTAATAAGTTATCGGATGAGTTTTATCAGACTTTATTTATAGATATGGATAATGAGACCAATACTTCTATGAGGCAAGTAAAGTTTGCACCAACTCAGACTTTTAATTTAATTGACCCAAACTCAAGAAGCATTGACAGGGCCTTACTAGAGCGTTTCTTTGAAAGTTTATTGAGTGAGCAAAAATACGATAAGTACGTATGTGATTTTGGAGCAACAACATCGGAGCAGTTTGGGATATACGCTTCAGAGGAAGAGGGTAAACAGATTTTAGAGGTGCTGCCAGAAATGAATATCCATTTACATATTGTTTGTGTTGTTGCTGGTAGAAATGCTTTTAAGGCGTCGATAGATTATTGTGAAATACTTTTTAAGAATGTGGGTAGTAGAGCAAAGAAATCAATAGTGTTAAATCATAAGTTTCCATTTTCTGAGGATCAATTAAGCTCAATTAACCAATTTGCTGACACTGAAAATGCTGAGGTTATCGACTTTGATATGATATCAGGTCATATGACTAGTCCAACGGAGGAACTGCATGAATTAATGGAAAAAGGAGAGCCACTTATTAAAGCCGGTAGATTTACTCAAATTAGAGTAAAAACAAATATGGATAAGCTTGCGCTTACTGTATAGGGTTTATACATAATACTTATAGAAGAAAGCTTTTCCATTTTTGGTTAAGCTTTTTTTTTGTTTTATACGCCATAACTCTATGCGCAACTTAATTGGTAGAGATTTTGATTTTACCTTTAATAGATAGTTTCGCTTTCAACGCTATTTTTTATTATTGAGGCTTCCGTTTTGGTAAATAAATATAAGAATAGAAGGTTTTGACAGTAATTCATAAGTCACTGATAGTTTTAAATAAGTACTAACTACAATTTGTGCCACATATTTGCAGTGTAGAATATGAGAGAGTACTTATTGAGTTTATGAAGTCTGCAGTATTAGGATTTGTTAATAAGTTTATAAATCGCACAGGACGAATAAAGATGTCCTCAAAATTTCAATATATAAATGTAGTTAAGTAGTAGTTAGTAGTGTTTATAAAAGGATCTGGAGAAACGTCGTCAGGTCCTTTTTTTGTTAATGATTGACGATCTCACTAGGTGACATTCCGAAATAGCGTTTAAAAGCATTACTAAAATTACCGATAGAGGAATAGCCTGTTTTTATGGCTACTTCTGTTACCGATATTTTATTTATTAATAGCTCCATTGATGTATCCATTCTTAACTTAAACACAAAATCATAATACGTGGTTCCTAAAATGCTCTTAAAAATACGTTGAAATTTACTCTCACTCATATTTAACTCTTCAGATGCTTCCTTAATATTCGGTAAGGCTTCGATATTATCATTTAAGGTTCCCATGAATATATTCAATTGTTTTACATCGTTTGGGTGTACATTGTGCTCATGTTTCTCTTCAGAAATAGTTTGAAAAACTTCTGAAAAGAATATATACATCAACTCAATGGCTTTTATCTCAAGATAGGTGTAACTGCATTGGGTCTGAGTTTCTATTTCGTTAAAGAGTTGTGTTAAAACAATCTTTGAATTAGAATGAATTGAAGTGCGTAAATATAAATTGTTTACTGAACTAAGGTTAGAAATTATGGTATTCGGAAATGTTATGGTTTTAATTAACTTATCATACCATGCTTGATTAAAGGTGATCAGCAATAGCTTGTACGATATATTAGGGAGCCAAACTCTTATTCTATCATTGTTTTGAGTAAATGCAGTGGCTCCTTCTTCAATGAGTTCGCCATTTATGGTTTTTCCTTCTTCATGGGTGTCGGATAGGTTAAAGAACAGGTAATATTCGCGCAGACTTTCCTTCGAATAGCTCCACTTTCCGAGTAAGGGGTTTTTTATGCATATTTCTATGGTACGAATGATCAAGCCATTTTCAATATTGTACTCCTTAATAGTACCTTTACCATACTCCTTCTTTATGCTATAACTATTATCATCAACCTTATTGCATAATACATCGGTTAAACTTTTGAAGCTATTGGTGTTGCTAAATGTAAAATTCATAGAAAGGCAATTGAAGCTGTTTGTATAATAAAAGGGTATTGTATTATCAAAACGAAGTTTGGTAAAATATGTTTATTAGAACTTATTTTAAAAGAAGCACTGCAACTTTAGCGGTGTTGAATATCATCAATCTAAATTTCTAAGTCATATTATGCTGAGAAAAATTCTTATTATTGCTATTCAAAAATATTAACCCTATGCGCAACATATTTATTATTGGTAATGGCTTTGATTTAGCTCATGGTTTAAAAACGAGTTATGGTGATTTTTTGGATGATTTGGAAAAGAAGATAACAGGGAAGCCTAAAGACTTTCTTGATATTATAGTTCTTAAGAGAACTTCTGGTTATAAGATTAGTTTTATGGAGAGAATTAATGCCATGTTTAAGAATAAATTCTTAGAAATTTTATTCCGAAATAAGGAACATCCTAATTGGAGCGACGTGGAGTATTTATATTATAAGATGCTCAATCAATATAATAATAGAGAACAAAATGAAAAGGATTTTGGACGTGCCTTTAGTTATAGTACATCAAAAGATTTAAATAAGGATTTTGAGGTTGTTCAAAAATACCTTCAAGCCTATTTATTGGAGCAGCAAAAGGAAATCAAATTAATTGATGGTTACCAACAATTATTCAATAATTACGATAATAAAAGTAAAGGTACTCTTGTGTTAAATTTTAACTACACCAATACTGTATCTATGTATTTAAATAATTGCGAGCATATCGAACTTATTAACATTCATGGAGAGTTAGAGAATCCTGATAATCCGATCATATTTGGTTATGCAGCAAGTGAACAAGAATCTAAAGAGTTATTAGACAAGAATGACACAGAACTACTACTCAATATAAAAAGGTACAATTATCATTTAACTGATAATGAGTATAAGTTAAATCAGTTTTTAGATAGGAGATTAAGTCCATTAATGGTTAATATACTTGGTCATTCATGTGGGGTTTCTGATCGTTTAATTCTAAGCGAAATATTTAATAATGAAAATGTGTCAGGTATAAGACAGTATTATTATAATGGGCATGCGGGTTATAAAACAACAGCTATTAATATAGCACGTATTATTGATGATTATTCAAAAACAGATCCTTCAGTACATAAATTTATTAAGCTTAAAACTTATCCTCAATCTCACCCTATCCTACAATGTGAAGATATGTATGACCGATCTATTATAGATTTTGATAAGACGAATAAAGACTTTGTAAAATATTGTGAATCTACGGAGAAGGTCGATAGAATTCCTGTTAAAACAGGTACTCGTAGTATACGTATGAGAAATAATTAGTTATATAGGAAGACAGTTTCTGCTATCATATTTATATTTTAACCCAAATAAAATTCCATCAAAATATCCCCTATCCCAAACATAATCCTAATGCATAATCATTAATAAAAATTACCTTTGCGAGTCCAATAATATTTCATTTACGGAGCTGCAAAGACACCACTGTCTTCAGGCTTCGCACTAACAACTCAACAGCATGTTTTTAGTATTCGATACCGAAACCACGGGACTACCAAAGAACTGGAAAGCCCCCATTACCGATACCGACAATTGGCCAAGGATGGTTCAGTTGGCATGGCAATGCCACGATATTGATGGTAAATTTCTGTTTGCTAAAAACCATGTAATCACGCCCGATGGCTATACCATTCCCGATGATGTTGTGGCGGTACACGGCATCACGACCGAGATAGCCCACGAAAAGGGTATCCCTCTAAAGGAGGCCCTCGAAGATTTTATGGCCGATGTGGCCAAAAGTAAGTTCATAATTGGGCACAATGTTACCTTCGATAACAATATTGTAGGATGTGAGTTGGTGCGTTCAGAAATGGACGAGCAGGCATTGGTAAATGCACCAAGTCTGGATACCATGACCAGCAGTAAGGAGTTTTGTAACCTAAAGCGCAATGGGCAGCTTAAAAACCCAACGCTTACAGAGTTACACATTAAGCTATTTACTGTTCCTTTTGAGGAAGCGCACAATGCCGCGGCCGATGTAGAAGCCACCACGCGTTGTTTTTTGGAGTTGGTAAGAGTTGGAGCTCTATCGGCACAGCTGCTGCAAATGACCGAGGCGGAGTTAGAGACTTTTCGCAGGGTAAACCCTAGTACGATACAACTAGTTGGCATTAAATACGAATCCTTTAAGGTAGATGTATTTGAAGATATTTCGCTTGAGGAAGAAGAGCTGCGTATTCGTAATGCTGCAGCTAACGCCGAAACCGTTCCCTTTGTGCATTTGCATGTGCATACCCAATATTCCATTTTAGATGGCGCCAATAAAACCGCTGATATTGCCAATAAGGCTGCTGCCGATGGTCAGCCAGCAGTCGCCATTACTGATCATGGAGGCATGTTTGGGGTAAAAGAATTTCATGTGTCCTGTACCAAAGCTGGCATAAAACCAATTATTGGTATCGAGGCTTATGTTGCAAAACGTGGCCATCTCCGTAAGGATGATAAAACCGATTCATCGGGACATCATATTATTTTATTGGCTAAAAATTATAAGGGGTATCAAAACCTTATGAAGTTAACCTCAATATCTAATGTGGCAGGTTTCTATTACAAACCACGTATCGACAAAGAGTTATTAAAGGAATACAGCGAGGGTGTCATTGTAAGTAGTGCTTGTTTGGGTGGCGAAGTTGCACAGCACATTATGCAAGGTAACATCGACAAAGCCAAAGAAACCATACTTTGGTTTAAAGGTGTTTTTGGCGATGATTATTACTTAGAGCTGATGCGCCATATAAATAACGACCCCATCCTCAGAAGAGATACATGGGAAAATCAAGCTAAAGTAAACCGAGTACTTGTTAAATTAGGGAAAGAGCTTGGTGTAAAGTTAATTGCCACCAACGATTCTCATTTTACCAACGAAGAAAATGCCGAAGCACATGATATGTTGGTCTGCTTAAGTACAGGGCGTGATTATAATGACCCTACGCGAATGCGCTACTCAAAACAAGAGTGGTTTAAAACCTGTGAGGAAATGAGTAAGTTATTTGCTGATATGCCCGAGGTATTACATAATACTATAGAGATTGCCAACAAGGTTGAAGCTTTTGAATTAAATAGCGATCCTATTATGCCGCCATTTAATATTCCTGAGGAATTTGGAACATTTGAAAGCTATAAAGAAAAATTTGATGAGGCTGCATTAATTGAGGAGTTTGAAGAAGCTGCCTACAAGCGCTTGGGCGGATATGAAAAGGTATTACAGATTAAGCTTGAGGCTGATTATTTAGCACACTTAACTCATATTGGGGCAAAAAAGCGCTATCCTGGCGATGAGCTAACAAGCGATAAATTAGAACGTATTGAGTTTGAACTCAACACCATAAAAACCATGGGTTTCCCAGGATATTTCTTGATTACTCAAGATTTTATTAACTGGGCTAAGGATAATGGGGTACTTGTTGGGCCAGGTCGTGGATCGGCCGCCGGAGCAGCGGTAGCTTACTGCATTTCCATTACCGATGTGGATCCTATTAAGTTCGATTTGCTATTTGAGCGTTTCCTAAATCCCGATCGTGTATCCATGCCCGATGTCGATATCGATTTTGATGACGATGGTCGCCAGAAAGTATTGGATTATGTAACCGATAAATACGGACAAGATAAGGTGGCACACATTTGTACTTTTGGTACAATGGCCACCAAGAGTTCGATAAAAGATGTGGCTCGTGTATTGAATCTCGATTTATCAGAAGCTAACCGCCTGGCAAAGATGGTTCCTGAGGCACCTAAAATGAATTTTAAAAAGGCTTACGAGCAATCGCCCGATTTAGAGCAAGAGAAACACTCGCCCAACCAACTGATTTCTCGAACTCTAAAATTTGCCGAACAGCTAGAAGGAGCAGTACGTCAAACAGGGGTACACGCCTGTGGTATCTTAATTGGTAAAAATCCATTGAGTGAGCATATTCCGGTTATGCCAACCAAGGGCGAGGAATTGTTAACCACGCAGTATGATGGACGTTTTGTTGAGGATATTGGTCTGCTAAAAATGGACTTCTTAGGTTTGAAAACGCTTTCAATCATTAAAGAAGTACTCGATAATATTAAGTTATCAAAGGGAATTGATGTTGATGTTAATAACTTGCCTGATGATGACGAAACTACCTTTAAGCTCTTTGGTAATGGCGAAACCACTGCCATTTTCCAGTTTGAGTCACCGGGTATGAAAAAGCACCTTCGTGCACTTCAGCCCAATCGATTTGAAGATTTGGTAGCCATGAATGCCCTGTATCGCCCGGGTCCGATGGAATATATCCCATCTTTTATTGAGCGTAAGCATGGTCGTGAGCCCATCATTTACGATCATCCAATGATGGAGCCTTACTTAAAAGATACTTACGGAATTACCGTGTATCAAGAGCAGGTGATGCTTCAGTCGAGAGCACTGGGTGGATTTACACGTGGTGATTCTGATTCATTGCGTAAAGCGATGGGTAAAAAAATCATTGCCATGATGGATAAACTTAAAGAGAAGTTTATCGATGGATGTTTGGGTAGTGATGAGTTTATGGATGCTTGTAAGGATGGTAAAACTACCAATCCAGATGCCAAGAAATTGATCGATAAGATTTGGGGCGATTGGGAGGCTTTTGCTTCTTACGCCTTTAACAAATCTCACTCGGTTTGTTATGCCTACATTGCATATCAAACCGGATACTTAAAAGCACATTACCCTGCAGAATTTATGGCGGGTGTACTGAGCCGTAACCTTAGTGATATTACTAAGATTACCACCTTTATGGAGGAGTGTAAGCGCATGGGTATGGATGTGCTTGGTCCCGATGTTAATGAGAGTTACCGTAAGTTTACCGTAAATAAAACGGGCGCTATTCGTTTTGGTATGGCAGGTGTTAAAGGTGTTGGGGCAGGTGCCGTGGAAGAAATTATCCGCGAACGCGATGCCAACGGACCTTTTAAAAGTATATTTGATTTTGTAGAACGTGTAAACCTACAAACTGTAAATAAAAAGAACTTAGAAGCTTTAGCAGCAGCAGGTGGTTTTGATGGTTTCGAAGGAATTCATCGTGCCCAATATTTCTCAAGTTTGCCGGGTGAAGAGACTTCGTTTATTGAGAATATTGCCCGCTATGGTAACTTATTTCAACAAGATAAAATTCAGCAAGCCAATTCTTTATTTGGCGCAGTAGGCGCTGGTGCGGATATTAAAACGCCTGAAGTGCCTGTTTGTGAAGAGTTCTCAATTCTAGAAAAATTAAATAGAGAGAAAGAGTTAATCGGAATTTACCTATCAGCGCATCCGCTTGATGTTTATAAATTAGAGATTAACCACTTTTGTAATACCAAAGCAAACCAGTTGGATGATTTGGCCAAATTAAAAGGTAGAGATGTCACAATTGGGGGAATGGTTGTAGGAGCACGTCATGGTGTCAGTCAAAAAAATGGCAACCCGTTTGGCTTTATGACGGTTGAAGATTATACCGGTTCGCATGAGTTTGCTTTCTTTGGTCGTGATTATCCAAACTTCTCTCAATACATTGTTGAGGGCTATTATATTATGGTCAAGGGTGTTGTGCAAGAGCGATGGAATAATCCTGATAACCTTGAGGTAAAGGTTACTAGTATTCAACTTTTAGATGGCTTGCGAGACGAACGTGTAAAAGGGATTAATATAAATATTCCATTGGATGCGGTGAATCAAGAATTGGTTACAGAGCTTGCTGCCATTACCGAAGAAAATACGGGTAATGCTACGCTGCGTTTTTCAATTTATGACACTGAAGATAATAACCAAGTGAAGTTTTTATCTCGCTCATCTAAGATTAAGCTAAGTGATGAATTTATCGATTACTTAGAAGGAAAACCGAATATTTCATTTACCTTAAGTTAGGGTAAATTATGTCATTTGGTCAGCATTCAAAAAATGGTATAAATCTTGACAGTAAGTTAAATCATGTTGTTAAATTAGTGAGGCAAAAACATATTTATTATTTTTGCGTTAACTCAGATAGAACACAAAGTATAAATTTTATAATATAACGTTATGACAGTTGAAGTAACAGATGCAAATTTTGAGGAGCTTGTATTAAAATCAGACAAACCAGTATTGGTTGATTTTTGGGCAGAATGGTGTGGACCTTGTCGCATGGTAGCTCCTGTAGTTAAAGAATTAGCAGAAGATTACGGCGATAAGGCAGTAATTACCAAAATGGATGTTGACGCTAATCCAGAAACATCAGTTAAATTCGGAATTAGAAACATTCCTACAATTCTTTTCTTTAAGAATGGTGAGGTAGTTGACAAGCAAGTAGGAGCAGTTCCTAAAACTTCGTTAGCAACAAAATTAGATGCTCTTTTATAATAAAGAATCTATACGATATAACTTTAAAAGCTGACTTAATAGTCAGCTTTTTTTGTTTTAATATGACATAAAGTGTAGTTCTTATTTTTGGCATACCAATTGACATATACTGCTGTGGTGTTTATATTGTGCCTATTGGTGACAGTTTGGCACTGTTCAATTTAGAAAAATTATTATGAGTAAGATTGAGATATCATTCGATAATTATGGGTTAAACGATATGTATGAATCTGAGGCAGAATTTATTCCCATTGTATCTGATGAGACTGATGAGGCTGAACAGGATTTTGATTTACCCGAAGAACTAGCGATATTACCTTTACGCAATACAGTATTATACCCAGGTGTTATTGTACCTATCTCTTTAGGTCGCGATAAGTCACTTAAACTAATAAAAGAAGTTCATAAAAATGGCGATTTCTTTGGGGCAATAGCTCAAAAGGATGGTTCTGTTGAAGAACCTAAATTAGACGATTTATATACAGTTGGAACGGCTGCTAAAGTAATTAAAGTACTTGAAATGCCTGATGGTTCTACATCAGCAATCATTCAAGGAAAGGCTCGTTTTGAAATAGGTGAGTTAACACAAGAAGATCCTTACTATAAAGCTAAAGTCAGTCGACTGGAGGATATCAAGCCTGAGAATGATGAGAATCGTAATTTTGAGGCATTGGTAAGTTCTCTTAAAGACTTATCGTTGCGCATAATAAAGTATTCAAATAATATTCCTACAGAAGCTTCGTTTGCTGTTAAGAATATCGAGAATAGCTCCTTCTTAATTAATTTTATTTGCTCAAACACAGATATCTCTGTTAAAGAAAAGCAGGTATTATTAAAAATTGACGAGTTAAGAGAAAGAGGTACTAAGTTGATGGAGCATTTGGCTCGCGAAGTACAGCTTTTAGAATTGAAGAATGATATTCAGAATAAAGCTCGTTTAGATATAGATCAGCAACAGCGCGAATATTTGCTGAATCAGCAAATGAAAACCATTCAAGATGAGCTTGGTTCAAGCCCGATTGAGCAAGAGGTTCGTGACTTAAAAACCAAAGCTGAGAAAAAGAAGTGGGGTAAAGAAGTTGCTGAAGTTTTTGTTAAAGAATTAGATAAATTAGAGCGTTTAAATCCTGCCACAGGAGAATATTCGGTTCAATATAACTACCTGCAAATTTTATTAGAACTTCCTTGGAATGAACATACCGAGGATAAATTCGATATGAAAGAAGCAGAGAAAGTGTTGGATCGTGATCATTTTGGCCTTGATGGGGTTAAAGAGCGCATACTTGAGCATTTAGCTGTACTAAAATTAAAAGGAGACTTAAAGTCGCCTATAATCTGTTTACACGGACCTCCAGGAGTTGGTAAAACTTCACTTGGGAAATCGGTAGCTGATGCTTTAGGGCGTAAATATGCACGAGTATCACTTGGTGGCGTGCATGATGAGGCAGAGATTCGCGGACATAGAAAAACATATATTGGCGCTATGCCAGGGCGTATCATCCAAAATATTAAAAAGGCAGGAAGCGCAAACCCTGTTTTTATTTTAGATGAGATAGATAAGATCGGAGCTAGTGCTCATGGCGATCCATCTGCTGCATTATTAGAGGTATTAGATCCTGAGCAAAATGAAAACTTCCATGATAACTTCCTAGAAGTAGGATTTGATTTATCAAAAGTAATTTTCATTGCCACAGCTAATACTTTAAATTCTATATCACAACCGCTTTTAGATCGTATGGAGCTAATTGATGTGAGTGGATATATTTTGGAAGAGAAGAATGAAATTGCCAAGCGTCATTTATGGCCTAAGCAATTAGAGAATCACGGTATTCCTAAAAGTAAGTTATCTATATCAAAAACAGTGATGACTTTCATTATAGAGAGTTATACACGTGAGTCAGGTGTGCGTGCCTTAAACAAAACATTGGCCAAGCTAGCTCGTAAATACGCTTTAAAAATTGCTACTGAGGTAGAGTTTAAAAAAGCAATTTCGATTGACGACGTTAAAGAAAACTTGGGCGTTGAGAAAATTTCGAAAGAGCGTTGGCAAGATGAATTTAGAGTTGGCGTAGTAACAGGTCTGGCTTGGACTGCCGTTGGTGGTGAGATTCTTTTTGTAGAATCAAGTGTGAGTAAGGGTAATGGTAAATTAACGCTTACGGGTAACCTTGGTGATGTAATGAAAGAGTCGGCTGTTTTGGCTCTTGAATATTTAAAATCGAATGCGGATGAAATTGGTATTGATACCAAATTGTTCGATGAAAAAAATATTCATGTTCATGTACCAGAAGGTGCAATTCCTAAAGATGGACCATCAGCTGGTGTAACTATGGCTACGGCATTAACATCATGTTTTACAGGTAGAAAAGTAAAGAAGAAGATTGCCATGACTGGTGAAATTACTTTGCGTGGTAAAGTGCTTCCGGTTGGAGGAATTAAGGAAAAGATACTAGCTGCAAAACGCGCAGGCATCAAAGAAATCATCTTATCGAAGGATAATATGAAAGATGTTGCTGAGATAAAAGAGGTTTATATTTCAGGATTAGAATTTCACTATGTGAGCTATATCAAAGATGTATTAAATATTGCCTTAGAGAAATAATATTACATTAGTTATATATACAAAAAGAGAGCTTCAATTTTGAAGCTCTCTTTTTGTATTGTTAAATATCAACGTAAGTATTGATATTGATTTTATCTGATTAAATCGATAAAACTTGAGTAAGCTCAAGTAATGCAGGATTTAATGATTTCTTATTTTTTAATGCCTGATTAAAAGGAACGTGTGTTACCTCTTTATTCATTACACCAACCATAATACTTTTTTGGTCATCTAATAAAGCTTCTACAGCAGAAACGCCTAAACGACTTGCTGTAACTCTATCAAAAGCTGAAGGAGTACCGCCACGCTGAATATGTCCTAAAATAGTTACACGTGTATCATAATCAGGATATTCTTTTGAAACTCGCTCAGCTACAGCAATTGCACCACCATTGAATTTCTCACCTTCGGCAACCAATACAATGCTTGAGCTTTTATCTTTATTAAAACCTTTTTCAAGGAAGTTGTAAAGTTGTTTAAAATCTGTATCAATTTCTGGTACTAAAATAGCTTCAGCTCCAGATGCAATACCACTACGAAGTGCTAAAAATCCAGCATCACGACCCATTACCTCAATAAAGAATAAACGACTGTGTGCACTTGCGGTATCTCTTACTTTATCAACAGCTTCAACAACTGTATTTAAGGCAGTATCATATCCAATGGTATAATCAGTACCATATAAATCGTTATCAATAGTTCCCGGAACGCCAACGATTGGAATATTATATTCCTGTCCGAAAATGCGAGCTCCTGTAAAAGTACCATCACCACCAATAACTACTAATGCATCGATACCTCGTTTCTTTAAATTCTCATAGGCCTTTTTACGACCATCAGGAGTGCGGAAACCTTCGCTTCGCGCTGATTTAAGAATAGTACCTCCTTGGTGAATGATATTACTCACCGACTTAGAAGTCATTGGCTCCATGCGATCAAGTATCATCCCATGATATCCTTGCTTAATTCCTACTACTTTAAGGTTGTTGTAAATTGCTGCACGCACTACTGCACGCACTGCTGCATTCATCCCAGGAGCATCGCCACCTGAGGTTAATACCCCAATTTTTTTAATCTGTGCCATTTTCTTTTAGTTGTCTGTTATTTTTTTTATTTCCTCAGCAACCTCTTCCATTAACCATGGAGGTGTTGAGGTTGCGCCGCATATTCCAACCGAATTTGGTAAGGGCGTAAACCACTTATGCTTTATGCCAGAGGCATCGTTCACAAAGTAAGATTTTGTATTACTCTGTAAACACTGTTTAAATAGCATTTGTGCATTACTACTCTTAGCTCCTCCCACAAAAATGATCAATTCGTGCTTTTTAGCAAAGGCATCAATCTTTTTTAGTCTGTTTGATACTTGTCTGCAAATGGTATCAAAAGACTTAAACTCGATTCCTTCATTAATATTTTTTTCAAGATAGGTGGCGATATCCTGAAATCCATCGACACTTTTTGTGGTTTGTGCATATAAATGTGTAGGCTTTGATAAGTCTACTGAATTTATATCCTCAATCGATTCTAATACGATTGCATTATTATCTGTTTGCCCAAGTAATCCAATTACCTCAGCGTGATTCTTTTTTCCATAAATAAGTACTTGTCCGTTTAAAGCACTTAACGTTTCATATGATTTTTTTACGCGCTGTTGCAATTTTAACACAACAGGACAAGTGGCATCAATCACTTTATGATTGTTCTCTTTCGCGATTTTATAGGTTAAAGGCGGTTCGCCGTGGGCCCTTATTAATACAGTTTTTCCTGTATTGAGTTTTAAGTCATCTGTCGAAATGGATGTCATACCCATCTTATCCAATCGATCTACTTCCTTTTGGTTATGAACAATATCGCCCAAGCAATTCAAAAGTTCATTCTCTTTTAGCGATAGCTCAGCAGCTTCAACCGCTTTAACTACGCCAAAGCAGAATCCTGAAGCAGGATCAATTTCTATTTTCAAAGATGGTAATTTCAAATCTCTAGTGACTATTATTTGATGTAATTTTTATATTAATTCTCGAGTTTTTAGTTCATCAACAATGAATTGTAATTGCTCGTCTTTGCTAAGATTACTATTGTCGATAACTATTGCATCATCAGCTTTGCGCAAAGGACTTTCATCTCTATTCTCGTCAATGTAATCTCGCTGTTTTACATTATCCAAAACTTGTTCAATGGTAATGTCTTCTCCTTTAAGTTGGTATTCTTTAAATCTACGCTGAGCTCTGATATTAGGATCGGCAGTCATGAATATTTTAAGGTCGGCATAAGGAAAGACTACAGTTCCTATGTCTCTACCATCCATCACAATGCTTTGTGTTTTTCCCATTTCTTGTTGTAAATCAACCAATTTTTTGCGAACAAAGCCGATGGCACTAATGGCACTTACATTGTTACTAACCTCTAATCCTCGTATCTTAGATTCTACCGATTGCCCATTTAAGAATGTTTCATTTTTCTTAGATTGTGCATCAAACTTAAAAGTGATGTTGATATCCTTTAGCGAAAGCTTTAATAGATCTTCATTTATTCCTGAAGGAGTAATAATATCATTGCGTAAGGCATGTAAAGTAACACAACGATACATAGCACCAGAATCGATAAAAACAATGTTGAGTAATTTTGCTAAGTCTTTTGCAACGGTGCTTTTACCGCATGAAGAATAACCATCTATGGCTATTACAATATTCGAATTCTTAATCATGTAAATTGTATTGAGCCACAAAAATACTGACGAATTATGAATTATCAATTACCTTTTGCAAAATAATGCGTAATTAACTACTTATGTTTCCGATTTTTCTTTCTAGGAGAGGAGTAATGTATGGCATTATATGGATCTCCGGGACAGCTATATGCTCCATTTTTCGATTTTGCGTTACGAGGACAGCCTATAAAACTGATACCGAATCTGAGATTTATATTGCGGGCAGCATCTAATGCAAAAAAAGCGGGTACATTATCACTAATAGCATGAAGATGAAATAAGCCCAACTGCCACCCAATGCCTAAGCCCAAATTGTTATATGTATTATTCTGTAAGCTATAGGATGCACTTGTGGATAGGTTTCTTAAAAGCTTAGCATTTGCTGAGAATGTTAGGCTTGAATGAAGTCTATTTATATATATTTCAGTATGGTATAGAACACCCACATTTATTTTTTTATTTATTTCTCGACTTACGCCTAGATATAGTATTGGGGTTAATTTTGATTTGTAGCCATTCTGAAGTACTTCCGGTTTAAAAAATTCTGCAATTGAATCAAGGGCCTCGTTATTATCTTGGTCATTAAAATCATCACCTATACCATCTAATGCGATATTCCCGTTCGATACTAAGTTGTAAGGATTAGTTTTCCAATTTATGAATCCTATATCAAGCAAGCTTCCTGATATAGTGGTTAGCTCATCAATTTTATAGACAAAGCCTAAATCTATCCCGACTCCAATATTTTCTCTGTTTAAGGCATAATTCATCCAATCAATATTATCATCCAAGTTTATATCTTTCACTTTTCCATCATCATCTTCTGTGATGGTAATTGGGGCGGATATATTTCCAGTGGCAGAGTTGGTAAAATCCAATGCAAAGGTATTTGCTTGGGTATAAATATTTGTGGTAGCAGGCTTCATATATGCATTTGATTTTCCGAACAGAAGCTTACCTCGAATACCAAAGTCGAAGTCTTTATTTACTTTTTTAGCCCAACCCAGTGCGTATTCACGATAATGATTTCCATTGATACGTAAACCATCCATTTCAACATTCTTCCCTTCAAACTGACTGTTACCATCTTTTGCTAGTAGCAATAGATTTTTAGGATAGATGTTATAGGTGTTCATTTTCTCGTTAACAGTAAAAGTAAAATAATGCTGTTTGTATTTGTATCCAAAACTCAGTAGGTTAACATGGAGTTCAGCGGCTAGTACTTCTAGGTTATTCATCTTTGATATTGCCTCATCAGGCATTATAAACAATTCGTTTCCATCGCCCGGCTGTAAAATATCTGTAGTTGCAAATCCGCTTGAAAACTGATTGACGTGTGTTGAGCCTAGTAGTGGTAAACCCACATACCAATTACATTTAATAGCTACTGCTGGATTTACAATATTAACCTGAGGCATATCTTGCATAAAAAACATGGTAGTGTTTTGTTGTGCATTAATTTGTATACTTGCACAAAACAGGAGCAAAAATGATATGTATGCCTTCTTACTCATGGAGTGGATTTACAATGTAAGCACGTACGCCCATATTAAGCTCAATTTCGTATTCTTCTAACTTGGCGATAACTTCTTCGGAGTTATTAACATTAAGTAATAAGATGGATACAGAAATATGTTTGGCACTTTCAATTGCTATCAGATCATCTTGATTCACATATTCATCGTGGGTAAAATTAACTAAGTCAATAATATCACCCTCTGAATCAACGTTAGCGTTATCTACTTTTAAAGTATCGGAAAAGAGTGTTTTTATGGTATTGTATTCGTTATCTAGATAATGTGCTTGTATATTTAGTTCTGCTGGGTAGCCATTGCGTATAAAGAATCGGAACATGATCTGTTCTAACCCGACATCATTAAATATAGTGCTATAATCAAACTCTAAGGTGTCACCAATGATAACTTCGCCAAGGTTCACATAATCGAAAATAAAACTATTGTCTCCAATGTAATTAGTATCACTAACTTCTTGTGTAAAAAATGGAACTGAAATTATTGGTTTCCAAATGTATTCTTGAGATATTTCGCTATAATCTTGCTTTAAGCAAGAGTTAAGAGTAGTAATAAACAGACTACTCATTAATAGTATGCGAAATAATGAAGGCATGTATAAAGAACTAGGTTAATAAAGGAGTTACAAATTAACCTTAATAATTGAGTAAAACAAATGCTTTATTATTAGCCTATTGTACTTACTCTACAAGCATAAGATTTATTTAAAATATTCTAATTCGATATAATGAATTAGGGAATGAATGATTTGAATATGAATTTCTTGTATTCTATCAGAATAACCTTCGTGTGGTATGCGAAGTTCCACATCGCAAATTTCTTTAAGTTTACCACCTTCTTTACCCGTTAGAGCAATAACCTTAATGCCCTTGCGTTTAGCCTCTTCTGCAGCTTTAATTATATTTGCAGAATTACCGCTTGTGCTGATTGCTAAAAGTACATCGCCAGGCCATCCTACAGCTTGAACGTAACGTGAAAATATATAATCGAAACCATAATCGTTACCCACGCAAGTGATGTGGGTTGGGTCGGAAATAGAAATGCCTGCGAGGCCCTCTCTTTCATCTCTAAATCTACCAGATAGTTCTTCAGCAAAGTGCATTGCATCACTCATTGAGCCACCATTGCCACAAGAAATTATTTTACCTCCTTCTTGCAATGAATCCACCATTATATCTCCCGCCTTTTTCATATTATCCCAATTATCAGGATTATTAATAAAGTTGGTTAATACATTTTGTGCTTCTGAAAAATTGGCTTTGATCTGTTCGATGCTCATGCTTTAGAATTTTAAGAGCGATAAAGATACAATCACTTTTTTAATCTAAGAATAATAGGAATATTTTTCAATAAAAAACCCTTATCAAAAATGATAAGGGTCTTTATTTAAGAAATTGAATTGTCAATTTTACTTAAGGCGCTGAATTACTCAGCAGCTGGTGCTTCAGGAGCCTCCTCAGTAGTTTCTTCTGCAGCTTCTGCATTTGCAGCCTCTGCTTCAGCAGCTAAATCAGATTTTCTTTTAGCGATAGCTTCAGCTCTGTCAGAGTTTACTTTAGTTTCACGCTCTAACTGTGCTTTAAGTGCATCAGCTTCTTTACCTGCTAAACCATCAATTTTAGCTTGTATTTTAGCTGTTTTTCCTTCAGCCCAAGCTTGGAATCTCTTCTCAGCTTCAGCCTCATCAAAAGCACCTTTTTTAACACCTTCTAATAAGTGTTTTTTCATCATAACACCTTTGTATGATAAAAGAGCTCTTGCTGTGTCAGTAGGTTGTGCACCTTTACCTAACCAAGCTAAAGCTTTATCGAAGTTTAATTCGATAGTTGCTGGATTTGTGTTTGGGTTATATGACCCAATACGCTCGATGTACTTACCATCACGTGGAGCTCTAACATCTGCTACCACAATGTGGTAGAACGCGTTTCTTTTACGACCATGTCTAGCTAATCTAATCTTTACTGGCATGCTTTCTTTTTTTTATTATTTGTAAAACAAATGTTGCAAAATCTCTGTTTTGCGAGCGCAAAGATAATAATTATTTTAGCATAACCTTATAGTTGAATGATTATTATTTGTTTAATACCTGATCAATAATGGTTTGAGTAACACCGGATTCAGTGTTTTTAGGCGCTAAAAAGTTTGCAGTTTCAATGATTTTAGGGTGTGCATTTTTCATGGCATAACTATATTTTGCCTCTTGCATCATCTCTAAATCATTTAAAAAATCACCAAATACCATGGTTTCATCTTTGGTAACGTTTAATGTACTCTGTAGCTTTTGCAAGGCTGCGCCCTTGTTAATTCCTTTGGGCATAATATCAAGCCAATGATCTCCTGATAAAGAAAAGTTAAGTTTATCCTCTAAAGGTTTGAATGTATCAGGCAATTCGTTTCCCCATTTATTGCTGTTATGTATGGCTATTTTTAATATTGAATCGGCTACAAAATCAAGACTATCGGCCATGGCCAAATTCTTATAATACTGATAAGCAGTTGTAAAGAAATCCCAATCTTTATTTTCTATATATGCGATGGTGTCGGTACAGATAATTAGGTTTAGCTCAGGCTGTTTTCTGACCTCTTCAATAATACACTCTATTTCTTTAAAGTCTATAGAGCCAAGAATGGATGCTGTGGGTTTTGTACCTAGGTAGGCACCATTGTCTGCAATGAAAATGATATTATGCTTTAGGTTTACAAATTCATATCTCAATGAATAGGATGGTCTACCACTGGCAATTACAAAATTTATATTTCTGTTTTGCAATTGCTTGTAGACTTCCTCAAAATTAGATGGCAAATTTTTATTGTCATCTAACAATGTCCCATCCATATCTGAAACAATGAGTTTTACCATATGCTCTTAATATTCAAAAAAATGTTTTGTTCCTTTATTTGAGTAGTATAAGTTTACAATTAACTGAACTATATGATTATAGTCGTCAATACCTTTTTCTACATTGTTGCTCTTTAGATAAGCGTCGTTAACCGTGGAGGTTATTTTATCAATTTTTGCATGGCGCCATTGCATCCAATGCTTGTGTTGGCTTATTAAATCTTCCTTTACACTCTTATCTATATTTTTTGTTAACGTGTTTTTATCCTTAAGGTTTCGTGCTTCGTAAAGAAAATAATCTAATATAAACAACCAAGCGCTATAATTTGCATACTTATTATCACAATTTAAAGTGGCCATACAACCATAGAAGTTGGCTTCAGCTTCGCTAGTTATACCAAACTGATGTGCTTTTTCATGCGCAATAACAATGGGAATATCCCAAGTTGAGAGATGCTTATTAATGTGTACTTCACTAAAGAATGGACCGTAGTAGCCTAATATTGTTGCTTTAGCAAAGAAATTACTGAAGGTGATGTTTTTAATGCGTCTTTGGTTTAAAGAATAGCTTATACCAAGATAATCGGATAATCGCTCATAGGATTTCTCAATATCTAAATTGAGTGATTCTTGGTTTAAACTATCAAATTCTGTATAACTATTGTTTGTGTGTTTAATTACCTCCTGAAATACTTCGATAAATTCTTCAGTGTTGGCAGGTCTGTTTTCTATTTCTATTCTTTTATCTAAAGGTACTCTGTAGTAGTTAAAGCCCCATAAAATATAAAATAGACTATAAGTAAGGCTAATGATTTGGGTAATACGTTTTGCAAAATAAGAGAATTTAATACGCTTGATACAAACCAAGATGATGAGAACCAAGATGGATAGTATGATTGCTATATATAAGGTATCGCTTAACGAGAATGGAATATGAAAGGATAATACGGATAATAGCTTAGCAGTAATTGGGTATATACTTTGCGAATATATGGTTTCAGTAAATGTAGGTTTGTTTTTGAATAGCTGTGTTAGTCCGAAAATAATAGCAGCCAATAAAATAGGCGAGTATGATAATGCTTTTTTTATTGTTGGTTTATTTTTATTCATATAATATTTAATATCGATCAGATTGTTATTACTTTCGTTGGTATACAAATATAGTTAATTTATAAGGCTCTATTTAGGAGGCTTTCAAACAGATTTATGATGCATATTCATTTTATAGCTATTGGTGGCGCTGCCATGCATAATTTAGCCATTGCTCTTCACAGTAAAGGATATAAAGTAACTGGTTCGGATGATGAGATTTTTGATCCATCAAAAAGTCGTCTTAAAAAGCATGGTTTATTGCCTGATGAATATGGTTGGTTTCCTGAAAAGATAAATGCTGATATTGATGTAATTATTTTAGGGATGCATGCCCGAAAAGATAATCCTGAATTATTGAAAGCTCAAGAGTTGAACCTAAAAGTATACTCATACCCTGAATATTTATATGAACAATGCAAGGGTAAAAAGCGTGTGGTGATAGGTGGGAGTCATGGCAAAACCACTATCACATCCATGATAATGCATGTGCTTAAAACCTTGGATTTTGATTTTGATTACATGGTAGGTGCCCAGGTTGAAGGCTTCGAAACTATGGTAAAACTATCGCATAGCGCACCTATTGCTATTTTTGAAGGGGATGAATATTTATCGTCACCTATAGATTTGCGACCAAAGTTTCATTGGTATAAACCTCATGTAGCCTTGTTAACAGGAGTAGCTTGGGATCATATTAATGTTTTCCCAACTTGGCCTATGTATGTTGAACAGTTTAAAATATTTGCTGATTCAATTCAAGAGAATGGCTCTTTGGTTTGGTATACTAAGGATCCGGAGTTAAACAAAATTTGCACAAAATTACCTGAGAGTATAAAGTCGCTTCCATACGATACTTTAGAGCATACCATTAAGGATGGAGAAACGCAGGTGTGTATTAATGATAAAAATTATGAGCTAAATATTTTTGGGGAGCATAATTTGCAAAACCTAAATGGCGCACGTTTGGTTTGTGGGCAACTGGGTATTAGTGAAGATCAGTTTTTCAATGCTATTGCCAGCTTTGCAGGTGCTGCTAAACGACTTCAGACTCTAAAGAAAAATAGAGAAACTGCCATATATCTTGATTTTGCGCATTCGCCATCAAAACTAAAAGCTACTACCGAAGCTGTAAAAAAACAATTCCCCAATCGTAAGTTGATTGCCTGTATGGAGCTGCATACTTTTAGTAGTTTGAATAAGGATTTTTTACCTCAGTACGAGAATACCATGAAGTTTGCAGATCGTGCATTGGTTTTCTTTAATCCAGAAGTAATCAAACACAAACAATTGGATGATATCACAAAGGAAGAAGTACAGAAGGCTTTTGCCAGTGATAATGTTGAAGTTTACACTGATACTGAATTAATGCAAGCCGAAATAAAGAAAATAGATTGGCAAAATAAAAACCTGCTGTTTATGAGTTCGGGGAATTTTTCCGGTATCAATTTTAATGCTTTTGCCGAAGAGCTAATCGATTAAACGTTGGTACCATGGTGCATCTCCTTTTGTAAACTCAAAGTTATCGGCCGCCGCCACAATAGTTGCTAATAAATCGTATTGAGGCATGGTATATTCCATCTTATAATTTGAATTAAGATATACCATAAACGAATCGAGACAGGTGCCATCGTAGCCGGTTAATGATTTTACATTCTTCCGCGAAGTGAGTTTTATAAACTCGGCGGACTCATCGGCTAATCGTTCTAGTTGCTTAATTTCTTCACGTTTTTGAGCAACCTTATCTTTACCTCCTGTAGACAGGGTTAGTCCAAAAGTTCCTTGATTCATTTTAGCATTAGCTTTTCCCATGGCAATAGCTTCAGAGAAATCCCAATTATTAACCATCTCTTTCACCTTGTCTGCTTCAGTTTCTTCAATTCGAAGATCTTTAAAGGCTTGCTTAAAATGTGCATAAGAGTAGTAGCGTACCACCTCTATTTCATCAAGTGCATAAATATTTGTATTCACTTTTAATTTAATAGTATCATCCATTGTGGTCCAAATACCAGGTATTACCCATTCGGTGGCTTTGTAGCCCATGCAACGGAATTTAAGCGTATCTCCAACGGTTCCCGAAATCGAAAAAGCTCCATCAAAATCACTTAATGCAACTTCTCCTGTTTGTACATTTTTTATGGCTCCATACTGAACAGCCTTATTCTTAAATTGCTCCCCTACATATCCGCTGAAGCGCATTTTTTCAAACTCTTGTGCCTTGCTTATGGCAAATATTGCCAATAATGATATAATCAGATATACTTTCTTCATCTTATTCCCTCTTCTCAAATTCCTCCTTTGTATCTAAAATGAGTTGCTTTACTATTAACGGATTAGTTCTGGATGTTATTGTTAGGTGTGTATTGCAATAAATAATGAAACTGTTCAGTGTGTCTCCTTCATATGCTGAAATCTCTTTTATTACCTCAGCATTATAAAATTCATCTACTATTTCTTGCTGTTCATGTTTTGCTAGTTCAGCTCGCATGTTGCGTTTTCTTTTTTCACTTTTGCTGGTGTGGTAAAAAATATAGCTAGCCGGGCTTACTACTGCTGCAATTAGTGGAGGTTTACCGCTAAAACCATCGTTGCGAAGTGGGGCTGGAGCTAAATCTTCATTCTTCCCTAGTTTAATATCATCGGGTAGGTGTAAATGCATATCGGTTCCGCCAACATCAACACCTTGTATCATATAAGTCCGTCTGGTTAGCATTATATCTACAATAGAATCAACTCCAATAAAATCACTTACCTGCAGCGTAAGTGCTTCGTATCCCATACCAAATACTCGTAAGGAATCACCCATAGGGAAACTATATATTATAACGCCATCTTTGTTGGTTACAAAATGATGTTGGCTCATATAGCTGATGGTTTGGGCATTCGCAATGGGTTTGTTATTTTCAGTATCGAGCAAGCGCATAGCTACTCTAATCGAAGTAGTATCCGATTGAGCAATGGCATTTACTGACAGTATCAGAAATAACAATGTGTATAGAGTGGGTTTTATCACAATAGCAAAGTTACTATACTTTTTGTGCCGAAAGGAAAAAGTGAAGCGCCTTAACACAACTTTAACTGATTTCGATAAGCTATAAAGCAGTTCCGCAACTTTTGCAATACTTAGCATCTTCTTTATGGTCTTGATCTTTGCAATTTGAACAAGTCGGTGCATTTTTTACAGGTCTTGTAAGCTCTGCTGTTACAATTCCGGTGGGTACAGCGATAATGGCATAACCTAAAATCATAATAAAGCTTGAAACAAATTGCCCTAAAGCCGTTACCGGGGCAATATCGCCATAGCCCACAGTAGTAAGTGTAACAATAGCCCAATAGATACTTATGGGGATGCTTATAAAACCACTATCTGCGTTGCCTTCTATCAGGTACATAAGTGTACCAAGGATGGTTACTATGATTACTATGGCAAATAAAAAAACACCAATTTTCCGGCTGCTCGATTTTAGCGCACTGTATATAACAGCGGCTTCTTTTATATATCGGGTTAGTTTTAAAACTCTAAAAACTCGGAGTAATCGCAACGAGCGTAATACTAAAAGGGCATGACTATCGGTATAAACAAACACCAATACTGTAGGTAATATTGCCAGTAAATCTATTACTCCATAAAAGCTTAAGGCATACTTTAGGGGTTTGGGCGATACAATTAAGCGTACTAAATATTCTCCGATGAATATTAAGCCAACAATCCATTCAACCTCATTTAGTACAGCATAGAAGTTAACCGATTTACCAGGAATGCTTTCAAGCATTACTACAATAATACTGAAGGTAATTAGCAGAATTAATAGGATATCAAAGGCCTTTGCCTTGGGCGTATCTGATTTAAATATGATTTCAAATATCTTTTCGCGCAATGTCATAGAGAATAGTATTTAATGTAAAGATAAATGATTCAAATTAAAGATGGCATTCTCCACCAGCATGTCGAGGCTGCTTCCGATTAATTTTGTTAATTTTGCTACATAAATAAAAAGCGCATGATTAATAAAACAGACTGCACAAAGATTGGTGTATTAGCAAAGCCTCATGGGGTTAAAGGCGAGATTTCAATATCGTTAGAAGAAGGTATTTATGCCGGTGATTTTGAATCGGAATTTTTACTGCTTGATATTGAAGACGGTCTGGTGCCTTTTTATATCGAAAGCATTCGCGATAAAAGTAATAAATACGTTTTGGTAAAGCTAGCTGATGTTGATACAGAGGACAAAGTTCGTAAACTTGCCGAAACAGATATTTATGTTTTAACTACGGAAATGCTCATTAATGAGGAAAAGCCCTCTGCTGCTTTGGTTGGATTTACAGTAAACGATGCAGTTAAGGGTAATGTTGGAGTTATTTCAGGAGTGCAAGAAATAACGAACAACCCACTTTTTGAGATTGATGCTGATGGAAACGAAGTTCTAATTCCAATCAATCCTGATTTTATTTTATCAATAGATGAGGATAATAAAATCATTAATATGGATCTTCCGGAAGGATTAATTGATGTTTTCTTAGATGAGGATGAAGAAGATATTGATTTTGAAATACCTGAAGAGTAATATATGAAGATTGCATTAGTTGCGTTACTGGTTGGTGTTTTAGTTTCACTACAATTAAGTGCTCAAACCCAAATAAAAGAGCATACTTTAATACCAAGCGATGTAGGTTTTGATATTGAAACAGGTACCATTACAAACTATCGTAGAGTATTAACACACATTATTATACCCGATTACTTTAGCATTGAGGGTAAGCAAATTCCTATTAAGGTTATTGGTAAAGAGGCTTTCGCCGATGGCGGATTAAAGCAAGTGGTGATGGGTAGTTCTGTTACTACAGTTGAAGAATATGCCTTTAGTAAAAATGCCATTGATAGCTTGGCTTTAAGCTCCGAAATTACAAAAATAGGGGTAGAGGCTTTTGCTTGGAATAAAATAACTTCAGTAGTACTGCCACCCAACATTCAGCGACTTGAAACGGGGGTATTTAAATACAATGAATTGGATAGTATTAGAATACCTAATTCAGTTACCCACATTGAGGAATGGGCTTTTGCAAAAAATAAAATCTGGAAACTTTACCTTAATGAATCCTTAGTCAGTATTGGCGATTATGCTTTTTATAAAAACAAAATACAAAGGGTAGTACTTCCTAAAACGGTGATGGAGGTTAAGGATAATGCTTTTATGTACAACCAACTTTTGGTTCTGAAATTAAATAAGAAGCTAGAACGCATTGGCGCGGCAACCTTCTCCTATAATAAGTTGGAGGAAGTAGATTTACCTCGTAACATAGTGGAGATTGGTAAAGGGGCTTTCTTTTATAATCCTGATCTGATTCCCATAGAATTACCACAGGAGGTAAAAGCCAAAGGAAAGCCAGATAAGGTTTGGGTAAATAATAAGGATAAAAAAGTAAGCGAAATTAAAGAGTTTAGAGATGCTTACTCTGTAAAAGAAAAATAGTATTGAAGCTGTGCTTCGTTTAGCATTCACCTATTCTTCCAAGTCTGTTTCTAAGGCTTTTATTTGTTTGCGCCACTTGTCGCTGATTTCAATTGAAGATTGTGTTTTCGGATTGAAGCCCACCATTACTGAATCACATGTTGCTTTTATTACTTTTTCACCTTCCGCCAATTGTTGACTTAGCTGAATGCTTTTGTTGCCAATTTTAGTAATCTTGGTTTTAACTACCAACTGATCGTTTAAAAACACAGGCGCCATAAAGTCCGTTTTAATAGAAGCTACAATTGCCTGAAAGTTATCCCAATCAATTGGCTCGCCAAACACCTTGCGGAAATAGAAGATACGCCCTAAATCAAAATACTCCTGAATAGTAGTATTATTCACATGTCCAAACGAATCTAAATCGTTAAAGCGTAATTGTATGGGTGTTTCTTGATGAAAAATCATTAGTTGTTAGTTAACTTAGTTATAAGTGTTAAATGATAAGTTATAAACGTTCCAATAGGCAACGTTAATAGTCAATTAATACGGTAATGTGTAATTGCCAGTAGCGCGCTCATATCAAAGCATCTTATAAAATATACATTGCATAAATAATTCGCCCTCGTTGCACGGGCTATTCGCGTATAATTTGAATTTGGCCGTCAACACCTAACTTCATGATGCTTGATGGTGGCGGATTTGAAGTTTCATCTTGGCGGAAGCCTACAACGTAATCTACGCCTGCCTTAATTTCTTCAGATATTTGGCCAAAGTTTTGAGGCGAATCTTCGCCATTGATATTGGCCGATGTTGATACGATAGGCTTTTTAAATCGAGCACAAAGCTGTTGCGAAAACTGCTCAGAGCTTACTCTAATCCCAATTGTTCCGTCTTCGCCAATTAAGTTATTAGCTAAATTTTTAGCCCCAGGAAATATAATTGTAATTGGTTTCTCACTAAGCTCAATTAAATCATAAGCCATTTCAGGTACCTCCTGCATGTACGATGGTAATTTGGCATCACTATCCAATAACACCAACATGCTTTTTGAGTCTTCACGTTGTTTTAGGTCGTATATTTTTTTAACCGCTTCAGGGTTAGTAGCATCACAACCAATGCCCCAAACAGTATCTGTTGGGTATAGAATCAGTCCTCCGTTCTGAAGTACTTCTATCGCTTTCTTTAAATCATCGTGCATAGCTATATATTTTGTGCGCAAGATAGTAAAAAGACCATCTTGTGAAAAGCCTTTTTACAAGTACCCTGTCTGAATATTTTGTGTAAAAGTCCGAATTAAATGTATCATTAAAGAGGTAATACCATCTGTAAGTGACAAAAAGTAACAAAAATCTGACTATTGTTATGTTTTGTTTGGCATTTCAAGTACCTAATCTCAAACAAATCATTAATTTTACGCCCCTAAAATAATGTCAATCA
Organism: Saccharicrinis aurantiacus; assembly: GCF_001660705.2. Lineage (GTDB taxonomy): Bacteria > Bacteroidota > Bacteroidia > Bacteroidales > Marinilabiliaceae > Saccharicrinis > Saccharicrinis aurantiacus. The sequence goes on from NZ_LYBV02000031.1 coordinate 313,466, forward strand.
TAATGGAACAGATTAAAAGAACCAAGATCAAGGATATTCTGGCTTCAGCCGAATACGAAAAAACAGTAAATGTAAAAGGATGGGTAAGAACCCGTAGAGGAAATAAATTCGTCAATTTTATAGCGCTTAACGATGGTTCATCTATTCATAATTTACAGATTGTAGCCGATGTAACTCAGTTTGATGAGGAGCTAATTAAAAGAATTACCACCGGATCTGCTATTTCAGTAAATGGTACATTAAAGGAATCAGCGGGTAAAGGACAGTCAGTAGAAATTCAGGCAACAGAGATTGAAGTAGTTGGCGATTGTAATGCCGATGAATATCCATTGCAGCCAAAGAAACACTCTTTAGAATTCTTAAGAGAGATTGCTCACCTACGTTTTAGAACCAATACCTTTGGTGCTATTGCACGTGTGCGTCATGCCATGATATTTGCAGTACATAGTTTCTTTTCAGAAAAAGGATTCTTAAATATTCATACGCCTATTATTACAGCTTCTGATGCTGAGGGTGCTGGTGAAATGTTTAAGGTTACCACAATGGATATTAACAATGCCCCTAAAACTGAAGAGGGTGATGTTGATTATAGCAAAGACTTTTTTGGTAAAGCCACTAACTTAACCGTATCGGGTCAGTTAGAAGGGGAGTTAGCAGCCTTAGCTATGTCTGAGATTTATACTTTCGGACCAACATTTAGAGCTGAAAATTCAAATACAACGCGTCACCTTGCTGAGTTTTGGATGATAGAACCTGAAATGGCATTCTATGATTTAGACGATAATATGGATTTGGCCGAGGAATTCACTAAGTACCTATTAAACTATGCACTTGAAAACTGCATGGAAGATTTAGAATTCTTAAGCAAGCGTTTACAAGAAGAAGAAAAAGGTAAAAAGGCAGCAGACCAATCAATGGAACTCATTGAGAAATTACGTTTTGTTGTTGATAACGATTATATCCGTTTAACGTATACTGAGGCTATTGATATTTTAATGCAATCGAAGCCTCATAAAAAAGGTAAATTCCAATACGAATTGAAAGGATTTGGAAGTGACCTGCAATCGGAGCACGAGCGTTACCTAGTTGAGAAACACTTTAAGAAGCCAGTTATTTTAACAGATTACCCAATGTCGATTAAAGCCTTTTACATGAAGCAAAGCGACGATGGTAAAACCGTTAAGGCGATGGATGTTTTATTCCCGCAAATTGGTGAAATCATTGGTGGTTCGCAACGTGAAGAAAGCTACGATAAGTTATTAGAAAGAATGCGTGCTATGGATTTACCAGAAGAAGAAATGAGCTGGTATTTAGATACACGTAAATTCGGATCGGTACCACATAGTGGATTCGGATTGGGTTTTGAGCGTTTAATGTTATTTGTAACAGGTATGGGTAATATTAGAGACGTAATTCCTTTCCCTCGTACGCCAAATAACGCTGAGTTTTAATAACAATACTTCATTGGGATTTGTTAGAGAGTAGTTTGGTTTTAAATAGCCCACACTACTGACTTCTGACTAGAAACTCATGAGCTAAAATAATAGCCATCTCTATTGTAGGGATGGCTTTTTTTGTAACAAAAATCGAACCATTTAACTTTATTAAACACTCAAATAACAAATTTTAATAATGGCAAGCTGTGCAATTCACTTATTTATCTGTATTTTTGCTTGGTACCATTAATAATCGATGGTATTTCAGGCCTGTTGATATAGCTTCTAATTGGTTTATTTTATTCAAATAAAATCAAACTATACAATGCAAATACAGTTATAATAGTAGAGACCTTCTCTTGGCCAGAAATTAATAGAGGCATAAACCGTTTAATTCTATCATATGTTAAAACAGAGTTTACAGCAAAAATTGCTACAAAAGTTATCGCCACTTCAAATACAGGTGATAAAGCTGCTGGAGGTTCCTGCGGCTCAATTGGAGCAACGCATAAAGAAGGAGATTGAGGAGAATCCTGTTTTAGAATTAGAAGGCGAAAGAAGAGATAATCCGGATAACCCGGAGGAAAACGATAGAGAAGTCAATAACGATAAGGATGAGTTATCGATAGAAGATTATATTCAAAACGAAGATGTTCCCTCATACAAACTGCAATCTCGTAATTTCTCAAAAGACGATAAACACGACGATATTCCATTTTCAGATGGAGCTTCTTTTCACGAGCATTTAATAGATCAGCTTGGTTTAAGAATACTTGATGATAAGCAGCGTTTAATGGCTGAGCATATTATTGGTAATGTGGATGAGGATGGTTATTTGCGCAGAGAAATTGATGAAATTATTGATGACATTGCCTTTAGTCAGAATATTGAGTTTGAAGAAAAAGAAGCCCTCGACGTGCTTAAGGTAGTGCAAGATTTTGAACCACCGGGTGTGGCAGCGCGTAATTTACAAGAGTGCTTGATTCTGCAATTGGAGAAAAAGGATAAAACCTTTCCATCGGTAAATGATGCCTATAATATTATTAAGTACCATTTTGAAGAGTTTACGCGTAAGCATTACGATAAAATTACCAAGCGACTTAGTTTAGAGGAGGAGGATGTGCGCGATGCTCTAGAGGAAATACTAAAGCTAAATCCAAAGCCAGGAAGCAGCTACAGTAATCCGATGCACAAAACAGTGCAACATATTATTCCGGATTTTATTTTAGAGTATAAGGATGATACGCCTGAGCTATCACTAAACAACCGTAATGTGCCTGAACTGAGAATTAGTCAGACTTATTCAGAGATGCTTCAGGATTATTCGGCCAATAAAAAGAACCAATCCAAGGACAAGAAGGATGCGGTAATGTTTGTGAAGCAAAAGCTCGATTCGGCCAAATGGTTTATTGATGCCATTAAGCAGCGCCAAAATACGCTTATGCACACGATGAATGCAATTTTGGCCTATCAGAAAGAGTATTTCTTAGATGGCGATGAAACCAAGTTGCGCCCAATGATATTAAAAGATATTGCTGAAATTACCAACTTGGATATTTCAACCATATCGCGTGTATCCAATAGTAAGTATATTCAAACGCACTTTGGTATATTTCCGCTAAAGTATTTCTTCTCTGAAGGTTTACAGAACGATGATGGCGAAGAGGTATCTACCCGTGAGATTAAGAAAATATTGCAAGATTGTATTGATGCCGAGAACAAAAAGAAACCGCTTACTGATGAAAAGCTTTCGCAGATATTAAAAGAGAAATCGTATAATATTGCGCGTCGTACTGTGGCTAAATATCGTGAGCAATTGAATATACCGGTAGCACGCTTGCGTAAAGAGTTATAATCAAACTAATACTAATGCACCACAACAATTCTATTTTGATAAAGCTAGCTAAGATTATCTCAACACTATTTCATCCGCTACTAATGCCAACACTAGGTTTGTTGGTTATTTTTAGTTTAAATAGTCATATAACCTATATTCCTTTTGAATACCGTAAGTATATTACGCTGGTTATTTTTGTGAGCACCTTTGTGTTGCCCCTAAGTATTATGCCGCTTTTTTATCAGTTGGGCGTCATCAAATCCATACAAATGGAGAAACCCAAGGAGCGCATTATTCCTTTAATTACCACTTCGTTTTTCTTTGCATTGGGGTATTTGTTTTTAACGCGTTTTCAGTTGCCTTCGTTTATTGCTAGTTTTTATAGTGGTACGCTAACGGCGGTTGTTTGTGCTTTGCTAATTACCTTGTTTTGGAAAATCAGCATTCACATGGTGGGTGTTGGCGGTGTTGTTGGTGCGCTATTGGCAATTAGTTTAAAGTATGGTGTAAATACCTTGGTGATGCTTACCTTTTGTGTGTTTGTTGCCGGATTAATTGGTACCGCACGTTTAAAACTGAATGCGCACAATCCCAAACAAGTATATGCAGGCTTTGCTTTAGGCCTGTTTTCGTTATTGGTGGCTTCGTTTGTGTAATTAGGGAGCAGTATTTGAATACAAGGGCTTAAGCGGATAATACCTAAGTGCCTCATCATGACGAGTCGCAAAAAGTACATTATTGCTATTCGATATTGCGTCATCACGAGGCACGCGGCGATCTTAAGGCAAGTAGTAAAGCCATTTTATCATT
>NZ_LYBV02000032.1 GCF_001660705.2 Saccharicrinis aurantiacus
AGTACATAGGGTAAGTTTTTTGAGGCAAGAGTACTAAGATAGGAACTAAATAGCGCTTTGTCAATGTTTTAAGTGATGAAAGTTTTTTGAATTATTTTAAACAACAGAGAAAACACTTTAGTCGCCATAGTGAATAGCACAATATAACCTGTGCTAAAAGTGAAATTGAATACCTCTTCCTAGATATAATGTTACTCTATTAATTAGACGGCATGTATCTAACAATAGTGCTAAGCACCGACGAAAGCGGAAAAGTAAGTTTCATTAAAAAAAGCATTCAATATTATACTCTATATAATAACAACACCCTAAATACGGCTAAATAACCATTCATCGTGTCCCTTTTATCGCTTGTCTAGTTTTTTATTATACACAAATGCACCTATGAGTAGTGATAGTTTAGTAAAATCATATCATATATTACACAAACACGCTTACTTTTGAAAAAACACAACTAAATAAAACTACAATGAAAAAGTACCTGCACACAATTACACTACTACTTGTTATAGTAATATGCACTAACCTAAATGCTATAAAAAAAGAAAAACATAAAGCTTCGGCATTTAATATTAACAAATGGGAAGTAATTGATATTGCATTTAAATCAGGCGAAAGCCAAACACCATTTGAAACAGAATTTTCAGCAATTTTTACAGCTCCTGATGGCAGCAAACAAAATATCCCTGGGTTTTACAATGGCAACAACACCTATGTTATTCGTTTTTCTGGTAAACAAAGTGGACTTTACACCTACAAAACCACCTCATCGCATGCTAAACTCAATAACAAAAAAGGTAAACTATTAATTTCAGAGCAAGCCCACAAAAACCACCATGGCGGCATTATTACTCATCCTGATAAGCCACAACATTTCTTTTACGAAGATGGCACACCCTATTTTTTAATGGGATTTGAAATGGATTGGCTCTTTGCCCTCGATTATGGCAAGCCTAAATTAGATACTGCCCAAGTTTTTATTAAGCGCGTAGCTCAAAATGGCTTTAACCACCTGGTAACAAATTTATTTGCTTACGATATAAAGTGGGAGCGCGACGCTAAAATAAAACCCGAACACGATTTTGGAAGTCCTGATTTCTTCCCCTTTGCCGGAAACAACACCAACCCCGACTTCAGCACACTCAATATAGATTTCTTCAATCACTTTGATAAAGTGGTTGAGCTTTTAGACGACAATGAAATTGTGGCCCACTTAATGATTTACGTTTGGAACAAAAAAGTAAACTGGCCTGCCATGAACACGCCTGAAGACGATCGCTTTTTCGATTATGTAATAAAACGCTACCAAGCATTCCCCAATGTAGTTTGGGATATTTCAAAGGAAGCATTAGCCTACGGAAGATGCACGCCCGAATATGTAAGCGAACGCATAGAGCGCGCCCGAAATTTAGATGCCTTCAAGCGTTTACTCACCGTTCACAGCTATCGATTCTGCAAAGACAATCCCGACTTGGTTGATTTTATGGCCACCCAAAACTGGCAAACCGAATTATATCAATTTACCCAACGCGAAACGCAAAAGCACCCCAACAAACCCATGTTTAATATCGAACACGGCGGATACGAACGCGGCCCTTACCATGTTTTTGCCGGCAACTACGATTCTCCAGAATCGTGCCTGCACCGCAACTACATTTGTGCCTTTGGCGGAGCCTACTCAACCTATTATTGGCAAGGATGCTCGTGGAGTATTATAGTTACCAACACCGATGCACTGCCCGCTCACGAACAACCAATGATGCACTACTACAAGCACTTTACACAGTTATTTCAAAAATATCCTTTTCACACATTTACCCCCACAAACAAAGCGCAAAGTGGCTTTTGCCTCACCAATAACAATGGCACCTACCTCTACCTTTGCCCCTCGGCCAACAGCAGCTTAACCATTAAACTGCCTAAAACCGACAAAAAAATTACAACACAATGGTTTAATCCCTTAACAGGCGAATACACCGCTCCCGTACAAATAAAATGGGAAAGTTACAGATGGTGTTATGTTCCGAAAACCGGACAAGATTGGATTCTGATTGCTGAAGTAGAGCAATAATATATATAACCGGAGTTCGATATAAAATTACATGCTCACATCGCATATTAAAGTGTGAGCAGTTTAATTTTAATCGAACTCAGTTTAATAGGGCGTGCCCCAAGGGTCAGGCTATCCGCTATATCTTTGTTTCGCCATAATGGGCTCACAAAGGATGTCGCTCCTATCCTTCACGCCAAGAACCGACAGCAAAAAGTAAAACCAACACCTTTTCACCTCATCATTCCAAAATCATCTTAATGCCCGTATCTAAAATACCGCATTGATATTGCTTTACACTTCGCGATTACAACATTGTGGCAACACAACTTGAAATGGATGATAAAAAGTCATTTCATTTTTTAAATAGCCTTACGGTTTTGGCACAAGACCGTTTTACTTTTAAAATAGCCCTGCGGCTTTAACGCAAGAATGTTTTATTTTTAAAATAGTCCTGCAGTTTTGACGCAAGACTGTTTTATTTTCAAAATAGCCCTGCGGTTATGGCGCAAGACTGTTTTACTTTCTAAATAGCCCTGCGGTTTTGGCGCAAGGCTGTTTTACTTTTAAAATGACTCTGGGGTTTTGGCGCAGATATTAAAATACTAAAACTGTTTTAAGTTTAGCAATTCATAATCCTTTAAAATCAACTCAAGCTTAGCGGCAATATTTGCAACACCGCCTTCAATATCCGATTCAATATTAATAGGAATCACCGGATCGTGTAAAGATAAGCGCAACAGAAACCATCCTTTTTCATCATCGCCCGTACATTTCACACGAATGCCCTCAAAGTTATCGGCAACCATTTCCCAGCTAGGCAAAAGCTTGCTTTCTAATTCGGCAATTACTTTCTGACCGTATGCTGCAAATTCCTCAGTATTTATAGTAACTCTAATTTCTTTACCTTCTTTTGGCTGAGGCAAATCAGCAATTAATTGCGATAAACCTTTACCCTCTACTCTTAAATCGGCCAACTTCACTAATAGTTTGGCCACCAAAAAGGCACCATCATCTAAAAAGAAATTCTCCTTTAAAGCCGCATGGCCACTTGTTTCAATGGCCAACCAACTCTCTTGGCCCGCATCGTTTAAACGAATAGACTCGTTAATCACATTTTTATACCCACGCTTAAACCTGTGGTGCTGTCCTTTTAACTTATCATTAATAAACCAAGCCAAACCATCCGAAGTAATCGAATCTGTAACAATGGTTGATCCCGGGTGCTCATCCAATATCACTGCCGATATTAAAGCAATTAATTTATTTCTATTAATAGGTTCACCATCCTCATCAACAATGGCAGAACGATCCACATCTGTATCAAAAATAATTCCCAAGTCGGCCTTTTCCTTTTTAACTGCGTCGCAAATAGATTGCATTGCTTCGGCATCCTCAGGATTTGGAACATGGTTAGGGAAATTACCATCCGGATCTAAAAACTGACTTCCGGCAACATCAGCCCCCAAAGGCTTTAATACTTTATCGGCAAAAAAGCCACCAGCTCCGTTACCCGCATCCACAATAATTTTCAAACCTTTTAAAGGCTCTAGTTTATCAACACCTTCGGCAACATTACTTCTAATTGACTCCACAAGTCCATCGGCATAAATAGAAATGTAATCGAGTGTATCAACAACTGCGGCAGTAGATGAAGATTCAAAACTATCGGCCTCAGCTAAATTTAAAATTTCGGTAATATCGGCTTTATTTAAACCACCTTCGCCAGTAAAAAACTTTAAACCATTGCGGTTAAATGGCAAGTGACTGGCCGTAAGCATTACCCCAGCATCAATTGAATAAGCTTTATCAACGGTAGTCATAAACATGGCAGGTGTAGAAGCAATACCACAATCATAAACCTTTGCCCCTACAGATGTTAAGCCACTAATAAATGCGGCGCTTAAGCTTTCGCCCGTTAAACGCGAATCGCGCCCAACAGCAACAGTAATATCAGTAATGGTTTGATTTTGTTTAACCCACTGTGCAAACGCTTTTCCTAACTGAGTGGCCACCTCAACTGTAAGGTTTACCTTTTCTCCGGCAACGCCATCCATGGCTACCCCTCTAATATCGGAACCGTTCTGAAGTTTCTTCCAATTCACTTGATTCATGCTTGTATTTTTTAGTTTGTGCAAAAGTACATATAGTTTGTTAGTATTTGGCCAGTAGCCTGAACGACATCTTAGCCCAACCAAAAATTATTTCATTTTTTTTCATCTAATAAGCCCCTCCAAACCTGTATTATACACATTTATGTTACTATATGCATTTTTTGTAAGCTCTTGTTTCACAACACAATCCCCTATACTTTTGTTATAAATTAATAACACAACGAAAATGTATAAAGGATTATTTGCAATTGTTATTGCACTACTGATTTCAACGCAAGGTTATTCACAAAAAACAGCTATTATGAATGAGAATAATGGAAATGCCAAAACCTACCCAAAAACATTCTCGCATATCGGAATTACGGTTCCTGATTTAGACGAGGCAGTTAAATTCTACACCGAAGTAATGGGTTTTTATGTAATTATGGAACCTACCGAGGTTATTGAAGAAAATGAAACAGCCATAGGTCAAATGTGTATTGATGTATTTGGCGAAGGATGGGGAACTTTTAGAATTGCACACTTATCAACAGGTGATAAAATTGGTTTTGAGCTTTTTGAGTTTAAAGAAAGTAAAGAGTTAAAACCTACTTTTGAACCTTTCAGAACGGGTTTATTTCACTTTTCAGTTCAAGATCCGGATGTAGAAGGATTGGTTGAGAAGATTGTGGCTGCCGGAGGAAAACAACGTATGCCTATTCGCGAATATTATCCGGGCGAAAAGCCATTTAGAATGTGCTACGTAGAAGATCCGTTCGGTACGGTATTCGAAATTTACTCTCATTCATACGAATTACACTACTCACCAGGCGCATACAAGTGATGATCGGCTGCAAAATCTTGTCCCCATGTATTCAATTGCAATATGATGGGGACTAATGATTTTCCGGCATCGGTTAATTCGTATTCTACCTTTGGTGGTGTAACCGGATGAATAGTCCGCTTTACTAAAGCATCCTTCTCGAGCCCACGAATGGCGTATGTAAACATCCGATTAGAAATATCAGTGATGCTTTTCTGCAATTCTCCCGAACGCATAGCGCCATCCTTAAGGTGATAAATAATTAAACTCTTATACTTATCGCCAATAAGGTGCAAGGTAAAAGCCAAAGAACAATTAAATTCCTTGTCGTTATATTGTATTTTATCTTTACTCATAGCTGCCAAATATAATTATTTTCACTACTTTTTTTTCCATTACTCTGCTGCTTCAATAAGTTTTTCAAACATAATGCCTCCTCTGAACATGCTCTTTAGTGTTGGGTGAATTTCTTTACCCATATCGCTTAAACTGTACACTACCTTTGGTGGCACTTGCGGAAATACGGTTCTAATAATTAAACCATCTTCTTCCAATTCCTTAAGCTGCTTGGTAAGCATACGCTCACTAATATCGGTTAATAACTTAACCAACTCGCCATAACGTTTATCACCTTGGAATAGATGTAAAATAATAGTTGCTTTTCGTTTTCCCTTTATCACATTAATAAAGGTATCTATGGGACAATAACTTTTTTCCATTTTTTTCTATTCTCAAAACATGCATCAACTCTAAATTCGGAACAAAATGTTCGTATGCGCACCTAATGTAAGCTCTTGTTTTACAACACAAATAGCTCGACCTTTGCTCAAAATAAGAAATTTTATAACGCAATAATAAGGCCATGGAAGCAAATACAACATTTAAAGCGCTAAGAATAGAAGAAAACGACGCTACTTTTAGTTCAAGCATAAAAGACATTTCTTTTTCAGCTTTAGCTGAGGATGAAGTATTAATAAAAGTAAAGTACAGCTCTTTAAACTATAAGGATGCCCTTTCGGCCTCGGGTAATAAGGGTGTAACACGCAACTTTCCGCATACACCGGGTATTGATGCTGTAGGTACCGTAGCCGAAAGTTCTAATGCTGCCTTTAAAGCAGGCGACTCAGTAATTGTAACAAGCTACGACTTGGGTATGAATACCGATGGTGGTTTAGCTGAGTTTGTTAAAGTTCCGGCTGCTTGGGTAGTTGCTTTACCTGAGAATTTAAGCATGCAAGAAGCCATGATTTATGGTACTGCAGGTTTAACTGCCGGCATGTCGGTACAACGATTAATTAAAGAAGTAAAACCTGAAGCTGGTAAAATAGCTGTTTCTGGAGCTACTGGTGGTGTTGGTGCAGTTAGTGTGGCTATTTTAGCTAAACTAGGTTATACTGTAGTAGCCATTACTGGTAAAGAATCGGAAAAAGATTACCTAACACAACTTGGTGCTAGCGAAATAATGCTACGCAGCGATATAGAAGCTTTAGATAAAAAACCATTATTAAAACCTCTTTTCGCTGGTGCGATAGATACCGTTGGTGGAGTTATTTTAGAAAACATTATTAAAACCACTAAACCGCTTGGCGCAGTAACCTGCTGTGGAAATGTGGCTAGCATTAAATTAGACTTAACGGTATTTCCGTTTATTTTACGCGGAGTTAGTTTAATTGGTATCGACTCGCAAAACTACCCAATGGATGCACGAACAAAGGTTTGGGAAAATTTAGCAACAGCTTGGAAACCTGCCGAACTTAATGCAGCATGTGATGAAATTTCACTGGATGAAGTACAAGCTAAGCTTGATTTGATGCTTAAGGGACAAGTAAAAAGAAGAACTGTTGTGAAAATAGGATAATTGAACTCAAGTTCATAAAAAACATATTTCAATTCTGTAAGATAAAAGTCTCACTGGAAAATTATTCCGTGAGACTTTTTCGTTTATACCAAAGTTTTTAAAAGTTCTAAACCATCTGGCCAAGCACCATAACCTGCAGCATCGTTAACATGGCCGGCTTCACCAATTTCAACTATACTACTCCCCCATTGTTTGGCAAAAAACAAAGCACGTTCCTTTGCACACCACACATCGTTGGTACTATAAGCCACTATACTTTTAAATGGTAATGCGTTTAATGGTAAGGGTAAAAAGGTATGTACCCCAAAATCTTCGTGCGGATTTTCGATATCAGGCGGAGCAACTATTAAGGCACCTTTTATTGTTCGTTTGTATTTAGCTATCCAATGCGCCAAGGTAATGCCACCTAGACTATGCGTTATTAAAATGGTATTGGATAAATCCTCGTGCTGAAGCACCTCTTCTATTCGAGTAAGCCAGTCCTCAAGAACGGGTTTATCCCAACTATCTTGTTCTATTCTATGGCAATTATCTAGTTTTTGCTCAAAGTAAGTCTGCCAATGCTCAGGGCCAGAGTTCCCATATCCCGGGAGGGTGAAATATTTTATCATAGTAATTTGCTTTACATTGTCTTAGTTGATAAAATAAAGCAAAATAATTCATTTTTGTTTACTGTAAATGCCTCCTCTTTAAGTGAAAAAAACATAAAATGACTCGAGATCTACATTAAACTACACGAGATCAGGTTCAAGTTACTCGAACTCTACTATATTTTGATCGTGTACTATTAATATTTACTCGAGGACTTGTATATATTACTCGTGCACTATTTAAAACTACTCGTTCATAGATACATTATACTCGGGGACTAGTAAAATCGGAGGTTTTAGTAATTAGCTATCGATATATTTAGCTCTTCTTTTATCGTTACGCCAAAAAATGAATCTTCCATATTCTCGTATCTCTCTTACCTTATTTAAAAGTAAGGTATAGGTTTTATCACGCAGAAGTTTAGCCATATTTTCAGAACCTTTATCGCCATTGGCTAATGCCAACAGGTCTCTAAGCGAATGCGAAGTATATTTGGCTACATCAAGCTTCGATAAATCAAAGCCAATTGTAATTAAAGGCTCTGGGTACTTTTTGCCTAAGGTTCCTAACTCCAATAAATTTTGAATCATATCAATATGTCCGGAGCTTTTGCGCATAGGCTGAAGTGCTTTAGTAATATTAGGACTTTTACGATAAGCAAAAGTAAAAAAATGAAGCAGTTCACTTTTTAGTTCATAACCTAATGGCTTGGCAGCATTCCATTTCTCCTGAGCTTCTTTTTTTGTTCTAAATTCGCCCATCCATCTTGCCTGACAATAACGTAAAGCTCCTGTCAGGGAAGGCAGCTCATCGAGCAATATAAGATCTAAACCCACATTTTTAAGAGATTCCCTATCTTTATTGGCCTCAACAGCTAAGGTTTCACATTTTGCCGCAAACACATCAACAGCTTCGCGAAGCTTGATAAGTTCATTATTTTGTACCGATTTAATTCTCTCTTCCCATATTTCATAGTCACGCTGAAAACTCATATTTTATCCGGGTTTAAAATTAAATTGCGCGAATTCCGTTGGCCTGCTCTTTCGTATTTGACCAAGCGACGGTTTATTTGCGCAACATTTTAGATTAAAACTAATAAAAATAATTTCGAGGGCTTATAGTTTTTACATTAAAACAACGCCACTAAACTATTCCTTATCCATTTCAATGACCCAAATACCTCTTAGCTCGTTTTCTTTATAAGCTATGGCTTTATCATTGGGGTAAAGGCTTTTTATTTTAGATAAAACTTCTGGTTTTATATCGGAATTAATAGTTCCGTGGCATTGCATACACATTTGATTTGTTACTATTGGATAGTAACCCACATGTTTATTATCTGAAGATATTAATTGAGGTTTTACTTTGCTTCCATTGGCTATGGCACGCTGCATTGTGGCAATCACCTTTAACTCATCAGAATTCGCAGCATTATTGGAATTTCGATTTTTATCGGATACTCGTTTCACTGTCGCATTTAATGCGATGGACATACTATCGGTAATTGGTATGGCTTTTATCGAGCAGAAAGACAAAGCTCCTAAAGTTCCTTTTTGTTTAATGGCACCCAATAGGTTTTTACCCAAAACACCTTTGGTATTCATAGCTATTTGTTGTCCTTGCTCTAAAGGCGATAATGCATTACTCTTAATGTGATTATTCATTTCTTTGGGATATTGCTTTGTAAACCAATCGGGATTTTCAATATCTGAATGATATAAATAGTTGCTTATTTTTGAAATCTGCTCATCAGTAAAACTCATCTTAGGCATCAGATTATACGCTTTGATGGCTTCGGGCATTTTGGAATTTTGCTCGCTTGGATTATTTAAAAAGGCACTAATATTATAAGCAAACTCTTTGTAAGATATACCTTCCTCCGCATAATGCTTTTTAATAGATGCCATAGATGGTGCCACTTTATTTTGTATTCCTGCATTTGGACTGTGGCACGAGAAACAATTGTTTTTCATCAGGTGAAAACCTTCGGATAATTCTTTTTTACTTTCTGCAAGAGATGCACTATCAGCTTTATTTTTTTTAGAACTATTACAAGCTAAAAACAGAAAGGGTATAACTGCGATGAAATAAAGGAACTTACTTTTCATATAACTAAAGTTTACATATCAACATAAATCATATTCACTTTTGTCAGATACTAACAAGCAGACCTTAATATAAGGATTTACTAATAATAACTTAGTTCTAAAGAATTAGCATTTCATTAAGGAACGGAAACCCAGATGCACCCAATATTAAATAAGGATGTGAATACCTTTTTAATAATTAGTTTTACTTTTGTGAGCATTAACAATTAGTACTATCTGTAATGATTTCGCAATATCAGAACCATCCTTTAATAGAGAAGTTAAATAAAAGTTTAAAACAACAGCATTTATTTCTGTCGGGAGCCACAGGTTCATACAAAAGTATGCTACTTGCCATGATGCATAATCAGGGTGCACACTTAGCAATACTAAACGATAAAGAAGAAGCAGCATATGTATATAATGATTTGTGCCAATTAATAGGCGAAGATCAGGTGTACTTTTTACCTTCTACATACAAGCGCTCGCCAGAGTATGGTAACTTAGAATCGAGCAACATTATATTACGTACCGAGGCATTAAATTATTTAGCCAACACATCTAAGCCATCAATTGTGCTTACCTATCCCTTGGCGATGTTTGAGAAGGTGCCTACCAATTCTGCTTTGCAGGATTCTACTTTAAATATTAACACCAACGAGCAGTTGGATATTGCTTTTGTAACCGAAGTATTAACTGAGTATGCTTTTGAGCGAGTAGATTTCGTGTATGAGCCTGGACAGTATTCAGTGCGTGGTAGTATTATTGATATTTATTCTTTTGCAAACGAAGATCCATATCGCATCGACTTTTTTGGCGATGAAGTGGATAGCATCCGAACATTCGATTTAGAAAATCAGCTTTCAAAAACGAAATTAGAGTCGGTGGCTATTATTCCTAATATGAATAGCGAAGAACAACAAAAGGAGTTTATTTCGCTGTTTGAATTTATAAATAAGGAAACACGTGTTTGGGCTTACGATTTTAGTTTTGCTTTTGGCAAAGTGCAAGAGGCTTACAGCAAAGTAAAACACCGCAACGAGAGTCGTAACGAGGAAGAAGATATTCCTAGCTTGAGCCTTTTTGAAAGTAGCGAAAACTTAAATAAACAAATTAGTGGCAGACAAACCATTGAATTTGGCAAACGAAGCATTTTTAAAGATGCTGAAGAAATTGCGTTTAAAACTTCGCCACAGCCAAGCTTTAATAAAAACTTTGATTTACTAGAGGAGAATTTACTTGCCAACGAAAATTCAGGATACACCAATTATATATTATCGGATAACGAGAAACAACACGAACGCCTTAAGGCAATATTTGAAGATAAGGATAGTAATATAAAATATACGCCCATCAATAAAACATTGCACGAAGGGTTTATCGATCATGATTTAATGTTGTGCTATTACACCGATCATCAAATTTTTGAACGTTACCACAAATTCAGTCTTAGAACTGATAAGGCACGTATTGCAAAACAAGCGATTTCACTTAAGGAACTCAGCCAGCTTAATCCGGGTGATTACGTAGTTCATGTGGATCATGGCATTGGTAAGTTCGGAGGATTGGTTACGTCTACACAAAATGGAGCCAAGCAAGAAGCCATCCGATTAATATTTAAAGATAACGATGCCCTTTTGGTAAGTATTCACTCGCTACACCGTATTAGTAAATACAAAGGTAAGGATGGTGAACCACCACGTGTTAATAAACTGGGTACACCTGCATGGCAAAAGCTAAAGGACAAAACAAAGAAAAAGGTTAAGGATATTGCACGTGAGTTGATAACGCTTTATGCCCAGCGCAAAGAGGAACCAGGTTATCAATTTTCACCGGATACGTATATGCAAACTGAGTTGGAATCTTCATTTATATATGAGGATACTCCTGATCAGGAAAAATCCACTCGCCTTGTGAAAGAGGCTATGGAAAAAGAAACTCCAATGGATATGCTAGTTTGCGGTGATGTAGGTTTCGGAAAAACTGAAATTGCCATACGAGCAGCTTTTAAGGCTTTGGCCGATAATAAACAAGTAGCAGTTTTAGTGCCTACTACTATTTTAGCCATGCAGCATTACAATACTTTTAAGGAGCGATTGAAAGAATTCCCTGCGGAGATTGATTATGTGAGTAGATTACGCAAACCTAAGGAAATAAAAAATGCACTAAAAAGATTAGAAGACGGTGAGGTAAATATTTTAATTGGTACACATCGCCTTATAGGAAAAGATGTGAAGTTTAAAGATTTAGGCCTCCTAATTATTGACGAAGAGCAACGTTTTGGAGTTAGCATAAAAGAAAAATTGAAGAAGATTAAGGTGAATGTAGATACGCTTACTTTAACCGCTACGCCTATACCACGTACATTACAATTCTCGTTAATGGGCGCACGCGATTTATCTATTCTAAATACCCCTCCGCCTAACCGCCAACCCATATTAACTGAACTGCATACCATAAATGATGAAATTATTAAAGAGGCCATTAGCTATGAAATAGATAGAAATGGTCAGGTTTTCTTTATTCACAATAGAGTACAGAATATATTTGAGGTAGAAGCGATGGTAAATCGCATTATGCCGCAGGTAAAAACCATTGTTGCCCACGGCCAGATGGATGGCCCACAGCTTGAGAAGATAATGCTAGGGTTTATCAATGGCGATTATGATGTTTTAATTGCTACCACTATTATTGAATCGGGCTTAGATATTCCAAACGCCAACACCATTATAATAAATAATGCACATCACTTTGGACTAAGTGAATTACACCAGTTACGCGGACGTGTTGGTCGATCAAATAAAAAAGCTTTTTGTTATTTATTAGCGCCTCCACTAACGGGGGTTACACAAGAAGCGCGTAGAAGACTCAAAATTATTGAAGAATTCTCTGATTTAGGAAGTGGTTTTAATATCTCGATGCAAGATTTGGATATTCGCGGAGCAGGTAACTTACTCGGAGGTGAGCAAAGTGGTTTTATTGCTGATATAGGTTTTGAAACTTACCACCGTATACTTAATGAGGCTATACTTGAGCTAAAAGAAACCGAATTTAAAGAGGTGTACAAAAAAGAAATGGAAGCAGAAGACATCAACATGAAGTTTGTGAACGACTGCACCATTGAAACGGATGCTGCATTGCTTCTACCAAACGATTATGTAGAGAATGTAGCTGAACGTATGCAACTATACCGTAAGTTGGATGGACTAAAAAATGAAGAAGAACTAAAAAAATATAAATCAGAACTAATTGACCGATTTGGGCCGATACCTGATACTACTGAAGAATTAATACAAGTGGTACAAGTTAGATGGTTAGCTATTGATTTAGGCATTGAAAAAATCATTTTCAAACATGGTAAAATGATTATATACTTTGTTTCTAATCAAGAGTCTCCATATTATCAATCTAAAGTATTTACAAACATGCTTGGTTTTATTCAGGCCATGAAGCGACAGGTCAAATTACAAGAAAAAAGCAACAAGCTTAGTGTGGTATTTACTGATATTAAATCAATATCTGAAATAAAGGCCATATTTGAAGATATACATACCGGTGTACTAGCATAAAACAGAAAGGTCCAACTCAATAAGGCATATTATTAAGTTGGACCTTTTATTCTATAATTAAACCTATTGCTGAATAAATAAAATTTCTTGAAACTTTTTAACAGAACAAGTTTTAGGAAAGCCTGTAAAAGAAATACAGTCGTCATTCTTAAGCACTAATTTAATATCAAAACTCTCACAACTTTCAGTCTGAATTTTATCTATTTGCTCCTTAAATGAATCTACCTCCTTAATTATATCCGAAATTTCTGCTTCAACCTCTCTTTCTCCAAAAAGATTGCTTTTTAGACTATAACTTAACAATGTTGGTTTGTATTTCTCATCAATTCGGAAAACATACTTATCACCTTCGGCAATAACAGAATCCAGTGCTTTTTCCTTTTTTAAACAACTATTATCCAAAGAAATGTTATTCAATAATAATTGAACAGTTTCCTGATTATTAAACATCACTTTGGATCCCTTTATTTCACACCAAAAAGCATCACCATGAACCGTACGAAACTGGACTGTTTGAGGAGTCAATTTACTGCCCTTATTTAATAAATCTTCAATACCCTTTTCTAATACAGCGTAGCTTTCTTCACCGATAAAAGATTTAATACCTTGCCCCATTACATCCTCAATATAATGCGTTTTCAAAGTATCGAGAGCGGAGTTATTTATATATAGTATACGCCCATCTCTAATTAATATAATAGGCATGGGTGAATCTGAAATAAACTCCCTATAACCTTGTTCACGTTGCTTTTGCTCCTGATCCACTTTATATTTATAATAAGCCAAATCCACAGCAATACTTAACTCTTGCTTATTAATGGGCTTTACTAAGAAGCCATAAGAGTTAGAAACAACAGCTCGTTCTATCACATCGGTTGAAGTGTCACTTGAAACGTAAATAACAGGTACACCAATTTCTCGCTGCAAACGAGCAGAGGTTTGAATACCATCAAGCTCCCCTTCTAAATGTATATCCATTAATACAACATCAGGTTTCACCTTTTTAGAAATCTCGAGAGCCTCAATACCTGAAGCACATCTGCCAATCAACTCATGACCAAGTTCTTTAATAAACATGGTGAATATCGCTGTTATAAAACGATCATCCTCAACAATCAAAATTCTCCTCATAAAATATATGGCTATGTTTCAACTCTCTTATATATTTAAAAGCATGATTAAGAACATCTTTTATATCGAATTTAAAAATGCTATTTTTGGACGCTTTTAAAATTAATTATTCGTGAATTTAGTCATTGATCAGGGAAATACCTTCAATAAAATAGGGGTTTTTGATAAGGGTCAACTTGAATATTCTTATTCAAGCAAATCTCTTGATGAAAATACTCTTAAGCAGTTACAAGTAAACTACCCGATTAAAAATGTGATTATATCATCGGTACGTGATAAAGTAGAACAGAGTGCTATCTTTAATGGAAGTGAAAAAGTATTTGGCTCTTCAAATATTTTATTGCTTGATACCAACACTCCCGTACCCTTTAAAAATGAATATTTAAGTCCGCAAACACTCGGCAAAGATAGAATTGCAGCGCTCGCTGGAGCTTATAACTTATTTCCAGATAATCCGAAATTAATTATCGATGCTGGCACGGCAATAACGATTGACTATTTACGTTCTGATAATGTGTTTAATGGCGGAAATATATCTCCAGGATTACAAACACGTTTCAATTCATTAAAGCAGAATACAGGTAAATTACCACTATTGGAACTGAATAATAATTCGCCCTTTTTGGGTCAAAATACTCAAGAGGCAATTTGGTCAGGGGTACAAAACAGCCTTATTTTCGAAATAGAAGGCTACATAAACCACTTTAAAACACTGAATAGCAACACAAAAACTATTTTAACAGGTGGAGATGTAGATTTTTTTGCCAACAATCTAAAAAATCGCATCTTTGTAATTCCAAATTTGGTACTAACCGGATTAAATACAATACTAGATTATAATGCATAAATACAATAAATTAACACTCTTGCTAGTGTTATGCGTAACCATTTTAAGCACACTTTCAGTTTCGGCTCAGCAACGTACGTATTCTCCATTATCGAGATATGGTTATGGTGAGATGCAAAATATTTCCTATTCGGGATATGGAGCTATGGGGCACACCGGAATTGCATTCCAATCAGCATATGGAATTAACAACTTAAATCCAGCTGCTAATGCATCAATGGATTCACTTTCATTCTACTTTGATGCTGGTATGTCTTATTTTTGGCAAGGAATAAATAGTGGAAATGAAAAAGCGTACTATAGCAATACCGTATTTGATTACGTAGCACTAGGATTTTCAATTACCCCTAAAGCATCTGCAACAGCAGGGTTTAAGCCATTCTCAAGTGGTGGGTACAAATATCAAACCATTACAGAATACGACAATACCACTTCTGTTTCAAATTTAACTGGTGATGGAAACTTAACAGAACTCTATCTAGGTTTATCTTATAAAATTGGGTCTAATCTTTCGGTCGGGGCAAATGTAAATTACATTTTTGGTACACTTGAGAATATGTCTCAAGCTACATTCAGTGATGCCACAGCTCAAAAGTATGGTTCACACAGAAAGATGACTGTAGGAAGCGTAAATTTTGATTTTGGTGCACAGTATAAAATAAATATTGCTGATGATAAATCATTAATCATTGGAGCTACATATCAACCAAAACAAGGCCTTAGCGGTGAGAGAACCTTATACCAAGCAAGTGGAGAGACTTTTGGTGATGATTTTAACCTATTTAGCCCTACAGGAAGAATTGACACGATAACCTATAGTACTGGATCATACGACGGTGATGAATTTCAGATACCAGCCAAACTTGGTTTAGGATTATCATACAACATTGAAGAAAAACTAAAGTTAGGGTTTGATTACGAATTTGAACAATGGGAAGATATCAACTTTAGTGATGACTACTTAAGAAATACTCAAAGATACTCCGTTGGAGCCGAGTTTATTCCAAAAGATAGAGCCGTTAATAATTATCTATCGCGTATTAGATATAGAGCAGGTGGATTCTACAAAAACGAATACGTAAGTCTCTCAGGAGAAGACCTTAACAACTATGGCATAACTTTTGGACTAGGTTTACCACTAAGGAGATCTAAAACAATGATAAATCTTTCGTTTGAATACGGACAACGAAATTTATCTGGCGCAAGCGATTACACTGAAGATTATGGTCGTATTACTGTTAACTTTAGTTTACACGAATTTTGGTTCGCTAAACGCAAATTAGATTAATAAACAAATTAATATAACAATTAAGCATCATGCCAACATTATTTAAAAAATTATTATTCACAGGAGTGATAGCCCTTTTTTGTGCTTCATCATTTGCACAAAAAGGTGTTGAAGATGGTTCAAAGTTTGGACACGGAGAAGACAGTTTACGTTGTTTAAAGAACTATTCCTTATTTACTGAGTATGTAAAACAAAAAGCCTATTTGGATGCTCTTCCATCATGGCAAATTGTGTATAACGAATGTCCTTTAGCAGGTAAATCAGTATACTCTGACGGTATCAAAATTATAGAGTACCGCATTAACAAAGAAAAAGATAAAGCTAAAAAAGATGAGTTAATCTCAGAAATGATAGCTATTTATGACCAACGTATCAAATACTTTGGTAACGACAGAAAGTACAACGAAAGTTGGATTGTAGGTCGTAAAGCAACATCTTTATACAAGTACAAAAAATCTGATAGAGATTCTAGAGTACAAATACAAGAGTGGTTAAAACAATCGATTGATGCCAGAAAAACATCAAGTGAAATTACTGTTTTAGTTACTTATATGCAGAATACAGAAAGAATGTATGAAGCTGGTCAGGCTGGGCCTGAGGATATGGTTAATAGCTACATCTATGTAAATGACATTCTTGGTCAGATGATTGAGAAAACATCAAAAGAGAGCTCAAAAGAAAAAATTCGTTCTATTAAAGATAACGTAGAGAAGTTATTTGCCACAAGTGGAGCTGCAGACTGTGAAACAATTGAGAAAATTTTCGGTCCTCAATTAGCAGAGAACACAGAGAATTTAGACTGGCTTAAAATGGTGAACAAACTATTAGCTAGAGCTGATTGTGAAGACGCACAATTATTATATGATATCTCTGAGAACCTTCATGTAATTGAGCCTTCTTCTTCATCTGCTTATGGTTTAGCTCGCATGTACTTAAAAACACAAGATCTAGATAAAGCTGTTGAGTACTACAACGAAGCTATTTCACTAGAGGAAGATCCTGAACAAAAAGGTACTTTCCACTATCAGTTAGGTTTAATCATGTATAACAAAGGTAAATTAGCTGATGCTAGATCAAATGCTAGAAAAGCCATTGAATTAAGATCAGACTGGGGTGAGCCATATATCTTAATTGGTAACCTATATGCACAGTCAGCTAAAAACTTTGGTTCTAATGAATTTGAGCACAAAACTGCTTATTGGGCAGCTGTTGATCAGTTTGTTAAAGCAAAAAGTGTTGATTCTAATTCTGCAGCTAAAGCAAATGAGTTAATCAAGTTATACTCACAATACTTCCCAGGAACTGAAGAGATTTTCTTTAATGGTTTAACAGTAGGTTCGTCTTATAAACTTGGGGGATGGATTAATACATCAACAAAAGTAAGAGCTAAATAATTAACAATGAAGTTTAGTTATTCAGAACATAAAAACATAAATCAAATAATAAAAACAGCAAGTAGCTTAGTGCTACTTGCTGTTTTATTTTTAGCAGTAGCCTGTACTTCTAATAATCCAGAAGAACTAAAAGCTATAGAAGACCAAACTATATTACCTTCGCTAGAGGTTACTGACTTCGAAACATTTGTTACCGATTCAGGTAAGGTTCGATATCATATTATTACACCACTATTATTAAACTTTGATAAAAAAGACGACCCTTATACTGAGTACCCAAAGGGAGGACAAATTATCACCTTTAAAGAGGATGAAGTAATTGATGCCCAAATCAAGTGTAAATACGCAATTCATAAGGATAAAGACCAACTTTGGGATTTACGCAACAATGTAGAAGCTGTAAACCAAGATGGTGTTGTTTTCAACTCAGAACAACTTTATTGGGATGAAAAAGAGGAAAAGATTTACACCGATAAATTTATTAAAATCACCACTGAGGATGAAGTAATAACCGGATATGGTCTTACTGCAAACCAGAATATGAGCGAATACGAAATTACCAAAGTTAGTGGTATACTAGATATCAAAGAGTAATAAATAACCCAAACAACAATTACATTATAATATCATTTTTATAAATTTGTAATTCATCACACCCTATATTCCAATATGGACCAAATAACAGTCATTCTTGTAGTACTTGTATTTTCAGCCTTCTTTTCGGGCTGTGAAATGGCGTTTATTTCATCCAATAAATTATTGATTGAGCTTAATAAAAAGAAGTATCCACGCTTAAGTAAGATAATTGACCTCTTTCATAACAATTCCCCCACATTTATTTCAACTCTACTCATCGGTAACAATATTGCCTTAGTAATATACGGTTTGCAAATGGGTAGAATATTAGAGCCTATTATTGCAGGTTATGTTGATAGTGCACTAGGAATATTATTGACACAAACTTTAATATCAACCATAATCATACTGATAACAGCAGAGTTTCTGCCAAAAGTATTATTCAGAATCAACCCTATATTGGTTCTTAATATTGCGGCAATTCCTTTAATGCTGTTTTATATTATCCTCTACCCTATTTCAAAAATTACAGTTTCATTATCTGATTTTTTAATGAAAACTGTTCTGAAAACAGAACACGATCAGTCTCCTATTGTAATTGGACGCTTGGATTTAGATAACCTATTATCCGAACACCAAGATAAAGCCATTGATACAGAGCAGGGCTCAAGTGAAGTGAAATTACTCAAGAATGCCTTAGACTTTAGTAAGGTAAAAGTACGTGAGTGCATCATTCCGCGTACCGAGATCGAAGCCATTGAGGTAAACGATACCTTAGATGTACTACAAAATGCATTTATAGAAACCGGGTATTCAAAAATATTGGTTTACAAGGATTCCATCGATAATATTATTGGATACGTTCATGTATCGCAATTATTTAAGAAACCCCAAAAGCTAAAAAACATCGTTAGCTCAATCTCTATCGTACCTGAAACAATGACGGCAAATAAATTGCTCGAAGTTTTTACGAAACAACACAGAAGTATTGCACTTGTTGTGGATGAATTTGGAGGAACAGCAGGCATTGTGACTATGGAAGACATCCTAGAGGAGATATTTGGCGAAATTGATGATGAACATGATATTTCTGATTTAATTGAAAAGAAAATATCTGATACTGAGTATGTTTTTTCTGGTAGAACCGAGATTGATTACCTAAACGAAAAATATGCTCTTAATATTCCTGAATCTGAAAATTTTGAAACTTTAGCAGGATATATACTTCATCATAATGAATCTATACCAAAAAATGATGAAATTATTGAAATTAAGAACCTCAGATTCAAAATACAGATTGCATCAAACAATCGTATCGACCTAGTTAACACTCAGTTAATAAACCAACATTAAACATTTAACTTTTTTTCATCTTTTTTCTCAATAGCCCGTGTTATCAGGCTCGTGTTATCCTTTTTTTTGTATATTCGTACCCTATTTTTGAAGAGTATAAATAAACATAATTTAGAATGGCAACATTAGAAAGAATAAGGAACAAAGGTGGGATTCTTGTCGCATTTATGATTGGATTCGCCTTACTTGCTTTTATCTTAACTGACTTCTTCGCTGGTAAAGGCGGAAATCAACCACAAAGCATGGAAATTGGCGAAGTAAACAATTCAACAATATCTTACAATGCTTACCAAAGAGAATTAAGCCAAGCAGAGGATTTTAATAAACTACGTACAGGACAGTCTTCTGTAGACGAGAATACTCGTTACCAATTGCGCGAGCAAGCTTGGAACCAAATGGTTCAGGATATAGTAATGGGCGAAAAATACGAAAGTTTAGGTATTGATGTGACTACTGATGAAGTATTAGACTTAGCAACAGGAACTAACGTTCACCCTGCAATTAGTCAAATGTTTACTGACCCGCAAACTGGTGTATTTAATCAAGCTGCAGTAGTAAACTTTTTACGTAACAGAAAAGCAGATCCGAATGCGAACTTCTATTGGGAATACCTGAAAAAGGTAATCGTTAGCGAGAAGTTATTTGCTAAATATTCGAACCTTGTTAAAAAAGGATTATACATTACTGATGCTCAAATCAACAGCGAAGCAGCTGCTAAACAACGTTCAGTTGATTTTGACTTTGTAGCAATTAAGTATAATACAATTGCAGATAGTACGCTTAATATCAGCTCAAGCGATATTAAAACATACTACAATAAAAATAAAGAAGACTTTAAGCAAGACGCTGAAAGAGGTATTGAATATGTAACCTTCACTGTAAATCCTTCTCAAGAAGATAAGGATATGGCAGAAAAGTGGATTACAGATACTAAAACTGAATTTGCTGCTGAGAGTACTGACCCGGTTCAGTTTATTGCAATGAACTCGGATATTCCTTACACAGACATCAACTCGAAACTTGAAAATGTTGAGATTGTATTAAAAGACTTTGCTAAGGATGGTGAAAAAGGTGATGTTTACGGACCATACTTCGAAAACAATACGTATAAATTAAGCCGCATTGTTGACGTTAAAATGTTAGCTGATTCAGTTAAAGCACGTCATATCTTAATTCAAGAGCAAAACCCAACTGAAGCCAATAAAATTGCTGATAGTTTAATGACAATCATTAATAAAGGTGGCGATTTTGCAGCATTAGCTCGTAAGAACTCTAAGGATACGGGAAGTGCGGTAAACGGTGGCGACTTAAACTGGTTTACTGAAGGTCAGATGGTAAAACCTTTTAACGACGCTTGTTTTAACGGTAAAAAAGGTGATGTTGTTAAGGTTGAAACACAGTTTGGTGTTCATATCATCAACATTCAGGCTGTTGGTAAAAAAGTGAAGAAATACAACATTGCTACCTTAGGTAGAGAAGTAAAGTATAGCTCTAAAACATACCAACAAGTATATTCAGAGGCCAATAAATTTGCTGCAAACAACAATACAGCAGATAAATTTACTGCTGCCATTAAAGAGCAAAACTTAACACCTCGTTTTGCAACACTTAAAGCAAATGATAAAGATGTTAGCGGATTAGAAAACTCAAGACCATTAATCCAATGGGCTTTTGAAGCTTCTGTTAACGATATGTCTCCAACTATTTATGAATTCGGTAACCAATTTGTTATTGCTGCGGTTACAGAAGCTAAAGAAGACGGTTATGCCTCAGTAAGCGACGAAGATGTTGTGAGAAACATTAAGCGTATTGTTGCTAAGGATAAAAAAGCAGAAAAGATAATTGCTAAATTCAATAAAGAAGCTGCTTCAAGCCAAAGCTTGTCGTCTGTAGCACAAAAAATGAATAGCAATGTACAATCAGCAAGCAACATCAACTTTGGTTCATTCCAAGTTCCTGGTGCTGGTGTTGAGCCTGCTTTAGTTGCTTTAGCAAGCGTTAGTGAAGTAAATGCTATATCTTCGGCAGTTCAAGGAAACGACGCAGTATATATTGTTAAAGTTACTTCTGAAACAATTGCTGAAAACCCAGATGTAAGCACTACTAAATTACAGTTAACTCAAGGTAATGGATACAAAGTGGATTACCAGTTAATGCAATCATTAGTTGATGAAGCTAAAATTACTGACGAAAGAGCTAAGTTCTTTTAATCATAAGTAATTAAAATATATTAAGAAAGGCTATCCAATTTGGATAGCCTTTCTTGCTTTACAACGCAACAGTTTGTTGCAAAAAAACCAGATCTATAGAACCGGTTCTCCCATTTTAATCAAGTATTTCTTTTATTGAACCTTTGTGTATTCAACGTTTTTCATTTCTTTCTTCACCTTTACGCTGGCCTGATAACTGATCTTATTACTTTTGATCATTTCCTTTTTAAAGTCCTCTTCTAAGTGAGCACTATCACTTGATATACTGTTCCCAAACGACACTTATGAGTTTGTGTTTAATAATGACATGGATCGTCCAAATTATTTAAGATGTAAATGTAATTCTCCTATCAATAAATATAGCAGGCATTACTAATGAATGCGCTTATTGGCTCATTTCTAATCTGTTTAATAACATAGTAAAATGATATAGTTTAACCGCTAGTTGGCATATTGTTTGAGGATTTAAAGTCAGCTTTGATCTACAAATTAATACTTATGAAAGGAACTCGTATTTTTAAAATACTATTTACCCTGCTGGTTATTGGTATTCTGGTAACCCATTGGTCGGTAAAATCGAAAAGTCAGGATCATTTTAAAGATACCCGGGTACACACCTTTACTAGGTACATAGAAGATGACATTTATGAGCTGGTAAGAATTATAAAATCAAAGAAACTTTTACTGGCAAGCATTGGCGATGGGCATTTATATTCGAGTGATGATATTGTGAGCTGCAATGCCGATTTTAAACATGTGATATCAGTTCTTCTGAAAAACAACGAACACATTAGCTCCATCAAATTATATTGCGATAACAACAAGCAAACTACATTTTATAAAAAAAACGATAAAGTTTATACTGCCACCGAAGCCATCGATTATGCGGCACAACGCACATTACATCTCCAAAATTTTGGCAGCAAGCACAGGGCCATGATAAGCAAAGGAGAATCTGCTCTTTTATGGGATAAACCACATATCAATAGTTTCGATAAATACTTAAACTTTAATGCTTGGTATTTTAAAGATCATTATCACATGGTGGTAAAATCAGATATTAGCTCCATTAACTCAGCATACCTATTCAATAGCAAAAATGACTATTACCGCTTTTTAGTAGACTCGGCAGGAAATCCCATATCGAAACACAAATTAGGCTTTAATACTGGAGGCTTAAACAGGAGTCTTATTCCTATAAAAATGCTTCCTACTGATACCTTTAAGCTCGATAGTGGCATTGAAAAACCAACGTTTAAGAATACCTATAAAACCATTCACCGAAAGGAAGGCGATTATGCCATTAAACTTGTAAAATTGAATAAATCGAACTTAGACTCATTGTACCTATTGTTTATGATTCCGTATGATCATCTTGAGATGCACAGTAGTTATGCTCGAGTGTTGGGAATATTGGAATGGATACTGCCGCTATTATTACTTTTAATTACTGTTTTTTATTTTGTAACACATAAAACCATCCGTAATAACAGAGTAACAAAGGTGCTTGAAAAGGGAACCTCTAGCCTTTCGAAAACATTCAATACTAACAAAGCTAGTGGTGGAATGCTAAATGCAGCATCAGGCAACATTAACGAGGCAACTTTTTCGCATACCAAACAAAAGGTATATGCCATGATTGCCGATAAACTGTATTTACAAAATCAGTTATCGCTTGAAAAGTGTGCGGCTGAACTAAAAATTGACAAGCAAATACTCTCTCAATTCATACAATTTACTTACAACAGCTCGTACAGAAATTTTATTAATGAATTGCGCATCAAGGAAGCTTTAAAAATTATGCAGCGCAATCCTGATTTTGTAGATAAATACTCATTTGAGCACTTGGGTGAGATGGTGGGTTTCAACTCGAGAACTTCATTTTATCGGGCATTTAAACATCATGCAGGCTGTGCTCCTACCGAATATTTTAAAAACGAAACCGAATTGACTTAGTTCTTCTTCTCAAATTCTTTACGTTTGCGCAATGCCCATCCATAAAAACCGCCAGGAGCAAATACAAAAGTAGGTATTGTAGATATAAAGGGCTCTGGAGTTCCCTTTATAGAATGCATACCATAAGTGAGGATGGAGGTTAATAATGTAGGCACTAGCGTAGCCAATAATAAGGCTTGCTTTCTATTGGTGAATCGCAGCACAAGGTTCTCAGCCATTTTTGTCATTACTCCTCCAATAAAAAAGGTATAAAGGGCTTGCTTTCCGGCAGCAATACTCGCCAATTCCCAACCATGATTATAATTAATCATAAAAACTATACCTCCTAGAAAGAAGGCACCAATGGTTCCCATCTTTACATCAAAGAATGAATTCTTGCCTAATTTATTCGCCATATACTGAGCTTAACAAATAATGAACCATAATATTCTTAAATCTCCGTTTCACTTTTTATAAAAATGCGAGTTGAAGTTGCAAATTATACAATCTCCTTCTGAAAACTGAATAATTCATCCATTTATTTCTGAAAATTAAAAGCCATACCTAATTGCATTTGAAAGCGTGTAAGCATATGCATTTATTCATTTTTAGAGTGTTTCAAATTTTCTGCAACTGTTTCACTTTAGCAAATGGGAATTAACAAACTGAAAATGGGATTCTACAAACAACTGGAATTCATAGCTTAGCCATACATCATTCGTAAACTATTAACAATAAAACATACAACTATGAAAACAATAAAGTTTGATGCCATGGCTAGCATCGTAGTATTTTTAGTGGCGCTTCCGCTTTGTTTAGGAATTGCACTAGCATCTGGTGCACCACTAATCTCCGGATTAATTACCGGTATAATTGGTGGTATTGTAGTAGGATGGCTTAGCGACTCAAAAGTAAGCGTTAGTGGTCCGGCCGCAGGATTAACTGTAATTGTATTTAGTGCCATTGCCACAATTGGTTCGTTTCAGGCATTTTTGGTGGCCGTAGTATTATCAGGTGTAATACAATTAATACTAGGTTATCTAAAGGCTGGAGTTATTGGTCACTTCTTTCCATCGTCGGTAATTATGGCAATGTTAACGGCAATTGGTATTACTATTATTATTTCTCAAATACCACATGCCATTGGCTACGATATTGTAGAACAGATGCGGGAACATGGCCTAGTAGCCTTGGCACATAGTTTCGAACATGCCATAATTGGGGCTACAATAGTGAGCATTATTTCTTTGGTTATATTATTAGTGTGGGATACGCCAAAATTTAAAAATCATAAGGTACTGAAACTAATACCGGCTCCTTTGGTGGTTGTGTTTGTAGGGGTATTGTGTAATTTGGTATTTAAGAAATGGTTCCCTGCTTTTTATATAGATACCACGCACCTGGTTGCTTTGCCCGAGTTTACTTCAGCTGCCTCCGTATGGAACGAGATGAACTGGCCCGACTTTAAAGGCCTTTTAAATACCAATGTGTATATAGCTGCAATTACAATTGCCATTATTGGAAGTTTAGAATCGCTTTTAAGTTTGGAGGCGGCCGATAAATTAGATCCTGCCAAACGAATTTCATCACCAAACCAGGAGTTGAAAGCACAGGGTATTGGTAATATAATAGCTGGTTTACTCGGTGGTATTCCTTTAACTGCAGTAATAGTGCGTAGCTCAGCAAATATAAACGCTGGGGCTAAATCAAAAAAATCAGCCATCTTACATGGTGTGCTTCTTCTTATTGCTGTACTATTCTGTGGTTCCGTTCTTAATTATATTCCTCTAGCTGCTTTAGCTGCCATACTTATTCATGTAGGTTTAAAACTTAATAAAATCTCGACCTACAAAAAGGTTATTGCAGGCGGGGCCGATCAATATATCCCCTTCTTCACAACCATCGCGGTAGTATTGGCTACCGATTTACTTAAAGGAATTATAGTGGGAATAACGGTAGGATTCATTTTCATGATAAAATCAAACTTTCGTTCTGCCATTCTCAAGGCCAATGTGAATAACAACTATTTAATTAAAATGACGAACAACATGTACTTTTTTAATAAAGCGCAACTCCGTAAAGCTTTACAGAAAATACCTGCTAACTCAAACGTATTAATTGATGGTACACACATCGACTTTATTGATCATGATGTTGAAGAAATTATTGAAGATTACATTGCAATGGCAGCTGATAATAACATTACCGTTACCCTAAAAAAGTCAACTACAGCAAACATCTCCCTTTTTAAACTAGATGCGAGTGCCTAAAAAACGGCGCACTAGAAAACAATCACTTTAAACTTTGAAACAATGAAATCATACGAACAAATATTTTTAGCTAACAGAGAGTGGTCACAGTCGAAACTAATAAAAGACCCCAATTACTTTAAACGATTATCTCTTAACCAAAGTCCACAATATTTGTGGATAGGTTGTAGCGATAGTAGAGTTCCGGCAAACGAAGTAACAGGTACCGGTGCAGGCGAATTATTTGTACACCGAAATATTGCCAACCAAGTATTTAGTACCGATAAAAACTTTATGAGCGTACTAAAATATGCGGTCGACTATCTAAAGGTTGAACACATTGTTATATGTGGGCATTATGGTTGTGGTGGTGTAAAAGCTGCCATGTCCGATTTGCAAGATGAACATATTACCCCCTGGATAAATGGAATTAAAAAAACTGCAGAGTGTAATAAAGATACCCTTAACCAGATAAAAGACGAAACAACCAAGATTAACAGCATGATTGAGATTAATGTAATTGAGCAGGTGGATCGCTTATATAATAATCCCATTGTTAGGGCAGCTTGGGCACGAGGGCATCATTTACATATTCATGGATGGATCTTCGACCTTGAAACAGGAGAGTTAAGCACTTTAAAAGAAGTGAACCCCGACCAACTACCCCTTGATATTTATAACAATCAGGAAACATTAGTCAATTAGTTTGTAATAATAACCTGAGCTCTTCAAATACGGCTGAGCTCAGGTTAATAGTATGGCCTCTATTATTACTCCAGGCTATTATATAATATCAGAAGCATTTACTCACCAATAGCAATTACCATGATTTGATAACAGTACTAACACATTACCAAAAAACTACATCATGAAAATCTACCATCTATTTACAACTATATGCATTCTATTTATAGGAAGTATTGAATGCTCAGCAAATACCGATTCTTTATCTACCAATAAATATGCTGAAACAACATTTCATTATGCACACCACAAACCAGTTATACTAAAATGTGAACAAGGAGATGCTTTTGAATTGAGTATTAGAAAATACAGAACAAAGCATGCTTTTAGAATTATCCCTTGCGGATTTAAGTACATCAACTTTAACAAATTAAGCTTTGTATTTTCTGATGGACAAGCAGTTACCATAGAAAACAAAACCCCTACAAATGGGATAACTTGCTATTTTGGTGATATTTGGGAGAATGAAGAGTTATGGCATTGGCTAGAGAATAAAGATTTAAAATCCCTTGTAATAAATGATGTGAATGAAATCTACTTGAAAGATAAATCCTTAATAAAATCGATACTAAGCACCTTAGAAGACAAACGCTTATAAAACACTAAACCTTATACCTCCAAGCATCAATATTGTATTTTTTGATACGAGTACCAAGCTTACGTTCTGTTATCTTAAGAATTTCAGCTGCTTTTGATATGTTTCCTTTGGTTGAAGTTAAACCTTCAAGGATTAATTGTTTTTCCAAACGCTCTAATACTCCTTGCATACCATCTTGCGAGCCTGTTGCAGTAGAATCAGCAGTTTGCAATGTTGGAGGTAAGTTATAACTATGCACAACATTGTCTTTTGATAAGATACAAGCACGCTCAATTACATTTTCTAGTTCTCTTACATTTCCGGGCCAGCCATAAACCATCAACATATTAATGGCCGAGGTGGTAATACGCGTAATGTTGGCTCTATTTTTATTATTAAACTTACTTATAAAATGATCTGCCAATAACGGTATATCATTTCTTCTTTCACGAAGCGCAGGCACAAATATCGGAAATACATTTATTCGGTAAAAGAAGTCCTCGCGGAACAAACCATCCTCAATAGATTGTTCAAGATGCTTGTTGGTAGCACATACAATTCTAACATCAACCTTTATTGTTTCAGAACCTCCCAATCGTTCAAATTCACGCTCTTGTAAAATTCTTAATAACTTCACTTGCGTTTGAAGCGGAAGATCACCAATTTCATCTAAAAATATGGTTCCTCCATCAGCCAACTCAAACCTACCAACCCTTCTTTGATCTGCTCCTGTAAATGCACCTTTCTCATGCCCAAACAATTCACTCTCAATTAAAGAATCTGGCAGAGCTGAACAGTTTACCTTAACCATTTTTTTATTAGCTCTCTCACTCCTATTATGAATAGCCTCAGCAACCAACTCCTTCCCAATTCCACTTTCACCTCGGATCATTACAGTACTATTGGTTTTAGCCACCATTTCAACAAGTGAAAATACATCTTGCATCTTAGTACTATTACCTACCATGTTTGATGAAAAATTACCTCGATCAATTTCTGATTGTAACTCTTTATTTTTTTGCTTCAGTTCTTCAAGCTCTTCAAGTTTAACTTGTCGAGTTTCAACCGTTTTTGCAATTAATGAACCGATAATTGAAAGTAAATGAATATCTTCTTCATAAGTAATGTGTGGGTTAAAAGGACGAACAACACTTAAAGCACCTGAGGTTTTATTAAGTACCATAATGGGTACACATATAAAGGTTAACTCTCGACCGGCCTTACGCACTTCGGAACGGGTTTTATTTAAAAATAAATTGGATTTTGATATTTCCTGTATCACAATTGGTTGTCCCAGTTCAACAACTTTACCAATTACACCTTCTCCTAATCGGTATTTTCCTCGTGATTGTTGCTGATGACTAAGACCATAAGCAGCCTCTATTCCAATATGTG
Organism: Saccharicrinis aurantiacus; assembly: GCF_001660705.2. Lineage (GTDB taxonomy): Bacteria > Bacteroidota > Bacteroidia > Bacteroidales > Marinilabiliaceae > Saccharicrinis > Saccharicrinis aurantiacus. The sequence goes on from NZ_LYBV02000032.1 coordinate 28,771, forward strand.
AATTGTTTCTATTGTAGATTGTTAAAAAGCTTCGCTCCGCATCTAAGTACTCCACGAGCATTTTAAGAATAGGACTTAAATCGTTCTTTAATTCTTTACTGGTAATTAAGCGTTGACCAATTTCAAACAGCAAGGTCATTTCTTTTAATCCATAACATTGCTCGCTTCCTTTCTTACATTTAGTATGCATTCGCTTCAGTAGATTACAGTTTATAACTTAGGTTTGATCAAATATAACAATTCCTAAGACCAACAAACAAACACGATGCAAGAATTAACACTATTTATAACTAATCAAAACAAAACCCCCTCAAAATAGTTCATTATTCACACAAAATTAACTTAATATAAATATACCCCCATCATATTAAGCCCGCACAAATAAAATAACCCAACTTAAACCAATAACAATTTATAAGCACTATAATATAATTCCTTTATTAACTACAGGGTAAATTTTGATAAAAAAATAATTATCAATAACTTAACAATAAATTAGTCTACATATACAATAGTAAAACCCTTAAATTTATTTCTTATGATTCACTTTTCTGATATTGAGATTAACAAGTTTCAACTAAACTCTCTATTAAATCAACACGAAAAAAAAGGATTTAAGTTTTTATTACGAAACGAAATTTGTTGTTCTTCTTGTAAGAATAAAGATTTGCAAATTATTAACAAACATACTTTGTATTTAGATCGGTTTAATGATTTAAAAATTAGTGGTGAGTGTAGTAATTGCGGATCGAGTATAAATTACATAATACCATTTGGCCATAGCGAAACCTTTTTCAGAAAAGCAATACAATTCAGACACAAGCATCTTGAAACAGTAGACAACTAAGTCTATTTAAATAAATCAATAAAAGCATAAAGGCTCGAAGTACCCCCTTCGAGCTTTTTTTATTAGTTTTGCTCCATGAAAAATAAAGAATACCTATTGAGTGTTATTATACTACTTACATTCTCAATAGCTTGTACAAGTCCAAACTCAATGAATCAAATTAAAACAGGCGATATACTTTTTAGAGGTAATACTCAACAAGGTCTTTCCGACGCAATTAATAAAGTAACTCAAACCCCAAAAAAAACGAACTATTCACACATGGGAATCTGTTATGTTTCAGCTGACACCATTTGGGTTTTTCACGCTGCTCCTGAAAAAGGAGTATGTAAAGAAGAGATTAATTTATTTTTATCGCCGAACAACGAAGCTGAATACACTACCGATTTGTATCGTCTGAAACCCAATTTAGCACAGTCAGCTATTAAAGCTAGCCATAAAGCTAAAGAATATATAGGCCTACCTTATAACTACTCCTATATTATTGAAGATACTGGCATGTACTGCTCTGAGTACATCTATGAACTATTTAAAGAAGATAGTGTTTTCACCTTAGATCCAATGACTTTTAAAGATGCACATAGCAATACTTTCAATAAAACTTGGATACAACATTATCAAAATTTAGGCATTGAAATTCCTGAAGGCGAGCTAGGATGTAACCCAAATGGAATGGCGGCTAGCGAAAATTTAATATACATAACGAATATTCAGTAAGAACATAATGGAATATAGAAGGTTTGGCAAAACAGAAAAAATGCTGAGTGCCATAACTATGGGAGGAATGCGCTTTAAGCATTGCTGGGAAGATCCGTATGATGAAATACCGTCAGATACGCAAGAACATTGCAACCAATTGGTTCAGCTAGCGCTTGACTATGGTATCAATCATTTTGAAACTGCGCGCGGCTATAAAAAAAGTGAAACTGTATTTGGTCGTACATTAAACGAACACCTTAAGGTAAAAAGAGATCGTTACTTTTTAATGACAAAAGGTGCTCCGGTTACTGCGGAAGATATGCGTATTAAAGTTGAAGAACAATTAACTACGCTAAAAACGGATTACCTAGATTTTTATGCCTGGCACGGCATTAATAACTTTGATATACTTAAAGAATCGTGCAAAACAGGTGGCGCAATTGAAGAGCTTCATAAGCTTAAGGAAGAAGGTATTGTTAAACACATCGGTTTTAGTACACATGCTCCATTAGAAGTTATTATTAAAACAATTGAAACCGATTTATTTGAATTTGTAAATCTTCATTATTATTACTTTAATCAACGAAATGAGGCCGCAATATCTATGGCTGAATTAAAGGATATGGGCGTTTTTATAATTTCCCCAAACGATAAGGGTGGACAATTATTTAATGCTCCTCAAAAAGTGAGGAATGCCATACCGCATGCTACCCCAATACAATGGAATGCACGTTTTTGCCTACAGAACCCTTCTGTTCATACTTTATCTTTTGGTATGACAGAACCTGAGCATTATGCAGAAATGAATAAAATTTTTCCAACTCATATACCATTATCTGGCAATGACTTGCAAAGTAAATTTAAGTTGGATAAAATGATAGGCGACGATCCCTACGCGGCCTATGGTGGATTTAATTTAGGTAATGATCGTTCTAATATCGACATACCAGAGATTTTAAGATGGCGTAAACTATGGAAGTGCTACGATATGCTTGATTTTGCAAGGTATAGATACAAAGAGCTGAACAATGAAAATCATTGGGTAAGAGGAGTTCTTGCAACACCATCAAATATTAACAAAATAAATTGGGATAAAGTTCCTCAAGATATTCCTCTAAAAGAAATGTTAACTGAAGCGCATGAAGCTTTTTACAAAAATCCATCTGTAGTAAAAAGTATCAACCCTAAAGACCTCACTTTCGTTAAGAACAAGAATACAAATTAAAAAAAACGCCTTCTAACAATAAATGTTAGAAGGCGCATATATACTTTTAGCTTAATCAAATACTAAAGCTCTGCTGTATGATAAACATTTACAACGTCATCATCTTCCTCAAATTTACCTAGCATTTTCTCAAACTTAACTGTTTCTTCTTCAGAAAGCTTTTTAGTTGTTGTTGGAATTCTTTCGAACTCTGCACTCACTAATTCAAATTCATTTTCCTCTAAAAATGCTTGGATAGAACCGAAGCTACCAAAATCACCATAAATAATGATATTTCCTTCTTCTTCGAAAATTTCATTAGCCCCTGCATCAATCATTTCGAGCTCTAATTCCTCAAGGTCTAATCCTTCCTTTGATTTTACCTTAAAGTGACAATTATGCTCAAACATATAATCCACACTACCTGTTGTACCTAACGAACCGCCAGCTTTACTAAAGTAACTACGAACGGCACCAACGGTACGAGTATTATTATTGGTTGTGGTTTCAACTAATACTGCCACTCCGAATGGACCATAACCTTCAAAAACAACTTCTTTCCAATCCTCTTGATCTTTTTCTGTGGCCTTTTTTATAGCACGCTCAACATTATCCTTAGGCATATTAGCTGCCTTGGCATTTTGGATAAGTACTCTTAAACGTGGGTTAGCTTTTGGATCAGGACCGCTCTCTTTAACAGCAGTGGTTATTTCACGGCCAATTTTAGTGAAAGTTTTGGCCATTGTTCCCCAACGTTTTAGTTTCGTTGCCTTACGATATTCAAATGCGCGTCCCATATTTATATTTTAATATTCTGATTTTATAATTTGACTGACAAAGCTATAATTCCTATCATAAAAAATCAAACAATGCGATAAGTTTTATACTAAATATAAACAATAAGTTGTGTTGGGGTATAATTATCTATCTAATCAGATTGATTTAAACAAGTATGCCAAGCATCATTCTTTAGAAATATTGATAATAATATATTTAGCTTTTATAAGCTAAGGTAATATTCATTGAATTTTAAACTAATTACAACTCTGGTAAAACTATATTACTTCGAGTTAATACATGAATAAAACAAATTATATGCAACAAGTAACCGACACTATCTTACTAATCAGACCTGCTAATTTTGGATACAATACTGAGACAGCAAGCTCAAATGCCTTCCAGAATAACGTAGAACTATCACCTAACCAAATTAAGGATAAATCATTATTAGAGTTCGATAAAGTAGTTAAACAATTAAGAGAAAACTTTATTAATGTAATCGTATTTGATGATACAATATCCCCAATCAAACCTGATGCTATATTTCCTAATAATTGGGCAAGCTATCATCATGATGGAAAAGTTTTATTATACCCAATGGCTGCTACTAACAGACGCCTTGAGCGAAGAACAGATATTATTAATTATCTCTCTAAAGAATTTGAAATAAGTGAAACAATAGACTTATCTCATCACGAAAAAAAAGGTAAATATCTTGAATCTACCGGAAGTATAATATTCGATCATGTAAATAAAATAGCTTACGCTTGCTTATCTGAGCGTACCAATAAGGAACTCTTGTTAGAAGTGTGTGATCTATTAAAATATAAACCAATACATTTTAACGCACTGGATGATAAAAATAAGGCTATATATCATACCAATGTAATGATGTGTATAACCGAAAATACAGCAATTGTATGCTTAGAGAGCATAAAAGATGCATCAGAAAAAAAGATAGTTACAGACTCATTAACCCGTTCTGGTCACCAAATTATAGATATATCATTAAAACAAGTAAAGGCTTTAGCGGGAAATATGTTAGGCGTTATCAACAAAATGGGCGATCGCATATTAGTTATGTCGAAAACCGCACATGAAAGTCTCAATACTGATCAGATAAACAATATATCAGAACATTCTAAAATACTACCATTAGATGTTAGTACAATTGAGAAGATAGGAGGAGGAAGCATAAGATGCATGATAGCTGAAATCTTTTTACAAAAGAAACCGTAGCATCATATTTTTAATATAAAGATTCTAATTCTGATCAAACAGAAAAACAAGAGCATAAAAAAGGCTGTCCAAAATGGACAGCCTTTATATTTTAGATTTAAATCTAATTATTGAATAATAGACTTAAATGTAGCATCTTCGATGAATTTACCGAACTCCATGTCTTTAGCAGCAGCAGCTTTTAAAGAATCATCAAGCTTAACAGCTTTACGTAAGCTATCAAATAATAAATCGTTATCAGCAGTGCGAGCACCAACGATAGCTTTTAAATAATATTTGAAACCTACTTCATGAGTATTTGCGTTTAATGTTGATAAAGCAGCATCATATTTAGTAGCTAATATTTTAGCTAAAGCAGCGTTACAAGATGTTGAGTTTCCGAAATAACGCATAGCAGCATCATAATCACCTTTGTGAATTGAAACGATTCCTAAGTTCTCATCTAACTCAGGTCCAGCTCCAGCAGCAGCTCCAAAAAACTCTTCAGCTTTAGCTAAATCACCTTCACGTAAAGCAATTACACCCAAATTATTGTTAATAATAGGATTGTTAGCGCTGATTTCATTAGCTTTTGTTAAAGAAGCTTTAGCTTCAGCTAATTTATCTTGCTTCACTAAGATGTAAGCTACATCGTTGTGACCTCTCCAAGATTTAGGGAATACTTCGTTTACACTTTTGTAAATAGATAATTGCTCATCTAAATCTTCAGTTAAAGTAGCAGCATATAATAATTCTTCAACATTTAACTCTGAAGGATTAGAAGCAGCTAATTCTTTAATTTCTTCGTCAGACTTACCAATTACTTCAACATCTACAGAAATCTGTGAACGACGTAATTTTGGTAAAACTTCATCAGCAATTGCTTTATAAGCCTCTGCCATATTTTTGATTTCTTTTTCACGTACTTCAGGATCTGAGTACATAGAAAGAACTCTTAAGATTAACTCTTTATCTTGAATACTTGACTTCTCCATCATTTCTTGGAAACCTTCCCAATCTTCAGGAGTATTTTTTGTAGTTACAAAACCTTCTTCAGAAACATCAACTTTTGATCTCTTTAATTCTCTAGTTAAATAAGAAGCAGAAGCTTTTTGTCTTTTCTCAGAAAGAGATGTATTTAAATCTGTAGGACCATCAGGAGATGCATAAGCAGAAACTTTAGCTCCTTTGAAATTAATATTTTCAGCAGCTTTTGATTCTTTTACAAATGCTTTTAAAGCAGCAACCTCATCTTTTCTTAATTCAGTACCTCTCAATGAAGCTTGTTGAATAAGGAAGTAAACGTATGCCTCTTTAGACTCGTTAATTACTCTTTGGAAATTATCTTTTCCTAAAGCAACAGCAGCACCTTTATCTTTTACTAACTCAGCTGTAGCAATTACACCATCAGCAATTTTGTAATCATCAAACTCAGCAACTTTACTTCCTTTTGTAGCCTTGATACGAACTACTAACTCAGACACTTTCATGTTTTCGTTGTAAGGAACTGTTCCTGTGTAAGAATATTGTCCACCGTTAGCATAAGAAATAACCTGATTGTTACCTTCTACGCTCTCACCCTGTACTGTTTTTGATGGGAAAACTGTTTCGCCACCATCATACTTAAGTACTGGCGTTAACTCAATAACAGCTTTCTTATCCATGTACTTTTCTGGAACTTTTACACTGATAGCTACATCTACGTTACCTGCATGTGCCTCCAATACTTCAGGAGTAACAGTATATTGTACGTCTGACGCTCCACCTTTCATCTTATTTAACCCAGCACAGCTAGCTAATAACGCTACTAAGGCTAATGAAGCAAAAATGTTGATACTTGATCTTTTCATAATAATTTAACCTAATTATATGTTTCCAATTAACTTTCTAAAATAATTGCACCCTCCATTTTTAGAGAGGTGCTACAAATTTAGTAATGTTTTTAATAAAAAAAAGAGTACTATTAATTAAATGCAAATATACACATCATAGGCAAATAACATAAATTTCACCTTGATTATGCTAAAAAAAGAATTTAGTTATTTATTTAAAATATATCCTTCATATCACAATGACTAAAAAGACAGACAATTTTTTATACAAAAAGTATTACAATCAAAAAAATTTCTTAAAAAAAGATACATCAGATATAATCTCAATATTTATAACTGAAGGATAGTAATATTAACCAAGTTAGTAAATTCATTGATTCAATAACTTACTAGATTTATGTTGTAAAACAGGTTCAAAACCAATAATAAGTAAAACTCCTAGACTTAGAATATTAGTCCATTTTTTTTCATCTGCTTTTCAACGCTTTTACCCCAGAACCAACCTGATAATGTACCTAATAGCCATCCCATAACAACACCTGTTTTCATTAACTGTGGTTCGATAAGTCCTAAGAGAAACCCTAAAAATAATCCCACTACCATCAATACAACAGTTTTATAAGATAAAACTAAACCCTTAGGGCGAATGCCATGAGTAGATTTAAGGTGTTGCATTGTTTCGTCTACAACGTTCTCAAATTCTACCAAATGATCATTCCCATCATCAAAGAATTCTTCAAATGCAATTGTAGATTCTTGTAGCTTACTCCAATAATTTCTACAATCAGGACATGAGTCCTTTTTCGCCTCAAGCAATTCACCAAGGCGCGGTAACATTTCGAAATTTGCTAAACGAGACTGAATTCGTGGCATTTTTTCCACTTTTTGATCAAGCTCATTTATCCAATCCTCACATGACTTTAATTCATTCATAATAATATATTATAATCTAAATGTAGAAATTTAGACAAAAAAAAAGGCCTCGAAAGGCCTTTTAATTATAGTAATAGTTTTATAAACTAGTTTTTCGGCTTACGCTCTGGACGAGGCAAAAGCACTTTACGAGATAATTTTAATTTACCAGAACGTTGATCAACTTCAATTAACTTCACTTCTACTTCTTCGCCTTCTTTAAGTGCATCTTCAACTTTCTCAAGTCTTTTCCACTCAATTTCAGAGATGTGTAATAAACCATCCTTACCTGGCATAATCTCAACGAATGCACCAAAAGGAACGATAGATTTTACTTTACCTTTGTAAACCTCTCCTACTTCAGGAACAGCAACAATACCTTTAATTTTTGCTAATGCAGCATTAATTGAATCCGCATTATCAGCAGAAATACTTACTTGTCCGAAATCACCATCTTCTTCGATAGTAACTGTAGACTCTGTAGTAGCTTGAATTTCTTGAATAATTTTTCCACCTGGTCCGATTACTGCACCGATCATATCTTTCGGAATAGTAATTTTCTCCATACGTGGAGCATGAGGCTTAAGATCGGCACGTGGCTCAGTCATTGTTTCCTCAATCTTATCCATAATATGTAAACGACCTTCGCGCGCTTGTAATAAAGCTTGCTCTAACACTTCGTAAGGTAAACCATCTACTTTAATATCCATTTGCGTAGCAGTAATACCATCGCGAGTACCTGTTACTTTAAAGTCCATATCACCTAAGTGATCCTCATCTCCTAAGATATCAGAAAGAACTGCAAATTTTTCAGAATCGGTAATTAATCCCATTGCAATACCAGTAACTGGCTTTTTAATAGGTACACCAGCATCCATTAAAGCTAATGTTCCTGCACAAACTGTTGCCATTGATGACGAACCGTTTGATTCAAGAATATCAGACATAATACGAACTGTATATGGATAATCTTCAGGTAACATATCTTTTAGTGCTCTAAAAGCAAGATTACCGTGACCAATCTCACGACGGCTAGTACCACGTGAAGCACGTGCATCACCAGTTGAGAATGGAGGAAAGTTATAGTGTAATAAGAATCTTTCAGTTGTTCTGTTTAATACATCATCAACTAATTTTTCATCTAATTTAGTACCTAAAGTAACTGTTGCTAATGCTTGAGTTTCTCCACGTGTAAAGATAGATGAACCATGAGGACCTGGAAGGTAATCAACCTCAGACCAAATAGGACGAATCTCGTCAGTTTTACGACCATCTAAACGTACTCTTTCATCAAGAACACAACGGCGAACTGCTTCTTTTTCAACATCGTGGTAATATTTACCAATTAAACCTGAAGGAATTTCATCTTCCTCAGTATAATTAGCTGCAACATACTCTTCTTTAATAGCGGCAAATTTCTCTGCACGCTCATGCTTTGGAAGACCTGCTTTTGCTACTTCGTATACTTTATCGTAAGTAGCTGCTTTGATATGATCAAATAATTCTTGATCATTCTCTTCGTGACAATACTCACGTTTAGTAGTAGCACCAACAGCTTCTGCTAATTCTATTTGAGCTTGACACTGAACTTTAATTGCATCGTGAGCGAATTTCATAGCTTCAAGCATTTCTGCTTCAGAAACTTCTTCCATTTCACCCTCTACCATTAAAATATTTTCCATTGTTGCACCAACAACAACTTCCATATCAGCAGCAGCTAATTGTGTACGTGTTGGATTAAGAATTAATTCTCCTTCAACGCGAGCTACTCTACATTCAGAGATTGGCCCGTTAAACGGAATGTCTGAAACTGCTAATGCAGCAGAAGCAGCTAAACCAGCTAAAGCATCAGGTAAATCTTCTTTATCTCCAGAAATTAAATTAATGGTAACAAATGTATCTGCGTGATAATCCTCTGGAAATAGAGGACGTAATGCTCTATCGACTAAACGACAAACCAATATTTCATTATCAGAAGGACGAGCCTCCCTTTTCATAAATCCACCTGGGAAACGACCTACGGCCGAAAATTTCTCTCTGTACTCTACAGATAAAGGCATAAAATCTGTACCCGGTGTAGCATCTTTAGCAGAAACTACTGTGGCTAGCAAATAAGTATTGCCCATTTTAACAACTACCGAACCGTCAGCCTGTTTTGCTAACTTCCCTGTTTCGATAGTAATTGATCTTCCATCGCCAAGATCAATAACTTTTTCAATTGGAGTAATCATATCTCTTTTCTTTTTCTCTTATTGTCGCCCAAATATATAGATTATATTCTTAATCAGCGATTTATTTTATGTGAAATACCTTGGTCCATAAAAAAAGGCAACCCACAATGGATTGCCTTTTTAATTTTTGAAGTTGGATTACTTACGAATACCTAATTCTTTAATTAAAGAACGGTATTTTTCAATGTCTTTGCTCTTGATATAATCAAGAAGACTTCTACGCTTACCAACTAATTTTTTCAAAGCGTGCTCTGTGCTATAATCTTTTCTATTAACCTTTAAATGTTCGGTTAAATGCGAGATACGGTAGGTAAATAGTGCCACCTGGCCTTCAGAAGAACCAGTATCAGTATTAGACTTTCCGTATTTTTCGAAGATTTCTTGCTTCTTTTCTGCTGTTAAATACATAACGCTGTTTATTTATATGATAAAAATTGCGGTGCAAAGATAATTATAATTTGATTCTCTGCAACCTATAGCTTAATTTATTTTTAATCAAGTAATTATTCAGCATCACTGTGTTTGACTAATGCTTATTTCCCTTGCTCTTCAGCCATTTTATTCATCTCTTGATTGTAAATTTCTTCAAATTTCTTTTTGTCGTAATCAACTTGAAGTTTAGCATCATTAGAGATTCTGTTATTCATGCTATTCATCAAGTCTTCTTTATCAACTTCAATGGCAACAAATGATCTGTATTTTCCATCTGGCAATACACTTGATTTTTCGCAAGCAACAACAATATTGCTAATTGTTTCATCAGCAACCTCACGAGTTAAGTTCTCAAATTTTTGCTCAAATTCTGATGCAGACCCCATTTCACGCTCATTCACGTAACGATCTGTAACCGATTTTGTATTCGATTGAATTAAAGTTACCAAACGTTGTTTGGCTAATAACAATGCTTTTTCTTTTGAAAGAGTTAAATCACTACTTGTTGCCATTGAGAATGAACGGAAAGTATTTTTATCTGACCTACCATCTTTTTCACAAGGTAAATCTTCTAAAACTTGACCAACCTCGCTATTAGTTGCTACTTTCTCTTTCGACTTACAGCTGTATACTCCAAATGATACTACTAGAGCTATGGCGCTCAACTTTAATACTTTTGATAATTTCATAACTATTCGTTTTTGGTTTTTTATACTAATACTCTTAACCTAAGCAACAAAAAATAAGCCATTAAACTTAGGATAATGAATACAATTAAAACTTATACTTGAGATTCTTGCAATATTTTTTTAAATTTTTCAACCTGCTCGTGTGTACCTAAAATAAAGAGCTTATCTTCTTTTGATATCTTTATTTGAGGAGAAGGATTAAAAATATAAGTACCTTCTGGTGTTTTTAAGCCCACCAAATTAGCACCTGTTTTCTTTCTAAGGTTCAACTCATGAATATTCATTTTAGTATTCTCTTCAGAAATATGATCGCACGAAATCTCGGTTAAACGCACATCCATACTTCGTTGTAAAAGAATATTCTCCACAAACTCCACTACATCGGGCTGAGTAACAAGCTTAGCCATACGCTGCCCTCCTATTCTATCCGGCATAATAACGTTAGTAGCACCAGCATGTCTCAACTTTAAGTCAGACCTAAATTCGCTTGCTCTGCTAATAATTTTAAGCTTCGGATTCATCTCACGGGCTGTTAAAACTACAAAAATATTATCAGCATCATTGGGCAAAGCTGTAATTAATGCCTTTGCTTTTCTAATTTGAGCCATTTCAAGCACCTCTTCAGAACTTGCATCACCCTGTACGTATAGTAGTTTCGGATCTTCTAGAATACGCGCCACAACATGATCGCGTTTTTCTAAAATAACAAACTTCTCACCATGTTCTTTTAATTCAACACAGGCCTGAAATCCGTTACGCCCATAACCACAAACCACCACATGGTTTTCGAGTTTTACAATTTGTTTTTTCACTTGATACTGTTTATATGATTGTTGCAATGCTCCTTCTACCACCAAACGGGTAACAGAAGTAATTACATAACCGAAAATTCCGAAACTAAAGATAATGAGAAGAACTGTAAATAACTTACCGCCATCTGACAAAGGAACAACTTCTCTGAAACCCACTGTAGAAATTGTAATCATCGTCATGTAAAGTGCATCGATAAAACGTGCACCTTCAATAAGCATAAAACCAATAGCTCCAACAACAACTATTAATAGCAAGGCACTTACGCCATATACAATGGCTCTAAAATTATCTAAGTAGGGTACTCCTTTATTCACAGTTACTATTTAATGGCTAATACTTGATGACCTATTCTGCAGTGCAAGCACTTTTTAAGTTTACAATAATTATTAAACAAATATATTAAAGCCTGAGAATCTCCGGCACTTTTAACAGGTATTTCATTACACTTCCATTGATTAATTATTGAATTTCGTTCAGGTTTCATTTCAGAAAGCCATTTTAAGGCCTTTTGTTCATAGCTTACATTGCCATTCTTTTTACCAAATGTAAAAATATAAGGTATTATTGTATTGATGATGATATTTGAAATTGAAGTTTTTCCTAATCGTTTCTGAGTATCTTTAGATTCTTTACTAAAGGTATAATGCTTATCCCAGTAAACTGAGGCATCTACATTTAATAGTTTCTCAATATTTCTAATTTCTTGCTCCTCGGTTAAATTGCCAAAAACGCCTTTTAACTTATGCATCAAATTGGCTAACTGAGATAATCTAATGGTCGGGAAATTACTCGGGCGCAATCTTAAAAATTTCCAAAGAAAAGAATCTATCGGCTTTAAGCCGTGCTTTTGTTTTAAGAACTGGTAATCTGTCTGAAGCCGGGCGTAGTAATTATCACCAGCTGGCTCACTTAACATTCCGGCCTGACCGAATAGTAAAGCCTCTAATAAATCAATATCGTTACTATACTTTAAAAGGACTGATAGCGGAATAGATTGAGCCAATAGCTCAAAGGCAGTGCCATTTACACCCAATCCGAAACTTCGAAATAAGAGACGATAAAAAACCTCATCCCAATTATTGGTTGTATTATTTAACAAATGCTCTATGGAGTTTACTTTATGCTCTAAACGTTCAACTAACATTCGTTGTACCCATAAAGATATTTCAAAGGAGTTAATCTGGTGCAAATGAGAGACACATGCTATATCGTGTACACTTGATGTTAAACTTAAATATTCATCATATAAATCTTCTGAATATTTTATCACCAAACATGGAATTACCTCACCTTTCTGGCTTATTGCATCCTGATCAAACTGAGTAACAACATGCAAAATAACATTATTGTAGGCCTTATCTGTTTGATGATTATGAACAAGCCAATCTGAACTTTTTATATGAATTTCAACATTGCCAGCCCAAAGCGTATTATCAACCTTAACTTTTGCGTTAAAGAAATCGGCACCAGCATTTGTATTTAGTTCACCAGGATTTATAAGCTCTATTGTTTTACCACAAACAGTAAGGAGGTTATCGAGCTTGAATAATTTATGCTTCCATATATATTGTATGAATTCTTCATTTATCATGGAGTGTAAGTCTTAGGTTTATACTGACCATTAAGATACACAACAATATATACAAACAAAAAAAGCTCCCATAAATGGAAGCTTTTTAAATATGATAAGAATTGTTTTATCTACAATAAACCTTTGGCTTTTAAAAGATCAGCCATTTCTAACTGAACCTCTTTGGCTGCCTCGCCTGCTTTTACAGCAAAGTCTTCTTGGTTGCTAGCATAAATAATACCACGCGAAGAGTTTACTAATAAACCACACTTGCTATTTAATCCGTTTTCGGCCACTTCTTTTAAGCTTCCGCCTTGAGCACCAACTCCAGGTACTAATAAAAAGTGATTTGGGATTATATTTCTAATTTCTTGAAGTTTTTCGGCTTTTGTAGCACCAACAACATACATCAAGTTTTCTTCGGTACCCCACTCTGATGACTTTTTAATTACTTTTTCAAATAATCTTTCATCCCCTTCGGTTACATATTGAAAATCAGCAGCTCCTTTATTCGATGTTAAAGCCAATAAAATAACCCACTTATCAAGGTAAGTCATAAAAGGCTTCACTGAATCCTCGCCCATATAAGGCGCAACAGTTACTGAATCGAAATCCATTGTATCGAAGAATGCTTTGGCATACATATTAGAAGTATTTCCAATATCGCCACGTTTAGCATCTGCAATAACAAAAATCTCAGGATAGTTATTTTTAATATACTTCACAGTTTTATCTAAACTGTTCCATCCTTCAACACCCATACTTTCGTAGAATGCTAAGTTTGGCTTGTAAGCAACAGTGAATTCCTGAGTAGCATCAATAATTTCTTTATTGAATGCGAAAATAGGATCTGTTGTTTCTTTAAGATGTTGAGGAATTTTAGCGATATCAGTATCTAAACCAACGCATAAAAAACTTTTCTTCTTCTTTATATTTTCAAATAACTCTTGAGAATTCATTACTTCTAATTTAGCATCTAGCAACAGCTAGATTTATTACTAACTAATTTTTAATACTCTACCGAACCTTATTCAAGTTCACTAGCCTTTAAGCGCTCTGCATTTTCCTCTACAATTAAGCGATCGATGATACCTTGAATATCACCATCCATAACTGCAGGAAGATTATACATTGTAAAGTTTACGCGGTGATCGGTAACTCTACCTTGTGGATAATTGTAAGTACGAATCTTAGCTGAACGGTCACCAGTAGAAACCATTGTTTTACGCTTAGATGAAATAGCATCGAGGTACTTTTGGTACTCTAAATTGTATAAACGAGTACGTAACTCGATCATTGCTTTATCTAAGTTTTTAAGCTGCGATTTCTGATCCTGACAAGTAACCACAATACCAGAAGGAATGTGCGTTAAACGGATGGCCGAATAAGTAGTATTTACCGACTGACCACCAGGCCCTGATGAACAATAAGTATCCTTACGAATATCCTCTGTTCTTAAATCGATATCGAACTCTTCAGCCTCTGGTAATACAGCAACCGAAATAGCTGAAGTATGTACACGACCTTGTGTTTCTGTTTGCGGTACACGTTGTACACGGTGCACACCCGATTCGTATTTTAAGATACCATAAACGCCGTTTCCGGTAACATTAAATACAACCTCTTTAAAACCACCAGAGGTACCTTCACTTGAGTTAGTCACAGATACTTTCCAACCTTGCTTTTCGCAATACTTGGTATACATGCGGAACATTTCACCAGCAAAAATACTAGCCTCATCGCCACCTGCACCTGCGCGTAATTCAACCACACAGTTTTTATCATCTTCGGGATCGGCAGGAATTAATAGCAACTTGATGTCTTCTTCCATTTGCGGAAGTTTAGCCTCAAGCTCGTCTAATTCCATTTTAGCCATCTCCTTCATTTCAGCATCGTCCTCTTCCTTAAGAATAGTTCTAGCCTCATCGATGTTTTCGAGCGTAGTTTTATACTCATCGTGAGCAGTTACTACACGCTCTAATTCTTTATATTCTTTATTGAGCTTGATATACCTTTTAGTATCAGCAATCACCTCTGGGTCTGTAATTTGTTCCGATACTTCTTGGAACTTGATTACTACGCCACCCAACATTTCTAATAATTTATTCTCGCCCATTTTATTTTTGTTTTAAATATTCAATTATCAAGTTATTCTTCACACAATAGTGTTATTTGTTTACCAGATAATTGTAGCTAATATTTAAACTTACCGAATTCACTTTCGATAGTTAATTCAGTTTTTTCGCTTGCCTCAACTCTACCCACAATTTGTGCATCGATATTGAAAGACTCGCTTATTTTAATAATGTCTTCTGCAATTTCTTGAGGAACATAAATCTCCATACGGTGTCCCATATTGAACACTTTATACATTTCGTCCCAAGCTGTACCCGATTGTTCTTGAATTGTTTTAAACAATGGAGGAACTGGGAATAAGTTATCTTTTATAACATGTACATTCTCTACAAAGTGAAGCACTTTTGTTTGTGCGCCACCAGAACAATGCACCATTCCGCTGATTTGAGAACGATGTGCATCTAAAATTTTCTTAATTACCGGAGCATAAGTACGTGTTGCAGATAAAACTAATTTACCGGCATCAATATCTACGCCTTCAACAGCATCCGTTAATTTTAATCCGCCCGAGTAAACCAAATCAGAAGGAACTGAAGGATCGAAACTCTCAGGGTATTTATCGGCTAAATATTTAGCAAATACATCGTGACGAGCAGAAGTTAATCCGTTACTTCCCATACCGCCGTTGTACTCTTTTTCGTAGCTAGCCGTACCTGAAGATGAAAGACCAACAATTACATCTCCCGCTTTAATGTTATGATTTGAGATTACCTCATCGCGCTTCATACGGCAAGTAACCGTTGAATCAACAATAATGGTACGCACTAAATCACCCACATCAGCAGTTTCGCCGCCTGTTCCATGAATAGAAATACCCATTTCGCGTAGCTCAGCCAGTAACTCCTCAGTACCATTAATAATAGCTGAAATTACCTCACCTGGCACTAAATTTTTATTTCTACCGATGGTTGATGAAACTAAGATACTGTCGGTAGCACCAACACATAATAAATCATCAAGGTTCATGATAAGGGCATCTTGAGCAATACCTTTCCAAACAGAAATATCTCCTGTTTCTTTCCAATATAAATAGGCCAAAGAAGATTTTGTACCAGCACCATCAGCGTGCATGATATTACAATATGCTTCATCACCGCCCAAAATATCAGGTATAATTTTACAAAATGCTTTTGGATATAAGCCTTTATCAATGTTTTTTATTGCGTTATGAACATCCTCTTTAGATGCCGAAACGCCTCTCTGATTGTATCTTGAATCTGAACTCACAAATTTTTCTTTAAGAAATTCGGAGGACAAAAGTAATACAAATTACTTAGAAAAATGAAGTTTATGGTTTAAAAGCTTTCGTAAAACCATTCTTAAACAAGCATAGCATGAGTAAAAAATCAATGGTAAACACTCAAAAATGATTTCAATTGATTTTAAGCTGTTTTGGCGTGGCAAAGTGCCAAAGCTCATTTAAGACTTAGGCAGTGAATGGCAGTTTGCCAAAGCTTATTTAAAACCTAGGCACGTAATGGCAAAGCGCCAAAGCTAATTTAAGACTTAAGCAGCGAATGGCATTTTGCCAAAGCTCAACCAAAACTTAAGTAGCCAATGGCAAGATGCCAACGCTCGAAAAAAACCTAGGCAAGCTTTGGCAACACGTAAACGACTTCAACAATAAGCATAAATTTAAACGGTACCTTATCAAAGGTAAAAATCTACAATGTCAAAGATATATAGATTTACCCCAACCTTAGTTTACCTTCTGAAGGGGCTTTTCCATTACTATATTGTATTCGAAGCTTTTATCATTCACTTCTCCACTGGTAGAAAACTTCACCTTTTTATTAAGATATCCTTCCGCTGCAACTAAGAACACATAATCGGTATTTGGTTTTAGTTTTACCTTAAACTTCCCATCCGATGGTGATTTTACTTTCATAGTAGTACCATCACTTCCAATCAATCGCAGATAAGAACCTGTTACTATTTCCTCGTTATTATTGGTAATTAAACCGGTAAGATAAAAGTTTAATTTAGGTAAAACGAAACTATATATATTATCAATCCCTTTTGTACTGCCTCGCGAAGACGAAAATAATCCTACTTCATCCTTCCCTTGAAATACGATGCCAAAATCATCGCCAATACTATTTATTGGTTCACCCATATTGGTAACATCCCAGTTACCCTCTTCATTTAATTCTGCTTTAAATAAATCTAAACCACCGAATCCAATATGTGTATCTGAACTAAAGTACAAAATGCCATCCTTACGGATAAAAGGAAACATTTCGTTACCCGGAGTATTTATTGCCGATCCCATATTTATAGGTTCACCCCATTGTCCTTCTCCTGCTTTTTCAGCTTTCCAAATATCCTTACCTCCATAACCACCTTCCATATCGCTAACAAAGTATAAGGTTTCTCCATCAGCAGAAAGAGCAGGATGTGCAATTACAGTACTATCGAGCAAAGTACTATCCAAGGCCAGACTTGCGTTAATTGGTTCGCCCCACTGCCCTCCTTGTCGCTTACACGAAACAACCTCGGCCCCTGTGGGTTTTTCATTGTCGAATTTACACCTGGTAAAAAACAGCTCTTTGCCATCGTGAGAAACAAATGGAGAACCATCGTCGAATTTAGGATTATTGATGGGCTCCTCAAATGGAGCCGGATCTTCCCACGCCCCTTTGGCATTCTTCTTAGAATAAAAGATACTTGAGGTACCCTGACCGGTAATTCTATTTTTACGCTTACTTTTTCCCTCTACACGCATAGAGGCGAAAACCACGTAATCAAACTCTGTACCTGCATAAGTAGGAGAATAATCGCTGTATTTACTGTTTAAATCTTTTTCCTTAGCTATAATGTATCGATTGGGTTGTGGTTCTTTTTGCAGCATCATGCACGATGCTAAACCACGTTGTGCTCTAATATCAGCAGGCACCTTCTCTAAATATTCTTCATACTCAGGTATTGCCTTATCAAGCTTACCGGCTTTACGGTAACTTTCGGCCATGTAAAATTGAGCCTCACGTTCTGGGTACTCGTAACGAACCGCTTTTGAGTAGGCTGATGCGGCCTTCAAAGGTTTATTGGTTATACGATAACTCTCGCCCATATACCAGGCATATTCACCTTTATAGTATCTGTTTTTCTCTTTTGCATAAGCTTTTTTGTATAACTCAGCAGCACGAGTATATTCACCAATAGAAAACGACTTTTTGGCTTGAGTAAGTTTCTTACTTCCAGAACATGCACCTACTAGCACAGCAATAATCAGAAAGAATATATTTATATAACGCATTAAAGTAAATCTAAGATCTTAAATGACTTGTAAAAATAGATAAAATTACCTCAATAAAAACGTAAGATTCAAGTCTAATATTGTACGCGAGCAATAAAACACAAATTATAGTGCTATCCCATACTAGAAACCAACACATATTATACTCCGCTCACTAATAAATAAACTTTAAAACATAAAAAAAGGGTCGCAAATTGCGACCCTTATATCTGAAGTATTCTGAATACTATAAGTTGAATAAAATCTCACGATATTTTGGCAATGGCCACATTTCATCGTCAACGATTAATTCTAATTTATCAACATGATAACGAATTTGATCTAAGAAAGGACGAACTTTTTCATCGTAAGCATAAGCTTTATCTAAACCTTCTTCGATTTTATTACACTCTTTACGAGCTTCGATCATTTCTCCTCTCATCTTCTTAATTGCAGAAGTATGTGAAGAAATAGCTTTAATTAACTCTAAACGACTTCCTGCAAGAGCTTCAAACTCATCAGCAGGGAAAAGATCTTTAAGACCTTGTACATTCTGAATTAACTTAGTTTGATAAGCTACTGCAGTTGGTACAATATGGTTGATTGCTAAATCACCTAATACACGCGCTTCAATTTGAATTTTGTAAGTAAACTTCTCTAATTCAACTTCAACACGAGCCTCAAGCTCTTTCTCACTCATAATACCACCGTCAACTAATACTTTTTTAGATGGAGCATCAAGGTAAGTACTTAATGATTGTGGTACACTTGTAATGTTAGTTAAACCTCTTTTTTCAGCTTCAACTTTCCACTCATCAGAGTAACCATCACCATTAAAACGAATTGGTTCGAAAGCAATAATCATCTTCTTAAGAACTTGGAAGATAGCTTCGTCTTTCTTAACACCTGACTCAATAATAGCGTCAACAGCTACTTTAAACTCTTTTAATTCAGCTGCAACAGCTGCACTTAACATTGTTGTAGATACAGCTGCATTAGAAGCAGAACCTACAGCACGGAACTCAAAACGGTTTCCTGTAAATGCAAACGGTGAAGTACGGTTACGGTCTGTATTATCTAAGATAATTTCAGGAATACGTCCGATACCTAATTTAAGAGCTGTTTTCTCATCCGGAGTCATTTTGTGATCTGGTACCTCAGCTACAATTTTATCTAACATTGCAGAAACTTCTGTTCCTAAGAATGCAGAGATAATTGCTGGAGGAGCCTCGTTAGCACCTAAACGGTGGCTATTAGAAGCTGTTAATATAGATGCACGTAATAAATCTTGGTTTTTATATACAGCCATTAATGTGTTAACCACAAAAGTTAAGAACTGTAAGTTTCCTTTAGGATTTTTACCAGGAGCTAATAAAACTACACCTGTATCAGTACCTAAAGACCAGTTGTTATGCTTTCCAGAACCGTTGATTCCTGCATATGGCTTCTCGTGGAATAAAACACGGAATTTATGGTGACGCGCAACACGCTTCATCACATCCATGATTAACTGGTTATGGTCATTACCTAAGTTAGCCTCTTCGTAAATTGGAGCAAGCTCGAATTGTGAAGGAGCCACCTCGTTATGACGAGTTTTAATAGGCATACCTAACTTATGCGCTTCAACTTCTAACTCAATCATGAATTTAGATACACGCTCTGGAATAGAACCAAAGTAGTGGTCATCTAATTGTTGGTCTTTAGAAGAAGAGTGTCCCATTAAAGTACGACCTGTTAAAGCGATATCAGGACGAGCTTGATAAAGAGCCTCATCAATTAAGAAATACTCTTGCTCCCAACCCATGTTGGTATGTACTTTTGTTACATTTTTATCAAAATATTGACAAACTGCAGTTGCAGCCTCATCAACAGCAGCTAGTGCTTTTAATAAAGGAGTTTTATAATCTAATGCCTCACCTGTATATGAAATAAATACAGTAGGAATACATAATGTAGTACCTACGATAAATGCTGGTGAAGAAGTATCCCAAGCTGTATAACCACGAGCTTCGAATGTTTGACGAATACCACCATTAGGGAAAGAAGAAGCATCAGGCTCTTGCTGTGCTAATAATTTTCCTGAAAAGTTTTCGATGATAGAACCATCATCACCATAATCGATAAAACCATCATGCTTTTCAGCAGTTCCATCAGTTAATGGTTGAAACCAGTGAGTATAGTGTGTTGCACCATTTTCAATAGCCCAAGCTTTCATACCTGAAGCAATACCATCGGCTTGCTTACGGTCAATTGTACCACCTTTTTGGCTTGCAGATTGAACTGCTTGGAAAGCATCTCCTGAAAGGTACTTTCTCATTGTATCCTTGTTGAATACATTTTGCCCGTAATAATCAGTTACCTTATTTGATGGTAACGTTACTTCTTTAGCTGATCTAGAAAGAAGCTCTGATAATGCTTGAAATCTTAATGTTGCCATAATCCTTTATAATAATTAAGTTTTTCTTCGAGTTAGCGAAGCAAAAATATATAATTTCAATTTAAAACCTCGAAAAAATGCTTTTTTTTTCAAAAAAGTGAGGACTTTAACAAAAATAAAGACATTTTTAAGCCAAATACACCCTATTTATTAACACTTCCTTAATTATTTTTTAATTTCAATCGGATCTAAGTACAAAAAAACACGGAGCCCAAAATATTTTAACACTTTCAAAGCTCATTTACTTACAAATTGTAAGTAAAGTGAACTTTTATTTGTTTATTCTAGCTGTATAAAACAAAAAATAGGCTGAATAAAGAATTATTCAGCCTACTTATTAACAAAATATAAGTTTTACTTAGATAAGTCTGCAAACTCTTTATAAAAGTATGGAATAGCTTCGATACCTGTATAAAATTGCTCTAAAGGATAATTCTCATTTGGAGAGTGAATAGCATCCGACTCTAAACCAAAGCCCATTAAAACAGTTTTTACACCTAATATTTTTTCAAACTCAGATATAATTGGAATTGATCCTCCACTACGAACAGGAACTGGCTTGCGACTGTATACCTTTTCATAGGCTCGCTCTGCTGCCTGATAGGCCGGCAAGTCAATAGGACAAACATAACCTTGACCTCCGTGTAAGGATGTTACTTTTACTTTTACACAATCAGGCGCAATGCTTTCGAAATGCTTCTTAAACAACTCAGCTATTTTTTCATGATCTTGATTTGGCACTAAACGTGATGAAATTTTAGCGTAAGCTTTTGATGGTAGCACAGTTTTTGCACCTTCGCCAGTATAGCCACCCCATATACCACAAACATCAAATGATGGACGAATTCCGGTATGCTCGCTTGGTGTATACCCAGCTTCACCCAATAAGGCATCTACCCCAATAGCGCTTTTATACACTTCTGGATCGAATGGTGCTTGTGCCATTTTTTTACGTTCGGCATCTGAAACCTCAATCACATCATCGTAAAAACCAGGTATAGTTATATGACCATTCTCGTCGGTCATTTGAGCAATTAACTTAGTAAGTTCGTTAATTGGATTCGCAACTGCTCCTCCAAATAAACCAGAGTGCAAATCTCTATTAGGACCTGTTACTTCAACCTCCCAATAAGCCAAGCCACGCAGACCGGTGGTAATTGATGGAATACCTGGCGCTATCATAGAGGTATCTGAAACCAAAATCACATCACTCTTCAACATTTCTTTATGTGCCTCGCAAAAAGCAGGTAAATTCACAGAACCCACTTCCTCCTCACCTTCGATAAGGAATTTTACATTGCAAGGCAGCTGATTGGTTTTAACCATAAACTCAAAAGCCTTTGCATGCATAAAACTTTGTCCTTTATCATCATCCGCACCACGAGCTATTATTTTACCATCTTTAATAATCGGTTCAAACGGATCGCTTTCCCATAAATCAATCGGATCAACAGGCATCACATCCATATGAGCATAAACCAAAACTGTTGGTAATTTCTCATCAATTATTTTTTCGCCATAGGTAATTGGATTACCTGGCGTTTCAAAAATCTTTGCTTTATCAGCACCACCCTCTAATAGAATTTTCTTCCATTG
Source organism: Saccharicrinis aurantiacus (assembly GCF_001660705.2). Classification (GTDB taxonomy): domain Bacteria; phylum Bacteroidota; class Bacteroidia; order Bacteroidales; family Marinilabiliaceae; genus Saccharicrinis; species Saccharicrinis aurantiacus. Next base: position 51,402 of record NZ_LYBV02000032.1, read on the forward strand.
CTCAGCACATTTGTACATATCAGGCTTATGACTTTCGATACTACTAATAGATGGAATTCGAATTAATTCAAATAACTCATCTAAAAATCGTTGCTTATTATCGCTTATGTATGTTTTTAACCCTTCCATAATAATTGTATTTTTTACCTTATCCATGCATTGTTATATCATAATAATAAGGTAACGATTAAATTTAGTGCAATGTAGAGAAGCAAAAGAGCTGAAAGAATGAGCATTGTCAAGTATCTATAAAAATAGATCGCCAGAATTTAGATAATAGGCATTAAAAATTCGCCGCAACATGAATTATCACAAAATTAGGCACGACTATTTATAATTAATCACAAAATTTCGTTGCGTATCTCTACCTGGAGATTTCTTTTCATTAAAAGGACTAGTGCGTTTTAAATAATCAATGATATCAAAAACATTATCGGCATTAGCCATTTTACTATGCATTAAATAGCTGCCCGCAACCGTTCCAGTTCTGCCCACACCACCAACACAATGGAAATAAACGGGCTTGTTTTCAACTAAACTGCCATCTATTATTTCGGCAATCTCACGCATGGTTTCAATAGTAGGTGTTGAGGCATCTTCAACTGGCTTTCTGTACATTTTAGCCTCTGATGAATTAAAGTGTGCATCGTACCTAAAGTTAGGCGATCCATCTTTTTGTGTTTCATCTTCTTCAGTCAGGTTTACAAAGGTTTTTATACCAAGTGCTAATAAAGCATCTAATTCTTCTTGTGTTTTAGGATATTTACCTGCCAATAATTTACCGGGTATAATCCAATAACTATGCTCAAAAGGCAATACATTACTCATACCATCACATTTTAAAATTTTACTCTGATAAAGATATACCAAACAAAAAAAGGAATGATTAAATCATTCCTTTTTCTTTTAAATATTCTTCTGAAGCTTCCATTTCTTTATAGAACTCTTCTCCGTATTTTCTGATAAGAGGTTCTTTCAGGAATCGATATACCGAAACTCCCTTCTTCTCTCCCAACTCGATAGCATCTTTGCAAATTGGCCAAACATCATAATTTAATGCTTCGCCTTGCGATAACTTTTTAGTACGAATTGGATATAGATGACAAGAAATTGGTTTACGGAAATTTACCTTACCTTCTTTCCAGGCCATCTCTATAGCACAATGTATTCCACCTTTCTCATCAAAGTAAGTATACACGCACTCTTTACCATTTACTATAGGCGTTACCAATTCATCTTCAAAGTCGATTACCGAAGTACCTTCTTCTTCAATTACCTGAATTGATTCTTCAGAAAGTAAATCTTTAATTTTAGGATAAATTTCTTCAATAATATCAGCTTCCTCTTTTTCAAGTGGCGCACCTGAATCACCTTCAACACAGCAAATGCCATGACACTTGGCTATATTACAGATGAACTTCTTTTCGAATAGGTCGAGGCTTAATATTTTATCTTCGATTTGAATCATGTGAAATAAGTATAAAGGTTATAGTATAAAGACAAAAGACTGATCTGCAACACAAAGAAGCAAATCAGTCTTAATACTTATGTCTTGATACTTATGTCTTATTTTAAAGTAATTAAAGACTTACCTGTCATGTCAGCAGGTTGCTCAACTCCCATTAATTGTAGGATTGATGGAGCAACATCAGCTAATACACCATCAGCAACTTCACCTTGACGCTCAGTAACCCAAACAAATGGTACTGGGTTTAAAGAGTGAGCTGTATTTGGCGAGCCATCAGCATTAACAGCATTATCAGCATTACCATGATCGGCAATAATAATAGCTTCGTAACCATTTGCTTTGGCAGCTTCAATAACTCCTTCTAAACACTCATCAACAGCAGCAACTGCTTTTTCGATTGCTTCATAAACTCCTGTATGACCAACCATATCAGTATTGGCAAAGTTTAATGTGATGTAGTCAAATTTATTAGCATTTAACTCAGCAACAACTTTATCTTTTACCTCGTAAGCACTCATCTCAGGCTGTAAATCGTAAGTAGCTACTTTTGGAGAGTTTACTAAGATACGCTCTTCGCCTTCGAACTCAGCCTCGCGACCTCCTGAGAAGAAGAATGTAACGTGTGCATATTTTTCAGTTTCGGCAATACGTAATTGCTTTAAACCTGCAGTTGCAACAACTTCACCAATTGTATTTTGCACATTTTCTTTATCAAAAAGAATGTGCATTCCTTCGAATTTAGCATCGTAAGGAGTCATTGTACAATAGTGTAAAGGAATAGTTTTCATTCCTTCTTCTGGCATATCTTGTTGAGTTAAAACTTGCGTTAACTCTTTTGCTCTATCATTACGGTAGTTGAAGAATACAATTACATCACCTTCTTCGATTTTAGCAACTGGATTTCCATCAGCATCAACTTTTACAATTGGCTTGATGAACTCATCAGTTACATCAGCATCGTAAGAAGCTTGAATTGCAGCAGTCATATCTGTAGTTGACTCTTCACCAACACCAGCTACCATTGCATCGTAAGCAACTTTAATACGCTCCCATCGCTTATCGCGATCCATTGCGTAATAACGACCTGTAGCACTTGCTACTTGACCTACTGATTTAGCCATGTGAGCCTCTAACTCAGTCATGAAACCTTTACCACTTTTCGGGTCAGTATCTCTACCATCCATAAAAGCATGCACAAAAACATCAGTTAAACCAGTGTCTTTAGCTACATCTAATAAAGCGTGAATGTGTGCTTGACTACTATGAACACCACCTTGAGACATTAATCCTAAAAGGTGAACTTTTTTGTTGTTTTCTTTAGCGTAAGCATATGCTTTTTTAAGCTCTGGGTTTTCAGCAAGAGATCCGTCTTCACAAGCTTTGTTAATTTTAACTAAGTCTTGAAAAACAACTCTACCAGCACCAATATTAAGGTGACCTACTTCAGAATTTCCCATTTGCCCATCAGGCAAACCAACAAATTCGCCAGAAGCTTGCAGTTGAGAGGTTGGATATTTTTCAACTAATTTATTCCAATAAGGAGGATTTACAGTTGAGATTACGTCAGATTTTGATTTGTTTCCAAATCCCCATCCATCAAGAATAACAAGAATCGTTTTCTTATCCATGATAATTATATTTTATTATATGTATTAACTATTTTGAATAATTCTAAATTGTGCGCAAAATTATCTAATTATAAGCTAAAAACAAATTATATAGACAGCTACTTATTGTATCAGCGCCTCTTTTAATAATTTATAACTTTAGTTTTACATACATCTATTTAAAAAATGGGTTTAATAATAAATATTAAGCACAAAAGTTTTACGTTGATTTAAAGGATAAGTAGGAGCAATTATTAATTTTGTGAACCGATAAGTATAATGTAAAAAACATAATATTTCGTATGGCGAGTAAGTCAAGAAAAAGTAAAGCAAAACAACCAAGCCTAATCGACAAGCTAAAGGTGAAGCTAAGTGATTTTAGAGTTCGTATTATTAGCGGATTGTTCTTAATAGGCTTTTCTATATTTTTATTTGTTGCATTTATATCCTTCATTTTTACAGGAGGTGCTGATCACAGTAAATTTAACATCGATTTTTTTGAGTTTATTAGTAATTCAGATATCAATGTTGAGAACTGGACTGGTAAAATTGGCGCCTATTTTGCTGATTTATTTATCAACACAGGGACAGGCATTAGTGCCATTTCAATAATTGCAGTATTAATTGTTTTGGCATTCCGTTTATTTAGAATACGAATTACATCGCTAAAGAAAACCGTACTCAATAGTTTTTTTATTACAGCGTGGCTATCTACTTTTTTAGGTTATCTGTTTATCTCATCAGTTAACGATAGATATTTACTACTAGGTGGTGAGATGGGCTATTTCACTAGCAAATGGATTGTATCTGCCTTGGGCAATGTGGGTATAATTTTAGTTCTTTGCTTTACTCTTACTACTTATTTAGCCTTTACCTTTGAAGGATTTATTCCGGCGGTTAAAAAGCTATTCGCAAAGAAAGAACCCATCCCAAATACGGTATCAAATGCTAACACAAGTGTTGATAATGTACAAAACGAAGAAACTGTAATTACGGAAGAACCAATAGCAGAAGAAGAGATAACTACTACTGATAGTAAGGAAGAGACTGTTGCTGAAGAGGAGGAATCGTTTACCATTACAAAACCCATTGAAGAAGAAACTATAGAAGCGACTACTCCTGTTGAAAAAGAAACTGAACTTACGTTTGATATTTCTGAAAACAAAGGAAGTGATTCTGAATCAGAAGATACATTTACAGTTGAACAAGGTGTAGAAGAAGAGGTATTGGAAAGTAATGAAAACACTCCTTTGGGAGACTATGACCCAACCTTAGATTTATCGAATTACCAATTACCTCCACTCGACTTACTCGAAGAACACCATTTAGGAAATCAACAAGTAAGCGAAGAAGAGTTAAATGCTAATAAAGACAATATTGTAAATACACTTATTGATTACAAAATTGAAATTAAAAGCATTAAAGCCACAGTAGGGCCAACCATTACTCTATATGAAATAGTTCCTGCTCCAGGTGTTCGTATCTCAAAAATTAAGAATCTTGAAGATGATATTGCTTTATCCTTAGCCGCATTGGGTATTCGTATTATTGCCCCAATACCAGGTAGAGGTACTATTGGTATTGAAGTGCCAAATTCGGTACCTGAAGTGGTATCGATGAAAACAATATTAAGCGCTAAAAAATACCAGACATCAAAATATGAATTACCAGTAGCCTTAGGTAAAACCATTTCGAACGAAACCTATGTAATTGATTTAGCAAAGGCTCCGCACATGCTTGTGGCCGGTGCTACAGGTCAGGGTAAATCGGTTGGTTTAAATGCCATTATTACATCTCTCCTTTACAAGAAACACCCATCGCAATTAAAGTTTGTTTTGGTAGATCCTAAAAAAGTAGAGCTAAACATCTATAGTAAAATAGAACGTCATTTCTTGGCAAAAATGCCTAGTGAAGATGATGATGCCATTATTACCGATGTACAAAAAGTGGTTAACACCTTAAACTCGTTAACCATTGAAATGGATACGCGTTACGATTTACTTAAAAAAGCACATGCTCGTAACATAAAAGAATACAACCATAAGTTTGTTAAACGTAACTTAAATCCTGAAAACGGACATCGTTTCTTACCGTATATAGTGGTTATTATTGATGAGTTTGCCGACTTAATTATGACGGCTGGTAAGGAAGTAGAAATGCCAATTGCCCGTATTGCACAACTTGCACGTGCCGTGGGTATACATATGATAGTTGCTACTCAGCGCCCATCAACAAATATTATTACGGGGGTTATTAAAGCTAACTTCCCAACTAGGGTGGCATTTAAAGTAGCTTCGATGATTGACTCGCGAACTATTTTAGATTCCCCGGGTGCCAACCAACTTATCGGACGTGGTGATATGCTTATTTCTCAGGGAAGTGACTTGGTTCGTGTACAGTGCGCCTTTGTTGACACACCAGAAGTGGAACAAATTAACGACTTTATTGGATCGCAGAAAGGATACGCCAGTGCATTTGAACTGCCCGAGTATGTTGGTGAATCAGCAGATAGCGGCCCAGGCGAGGTAGACATGAGTAACCGAGATGCCATTTTTGAGGAAGCTGCTAAAATTGTAGTGGCCAATCAATCGGGTTCAACCTCTCTTATTCAACGTCGTTTTTCTATTGGTTACAACAGAGCAGGTAGGGTTATTGACCAACTTGAAGCTGCTGGAGTTGTGGGCGAATTTAAGGGAAGTAAAGCACGCGAAGTTAAAATACAAGATGAAGCTGAGTTACAAAGACTATTGGATAGCTTGTAATGATGGTATCATTTTTGAAACACTAAAGAGTAAACTCATTAATTATAGATTAAAAAAACGCATGAAGAAACTACTATTTATACTAGCCATACTACCCACTTTGGTAATGGCGCAAGATGCTGAAAAAGCAAAAGGAATACTTGATAAAGTTACTAACAAAACAAAAACGTATACTACCATTCAAGCTGATTTTTCGTTTGGAATGGAAAACAAGCAAGAAGAAATAAGTGAAGAGTACGACGGTATCATATTTATTAAAGGAGAAAAATACAAAGCTTCATTAATGGATGTGGACACTTATTTTGATGGCAAAACATTATGGACGCATATGATGGATGCGGAAGAAGTAAATGTAGATGAACCCGATCCGGAAGATGAAGAAACTTTAAATCCTGCTACTATTTTTACGATTTATCAAAGCGGTTTTAAGTTCGCATATAAAGGCGAAGAAACTATTGATGGCGTTACCGTTGAAGTAATTGATCTTTATCCTGAAAACAGAGATAAACCTTATTCTCGCATTAAATTAAAGGTAATTAAAGAGAGTAACGATATATACTCAATAGAGCAGGTAGGAAAAGATGGCAATAATTACACCATCACAATTAAAAATATGAATACCAATAACACAATGGAAGACGCTATGTTTGTATTTGATACAAATGCAAATCCTGATGTTGATGTGATTGATATGCGTTAATCCTATAGTTTTTGAGTTTTCGGTTAGAAGTCAGAAGAATAAAGTGCAAAACATTAAGCACTCTTCACTTCACAATACAATCATTGCTCAATAAATTTTTTAAGATTTTAAAAATCATTAGATACAAAATCCCCTTTCGAGGGGATTTTTTTATGCCTAATAATTAAATACTTTTACAAGCTCAATTCAAACACTAGTCCTTTTAATACGTTTAGTATAAAACAGAAAAAAACATCATGCAATATATATATCAATTCTTTCAGGAACTAATCAGCATCACCAATGAAATGGCCCCATATTTATTATTAGGCTTTTTCTTTGCAGGAGTACTTAAGGTATGGTTTCCGCAAAAGTGGATTAACAGATATATGGGCAAAAATAATTTGATGTCGGTTATTAACACAGCACTACTAGGCATCCCACTTCCTTTGTGTTCATGCGGTGTTATACCTACCGGGATTTCTTTTTATAAGAACGGAGCTTCAAAAGGCTCCAGTGTTTCCTTTCTGATTTCAACACCCCAAACAGGTGTAGATAGCGTATTAGTAAGTTATTCTCTTTTAGGTTTGCCCTTTGCAATCATCAGAGTTATTGTTGCACTTATAACAGGTGTATTAGGAGGTGTTTTAACTAACGCAATTGATAAAGAGGAAAAAATAGAGGTAGCTCCCATTAAAAGTGGCACAAAAAAAACGGATCATTCCTTAGGCCGAGTCTTAAAATATGGCTTCAATGAATTTTTAATGGATATAGCCAAATGGTTAATTATAGGTTTATTGATTGCTGCGGCATTGGCAACCATAATTCCCGATAACTTTTTCATCCAATACATCAACAACGAACCATTAAGCATGCTTATGGTACTATTGGCTTCTATCCCACTTTATGTATGTGCCACGGCTTCGGTACCCATTGCCGCCATTTTAATGATGAAAGGCTTATCTCCCGGGGCTGCACTTATTTTTTTAATGGCCGGACCAGCAACAAATGCGGCAACCATAACAGTAATAAAAAAGGTATTTGGTAATAAAACACTATTCAGTTACCTATTTTCAATTATTGGAGGTGCAATTGCTTTTGGATTTCTTATTAATCACTTTTTACCTAGTGAATGGTTTAGTATTGCTCAAAATGAGCACATGCATCACAACCATGAAATGTTACCATTTTGGTTTAAAATATTATCGTCTTTAACACTTGTGGGGTTAGTAATTTATGGATATATAAAAAGACATAAAAAGAACAATTCCTACTCAGCTCCAATAACTAACAATACCAGCATTAATATTACCAATAACAAGCCTAACTTTAATCCTCAGCAGATGAATTTTGTTGGTATTAGTAAAACTGCAGAATATTCAGTTACTGGAATGACATGTAGCCATTGCAAAGCTAATGTTGAAAAAAACCTTAAACAAAAGGATGGGGTTAGTACAGTAAGTGCCAATCCGCAAAAAAATACAGTTATTGTAACAGGCACCTCAATAAATGATGATATGGTTAAAGAAACAGTTAATTCTTTAGGGTATTCTTACGTAAAAAGGATAAAATAAGAATTACCCCCTATTAAAAGAGGATTTATTTCAAATATTTTTTACTCCAACAATACCTTACATTTACATATCACAGCTTTCAAATTGTAAGCCTCGTATGTCATTTATATACAAGCCATTTACCCAACAACAACTACTACTCACTATTTTTTTGCAAATATTCACACCCACGTTTTATACCTTTTTACTAAAAGATGTAAGTCTCTGATATTTGCATAAATATTTTAGTCAATCTATATTTGCAGCACCTAAAACACACACAAATTACCTTTCACCCTACTCTTATGAATTACCCATCAAACCCGGGTATTACCTTATAATTTGATAAACTCTCAAACCAATACATCACTGTATTAAACTTGCTTTTTGCTTTTACCTAAGCATAACATCTCTCTGTTTTTCGCATTTGGGAATTATACCAAAAACATCATCAAATGATTGATACAAATTGTTTATATAAAGCTTCTACAGCTTCATAAAATATCAATGTAGCCATGGCTATATCTCTATTTTATTCATCGTAGAATCTATAAATAATTCAATTTCTGATCCATCATTCAATAATGCATTTGGTATTACATGCCAAATAATAGCTATCAACTATTTACACTATTATAATTATTATTTATGCGAAAATTAAAAACCTTACTGTTTTTGCTTGTTATGGCTACGAGCGTAGCTTTTGCCCAAGACAAAAACATTACAGGACACATTTCAGAAAGTGGGACAGATGAACCTTTACCGGGAGTATCAATTGTAATTAAAGGCACTACTGTAGGTACAGTAACCGACCTTGATGGTAACTACAACCTTACAGTGCCTGCCGATGCAGAAACATTAGTATTCTCTTTCATTGGTATGGAGACTATTGAAAGAGCTATAACTTCAGACGTGATAAACGTATTGATGGGCGATGATGCTGTGGCCGTTGAAGAAGTAATGGTAGTTGCTTATGGTGTTGCAAAAAAAGAATCATTTACTGGTTCGGCAACCTCTATCAACAACGAAAAATTAAAAAGTAACTCATCTGTTGAGTCTGTAGATAAAGCCCTAGCTGGTAAAGTTTCAGGGGTACGTATTTCTTCAACCAATGGTGATCCAGGTTCGGCTGGTGAGGTTCAAATACGTGGTGTAGGATCAATGAATGCTTCTACTCAACCACTATATGTAATCGACGGCGTACCAATGGAGACTGGTGATTTCGGTCATGCTGAAAGATCATCAAACTTATTAGCAACCATGAACCCTGATGATATTGAAACAATGACAGTATTGAAAGATGCTGCTGCTGCTTCATTATACGGATCGCGTGCAGCCAATGGTGTTATCATCATCACCACTAAAAAAGGTAAAGAAGGAAAAACACAGTTTAACTTTAAAGCAGAGCACGGTATTTCTGAGTTAGCAACTAACTCGTTTGAAATGATGAGTGGTTCTCAATACGAACAATGGGTACACGATGGTTTTGCTAACGAATACTTAGCTAAGCAAGGTGTATTTAACCCATCGAGCCCAAACTATGGCAATAGAGATGCTCATATGAATGAGGCTAATGCATATGCTAACGGAGCTTCTGGCGCGTATATCAATACCCCAGGACATAGCACTGACTACCGAGATATTGTTTACGGAAATGGTTCTTCTATGGACTATCAATTCTCAGCTTCTGGTGGAAACGAGAAAACAAACTTTTATGCTGGTGCCGGATATAACAAAGTTAACGGTATGGTTTTAGGTACTGATTTTGAACGTATCTCTGGTCGTGTTAACTTAAACCACAAAGCCAACAACTGGTTTTCGTTTGGTGTGAATCAGTCGGTAAGTAATACAACGCAGAATGGTAAACGAGATCAAAGTGCGCAAGAGCAAGGTATCGGAACTACTTCTCCTCTTGGAATTTTATTCCAAATGAACCCTACTGCTCCTGCATATTTAGCAGATGGATCATATAACCCAGATGCAACAAACCCATATAGTAGAGCACCACACCCCGAAGTTGGTTTAGGCGGAACGGGTCGTGAGCGCGAAACATTAACTACAACTACATTCCGTTACTTAGCTACAACTTATGCTCAGGCGGATATCACTGACGATTTAATGTTTAAAACTACTGTTGGTGTGGATCACTCTAACATTGATAGCAAAGAATTTTGGAGTCCATATTCATTAAACGGAATGAATTACAATGGATATTTAAATATGCAAGGTTACAATAACACTAGCATTACCAACTCAAATATCTTAAGCTACACTAAAACTTTAAACGAAAAGCATAACATCAATGCCATTGGTGGTATGGAAGTGCAAGCTCAAACTTATCAATTTAAAGGTATGACTATGCAAAACATGCCTACCGATAAATTGGATGAAGCTTCTTTAGGTACTCCAACAAAATCAGATTCACAAACTGATGTTGCAAAACTAGTTTCTTATTTATCTAGTTTTAACTATAACTACGATAACAGATATTACGCTTCTGCATCATTACGTGCCGATGGTTCTTCTCGTTTAGCGTCAGATAACAGATGGGGACAGTTCTGGTCTGTATCAGGTAGCTGGAGAATTTCTCAAGAAAACTTTATGGCTGATGCCACTTGGGTTGATGACTTAAAAGTTCGTTCATCGTATGGTACAAATGGTACTTTACCTCCGGGATATTACGATTATATGTCGTACTATTTCTTAACAGGAAGCATTAATGGTGGCCCAGGATATTTCCCAGGAAACCTTGGTAACGATGAGTTAACTTGGGAGAAATCGAAAAACTTTAACGTAGGCGTTGACTTTTCTTTCCTAAGCCGATTTAATGCTACGGTTGAGTACTACAACAAATACACTGATGACCTTATTATTGAATTCCCAACTAGCTGGGTAAATAACGGATTTGGAAGTTATGTTGGAAATGCGGGTTCTATTATTAACTCTGGAGTTGAGTTTCAATTTAACGCAAACATAATCGACAAAGGCGACTGGCGTTGGGATGTTGGTTTTAATGTTACAAAGCAAAAAGCTATTGTTGATCAATTACCAAATAACGAAGATATTGTTACGGGTGATGGTGGTATGTATATTTATCGCGAAGGCGAAAGTATGTATTCTTTTTACTTACCTGAATGGGCTGGCGTTGATAGCCAAACTGGTTTAGGGACATGGTATAAAGAAGATGGCTCTACAACTACCAACATTAACGAGGCAGAAAGAAGAGTTGTAGGTAAAGCGGTTCCTGATTTTATGGGATCGGTAAATACTGGATTGAAATTTAAAAACTGGGAATTAAGTGCTTTAGTAACCTATAGTTTTGGTGGCGAAATGTTTAATTACCCTGGTTATTTCTCTCATCACGATGGTTTAAGAGCAGGTAACTTTACTCCTGAATCTACTGCTTCTGATTATTGGCAACAACCTGGTGACGATGCAAAAAACCCAATTCCTGTTTTTGGTGGAATGTTAGGTGGTACTGATGTAACAGGATCTTACTACAGATCTGATCAATTTTCATCACGTCATATCTTATCAACAGATCACATCAGATTAAAAGAGTTACGTATTGGATACACTTTACCAAAGCAAATGCTTACCAAAGCAGGCTTTAGCGATGTTACCGTATATTTTGTAGGTGGTAACTTATTAACATGGACTAAAGAAGACAACATTGAGCCTGAAGTACCATTAAATGGATACAGAACTGCAGATACACCTGCGGCACGTACTTATACTTTAGGAGTTAACTTAAGTTTCTAATCACAAAACAACTACAATTATGTACAAAATAAAATTATATACAATTCTACTGACTATTGCATTTGCTTTTAGCTCATGTATGGAAAGTTTCTTAAACGAAGACCCTTCAACAGGTCTTCCCGACGATGAAGTCGTTGAATCATTAACTGATTTTGATTACGTTGTAAATGGTATTTACCATTTAATGAATCACCGTTTTTACTATACAGGAGATTTTGGTGTAACAGGTGCTTTACGTGGCGATGGTTACAAATCATTAAAATCGTTCAACCAGTTTTCACCTGTAGGTCGTTACGACACCAACCCTGTTTCGCACTTTACCATAGGATACTGGGAGCAAATGTACAAAGCTCTTGGTGCAGTTAACAGAGCAATTGAACTAAAAGAAAATGTACCTGCCGACGAACAAGAAGATCCTAAGTACGATCAATTAGTAGGCGAGCTTTATGCTCTTAGAGCTACCATCCATTTTGATGTGGCACGTACGTTTGCCGACTTACCAACTTACGCAACTCAATCGAGTAATAAAGATGCAAATGGTAATGTAATGGGAATTCCTTTGGCTGATAAATTATATGGTACCGATCATTTGCCAACAAGAGCAAGTCTTGAGGAAACCTACGATTTTATTGTAGCCGATTACGATACAGCAATCACTTTCTTAAACGAAGATATTACTCGCGGTGGCGGTGGTGTTGGTGTTTCTGCAGCTAAAGGCCTTAAGGCAAGAGTTCTTTTATATTTAGAAAGAGACCAAGAAGCTTTAGACCTAGCCAAAGAAGTTATTGAAGGTTCAAGTATTCCTTTGGTAGATGCCTCAAACTATGTGGATGCATGGACTAAGGAAAACGGACCAGGTAACTTATTTGCCATTATAGCTAATGCACGTTACAATGCTTCATTAAACAGTGTTGGTTACTATACACAGCCCGATTCGTACGAAGAGGTATTCCCAACAGATGAAGAAATTGCATTTATTCAATCTGATGACAATGATGTACGTAAAGACGTTATCATCACAAGCCTTAACGAAGGTGGTGAAGAAATGACTCATTTAAATAAATTTACAGGTAGAGATAACCAGGTAACCATTAACCCGGTTCAGGTAATCCGTATTGCCGAGCTTTATTTAATTGCTGCCGAAGCTGCTGTTAAAGAAGGAAACAGCAACGATGCACTTAAATATTACAACGATTTACGCAGAAACAGATTCACTAATTACACAGATGCTACTGAGGTAACATTAGATGATATTTTAGATGAGCGCAGAAGAGAGTTTACTGGAGAAAATCATAGATCATATGATTTATTGAGAAATAACAAAAGCTTTATTGTACCTAATGTAGGTGATAGTGAAGAAATTTCTCAAGCTTCAGGTAAAAACTTATTTGCCATTCCGCAGCGCGAAATTGACGCATCAAAAGGAAGCATACAGCAAAATAGCTACTATGCCAACTAAGTATTTGTAATACCAATTACATCATATTCAAAAGCCACTTTGTATCCGTACAAAGTGGCTTTCTTCATTTATAGTTATACCAATTTCACAATAGCCCTGCGGCTTTAGCGCAAGACTGTTTTAATTCCAAAAATAGCCCTGCGGCTTTGGCGCAAGCTTGTTTTACTTATAAAATGGCTTTGCGGTTTTGGCGCAGATATTAAAATCAATCGCTTGTTATCAGAATGTGGTTTTTCGTAAACTTGAATTTATGTTACTTTTCAGGATGACCTCTTTACAAAAGGTTTGAATTATTGCGATAATCGAATACAATTTCAAGTTCACTTAAATATTGTTGAGTGTGGTAATAACCTTTTAATAAGATTCTTTGCCCTACCTTTGATGGCAGGCAAGCTTGGGCAAACCACCCAATAGGTAATATTATTTAAGACCAATAGCGTCCTAAATATTTAAAAAGATTGTTGAAATTAAAATTTTTATGGGTATGTATTTAAGCGCCCCTTAGGCTGGCCTCTTTACAAATAGGATTCGTTTTAGCTGAAGCTATAGTAAGTTTGGGAAGTTGAGAGCTTCGCTCGAAAATCACCCAAACGCACTTAAGCTTTAGATAAATAAGAACCTATTTGTAAAGCAGCCTTGATTTTCTTTGCCCTGCCTTTGCAGGCAGGTTACTTTCTTTCATTAAGGAAAGATCGGAATGATTTTTAATTGAGTATTAAAAATTGTTTCAGCATAAGTCGGGCCTACCTGCCGGTAGGCAGGTTTGGGTTGAAAACCCAATAGGTAATATTATTTAAGACAACATTGTCTGCAAAAATAAATTATAAACTAAATTAGCCTTACATTTAGAAACGATTTTTAAAGAAAAACACTAAATATATAAACATACATAAGCTCTTATGAATTTCAACATCGAACCCATTTCTACTCAAATAGAGGAAGCACTGCAACAAAAAATAGATACCAAAACCAAACCACTAGGATCGCTAGGTAAATTAGAAACCATCGCACTCAAAATTGGTAAAATTCAGGATACTTTAAGTCCTGCACTAAATAAACCTGCCATTTTAGTTTGTGCGGCCGATCATGGCATAACGCAAGAAGGTATTAGCCCATTCCCTCAAGAAGTAACCTTTCAAATGGTGATGAACTTTTTAGGTGGTGGTGCTGCAATAAATGTTTTCACACAGCAAAACAACATAGAACTTGTGCTAGCCGACACGGGTGTTAACTTCGATTTTGAAAAACATCCTAGTTTACTAGATTACAAAATTGCCAAAGGCACAAAAAACTTTGCCTCCGAAGCTGCCATGACTATCGCTCAGTGTGAACAAGCCATGCAAAATGGTGCGGCAATTACCGAAAAATTGCACGCCAACGGAACTAATATTATTGGTTTTGGCGAAATGGGCATAGGTAACACCACCGCTGCAGCAGCACTTCTCACGGCTTATACCAATATTGATGCTAAAGATGCTGCCGGAGCAGGTACCGGGCTCGATGAAAAAGGAATTGCACACAAGGCTGAAGTTATTGCTAAAGCCATAGCCAAACAAGGCATACCCAATTCTCCACTAGAAATTTTGGCCACCTATGGCGGTTTCGAAATTGCCACCATATGCGGAGCTATGCTTAAGGCAGCAGAATTAAAAATGATTGTGATGGTAGATGGTTTTATTGTTACTGCGGCATTTTTAGCAGCTTCAAAAATAAATGTAACCATTGCTGATTATGCACTATTCTGCCATAAATCAAACGAAAAAGGGCACGCATTAATGCTCGATCATTTAAATGCAGAACCCATTCTAGACTTAGGCATGCGCTTGGGCGAAGGTACCGGAAATGCGGTTGCTTATCCAGTTATTAAAAGTGCGGTTCAATTCCTAAATAATATGAGTAGTTTTGCCGATGCTGGAGTAGCCACAGAAAAATAAATTATTCAAAATAGACATAAGTCCAAAGTATAAAGACATAAGATTTATTGCCTATAGAAAAAGCAAGGATGCTACATATAGAGTAACGAACGCTTATATCATCTCGATAATTCGAAATAAATCTTTATACTTTTGTCTTTATACTTGATACTTATTAAATGAAACATCAATTACGCTTATTCTTTACAGCCCTAATGTTTATAACGCGCATACCTGTGCCGAAGTGGGTTGGGTATTCTGAGCACAATTTAAACAAATGCAATCGTTACTTTCCTCTTGTGGGAATAGTAGTTGGAAGCATTGGGGCATTGGCATTTTATGTAGCTAATTTTCTTTTCAATATTGAAATAGCCGTCATATTATCTATGATCGCCACAATTATAACAACGGGTGCTTTTCATGAGGATGGTTTCGCCGATGTTTGTGATGGTTTTGGCGGAGGTTGGACTACCGAAAAAATAATGGATATTATGAAGGATTCAAGAGTAGGCGCCTATGCCTTGATTGGCACTATAATGCTACTACTTTTGAAGTTTTATTCCATTACCTCGCTACCACTTGGCATCATCATTCCTAGTATTATTGCCGGGCACAGCATTAGTCGCTTATTTGCCGTTTCTACCATGTATTCCCTCTCGTATGTAAGAGAAGATGAATTAAGCAAATCGAAACCGGTAACTAAAAATTTAAAGTTTAAAGATTTATTCATTGCATCCATTATTGGTCTACTCCCCTTACTTTTATTCAAAAACTGGATCATATTCCTAAGTATTATACCACTTGTTATTACGAAAGTTTGGTTGGAGAAATACTATAAAAAATGGATAGGTGGTTATGTGGGAGATGCTCTTGGAACAGTTCAGCAGGTAACCGAGGTAGTGTTTTACCTAAGCATAATTGCACTCGGCACTTTAATTGAAAAAGGCATTATTTAGAAATTATTTGAATCGTATCAGAAATCAATATCCCGACAAAGTCGTGATACTTGATAGGTGATACTTGATACTATTTAACTGATGAAAACACTATATATCATTCGTCATACCACACCAAAGGTAGAACCTGGTGTATGCTACGGGCAAGCCGATTTAGATATTACAGCTTCATTTCAACAAGAAGCTAATGAAATTAATCAACTGCTAAAGCAGGCCGAAATTGATACCGTATATTCCAGCCCCCTAAAAAGATGTAAAGTATTGGCACAGGAGTTATTTACGGATAAAACCATTCGTTACAATGACTTGCTCAAAGAAATTGATTTTGGCGATTGGGAGCTAATGAAATGGAATGATATACCCAAAGAGCAAATGGAAACTTGGTCGGCCGACTTCGTTCATCTCCCCCCTCCAAATGGAGAGTCCCTCGGTGATATGAACAGCAGAGCCAATGAGTTTTTAAAACATTGTAAAACTTCAATTGAGGATGACAGCACTGCAGCAATAGTAACACATTCTGGCATTATACGCTGCATAATTGCGCAATGCCTCAGCATTCCTTTAAACAAAATATTCCGACTTAAATTGAACTATGCATCTGTTGTAAAAATAGTTTTATTTGATTCGCATGAAGAAGTAGAAATACTCAAACCTTAATCTGAAACTAAGTTGTGAAATATACTAAACAAGCTGTAAAGCCATTAATAAGTAACAACTAATAATTAACAATTACACATGGCACATATAATATTTGTAACAGGAGGACAACGCTCTGGAAAAAGCCGTTGGGCTGAGGAAAAAGCCTTAGAACTAAGCGACAATCCCATATACTTGGCCACATCACGCATCTGGGACGATGAACATGCAGCACGCATTCAACGCCATAAAGATGACAGAGACGACAGGTGGGAGAATATTGAAGAGGAGAAGAACATATCGAAATACAATTTCACCAATCGAGTGGTATTAATTGATTGCGTTACACTTTGGTTAACTAACTTCTTCTTTGATAATGATAGTAACATTGATGTTGCCTTAAATTTAGCTAAAGAAGAGATTAACATGCTAAAAAGACAAGATACAACCTTTATCATAGTTACTAACGAAATAGGCCTAGGTGGAATGCCTCAAAATGCCGTACAACGCAAATTCACCGACCTACAAGGTTGGATGAACCAATATATTGCTCAACAAGCTAACGAAGTAAATTTAATGGTAAGCGGCATCCCTTTAAAAGTAAAATAACCTAAAGAGAGAAATACAAAAGCCCCATTGCAAATCTAATGCAATGGGGCTTTTTGTTTACGTAAGAAAGGGCAGATTCTCAAGAATCTGCCCCCACTCACACAACTAAACCTTTAATCTATGTCCCACCATAGCTTAGCTGTAAGTTTTTATGGGATATAATTACATTGCTGCAACTTCCTTTATATCTTGACTAAATGAGAAACCTACTTTTGCGGCATTTCCATTTAATGCTGCATCTGCAGTAGAAATAGTAAAGTAACCATAATAAATATGTGTTGCGATAACTTCACCTTTATCATTTTCTTCACTATACTCATAGCTAAATACGTAAACATCACCCACCATTGCATCAACAGCCATTACTTGAGATCCTCCATCAAATATCTCAACGACTTTCGAGAAAGAGGCTAGTTCATCATAGCTTAAAACATCACCCGTAGTAGGATCTAACTCACCTTCATTTTCATGACCTTCAGGATAAGCTGTACCAAGTTCAACTTTTACGAATTTTGTATCAACTGAAGTAAAACCAACAGCAGAAGCACTTGATGTAAGAGTTAATACACCTGCATCCTTTGAATCTTCACCTTCTTCAACCTCAACAGGCATAAAAGCAAAATCCATATCAGTCATAACATAACCCATATCCATTGAAGCAAAATACTTTGAAATTACAGGGATTGTAACCATTGCCATATCAGAATAAGCACCAGAATTAGCTACAACACGATACTGAATAGTATCAGTTAAGTCATAACCCGTACCCATAATTGAATCAACAAACTCAAAGCTAGTTCCTGCTAATTTACCAGTAACTTCAACCCAATCAGTATTCTCAAAATCTCCACCTACAACACGACGTTTTTCTGCTTTAACATCAGTAAGATCTGTTGCTACGGTATTACATGCTAATGTAATATAGTTTTTATCAGAACTATACTCAGATACCGAACCACCAGCTTCTGCTGATGTAGGAGCAATAACAGAAACACTAAAGCTTCCTGTTGATTTATTAGATCCATAATCGATCTCAGTATTGAAATAAACCATTGAGTCAATTGCCCAATAAGCTCCAAAGTCAGAATCTTTTAAAGCTAAAGAGGCACTTTGGCTAGACACAGCAATTGTCTGGTCAACACCCTCTCCTCCTGTAACTTTAATACTCTCAACAGCTGGGTTACTAACAGCAAAGTCAACTGTAAACGGGGTATCAAATAAAGTAACTTCGCTTAAACTTGGTGCAACATCTGCTGCTGGCAAAAATTCATGCTCAGTGAAACTATCGTCACAAGCAGTGAATGAAAATGCGGCAGCTAATGCGCTATATAATAATATCTTTTTCATATATCGTTATTATTAAAATTAAAAATTAATTATTTCTGCCACCACATTTTAGTGTCTTGCTTATCGCCACCCATGTTTGTAGTCGCTTCAGTAACGCTAGCATTATTAACACTTGCTTCATTCAACAAATACATATTTCTATTTGGCAAGTCAGTTAATCCACCAATAGGTACAAAAGTGTAGTTTTCTGTAGTTGTTACAACAGCGCCAGCACCATCTACATACGAGTAAGTATAATCATATGCTACATTTGGTTTAACCAATGTCTTTGGGAAACCTGTTCTACGGTACTCACTCCAAGCCTCATTTGGTTGCATATAAAGTGCAATGTACTTTTGGGTCATCACATTCTCTATAGTAGCTTCAGGCAAACCAGCTGCATACGCTACAGCAACATCAGAAGCAACGCCCCAACGCTCCATAGAAGCAATTACTCCTTTTTCGTACCATGCTTTTCTATTGGCAACATCATTCTCAGCCATAATAAAACAAACCTCAGCATACTCCATATAATACTCAGTATAATCTGGTGCTAAGATAGCGTCACCAGGTAAAGAAGCATGCTTAAAGGCATTTACTTCAGCATTACTACCTGTTAAAGGAATACCTACTTTAAAACCATCACCGTTATCGGCTACAAAAATATCTAAACGAGGATCAGCACTGAAGTTTCCTCTTTCACCTTGTAACAATTCAACAAAGCTTACAGAAGGGGCAAAATCCTCACGAGCGTTAACCACATAAGCTCTATACATAGGAGCTCCGTTTAAAGCGTTATTCTCGTATGTTACACCAGCGTTATCTGAATTTGAAGTCATTAAAGTTGTAGCATCAACTGAAGTTACATAAGATGCCGCTTCAGGTAACTTATCTTTAACACGGTTAGCTAAACGTAAACGTAATGAATTTGCAAACTTAACCCATTGAGAAGCATCTCCTCCAAAGAAGTTATCTCCGTCAATCATTTTTTCTGTAACATCAACTTGAGCAGAAGCTTCAGTTAACTCTTTTAACATGTCAGCATAAATTTTCGCTTGAGTAGCATACTTAGGAGTAGTTATACCATCATCCTTTAAGCTATTCGCTTGAAAATCGGCATCATCATTACCATATGACCAGTAAGGAACATCTCCCCACATTTCAGTTGCTAAATGATAAATATATACCATCATGATACGAGCTGCAGCAATTTGATTTTCATTAGGTCCATACTGAATCATTGAAGGAGCCGTTTCCTCGTCAGTATTTAAAGTAATGATATCTTGCATATCCTGCGCATTCTTATATAAATCATCCCAACCATTTTGGTTAGTAGTCTCTCTATATTGATATCTATCTTCTTCAGTATAATTTACTTGGTTCCAGTATTGAACCCATAGTATTGATTGACGTCCTGAAAACCACTCATCACGAGTGTCATCCATTAAGCGTTTTTGCACACGGTTCATCAAACCGCTTGTAGGTACAACTTTTGCTTGGTTTGGATCTTCTAAGTAGTCAACACTACAAGAAGCCATCAGAGCAACAACAAGACCTATTGCTAAATATTTTATTTTATTCATAATAAGCTCTTTTAAGAATTAAAATTTAATTTGAACATTTAATCCATAAGATGCAGTAGATGGAACAGCTCCACCTTCAATACCTTGGATATTTCCGTTACCACCAACGATAGCTTCTGGATCGATACCCTTGTTATCAAGACCCCATACAGCTAAATTTCTACCGTATGCAGATACTCTTAACGATTGGATAACATCAGAGAACTTAGGTAATGTATACCCTAAAGTAACTTCTCTTAATTTAAAATAAGATGCATCAAAAATACTTGTTGCACTCGGCGTGCCGTTACCATGATAGAAGTTTTGAGAATAAGCCTGACCTGAAATACGAGTTTCGTTAGGACTAAATGTACCATCACCGTTATCAACTACACCACCTAATACTAAACCATCTTCACGGATAGTATTTCCATTAGATGTTGGAGTAGCAGTTTCTTCAGCCATACCTGAGTACATTGACCACATGTTAGTAAGTGAATAATATACACCACCTTTAGACATATCGATAAGAAAACCTGCATCCCAGTTTTTATAACTAAAAGAGTTCTTTAAACCAGCAGTATAATCAGGTAGTACAGAACCAACAGACTCTAATTCACCTGTTGCATAAAAACCAGTTTCAGGATCAATAACTTTGTTACCGTTACCATCCTCTAAATAGTTAATAGCATATACCTCTTGGAATGTAGCTCCTTCAGTAGCATTAATATAAGCACCACCGAAAGGAGCTCTAGCTAACTGAATTTTATCTAAACCGTTTGGTAAGTTTTTAACCAAGTTTTTATTGCGTGCAAAGTTGAAGTTGATATTCCATGCAAAATCCTGAGTTTTAACAGGCGTACCATATAACAATATTTCAACCCCTGAGTTATTGATTAAACCTGCGTTAATAACCTGCTCAGTATAACCAGCCGAACCACTAACTTCTACAGGTACAATTTGGTTTTTTGTATCACGACTATAGTAACTAAAGTCGAAACCTAAGCGATTATTTAAAAATGTACCTTCTAATCCAAGCTCAATTTCTTGCGTTTTCTCTGGTAAAAGGTTAGAATTTCTTAAACGATCATCATTTGTAAACTGTGGGTTTCCACTAAATGGATCTGAAAATTCGTAAGTATTATAAATTTGATAAGGATCTGTTCCGTTACCTGTCTCACCGTAGTTAACACGAACTTTCAAATTATTCATCCAATCAAACTCAATTAACTGAGATACAATAAAACTTCCTGAGATAGAAGCATATCCATATGAATTATTACCTGTAGGTAACGATGAGTCAAAATCTTTACGGTAAGTAGCATCTAGGTATACAAAGTTTTTGTATCCTACACTAGCCATACCAAACCAAGAGTTAATTTTCTTAGCTCTATCATAATCATCAACAGTAGATTGAGAAACTGAGTTATTTAAGTTATATAAACCATCAACAACTAGTCCACCATTTGTTTCACCTTCAAATCGAGAGTAAGACTCATTTCTAATATTACCTCCAACAAATGCGTTAACATCAACATCACCAAAACGTTTTCTGAAGTTAATTTTACCTTCGTAGTTCATTTCAATTGCCTGACGCTGTACTTGCTTAAATAAAGAAAGTGCTTGAGACCCTTTTGCAGTACGCTCGTTTACATTGAAAGTATAAGTATCTAAATATACATTACCTACTACAGATAAATAATCAGTTACGTTTACTTTACCACCAGCAGTACCATAAATACGTGTTCTATCATCATCTTGATAGTTTTCGTAAGCTGTCCAGTATGGGTTATCAGAATATTGAGGAGATGGATTAGTAACACTTTTTCTATTCCAAGTTCTCATTGTTCCATCAGGATTCTTATAGTTGCTTAAGCGATCCATATCTAACTGACGTTGACCCCACATAAAGAATTTCTGACTTGAAGAGTTATCTCCATAACCAAACTGAGGACGACCTTCTGTTTTCGTATTAACAAAAGTAACATTAGAGTTCAACTCTATAAGACCATCAAATAAATTAGTAGAACCATTCATATTGAATGTATTCTTGTTTTGAGAAGAGTTTGGAGCAATACCAGTCATATTAATATTAGTATAACCAATACGCAAAGCTGAAGTTTCAGAAGTAGAAACTACATTAATACTATTTTGGTAAGAGATACCTGTTTCGTAGAAATCTTTAACATCATTCTTCGGAGCTTCCCATTTACCTGTTTGAGGAGTATCAGTTAAACCTTGTTCCCAATCGTAAACACCCCACCAGTGTAAAACATCTTGACCTTCGTATTTTGGACCCCAACTTTCATCTACCTTATACTGTACAGCAGTATATTCTTTTCCGTCAAGTGTTACTTGGTCAAATCCATGTCCACCACCATAAGAATTCTGTAACTTAGGCATTACATTTACTCTTTCGAAAGTAACACCTGAGTTGATGTCTACAGAGAAAGACTTTTTACCTTTTTTACCTGATTTTGTTGTAATCATGATTACACCATTCTGACCTCTACTACCATAAAGAGCAGATGCTGCCGAACCTTTCAATACCTCAACATTAGCAATATCGTATGAGTTAAGGTCAGAGATCATAGATCCATAATCATAACCACCACCACCTTGTTGTGTATTGGTATCATTAAAACCTTCGTTACTCAATGGAATACCATCAACAACGAATAACGGTTGGTTATTTTGACTGAAAGAACTGGCACCCCTAATAAGGATATTTTGAGAACCTGAGAAGTTTTGACCAGAAACTGAAAGACCAGCTACTTTACCTGATAACGAAGCAATTGCGTTCGCATCATTTGCAGCCATTAAATCTTCTTCCTTAACCCCTTGCGAGGCGTATCCTAAAGATTTTTTCTCTCTAGAAATCCCTAATGCAGTAACAACTACCTCATCAATATCTTCAGAATCTGAAGCTAATGTGACATTAATTGTAGTTTGATCTCCTACAACAACTTCTTGTTCCGCCATACCTATATAGGTAAAAACTAAAGTTGTATTATTTGGCACCTGTAATGTATAAGTACCATCGAAACGAGTTGTAGTCCCGTTAGTTGTGCCCTTGATTACAACAGCTACACCAGGTAATGCCTCGCCAAGATCGTCGACAACTTTACCTGATATGGCTTTTGTTTGAGCCGTAATCGTTTGTAACCCTACAAATAGAGTCAAAAACAGAAATAATGCTAATTTCCGCATAAAACAAAAGATTTAAATTAATAATAGTGTATTTAAATAAAAGACAATGCAATATAATAGACTATTAAGATGACAAGTCTTAATAGCATAACAAACCCAATAATGTACTATCTTTAGTGCAATAGAGGTTATGGAATATTTATTCCTTTAATAATGTTGTTCTGATTTTATGTTTTTGATATTCATGAGACAAAAGGTTTTTGTTGTTTTTTTTGATAATTACAATAGTTATGTGAGTTGTATTTATAAAAGCGGGGGAACACTTAAACTTATAAATACGCTACAAATATAGTAATGATTTTTAAAACTGCAATTACAATCCATAATCTAAAGCAATTCTAAAGTAATAAATCATAAGACAAAACTTGTCTTTTGTAATACTCTTGATTAGATATGAATCACATTGCAAATGTATATATAAATCTATATTTTCCAAACATACCCCTAAATATTTTATAATAATTAGCAATTATTATCATTTACAGGAGGTATTTGAGTAAAAAAATAGGGGTGTGAAAATATTTTTTATAATTACAATCACTAAGCAAACATTCCAATTTCCATAATTAAATCGCCACATATGACATATGTAATCAAATACCAGATATATTATTTTTCAGACAATAAAAATAAAAATGTAAGTAAAACACCCTAATTAATAACAGTCAATAACTGAACCTACACAAACAAAAACCGTAATTTATTAACCACAATTCATCATATAAACAGTAATAAACCTATACAAGCTGCACAACCCCAATACTACTAAATAAAAAAAGCCGATTCGCAAGAACGAATCGGCCATTATATAAATCAAAGATGATATATCTATTTCATCAAGAAACTAAGCATAATACCTGCAGCTACAGCAGATCCAATTACACCAGATACATTTGGTGCCATTGCATGCATAAGCAAGTGATTATTAGGGTCAGTCTTTAAACCTTCCATCTGAACCACCCTTGCAGAATCAGGAACTGCAGAAACACCAGCAGCCCCGATAAGAGGATTAATCTTATTATCTTTATTTACAAAAACATTTAAAAAGCGAGCAAATAAGAGACCTCCTGCTGTTGCAACAACAAATGATAGTGCTCCTAATCCGAATATTTTAAGTGAATCTGTAGTTAAGAACACATTAGCTTGCGTTGACGCACCAACTGTTACTCCTAATAATATGGTAACAATATTAATTAACGAATTTCGAGCTGTATCTGCTAAACGCTCCGTTACTCCAGATTCCTTTAATAAATTACCAAAGAATAACATACCTAATAACGGTAGAGCTGATGGAGAAATAAATGTAGTTAATAATAGAGCTATTAACGGAAACATAATTTTCTCTGTCTTTGAAACTGCTCTTGGCGGTTTCATTTTAATAGCACGCTCTTTTTTAGGAATAATTAATCTCATAATTGGTGGTTGTATAACCGGAACCAAAGCCATATAAGAATAGGCTGCAATTGCAATTGCCCCCATAAGGTGAGGAGCCAACTTAGAAGAAAGGAAGATAGCCGTTGGACCATCTGCTCCACCAATAATACCAATTGCTCCAGCTTCTTGAGGCGTAAAACCAATAGCAGATGCACCTAAGAAAGTTGCAAAAATACCTATTTGTGCTGCTGCACCCAATATCATTAACTTAGGATTTGATATCAACGAGGAAAAATCTGTCATTGCACCAATACCTAAAAATATAAGTGGCGGATATATACCCTGCTCAACACCAAAGTATAAGTAATTCAATACAGATCCTTGCTCATAAATACCAATTTTATAACCTTCTGAAAAAGGAATATTCCCTAAAAGAATACCAGTTCCAATAGGAATTAATAATAAAGGTTCGTAATCGTACTTAACTGCAAGAAAAATAAAGAAGAGACCTACAGCAATCATAATAAGATTGCTGTAACTACCATGCAAATTAGCAAAGCCTGTGAAATTCCACAGTTCTGTTAATCCATCTGCTGCACTTAGTCCACCAGTACTTTCAGTTACGGCTGCCATAACATCAGTACCAAAAACTATTTGCAAGCAAAACAAAAGTGCTAAAACACTATAAACTGTTACAAATTTTCTCATGGCTATTCGAATTCAATTAAGATATCATTTTGAAGAACTGCATCACCTAAACCTACCTTAATCTCTTTCACTACACCATCTTTCTCTGCTAAAACATTATTCTCCATTTTCATGGCCTCCATTACTAAAAGCACATCACCTTTAGATACAGAATCGCCAACCGCAACATTTAATTGGAAAATGTTACCTGGAAGTGGAGCTTTTACAGCACCAGCTCCTGTTGCCTTTTGAGGCACCGCACCTTCACCCGGCTTGCGAGCAATAGGCTTACGTACTAACTTAGGCGTTTTTGAAACAGCCTTTTTCTCTTGATGAACCTCAACCTCATACACTGTTCCATTAACAGACACTGTAGCTATTGAATCTTCGAAGTCTTTAACTTCTACATTATATTTATTTCCAGATACGGAAAAATCAAATTTCTTCATTTGAACTAAGTTTATTTCATTATCCTAAACGAAAATGATAATCACACCTACATTTACGAAATGAAAGATTTAAAATATAAATCAAAAAAACCCGAAATAATAAATTATTTACGGGCGTAACGATTTTGCTTTGAAACGTTATGAGGAAATCCATAATTGGTCATCCCATACAGCTTAGAACTCCATGGTGAGTATCGCTTCCACACTTGTTTTATTGTGATTACGTTACTTTCATCATCGTGTTGCTCGTTTAAAAACAGGTGCAATGCGGTAGCAATTACCGCATTGGTTTCTCCTGAAATATCGTTAATATCCTTAACAACTTCTTGCCCGTTTTCAACGACTTTAATTTTTCTGTTGGTAACCCATTTTAAAATCTTAGGAACCGTAAGAAAAATACCAACCAAAAAGAGTAGTGCGCAAAAAACAATTGCCCAACCCAATAAGGTAATGGTCCATGTACTTGAATCAACAAATAGTAAAGTCATATCTACTTATATAATATTATAAAGGAATATTTCCATGTTTTTTTGGTGGCATACTTGCCTTCTTAGTTTGAAGCGACTGGAATCCTCTAATAACACGGAATCTTGTGTTACGAGGTTCAATAACATCATCAATATAACCATGAGCGGCTGCATTGTATGGGTTAGAGAATTTCTCAGTATACTCAGCTTCTTTTTCAGCAGCGTATTTAGCTCTTTCTGCTGGATCTTCAATTTTTGACATTGCACGACCCTCAAGAACTTCGATAGCACCTTTAGCTCCCATAACTGCAATCTCAGCTGTTGGCCAAGCATAGTTAAGGTCAGATTTTAATTGCTTACAGCTCATTACATCGTGTGCACCACCATAAGACTTACGTAGGGTTACTGTAATTTTTGGAACAGTAGCCTCACCATAAGCAAACATTAATTTAGCACCATGTGTAATAATTCCTGCATACTCTTGTCCTGATCCTGGTAAGAATCCTGGAACATCAACAAGTGTTAACAATGGAATGTTAAATGCATCACAGAAACGTACAAAACGAGCTGCTTTACGAGAAGCATCACAATCTAATACACCTGCAAGGAAACTTGGTTGATTAGCTACAACACCTACTGATTGACCGCCCATACGAACAAAACCAACTAAGATGTTTTTAGCGTAATTTCTATGTACTTCTAAAAACTCACTATCATCAGCTAAAGTATGAATAACCTCTTTCATGTCGTAAGGCATGTTAGGGTTATCAGGAATAATTTCGTTTAAGGCATCATCCATACGATCGATAGGATCACTAACCTCTAACATCGGTGGCTCCTCAAGGTTATTTTGAGGCATATAAGAAAGAAGTTTTCTAATTAATAAGATTCCTTCTTCTTCATTTTCTAACTCAAAGTGAGATACTCCTGATTTAGACGCGTGTACGTGAGCACCACCTAAATCTGCAACTGTAATATCTTCACCCGTTACTGTTTTTACAACTTTAGGACCTGTTACAAACATGTAAGAGTTATCCTCAGTCATCATAATAAAGTCAGTTAGTGCAGGAGAATATACATCACCACCAGCACAAGGACCGAAGATTGCAGAGATTTGTGGAATAACACCAGAAGCCTCAATATTACGTTGGAATATCTCAGCATAACCAGCTAATGCAGTAACACCCTCTTGGATACGCGCACCACCTGAATCGTTAATTCCGATCATTGGAGCACCAGCTTGCATTGCCATATCCATTACCTTACAGATTTTTCCGGCCATTGTTTCTGACAATGAACCACCTAAAACAGTAAAGTCTTTAGAGAAAACATAAACAATACGACCGTCGATTGTACCGTGACCAGTAACAACACCATCGCCCATGAATTTCTTCTTCTCCATACCGAAGTTTACACAACGGTGTGTAACAAACATATCAAACTCTTCGAAGCTACCCTCATCTAAAAGAGCCTCGATACGCTCGCGAGCTGTTAATTTACCTTTTGCGTGTTGCGCATCGATACGCTTTTGACCACCACCTAATTTAGCTTCGGCGCGTAGGTCAATTAATTTTTGTACTTTATCTTTATTAGACATCTTATCTAAGTTATAATCTGTTTATTATTTATTTGGATCTTCGCAAAGCTCAGTTAATACACCGAAAGTTGATTTTGGGTGAAGGAAACCTATATTTAAACCTTCAGCACCTTTACGAGGTGTTTTATCGATAACTTTTACACCAGCTTCTTCGATAGAAACCAACTTCTCAGCTAAGTTTTCAACAGCAAAAGCAATGTGGTGAACACCAGGGCCTTTTTTCTCAACAAATTTACCAATTGGTCCTTCTGGATCAGTAGACTCTAACAACTCAATTTTTGTTTGACCTACCATAAAAAAAGCAGTTTTCACTTTTTGCTCTGCAACTTCTTCCACTGCATAACACTCTAAACCAAAAACGTTTTCATAAAAAGGAATAGCCTCTTCAAGACTTTTTACTGCAATACCAATGTGCTCAATGTGCGATGGTTTCATATCTAAATTGTTTTAATAATTATACTACTTAAAGTACTGTTTATAAATCTATTAAATTTAGGCGTGTTTTCTACTTTATAAGATTGCACCCCCTATTTTAACCTATGTTGTTAAAATTAACGGCGCAAAAATACGATATATTACCACGTTTTCAATAGGTTTATTTTAATTATTTGATTGTTCTACAACATAAGAACTGAGCGTGACAAGTTATAAATCAAACATTTATGAGACTACTTATATTAAAGAAGTTTTTCTTTAATTACTATATTTCAGCTACTTATACATACCTAAGGAGATGTGAAAAACACAAGCATATAAAAATAGCTTAATATTTTGATGTATAACATTTAACAGTTATTCACAATTACACTTGCGGCTTATTTTAAACAGTGCATTTCTGCGAATAGGATTGCGTTAGCGATTGCAGCGGATACCCCACAGCGAGGAACGAAGCGAGGAGTATGAGCGTAAAGCGCGCCCCCAAATTATAGTTTTATTATGCATTACTATATTCTTTATGGGGGAACGCCCTAAAAAACATAACGATAAATTAGCTAGGGGTGTTTAAAAAGCTGCAATATATCATTCACTATGTTTTTTCAAAGTAATAGATTTGCGAGTTAAACTAAAAAACAAACTATTGAGTATCTATATGGTGGGACTATGGAGCTCGGTAATAAAAATAAGTAAATGAAGTATTTATTAACTGTAAGTATTTGTATGGCCCTATTATTTAATGCCTGCACAAGCAACGAAAAAAAATGCTGCGATGGAAATCCTTTTTTCCACGAGTATAGCACTCCTTTTGGAGTAGCTCCTTTTAACGAAATTAAAATAGAGCATTATTTGCCTGCATTTGAAAAAGGAATGGCGCAACAAAGTGCAAACATTGAAGCAATTGTAAACAACGCAGAAGCTCCAACGTTTGAGAATACTATTGAAGCAATAGAATATAGCGGTCCGCTTTTAACAAAAGTGAGCAGTGTATTTTATAACATGACAGGCGCTAACACAAACGATGATATTAAGGCCATTGCCAAAGAATTGGCACCTAAATTATCGAAACACAGCGATGACATTAATTTAAATCCTGCTCTTTTTACTAGAGTTAAAGCTGTTTACGAACAGAAAGACGGTTTAAACTTAAATCAGGAGCAAGGTATGTTACTAGAGAAGACATACCAAGATTTTGTTCGCGGTGGTGCTAACCTTGAAGGAGAAGCTAAAGAGAAATTCAGAAAGATAAACCAAGAGTTGTCGTTACTTACTCTAAAATTTGGCGATAATGTACTGGCTGAAACCAACAGTTTTGTAATGGTGGTTGATAACGAAGCTGACTTATCTGGCTTACCGAAAGGAAGTATTGATGCAGCAGCAGCAACGGCAGAAGAAAAAGGAATGGCTGGCAAATGGGTTTTTACTATTCACAAGCCAAGTATGATTCCATTTTTACAGTATGCTGAAAATCGTGAATTGAGAGAGAAAATATTCAAAGCCTATATTAATAAAGGCGATAACAATAACGAGTTTGACAATAAGGAAACTATTAAAAAGATTGCTTCGTTACGTGTTGAACGGGCTAATTTATTAGGTTTCGAAAGTCATGCTGCTTTTATACTTGATAAGAACATGGCAAAAACGCCAGAGGTTGTAAACGAAAAGTTGGCCTTTCTAATGGAGCGCTCTACCAAAGTAGCTAAGCAAGAATTAAAAGATATGCAAGCTATTGTTAATGCTGAGGGTGGCAAATTTAAAATTAAGGCTTGGGATTGGTGGTTCTACTCTGAAAAAGTAAAACAAAAGAAGTTTAACTTAGATGAGAACGACATTAAACCTTATTTTGAATTAGAAAATGTAGTTAAAGGAGCTTTATATACCGCCGAGCAATTATATGGTTTACAATTTGAGGCACGTGCTGATATACCTGCTCCGCATGTTGAGGCGAGAGCTTACGAGGTAAAGGAAGCTAACGGTGACCATATTGGTGTTTTATTTATGGACTTTCACCCGAGGGAAAGCAAAAGAGGTGGTGCATGGATGAACTCGTACCGCAAGCAAGAGATTGTGAACGGAGAATTTATTCACCCTGTAATTACAATGGTTTGTAACTTTACTAAACCAACTGCCAACACCCCTGCCCTATTGAGCTTTGAGGAGGTCACTACTTTATTCCACGAGTTTGGGCATGCTTTACATGGTTTATTATCTAAGTGTACTTATTATTCTTTATCAGGAACAGCAGTACCTCGAGACTTTGTTGAGTTACCATCACAAGTGATGGAGCATTGGGCATCAGAACCTGAGGTTTTAAATGTATATGCAAAACATTATAAAACAGGAGAAATTATCCCAACGGACTTGGTAAATAAAATTCAAAAAAGTGGAACTTTCAACCAAGGTTTTATTACAACTGAATATCTAGCCGCAGCTATTTTAGATATGGACTACCATACTTTAACAGCTCCGTTAACACAAGATATTAATGCTTTTGAGGCGGCTTCTAACAAAAAGATGGGTTTAATTCCTGAAATTGTAACACGCTACCGCAGCACCTATTTTAACCATGTATTTAGTGGTGGATATTCTGCAGGATACTACGCTTACATTTGGGCTGCTATACTTGATTCAGATGCTTTTGATGCTTTTGAAGAGAACGGTATTTTTGATAAAGAAACTGCTGCCAAATTTAGAACTAATGTACTTGAAAAAGGAGGCACTGTAGATCCAATGGTATTGTATAAAAACTTTAGAGGACAAGAACCAAACGAAAAAGCTTTATTGGAAGATAGAGGGCTTTTATAATTGAATAATGTAAGAATACATACAAAGGGCATTCAGAAATGGATGCCCTTTTATAGTTAATAATGCCAAGAAGAATTTCGTCTTAACTCCCCATCCTTTCCTCTTACCCAATTTGGTTCTGCCTCGGATATTCGAATTGGAAATACGGTATTAATTGCCTTTTGCTTTTTTGAAGATAAAGAACCATAAGTAGTCCCAAATTTTTTTTGAGCCAATTCTTCTCGCAGTTCAGCATATGCTTTCTCTAACTCATTCTGAACATCGATATAAAACCCATACGTAACATCACGATCTGTTTGTATTGAAACAACTGCTATAGACACTTGAGTATCTCCGAAAAAGTGTACACGCTTTGAACGTTTACTAGGCAACCAAGACTCATTGTTAGGGTTTGCAATGTATTCCTTCGTTAGTTCTTTTAAATCAGATAACTTTCTTTCTTCTCCTTTAACTAAAATAATATCACCACTCTTTACCCATACTGTAAAAAGATTCCTATCTGTCCACGAAGTACAAACTACCAAAACAACGAAATAAGACACCAAATAACAATAATATTTTTTTGACATAAACCACACTTTTTAGGAGACTAAATCTACAGATAATTCCTACAAAAGAAAACAATACTATTTTTACTCTATCACTAAATTCAGAATACCAACACTATAGAGGAATATTTTGGACAACTTTTAAATAAATCCGTTTAATAACATTGCCAAATAGATAAACATTACATACATTTGTTTCAGATTTTGGAAGTGCAAATATTTTATTTGCCAAGGGAATTAGGTGAGAATCCTAAACAGTACCCGCTGCTGTAATCTCTAGCCGTTAGGCTAATCTTTTAATTAACATGTCACTGTTGCTCCCAAAGCAATGGGAAGGCAATTAAAGGAGGAGTAAGTCAGAATACCTACCAATAATCAATATTTGAAAGTAGCTTTCGGGAGTTAAAGCAAAATCGGTTAAGTATCTGAGGTACTTTCTATCCGTAAATATATTCCCACGCATTTTCAAAAACATTTTATTGCAACAACGTAGACTGATATGCCAATTGGTCGAATCTAGTATTTATCTGTATAACAATGTTTTTCAAAGAAAAGCACTCCTAAGGGGGTGCTTTTTTTGATTCATACTGTCAGGTTTCTTAATTTATACGACAATAAGAATAAACAACTAATACTAGCATCATGAAAACATTATCACTAATAGCCGCAATACTACTAAGTATTAATATTTATTCGCAAGAAAAAATTAAAGCAGAAGGAGCAAAAGGAATAGATATTGGAAGTCACATTAATAATTTTAAGGCCACTACAGATAAGGGCGAATTGTTTTCGTTAAACGATGCTTTAAAAGATGGCCCTGTTGTGTTTATATTCTATCGAGGATTTTGGTGCCCTGTTTGCAACAAACATTTGGCTGAAATGCAAGATAGCTTAAACTTAATTACAGATAGAGGTGCACAACTAATAGCCATATCTCCAGAAAAACCAGAGTATCTTAATATCATGAAAGACAAAACGGGTGCCAAATTCACACTTCTTTATGATGAAAATTACGAAATATCGGATACTTTTGGTGTTACCTTTACTCCTTCTAAAACAACGCGAACCATTTACAATATAGCTTTAGGTGCCAAATTAAAAGAAACACATTCCGACGAATCAGAACGACTACCCATACCCGCCACATATATTATTAATACAGATGGTACAATCATATGGCGCCATATTGATCCGGATTATAAAAACCGAGCAAACGTAAAAGATATTCTTAATAATTTGCCAGTTATAATAGATACTAATCCATTATAATTAAGATTAAACCACCCAAGATCTTATTTAGAAATTCTGCACAAATGGCTTAATCTAATTAATAGATATACATGATAATATGCAAATGCTTTTGATGGAACTACAAGAGCTTTTTCAACAATTACTATATCTATTATATTATTTATAATATTAAAATTACTATCTTAAAACTTCGAAAATCAAACCCTTATATTTATATGAGACATTTATTCTTCACTTTACTACCTACCTTTGTGTCCATTGCAATTATTGTTGTTAACATCTATCTCATTAAACGATTCTACGGTTATTTCATCAAAGAATTAAACAAACCTTTTTATGCAATGCTTTGTATTGTACTATTCTTTGTAGCTACAAGCTTCTTAATGATTAGACATGAAATGGGGAGCTTTAGCGATTCGCAATTTATTATTGCCTCCATATTAATGGGAACATTAGCATTCTTAGTATTCGCCGTTGTATTAGTAGACATTGTATTAATCTTCATACATATTGAGCCCAAATACGCAGGTATCGTTGTGTTATCTACCACCCTCTTGATTATTGCCTACTCTATTTGTAATGCATCACACACACGTGTAAAACATCAGGAAATAAAAATAGAAGGCCTACCACAAGAATTACACATAATGCACTTATCTGATATGCACATTGGTCCATTTAGAGGGCACGAATTTGTTAAAAACATTGTAAATAAAACCATTGATGCCCATGTCGATGCCGTTGTAATAACAGGCGACTTATTTGATGGCGTTGTTGAATTAGACAAAAACAGCATCGCTCCCTTCAAAAAACTAAATGTTCCCATATTCTTTATCGAAGGTAATCATGATATTATTATAGGTTCAAAAAGGGTGAAGGAGGCTGTACGGGAAATGGGAATTACGGTTCTTGAAAATGAAATATTCAATTTTGAAGGAGTACAACTTATTGGACTTAATTACATGGCAGAGGACGACTCTGCATATTACAAAGAAGAACATATTGAGGATAAAACAGCTGAAAGAAAAACCATAAAAAGCGTATTGGATGATTTAGTATTAGACGATAATAAACCTAGTATTTTACTACACCATAGCCCTGCTGGCATTAAATATATCAATGAAAAAGGTATTGATTTATTTCTTTCAGGACATACGCATGCCGGGCAATTGTTTCCATTTACCTGGCTCATTAAATTAATTTTTAAATACTCCTATGGCTATCATAACTTCAACGGAACCCAGATATTTGTTTCGCAAGGTATTGGCACATCCGGCCCCCCCATGCGATTAGGCTCCAAGAGTGAAATGGTAGTGTTGGATTTAATGCCACTTGATTAATAATACGTGAAATTCGAGGTTAGATTGTCTAAATATTGAGTTCAAAGAAACTTGATAACCATAAACTATAACAATCTAATCATGAAAAACAACATTCTGCTAATTGCCAGTTTAATTCTTATTAGCTTCACAGCATGTACCTCTTTTCAATTTACATCGCTGCAGAGCAATCTCCTAAATCTTGATTCAAATTATTTCTTATATCAGGATGATACGCTAGAAGTAAAATACTCTTTTGCAGGTAGAAACTGCCCATTACAACTAACCATCTACAATAAATCGGACGACCCAATTTTTATCAACTGGGAACAATCGGCAGTAATAATTAATGGACAAAGCCTACCAATTAACCCCTTAAATTCAATAATGTCGTCCAGAAGCCAAACTTCTACTTATGCAATAGGAAATCACTACGAAAGTAGCAGTAGTATCAGCAATGGAGTTATTGAACATTCCGACAGGTCGGGTTTTGTGCCACCTAACGCTAGTATTACAATAAATAGCTATAATTTAAGCAGTGGTTTTATTAACACTACCCTAGCCGATTCTACACAAAAAGTATACGAAGAAAGCGCACTCAGAACAGTAACCAAACACTTCTTTACCAAAGAAAACTCTCCACTTAAAATCAATTGTTTCTTAACTTACAATAACAATACTAGAACTCAGAAAAATTATATCAAAAGCGAATTTTGGTGTGCCTCAGTTTATAAAACCAACTACCAATCGTATAACAATAGAGGCGATCAATATTTTGTATCTCGCTCTAGCGTTGCTGGCGATATATTAAGTACAGCTGCCATTGTTGGCGTAGCCATAGTAGCCGTTAAAGCCGACCTTGAATATGACGACGAATGTTGCCACGAGCGATAACACAAAAATCCCCTCAATAATAATTAAGCTACACAACATATTTAAAAAGCTATAACAATTATGCATTCCTTTGCTTCAAATAATTATATT
Organism: Saccharicrinis aurantiacus; assembly: GCF_001660705.2. Classification (GTDB taxonomy): domain Bacteria; phylum Bacteroidota; class Bacteroidia; order Bacteroidales; family Marinilabiliaceae; genus Saccharicrinis; species Saccharicrinis aurantiacus. Next base: position 86,820 of record NZ_LYBV02000032.1, read on the forward strand.
TGCAGCGCATTGGTGGTATTTTGCTTTTCAGCAATTACCTTAAAATGGGAATCTCGTTAAATTCGAGAGCTGTACCCGCAGCCGTATGCTTCAAAAAGTTTCTTATCACTACTTTTTGCCACTGTCTGAATATTAGATGGGAAGGCCGATAAGAATGAAGCGAGCCGGAAGACCTGCCAAGAAAAAATTAATTCAGTGCTTTCGGGATAAAAAGCAGAATGAAATAAACATCATTTCATTTGCACTATTTGATTATAGAATTGGTAACTCCATAATTAAATACTCACAGGCATTGAACTACTTATTCATTTAAAAACTGTAGATCGATGCAAAATACAACATTGATTATTTTAGGCCATGGTAGCAAATCAAAAAATGCTATTGAAGATTTTAATTACATCGTAAAGCTTGTTGCCGATAAAAACGAATTTAAGAACGTGGCCGGCGCACATATGGAAATTGCTGAACCTTCGTTACAAGATGTGGTGAAAGATTTATACGAGAAAGGAGAACGCGATTTTGTTATATTTCCATACTTCTTGTACAACGGCATGCACATCCGCTTCGATATCCCCGGCATTTTAGATAAATTAAAGGCAGAGTACGAAGGCATCAGCTTCGACTTTACTGCTCCAATTGGTCAGGATCCTATTATGGCCGACTTAATTGTGAATAAGGTATCAACACATATCGCAGCAAAATAATTTCGATGAAGAAGATATTCGTAACGCTCTCTGTCCTACTCATTGCAAATACGCAACTAAACGCTATGCACATTGCCGAGGGTTTTTTACCTGCTAAATGGAGCATACTTTGGTGGATTGCCTTTATCCCTTTTTTATTAGTTGGATTCAACAAATTAAAAAAGATGATTAACGAAGTACCGCAGGCCAAAATTCTTTATGCTGTAGTGGGTGCATTTGTGTTTGTATTATCTTCTTTAAAACTGCCTTCCCTTGCGGGGAGCAGTTCTCATCTTACTGGTATTGCTATGGGAGCGCTCTTATTTGGCGCTTCAAGCATGTCGATAATTGGAATCATTGTTTTGCTTTTTCAGGCATTATTATTGGCACACGGAGGGATAACAACCTTAGGCGCCAATGCTTTTTCAATGGCAGTGGTTGGCGCTTTTGTTGCGGTAGGTATTTATAAATTAGCTGCTTCATTAAAAGCTCCACAGTGGTTGTCTATCTTTTTAGCTGCGTTCTTTTCAGATTTATGCATTTACATGTGTACTTCTGTTCAGTTGGCCATGGCTTTTCAATCCGAAGCAAATACCATTATGGATAATACAATAAAGTTTCTTTCGGTTTTTGCGCTGTCGCAATTGCCATTAGCCATTATCGAAGGTATATTAACTGTACTATTCTATCAGCTGATTACGCGTTATAACAGCGAGGAAATTAAATTACTAAGCAAACTCAATTAAAATGACGAAAACAAAACGCATTACACTTTGGGTAGGGATAGCAGTTGTTGCAGCCGTTTTATTTCAGATTGGAATGGCCGATACTTTATCTCTTTTTGATGGCACCGATGATCAATCCGTTGAAGTCATTCAACAAATTGACGCTTCGTTCGAACCTATATTCGAACCTTTTTGGGAACCGGGAAGTGATAAAGCGGAAACTTTGCTATTTGCTTTACAAACATTAATTGGAGTTGGTATTATAGGCGCTTATATTATTTATAGCGAAAAAAGAAAAAAAGCTAAGGCATGCAAATAAGCGAGTTATACCAAGGTAAATCGAAAGCAGCTAAATGCAATTTATGGCATCGGAATATTTTTATATTTCTGTCGCTGGCTTTTGCTATATCGTCTAATTCGGTGTTTTATTCACTTGGTATTATTGCTTTATTTTCAGCACTCATTTTACTATTCACAAATACTTCTATCGCAAAACTCGCTAAATTATTAAGCATCCCACTTTTGTTTGTTACCTTTAGCTGTTTGGCTATAGTGATAAATATAAATGCAGGAACTCCATTTATTAAACTGGAGCATTTTTATCTGGGACATAGTAATGAATCCATCATGCAGGCATTACTTATTTGTGGTAAAAGTATAGGCATGTGTGCCATATTTCTGTTTTACATGATATCAACATCAATTTCAGAAATGGCCACAAGCATGCGAAAAATTGGTATTCCGTGTTTATTTATTGAGCTATTTATATTAACCTACAAGTATATTTATTGCGTAGTAGAAAGAGCTAAACATTTAATGATTGCTCAAAAATCGAGAATGGCTTATACCAAACGAAAAGGCATTTACGAGTCTATTTCTTTTTGGATAAGCAGTTTATTAATAGGTTCTATTCACGAATCATCGGTAGCACATTATGGTTTGCAATCAAGAGCTTTCGATGATAAATTTGAATTTATACACGCCCATACAAAACAGTCGGCAAGTTTTAGTTTAACCCTTGCCACTATAGTGAGCATACAAGCATTGGCTTTATTTTTAACATACTAATGAGCATCATCAAGTTAAATAATATCGTATATAAATATCCCAATGGCGACAAAGGGTTAAATGGAATTAATTTATCCATTCCTAAAGGTAAAAAGATAGCCTTGCTTGGCGCAAATGGAGCGGGCAAAACTACTTTAATGATGATGCTAAATGGAGTTTTCAAGCCGAGCAACGGAGAAATATCTTACAAGGGTACGCCATATAAATACAATAAAAAAGGCCTACGCAACATTCGCGAAAAAGTAGGTGTATTATTCCACAATCCCGATCACCAATTATTTGCACCAAGCGTATTCGAAGAAATATCCTTTGGCTTATGCCAGATTTCAAACGACAAAGTTTGGATACATAAAAAAGTACAAGCTTGTCTGCAAGAATTTGAATTAGAAGACATCGCCGACAAAACACCGCATCAATTAAGTACGGGACAAAAAAAACGTGTTTCAATGGCTTCTGTACTTGTAATGCAACCCGAGGTATTGGTTTGCGACGAGCCTTCTGCCAGTCTCGATCCTTACCACAGCGATTTAATGTTTGCTGAGTTTGACAAATTAAATAAAGCAGGAACCAGTGTTATAATCTCTACTCACGATGTGGACAAAGCCTTTGATTGGGCCGATGAAGTGATTATAATGCACCAAGGCGAAATATTAGCCAAGGGTAATCCAAACACTATACTAAGCGACGTTCAACTGCTCAAAAAAGCCAAACTAAAACAACCTAAAATATTAGAGATATATCAAAACCTAGGTATTGATTATACTAAGGTTGATGCTTTTAAATCAGAAACCATTCAACACACACTAAACTAATGAGCAAGCAAGGTTTCGTAATAGCAGGCACAAACAGTGGTTGTGGAAAAACCACCATAACCATTGGCTTAATGCATCTTTTAAAGAAAAAGGGATATAATGTGGCGCCCTTTAAAGTGGGCCCCGATTTTATCGATCCTCGTTTTCACGAGAAAGTAGTGGGCACGCCATCCTACAACCTCGAAAGCTATTTTATGGATGATAAAACCCTTAAGCACTTGTTTTATAAACATGCAGCTAAGGCCGATATTGCCATTGCCGAAGGTGTTATGGGAATGTACGATGGCTTGGGGTTAGAGGGAATCGGTAGCACTTATGAAACAGCGAAAAAAATAGAAGCGCCCATTGTTTTAATTGTGGGATGCAAAGGTTTATATCAATCGGTTTCAGCCATTGTCAAAGGTTTCATGACCTTGAGGCCGGATAACAATATAAAAGGTGTCATCCTTAATCATGTGTCGAGCGACATGCTATTTCAGAAATACAAGGAGTTTATTGAAACAGAATGTGGCATTAAATGCATTGGCTACGTTCCGCCACTGAAGGATATGGAACTAAAAAGCCGTCACCTAGGTTTGGTACAAGCCGAAGAAGTGGAAGCACTTAACGAAAAAGTAAATCAACTTTCCGATATTCTTGACAAAACTATTAATTCCGCAACCTTACTCGACATCGCAAAAATTGAAGTTAAAGACTCCGAAACTTTTGAAATCCCTTTTAAAAAGCACGAACTAAAGGGTTTAAACCTTGCGGTAGCCTACGATAAAGCTTTCAGTTTTTATTACAGAGATAATCTTGAACTATTGGAAGAACTCGGCGCCAAACTTCAGTATTTTAGTCCGCTTACGGATGTTAAATTACCTGAGAATAGCAATGCCATTTATTTTGGTGGTGGTTATCCCGAGGTTTTTGCCGATCAGTTAAGTGCAAATACACAGCTGTTACAACAGATAAAAACTGCAGCCGATAACAATCGGCCCATTTTTGCAGAGTGCGGTGGTTTAATGTATCTCACCAAGGAAATCATCAATACCGATGGTACAAAAAATAATATGGTGGGTATTTTCAATTGTGCCACAGAAATGACAGATCGCTTAAAACGTTTTGGCTACGCCGAGTGTGAACTAAACGGAACAAAAACAAAATGTCACGAATTTCACAAATCAACATTAAGCGAGGATGCACAAAATATTCAGCATCAATATAAATTAAGCAAACCTTTAAGCAAAATAAAATGGGAATGCGGACTGCAATATAAAAATGTATTGGCAGGATATGCACACATTCACTTTTGGTCAAATTTCGACTTCACAAAACAAATATTCGACTTATGGAAAAGAGCAATTATATAATACTAAATCCTCAAGGTATTGAGACCGAAAGCATGCAAATTATTTCACGTGAATTAATGCACCTTTCATTGCCCGAAGATTTAGCACCTATCATCAAAAGAGTGATTCACACCACTGCCGATTTTGAATACGGACAGTTATTCGAAGCGCATCCTGATGCTTTAGCAAATGCTCAAAAAGCAATTAAAGTAGGTTGTAATATTTACACCGATACTTCAATGATTATTGCTGGCTTAAGCAAACCATCATTGGCTAAATACGCCTGCGATGCAAAGTGTTTTGTACACGACGAAGGCGTAAAAACCGAAGCAAAAGCAAAAGGAATTACACGCTCCATTGTAGGTATTGATAAAGCATCAAGCGATAAAAGTTTTAAAATATTCGTAATCGGAAATGCGCCAACGGCATTAGTTCGATTATGCGAATTGTACAAAGAAGGTGTGGTAAAACCCGATTTAGTTATCGGCGTTCCTGTTGGTTTTGTGGGCGCTGCCGAAAGTAAAGATATGCTGCGCGACTCAGGTATGCCGTACATGTTGGTTCGTGGTCGTAAAGGCGGAAGCACGGTTGGCGTAGCTATTTTAAATGCCATTTTATATGGATTAGGTAAGTAATTTTAGAGTGAAGACTGAAGTAATAAGGCTGAAGGTATTTTCGATCTGAGATGTAAATCAGTCTTAATACTTGTGTCCTGATACTTGATACTATAATTAACATGTCAAAAAAAGATTTTCATACCGAACTAAAAAGTGGATTCACAACGGGTACATGCTCGGCTGCTGTGGCTAAGGCCTGTACCTACATGCTCGTGCATCAACAATTGGTGCATCACATTAATGTGCGCATGCCCGATGGTTCTGAAAGCACACTTGAAATATGTGAACCTCAGTTCAATGAAAATTCTGCCACCTGTTATACCATTAAAGATGCAGGCGATGATCCAGATGCCACGCATCGTATTAAAATTTATGCAACAGCCACACATCGCACTGAAGCAGGTTTTGAATTAACAACTGGGCCAGGTATCGGAATGGTTACCAAACCCGGACTTGCAGTTGAAGTGGGGAAACCTGCCATAAATCCTGTCCCGCTAAAAATGATTCATCAGGCCATAGCCGAGGTAATTGATGATGAAGGTATAAAAGTGGAACTGAGCATTCCCGAGGGAGTCGAGATTGCTAAGAAAACATTTAATCCGCAATTGGGCATTGTTGGTGGCATTTCCGTTTTGGGCACCACAGGCGTTGTTAAACCAATGTCAGAAGAAGCCTTGAAAAGTTCACTTGAATTAAGCTTAAAACAGTTGGCTGCTTTAGGTCACAACGAGGTAATTCTTGTGCCAGGCAATTATGCAGTAAGCTTTCTGAAAAAATATTACGATGTACCCGATAAGTTGGTGGTGCAAACCAGTAATTTCATCGGATTTATGCTTGAAAAAGCTGTGAAACATGGCTTTAAAAAGATAGTTTTGGTAGGTCACATTGGTAAATTAGTGAAACTAGCTGCTGGTATATTTTATACCCACAGCAGAATTGCCGATGCCCGAAACGAAGTAATGACGGCGCATTATTTAAAATATAGCAACGATGCATCAACCGCTATTAAACTGATGGATACGAATACCACAGAAGAGGCTGTTGATATAATTAAAGATGCCAACTTTTGGAATTACATGGCCTATCAAATAAAGCATCGTGCCAACAAATATATTTACAACGAAACAGAAATTGAGGTTATCACCTTTTCGCAAAGCAAAGGTTTATTGGGAAAAAGCGTTGGAGCTGATAATCACATTGAATTATTGAAAGCGAATTCTAAGGATCAAAAAGTTCAATCGAAGCAAAGTACCATTTCTATTTGCGGAATAGGTCCTGGTAATCCTGATTTTATTTTACCCGAGGTGTTTAAAGAAATCGCGAAAGCGGATATTATTATAGCTGGGAAGCGCCATCTAGAATTGGTGGAAAATTCGAATAAGGAGAAGTTAGTTTTCACCGGATATTTAGATCAATTGCAGACTGATATTACTGAAAATAAAAATAAATACATCGTAGTTCTAGTTTCAGGTGACACCGGATTTCATAGCTTAAGGAGATTCATAATGGCAACATTTGCCGAGGAAAATGTAAAATGCATTCCAGGCATCAGTTCGTTTCAATACCTATATGCTAAAATGAATATGAGCTACGAAAAAGCACATTTAGCTTCCTTGCATGGTACTGAATTTAATTTTGTGGATGCCCTCAAAAAATACGAATCTGTTTTTCTGTTAACCGATAGAAATAACAATTATAAAACCATTGCCCAAACACTAATCGATAATAATATGCCCAATGCCCATATGATTATAGGCAGCAGATTATCATACGAGAATGAACAAATTGAAACATGTACTGCATCAGAAGCTATTCACAAAGACTTTGATGCGAATTTGTGTTCGATAATAATTAAACTACAAGTAAAAAGTATTAAGACAAAAGTATAAAGACTTTTTTCAGCTTTAAAAGAATAAATTTAAACATATAGTATTCAGAACCAAGTAGCACATCTTACTACTTTATACTTTATACTTTATACTATAAATATGAAAGACAAAGATTTTATACGCGGCAAAGTGCCCATGACCAAAGAAGAAGTAAGAGCTATTGTTCTGAGTAAATTAGAATTATGCAGTAGCGATAACTTCATGGATATTGGTGCAGGCACAGGTTCTGTGACCATTGAAGGAGCTTTAAAAGCTTACAATGGAAAAGCTTTAGGCATTGAGCAAAATGAAGATGCTGTAGAGCTCATTAAACAGAACATAGCAAAATTTAATATTCAAAATCTTGAGGTGATTCATGGTAAAGCACCGACAGGAATGGATAAAACGGCGGAGTATAATAAATTTTTCATTGGTGGATCAAGAGGTAACTTGACTTCAATAATTGAAACCATTACCCAACAAGCACCAAAGCAACATATAATTGTGGTAACTGCCATTGTTTTAGATACGATGATAGAAGCTTACAATCATTTCAAAAACCAAATTAATTACGAAACGGAGTTGGTTCAAGTAGCAGTCAATCGCATTGAGCCCGATAAAAAACCAGCCATGTTAATGGCCAACAACCCTATATTTATTATTACGGCAAAAAGTTGCTAGAGAAAAGGCTGAAGTGCATGCCTCTTTTAAATAACTGCAAGTACTAGGTATTAAAGCTGAAAATCAGTCTTAATACTTGATACTTGATACTTGATACTAAAATGAAAGGAAAATTATACGGAATTGGAATTGGCCCTGGCGATGCCGATTTATTAACACTAAAAGCTGTTAAAGCATTAAAAAATGCCGACGTGGTATTTGTTCCAAAATCAAAGGAGCAAGCAAGCACTGCGCTAAAAATAACATCCGAATTCATTAACGAGAATGCTGTAATAGAGCACCTCGAATTCCCAATGGCACGTGATATTCAGGTACGATTAGATTCGCGTAAAAACAACGCAATCGCAGTATCCAAAGTTTTAGACGAAGGAAAAAATGCGGCTTTTTTAACTTTAGGCGACCCAATGCTATACAGTACTTACAGCTATGTATTGGAGCATCTAATTAGCGATTATAGCATCGAAACCATTCCGGGTATTTACTCTTTTTCTGCCATCAGCAATACATTAAATACGCCCTTGGTAAAAGGTAACGAAACTTTGTCGGTCATTTGCAATTGGGGTGATAACGAACTGCAATTATTACAGCAGGCCAACACTATTGTTTGCATGAAAATATCAGCTTACTATGCTGATTTATATACTTTCTTAAAAGAAAACGAATCTTACGAATTTTGCATGATTACCGATGTGGGTAAAGAAGGCCAAAAGGTTTTTACCGATATTGAAATATTAAAAGATAAAGTACCTTACTTTTCAACGGCAATTGTAAAACGAATTGTTCAGTAGAGGTATACATATACAAATTTAGACTTTAAAAATATACATATAATGAACCTAATAGCATTTATAGGTGCAGGTCCGGGCGATCCTGAATTAATCACCGTAAAAGGACAAAAGGCAGTGAGCAACGCCGATATTATTATTTATGCAGGCTCGCTTGTTCCTAAGGCTGTAATCGAAGATCATAAAGAAGGTGCTGAAGTTTACAACAGTGCAAAAATGGATCTTCAGGAAATTATTGAGGTAATAAAAAATGGTTACGAAGCTGGTAAATTAGTAGCTCGTGTACATACTGGCGATCCTTCTATTTACGGTTCGCACCGCGAGCAGATTGAGGAGTTAAAGAAATTAAACATCCCATATTACGTGATTCCTGGGGTGAGTTCATTTTTAGCATCAGCGGCAGCTCTAAATGTAGAGTTTACCGTTCCTGGTATTTCGCAAACCGTAATTTGTACACGCTTAGAAGGTAGAACTCCCGTACCTGAGTTAGAGCAAATTGAACGCTTGGCAGCACATCAAACTTCAATGTGTATCTTTTTATCTGTTGGCATGATGGATAAATTGGTAGGCCGATTAACGCAGCACTATCCAATGGATACACCTGTGGCCATTGTACAACGTGCCAGTTGGCCCGACCAAAAAATTGTACGTGGCACACTCGATAATATCGCTTCTATTGTTAAGGATGAAGAAATTACAAAAACAGCCATGATTATGGTGGGCAAGTTTTTAGGTGATGATTTTAATAATTCACTTCTTTACGCTAGCCATTTTACACACGAATACAGGGATGCTAAGAAGAAGTAGTAAGACAAAAGTATAAAGACATAAGACTCTAATGTGCTTCAATTATCTTTATACTTAAATCTTAATACTTTTTACTAAAAAAGAATATGACCGCAATAATATCCATAACAGAACAAGGAAATCAATTGGCTCTGAAACTTTCAAAGTTTCTAAACCAAGCCACTTGCTATACCTTGCCAAAGTATGCTTCTGATGATTTAAAACCCATCAATGGCAAGCTGAAGGATTTCTGTGCGGAATTATTTAGCACATACAATAACTTGGTTTTTGTAATGGCAACGGGTATTGTGGTTCGTAGCATTGCCCCGCATTTAAGAAGTAAAACCACCGATCCAGCGGTTATTGTGCTCGATGAGAAAGGCAACAATGTAATTTCCCTTTTGTCGGGTCACTTGGGTGGAGCAAATGCTTTAACACAACAAATAGCAGCCCACCTAAACAGCAATCCTGTAATTACCACTGCTTCCGATGTGAATCAGCTTCCATCGGTGGATATGTTAGCGCAAGAACACGGTTTAATAATAGATTCAATGGTTGATGCAAAAGACATAACTGCTCTCATTGTAAATCGCAAGAATGTAGTTATCAGCGATCCCTTTCATATCCTTCCCCCATTAAGCCTTTCGGCTGATAAGAAAGATATTGAGGGAAAAATAATAGTTAGTAATCGAGATAAACAGAATGAGGATATTCCTTTTGTAAAGCTCATTCCAAAGAACGTCATCTTAGGAATGGGATGCAAAAAGGATACGCCCACGGAGCAATGTTTATTATTTATTAAAGCTACGCTTAATAAATACAACATTGATAAACGAAGCATCGCATTGATTGCATCCATCGATGTAAAAGAAAACGAACAAGCGCTCATCGAAAGTGCAGCGCATTATAAGTGTCCTTTTAAATGTTACGGGGCGGATGTTCTACAAACAGTAGAATCATTATTCGAAGGATCGGACTTTGTAAAACAGACAGTAGGAGTAACATCTGTGAGTGCACCAGCAGCATATATTGCAGGCAACAAACAAGGGCGCTTCATTTGCGAAAAAGAGCGACAAAACGGAATAACAATTTCAATATTTGAAGTTAAAAAGGGCTGAAGGGAAAAGGCTGAAGCCTGAAGTGATTATAGAATAGAAACAAAAGTAACTGGTACTTTATTTAGACCTTGCTAAGACGTCTTGATACTTGATACTTGATACTTGATACTTGATACTTAAAAAAACATGAACGGAAAAATATATATTATAGGAACAGGTCCTGGCGACAAGGATTTTGTGATACCAAAGGCATTAATCTCAATGCAAAACAGCGATATTATTGTAGGTTATAAAACTTACATCGACCTTATCCGACCTTTTATTACCGATGTTGAATTGGTATCATCAGGAATGAAAAAGGAAGTAGATCGCTGCAGCGAAGTGCTTGAGATTGCCAAAACAGGTAAAACAGTGAGCTTAATCAGCAGTGGCGATGCCGGGATTTATGGTATGGCCGGAATTATGCTCGAAATTGTGGAGAAATCAGGCACCGACATTGAAGTTGAAGTAGTACCTGGTATCAGCGCAGCTACATCGGCAGGAGCTTTATTGGGTGCGCCACTAATGAACGATTTTGTGACTCTTAGTCTAAGTGATTTGATGACGCCTTGGGAGCTAATAGTAAAACGCATCAAAGCGGCTTGTTCTGGCGATTTTGTAATGGCCTTGTACAATCCTAAAAGTAAAACTCGCGTGAAGCAATTAGAAATTGCCATCAACACCATGCTTGAGTATTACAAAGGCGATACACCCGTGGGTATTGTAAAACATGCCATGCGCGAAAAACAAGAAGTAAGCATTACCACTCTTGACGATGTATTGAATCAGGATGTTGATATGTTTACAACACTAGTAATTGGTAATTCACAGACTAGAGTTATCAACGGTAAAATGGTCACTAAACGAGGTTATACTTATTAGTATGATTTGGATAATTGGAGGCACCAGCGATGCCAATAAAATAGCATCAGAATTGGCCCAAAAGGGATTTAGCATTAGCATTTCAACCGCCACAGCTTACGGAAGTCAATTGGCTTCGATAAACAATGTAAGTGTGGTGCAAGGGAAAATGGATGCTGCGCAGATGACTGAAAAGTTTGCTACATGCACACTAGTTATTGATGCCAGTCATCCCTTTGCGGCCGATGTTTCAAAAAATGCCATTGCTGCATGCCAAACAGCAAAAGTTGAGTACATCCGCTTTGAGCGCGAAACTCAGAACTTTGCTTATGCCAACTATTATAAATCGTACAGCGATATAATAAATGCTTTGAGCAAGCTCGATGGAAATATTTTTTTAACCATTGGCTCCAATAATATTCATTTGTTTACGCCTTTAAAGGATCGCGTAATCGCAAGAGTTTTGCCTGTTATAGATAGTCTGCAAAAATGTATTGATGCCGAAATTCCAACCCATCAAATTATAGCGAGCAAAGGTATTTTTAAGGCAACCACGAACAAAGCCATGTATCAAGAATATGATGCCAAGCACTTAGTGACTAAAGATAGTGGCGAAGCGGGTGGCACTTCATCAAAAATTGAAGTAGCCCATCAACTAGGTATGCAGGTGCATATTTTACAGCGGCCAAATATCAATTATCCGGTGGTAAATAATACTATTGAGGATATTATTTTAACTATTGATAAGGCTTTAAACGCAAACAAATAAAAATTTTGTCTGTTTCATTTATCTAACTAATTAAACAACATCAGTAAAACGTAAGTTTTACGCACAAATAAACAAATATGAGTTTTTTACCCATTTCGGTTAACATCAGCAACAAAAAAATAGTAATTGTTGGAGGCGGTAACAGTGCCTCAAAAAAATTACGCTCCCTATTAAAGCATACACAGGAAATTACTGTGGTAGCTCCTAAAATATCTGACGAAATAAAAGTTTTACCACTAAACTTTATTGAGGAAGAATATAATAGTGAGCACATAAAAAATGCTTTCCTCATTTATGCTTGTGCCGATGTTGTTTCAGTAAATGAGCAAGTACAAAAGGATGCCGACAAAATGGGAAAGCTGTGCAACCGAACAGATGCACCTGAGGTTTCGGGCTTTCATTCTCCTGCAATTTTGGCCACAGAAGAGTATAACATTGCAGTTACCTCTAAGGTGAAAAAGTGCAGAAAGTCAATGGCGCTTAAAAATAAAATTGATGTCTTATTCGACATCTTTGAAAAACAAAAAGCCGATTTTCCTGCGGGAAAAGTGTGGTTGGTTGGTTTTGGTCCGGGTAATCCAGAACTGATGACTGTGAAAGCTCAAAAACTTTTATTCGAGGCCGAAGTAATTGTATACGACGATTTATTAGACAAAAGCATCCTTGATAAATACATGGCTACTAAAGAGTACGTTGGCAAGCGTCGTGACAATCATCATAAAACACAGGACGAAATAAACGATATACTCGTAAAATATGCCCAAGAAGGCAAAAAGGTAGTCCGACTAAAAGGTGGCGATCCACTAATCTTCGGAAGAGGAACCGAAGAAAAACAATACCTCGAAAAGCATGGCTTAAGTGTTGAAATTGTACCAGGAATAACATCGGCCATAGCCGCTGCTGCGCTTACTGCAACTCCTTTAACACACCGAGGATTAGCCTCATCCGTTGCTTTAGGAACAGCGCACACAAAAAATAGCTTTAAAATATTAAGTGCCGATACTTCGGTATATTACATGGGAGCCCGCAATATTAAAGAGATTGCGCAAAAATACATCGACGAAGGATATTCTACAGACTTTCCTGTGGCTGTGGTGTACAACGTTTCGTTACCCGGACAAGAAGTTACCAAAACTAATCTTGGCAACATTATTGCAGAAAAGCATCATTTTAAAAGTCCAATAGTGAGTATATTTGGTAAAACGGCAGGTTTGTAACTAATACTAAAATCAAATTTGTGCCGTTTATCAACATACACACAATAACACACATAGTATGAAAAATTTATTTTTGATGGCCTTAGTTGCCATATTGTTTACGGCATGTAACGACAATGATTCTAATTCATCAAATCAAAATGCCAAACTAAGCATCCGTTTGACTGATGCTCCTGCTGATTATGAGCAGGTTCTTATCGATGTACAAGAAATCCATATTAATGCTTCCTCGGAAGAGAACAGTGGATGGCAAGAATTGGAAGTTTTAAACCCAGGGGTTTACAACTTACTCGATTTTAAAAACGGAATGGATACTTTATTGGTAGATCAAGAATTGCCTACAGGTAAAATATCGCAAATGCGTTTGGTATTAGGCGATAACAACCAAGTTATGGTTGATGGAGACTTACACGATTTGGATACGCCATCAGCACAACAGTCGGGTTTAAAGTTTAAGATTAACGCAGAGTTAGTCGAAGGAATCACCTATAAATTATGGATCGATTTTGATGCAGGCCGTTCAATTGTTGAAAAAGGAAATGGAGGATATTCGTTAAAACCAGTTATTCGCACATTTACAGAAGCCACTAGTGGCGCCATTAAAGGAATTGTAACTCCTGTTGAAGCCAATACCTACATTATGGCTATTTCTGCCAGCAACGATACAGCCAGTACTTTTGCCGATGAAGAAACAGGTGAGTTTTTAATCAGAGGAATTGAAGCAAGTACTTATAAAGTTGATTTTGTTCCTAACGACGATTACGAATCACAATCGATTGAAGATGTGAACGTGATTTTAGGTGAGGTCAAAGATTTAAAATCAATTGAACTTACAAAAGTAGAATAATACAATATAAGGCATCTCGGTATGGAGGTGCCTTTTTAATTTAATCCCAAACCAATAAAATTCAGATCTATTCTATATGCCCCATGAAAGAAAACAATCTAGAAATATGGGTAAATCAATACACCGAAGACCTATATCGGTGGGCCTTGCATAAAACCTCATCTCAACAGGTAGCAGAAGATTTAGTGCAAGAAACCTTTCTGGCTGCAGCCGAAAAAATAGATTCTTTCAGAGGAGATAGCACACCTAAAACATGGCTGTTCTCCATTTTAAATTTTAAGGTTATTGATTATTACAGAAGTAAAAGCAAAAAAGATATTACCCTTGAAAATGAGGCCCTAGCTCATTTTTTTGATCAAGATGGCGAATGGAAACAAAACGTTAACATCGGTATTTGGGATGCTGATGACGCCAATCTATTAGATAACACTGATTTTCGCACTACTTTAGAACATTGCATAGAAGCTCTACCTCCAAAATGGCAAAGCTGCGTTAAGCTGAAATACCTCAGCGAGAAAAAAGGTGAAGAAATTTGTCAGGAATTAGGGATTGCCCCGACTAACTTATGGCAAATGATACACAGGGCTAAACTTCAGCTTCGTGGCTGTTTGCATACTAATTGGTTTAAACATTAAAAAAATGGACAAGTTATTTCACCTCTTATTTCTATCGTGCCTAAAGGCCTCCGAGCTTGTTGAAAAACGGTTTCATTTTGCCCTTTCCTTCAAAGAGAAAATACAACTACGTGTGCATATGACCATGTGCAAAAGTTGCACCCAATACAGCAAACAAAGTAAATTTATTGGCGAAGGCATTTCAAGAATACAAGAGGCAGATGCCAGCCAACAAGATATTGAGGCCTTGAAAAAAAAGATCTCGAAGAGCTTAAGTAATTCTTCTAAGCAATAAGCTTATTTATCTGTTGACATTGGAGCACTAGCCCCAGAGGGTAGGGAGATTTTCATAACAAACAATAACATTTTATAAGAATAAGCTGTCATCAAAAAAAAATCATTTCTTTTTGTCAGGTTTTTAAAATCTACCGACTGTTTCAACAAATCATAAAAGAAACAGTCATGAAAAAGTTACTAATTTTATCTGCAGCAATACTATTTTCAATAGTGATAACGGCGCAAACATCCGGCCCTAGTGGTATTACCTTCGAAAACGCCGAATGGAGTAAAGTATTAGCAAAAGCTAAAGCCGAAAACAAACCCATTTTTATCGATATCTCAACTTCATGGTGTGGCTACTGTAAAAAAATGAAAGCGAAGACTTTTACAGATAGTGAAGTTGGTAAATTCTACAACAAGGAATTCATCAACGTAAGTTTTGATGCAGAAAAGGGAGATGGCATCGCGTTAGCTGAAAAATATAAGGTAAATGGTTATCCAACTTTTGTATATCTAAATCCCGATGGATCTTTAGCTCAACAAACTTCAGGCTATCGTAATGCTGAGGAATTTATAAAAGTTGGTCAGCTAATTACTAAATAAATTATACTCATCCTCACACATTAAACTTTATCAGATTCTGAGAGTTATCCTTATATCCTCAGAATTTCACACTTATAAAAAACTAGCTTATGAAATTATTTAATGGAAGCAAAGCCATCGACTTTATTACTACAGATATCAACGGAAAAACAGTTAAACTATCTGACTACAAGGGGAAGAAAATAATTCTTAGTTTCTTCAGAAATGTAAATTGCCCATACTGCAACCGACAAGTTCATCAACTTATTACTAGCAGCAAACGAATAAAAGAAACTGGCGCCGAAATCATCTTCTTTTTTGAAAGTTCGGCCGATAAGTTAACTTCTAGTACATTTCATCAGGGGATTAGTCCGTGGCCGTTAATCAGCGATTCAGAAAAGGTCATCTATCAAAAATATGGCATTGAAAAATCGACCCTTAAAATGATGAAAACAATGTTTGTGAGTAGCCTAGGCAAAGCAAAAAAAGACACTGAAGCACATAATCTACCCGAAGATAAGGAGGCTACTCTAAATCTAATTCCGGCTGATTTCTTAATCGATGAAAATTTCAATATTGTAAAAGCACATTATGGAAAGCACCTAGATGATCATCTTACAATTGATGAGATAAAGGAATTTGTTGGCATAGTAAACCCGTTTAAGAAAAAAACAGCGTAACTTATGAATTGCCAATAAGAAACAGTAAACCTAAAAAAATCAATAAATGAAGTCAGTAGCTAAAGACAATTTAAACCAATTAAAATCTCTACTTTCTGAGTTAAACGAAAACCAATATAGAGCTAGCCTTGATATTTTATCAAGGGCTAGCATAGGTAAACATATTCGTCATATTCTTGATTTATATCTACAATTAATTGATGGGGCACGCAAACGCCGCATTACCTATGATGATAGAAACAGAGATGTTAGTATAGAGATTGATATAGATGTAGCTATTCAAAAAATTAATCAGCTTATTATTGATATCGATAATATTGATGAACAAGAAGCCGTTAAGTTTGAATCGGATTATAGCATTACAGGCGAATCGCCAGATAAAATAATGAGTTCGGTTGCCCGTGAGCTAGCCTATTGCATTGAACACAGTATACATCATCAGGCCTTAATAAAAGCGGCTTTAATTACTTTGGGATTACGCCATTTGGTTGATAATAATTTTGGCGTAGCTTACTCAACTATTCGACATAGAGACAATACATGTGCACAGTAAGCTACATACCACCTTTTGGAGGTAAAAGTTTTATACTTACCTCAAATCGCGATGAAGTTGATTACAGAGCCACTGCTGCACCAAAAAAATATTTAATTGGGAATACTGAATTGGCCTTCCCTAAAGATCAACGAGCAGGTGGCTCGTGGATTGCCACTAAAGAAGAAGGTCGTTTATGTTGTTTGCTTAATGGTGGATTTATAGGTCACTCCAAACAAAAACACCACACAGTTAGCAGAGGAACAATTGTTGTAGAATTAACTGCATCAAGCTTAAGTGTTAAGGAATTCTTTAAAAATAGACTACTCAGTAATGTAGAACCATTTACAATGGTTACCATCGAATTTTCTCCTGCAGGAGCGCATAGTATTTATGAGTTTATATGGGATGGCCAATTAAAACATTATCAAGAACTCGATAAAAACAAACCTTACATATGGTCTTCATCAACTCTTTATAGCAGTGAGCATAGAGCGTTGCGTCAGGGATGGTTTAATAAGTTTTACAATTCAACAAACAAAATGCTAGTCCCAGACGATGTTTACCACTTTCATGCTGGAACCCATACTTCCAACACTGCAATAAACACGGTAATGGAAGGAGATAATGGCTTAAAAACCTTAAGCATTACACAGCTTTTTATTCGTCATAATAAACTCAAAATGTATTATCATAACCTTGTTAATAATACAAAACATAAACTTACATTTTAACAAGCTTGAGGCTCAAAAAAACACATACTGGTTTTGCTATTGCCATTGCTTGG
Source organism: Saccharicrinis aurantiacus (assembly GCF_001660705.2). Classification (GTDB taxonomy): domain Bacteria; phylum Bacteroidota; class Bacteroidia; order Bacteroidales; family Marinilabiliaceae; genus Saccharicrinis; species Saccharicrinis aurantiacus. The sequence goes on from NZ_LYBV02000032.1 coordinate 104,441, forward strand.
CCTGATACTTATTGTAAACAACCAGGCTCTTGGTACGATCCTCTTATGTCATTTTTGGGCATCAATAAGAATAATTACTACAAAGTTGGCCATGCTGCTTTGTGTCTTATAAACTCAGAAGATGGAGAGGTGCTTTATTTCGATTTTGGTCGATATCATTCCCCATTTAAACACGGTCGTGTTCGTGGATCTATAACTGATCCTGAACTAAGAATAAAAACAAAGGCACAGATTGATGAGAAACATAAAAAACTTATAAATTTTTCAGAAATACTGAATGAACTACAAGAAAATGCATCCTGTCATGGCGAAGGACCTATACATGCTTCTTATTGCACAATCAATTTCAATCAAGCCCATCAGAAAGTACTTCAATTGCAATCTGACTTTATTCCGTACGGACCATTCTTATTAAATGGGAGTAATTGCTCTCGCTTTGTAAATAAAGCAATACTGGCAGGAAACCCTAATTTTAAAACAAAAGTTATACTTAAATTTGGTATTCCATTAACCCCTACCCCTATAGGTAATGTAAAAGCATTAACTCAATACACCACACTTGCCAAACAATTAACTTCTGAGCCATTCTACCCCAATAGAAAACTTACTAAAGAAGATAGAAATTCGGTATTAAGACAACCTAGGCTACCGCACTCAATCCCCTCCAATTCGCAATGGCTTAGCGGTGAGGGAGCTGGATCGTGGTTTTCCCTCTACCCTTCAGGAAACCTTATAAAGGTAATTCGATATTCTCCATTAGGCTCCATTGAGGATGAAGGACTCTTCTGTTACTCCAAAAAAACAGATAATTCTATCAAAAATGGATTGATTACTTATCCTAGTAATAGTAAAGTGATTACCCTTTTCTGCAAAGAAAAGAAAACAACCCTCCATAGAATCCAATAATTTGCAGATCATTCCCATTAAATTTTAGCACCCTAAAAAAGGAGTACTCACAATAATATCTCTCAACAAAAGTCGAAAAGGTATATTACAAAAACCACATTACATCAAATTCCATTTGCTCGGTTATCAACAGAATCTAAATCTGAGGCAAGCAATCACAGAATATACTAAAAGCTATTAACAAAAATTGATAAAACGAGCCTTCAATTTACAAAATCGACATATTAACTTCTGTTGAAATACTATAACATTTTATCAGAGATTGATTAACTGAAATAAAATAACTAATTATCTCATATATGATCGAAACCCTATCTATCTATATATTTTACAATAATGTTTAATCGATATCCCCATTAATTAAATAATTAGATTACTTTTGCGCAAATATTCAACATACAATATAATGTCCATTATTCTCAAGATTAAGTATTCAATATCTTTTAGTAATATTTAGGATATTATTTAAAGGATTCAATTATAAAATACGATAAAACTAATGCATATATAAATCGTAAATAAGAAGTTGAATTTAGAAGAATGAGTTATCAACACTAGCACTTACACTAGTGAAAATTCAAAGGCTAAAAAGTAATTGCACTAAATGATTAAGAAAGTAATATCGCAAACAAGAACTACAGAGATTAATATGGTGGCCTACTATATTATCGATTGCTTTACGCAAGCTAAAATAACAGCAGATGATTATGCCAGTGAGCTTTTTCATAATGTTGCTATGAAGGCTGAAGAATTAACCAGTGCAATAAACCCAACCAAAGTTAAATCAGACCTGAAAGAGAAAGATGAACTTAGAAAACTATACTTGGTAGCAATGCACCATTTATTGCTAGGTTTTGTTCGGCACCCAAATAAAGATGTAAACCAATCGGCCTTAGTTATAAAAGAAATATTTGATAAATATGGTGTTAAACTGGCATACGATAGTTATGCCGTTAAAACAGCCTATATAAATGCACTATTAAAAGAGTTACACGATGCCAAAAAAGATATTGACACACTACCTGGTTTTCCAGATTTAATTAGCGGGCTAAATAGTGCTGAGTTAGCTTTTGAAGAAGCTGAGGATGAATATGCCACTCGCGTAAATGAGTTTGCGCAAAAGAGCAGTGCTACACAAATAAAAGCAGAACTAATGGCCTTAATCAATAGTAAATTGGTGCCTTACCTACAAGCTATGTTACATGCAAAACCTCATATGTTTGAAAGCTTAAGCAGAAATGTTGCCGCTATTATAGATGACAATAACCAAACTGTTAAAGCTAGAAGCAAACCAAGAGGCATAAAGAAGTAACTCAATATTTCTTTCCTACACTTTTACTTGTTCGTAGGTTTTATAATGGATAAATTAGATATCTCATATAAAATCTACAACTATGGAACAAGAATCTATTATCCCTCCAATTTACATTGTATCAGGCGGCAAAGGTGTGGCTGGTCATACGCTCATTGAATCAATGCTGATCCAATATCCCGATCATAAAATCCCCGTTATGATTGAACCTGAAGTAGCTACTCAAGAACGTATTGACGAGATTATTAAAAAAGTACTGAAAACCAATGGAGTTATTGCACATACCATGATAGACGTTAAGGTGCGAAGATGGCTAATTGATAGTTGCGAAAGTAACGACATCAGGCATTTTGACTTAGTTGGTAATATGACTGATTACCTAGATAGCGTTCATGATTTAAAACCAACTGCGCAAGCAGGCTTGTACCGAATGCGAGATATGGAATACTATCGTAGAGTGCGAGCCATAGAGTTTACCATGCAGCATGACGATGGTATGCATAATGATAAAATAGCAACAGCTGATATTGTATTAGCCGGTGTTTCGCGAACAGGAAAAACTCCTTTAAGTATTTATTTAGCCATGTTTGGGTGGAAAGTTGCCAATGTACCAATTGTGCCTGGCACACCAATACCACAAACCTTATTCGAAATTGATCCGAACAGAGTTTTCGGACTAACTATTTCTATGACGTATCTAATTGCACAAAGAAGCAGCAGGGTAACCCGAATTAACATGAACCCCAATACAGATTACGTTGAACCTCGGAAAGTACGAATGGAATTAGATTATGCAGCCAATTTATTTAAAAAAGGTGGATTTAAAGTTTTAAACATCACCAACAAACCTATTGAATATTCGGCAAATGAAATAATCACCATTTTAACCTCTCGCTTTGGGAGCGATAAGTGGTCAAACGAGGAACATTAGTTATTTAATTAACTATCATCTTATTTTTTGTTTATCTTTTTTATCAATAAATTAAACATTTGTGCAATTATTGATGTTATCTTAAAGAACAACAATAGCAAATGTTGTGTTTACTTATACAGATGAAAATACATTTTGAATGCACCCAGCATAAATAAACGAAAGTATTTTTCACTAAAATTAAACAAGATGAAAGAGGTCAAAACAAAAAATGGGATAAAAAAAATATCACCTCGCAAGATTAATGGTTTAGATAGAAAGGTAACTAGCTCAAGCGAACATCACTTTAGTTATTTAAAAGAATATGTTGAAGCTATTTTCCTTCAAAAATATCCAAAAACAGATTTTATTCTTCCTTGGATAGAATATAATAATTTATCAGATTTTAATATTTCTGATAATGTTGAAAGCGTTGGAGGTATTTCAGAGGAGGCACATTTTATAATGAGGATTGTAACTGAATATCATTTAAAACAAGCTTTTAAGGCAATGAAGATTGACATGAACGATCCGAATGTTGGCGGAGAAAAGGGTACTCCTTACCGTATGACAAAAATGTATTGCGGAAACGGTTTAGATGATGACAGTGAGTTACTATCTGGTAGATGGAGTAACAGACCGAATATGGCGAGTTTCCCTAACGAAAACCAGCAAAAGTTTCCTATAACAAAACGAGTAGATATCGTTTCTGTTTGTTCGCATCATGTGGCACCGTTTAGTACTTTATTCAGAGAAGATGCTTATGCCATTATCAGCTATATCCCCGATCGCATGGTTTTGGGAATATCAAAACTTCAAAGAATTGTTGATTGGGTGGCTAGGCGCGGGCATCTGCAAGAAAATTTAACAAAAATGATTTATGATGAAGTAAGTAAAGCTGCTGAATCTACATCAGTATTTGTTCGCTTAAGCGGATTGGTTCACACCTGTGAATCTTTGCGGGGTACACAAAGTAATGAAGGTGCTTTTACTAGTGAATATTATGGCGGCGATTTTGAAAACTATGAACTAAGACGCGACATAAAGGGTTAATAAATAAAACAAACTAATTTAATAGATTATGATCATACGTAAACAATTCAAATTTGAAGGAGCACACATAGTGCGCGATTGCTCAAGCGATAGATGTAAAAAATCGATTCATGGACACAGTTATGTTGTTGAGGTTTTTTTAACATCAAATAAACTTGATTATGGCCATATGATATACGATTTTGGCTTAACAAAAGGAACAATTAAAGACGTAATTGATAGCTTTGATCATGCCTATGCCATGTGGGATAAGGAAAGTGATGCTTTTAAATCGTTTATAAAAAGCAATAGTGATAGGTACGTTCAAATGCCTGTTTCACCTTCGGCAGAATGTTTTGCTTTAACCTTATTGTTTATAATCGATAAAATTCTAGGAGCAACTCACTTTAATAATGGCGAAGGAGATGTAGGTGTTCAATCCGTAAGGGTACATGAAACAGAAACAGGCTACGCCGAAGCTTTTCAGGATGATTTGAGATGGTTTAACCATACACTTGAAGAAGTTATTTTTAGTCAAGCTATTAAAGACGAATGGAAAGATCCGATGATGTATGATAAACTCATTGACTATAACAAAGATAAAAAATCAATCAAACCATTTGAAAACCCAATTATTGAAAGAAAATTTAAATAAGTGCTAAACAATTTTAATTCATTGAGGTTATTAAGTAAGTCTTTACTGATAAGAATTAATTTATGAGCAATAAAATAAACAGAAAAAAATTCTTTAAAAGAGTTGGTATGTCCTTAGCAGGAGTTATGGCTACAACCGTTAGTGTTTCTGCAGATGCCACTAGAAATCCTTTAAGACCTCAGCAAAAAGAGTTTTTAGCTGACTATGAAGAATGGCTTAGAGAATTTCATAAATATATTAAACGTAAAAACATCAACACCTCTGATATTAATAACAATAAGGAGTTAATGAGATTAACTGAGGTTGCTGAAAATAGAAAAGAAGAGTTGGCTCTTCACATGAAAGATCCACTGTTTGAACGCCATTTTAATAATATTACAAAAAATATTACATACGAGATTACTTGATAATTAAGACGATTAGTTTGTTACCCTTTGATTTTTTTAGAATAAAAAAGCTCGGAAATTCCGAGCCTTTTTATTTACACTACTATTATCAATTGTCCAATATATCATGTTTAAAACACATGCAATCTATTAATCACAAAATAATAAATACAACCTGCGATTATTACCGTTAACAAGCTACTTATTATCCTTTTTATTCTTTTCTCACGTATTAATTGCAGCCTAATCCGTTGTTTAATAGCTATCAATTTTTCACTAGATAACTTCACTTCATGGGTTCCTATAGGATGTTTCTTTCGCACTTCTTCTTGATAGGCGTCTCTAATTTTTGAGATTCTTTCAATGCGTTTTTTTCTAATGGAATCGTTATAACGCGATCGCTGAATCATATCCATTACATGGCCGGCAGAACTCATATCTTAAAATTTACGGTTAAGAAATACAAGTTAACAAAACATCCTTAAAAAGACATTTTAATCTTATTTATAATCATCAACCTTAGTGGTTATTTTATCCAAATCATCAATTTTAAAATCTCCTAAAAAGGATAATAACACCCCATTTTGTTCGCCCTGAAATATAACATGACACTCACTTATTCTGCGACCTTTCTTTTTCACCCACACTTCCGTATCGTCATCAGAATCATTTTCTTCTACTAATTTATAATTCCCTTTTTCAATATATTCGTAAACAAGGCTTTTAAAACTAGCATTTGGCTCAGATTCTGGTTTGTAGATAACTACTTTTAATTCATCTAAGTCACCGCTTATATTATCATCTTCATCATCAACACAATCAAAGTTCATCATACCAAGCAAACTCTTTGAAAATGATAAATAGGTTACATCGTCCATTAAATTAAAATGCTTGTACATTTTATCAACTATCGATGATTGTGCCATTGTTGGAATGCTTACAAAAGCCATAACAACAAGTACTAAACTAAGCTTTATTAAATTTTTCATCGTGTTATAAATTTAAGTTATTTGTTAATCTAGATTATTATAAATAGACCAAGCAAGATTACCATCTACTTCAACTTCTATATCAGAAGGAATCGAAATTGTAACATCTAATTGCTGATCTTTCAATTTAATACCATCCTGTAAAGTAAACGCAGGGTCGATATACAAAACAGAATCTTTAAGTATCCAAAAGAATTCAATTCCTTCAGCATTAGTAATGGCCTCTTTCATATCGCCTCCCCTAGCCTCACGGTTAATTGAAATATTAAATTCATCCCCTTCAATAAGTTCAATTTTAGGAGTCCCCTTTACTAGAATTTCATTCTGGCTTGAGAAAATTTCAAGTTGATTCATTTCAAATAAGTGTTCCTTATCCTCAGGAAAATTCATCTTATTATTAGGCTTTATATATAATGTATTGCCTGATGGAAGAGGTAAACGATCTTCTGACAGAACTTTTTGAGAAGTTGAATAACTTTTGGCTACTTTACCTGCAGAGAACACAACAATGGCAATACCTAATAACCAAAATAACAGCGCTCCTAAAACAACATACCTAATCTTATTTTTAACTTTAAAAGTTAATTTAAATCCCAAGAAAAAGAGGATTAAAAGAGGCATTACAGCTAATAAAATAATTCCGATAGAGGCATATGAGAATTGGTGTCCATCCATGAATAAGCTAGGGATTGTAGTAATATAATTACCTACTCCTGAAAAGTCGATAAACGAATACCCGAAAACCGCAGTCACCACAATGCCAATAATACCAACAATACTAGAAATCATTAAAGCAACACCCATAGTGATCACAAAGAAGTTTATGATTTTTCGAAGTGCAATACCCATTACATCATTCGCCTTCCCCATTCCACTGTTTACATTCTCATAAGCTTTACTTTGCTTAAAACGAGTACTAACATCATTATACTCATTTCGAATATTTTGCTCCCAGTTTTCGTAATCAGAAGGACCCTTCATTTCCATACGCTGGGTTAATGTGAGGGCTTTAGGCATCACAATCCAAAGGATTAAATAGATAGGCAATGATGCTCCATACAGAATAAAAGCAATAAAAAATATTACTCTAAAAACCAAAGGATCCATATTAAAGTATGCTCCCAAGCCACCACAAACACCTCCAAACACCTTATTATCGGTATCTCTATAAAGCCTTTTTTTATAGTTAATAGAAGGCTCTTCGTTAACTTGCGTTTCTGCGTGTTCCTCGGCTTCATCAGCAAACTCTTGTGGTTCACCCATGGTTTTTATAACCTCTTCAACTTCAGAAAGACTAATTACTCTACCTGAAATACTTTTATTTTGGAACAACTCTGCGAATCTGCCTTCGATATCAGCAACTATCTCTTCTGCTTCTTTTTTATCAACAAAGCTATTTTCTACTTTTGTTAGATAAGTTTCTAAAGCCTTAAATGCATCTTCATCAATATTAAATGCAAACCCAGCTAAATTTATATGTAAAGTCTTCTTCATTTTTTATTAGTTTAAATTATATGATTGGGTTTAACAGAACATAGCTACGCTGCCTACGAAAAAACCAACTACTTTTAGTGCTAAAGCAATTATAAATAGGAAAGCAATTATGTAGATGATAATTTTAAATAAGGTTTTAAATACAAACCCGATTAATAAAAGAATTAAGGTTAGAATTAGAATCCCCGGAAAGTGAAGTATTGGCACATGCGCCATATGGTAGCTCACATTTGTAGTCATTGGCTCCATTGCAGGAAATGCATTGAATAAACCTGTTAATAAAGATACTGAAGCAATTACAGCCACAACAAGCATCAAGTTTTTATCTCGCTTTGTGAGGCGTCTCCACCACGACTCGCTTTTTTTATAGGTTTCTGTATCCTTTACTTTGCTAAACCTATCTTTTACATCTTCATATTCCCTCTTAATGAATTTTTCAATATTATTGATAGTCACATTTTCGCCTCGCATCTCCAATTTTTGAGCAGTTGTGATAGCGGCAGGAATTAAAATCCAAAGGATAATATATACCGGTATTATTGTACCTGCACTGAGAAATAGGAAAATACCAAAAGCAACTCGAACTAAAACCGGATCGATATTAAGGTAGGCAGCTATACCTGAGCAAACACCTCCGAGTACTTTATTATCTGCATCTCTAAATAAGCGCTTACTCCTACTTGAAGTAGTATAAGCTTGATAGTGTGTTTTTTTCTCCTTTTTGGGTTCTTCATCCTCATCAAACTCCGATGGATCGCCCATGATAGCCATAACTTCAGTAACCATAGCTTGGGTAACCACACCACTTTCATGATTAATCTTCTCACTAAAAAGTTCGGCAATTCTACTTTCAATATCTTTTATTACCTCTTTACCCTCTTCTTGATTCTTAAAATGTAATTCTAGTCTATCTAAATAAGATCTTAAGGTTTTATATGCATCGTCGTCTATATAAAAAACGACTCCGTTTAAATTTATATTTACAGTCTTTTTCATAACATTTATAATTATTGTTGTTAGGAGTTTTTAATGTGAGCAACTGCATCAACTAATTCATTCCACGATACATCTAACTCATTCTGGAAGGATTTACCCTCTTCTGTTAGTTCGTAATATTTACGAGGAGGTCCTTGTGTAGATTCTTCCCAACGATAACTCAATAACCCTGCATTTTTTAGGCGAGTTAATAAAGGGTACAGTGTTCCTTCAACAACAATCATTTTTGCCTCTTTTAATTCTTTAATAATATCTGAGGCATATTTGTCGCTTCTTGAAAGGATTGCCAGAATACAATATTCCAAAACTCCCTTTCTCATTTGTGCTTTTGTATTTTCTAACTTCATATCAGGCTCCTCATTTTTATATATTACTATCCATTACATTGAATATTGCATTACAAATATATGGCTTTTAAATGGTACTTTGCAATACATACTACTATATTATTTTTAGAAATAGACTTTCAAATCATACAAATCCCTTTATTTACGGGATATACAAGACCGAAAAGTTTTTTTTTAAAAAAAAAGCACCACTTTCGAAAAAGTGATGCTTTATATAGTTTTTTTTTGTAATTCTTAGATTGTTAAGATATCTGCTTCTTTCTTCTCAACATGTTGATCAACAACCTTAGAATATTGATCCGTCATTTTTTGAACATCTGCTTCAGCATCTTTTTCAAGATCCTCAGAAAGACCTTCTTTCTTTAATTTCTTTAATTCTTCATTACAGTCTCTACGCGCATTTCTGATACTTACTCTTGCATCCTCAGCACATTTTTTCACTTGTCTAACAAGATCTTTTCTTCGTTCCTCATTTAAAGCAGGCACGTTAATTCTTACAATCTCTCCGTTATTTTCCGGATTCAAACCAAGGTTTGCAGCCATAATTGCTTTTTCAATAGGTTCAATCATAGCTTTTTCCCAAGGCTGAATAGCTAAAGTTCTTGGGTCAGGAGTATTTACATTAGCAACCTGTTGCAGAGGAGTCATAGATCCATAATAATCTACCATTATACCTTCTAACATCGCAGGACTCGCTTTTCCAGCTCTAATTTTAATTAACTCATGCTCAAGATGTGTGATAGATTTCTCCATCTTCTCCTTAGCATCTTCCATTAATATCTCAATTTCTTCAGTCATAACCTATTTGTTTAAAACATAGCAAAAATAAAAAAACTTGGCTTAATACAAAAGCCTCATAAATATTAGAAAAATACTTTAATTAATAGAGTCATGTAAATACAATAGGATACTATAATAGTATGTACTTTACTTAGTATGACCTAATCAACAGAAACCCCTTAGATTACAGCGGTGGTGAGTACTTTATCGATTAAAGTAATAGCAAAAGAATAAATAAACACAAAAAGTGGTTGTACAACACAATCTATTTTTACCCCTTTTTTACCAAAAAATGTATTTTCGGATCGTTTTTGAATTATTTGAAATACCTAAAACGCTTACTGAGTGTAGTTTTGAACATGGTGCTTAGATTGATTTTAAATAAAGATTTATTTCTTTATTTCCCATGGAAAAATCCCGATTTCAAATTACATTTGCATGCTTAAAATACTAATATAACTTAGAGATTTAAATATTAAACTGTATGAGTAATTTATTGAGTTCGTCGATTGGACGAAAGCTGCTGATGAGTTTGTCAGGGCTTTTCTTGATTACCTTTTTGGTAGTCCACTTATCTATTAACTTGTTGCTATTAATCCCTGATGGCGGGGAAGCTTTTAACGTTGCAGCTAATTTTATGGCTTTACCGTTAATTAAGTTCGGATTGCAACCTGTTTTAGCTTTAGGGTTTATTGTTCATATTGCTTACGGAGCAATATTGACTGCAAAAAACAACAAAGCACGCGGTAATAACAAGTATGCTTCAGGTAACAACACAAAAGAGGTTATGTGGGCATCAAAAAACATGGCTGTATTAGGAGTTACAATTTTAGCTTTCTTAGCAGTTCACATGGTTGATTATTGGATTCCATTACAAATTACACATGCTGTAGGCAGTGTTACTATTGGTGGTGTTGAAATGCATGATACTTATTCTTTAGTAGCAGCAAATTTCCAAAATCCACTAAAAGTTGTTTTATATGTGATTGGTTCTTTAGGTCTAGCTGTGCATTTAACACATGGTTTCTGGTCAGCATTCCAAACTTTGGGTGCAAGTAATACTATCTGGCGTAAGCGTTGGACAGTTATCGGAACTGTATTTGCTTGGGTTGTAAGCCTAGGTTTTTGTGTTATCGCAATTGCAATGTATGCTTGCGGAAGCTGTTGTTAATAAAGTAGTAACTTTTTAATTTACAAAAAATGAAGTTAGATTCAAGGATTCCTGAAGGCCCATTGGCTGAAAAATGGAACAACTATAAGGCTAACCAGAAATTGGTTAACCCAGCAAATAAAAGAAACTTAGATATCATCGTAATTGGTACAGGATTAGCTGGAGCTTCAGCTGCCGCATCTTTTGGTGAAATGGGTTTTAAAGTAAAAAACTTTACTATTCAAGATTCTCCACGTCGTGCGCACTCTATTGCTGCACAAGGGGGTATCAATGCTGCTAAAAACTATCCTAATGATGGTGATTCTGTTCACCGTTTATTTTATGATACAGTAAAAGGTGGTGATTACCGTGCTCGTGAGGCTAACGTTTACCGTTTGGCTTCTGTAAGTAACGATATCATCGACCAATGTGTAGCTCAAGGTGTACCTTTTGCTCGCGAATATGGTGGTATGTTAGATAACCGTTCTTTTGGTGGTGCGCAAGTTAGCCGTACTTTTTATGCAAAAGGACAAACAGGACAACAGCTATTAATTGGTGCTTACCAAGCTTTAATGCGTCAGGTAAATGCTGGTACTGTTGAAATGCATACTCGTACTGAGGTTGTTGATTACGTTATTGTTGATGGAAAAGCTCGTGGTGTTATTACACGTGACTTAGTAACTGGTGAGTTCTCTCGTCATTTCGGTCATGCAGTAGTAATGGCAACTGGTGGTTATGGTAACACATTCTTCCTTTCAACAAATGCAATGGGATCTAATGGTTCTGCTGCTATCAAAGCTTACGAAAAAGGTGCTGCTTTTGCTAACCCTTGTTACGCTCAAATTCACCCAACATGTATTCCTGTTCACGGTGAGTTCCAATCAAAGTTAACTTTGATGTCTGAGTCTTTACGTAACGATGGTCGTATTTGGGTTCCTAAAAAGAAAGAAGATGCTGAAGCTATCCGTGCAGGAAAGAAAAAAGCAACTGACCTTTCTGAAGACGAAAGAGATTATTACTTAGAAAGAAGATATCCTGCATTTGGTAACTTAGTACCTCGTGATGTTGCATCTCGTGCTGCTAAAGAGCGTTGTGATGCTGGTTTCGGAGTTGGTACTACAGGTTTAGCTGTATACCTTGACTTTAAAACTTCTATTGAGCGTTTAGGTGAGGATACAATCCGTGCACGTTACGGAAACCTTTTCCAAATGTACGAGAAGATTGTTGATGACAATCCGTATGCTGAGCCAATGATGATTTACCCTGCTATTCACTATACAATGGGTGGAATTTGGGTTGATTACGAATTACAAACAACTGTACCTGGTTTATTCTCTGCTGGTGAAGCAAACTTCTCTGATCACGGTGCTAACCGTTTAGGAGCTTCTGCTTTAATGCAAGGTTTAGCTGATGGTTACTTTGTATTACCATTTACAATTCAGAATTACTTGGCTGATGATATCCGTACGCCACGTATGACTGGAGACGAAAAAGAGTTTGTTGAGGCAGAAAAAGCTGCTAAAGCAAAATTCGAGAAGTTAATGTCAATTAAAGGATCACGTTCTGTTGATAGCTTACACAAAGAGCTTGGATTAGTAATGTGGGATTTTGTTGGTATGGCTCGTAACAAAAAAGGTTTAGAAGAAGCTATCGAGAAAATCGCTGCTATCAAAAAAGAATTCTGGACTAACGTTAAGATCCCTGGATCAGACAAAGGAATGAACGTTGAGCTTGAAAAAGCATCTCGTTTAGCCGACTTTATTACAACTGGAGACCTTATGGCTCGCGATGCATTAAATCGTGAAGAATCATGTGGTGGTCACTTCCGTGAAGAGTACCAAACAGAAGAAGGTGAAGCAAAACGTCAGGATGACAAATTTACTTACGCCGCTTGTTGGGAATATAAAGGAGAAGACAAAGCACCAGAGTTACATAAAGAAGAACTTAAGTTTGAAGTGGTTAAAGTTGCACAACGTAACTACAAATAATTAAGTTATTAACGTTCATTAGTTAAACAGAGAAAAAATGGAAAATAATATAAGTTTGACTCTAAAAGTATGGCGTCAGAGCGACTCTAAAGCTAAGGGTGGTTTTGAAACTTACAAACTAGAGACAGTATCTACCGACAGTTCATTCCTTGAGATGATGGATATCTTAAATGAGCAATTAGTTGGTGAAGGAAAAGAGCCTGTTGCATTTGATCACGATTGTCGTGAAGGTATTTGTGGTATGTGTTCATTATACATCAACGGACGTCCTCATGGGCCTGATGATGATGTAACAACTTGTCAGTTACACATGCGTAAGTTCAAAAATAACGAGACTATTACAATTGAGCCTTGGCGTTCTGCTGGTTTCCCTGTAATTAAAGACCTTATTGTTGATCGTACTGCTTTTGACCAAATTATTGCTGCAGGTGGTTATACTTCAGTAAGTACTGGTGGTGTACCTGATGCAAATGCACTTCCTATTCCAAAGGATGATGCTGACGAGGCTATGGATGCCGCTTCCTGTATTGGTTGTGGTGCTTGTGTTGCTACTTGTAAAAACGGATCAGCAATGTTATTCGTTTCAGCAAAAGTAAGTCACTTAGCATTATTACCACAAGGACAAGTTGAGGCTGCACTTAGAGCTAAAGCTATGGTTGGTAAAATGGATGAGTTAGGTTTTGGTGCTTGTACAAACACTGGAGCTTGTGAGGTAGAATGTCCGAAAGGCGTTTCTATCGCAAATATCGCTCGTTTAAATCGCGAATATTTAAGTGCTAAGTTGAAAGACTAATCACTTTTATTAACATATTTAATCCCCAATTTTCTTCGGAAGATTGGGGATTTCTATTTTTATATTAGTTCAATTAAGCTGAATTCACAATTAATGTTAAATAAAGATTTGTATTTACTTATATTTTTTCTATTTTTCGCTTGATACACTTATGTAAATGTAATTCATGCCCTATAGAAGACTCCCTAATACAGATCAGGCTAGATTAAGAGCTTTAAAAGCTGCTTTGGATGAAGGAAGTAAATACTATCCTTTCGACTTAGCATATCCCACCAAACTACATCTCGACTTAAAGTCATTTTTACCACAATTTGAACAATCAGTTAATCAATATAATTCTAGCAAAGACCGTCAAGCTCAAATTGGCAAGCAACTGTCAGAATGTTTTAAATCGTCTAAAATATACCTCTCACACTTTATACAAGTTGTAAATTTCAGCATCATCAGAAAAGAATTAAAACCTGAGGTAAGAGAGGAATACGGGATGGATATTGATGATAAAGCCGTACCAGAATTAGGCACAGAAACCCAACTATTACAATGGGGTGCCAAAGTTATCCCTGCTGAAGAAAAGAGAATGGCACTAGGTGGAAGTAGAATCTACAATCCATCCATTGCAATGGTAAAGATTAAATTTGAGAAATTTAAAGAGTGCTACAATAATCACAAGAACCTTTTATCTACAACTCAGAAGATGTTAGAAAAAGTTAGTGAATTAAGAGCTCAGGCAGATGCCATTATTCTTAACTTATGGAATTCGGTAGAAGAAACATATAATGAATTAGAACCTTCAAAAAAGAGAGAACAATCTGCAAAGTATGGGCTTGTTTACGTATTTAGAAAAGAAGAAAAAAAGCTAAACTAACTCTCTCTTACCTTTTCTATATTCTTTATCATTCGTATAGCAATAACAAATCCCACAAGGCTTACACCTAACCAAACGTAATTGACCGATTCGGTTGCTGCTGATAATGGATCTTCATCTAAGAACTTATTCTGATATAATGCAAACATCAGCAAGGCTAAGAAGTTATTAACAAAATGACAAAATATAGGCAACCATAAACTTTTTCCATACATCACCATATAACCAAATAAAGCACCCAATATCAGGCGTGGGAAAAAACCGAAAAACTGCATATGAATAGCACTAAACAAAAAAGCGCTTAACCACACACCAATGTGCTTATTTTTAAAAATACGCGCAAATAATGGCTGTATACCACCTCTAAACAACAACTCTTCCCCTACTGCAGGAACTACTGCAACCACAAGAATATTAAATATGAAACTTATCCGGGAATCATTAGAAAGAATAAGCTGTGTTAGATCGTTAGCCTGATCTTCTTGAATTCTCAACCACTTTTCTACATCTGCTAAATATTCAGGAAAAGGAATTAGCTGATTTAAGTAACCCAAATAACTTACCAATGGCTGAACCAACATCACTAACAAAAAACCTAAAGCAAATAAACTTACCTTAGGAATTTTACCTATTTGATAATACTGCTTAATATTTAAACGATAGTATTTAGCATACAATATAGGAGGTAATATAAATAAAGATACACTTTGAGAAAGCTGATAAAATCTCAAATAGTTTGTATCGCTCAAAATGATTGAAGGATTACTAAGTATTTCTGTTCCGAAGAAAAATATTCCGATTACGGAACATACAATAGTACAAACAACAAAACACACTAAAACAGTAAACAATAAAAATAGAAGTTGTCTTAAGGCTGAAGTATACATATTCAATAATGAGTTTATCTAATAAAAAAAGAGAAGCACATGGCTTCTCTTTATATAATATCTTAATTCAGATTAAAACCTGAGTATTTGGTAAAAATTAACTGTTGTAGCCCCATTTTATGTAAGTAGATCCCCAAGTGAATCCAGCTCCAAATGCAGCTAATACAATATTATCACCTTTCTTCAACTGCTTCTCCCATTCCCATAAACATAAAGGAATTGTTGCAGATGTAGTATTTCCATAACGCTGGATATTTATCATTACTTTTTCCTTATCAATACCCATTCTACGTGCAGTAGCATCAATAATTCTAAGGTTAGCCTGATGTGGTACAAGCCATGCAATGTCATCAGCAGTTAAATTATTTCGTTCTGCAATCTCAGCAGAAACATCGGCCATATTTGAAACAGCACGTTTAAAAACAGCTTGACCTTCTTGATAAACAGAGTGCATTTTTGCATCTATCGTCTCGTGAGAAGATGGATTAACAGAACCTCCAGCTTTCATTAATAAATGCTGACGCCCAGAACCATCACTTCGTAAAATTGTATCCATTACTCCAACTTCTTCCTCAGTTGGTTCAACCATAACAGCTGCAGAAGCATCTCCAAAAAGAACACATGTGGTTCTATCTGTATAGTCTGTAATTGACGACATCTTTTCAGCGCCCACAACTACAACCTTCTTATGCATTCCCGACTTTACGAATTTATTAGCAACATCTAAGGCATATAAAAAACCTGAACAAGCTGCATTAACATCGAAACTTTGGATATCTTTAATACCTACTTTATCACAAATTATAGGTCCTGTAGCAGGAAAAACATGATCAGGAGTAACCGTTGCACAAATTAATAAATCAACATCCTCTGGAGAAGTATTTGTTTTCTTAAGTAATTCTTTAACAGCCTCAGCGCCCATATCAGAAGCACCTTTACCTTCACCTTTAAGAATTCTGCGTTCCTTAATACCAACACGAGTCATAATCCACTCATCAGAGGTATCAACCATTTTGCTTAATTCTTCATTTGTCAATACATATTCTGGAAGATATGCACCAACTCCTGTTATAACGGCGTTAATGTTTTTCATTTGATAGTTTTTATTTTTTAATAGTCGTAATCAATAATATAACTAGCATATCCATCAGCATAGCAATGCTAATAAAAACACATGCCCGAATAATAGATAATTCGGCAACTACTATTTTGAGTGTTTAGGTTCTTTAATTGCAAAATACCTAAACATATAACCTTTTCGAAGTTAATTTACAAATGCCTTAAAGCAAAATTTGCCTCGCATATGCGAAGCAAATTTATAAAGACTTTTGACAAAAAAAAATTATGCTGTCACTTCTTGTGCTACAGCTAATTTTCCTCTATAAAAACCACACTCACCACATACGGTGTGTAGCTTTTTTGTAGAACCACAGTTAGAACATACTCCTAATCCTGGAATAGCAGCTTTATCGTGAGTTCTTCTTTTATCTCTTCTAGTTTTAGAAATCTTTCTTTTAGGATGTGCCATCTTAAAACGCTTTACTTATTTATTATTCTTTAATTTTCTTAGTGCTTCCCAACGGGGATCTATATCATCTTCGCTAATCGCTTCTTCTTCGTGATGGTTTTGCTGATTTAATCTGTCAATCATCTCATCATCACAACTATCATCATCAGTTTCGTTGCTATGCACTGAACGCAAAGGCAAACTAACAACAATAAATTCATATATCAATTGAGCTAAATTAATCTCATGTTCTTCGTGCGGAAGTATTATTATCTCCTCACTAGGTTCATCATAAATAGCACCAAACTTAACATATATGGTACCTTCAAAACTTACCGGAACAGTTAATGCTGCCAAACAATTATCACATATTGAATTCACTTTTCCTTCAATACTAAAATCAAGCTGCAACATTTGCGACTTCTTCAATAAAGTAACTTCTACTTTAAAATCGCCATTTTCAACTACTGAATCATTGATTTCCTTAAAAAAAGAACTATCAACACTGTAATTAAAAAGATGCCTACCTTCTTTTAACCCTTTGAAAACTAGGTTATATTCATTCAGTTTAGCCATTTAACCCGATATAAAAACTTTGCAAAAGTATAAAAATAAATAGTAGTAGCGAAGAAATACACTCTTATTTTTCATTTATTTTTTTCATGCATCTATTTGTAATTGTGCAAATAAGCTAACATAGCTGCTAATGCATGCTTACAGGATAATTCTAAAGGTGGTTCCTTTTCCTAATTCAGATTCTTTTACAAATATTTTACCACCATGATATTCTTCAACTATTCTTTTTGTAAGAGTTAAGCCTAAGCCCCACCCTCTCTCTTTACTTGTATAGCCAGGCTCAAATACTGTGGTATGTTTTGATTTATGAATACCCTTACCGTCATCACTAATATCAATAACAATTTGATCTCCTAAATGCTGTGAAGAAATCGTAATTACACCTTTTCCTAAAGTTGCATCAATGGCATTCTTTATCAAGTTTTCGAGAACCCACTCTAACAATACGGCATTAGCATATATTGTTTTGCTTTCTTCAAAATCTAATTTAAACTGAATTTTGGAGGATACTCTATTCTGAAAGTAATCTAATGTACCCGAAACTAGTTCTTTTAAATCTAGGGACTTTAAAATAGGTTTAGAGCCAATTTTTGAGAATCGATCCGCTACATTCTGCAGACGAGAGATGTCGTTCTTCATCTCTGGCACTATTTTACTATTTTCATCCTTTAGAGCCAACAAATCGGCCCATCCCATAAGGGATGAAATAGGAGTACCTAATTGATGAGCTGTTTCTTTTGACATGCCAACCCATACTTGATCTTGCTCTCGCTTGCGAGCACTATTAAATGCAAAATAAGCAGTTAATACAAACACTATTATAATAATTAACTGAACAATTGGAAACCACGTTAATTTAACAAGCAATAAAGATGATCTGTAATACAAGTACTGAACCTCATCATCACCCAAATTTATAACAATGCGCTTTCCTGTTTTTTTCATCCGCTCCAGCTCAGACTGAAGATATTGTTCTGCTCCTTGTTTTGGTAGCTTTATATTACGATGATGATAAATAATTCCCTTATCGTCAGTTAATAAAACAGGAACAGTATTATTATTTTTCAGAACTTCAAGCATCAAACTAACTGCCTGCTCATCAATGTCGGGCTGCACTAACTGCCTTGTAGCTTCCGCCCACAGAGCTACCTTTTGCTCTTCTTCGATTTTTAATTCATCAGTTAATAGTTTGGTATAAATTAAGGAAGCACTCCCAATAATAACAGAGCCAATTAAAATAAAAAGCTTAAACAATCGCTTACGAGAATAATACATGTTTAATTATAAAATAACAAAAGTGAATTTAATTAATTATTGAACGTTCAAACACTTATCTTATTATAATTTATTTAGCACACCACTTTAAAATCATTCTATTAATTTCTTCGCGTTGTGCTGGCTTCACAATAAAATCATCCACTCCTACATTAAAAGCTTCGTCTTTTATTGAAGAATCATTATTTGCAGTCATAGCTATAATAGGGCAAGTTGAATTTAATTTCTTGACTTCTACAGTAGCCTCAAATCCATTTAATTCAGGCATCTGAAGATCCATAAATATAATATCATAACTACACTCTGTGAACATTTTAATCACATCATTTCCATTATTAGCGATGTCAATTGTATACCCCAATTTACTAAACAGATTACTTGCTACTTTTTGATTGAAAAGATTATCCTCTGCTACTAAAATTTTTAAATCATGAGGAACAACCTTACCAACCATACTCGATGTGTCTCTAATACTTGTGAAATATCGCAATAAGAAACTTTTAAGAATATCAATCTTTATAGGCTTACGGAGGTAAATATCAGCTCCTAATCGTTTACCAATATTGGTGTTCATTTTTTGATAGTCTGAGCTTTGAAGAACAATTAGGTACTGCGTATGAAGGTTATAATTATAAAGTTCCTGCAAGAAATCAATTCCATTAAAATCAGGACGTTGGTCTACTATAATTGCATGATATTTTTTAGTGTCTCGAAGAGAAACAATTGTTTCTTGAGATGGCGACATTATCGTGTATTTTATACCTAGAGCCATCATGTTTTTTGCAATTGCCTGCACCTGCAATAGATCATCACTTATTACAAGAACATTAATCTGAGTCCATGCAAATATATATGAGAAATCTAGATTCTTTCTTTTTCTCATACTTAACAGCGGCAGTGTGAAACAGAAATCTGAGCCTGGATATTCTTCATTCGTTGATATTGAAGATGGACTTACAGCCCATATTTCACCACCCATCAATTGTACTAAATTCTTAGATATTGAAGTTCCTAAACCTGTCCCCCCAAATTTTCGAGTAGTACTTTCATCTTCTTGAGAAAAAGATTGAAAGATAGTTTGAAGTTTATCTTTATTTATGCCAATACCTGTATCACTAACCGTAAACTTAAGAACAGAATTACCATTTAAAGCTTTTACTTTCTCAACCTTTAATCGTACCTCTCCGTGGGCTGTAAATTTAATTGCGTTTCCGATAATATTAATTAGTACCTGTTTAATCCTTAGCGGATCACCCAAGTAATCTTCTGGAATATCCCCGTCTGATTCCCAGCTTAATTTTAAATTACGCTCTTTAACTTGCACCTCGAAATCGCCAATTATATGCTGAATTTCTTTATTTAGATTCATCGGAATAGCCTCTACCTCAAGCTTTCCTGATTCAATTTTAGAGAAATCGAGTATATCGTTAATTAAGGCCAACAAAGTATCTGCCGATCGCTTTACTATGCCCAACATATCGCGCTCAGCATCCGGGAGGTTATTTGACAGCAGCATCACATCAGTCATCCCTATAATACCATTTAATGGCGTACGTAGTTCATGACTAACATTAGCAATAAAAGTAGTTTTTGCAAGATGAGCCTTCCCACTTGGTTCAACTATCTTCTCAAATGGTGTTGACTCTATAAATACTTCAATAGTATATTGCTCGTCCTGCAGAAAGAAAGGAACTGTTTCATTTAAAAGGATCTGCTGATTTCCTTGTCCATTATCAAGAACATACTTACTTGATGTTTTAGTGATATCAATATGTTGAACTACTTTCTTTTTCTCAAATATTACGTGATAATTAACTGTAGAATTAAGCAACAAATCCTCGTCTTCATAATCAAATAGGTTAAGAGCAGCTCTATTAACCTGTTTAATTCGCTTATTACTATCTAGCATTACAACCCCAACAGGCAAATAATGCAAAACTTTTTGTAAAGCTTCCTCTGATTGATTTAATCGAATTGCATTTACTTTGTTTTTACTTACTACACGTAAGAAGAACAAAACGATCAACATAATAATCACAAAGGTAATAAGAGCAATAATTGCAAAATTCATTAAAATTGAATCTGTTATTGGCTTAACTCTTAATGAAAACGCCAAAATAACAGGGCTACCAGATATCTTAATTACCTCAAATGAAGTTAGTACTCTCTCCCTGAGTCCATTATAATGCATTGTATGAATTATAGCGGTATCTCCCATTAATACAGAAGCATATAAATTTTCTTTCTTTTTACTCGCTAAACTTAAACCTTCCAGAGTAGAGAATATTACATTATTATTATGATCTAAGATCCATTCTACTTGATGACCTCTTATACTGAAATTATGAAAAAGATCTTTATAAAACCGCTCCGCATTAATACTAAAACTGACATAACCATAAATATAGCTATCAGCATACAATGGCTGTTTATATTCAATTGTGTTATTTTTAATATTCAGATTAACTGTTTCTTTGAAATATTCCTGGCGATTCTGCTCACTATATTTGGATACAAACACGCCATTATTCATTCTACTAAGCGTATAGCAATGACCTTTTGTATCGCTCACAGTAAGCTCTTTCAGCACATCACCGTATCTATTGTATAGTAATTGCGTACGCTCTTGTACAATTGTATTTTCAGCAATCGTATTAAACTCAAATAAAGCATTAAGCTCCTTTTCGTTTAATAAAAGAAGAATATTGGTTTTGGTTTCCTTGAAGAATTTCTGATGATTTTCCTTGCAAGTTCGTATTTCTTTGGTAAGTACTTCTTGGTGAATATTTAATTGCCAATTATAGGTATCGTAATAATAATAAATATTAGATGCAATTAAAAAAACTACACTTGCTATTACTATTCCAATGGCTTTATTCATATTGTTTTAGATAAACTAGGCGCAATAATTCTTGCAGGTTCATAACTTGTAATGCGTTAATATCTTGTTTAGGTTTTAGCGATATTTCTCCTCGTTCGATTCGAATATACTTAAATAACTTTGATATCTGGTAAGGGCTATTTCACCAACTTCCACTGCATTTTTTACAGCACATCCAGGTTCATGAATATGAGTACAATTACCAAACTGGCAATACTCCGACACTTTAAAAATCTCAACGAAATAATGGTGTAACTCTTCTTTTTCAATATCAATTAAACCATAACCTCTGATACCGGGAGTGTCAATTATGTATCCTCCAAAATGAAGCTCATGCATCTCGGCAAAAGTAGTAGTGTGTCTTCCACTTTGATGAACATCTGATATTTCGGCTACCTTCAAATTTAAACCTGGTTGAATCCGATTTACTAAGGTAGATTTGCCTACACCTGAATGGCCTGCAATAACACTAACTTTATCTTTTAATAAATTAGTTACTACACTTAAATCCTCATCTTTTTTAGCAGATATCGCATAGGTTTCGTATCCTATATTTTCGTACATTTCTCTACAGTCATCAACCAATTGAAGATGCGCATCATCATAACGATCTACCTTGTTGAAAACTATCCTAACCGGAATACGATAAGCCTCTGCTGATGCCAAAAAACGATCAACAAAAACATTTGTGGTTATAGGATAATTAACAGTTACGAGTAGTACAGCCTGATCAATATTTGCTGCAATAATATGTGTTTGTTTGGATAATTTTGAAGCCTTTCTGATAATATAGTTTTTTCGTTCTTCAATTTCAGCAATAACACCAACGTCGTTAGCCTCATCCCATGAGAAATTTACCACATCACCAACACTTACCGGATTTGTACTTTTGATATCTTTCATACGAAATTTACCTTTTATGGTACAATTTACCATTTCACCTTCGGTAGATTTAACAATATACCGGCTCCCTGTTGACTTAAAAACTATCCCTTTTTTCAATTTAATATGGTTGAATTTATAATGATAAGAATATAATCCGACTAGTGCATCTTACAACGCTAAAAATATATTTTGTAAAACAAACACTTCACAAAGATAGCAATCATGTGTTAATACTAAATTAATTAGGCATTGATAATACGTAATAAATGTACTAATTTATAGAAAAACTTTTTTTTGGATAAAAGTCATTTCTATCTGTAACTATTTTAAGTATTGATGCGTCACACTATAAAATACTCTAATCTTGACTTAAAAAACACTTGATTTGATTATTTCTACTTATACCATAACAACATAAATCTATATAATTGTGAGTAATAGTATAATAAAGGTCAACTCTCTTCATAAATCTTACACAACAGGTGCTAATTCTTTACATGTATTAAAAGGTATTGATGTAGATATACTTGAAGGCGAAATGGTTTCAATAATGGGCTCCTCAGGTTCAGGCAAATCTACTATGCTTAATATATTGGGCATTTTAGATAATTACGATCGAGGAGAATATTACTTAAATAACATTCTGATTCAGAATATGAACGAAAGGAAGGCTGCTGCTTTCCGAAACAAATATTTAGGTTTTATTTTCCAATCCTTCAATCTTATTTCTTTTAAAAATGCCATGGAAAACGTGGCCCTACCTCTGTATTATCAAGGTGTAAGCAGAAAGAAAAGAAACCAAATTGCGTTAGATTATTTAGAAAGATTAGGACTTAAAGACTGGGCTGAACACTTACCTAACGAATTATCAGGAGGACAAAAGCAAAGAGTTGCCATTGCTAGATCACTTATCTCGAAACCTAAGGTGATATTAGCCGATGAGCCTACTGGAGCTCTCGATACACAAACCTCTTATGAGGTTATGGAGATTTTAAAAGAAGTAAATGACTCGGGTATAACTGTAATTATTGTTACACACGAAAATGATATTGCTGAGAAAACAGGTAGAATTATTAGACTAAAAGATGGATTAATAGAATCTAACACCTCCAATATTATTCAACCAGTAATCAACTCAGTAAATTAACACCCTTATGATCGACTATATTCAGGAGATTCTATCTACTTTAAAGCAAAATAAACTTAGGGCAATAATGACAGGCTTCAGTGTTGCTTGGGGAATTTTTATGCTCATTTTGCTATTAGGTTCTGGTAAAGGACTACAAAATGGTATGGAAAATAATTTTAGAGGGACTTCTAAAAATGCCCTTTGGATTTGGAGTAGAAGAACACAAGTAGCCCACGATGGACTAAAAGCAGGCAGACGCATTCAGTTCACTGATCAAGACGTTGAAGCTTTAAAACTCCACTTTGATAAAAATATAGACAATATTTCTGGTAGATTCTATATAAATGGGCAAGCTAGAATTACTTACAATAATGAATTTGGCACTTTCAATACTGAAGGAGTTATGCCCGAGTTTAAAGAAATTCAGATTGTAGACCTTGAAGAAGGCAGATATGTGAATAAAATTGATATTGAAGAGTACCGTAAGGTGATTATAATATCTACTCCTATAAAAAATGCACTTTTTAAAGATGAAAGTCCAATCGGTAAGTATCTGCGTGTTAATAACGTACCATTTATGGTAGTAGGTACTTTTACAGACCCTCAGGATAAAGAAAGAAAGAGGGCTTACCTCCCACTCACCACAGCACAAAGAGTATTTAACGGAAGTAATAAGCTTGGTGAAATGGCCATTGCTACCAATGCAACTACTGTAGAAGAAAATAAGCGGATAGAAGAAGAGGTTAGGTTACTATTAGGTAAACGCCACAGGGTGGCACCGGAAGATAAACAAGCCTTAGGTATTTGGAACACACTTGAACACTTTAAACAATCTCAAGGCATTT
The DNA here is from genome assembly GCF_001660705.2 of Saccharicrinis aurantiacus. Classification (GTDB taxonomy): domain Bacteria; phylum Bacteroidota; class Bacteroidia; order Bacteroidales; family Marinilabiliaceae; genus Saccharicrinis; species Saccharicrinis aurantiacus. Next base: position 129,029 of record NZ_LYBV02000032.1, read on the forward strand.
TTGCTGGCATAAGGATGTTTGTTTGGATAATTGGTATTATGACCATTATAGCAGGTATTGTGGGAGTAAGCAACATTATGATTATAATGGTTAAAGAACGCACCAAAGAAATTGGCATTAGAAAAGCCATAGGTGCTACACCATTCTCTATTATTCGCTTGGTACTTTCCGAGTCTGTTTTTATTACGGCTCTTTCAGGATTCTTCGGTTTAGTGGCTGGAATGGGAATCTTGTCATTGGTATCAACTGCACTTCTACAAGCTGGTGGCGATGTCGAAAGAACTTTTTGGAATCCATCAGCTAGCCTTGGAGTCGCGTTATGGGCATTACTTATACTCATTACTGCTGGATTAATTGCAGGATACATCCCTGCAAAGAGAGCTGCTTCCATTAGACCAATTGAGGCTTTACATGTTGATTAACTTAAACTAAAATTATCCTAATGTTTGACAGAGATAGGTGGCAAGAAATAATAAATGCCATAAAAACTAATAAGCTAAGAAGTGCCCTTACCGCTTTTGGTGTATTCTGGGCAATATTTATGCTCATTGTAATGACAGGTTCTGGCAATGGTTTAAAAAATGGCATCACCGAAGGTTTTAAAGACTTTGCCACCAACAGTGGCTTTATGTGGGCTAACACTACTACAAAAGCACATGAAGGTTATAAGCGAGACCGTAATTGGCAAATCAACAACAAAGACATTGAAGAAATTAAGGATCAAGTTGCCGGAATTGATGTAATCTCACCAAGATTAAATGGTTGGAATTTGAGAAATGGTGAAAACATTGTTAGAGGCGAAAGATCTGCAGCATTCAATGTAATGGGCGATTATCCATCTTATAGAAAAATAGATCCTTGTACAATGGTGTGGGGAAGATATATCAACGATGAAGATATTCTTCACAAACGAAAAGTGTGCATCATAGGTGAAAAGGTTTATGAAATAATGTTTGATGAAGACGAGGACCCTGTAGGCACTTACGTTAGGGTTAATGGGGTTTATTTTATGGTAGTTGGTGTATTTAGATCTAACAACCCGAATATTAACATCGGCAGTAACAAAAAGGAAACCGTTTATCTTCCTTTTACATCAATGCAGCAAACTTTTAACTATGGAGATCAAGTTCACTTTTTTGGTATTACTGCCCAAAAAGGAACTAAGATTAGTAAGGTAATCGACTCAATTAAACCTATTTTACAAAAAAATCATAAAATAGCCCCAAAAGATGATGAAGCCATTGGGCAGGTCGATCTTGAAAATGAAATAAAAGGTATGTTCTACATGTTCTTAGGTATCGATATCTTAATATGGGTAGTTGGTATTGGTACTTTGATAGCTGGTGCAATTGGAATTAGCAACATTATGCTTATTGTAATTAAAGAAAGAACTAAGGAAATTGGTATTCAGAGAGCGATTGGTGCAAGACCAAAAATTATTATAGGACAAATTTTAATGGAATCAGTATTTCTAACAACAATTGCTGGCTTCCTAGGCCTCGCATTCGGAACTATTGTTCTTTATCTTGTAGATATGGCAGTAGACACATCAATAGCTAATGCTGGACCTGATGACCAAACATTTTTTATGAATCCTGAAATTGGCTTACCCATTGCAATATCAGCATTACTAATGTTGATTACTGTTGGTTTCATAGCCGGACTAGTTCCTGCTTTAAATGCTGTGAAGATAAAACCAATTGATGCATTACGACACGAATAAAAACAAATAAACAAAACAATAACCTTCAATACATTACAAATAACTCTAGGTATTGAACTAATAATAGTGAAAATGAAAAAAGCTTTTAAAATTTTAGGTGGTCTATTAATATTAGCCATTTTTGGATGGGTAGTGTATTACTTATATAACCAAACAAAAAAAGATCCAATAGTTTACGAAACTGAAGCGGCTGGATTGGATAACGTTATTATGAAAACTGTTGCCACAGGCTCCGTTGTTCCAAGACAAGAAATTGAAATTAAACCTCAGGAATCTGGAATTATTACTGATATATATGTTGAACCAGGTGATGAAGTTAAAAAAGGCGACTTAATAGCAAAAATACAAATCATACCAGAAATGGTTCAAGTTAACAACGCTGAAACACAACTTAAAAAAGCGAAGATTAATTATAAGAATGCTGAAGTTGAATACAAGCGCAAGACAGAATTATACAACAACGGGGTTATTGCCCAATCTGAATTTTTAGATGAGCAAACACGATATGAAAATGCCAAAGAAGATGTTGAGGCTGCTGACAACAATCTTCAGTTAATTAAAATGGGTGTTACCAAAAAAATGGGTAATCAAACAAACACTATTATTAAAGCTACAATTGAAGGAATGGTGCTCGACGTACCTGTAAAAGTAGGGAATTCGGTTATAAAGAGTAATACGTTTAACGATGGAACAACAGTAGCTTTTTTAGCCGACATGAACGAAATGGTTTTTGAAGGCAAAGTGGATGAAACTGAGGTTGGTAAAATTGAAGAAGGAATGGATCTGTTACTTTCAATAGGAGCCATTGACAAAGAAAAATATCATGCCAATTTAGAGTTTATCGCCCCTAAAGGCGTTGAAGAAAATGGAGCTATTCAGTTTGAGATTAAAGCTGCAGTTAGTTTAAAAGAAGGCCAGTTTATTAGAGCCGGATACAGTGCTACTGCCGATATTGTTCTTGACAAAAGAGATAGTGTACTTGTGCTAAAGGAGAAACTTATCACATTTAGTAATGATTCTGCGTTTGTTGATGTTAAAACAGGAGAACAAGTATTTGAAAAGAAATTCATTGAAACAGGTCTGTCTGATGGTATCAAAATAGAAATCCTTTCAGGTATCAACGAAGGTGATGAAATTAAGATCCCAAAAAGCTAATCACTAACCTAAATACATAATCTAGTATAAAGATATTTTCGCTATGAATAAAATGAAAATACTCATTTCAATTATAATTACATTTACACTTTTTGGTTATTGCCCTGCTCAAGATAGTTTAGCAATTGATTCAAACACATGGAGCTTACAACGCTGCATTGAGCATTCATTTGAAAATAACCTTACGGTGAAACGCCAAATGCTCAATGTTGATGTTCAGAAAAATGAACTAAAGCAGAACAAACTCAATAGGCTTCCTGATTTAAACGCAAGATTGAGTGGAGGCTACAACTTTGGTCTTACCTGGATTCAGCAAGAAGGACAAAACATTGATGCTAATAACAGCTATGTGAGTCCTAGTTTAAGTAGTAACATCCCAATTTATCAGGGATTAGCCATTAATAACAGCATTAAAAAAAGTGAATATGACTTATTGAGCGCCACAGAAACTACTAATAAAATTAAGAATGATATCTCTCTACAAATAACAGCTCAGTTTCTACAGATAATTTTAAATAAGGAATTATTAAACGTAGCTGAAAAGCAATATGAAACAACAGAACTACAAGTTGAAAGAACAAACAACCTTGTAAAAGCAGGAAGTGTTGCGAAAGGTAACTTACTTGAAATTAAATCGCAGGCTGCTAAAGAAGCGCTTGTTGTAACTCAACAAAAGAACGAACTTACCATATCATTACTCACATTAGCTCAGTTATTAGACATTGAGCGACCTGTTAATTTTGACATAACAACTCCTGATATGCCTGAAATGGCAACTGAGTTTGCAGAACAACTGCCCAATATTATTTACGACAGAGCTGTTGAGAATATGCCTGAAATTAAAAGTGCAGAATACTCAGTTACAAGTACCGAGTATGATTTGAAAATTACAAAAGGGGGACTACAGCCTACGCTTGGAGTTGGCATGGGAATGGATTCTCGCGCTTCTTGGCTTCTTGACGATCCTAATAATGTAAATCGCGACTTTCTTGATCAATTAGAAAGTTCGAGAAATATATACATTGGTGCGCAACTTAATATTCCCATATTTGGTCGTTTACAAACAAGAACGAACATTTCTAACGCTGAAATTAGAGTAATGGATGCTAAATATCAATTGCAGATACAAAAACTCACTCTAATTAAGGAAATACAACAAGCTTATGTGGATGCTCTTGCATCGTACAATAAATATTTATCGAGTTTAGAAGCTGTTGAATCATTTAAAGAATCGTTTAAATATACAGAACAAAGGTTTAATGTAGGAATGGTAAACTCGGTAGATTACAATGTTGCAAAAACAGACTATACTCGAGCCCAATCTAATTTATTGCAATCTAAATACGAATACGTATTACGAACAAAAATCTTAGATTTTTATAACGGTATCCCAATAGAACTATAATTGAAATTAATTAGCTTGGCAGGATTAAATCCTGCCAAGCTAAATAACACCAAGCTTAACAACCTCATTGGGTAAAATTCCTTTTACCTTTTTAAACATCTCTGTAAATTTAGACATATTAGTGTATCCCAACTCAAATCCAACCTGGGTGATATTTAAATTTCCTGTTTTTAATAGTCGATATGCCTCATCCATTTTAGCATGAGTATAAAACTGATATATAGAACAATCAAAAAGTGTTTTAAAGTCACGCTTTAATTTTGACACACTAACACCAAACTCCTCTGATAATCCTTGTATTGTTATCTTTTGATTAAAGCTCGATAATAACTTTTCTTTTATTAAAAGAAGCTTTGAATAATCTTCTTTATGCAGTCCTTTAAGCCCACCTTCAATTAAATGTTGCTCTGCATTCATGATAAATACACAAAAAGCCTCAATCGCTCTTGCCTTGATAAATGCAACACGCCCATAGTCCTGTTCATTAAAGTAAAAAATATCATCTGTTAATCGTTCAACCTGCGTAGAAAGTGGCATGTGATATGCTACAGGATCTTGCGTTCCAAATAAAGATTTATATAAATGATCAGCCTCAGGTAATAAATTTAAAAAAGCACCCTTCGTTAGCTTATAAGTAATTGTTTTTACTTTCATATTTGCCGGGAACTCTGTTACAAAAGGAAATAAACCATTATGCACATAAGCCCCTAAAAGGGTATCTGCTTCAATTAACAGCCTTCTATCCAAATCTGTATGAGGAACCTGCCCTTTTTTAAAAAAGCTAATATGAATATAATCTGATTCACCATCAGCAATTCTTTCAATTACAACATGTTTATTATACCTAGCATCAGTTAAAAGCAACTCCATACCATCAATAACTTCGACACTTTGAAGCATTATACTACTATCACCGTTCTCAAGTTTATATGAATCAACACTAAACTCACCACCTAAAACATCATGCAGTGCTTTAATGTAATTTACACCCGGTCCTTCTTGTACCTTAATATGTAACTCCTTATCACTCATCTTGCAATATTTTATAATCAACCTTCAATTGTTATATGCCAATAATTATGCCAATTGAGCTAAAAGGATTAGTAGATGAGCCATTTGGATTAGACCAACACTACTAGTACGCCCTATATTTGTATTGTTAAAATTAATACACAATTAAAATTAATAAGATGAAAGCTTTAAAAACATTATTTGCAGCAAGTTTACTATTATTAGGATTAGGTTTTACATCATGTAACAAAGATGATGATGCACAAGAGCCGGTTAATTTACCAATTGAGGAGTCTCCAGAAAACCCAATTGCACCTGTTCCAACTCCATTCAACTAATTGATAGTAGTTACTAGCAATAAAAAAGTCCTGAAGAATTGATTTCTTCAGGACTTTTTTGTTTAAAGTTGTTTCAGCTTCCTTTGATTTATTATTGCAAATATAACAACTACAAAAACGGTTATTACCATATAATATATAGCACTTGGTATAGGCACCGGATCTCCTTTTGCATAGGAGTGCATTCCTGCCAAGTAATAATTTACACCTAAATAAGTCATAACTACCGAAAAGAAACCTATAACTGCAGCCACATTATACCACAATAAATTCTTTACGCCTGGTATCATCCGCATATGCAATACAAATGCATAAATAAGTATTGTAACCATTGACCATGTTTCTTTAGGGTCCCAACCCCAGTATCTTCCCCACGATTCGTTTGCCCAAACACCTCCTAGGAAGGCTCCGATAGTTAAAGTATATAAGCCAATGGTTAATCCTAGCTCACTTACATAACTTAATTCTTTTATGGCTATTTTCACTTTACCATCACCTTTGGCCTTCTGTAATCCCATTAACAATAGGGCAACTAATGACATTAATGATGCTAAACTTAGAAACCCGTAACTACCCACAATTATTGCCACATGTATCGTTAACCAATACGATTTTAGCACGGGAACAAGATTCGTAATCTCAGGATTCATCCAACTTAGGTGAGCCACAAAAAGAACGATACCCGAAAAGAAACTCCCTACGGATAAAACCATCGGACTTTGCTTTGTAAAAACAATACCTGCCAATAAAATGGACCAACCTATATATAACATAGATTCATATCCGTTACTCCATGGTGCATGCCCTGAGATATACCACCTCATGGCTAAGCCAGCTGTGTAAACAATAAAGCAAATCAATATTAAATACATCCCTGTAATATTAATTGCTTTGGGAGTATTGTTTGGTAAGAATAAAAACACAAGTTGCAGTAATAAAAGAATGAGTCCGATTATAAAGATAAAAGGGGCTAACATCAAGAATATATTACTCTTATTATAGAATATCTCAAGATGTTTCATTCTATCTGAAGATAAAATGGAGCTTGCTTTATTAGATTGATAAGTAGCCAATGCACTAATAAGTTTATCAGCTTCTTCGGTATCTTTATTTTTTAAGGCATTGATGTAGTAATAATATACTTTAATGGCTGAAGCTTTCTCTCCAAGTGATTCTTCACTAGCGGTGGTTAATGGTGTGATCCAAGGAATACCAACATCTTCTCCATCAGGAAAAATTCTTAATAAAGTTCCGGATTGAGCCAAATAGAATACATTAACTTGTTCATCAATTTTAATTAACTCATTCTGAAGTTTATTTCTGTAAGCTGGCCTCGTTCTATAAGCTTCATTGATCATCTCACTTAACTTATAAGTCCCTGATTCATCAAAAAACTGTGCAAACGAAGCTTTTTTACCAACATTACCAACTATATCTCTTACTGGATCTTCTTTTACAGTAATTAAAGGAATATGAGCCCATTTCTCAGGTACAATCAACATACTCAATGCCACCTGATCGGCACTATAACCTTTATAACTATTATGCTTTACTAACTTTCTGAGGATCTCTCCCGACATTGTATTCATCGGTTTTATTCTTCCTCCATTATCTTGAACCCAAAGTTCTCCAAATTTTTGCGCTTGCTCTTTATCAACAACAATAACATCCTTAATATCCTGCGCTACAATATTACCTCCTATTAAGAATATGCCTATAATCATTAAAGCTTTCTTTTCTTTACTGAGCTCTGTAATTTGTTTCAATAAAAATTGAAATCTACTTTTTGAAGAGAATAATGACAAAATCATAAATAAAGCTAAGAGTGCATAGCCAATGTAAGTAACAGTTGTTCCCCACAAATCGTTATTTACAGATAATACAGTTCCCTTTTCATCAGTATCATAGGATGATTGATAAAAGCGATAACCTCTATAATTTAGGATGTTGTTCATAAAAATTCTAAAATCCTTTGTCACATTCTTCTCATTATCTATTAAGGTAACCTCACTAGCAAAAGAAGAAGGACTATCTGAACCTGGATAGCGTTCGAGCTGAAACTCATTTAGTTTTATAGTAAACGGTGTTTCTAACAATTTAGCTCCATACCTCACTTTTACATTTACGCCATTTATTGTTTTTGAAGAATACTCTCCTATTTCATCCTTACTACCTGTCAGATAAATTCTATCCGTTCTATTATCAACAGTTATATCTAAGGCTACTGCCTGAAGAGGGGCATTTTTATTTTGAGATGGCACTGCTTTAAAGGAAGCTTTCTCAAAAAAACCAGTTTGGATAATAAACAAATCTTCAAAACCTAACAACACACTTTGATAGAATACCTGTTGCTTATCCATATCAATATCTGTTCGTTCTTTAGTAGCCATATTGGTACTAAACACAGAATGTGGAGAAGAAAAATATAATACATCATCCTCTATATAGATATTAAAATCACTTTCACCATCATATTCAAACCCTATAGTGTAACCACCAACAATAGTACCCTCTCCTTTAGTAAGATTAAGATTATTTCTACCATTACCTGTCGATACAACTAACGAAATCATTGGTACACCGTTTTCATCCTCAACGGGCACTAACTCGGCATTCGGAATATAATCAACACTCTTAATACTAACTTTATGACCATCTACTTTAAGGCTTTCGCTAAAATGATCTTTACTTTTTAAGGACATAAATACATGACCCTCGAATTCTTCAGTCTCAGATCCTGAAGTAACTTCTCCGTTTATAAATGTATCCGATGAAAGGAAAATATTACTTGTTTGTCCTTCTCGGATGTGCATCATACCTTCAAAACCAATAAATCGGGTTAAAGCAGCACCTACAACAATTAATACAAACGAAAAGTGAAAAAGAACAATTGCTAATTTCTCTTTTTTCCAAAGGTGGGGTTTTAATAAATTCAGGAACATGTTTATTCCTAAAAGCAGGAAAATTCCTTCAAACCACCAGGCATTATAATAAAGGGCCTTGGCAGCATTGGTACCAAAATCATTTTCTACAAACGTAGCAATACCCATAGAGGCAGCAAGTAATAACAACAGAGTACCCATTAGTATGGGAGAAGAAAGTAATGCTAATATTCTTTTCATTATAGTGAATTATTATATTTTGATACGAAAATAAAAACAGCAACAAGCAGAGTTAGTTCTGAAATACTGCGAGTTTTAGACAATTACTTTGCTACTGCGCGTTTAATATAAATGAAATATTTTAATAACGCTGTCTGAAATATTATTCAAACCAATAAAATATCCTACTAGGATGCCATTTTTATTGTAATGTATATGCAAAAAATTAGGCTATAACCATAGCTTATAGTACTTTTGTCGGCTCAAATTTAGCATTTATACTAGCTAAATAATAAGCGGATAACTCTATCAATAAATAACATTAACATGAAAAAGGCAGTAACACTATTGCTACTTATAAATGCAGTTTTAGTTCAAGCACAAGAAAAGAAAGTTAAAGTAACACCATACGGTTTTGTGGCTTTAGATATTATGGCTGATACCAGAGAAAGCGTTACATCTCGATCGGGCCATGTATACTTGTATCCTAAAAGACCTGAATACGATATTAATGGAAATGACATAAATGCCAATGGCAATTTAGATTTTAAAGCAGCTATTAGTAGGTTTGGAGTTAAAATTGCCGGTCCTGATGCTTTTGGTGCAAAAACTTCGGGCGTGTTTGAAGTAGATTTTGCTGGCAAAGGAAGTACTGACTTTTCGGTGAGACTTAGGCATGCTTTTGTAAAGCTTGATTGGGATAACCAAAACCTAATACTAGGTAAGTATTGGCATCCTTTTTTCATTCCTGAGAATTTCCCTCAAACGGTTAACTTCGTGGTAGGAGCTCCTATTCACCCCTTATCAAGGGCTTCTCAAGTTAGGTTTACTCAAAATATTGCAGAGCATACCTCAGTTGCCTTCGTTATGCTAATGCATGGTGATTTTAGTAGTGTTGGACCTGCTGATCAACCACAAATGACTAATATCCCTGAAACAATAGTTCAACTTAAACACAAAACAAATAATTTATTGCTTGCTGCTACTGCAGGAGTAAAACCACAACTACCCTATTCTCCTACGCTTGACTCAGAAAGTTACGTACATGAAAGCGACGTAGTTTATTGTCCTGAATTTAACGTGTCTGCTAAATATATTTTTGATAAAATAACCGTTAAAGCTGAAGCCATTTACGGAGGTAGCATGACTCACTTAACTATGATTGGTGGTCTTGCTCAAAAAGCAAAGGATGGAGTTGCGATAGAAGGTGAATATACTCCAATTATGACCTCAGCCTACTGGGGCGATGTTTCAACCAACGGGAAAGTTGTAAAATTTGGAGTTTTTGGAGGTGTAACAAATAACCTAGGAACAACAACCGAATCGGTTAAGGCTGATGGATATACGCGTGCTGCAGATATGGGCTATACCTATATGGTGGCGCCTCGTGTGGTTTGGTATTCTGGTAAAATGCAAGTTGGCTTAGAGTGGCTTTACAGTGTTGCTGCTTACAATAATGATATTGCATCGGACTACGATAAATACTCAAGACCAACTAATTTATCAGATGTGCATAACAACAGAATTACTTTAGGTATGCGCTACCATTTTTAACAAAAGTAGTTTAGCACCTCAAACCTATTCCTTTTACTAATTTTTAAGTTTTATCATTTATAAATAATAGCTACATGTTTTCAAAAGACGAAGAGAAAGAATTAAAGCTTGAGTTTTGGAAGAAACTAGGAAATAGAACTCGTAGGCTACCCGGTCAGCGTGGCCGAGTTAAAGTTTGGGTAGGTGAAAAAACAGGGGTAAAAGGAGTAGACTTACGTTTTGAAGTAGGACGAAAGCTAATAATAGTTGCCCTAGAAATAAATCATAAAAACGAGCAAAAGCGACTTAACTTATACGAAAAATTAGAAGCAACAAAACGTCTTTTCGAAAATGCGTTTGGAGAACCTCTAATCTGGGATTTTGCTTGTGAGAAAAAGTATGGAGAAGAAGTTTGTCGAGTTTACGTTCAAATGGAGGGAGATTATTTAGTATCTGAACAGTGGCCTCAGATATTCCCTTTTATGATAGAAAAGATGGTGAAGATGGAAAAAGCATTTGCCGAGGTTCAAGACTTTTTAAAGTATGATGAGCTAGGTCAATAATTAGCTTAACTTACTAATAATCCTTCCTCTTTCATCTCCTTATCCTTATTGGCATCAACACAGTTAAAACTATCGTTAAAAGCACTGTATTCATTTAAGAATAATTTGTAGAAATCAATTTGCTCAAAGTAACTGAGTTTTATTTTTGTTGGACTTGACAAATAGGTTCGCACCCAAAAATCAACTGGTTTCTTCATGTTAATGATTTGATTACCCTTAATCTTATAAAAGTAATCCAGAACATTCTCATCGTAATATTTATGGTTTGTAATTTGATGTATACTTTTTAATACTTCTTGGCGAGTAAATTCTCCTTCTGAGAAAATTTCATTATCAATAAATGGCCTAGCCTTTTTCTCCGATATTAACTTAATTATTGGATTGTAGAAAAATGCAATAGCACCTATTAGTCCTATGATTAAAGCAATTATAATATATGGCATTTGTGCATACAAATTAAAGTAGTGTTGTTATTGTATACTACGTAATACTGCATTTTAACACAAATGGTTATGTAAATTTTAAGAAAAAGTTAAAAAAAATAATTTTTCATTTTTAACCCCTTGCTAATATTCTACTTACCGTTATTGTAATAGTTTCTCTCAGATCTTTTATTGAAGTACAAAAGTGTTTCTGCTTTAAATGAACAGCCAAATACTCCTGCTCCGTTTGACCAATTGTAGGAATGATGATCGCCTTCTTATCCAATGCATTTAAATCCATAATACTTGAGTAACCCGATCTACAAATAATCAATTTAGCATTTAATAAATGAGTTTTAAGCACTCCTGTTTCTAGGTGGGGAACAATCTCGATATTAGTTCCTACAGTTATGTTATCACAATTCACACTAGGCCTTCCCTCAACAACTAAACAAGTTAGTACACCTTGCGACAATGCACTGATAATCTCATTCTGCAAATAAGTTCGTTGAGGCTCCAGACCCGATAAAACAACTACGCAATCATATGCCCTAGCAACTGCTCTTCCTTTAGTTTCGGTAAACCTACTGAGTGGTCCAATAAACTTCGTATTAGAAGGTAGAGGGTACTTATGACTCAAATCTCCCGACAAATTATCTACAGTAGCAGTATCTGGCACCCAACATTCATCAAATTTCGAAATTGCCTTTTTTACAAGTAGATAAACGATGCCTTCAAATATTTTAAATGGCTTTGGCAACTTTAGCATCAACTGATGCGTAACAAATATTGATTTGATATTGCTATTCCATAAACCATATCTATTGTCTGAAATTATTACATCAATATTTAACTCTTTAATTAAGGATTTTAAAAATACATGCTCCTTAATACTATTCTTTATAACTGAAGTGGCTATAATAAAAAGTGTTCGAACATTGAAACCTCTTCTTAAATTTAATTGCAGGTCAGGAATATTTACCCATGCCAATTCGGAAAACTCTTGTCTTAGAATTTGAAGTGCTTCACCATCTCCACCAATAATAACTTTATTATTATCTTTTAAAAGTCGATGAATTATTGGTATCATCCGAGTGGCATGACCCAACCCCCAATTTAGAGGACAAACTAAATATGTGCCTTGAACCGCCAAATTAACCCGACACCTGTGTTTGAATGCCCAAAAGATTTACTCGCTCAGCAATTTTATCCATTTCATCCTTGCCTACTTTTATTAGTCCTTTAGCGGGAGTATCCCTATCAATGGAATATAACATTACACTTTTAGGCTTTATTTTAGAAAGTAGCTTCAGCCAGGCATCAACATTTTCTTCTGTTGTGTTATCCACATCAACTCCATTAAATTCGCCTTTCACAAACATGGTTTGGATAATTAAATTCCCTCTAAAACTAACCATTTGATCAACTACCTTTTCTAATGAAAAAGTTTTATTGGGTTGATCTAATATTTTAATAACCTCAATTAACCCACCATCTAACTTAAGTATATTATCCTCAATTTTTGATAGTGCAACTACAACTGCTGGTTTGTGCAGAACCGTAGCATTAGAAAGAACCGCAACTCGTGCCTCTTCGCAAAATTCATCGCGCAAAGCAATAGTATCATCTATAATATCGGCAAACTCAGGATGTATAGTAGGCTCTCCATTACCTGCAAAAGTAATTACATCAGGCTTCTCGCCTTTTGATAACATAAATTCTAATTTTGATTTTAGAGCTGTAGCTACCTCTTTTCTACTTGGCAGTTTTGTTTTTAACGAATGATCTTTGGGGTTAAAACCGCACTCGCAATAAATACAATCAAATGTACACACCTTTTTATCTGTAGGTAATAAATTTACCCCTAAGGAGATTCCAAGCCTTCGACTTTTGATTGGACCAAAAATAATTTCACTAAACAAAAAAGTACCCATTCTAAATTAATTTACTAGATGCAGAAAGCGCAAATTTAGTTATTTTAGGCGAACAAGGATATATAATGGTTTTTGCTATCTTTGAAAAATTGTAAACACATGTGATTTTCAAGAATGTTATTTGAGCAAGTAGTAGGGCAACACAATATAAAACAAAGCTTAGTGCGGATGGTAAAAGAAAACAGAGTGAGTCACTCTTTATTGTTTTCTGGTGCCGAAGGAAATGGGAAGTTAGCCATAGCTCTTGCATTTGCTCAATATATCAATTGTCTAAACCCAAAAGAAAACGACTCCTGCGGCACTTGTAGCTCGTGCATAAAATACACAAAGTATGTGCATCCCGATTTACATTTTGTTTTTCCTGTTATCAAAAGCAATAGCGATAAGAATCCCGTAAGTTCAGGATACTTAACTCAGTGGAGAGAGTTACTTAACGAAACTCCTTATTTTGCGTTGGGTACTTGGCTAAATAAAATAAGAAAAGAAGGCGAAAATAAACAAGGAGCCATATTTGCATCTGAAAGCACGGAAATAATAAAAAAGTTAAGCCTTAAAACTTTTGAAGGAAAGTATAAGGTGATGATTATTTGGATGCCTGAAAAAATGAATGAGGCTACCTCAAATAAGCTACTGAAAATATTAGAGGAACCATTGGGCAATACTGTTTTTATAATGGTATCTAACCAGCCCGATCAAATGATTTCAACAATCCTTTCGCGCACCCAACAATTAAAAATACCACGCTTATCAGACGAAGAGGTGGAACGTTTCTTAACCTCAAACAAAGGCTTACCTTCAGCTGAAGCTAAGGGAATTACCAAAGTTGCTAATGGCAGTATTATTGATGCCATGGAGCAAATTAAAATGAGTGAGGATAACCAGTTGTTCCTTGACTTATTTATACGAGTTATGCGTTTAAGTTATGCGCGCAAAGTTGGCGAGCTTATGAAATGGGTTGAGGAAGTGAGTCGCTTACCTCGAGAATTACAACGAAATTTCTTAAATTACGCAATTGCCCTTATCCGAGAAAATTACATAATGAACTTTAAGCGTCAAGAAATTGTTTACCTCACCCCTGAACAAATGGCTTTCTCGCAAAAGTTCTCTCCATTTATTAACGATGTAAATGCTATGATAATTGCTGAAGATTTTTCTTTAGCAGATTCGCACATCGGGCAAAATGGAAATAGTAAAATTGTATTGTTTGATTTAGGTCTAAAACTAATCATCTCAATAAAAGCAGGGGTTGAAGTATAGAGCACGTAAAAGTAACATGCAAATGTTACTAATTAATATATATTCAGGCGAAAGCCTTTAAAAACATTAGTAATGGAAGAAGTACAATCTAAGTGTAGTACTTGTAGCAGTAGGAGTGAAAAACTAAATGTCTTCGATTGGTTGGCAGATATACCAGAAGGCTGCAATGTTTCAGATATAGTAGAAGTTCAGTTTAAAAATACACGTAAAAGTTATTTTAAAAACAGCAATGGTTTGCGCCTTAAAAAAGGTGATGTAGTTGCTGTTGAAGCCTCTCCAGGGCACGATATTGGTAAAGTATCGTGTACGGGTGAGATTGCTGTTCTTCAAATGAAAAAGAATAAATTATCGCTTCATAGTTACGAGTTCAAACGATTATATCGTCATGCTAAACCTGTTGATGTTGAAAAATGGGAAGAGGCAAAAGGGTTAGAGCATGAAACAATGATTGAGAGTAGAAAAATTGCTCTTGATCTAAACTTAAATATGAAAATTGGTGATGTAGAATACCAAGGAGATAGAACAAAAGCTATTTTCTACTACATTGCTGATGAACGTGTTGATTTTCGTCAACTGATTAAAGTACTTGCAGATAGATTCAAGGTAAGAATTGAGATGCGTCAAATTGGAGCCCGTCAAGAGGCTGGGCGCATTGGAGGTATTGGCCCATGTGGTCGTGAATTATGTTGCTCTTCTTGGATTACCAATTTTGTATCTGTAACAACAAATGCTGCTCGCTATCAAGAGATATCTTTAAACCCTCAAAAACTCGCAGGGCAATGTGGCAAACTTAAATGTTGCTTAAACTTTGAGTTGGATGCATATATTGATGCTCAAAAAGATTTCCCTCGTATTAACATTCCGTTAGAAACTGTAGATGGTACTTATTACCATTTTAAAACAGACATTTTCAAGGGAGTTATGTGGTATTCTTCAGATAGGATGGTACCTGCTAACCTTGTTGAAATGCCGGTAAGTCGTATTAAAGAAGTAATCCGATTAAATAAACGCGGTAAAAAAGTTGATCAGTTGGTTGACGAGCGTGTAGTTACCAAAAGAGAAATTAAAACGCTCGATTACGAAAACGTAGTTGGTGAAGATAGTATTTCAAGATTTGATGAACCTAAAAAGAAACGTCCATCTAAATCGAGAAATGCAAACAAGAAAAGACGTAAACCTGGAGGTAATAACCCTAATGCTAACAAGCAACAAGGTGAACGATCGCAATCTGATAAACCAAAAGGTGATAAGCCAACTCAAAACAAAAGAGAAGGCGGAAAACCTAATAACAGATCGAGTAACAGAAATAAAAGGCCGAATACTAGGAGTAACAATAGACCAAACAGGCCTAATAATTCAGCACCTAAGAACAATAAACCAAGTGATGAATCAGCAAAATAATTATTGGCTTATCATATTTGTGTTTGCCCTAGTTTCTTGTGGCCCAAAGGTTGTATACGAAACTAACATCAATATTAGCGATACGGGTTGGCATAAAGATTCAGTAGCTGTATTTAAAAGTGAAGTTACTGAGCTTAACAGGGATTATCACTTGCTTTTACAGCCCAATGTTAATATGGATTATGCCTATAATAACATTTGGTTTTTTATTGATGCAATAGCTCCATCTGGTCATATTCAACGCGATACTGTTAGTTGTTATTTATCGGCTGTTGATGGTGAAATGTATGGAAATAAGCAATGGTTTAGTGATGATTACATCTCTGTTCAACCCTATAAACTGAACATTCGGTTTCCCGAGAAAGGCGTATATACATACCGTATTGCACAGGGAATGCGCGATGAAAATATTATGGGGTTAAACTCCATCGGATTAAAAATAATAGAAGTAGAATAAAACTAACCTTAGTTAGTTGATAATTAGAGAAGTGGGAAAGAATAAATTATTTAAGTTTGCGAAGTTAGAAACTTACCCTCATGTTTTTCAGGCAACTTTCGATGAGCCAAATCGTGAAGATTTTCACATGAAGGGAAAATGGAGTAAAGAGTTTTTTAAAAACGATAACCCTATTGTATTAGAATTAGGTTGCGGGAAAGGTGAATATACAGTTGGTTTAGGCGAATTATATCCTGATAAAAACTTTATTGGAATGGATATTAAAGGTGCTCGTATCTATACTGGCGCTACTCAAGCTTTAAACAAAGAAATGAACAACGTTGCCTTTATTAGAGCCAAAATTGAATTGATTACTTCTTTTTTTGCAGAAGGTGAAATTGATGAAATTTGGATTACTTTTCCAGATCCTCAAATGAAGAAAACTAGAAAACGATTAACCTCAACTAGATTTCTTGATTTCTATAGGAATATATTAAAAACGGATGGATTGTTACATCTTAAAACAGATAGTAACTTTTTATATACCTACACTGATGCTTTGGTAAGCGAAAATAAACTACCAACAGAAGTAAATACCGACAATTTATATAATAGTGAAATTGTTGATAAGGTATTATCCATAAAAACCTATTACGAATCACAGTTTTACGAACAAGGTATTCCAATAAAATACTTGCGTTTTAAGATACCTCATGGAGTTGATCTTACTGAACCTGATATTGAGATTGAATATGATGAGTACCGCAGTTACAATAGAGGCGCCAAAATGCCAGACGAAAAAAAGTAGAATTCACATATATGCTTCCTACAAACTTTGTTGATGATGTATTAAAAATAACTCGTAAAATCCCGAAAGGCAGAGTAACAAGTTATGGTGCCATTGCAAAAAGCCTTGGGGTAGCAAAGTCCAGTCGAATGGTTGGCTGGGCTCTAAAGAAGTCAGGCATGGAAATTGAATTTGTGCCTGCTCATAGAGTTTTAAACCGTAATGGTTTACTAAGTGGTAAAAATGCCTTTAGCTCTGAAACACGTATGCAAGAGCTCCTTGAAGAAGAAGGCATAGAAGTACAAAATGATAAAGTAGTTCGCTTTTCTGAACTATTTTGGGACCCAATTTCCTTGGGCGAAATTCGATAATATATTTATTTACAAGATATTTTATGCAACTGAGCAGTTGTTGTTAATAGATGAATCGTATATTTGTCCTTATTTTTAATAAATTTAAATAAATATAAGATGAGTTTTTATCCTCAATTAGTATTGGATGCCTTAAAGCATGTAAAGCATCCAGGAAAAGGCAAAACTATCGTTGAGCTAGAAATGGTTGAAGACGATATTAAAATTGATGGAAAAAGAATAACATTTAGTTTACTATTTGATAGACCAAATGACCCAATGATTCCTTCAATAAAGAAGGCATGTGTTCAGGCTATTGAAACATATATTGGTGATGGTGTTCAAATTGAAGGGAACATTTATGTTAAGATTAAACCAAAGCCTAAACCAAAAGCTACAAAACTATTACCTCAGGTTAAAAATGTAATTGCAGTGGCATCTGGTAAAGGTGGTGTTGGTAAATCAACCGTTACTTCAAACTTAGCAGTTGCACTTGCAAAAGCAGGATACAAAGTAGGTTTATTTGATGCTGATATTTTTGGTCCTTCGGTACCTAAGATGTTTAAAACAGAGCAAGAGCGTCCATTATTGGATAAGGTTAACGGAAAAGACATCATTATTCCAGTAGAACAATATGGGGTTAAGATGTTATCCATCGGATATTTTGTAAACCCTAATGATGCTACTGTATGGAGAGGTGCAATGGCAACCAATGCACTACGTCAATTAATTTCAGAATGTAATTGGGGCGAGCTTGATTATTTACTCTTAGATCTTCCTCCGGGTACAAGTGATATACACTTAACATTAGTGCAAACACTTTCAATTAATGGAGCTGTTATAGTTACAACACCACAGGATGTAGCCTTAGCTGATGCAATTAAAGGAGTTAGTATGTTTAAAAGTAAAAGTATAAACGTACCAATACTAGGACTAGTTGAAAACATGGCTTGGTTTACACCTGCTGAACTACCGGAGAATAAATATTATATTTTTGGTAAAGATGGGGGTAAAAAACTTGCCGAAGAATTAGAGGTACCATTATTAAGTCAAATTCCAATAGTCCAAAGTATACGAGAAGGAGGCGATGGTGGTGAACCTGCTGCTCTTGATGAAAATACGGCTACGGGTATTGCATTTACAGACTTAGCTAATAAAGTAGTGGCAGCTATTGAAGAACGTAACTCAACCTTACCTCCAACACAGGTTGTTGAAACACAAATAAAATAAATTTATAATATTCTCCTCTACTTTAATGTAGAGAAGAGCAATTAATATTTTAGTATGGAATATACAGATTTAGTTGAAAAAGCCCTAGACGAAATTAGACCATATTTAAAAGCCGATGGCGGTGATATTGAATTGGTAGAAATAACTGATGATTTAGTGGTTAAAGTGCAACTGAAAGGCGCTTGCGTAGATTGCCCGATGAGTTATCAAACCATGAAGAATGGCGTAGAACAGGTAGTAAAAAAGGTTTTACCACAGGTTAAATCAGTAGAAGCAATTGAGGTTGAATAGATATTTTTAATCCATATTGAAATCTTTATCTTTCTGATCTCGCTTTTTCATATTGTAGATGGTTGATTTACCGATATCGAGAATTTGTGCCACTTTTAATACATTGTTATTATTTTCTTTTAAAAAGTGCCTAATAATTCTCTCGGTATATTCTTTCAATGTCATCTTTTCGGCCAACAAATCAAGTTTAGCATTTGAAGAGGTTAGCATAACATCCTCTTCATCTACTTTACCATCAGCCGCCATTACAGCACTTAATTCTACAATTGCTTTTAACTCGCGCACATTACCAGGGTATGCATAACTCATTAATTTTTGCTTAGCCCCAATTGTAAATGTTTTTTTCTCTAAGCTATTATTGGAGCAAAAAACATCTAAAAAATGTTGACCTAATAATATTATATCGTGTTTTCGTTCTTTTAGCGAGGGTATATAAATTGGTAATCCGAGCAAACGATAATACAAATCTTCCCTAAAATTACCTGCACTTATTTCGTCTAATAAATTTTTATTGGTTGCAACAATAATTCTACAATTAACCTTAGTCCCTTTCCTACTCCCACTCTTCTTAATCTCTCCTTCCTGAATAACGCGCAACAGTTTAGCCTGCAGATTTAAATCCATTTCACCAATTTCATCAATAAAAATGGTTCCTTTCTCAGCATCTGCAAATTTGCCCAATTTATTTTCATTACTCGACCCAAATAGTTCCTCTTCAACATACTCCTTGGGGATTGCACTCATATTAAGAGTTACAAATGGTGCGTTCTTACGCGATGAATTATAATGAATCGTTTTGGCAGCAAGCTCTTTCCCTGTTCCTGACTCGCCATAAATTGATATATTAATATTCGGAACTTTTATGGCCTTCTCAATAAGTGCCAATACATTTTTCATTGAAGGGCTATCTCCTAATATGGCAGTTCCAAAACTATATTTCTTAGAAATTTCATTCTTAAGTAAAGAAATCTCATTAAGCAGAGACTTTTTATTAATAATATTATGAATCGAATTGTGTAATCTATCCTTTATATTATCATCTTTAATAATATAATCATACGCACCCTCCTTTAGTAATTGTACGGCCCCCGAAACACTATCTTCTCCCGAAATAATAATAACATCAATGTTCGCATTAAATTTTTTAATACGTTTTAAAATTTCGAGTCCCGAATAATCGGGTAAACCAAGATCGAGGGTAACTATATCTGTATCTTCCGTTAACTGATTTAAAAAGCTTTCGCCATTAAAGAATGGAATAATCTCAACATCTTCAACTTCAGCGATAGAACGTTCGATCAATTTGTTGTATACTTTATCGTCTTCAACAACATTAATTTTCATAGTAAAGAGCCATTAAAAGAGAGCTAAACCTAAGTAAAGTTCAATAATTAGGTAAAATCATTAAATATGTTTGATAAAAGGTAATAAAAACCAAAGATGAATGTTTCATTACACTGTTAATTCAAATATATTTGTTTGCTAGTTATTGCATAAATATATAAAATGTTTTAGCCAAGCATTCAAAAATTAGAGCTGTTCAGATAATAATTTTACAGAATGCCTGTTTTATTATGGGGAAAGCCTTTTTAAGAAATAAAAATGACCATTAAAAAACTCTTCATTTATATACCTATCGTTATTCTATTAATCGGATGTTCTACAAAAAAGAACACCTGGCTTAGTAGAAACTATCATAACATGACAGCTCATTATAATGTATATTTTAATGGGAAAGAAAGCATGAAAGAAGGTGTAAAATCCATTCAAAAATCGAATCAGGATGATTACACGCAAATCCTTACAGTATTTCCCGATTCTAAAAAAGAAGCGGCTAGTGTAGCATCTTCTAATATGGATAGATCTATTGAAAAAGGTGTTAAACTAATTAAGAAGCACTCCATACGTAAAAAGCCAAAGAAAAAGGATAACGATTCTCAACAATATAAAAACTTTATAAGCCAGAATGAATTTAACAAATGGGTAGACAATGCCTATTTAATGATTGGGAAAGCACATTTCATGAAACATGAATTTTATGTGGCGCAGCAAAGTTTCTCATATATGTTTAGAGAATTCAGAATAGGGCCAGAGTGGTATGAAGCGCAACTTTATATGGCACGCTCCTATATCGAAATTGGTGACTATGCAACAGCAAAAATTATTTTAGATGTTTATGATTTAGAAGGCAAAGCTCCCTATAAATTATACGGTTTCTTTTCGGCTATTTATGCCGATTATTACCTGCGACAAGGAGATGTTGCGTCAGCCATTCCATTTATGAAAACAGCGGCTGAAAGCATTACTGGTAAGTATTATCGCACACGCTTTAACTTTATCTTAGCGCAACTTTATCACGATCAGAATATGTATGCTGAGGCGAGTGCTGCCTATAAAAAAGTAATCCAATCTAATCCACCTTACGAATTGGCATTTAATGCAAAAGTGAATAGAGTAAGTGTAGTTTTTGAGGAAGAAGGATTTGCAGCTGTTTTAAAAGAAGTGAAAAAATTGCTGCGCGATAAAAGAAATCAAGATTATACCGACCAAATCTATTACGCATTAGGAAAAGCCTACTTAGCAGAGCAGCAAGAGCAAATAGCCACCGATAACTTTGTTTTATCTATCCAATCAAGCATCGATAATACACACCAAAAGGGATTATCGTTTTATGAACTTGCCAAAATAGAGTACAATAAACCAATTTACCGTACAGCTTATTATAATTTAGATTCTGCCATGCTAAATCTAAATAAAGACTTTCCGAGGTACGAAGAGTTATCCGAACTCAACGAGACTTTATCTGAACTTGTAACTAATTTAGATATTATAGCTCATGAAGATAGCATCCAACGCATTGCTAAAATGGACTCTTTAGATCGCTTGGCTTATATCGATCAGTTAATTGAAGATGAAATTGCAAGAGAAGAAGCATTGAAGAAACAACAAGAAGAGTTTGATAACGGAGATTTCTTCTTTGATAATAATATGAGTTCATCAAATCCATCCGAAGGAGGTAAATGGTATTTCTACAATCAGAATTCCATTTCAATGGGTAAAATGGAGTTTGAAAAACGATGGGGACGACGCAAATTAGAGGATAACTGGCGAAGAGCAAATAAGGAAGTAGTGATTGAAGATCCAATGGCCGATCCAGAAGCTGATTTTAATGATGATGATCCATGGGGAGAATTAGCAAACGATTCTATCATTTCTGCTAGTGGTGGCGACGAAGTTACCGATTTAAAAAGCAGAGATAGCTATTTGCGAGGATTGCCATTAACTGAAGAGGCTATTATTGCATCTGATAAAAAAATAGAAGAAGCATTGCTTTCTGAGGGTTTAATATATAAAGACGACCTTGAGAACCTTCCTTTTGCAATAGATGCTTTTAATGAGTTAATTAGGCGATTCGGCAGTAGCACCTATACCGAAGATGCATTAATGAACCTTTATTTGTGTTATCAAAAACAAGATGATTCGCAAGGTATGGCACAAACTAAAGCACAGCTAATGCTAAGGTATCCTGATGGTGAGTTTACGGCTTTCTTAAATGATCCATTGTTCTTTGAGAAAAGAGAAGCCCGAGAAAAAGAAATTGAAACACTGTATCAGAATGCGTATAATCGATATTTATTTAACGATTTTGTAACGCCTCTGAAAAATGAAAAACAAGCATTTATAATTGATGAGAAAAGTGAATTGTTACCTAAATTCATTCTACTATCAGCCTTATCCAATGCTAAAACAGGAGTTTTAACGGAGTTTGAGGGCGACTTAAAAAGGATTATTAATGATTATCCTGAAAGTGAACCTGTGCCTATGGCCAAAGAGCTGCTTGCCGAATACGAAAAAGGTAGAGTTCCTGTAGTTGGCCCTGTTCAATCTAATTTGATAGATAAAAGGAATGAACAACTTGAAGAAGATCGAAGAAATAGTTTAGGCGACTCCAAAGGTATCGAAATTCCTTCATCGTATAACAGGTCGGATAAAGCAGTTCATAGTTTGGTAATAATAATTAATCCTGAAGCTGATATAAATAGGCTGCGTTTTAACTTGGCAGATTACAATTTCTCTAAATTTTTGCTGAACGATTATGAAATGTTGGCTAAGAAATTACCGGATGGAACGCCAATACTTGAAGTTGCAGGTTTCAAAAACAGACTTGAGGCGCAAGATTATTTCTACTCCTTACGTGAACGTGAGCAAGTTTTTGATGTGCCAGATTTAAGCAGGTACAACTTATATGTAATTACTCAAGCTAACTTAGAGTATATGATTTCTTCTGGAGATCAAGGGGCATATAACAGATTTTTTGAAGAAAATTATTTAAGTGCTGAATCGTTCAAAAACTACTCTTCTGAGGAAGTTGAAGAACTTATTTCAACTGATGAAGAAGAAGCTCCAACTAAAGATGTAGAAGAAAAAGTAGTTGCTCCAATAAATAAAGAGGAGAATATTTCTACTAACAACAATGAGACGAATAATACAATACAGTACAATAATAATGCAATAAAAGAAGAAGCAAAAGCTTCTGACGTAACAACTGAAGTACAAAAAGAGCCACAAAAAGAAACGGAAGTTATTGCTCCTCCAGTTGCTATCGAAGAAACAAATAAGCCTGCTGAAAACACTGTAGCACCAGAATCAACAACTGAGGATACCGTTAATAAGGTGGTAGAAACAGAAAGTCCAATAGCTGAAGCTGCTCCAGAAACCTTTGTTGTAGGTGAAGGTGCGCATAACGCATACGTGTTGTTTAAAAAAGGTCGTATTAATACCACACGATTATCAACGGTATTTACTAACTATACCAAAACAACTTTTGGAACGGAATATACTGTTACATCAGGAGAAATAGCAGGCTCTTACTTTTTTGTAAAAATAGCAGGCTTTACAAATAGTAAGTTAGCAGAAGATTATATACAAAAGGTGAATTTAAACGACTTTTTAATGCGCGATATCAGGAGAGTGGAGCATTATTTGTGGTCGATTACCGATATCAATTTAAATAATATCAAGAACAAAGAATCTATTGAAGAATACCAACAATTTTACAAATCGAACTACTAAAAAATAATAGATATGGTTGAAGCTAAAAACGTGCGCATTTTATGGGTTGATGATGAAATAGAACTATTAAAATCGCATATCTTTTATTTGAAGGAAAAGGGATTTGATGTTGATACAGCCACCAACGGACAAGACGCCTTGGATATGGTTGAAGAAATTCAATTTGACATTGTTTTTTTAGATGAAAACATGCCCGGATTAAGTGGCCTAGAGGTATTAAACCAGCTGAAAAATATATTGCCAACAGTTCCTGTGGTAATGATTACCAAAAGCGAAGAAGAGGATATTATGGATCAGGCAATTGGTAGCAGAATTGCTGATTACTTAATAAAACCAGTTAACCCAACTCAAATACTATTAACCATAAAAAAACATGTTGATCAGCGTAGATTAGTTGCTGAAAAAACAACACATAGTTATCAAAGTGAATTTGGTAAAATTGGGTTAAAGATTAACGAATCGTATAACTTTAACGATTGGTCTGATGTATACAAACAACTTGTAAATTGGGAAATTGAACTTGAAGAAACCAAAGGCGAGATGGATGAGGTGCTCAAAATGCAGAAAACTGAAGCCAACCATGCTTTTACCAAATTTGTAAAAAAGAATTATCACGATTGGATTAAAGGCACAGATGATGACGCTCCTCTCATGTCGCACCAACTTATGAAGTCTAAGGTGCTGCCTATGCTCGAAAATGGTGAGAAGGTAGTAATGTTAGTAATTGACAACTTCAGATATGACCAATGGGTTACAATCCGTCAAAATATCTCGGAAAGTTACCGAGTTGATAGCGAAGAAATCTACAGTAGTATTCTTCCAACAGCTACACAATATGCGCGCAATAGTTTGTTTTCGGGCCTTATGCCTGCTCAAATAAAACAATTGTATCCGCAATATTGGTTAGATGAAAATGAAGAAGGCAGCAAAAATCAGTTTGAAGATGAGTTGGTAAAAACCTTCTTTGACAGATTCAGAAAATCATATAGTCATTATTATCACAAAGTAACAAATACCGATTCAGGGAAAGAGTTACTCGATAATTATAATAAAATGATCACTAATGATCTTTCTGTAGTTGTTTTCAACTTTGTTGATATGCTTTCACATGCTCGTACTGAAAGTAAAATGATTAAAGAACTAGCAAGTGATGAGTCTGCCTATCGATCTCTTTCAAAATCATGGTTTTCGCATTCCGTAATGAAGTTATTATTAGATAAGCTAGAAGACGAAAATGTAAAAGTGATTATAACCACTGACCACGGAACCATTAGAGTGAAAAATCCAGTAAAAGTTGTTGGAGATAAAAATATCAGCTTAAATTTGCGCTACAAACAAGGAAAAAATTTAGACTACAAGGCAAAAGAGGTGTTTGAAATAACAAAACCAGAAGAGGTGATGTTACCAAAATCAAATGTATCTACAAGTTATGTATTTACGTGTAACGATGACTTTTTTGCCTATCCAAATAATTATAATCATTACGTAAGTTATTATAAAGATACCTTTCAGCATGGTGGTGTTTCAATGGAAGAGATGCTTATTCCTTATGCTGTTATATCTCCAAAGAATAATTAATTATGCAAACATTTACTATTCAATCGATAGAAACTATTGATGAAGTAGCCGCACAGTTTTTAAACAAATACAATAAACCTGCTGTATTTTGTTTTTACGGTTCAATGGGAGCTGGTAAAACTACTTTTATAACCGCTTTATGCCAGCAACTAAAGGTGATTGATGTGGTGAATAGTCCAACATTTTCCATAGTAAACGAGTACGATACTGAGGCAGGCGACAATGTATATCACTTCGATTTTTATAGAATCAAAGAACAAGAAGAGGCATTAGACATGGGATGTGAAGATTATTTCTACTCCGACTCTTATTGCTTTATCGAGTGGCCAGAAAAAATAGATACTTTATTACCTCCGGATAGATACGATGTAAAAATACTAGTTAACGACGATTTTACACGTCAAATTACAGTTACAGAGCAACTATAAACAAAAAAGGGCATAAAATATTCTATTTGCTGAAGCTACGTTTCAGAAAAAAATGCGATTTTTGTGCTCTCAATAAATTAGAATCAGATAAACAGACATATTATGCAAAAAGTAGTTAGTGGAATTCGTCCCACAGGAAACTTACACTTAGGAAATTATTTTGGTGCCGTTAAAAATTTCTTGCGCATGCAAGAGGAGTATAACTGTTATTTTTTCATAGCAGATTATCATTCGTTAACTACGCATCCAACACCTGAAAATTTGCATAATAATGTACGTCAGGTATTGGCTGAATATTTGGCTTGTGGTTTAGATCCTGAAAAATCAACAATCTATATACAGAGTGATGTACCCGAGGTTGCTGAGCTGAGTTTATTAATGAGCATGAACGCATACTTAGGCGAGTTAGAGCGAACTACTTCTTTTAAAGATAAAGCCCGTCAACAACCTGAGAATGTAAATGCGGGCTTATTAACTTACCCTGTTTTAATGGCTTCTGACATTATTATGCACAATGCAGATAAGGTGCCAGTAGGTAAAGATCAAGAGCAAAACCTTGAAATGACACGCAAGTTTGCAGGTCGTTTTAATCATATTTATAAAACAGATTATTTTACCATTCCTCAATCATTTAATTATGGCGAAGCTTTAGTTAAAATTCCAGGATTAGATGGAAGT
This sequence comes from Saccharicrinis aurantiacus, assembly GCF_001660705.2. Classification (GTDB taxonomy): domain Bacteria; phylum Bacteroidota; class Bacteroidia; order Bacteroidales; family Marinilabiliaceae; genus Saccharicrinis; species Saccharicrinis aurantiacus. The sequence continues at coordinate 155,723 of NZ_LYBV02000032.1, forward strand.
GGTAAAATGGGTAAATCAGAGGGAAATGGTATTTACTTGGCTGATGAAGCTAAAGCAATCCAAAAAAAGGTAATGCGTGCCGTTACTGATAGTGGTCCTACTGAAATGAATTCCCCTTTAACTGAACCTGTTCAAAATTTAATAACGCTGATGGAGGTAGTTTCTACTCCAGATACTGTACAGTACTTCAGAGATAAATATGCTTCGTGTGAAATACGCTATGGCGATATGAAAAAGCAGTTGGCTGAGGATATCATTAAATTCAATGCACCAATACGTGAGAAAATTGAGGCAATCAAGGCAGATGAAGCTTACTTAAGCAAAGTAGTAGCGATGGGTAGAGATAAGGCCAGAGAAAGTGCTCAAAAGACATTAAAAGATGTTAGAAGCATTATTGGAATTAAACAATTCTAGAATAAATTCTTCATTGTGGATAGGTATTAAATACAATAAGGAACATATAAAAAAAACGGGTGCGATTCATACGAATCGCACCCGTTTTTTTATACCTTAATCAATAAGATTATTTGCTAAATACATAGCTATATTGTTCTTCTCCTGATTTAATCTTTACACTATAATCTCCATTAGGTAGTGCTGAAATATCAAATTTACCTGAGAAAGTGTTGTTGCCCTCATAACCTTGTTCAAACACTTCATCACCAATTGCATCTTCAATTGAGATACCAAAGTTATTAGCTCCAAATGCAATATGACTTACATATAAGATATTGTCGTTAAGACGAAAGAAAGCTCTCAATTCCTCAGCTGACATAATTGTAGCATCAGTAACTTTGTTATTAATTAAAGCAAATTTTTCCTTTACCGGCTCCAAATCTTTAGCTCTTAAAATGGCAGTATATTTACCATCATTAAGATTAGTTAAATCAAGAATTTCTTGCGAATAAGAATCTTTACTAATTGATTTTTTAATTACTACTTCTCCATCTTGATCTTTAATGATCAAACGGGCTGACTTATTTGTTGGATTTGAAATAGAAGCAACCGAGTAATCTGTATCTAAATATTTAAATACTTTTACAACAGCTTCTTGTTGCTCTTCTTGTGCACTAACTACTAAACCAAAGGCTAACATTACTCCCAATGCGATACCTTTTAATAATCCATTTTTCATATTTTATAATTTTATATTTCTACTTTAACGATCAGCCAATCAGATAGCTTATATCCTTTTGACTTTGTAAAACTAGGCATTATCTTCGAAGAGGGATCAAAATCAGGTAGTTGCAGACATACGATTTAAGTTTCTTTAATAGAATAGCAAAACAAGGTCTTCTGGTAATGATTAGATAACATTTAGTTAATCTTAAATTAACATTAGGTATTTTCCTTAACAAGAGGCCATTATTTTAACAGAAAATAGAAAAGCAGGATGAGATTTGTTAATTAAGCATATGCGAAAGAGGGATATGTTAAAAGCTGTTTCAGCATTAGAGCACTGAAATATCAATTGAAAATAAAAAAGGGATTAAACAAGACAAGACAAGACAAGACAAGACAAGACAAGTAAGATCAATAGCAAAAAAAATGCGCAACCTCTAACAAGGTTGCGCATTTATATAGTTTATATCTACCTAGGTAGAATCTATTCTAATTACTTTTTGAACACGTAACTATAGTGCTTCTTACCAGACTTAATTTTAACGCTATATTCTCCATTAGGAAGTGCTGAGATATCAAATTTACCTGAGTAAGTTGAATTACCTTCAAATCCTTTCTTGAAAATTTGATCGCCAATAGCATCTTCAATTGAAATACCGAAGTTGTTAGCACCAAAAGCAATATGGCTTACATATAAGATATTATCATTTAGACGAAAGAAAGCTTTTAGTTCTTCAGCTGACATTATTGTAGCATCAGATACCTCGTTATTGATTAAAGCAAATTGCTCTTCAACAAGTTCTTCATTTTTATTTGATAATACTGCAGTATACTTTCCGTCGTTTAAATTGCTTAAATCAATTATTTCTTGAGAAAAAGCGGCACGTGTAATACTCTTTTTCATTACAACTTCACCTTCAGAATCTTTAATTACTAGACGAGCTGACTTCTGAGTAGGATTTGCAACAGATACAACTGAATAATCTGAATTTAAATACTTGTTTACTTTTACAATAGATTCTTGTGCACTTACGCTTAATACTAAGGTTAACATTACTCCCAATGCGATACCTCTTAATAATCCTTTTTTCATATTTTTATCTTTATTTTTTTCAACAATATGTGGTTTGATCTTATTTCCGTTGTAAAAGTATATGTTTTTTGTGGGAGCGTATATAAATTAGGGGGGTCTCAGCCATCTGTTTTAAGTTTCTTTAAGAGGGTAACATTAAATCATGCCGAATTAACAAAAGAGATACATTAAGTTAACATTAGGTTAACATTTGAAATTTATATTAACAACAAGACTGTATATTAACACATAATAGTACTTTAATAGTTTTAATGTTAAGAACCGTAAGATTTTACTGTTATTGTTAATTCTTGTATAGGGGAATATTGATAAGTAAATAAGTTCCATTTTACTTACAAGCCCTGATTAATGAGGCTTACAGCGTGCCTACTAGGCTAATTATTACATTACATCCGGGAGAACTTATGGGGGAAGCAAAACTTTTATAATGTTTATCTAAAATATTCTCAACCGAGGCCTGAATATAAATTTGATCTATTATTGGGTATTGGAAAGCAATATTTAAAGTTTGCCACGATGGAAAACCAATATCTGCGGCAGCATCATCATTATCTTCACCATATGGTGACATATCCTCAAGTTTCTTTGTGGCTTGATAATTTATATAAAGCTCTGAAACCAACTTTTTATACTTATACTCTGCCCCAATCCTTCCGAACATTGGTGGTATATGCCCCATTGGCTCATCTGTTGATAAACTCCTGCCTACAGTATAATTATAAGTACCACTAATTTTAGTATTAAAAAGTGGTTGCACCTGAAAAGCGGCACTAAGTCCTTTTATTAAAGCCTTGTCAACATTGTCGTTTGTTACCATTCGGTACCAGTCACCATCGTATAAAATAGAATCTTTCCCATTAATAGTAAGATTGGTGCGTAATATGGCATCGCGCAAAATCGTATGAAAGTAAGTTACATTAACAGAAGCAATATCATTACCAAATACCTTTGTTGCTGAAAGTTCAAAATTAACGGCCTTCTCGGGATCAATTGCAGTATTAGGCAAGGATATCTCAGAATTCTTAGCCCTAATTTTACCATAATCATCAACATTTGGAACCCTAAAGCCTGTGGTTACATTTCCGTTAAATCGCCATCCCAAACCTGGTTTAAGAACCAAGCCTATACTAGCTGAGGGTGCACCATTGGATGTTTTAAACTCATTTACTGGTGGTGTAAAAAAATCATTTGCATTAAATACGGAATTATAGAAATAATACCCATATCTGAATCCAGCGTTTAAAGATAATAGATCATTCAGTTGACTATTATAATTTGTATATACTGATATTGAAGACGTATGAGAACCTCCATTAGGGTAACGCGTAGGAGCTATCCCGCTAAAATTTCCATCAATTGTATAATCTGCTTTTGAATTAACATTATTATAGGTGTACTCTAAACCATAATTTAATTTAGTAGTGAGGGTAAAGTCTTTCTCAAAATCAATATTTAAACTTAATACATCAACTGTCTCAAGCTGGTTTAATTGTTCTAAGTCGTTGAATTTACGACTATGACGATCCTCTTTTATATTTTGATAAGCTGCAATTGTGTTAACCGAATTAAACAAAACACATTCTTTGCTATACTTACTATTGATAGCTGCTAATAAACGTTTTTGAGGTCCGTAATAAAAATCGGCATACTTCAATGTATTGTCGTCATTATAACGTATTAACTGATCGAAACGATTTATATTAGATGAGTTGGAGTACTGAAAATTTAGTCCGAGCTCATGATGAATAGATGCCTTATACCGTACCTTTTGCATGATATCGTATTGTGTATATCCTGTTCTTCGTTGCACATTTGGATCGCTATTGGGTAGCATAATGTCCTTTCCATTTTCAACATCTGCATAATGGTATACTTTTCCCCAGTCAGAAGGCGTTATATCAGAAGACCTGTTCTCTCCCATCTTAATATCTCCAAAATTACTATAGGAGATACTTGTTAATGATGCCCATTTTTTACCACCTACACTATAGTTAAAATTTGAGCGCATAGAGTTACTTGCACTCATGCCCTGTATACTAAATTGGGCTTCAGAATTTAGCTTATCATCAATTGAGAAACGAGGATTCTTTGAAATGTAATGAATTACTCCACCTAGAGCATCACTTCCGTACATAACCGATGACGGCCCAAAAATGACCTCAGTACTTTGTAAAATGTTAGGATCAATGGTAATACTATTCTGCAAATGGCCACTTCTATAAATGGCATTATTCATACGTATACCGTCAACCACAAGTAATATTCTATTAGCTTCAAAACCTCTAATAATAGGGCTTCCACCACCACTTTGAGTTTTCTGAACAGCAATATGACCAGTCTTTACAAGGATATCGGCAGCAGTAGGTGCATTTTTATATTCTATACTACCGGTATGCAAGCTTTTAAGATAATATGGTATTGTTTCTGTTGTGTTTTGACCACGGGTAGCAGAAATAACCAGCTCATCCATAACAATAACCTTTTCTTCTAGTATTACTGTAGAGCCTATTTCTGATAATGAAGAATATTCCTTGATATGATAACTTGGATGCTGAAAGAAAATAGCTTCATTAAGTGAGAAGGATGACAGGTTACAGATCCCTTCTTCGTTACCTAATACGTGAATATTTTTGGATTGATTATAAACGACAACGTAAGGAATTACCTGCTCTTCACTATTTGTGATGCGCACCTGTTGTGACAATAAATTAGAATATGAGGCAACCATAAGTAATATTAATATCGTTACTCTCATATAATAATATTATTGAAGCATCTCTAATGCATTTTTAAGCATAGTTTTTTTATCAAGGCCACATTCTGCATATAGCTCAGTTTGAGTACCATGATCTACAAACAAATCTGGAATACCCATTTTTTTAACTGTAGCATGATATCCATTTTCAACCATAAATTCAATTACTGCAGTTCCTACTCCTCCAATTACAGAATTATCCTCAACAGTAATTACTTTTGTATGGGTGCGGAATAAGCTATGAAGAAGCTCCTCATCTAAAGGCTTAACAAATCGCAAATCATATAAAGCGGCAGAATAACCTTCATGCTCCAATTTTTCACAAACCTGAAATGCCTTGTTAGTAATTGGACCTAATGTTACAAAAGCAATATCACTACCTTCCTTTAGAACCTCGCCCCTGCCAATTTCAATTTCTTGCATAGGAGTCTTCCAATCAATTGTAATACCTAGGCCCCTAGGATATCTAATAACAAATGGTCCTTTATTTGGGAGCTGAGCTGTATACATTAAGTTTCGCAACTCTGATTCATTACGAGGTGAGCTTATTGTCATATTCGGTATAGGCCTAAAGAAACTAAGATCATATACTCCATGATGCGTAGCCCCATCAGCACCCACTAAACCTCCTCTATCTAAACAAAATACCACATTCAAATTCTGTATGGCAACATCATGAATTACCTGATCATAGGCACGCTGCATAAATGTTGAATAGATATTACAAAAAGGCATTAAACCAGATATAGCCATTCCTGCTGAAAAAGTAACCGCATGTTGCTCAGCTATACCAACGTCAAAAGCCCTATCAGGCATTTCATCCATCATTATATTTAAAGAACAACCAGATGGCATTGCAGGTGTAACACCAACAATTTTTTCGTTCTTCTTAGCCAACTCTACAATGGTCTGGCCAAATACTTCTTGATATTTTGGTGGTCGTGGCTTAGTTGATTCTGGTTCAGTCTTCTTTCCTGTGGTTTTATCAAACTTAGCGCCTGTAGCATGCCAAGCTGTTTGATTTTCTTCAGCTAATTTAAAACCCTTCCCTTTTTTGGTTATACAATGAAGAACCTTTGGTCCGGGAATATCTTTTAAATCTTTCAGTACTTTAACAAGGTGGTTAATATCATGGCCATCCACGGGTCCGAAATAACGAATATTTAAACCTTCGAATATATTAGATTGCTTTGTTAATAGGGATTTGATACTGTTGTTGATGGCAACAATTTTATCTTGCGCATTGGGCCCTGTTAGCTTTTCAATGCCCTTCATCATCTCTTTCCTAATTTTATTATAGGTATGAGAAGTACTGATATCAACAAGGTAATCACTTAAACCTCCAACCGCAGGATCGATGGCCATATTATTATCATTAAGCACAATCAGCATATTTGCTTTGGTTGTACTCAAATTATTTAAGCCCTCAAAGGCCTGACCACCGGTCATGCTGCCATCTCCAATAACAGCTATCGACTGCTGTTTTGTTTTTCCCATTTGCTGAGCGGCAATAGCCATACCCAAGGCTGCTGATATTGATGTAGATGAATGACCAACCCCGAAAGCATCAAATTCACTTTCGTTAATATTCGGGAATCCACTTAACCCCTTATACTTTCTATTGGTATGGAATTGATCTTTACGTCCGGTAAGAATTTTATGTCCGTAGGCCTGATGCCCCACATCCCATATAATCTTATCTTCTGGTGTATTAAATACATATTGCAAGGCTACTGTTAATTCAACAACACCAAGGCTAGCACCAAAATGACCTGGATTACAAGAAACCGCATCAATTATGAAATCTCGCAATTCATCACACACCTGAGCTAAGTCTTGTTCATCGACTTTCTTCAAATCCTCAGGGCTATCAATCAATGGAAGTAATTTATTCACCTTATCGTTCATTCCTCTTAATGCGGTATATTTTTTTACAGAGTGCAAATATAATGAATTACCCATAAGGTTTAATGCGAATACAAAATTACATTGAGGTTAAACTTATAATTATATCTATTTGTATTTTCGGTTTAGTAAAACAAGATTTCTATGGCTATGACAATACTTCATCTATTTAACTTGAAAGAAGAAAAATAGATTGATAAGAAACCGTTATAACATTAATTCCTGTTTTCACGGATTGTAATACATCCATATTAAAAAGCGTAGACATTTAATAATGAACTCGAAGGAATATTTACCAATATTTATTTCAAGGTAATTATTTAATTATCATATTTGGATTCTGTTTTTAGAGAGAGAAACAAAAACGAACACACATGTAATTTCAGTTTGATACAATGACTTGTATTATCCTACGGTTACACCTAATAATTCTTATTAATTATGAATAAACTAATTATTTATGCTGGACTTATACTAGCCCTATTTTCAGCATGCGTGCCATTGAAGCAATTTCAGGATGTTAAATCACAAGGGGAAGAAGATGCCATTGCAGCAAAGCAATTAAAAAATGAAAACGAAGATTTAATTGTTGATAATAACGAGTTAAAAGCGGAAGCCGAACGTTTAAAAAAAGATGTGGAACTTTTAACGCAAGACACCATGCGATTGGCCAAAAGTAATTGGACACTAAAAAAAAGAAACAAAGAGCTGGCTAATGAATATGCTGAATTATTAAAACGATTTGGAGGGAATACAACAACACAATCGAGTGAACTATTAGCCCATGTTCAGAATTTACATGAACAATTACAAAAACGTGAAGATGAACTATTGAGAGCTGAACGAGAATTGGCGTCAAAGCAGCAAGATTTAATATTTGCTACAGAGCAATTAGCTAATGCCGAAAAAGAATTAGAAGCCCGAAACAAAAGATTAGTTGAATTAGAGGCAATCCTAAACGAAAAAGATTCTGCCATGAATGCTTTACGTAATTCAATCGCAAGTGCCTTAACCGACTTTGGAGACGATGAACTCTCGGTATATACCAAAGATGGTAAAGTATACGTATCGATGGAAGAAAAACTATTATTCCAATCAGGAAGCTACTCTGTGAGTTCTGCAGGTAAAAGTGCCATTCAAAAAATTGGGAAGGTTCTCGAAAATAAAACTGATATTTACATCATGGTTGAAGGTCATACTGATAATGTTCCTTATAAAAGTACAGTACTTTTAGATAACTGGGATTTAAGTGTAAAGAGAGCAACTTCCGTTTCTCGCATTATCATTAATAATTCATCCGTTAGTCCTAACAGAATAACAGCAGCAGGTAGAGGTGAATTTGTGCCTATTGACACAGACAACACGCCGGAAGCTAGAAGAAGGAATAGACGAACTGAAATAATTTTAGCGCCAAACTTTGATAAAATTTTCAACATACTCAACAACTAAAAAGCAGCTTATAGCAAACTTTGCTATACTTGCTTCTTATGTAAGAACTATTTCGAGTGCAAGATTCATCAATATTTTGCACTTGAAATTCTCCTACCTACTCAGTACTATATTTAAAACACCACTCCTTCGTACTAAAGCAATGGCTATTAGTATTGAACCCATAAGTATTTGTAACCTAAAATGCCCCGAATGCCCCACTGGTTTAGGTATTTTAAAGCGCCCCAAAGGCACCATTAGTACCCCTCAATTTTCTGAATTATTAAAGCATATCAATAAAGAGGTATGGCATTTAAACCTCTATTTTCAGGGAGAACCATATATGCATCCTAATTTTTTCAAACTGGTTACCTTAGCTAAAAAAGCCAACTTGGTGGTTTCAACCTCAACCAATGGTCAGTATTTAGATACAGAACGCGCCAACAAAACCATTGCTAGCGGACTTGACTCTTTAATAATCTCGTTTGATGGGGCTACTCAAGAAGTATATTCAAAATACAGAATTAATGGTCAGCTGAATAAAGTTATTGAAGGTACTAAAGCGCTTGTAAAGGCAAAACAAGAACAAAAGAGTAACTACCCCATATTAACTGCACAATTCTTGGTATTCAAGTACAATGAGCACCAGATAAACGACTTTATAAAACTAGCTAACGATTTAGGTATAGACAAAATAGATTTAAAATCGGCCCAAGTTTACGATTCTCCTAATGCAGAAAACAGACTTACCACCTTAAATAAATATTCAAGGTATGAACTTGATGAGAAAGAGAGCCTGAAAATAAAGGGATCTTACAAAAACAAATGTTGGAAAGCTTGGTCCTCATCAGTAATCACATGGGATGGGAATGTAATTCCTTGTTGTTTTGATAAGGATGCTGACTACAATTTTGGAAATGTATATCAATCCAATTTATCTGAAATAAATAATAGCAAGGCTTCTCAACAATTCAAAAAGCAATTACTAACTGCGCAATCACAAATTGACATCTGCCAAAATTGTCCTTTAGCTAAAAAATAAGGCAAAAAAAAGAGCTACTCATTACGAATAGCTCTTTCTAAATATTTTTCTTTTATCGTTTACTGCGCTTGAACCCTTTTTATTTTGGCTCCTAATTTCTGTAAACGAACATCTATATTCTGATATCCTCTATCAATTTGATTGATGTTTTGAATTGTACTTTTCCCATTTGCGGATAGTGCTGCAATTAACAAAGCAACCCCTGCTCTAATATCCGGAGAAGTTAACGTTGTTCCTCTTAAAGCGGTTTCTTTATTTAAACCAATTACAGTGGCTCTATGCGGATCACACAAAATGATACGAGCACCCATGTCAATCAATTTATCTACGAAGAAAAGACGACTCTCAAACATTTTTTGGTGTATTAAAACACTTCCTTTGGCTTGAGTGGCAATTACTAAGAATATACTTAATAAATCGGGTGTTAAACCAGGCCAAGGAGCATCAGCTATCGTCATAATAGAACCATCAATAAAGGTCTCTATTTCGTAAGTATCTTGCTCTGGGATATAAATATCATCACCTCGGCGTTCTAACTTAATTCCCATTCTTTTGAATGCCTCAGGAATAATCCCTAGCTCATCGTAAGCACAATCTTTAATGGTAATCTCAGAACCTGTCATGGCAGCCATTCCTATGAAACTACCAATTTCAATCATATCAGGTAAAATACGATGCTCACAAGAACCCAATGATTCTACTCCATCAATATACAGTAGATTTGATCCGATACCCGTAATTTTTGCACCCATACTAACTAGCATCTTACAAAGCTGTTGTAAATACGGCTCGCATGCTGCATTATAAATGGTGGTTTTACCTTTAGCTAAAACAGCAGCCATAACCACGTTTGCGGTTCCGGTTACCGACGCTTCATCTAAAAGCATATAGGTTCCTTTCAGCTCTTTGGCTTCTAGGCTATAGAAAATTTCGTTTGGATTGTAATGAAAGCTTGCACCTAATTTCTCAAATCCAATGAAGTGGGTGTCTAATCTACGACGACCAATTTTATCGCCCCCTGGCTTTGGAAAATAAGCTTTACCATAACGTGCCAATAAAGGCCCCATTATCATAATTGATCCTCGCAATGAAGATGCTTTTTTACGGAATTCTATGGTTTGTAAATAGTCTAAATCAATCTTATCTGCTTTAAAAGAGCAAACATCTCTACTAATTCTATTGATTTTCACACCAATATCTTCCAGTAAATCTATAAGATTGTTGATATCAACTATATCTGGGATATTTGAAATTGTAATTTCTTCTGGAGAAAGTACGGTTGCACAAATAACCTGTAAGGCTTCATTTTTAGCCCCTTGTGGAGTAATATCGCCCTTAAGCTTATGTCCTCCTTCAATTTCGAAACAATGCATTTATGGTGGGTAATTTAAATAATGAGCCGTCTACTTTTTACGGTTGTCGTTACCTTTAAACGGACGCTTATTATTATTGTTGTTGTTGTTGCGATTATTGTTATTACGTTGACCGTGACTTTGGTGTGGACCTTTATTAGTACGGTTACTATTTGATCTATTGGTATGTTCGCGTTGCTCAGGAATTTTTAAATCAGGACTGATTTCTAACTTACCTCCTGATAGCTTGCGCATATCTTCAAAAACACGTGCATCGCCCGGAAAATCTTTATTCCACAACAGAAGTGATTTCTTCATGTTATTGGCAATGAGCAAAATTAAATGCTGCTTATGCTCGCCATCTTCCATTTGAACTGCCTTATCAATCATTTGCTCTATAGTTCTACCATAGTGCTTATAACGGATGCGTTGCGTATTATATGGCATTTTTTTCGGACGCTCATTTAATGTTTCAACAGCTGGTAATGGAAATGGTGTTTCAATATTTAATTTAAAATCAGACATGATGGCCAAATGATCCCAAAGCTTATGCTTAAAGTCATTCACATCACGTAAGTGTGGAAACATATTTCCCATGTTCCCTATTATAGAGTGAGCGCATTTTGTACGTTCCTCAACATCTTCAATGCTAACGCAGTGGTTAACCATTTTTTGAATATGACGACCATATTCAGGTAGAAGCAATTTCTTTCTGGTTGAATTATATTCCATAAATCTAAAAATCGATTGACTTGGGGAGATATTTTATTAATCTCAATCTCTATTGTGAAGTATCTACGAGTTTTTATTGCAGTACTATACTTACAAAACTAAGCCAAAATTTTAAGTTTGGCAAATTTGAGCAATAATTGTTTAATGCCCGCATTTTCAAACTCAACTGTTGCTTTGGTATTTGGTGGATTTCCTTCTATGGCAACAATCTTTCCTCTACCGAAACGAATGTGTTCCACAAGACTACCTTCTTTAAGCCCTCCCACTGTTGTTCCTGAAAAACTACCTTTAGCTTGTGCCGGTTCCGAAGCGGGTCTCTGCCCCACTTTTTTACTGAAATTATAGCCTGGTTTATTGGGTGTTTCGGTTTTTTGGAAGGTACGTTTAAATTGTTGATTTTGAGAAAATCCGTTTGGATTTGATGGTATCTTCACCTGATCGCCCATATACTCAACATACTGCTCATCAATTTCAGCCACAAATCTACTTGGGCGGGTGAATGATGACTCGCCATACTGATAACGGGTACGCGCAAAAGAAATCACAGCATTGTCCTCGGCACGAGTAATCGCTACATAAAACAAACGACGCTCTTCTTCAATGGCTTGCTCACTATCGAGTGTTCTTTTCGAAGGAAATAAACCTTCTTCTACTCCCACTACGTAAACGTTTTTAAATTCTAAACCTTTACTGGAGTGGATGGTCATCATGGTAACTTTATTAAAATCGTCTTCTGAATCACTATCCTGATCGGTTAATAGCGAAACTTCTTCTAAGAAATTAACCAGTCCCGTTTCGCCACCTTCTTCAATGCGAGAGGTGGTAAATTCTTGTATACCATTTAAAAGTTCCTGTATATTTTCTTGGCGCGATAATGCTTCAGGGGTTCGTTCCTGAAACAAATCTGATTTCATGCCACTTTGTGCCAAAATTTCGCTTACTAAGTCGTAGGCTGAGAGCTGATTAATGCTGGCCTTAAAGCCTTGAATCATCCCTGCAAAAGAAGTTAACTTACGTTGGGTACCTGCATTAAATAATTTAGCCAAGTAATCAGGACGAGAAATCACATCCCACATACCAACTTGCGCTTCGTTAGCTGCTGCTTCAACTTTCTCTAAGGTAGTTTTACCAATTCCACGGGTTGGATAGTTTATAATACGCTTCAGTGCTTCCTGATCGGCTGAATTAACGGCCATCCTACAGTAAGCTAAAAGATCCTTAATTTCTTTACGCTGATAAAAACTTAAGCCTCCGTAAATTTTATACGGAATGGCATTTTTACGCAGCGCTTCCTCAAATATACGCGACTGCGCATTGGTACGATACAGAATGGCAAAGTCGCTATAATCATAGTTCTTTAACTTTCTTTTCTCGTTCATATCTTTCATCACAATAAAGCCCTCTTCAATATCTGAAATGGCATTGTGAATCCTGATTTTATTACCCACATCGTTTTTTGAATAAACGATTTTATCTAAACGATTCTTGTTTTTTGAGATGATACTATTGGCAGCATCTACAATATTTTGCGTAGAACGATAATTCTGTTCTAACTTAAATACATTATAGCCTGGGTAATCGTTTCTGAAGTTTAAAATATTCTCAATTTTAGCCCCTCTAAAGCTGTAAATACTTTGGGCATCATCGCCAACAACACAAATATTTTTATGCTGCTCTACTAACTTTTTAATAATGATGTACTGCGATATGTTGGTATCCTGGTACTCATCAACCAAAACGTAATCAAATTTCTTCTGATACTTTTCTAATACATCCGGATGATCGCGAAACAGAATATTGGTATTGAGCAACAAATCGTCGAAATCCATTACGCCTGATTTGTAACACTCGCGCATATAGCGTGCATAAATCTCATAAATCATGCTTTTTCCACTGGCCTGGTCTTCGCTCATGCGGATGCTGCTTTGCGCATATGCCTTGGGTGTAACCAAATCGTTTTTTGCCGATGAAATACGCCCCAAAACACTGGCTACTTTATATTCTTTTTCGTTTAAACGCATCGATTTAATAATCGATTTAATTAAACTTTTTGAATCGGCAGAATCATAAATAGTGAAGGATGATGGGTAACCCAGTTTATCGGCCTCTGAACGCAGTATGCGAGCAAAAACAGAGTGAAAAGTACCCATCCAAAGATTACGTGCTATTTCTTCGCCAACAATTTTAGCAATACGTTCTTTCATTTCGCGCGCTGCTTTGTTGGTAAAGGTTAAGGACAATATTTTATAGGGATAAACACCTTGTGTTAATAAATGAGCAATACGATAGGTAAGTACTCGGGTTTTACCCGATCCTGCTCCGGCAATAACCAACGATGGTCCTTTTGTATTTACTACAGCCTCTCTTTGCGGCTCATTTAAATGCTCTAAATAATCTTGCACACTTTATGATTTTTAATTGAGCAACAAAGTTAATTTTTTAATTTTTTTAAGCATGTAGTATGAAGATTTATTGATTGATAAAAGTAAAAGCTTAATGCTTTTAGCAATTTATAGGGATGATTTACAACTCACTAGAAGCGTATTACATCGCCGCCATTAGAGGCTACTACTTCTACATTTTTAGGAGCTCCTTTGTATTTTATTTCGCCCCCTTTACTGGTTGCCACTAACCAATCGGATACGTATACTTCAATTACTGATCCTAGTCCAACACTTAAGTTGGCATACTCGGCAATTAGCTTTTTATTGAATACATGGCCTGATGATTCTGCTTTAACATTTAAATTACGAACCGCACCGCTTAGGCTTATGCTTGCTCCGTTTTTAACATTTACTTTGGCGGTGGTATAGGATAGGTTGCAATAAACATCGGAACCACTTGAAGCTCTGATAAAAACAATATCCCCTTCAATTCTATTCATACTGGTAATATCACTGCCCGATTCGGCGGTTAATGCCAGATAGTAGGGAGCAGTAATATGCACTTCGCGCAATTCATTATTGCCCCAACGGTATTTTCCTTTGGTATAAATAGTAAGACTGTTATTAATTTGCTCGGTGATGATGCGATGAATGGAGCTTCGGTTACATTTTACTATAATGCTAAATGTATCGGCTTGGGTAATAAAAACTTTAATGCCTGATTTTACTTTTATTATTGAGAATTCATCGTGCGCTCGGTGCTCTATCTTTTGAGATAGGCTAACTTGAAAAACAAGTTGAACCATTAGTACTATTGAAACTAATTTAAGCATAACACCCTCGTTTATACATAATATACAAAATTAAACCCTGTTTTGTTTTATTATTTACACTTGAATAAGGATATACTACACGGAATGCCGATTATATGAATTAAAGCGATAAGTGTTAATGAATACTAAAAGTACCGAATTGAATTATTTTGGCACAGGCTTTGCAATATTGCTTATCGAAGAGCAAGAGAGTTTTTCATAGATTAGGTTAGGGTTTAGGTTATTAATCGGAGCGCTTCTAAAGCGTTCCGATTATTTAAAACTCACCACACAAAACAGACATAAGAAGTTTTTTTTCATAGATTAGGGTTTAGGTTAAGAAAAAGGGATACAACAACGGTTGATATCCCTTTTTTTATGTATGTCCCATCCTAAAATAAGTTGAAGTACTTTGATATACTTATAGATTTTCAATTGCACGTTGAACAACTTCATATTGCTAAAAATATTTTTTTAATTATCTTAGATGACCTTAAAATTAAACCTTTATCTAATGATCTTGATACTTAGGAGTACAAAAGCTAGGCTCAGCTTGCTTTCTAAAACGATTACCTTAAAAACAAGGCTCTCAATAAATACTTCGCCCCCTCATAAAAAAAATTATCCCACAAAGCTATGTGATAGCTTGCTCTACTTTGAGTACAATCTCCCATAAATTTCAACGAAGGCATCATCAAATAG